>NZ_VAUW01000051.1 GCF_005771495.1 Maribacter sp. ACAM166
CTTTGGTAATTTCTTGGTGAATATTATCTCAGGCCTTATTGCATATAGCTTCTTGCCCAAGAAACCTAGCATCAAATATCAAACCGTTAAAACAAATCAACTAGTTATGTTTTAATCGAACTCAGGTTACTATGAAATGCGTAATACAACATTCACATTTAATTTTTATTAACATTGTACTCGTTGTGTATCCCTGCTGTTCAATGAACGGTCAACACCTGTTCATTGAACTCCTACACCCCTGTTTAAAACGTACAAATTTTTAATATTTGGAGGATTAATCTAAATAACTCTAAACTACTATTCGAATGAAAGGAAAAATTAATTACTTTTTAGTGCTTGTGTTGCTGTTCTTTGGACATAGCGCGATTGCACAAGATGGTACGGTATCCGGTACGGTTACCAATGCTAGTGACAACATGCCTTTGCCGGGTGTAAACGTCTTGGTAAAGGGAACCACAAACGGTACCCAAACCGATTTTGATGGTAACTACACAATAACAGCCGCAACAGGGGATGTTTTGGTGTTTTCCTATTTAGGAACAAAAGTACAGTCTATTAATATTGGTTCTTCTAAGACTATTAATGTTAGTATGGAAGAAGATGCTAGCCAATTAGAGGAGGTCGTAGTAACGGCATTAGGCCTTGAAAGGCAAGCAAAGTCCTTGTCTTATGCAAATCAGCAAGTAGATACCGAAGAGCTTACCAAGGCACGTTCTGTTAACGTTTTGGAAGGTTTAAGTGGTAAAGTAGCCGGTATATCTATCACGCGATCTGGTTCTGGTGTTGGTGCTCCTACCAAAGTTGTAATGAGGGGTAACAAATCTATTGGTGGTAGTAGTCAGCCGCTATATGTTGTTGACGGTATTCTTCTTAATGGGGATATTAGTAATATTAGCCCAGATGATATTCAGGAAATATCAGTACTTAGAGGTGCAAATGCTGCAGCATTATATGGTAGTAGAGCTCAGAACGGCGCAATCGTTATTACTACCAAAAGTGGTAAAGGTGCGAAACCAGGGGTTTCAACTACGTTAGGTTTTGCATCCACTATCTCTACCCCTATAAACTTGCTTAAATTTCAGAATGATTATGGACAGGGTGCTGGTGGTACATATTCAGAAACCGCAACTACTTCATGGGGTCCACGTTTTGATGGCAGCCAGGTAGCTCATTGGTCCAACAATCCCAACTATTCTGATTTTGGAGGCACCTATGCATACGAAGCTCAACCAGATAATGTGACTGACTTTTTTAAGACGGGTCATGAATTGGCGACTAACTTAGGTGTGAACATGAACAGTGAAAAGACTAATGTCTTTTTGGGGTATACGTTTACTGATGCAGGAGGTATTGTACCAGGAAATAATTTGGATAGACACAGTATAAACACTAGGATTACGTCTAAAATTACCGATAAACTACAAGTAGATGCTAAGATTAATTATATCAGGGATAATTTCTCTAATGTACTTGCTACAGGCGAAGACTATGATAATCCCTTACGTTATTTATATACGATACCTAGAAACATCCGTACCAAGGATTTTCAGGACTATCAATTTATTAATGATGAAGGTAAATTAAGACAACACTACTTTTTACCACAGTTTAATGGTGGAGGTAACCCATACTGGAGTAGGAATAATATTTTGAACCCTAGATTAGATGAAAGAGTATTAGGTCTACTATCTCTAAAGTACCAAGTTAATGAAGATCTCTCCGTAATGGTACGGTCTGCTTTAGATCGCACTAGCCGTTCAGAAGAGCGTATATGGTACAATGATACATACACACGAGCTCAGTTTGGCCAGTATCGTAAAGTTGCCAGTAATCAATTCGATTGGAATAATGATATCCTAATCAATTATAACAAACAGATTTCTGAAGACTTTAAAATTGATATTAGTGCAGGTGCAAATCAACGTTATTTTCAAAGAAACTTCTTGCAGGGTGAAGGGCGAAACTTTACAATAGAGAATTTCTTTGCCTTAAGCAATACTCAAAACCCTATTGCCACAGAAGAGTTGGATAGGTTCGAAACACAGTCTGTTTACGGTTTAGGAGAATTATCCTATAAAAATGCTATATTTCTTAATGTAACAGCAAGGAACGATTGGAGTTCAACACTTCCTGAAAACAATCGATCTTATTTTTATCCATCTGTAGGTCTTACCGGTGTAATTACTGATTTGGTTGATTTAAGCAGTACCCCTTTAAGTTTTTTAAAGTTAAGGGCTAACTGGGCAGAGGTAGGTGCAGATGCAGATGCTTTTCGACTTTCTAGAAGGGCCGATATTCGTTTTGGAAGTTTAGATTTGAATCCAGAGCAGCCAAATCCAGATTTAAGACCGGTAACTACCCAATCCTTAGAACTTGGTTTTGATTCACGCTTTTTCCAAAACCGTTTAAGATTTGATTTAACGTATTATAAAATTAATTCCTTTGACCAGATTTTTAGTACACCGACACCTGTTGGTTCTGGTATAGCTAATTTGTTCCAAAATGGAGGTGATATTCAAAACCGTGGTTTTGAAATCGTCTTGGGTGGTACACTAATAGACAACCCTGATTTTTCTTGGGATTTGAATCTTAACTTTGCTACCAACCAAAATGAGGTTTTGGCAATTGCTGATGGTTTTGATAGACTTACTGTAGATAGTGATTTTATCAGGGATTATGTTTTGGAAGTAGGTGGTGAGTTCGGTGATATTTATTCTCGAGGTTACGAACGTAATGATGACGGAAATGTAATTGTAGATGCTTTTGGTCTTCCGATTATTACTCCTGGCCGTGATGCTGTTAAGGTAGCAAACTTTAATCCAGATTGGTTGGGTGGTATCCAAAATTCATTCCGTTATAAAGACTTTAATATCAGTGCTCTGATTGATATTCGTCAAGGTGGTAGCGTTACCAGTTTTTCAGAGGCAATTTTAGCTAGGGATGGTGTCTTAGATTATACGACAGAAGGTCGTGATGGTGGACTTGTCTTTGGTGATAATTTCTACAGTGGCGAAACGGCTGTTTTTGCAGACGGTAGTCCCAATAACATTTCCGTTTCGGCAGAAGAATTTTGGAACAGAGTAGGGGGTAGAAATACACCAGTAGGAGAGGCTTTTGTTCGAGAACTTTCTAATGTTCGTCTTCGTGAGTTGGTTATAGGTTATTCGGTTCCAGAGCGCTTTTTATCAAAAAGCTTTTTAACCTCGGCCAATGTGTCTTTGGTGGGAAGAAACCTTTTCTTTATTTCGAATAAAGCAGAAAACTTTGATCCGGAGGTACTTGGAGGTACTGATAATAGTAGTGAGGGCCGTGAAGCTTTTGCACTACCTACAACAAGGAATATTGGGGTGTCTATCAACTTTGGATTTTAAAAAAAATAATTTAAAAGAAAAAAAATGAAAAATAAACTAAAACAATTCGTGCTAGGTATGGCTGTAACGGCCTTCACTGTCAGTTGCACGGATGACTTTACGGAACTGAACACAGATCCTAAAAACTTTACTGAAGATGCGGTAACGTCCTCGGAATATCCCTTATTTGTTAAAAGGGCTCTTTATACCCCAAATTATATGCCTTTTGATCAAGCTAGGGGACCATTCCAATTAGGACATTCCCTATTCGCAGATGTATACTCCAATTATTTTGCGACCACTGCGCCAAATTTCAATAGTGATCAGTTCGAACTGGTAGGAGGTTGGCTAAACGGAGCCTATCGTTATTTCTATCAGCGGGCTGCACCTAACATTAAGTTTGCTGAAGATACTGCTGAAAATTTAGGTTTTACCTTGGAAAATGCAATGATGAAAGTTTGGCGTGTATATGCCTATCATAGGGTGACAGATTATTGGGGACCAATTCCTTATTCTGAATTTGGAAACTTGGAAAAAGAGGTGCCTTATGACTCACAAGAGGCTATCTATAACGATTTCTTTGTAACCTTAGAAGAAGCTGTAACTGTGCTTAAGGCTAACGCCGGAGGTACTTCATTTTTGGCTGGAAATGATGTTATATATGGTGGTGATGTTGATTCTTGGTTAAAATTTGCCAATACATTAAGACTTCGTTTGGCGATGCGTGTACGATATGCTGATCCAGCGCTTTCTAAGACTAATGCCGAGAAAGCTGTAGCTGATGGAGTAATGCTTTCGAATGATGACAATGCTAGTATTGGTACAGATATTAACTTCCAAAACTCATATACTACGATTACCCAATGGGGTGAGTTTAGAATGAGTGCTGACATGGAAAGTATCCTTAAAGGATATGAAGATCCACGTATGGCTAGTATTGCTGCCCCGGCAGCTGAACCCGATGCAACAGATGACCCAACCGGGGTCTCTTTTCCTTATGAGGGAATGCGTAACGGGCAAACGTCAGAATCTAAAGCAACAACAAGTTTCAATACCTTGACTTCCAATATGGCAGCGCCTTATACGCTAGGTGGTGACCCAGGCCCTGCTTGGGTAGTTATGGCAACTTCAGAAGCTTACTTCTTAAGAGCTGAAGGAGCTTTACAGGGTTGGAACATGGGTGGTTCAGCTGCCGATTTATATAACCAAGGTATTGTATCTAACCACGTGCAGTTAGGTTATGATGGCACTAACCTTTCTGGAGATGATTATGTGACTAGTGCTTTAATCCCAGCGTCTTTTGATGGGGGTCTAACACCCCCAGTTTCCACTGCTCCAGTAGCTTATAATGCAGCTGGGACGTCAGAACAACAATTGGAGCAGATTATAACACAGAAATGGATCGCGTTATGGCCTGATAGTGAAGAAGCTTATGCTGAACGTAGAAGAACAGGATATCCAATTCTTTATGATCGTTTGAATACCTTAAACCCTGACATCGCTGTAGATCAAATTCCAAGACGAATGACTTATACTGCTACTGAATACGCAGATAATACTTCTGCAACAGAGGCGGCTGTATCCAATTTGTTGGGAGGTCCAGATTCAGGAACCACAAAACTTTGGTGGGATAAGAAAAACTAGTATAAATATTTTTTAATAACTAAAAAGACCGCTAATCCATGCGGTCTTTTTTTGTATCTTTTATTTTCTAGATTCAAACTAAAATATCATTAGATTCAAGAACTCCGTATAATGCAAAAAACCAAATTAATCTCTCTTTTAGTAATAGTTGCTCTCCTTTTTTCGTGTGTTGATAATCATACCGATACAATGTTTACGTTGATGACAACAAGACAAACTGGTATCGATTTCAAGAATGTATTAAAGGAAACAGAGGAGTTTAATGTCTTAAAGTATGGTTATTTATATAACGGTGGAGGAGTCTCTATAGGAGATATAAACAATGACGGTCTACCGGATATTTATTTTACCGGTAACATGGTGGGTAGCCACTTATATATCAATCAAGGTGATTTTGAGTTCAAAGAAATTGCAAAGGAAGCTGGGGTATTTGCCGAAGGACTATGGAATACGGGTGTTACTATGGCAGATGTAAATGCCGATGGTTTTTTGGACATTTATGTGTGCCGCTCAGCTGCCCCTGCAGTAAGCAAAAGAAAAAACCTGCTTTTTATAAATAATGGCGACCTCACTTTTACTGAAAAAGGGGAGGACTACGGTATTGCAGATTCAGGATATTCAACGCAAGGGAGTTTTTTTGATTATGATAGAGATGGTGATTTGGATTTGTATGTTTTAAATCACTCAACTCAAGAATATGCTGGTTTTGGACAAATAACTGCCTCATTAAAGAATCGAAAGAACAAGGCGTATTCAGATAAATTATATAGAAACGATAATGGAAAATATAAGGAAGTAAGCGATGAAGCAGGGCTTATTTCTAATGTTCTGGGGTTTGGGCTGGGTATTGCAGTATCTGATATAAATAATGATGGTTGGCCCGATATTTATGTCTCCAACGACTATAATGAGCAGGATTATCTATACCTAAATAACCAAGATGGAACATTTACTAACAGCTTGGAGCAATTTATAGGGCATACCTCCTTATTCTCGATGGGTTCTGATATTGCCGATATGAATAACGATGGGTTTACCGATATCATGACATTAGATATGCTACCTGAGGGCAATGAGAGGCAAAAAATGGTCTCGGGTCCTGATAATTATGATAAATATCAACGGCTCGTAAATTCGGGCTTTCATAATCAGACCATGAGGAACATGTTACAACTCAATAATCAAGGTAAGTCATTTTCAGAAATTGGGCAGTTATCTGGTGTTTCCAATACAGATTGGAGCTGGGCCTCTCTATTTTTTGATATGGATAATGATGGTTTTAAGGACCTTTTTATCACAAATGGGTATAAAAAAGACTATACCAATATGGATTTCATGAACTATGCCGTTCAAGAAAAGTTAACTGAAAACAAGACTGGAGAGCAAAAGGCCATAATGGAACTCATTGCAAACATACCTGCTACCGTTGAGGAGAACTACAGCTATAAAAATAATGGTGACCTTACATTTGAGAAAATGAATTCGGCTTGGGGATTGGACCAAAAAACACTTTCTAACGGCGCAAGCTTTGCCGACTTGGATAACGACGGAGATTTGGATCTAGTAGTAAATAACATTGATGAAAGAGCCTTTGTTTATAGAAATAATAGTGAAATCCAAAATAACAATAATTATTTAAAAATAAAGCTCATTGGGGAGGGAAAAAATACATATGGTATTGGTGCGAAAATAGAGTTAATGGTTGCTAATCAAATTATGGCCCAAGAGGTATCCCCTTCACGTGGCTATCAATCTTCAGTTGATTATGGATTAGTTTTTGGTCTAGGAGCTTTCAAAAGTATTCCCAAACTCAGAGTAACATGGCCGAATACCAAAGTTCAAATATTGGATAATGTACCTACCAATCAAATGTTAATTTTAAAACAGTCAGCTGCAAGTTTTGAGGGTGAAGTAAACGTAGCATTACAAAAACCATTTTTTGTGGCGATTCCTGAAGATAGTCTTATCACTTATACACACGTAGAAAACAATTATAACGATTTTAAGAGAGAGCAGCTTTTACCGCATAAATTATCTACTCAAGGTCCGGGTATAGTAGCGGCCGATGTAAATGGTGATGGTTTAAGCGATATATATATAGGAGGCGCAAAAGGAACAGCCGGAACGTTGTTTTATCAGGCAAAATCAGAAGCATTTACAGCATCAACCTCTAAAGTGTTTGAAGAGGATAAAGAATCTGAAGATATAGATGCGCTCTTTTTTGATGCCGATAATGATGGTGATAAAGATCTTTATGTCGTTAGTGGAGGTAACGAATACGACGAAAATGCACAGGCGTTACAAGACCGGCTTTATATAAACGATGGTCGTGGTAAATTCAGTAAGAACAGTACGTTTCTCCCTCAAATGCTAACTAGCGGTTCATGTGTTGCAGGTAGTGATTTTGATAACGATGGTGATATAGATCTTTTTGTAGGTGGAAGATTGGTGCCTGGCAAGTACCCCAGCACACCCAAAAGTTATTTACTTGAAAATGATGGACTCGGAAAATTTACGGATAGCACTCAAAAATTAGCTCCGTTATTAGAAAACCCTGGAATGGTAACCGATGCCTTTTGGGGCGATTTTAATGACGATGGAAGAGAGGATTTAATTCTAGTGGGTGAATTTATGGGAGTTCGCATGTTTATGAATACTGCGGATGGACTCATAGAAGAAGATAAAGCGAACGGACTTGAAGATTCAGAGGGTTGGTGGAACAAAATTGCAGCTGGAGATTTTGATAACGATGGGGATATGGATTTTATAGTGGGAAATCTAGGTCTTAATTCACAATTAAAGGCATCTTTAAATGAGCCATTAACCCTTTATTTTAAAGACTTTGATGGCAATGGCTCGATTGATCCAGTTCTTTGCTCTTATATATTGGGTAAGAGTTATCCTGTTTTTTCTAAAGATGATCTGTTGTCCCAACTCAATGGCCTTAAAAGTAAATATGTAAACTATTCTGATTACGCCGATCAGCAAATAGGCGATATTTTCTCTGAAGAGGAGTTAAAAGGAGCATCTAGTTTAACGGCAAAGAATTTGGCTACAAGTTATATAGAGAATTTAGGCAACGGTCAATTTAATATTTCACCACTGCCTATTTCAACACAGTTTTCTCCAATTTATGGGATACTTGTAAAAGATGTAAATGCTGATGGCAACATGGATGTTCTGATGGGAGGTAATTTTTTTGGAAGTAGGGTAAAGTATGGTCGTTATGATGCTAATAGAGGAATACTATTGCTCGGAAACGGAAAAGGGGATTTCGTTGAAACCAGTACACTTGAAAGTGGGTTAAATGTAAATGGAGAAGTGAGGGGTATCATGACTTTAAAACTTGCAAATGGCTCTGAATCTATCATATTTGCTAAGAATGACGCTCCAGTTGAAATTTATAAAATTAATAACAACCAATAATTTCATAATCGTGAAGGACCCTATATTTATTATCTTTTTTCTATTGATTATTACTATTTCTCATGGTCAGGAAGCTACTATTAAGGAAGAAATAGTAGAAATTGAAACGTATGGTTTTGGAAAGCCAAACCCGGTGCCAATGCTATCGGATAATCCTAAAATTTTTCCATATTTTAAGTTCGACGCGTATGAGCATGTATCCAAAAAAAAGGATTGGAAAGTGGTCACTCTTGAGAATGATTACATAAAAGTTCTTGTGCTACCAGAAATTGGCGGTAAAGTATGGGGTGCTATAGAAAAAAGTACTGGAAATGAGTTCATCTATAAAAATGAGGTGGTTAAATTCAGGAATATTGCCTTGAGAGGACCTTGGGCCTCCGGTGGTATAGAAATGAACTTTGGTATTATAGGTCATCATCCAAGTACTGCAACGCCTGTAGATTATACGACCAAGACGAATGCTGATGGTAGTGTGAGTTGTTTTGTTAGCAATACAGATTTACCTTCTAACACTCGTTGGGTCGTAGAGATACGATTAGAAAAGGATAGAGCGTATTTTGAGACCAACGTGTCTTGGTACAATGCATCACCTATATCGGAATCATATTATAATTGGATGACTGCCGCTGCAGTCGTGTCTAAAGACTTGGAGTTTTTTATTCCAGGTACCACCTATTTGGATCACGATGGAACTGCCCACTCATGGCCAAGGGACAGTAAGGGTAGAAATTTAGCCTTTTATGAAAAGAATAATTTTGGTAAGGATAAATCCTATCATGTCGTTGGGGAGTACAATGATTTCTTCGGTGGATATTATCATGATCGAGATTTTGGTTTTGGGCAATGGGCATCTTACGAGGAAATGCCAGGACAGAAACTATGGCTTTGGTCTTTGGCGCGCTCAGGAGGTATTTGGGAGGATTTATTAACTGATTCAGATGGTCAATATGTTGAATTTCAAGCTGGGAGACTTCTGGACCAATATTCTCCAGGAGCGGTTAATCCAATAAGTCAAGTAGGCTTCGATCCTTTCGTAATGGATACGTGGTCAGAAATTTGGTTTCCTTTAAAGGATATTGGAGGGATGGTAGATGCTTCAAAACACGGTGCTTTGAATGTGGAAGTTGAAAAAGAAACTGTTTATGTTGGTCTCAATGCATTTCAAAAACTTGATAAAGAAATTATAGTGATGGTAAATGGAAAATCTGTTTTCACACAAACATTGGATTTGAAGCCCATGGAAATATTTTCTAAAACAATTCCGGTTTCCATTATGGATAAAATTGAAGTAGTGGTCAAGGGAACAGAATTGCAGTATACAAACCAATCTGAGCAAAACCGCTTAAAAAGGCCATTTTATCCTGATTTGAATCTCAAGGTATCCAAAACGGAACAATTGTTTCAAGACGGGGTTGAGGCGATGGAGTTTAGGGAATATCCAAAAGCGACTGAATTGTTTAAGGAACTCCTACAATTAGATCCTTCTCATAGAGCAGCATTAGTTAAACTGGCTGAGCTGGACTATAGAAAAACAAATTACGACAGATCACTGAAACACGCGAATGCCGTTCTAAAGATGGATACCTATGATTCAGGAGCCAATTATATAGTTGGACTAAGCTATCGTGAAATAAACGATACTATAAATGCATTGGAATCATTTGGCTGGGCCGCTCGGGATATAAAATATAGGTCTGTTTCTTATGCTCAAATGGCAGAATTGTATTTGGCCTCGCAAAATTATCCAAGCGCAAAGATATATGCGCGTAAGGCTTTAGATTTTAATACGTACAACCTAAACGCAAGAAAAGTACTAGCTGTTGTTGCAAGAAAACAAAAAAATAATAGAGAGTTTCAACAGGAAATAGAAGCTATTCTGAAAATAGATGCCTTAAACTATTTCGCCTTGTTAGAGAAAGAATTTATGGGTGGACAAGTGCAGTCATTAAGGAACTTAATAGGTATTGAAAATGAATTTTCTTCAGAAACTATTCTAGATTTGGCGCTGCAGTACCATAAACTTGGATTGGTCGAGGAAGCTATCCGCATACTAGATTTGGATGTAACGAATCCTAAAAATAAGCTTTGGCTATCCTTTATCCTAAAAGAGTCCGATGAGGTGAAAAGTTTGACTTTGTTAACGGAGGCTCAGAAAAGCAGTAGTGATTTTGTGTTTCCATATCGTCGTGAATCACTTCCAGTTATGATATGGGCAGCAGCGAAGCAACCGTCTAGTTGGAAGTTTAGCTATTATTTGGCTCAAAATTATTTAGCTGTAGGATTAATATATGAAGGTAAGTCAATTTTAAAAATACTTGGGAATACACCAGATTCAGATGTGTTCTATCGCTTTAGGGCAGAAATACTCAAAGATGAAAATATTTTAGGAAGCTTAGAAGATTATGCACGTGCATTAGAGCTACGTCCGGCAGACTGGAAAGTTTGGGAGGAAAATATACGATTCTCCCTAGAAACGGCAAACTATGAGAAAGCCCTAGCTTTATCGCAGAAAGCATATAAAAAATATCCTAACAACTACAATATTGGGATGGTCCACGCACAATCGCTTTTATATAAGGGTGAAAATAAGGAGGTTCTAAAAGTGCTTAAAAATATTCAGGTACTACCATTTGAACATGCCAATAATAGTAGAAAAATATACGAACGCGCTCATATGTCAATAGCAATTGCGTTTATTAAAAAGAAAAGTTACGAAAAGGCAATTCAAACCTTGAATTTGTCTAAAGAATGGCCTGAAAATATTGGCGTAGGCAAGCCCTATGAACCAGATGAAAGGTTACAGAATTATTTATTGGCCATTTGTAATAGTGCGCTAGTAGATGCTGTTAAGGAGCAAGAGCTTTTAAAGAAGATTATAGCATACTCAAATAATAATGGGTGGAAGCCAAACACAGATAACTTATTTGGATTATTGTCATTAAAAAAGCTCGGAAGGGAAGAAGAATTAAAAACTATACTTTTAAAACTGGAAGAAGCATCAGAAGATAATAATCTTAAAAACCAGCTAGTACTAGCATTCTTTAGAAACGATACAGATGAGCTTCTAAGCCTCAAGAAGAAAAAAATAATTACCGATGATTTATGGGAAATCTTCTTAGTTTCCACAAAGCACTAAATTATAAATATTAGGTATTTATTTTTCCTGATTTTTTAAACATTACTATCCTATTACCTTATAAATAGGCAATTACTATTTTTATATAGACCGGTGTCAAAGCTATCCATACTATTCATTCAATTTTCATTAAATAGACCATTGAGGTAAATAGTAGAGCTAGTCACTTGTTTCAGTACAAAAAACGATTGGTTTAGGAAAATGGAAATTCTTAAAGCCCTGCTTTTAGAGTACAAAACGCTTACGGCAGTATTGGTTCGGTTTTTAAATGTGAAATGAACAAATAACCCCAGTTTAATGAACTACTACCCCCCTAGTAATAGACTTTTTATTCATGATATTTGAATAAGGAAGTAACGTTTACGGTTCATAACGAAGTTAGTTTAGTATTTAGTTGTTGACACCTTGAGATTGTGTAAAAACAAGTATTCAAGGTGTTTTTTTAAGTTTTATTTTAATGTGATTAAAATTTTATTGGTATGATTAATATGAGATTAGTTTTAGTCGCCCTGTTGGTTTGTCTTATTGGCTGTAAAGATGTTGAAAAGAATGGTGTAAAGGAATCAGCACCAGAGATGTTATCCGTGGACCATCAGTTTAGCCTTGAAAAGGCAATATCAGATTGTGAATCTCAACTGGAGATTTCAGCACCTAAACTCACAAATCTTGCTCTGCATCCGCGCCTTATCGAAACTAATAAAAAGGAATGGAAGGAAATTAAGAACGACAGGTTGATGTGGACCTCTGGGTTTTATCCAGGTATATTATGGTATATGTACAATTTGACTAAAAATGAAAAATGGAAAAAAGAAGCTATTAAAAGAACAGAGGTTTTTGAAGATTTTAAGACTATAACCGAACACCATGATATCGGATTTATGATGTATCCCGCCTTTGGACTTGGTTTTGAACTAGGCGACAAAAAGGAGTATAAAGATATTCTGTTAACTTCGGCAGCCTCATTGGCCACACGCTTTAATCCAAAAGTTGGTACAATCAAGTCATGGTCAAACAAAATGCATCCCCGTTGGAAACAACATATAACCATTATCGACAATATGCTGAACCTCGAACTTTTGTTCTGGGCTTCCAATCACGGCGGTGGGCCCATCTACAAAGATATCGCTATCAAGCATGCAGAGACCACAATGAATAATCATTTTCGTGAAGACGGCACCTCGTGGCACGTGATCGAGTATGATTCTATAACCGGAGAAGTATTGAACAGAAACACCAAGCAAGGATATGCTGACGATAGCCGATGGTCTCGTGGCCAGGCATGGGGTATTTATGGCTATACTATGGTTTATAGGGAAACTGGAGACAAAAAGTTTTTAGATTTTGCTCAAAAAATAACAGATGCTTATTTAAAACTACTTCCAGCAGATTATATACCTCACTGGGATTTTGATATCGATACTACGAAAGATAATGACCGTGATGCATCTGCCGCTGCTGTCGTTGCCTCGGGTCTGTTAGAGTTAAGTACGTATGTTGAAGATGAAAAAGACCAAGAACGTTATTACGATGCCGCAATAAAAATGCTAGAATCACTTAGCTCTCCTGCCTATGCTGGGTTAGGAAAGTCCGATTCTTTCCTGTTGCACTCAACAGGTGCCAAATCGCTAGGTCATGAGATTGACGTGGCCTTGATTTATGCAGATTACTATTATATAGAGGCATTGAATCGTTTAAAAAAGATGAAAACGAATTAATCGGTTTATGAATTTTTTTAGAATGCGGTATGGTATTTGGTTTTTTAGTTGGGGAATCGCTCTTTTTGTTTCCTGCAAGGAAATTGATACGAAAGCTAAGTCTTTAGATTATCAAACAGCAAAACCTAATCTGCTCTATATATTTCCAGATCAATTGCGTAACGCAGCAATAGGCATCAATGGTGAGGACCCGGTATATACTCCGAACCTTAATCAATTGGCAAAGGAAGGCATCCTATTATCGCATGCTATAGCGAGCTTTCCACTTTGTAGTCCTTCTCGGGCAATGTTGATGACAGGAAAGGTACCTTACAATAATTCTGTTTTGTCGAATGCTAATTCAAGGCGTTTTAAATTCAATAATTCTTGGCAACGTGATGATATCAGTTTTTCAGATGTACTTGTGAATAATGGATACGATGCTGGTTATGTGGGTAAACTGCACCTAACTTCCCCACCCCCCATAGCGGGTAAGGATTCTGTTATCTGGGATGCTTATACCCCAAAAGAAGATCGTCACGGTTTCAACTTTTGGTATTCCTACGGTACTTTTGACGAGCACAACAATCCGCATTATTGGGTCAATGACGCTAAAGAAAATGAACTGACATATGTTGACGAATGGTCACCAAAACACGAGGCAGATGTCATTATCGATTATATTAAAAACCAAAAAAACACTTTACGTAACAATCAAAAGCCCTTTGCGTTGTTTTGGTCCGTTAATCCACCACACCCACCATATCAATATGTACCTGAAAAGTATCTTGAACCTTATAAGGATAAAACTTTAGATGAGCTTTTGGTAAGAAAAAATGTTAACCTTGAAACCGATGCCGAAGAGCTGAGGTTCCATAATGGAGCAACACGGGGCCGTGCAAATTTAGCTAAAGAGCAGGTTCGAAATTATTTTGCCATGGTTAGGGGAGTTGACGAACAAATAGGCAGGGTGTTAAAAGCTTTGAAAGAACAAGGTTTAAATGAGAATACCATAGTTGTTATTTCTTCAGATCATGGCGAAATGATGGGTAGTCACGGTTTAATGTCAAAAAATATTTGGTTTGAAGAATCCGTAAATGTTCCTTTTATCCTCCGATGGCCCGTAAAAATCCAAGGGGGTCAAAAGAGCGATATATTATTGAGTACACCCGATATAATGCCTACATTGTTAAATATGATGGGTGCTGTGGACGGAATGCCCAGAGATATCGACGGACAGGATTTATCTGAACAACTACTGACCGGAAAAGGCAAAAAGCCAGAATTTGCCCTCTACTATTTTATAGAGGAAGGCAGGCCGGAATCCGGACACCGCGGTATCCGTACTGCTAAAAACACCTATGTAGTTACCATCGATGATGAAGACCAGATACGTAAATTTCTCTACGATAATGTAAACGATCCCTATCAAAAGACAAATTTGGTGGGCATGAATTTCAAAATCGAACAAAAGCTGCATCACGAACTTTTAAAGGCCTTAAAAGAGAAGAAGGATCCTTGGTTAAAGTATTATAGCTCACTTGAAGCCGTCGCAATTAAAAAATAATAACCGCATGAAACTACCTAGGGTTAGTCATAACGAATTTCAGATAGTTGCTTTTTTAATGTGCCTTTTTTTAGTAAACTTAAATAATGCACAGCAAAATAAACTTCCTGCAGTAGAATCTTTTGAATCTCAAGAGGTTTTGGATAGTTACGATGTATCGACTCATGCTAAGTTAAGTTTAACTTCTACACATCGAAGGTTTGGAAAATCAGCTCTAAAATGGCAATGGAACGGTAACGAAAATTCTTTTGGTACTTCTAATTTTAAAATCTTGGAACGAGATTCTAAGATGCTAGTCTATGAGGATATTTTCCCAAGTAGTCCCACGCTAGTACTTTCTGTTTATAATGAAATGCCCCAAGTGGGAAACGTCAAGATTACGTATCAAAAAAATGGAGAAGACCAAACTTGGTTTAGCATCCCCTTGCAGTTTAAAGGCTGGCGCACAATTAGGGTGCCATTTTATGAGATGGAGGGTAATCGACCGCAAAAGTCGGGTAAAGTCGATTACGACTATTTTAAGGTAAGTTCTGATGCGGAAAAAGGGCTGTTGTATTTTGACGATATCGTCTTTTCGCAGTATATGGACAACCGCTATCCCTATCCCGATTTAATGGTTCCTTTTCTTAAAAGAGATCAAGATCGTGGCATCGACCATTGGATGCCTTTAGTCGAAAACCTTAAAAGATTGGAAGAGGTAAAGACTATTTCGCTTAATCCATCCGAAGAAAAAGATTTGAAGTTAGTGCAAGACCGGCTCAATGAAGAAGTGCTGACCAAAAGCAGCAATACGACATTTCAGGAAGCAAAGACCGATTATGCAGCCTTGGGTATCTATGAAAAGGATAAAATAGTTTTTGGTCCTCCGCTGACCTATAATTCTAAGGAAGTTTACTTTGATTCCCTGCAACAAGGGTTAAACACACAAAACGACATTAAGTCATTTGGTCAAAAGCTAATAAAAATAGCACAAGCTTTTGTGGTTTCCACCGACAATGCAGAGAAAGAAAAACTTGAGCAAAATTTTATTACCGCCTCCCGTTATTATTTGAACCAAGGATGGCAAAAAGGGATTTCGGGCGGAACTCGCCACCATGTCGGCTATGCCACAACTTACCTGACCGAAGCATTTTATATGATGCGTGAACCATTGAAGAAAGCGAGATTACTATCTGAAATCGGGCAGAGCTTGCAATGGCTGAATAATTTAGGAATGCTGCTAGATGATGCCGAAAACTTTCATGTGAATATCGACTACCTGAATACGCAGGCTTATTACCATTTAATGGTGATTTTATTAACCGAAAGCGAGGAAATGCAGGTAGCGTTATTGAATGCCTATTCTGACTACCTCTCAATTATTTTGGCCCAACAAGATGAGGAATGGGGCTTTAAGCCTGATGGTACCTCTTGGCACCACAACGGACATTATCCCGCATACGGACTTGGTGCGTTTCAAAAAGTACCGGGAATTTTCCATATCCTCTCAGGGACGGACTTTCGCATAGGGGAAGCAGGACACCGAAACTTTAAAAATGCTCTTTTGACGACTGCGGAATACAGCCAGTTGTACGATTGGGGCTTTGGAAATGCAGGTAGACATCCTTTAGAATCATGGCAAGGAAATAACATCCAATCTCTTCAAAATTCATATCTGCAAATGGCCTTTTCGGGAAATCCCGAAGGCACCTCAAAATTTGACAAAGAGGTCTCGGCCGCCTATCTGCGGCTTTGGGGCAAAAAAGATAGCCTTAACCGAAAACTCTTGACGGATGAAGGCATCATAGAACAGCAAATGTCAGGTTACCAGGTCATGCCCTATGCCGCCACGGCCATTCAAAGGCGTGCAAATTGGGCGGCCATCATCAAGGGGTACAGCAAATACGTTTGGTCGTCCGAGATCTATTCCTCCACGAACCGATATGGCCGTTATCCGGCCAACGGCACTGTTCAACTGCTAAATGCGAAAGGAGAGGAGGGAAGCGGATTCGTACAGGAAGGCTGGGACTGGAACCGGTATCCTGGTGCGACCATAGTGTATCTGCCTTTAAAAGAATTGGAAACGGAAAAATCGCTTTTAATGTTCCTGTCGGAGGAGACTTTTGCTGGAGCGGCACAATTAGGCGATAGCGGAGTTTTCGGAATGGTTTTAAACGAGAGCAAGGGATTGAATGCCGATGGGCTTGTAAGCGATAGAAGTGTAAGTTTTCCGGAAAAATTAAAGGCCAAAAAATCGATTTTTTCCTTTGGGGATAAATTAATTTGTATCGGAACAGATATCTCCAGTGTCGATAAAGAACATCCCGTTCAGACCAATCTTTTTCAGACCTTTTTAAAAAACTCAGATATGGCCATGTCTATAAATGGACAAGGTTCGGTCGATGGATTGTCTTTTTCTTCAAATACCGGAAATTGGATAGTAGATCCCTACGGAAACGGATATCACGTGCTATCGGAAAATCCGATTCAAGCGCAGCGTAAAGAACAAAATTCTTATCACAACAAATACTCGAAACGAACGGGAGAAATGCAAGCAAGGGGCGAAGGGGCTAAAGAGACAAAAGGAGATTTTGCTACCGCTTGGATTGACCACGGACCTGCGCCTAAAAAAGCATCTTATCAATATGTAATCTATCCCTTTTTATCAGAAAAGAAGCAAGAATCATTTGATGAAATGATATCCAAGGATACTTCCTTCAACATTATAAGGGCAGACAGCATAGCACATATTACAGTCGACAAAATAACATCAACCTTTGGATATGTTATTTTTGATTCCGATAATTATTCAGGTGAGGATATCCTTAAAAATGTATCTGCTCCGTCAATCATCATGCTGAAGAAAGAAACTATAAATAGTATTTTAGTTAGTGCGGTACAGCCCGATTTGAATTTTCCGAATAATGAAAAGAAAAAGAACGGTTTCGATAACTATAGCCAACCCGTGGAATTGACGTTAACTTTAAAAGGAAATTGGGAGTTGAAAGATGGTGTTGAGGTACAGTCTCTTAAATATATTGATGGAGCAACAATCATCGACTTAGAATGTCAACATGGCTTTTCTAAAGAATTCGGATTGATAAAGATATACTAATGAATATAAGGCTCGGTCAGTTGGAATCTCAAACGCTAAAGATTAATGAATATCGCCAAAAATCACTGGATTGGTACCAAGATACGATGGATACAAAATTCACAAGAAAATTGATAGTACTAACAAATAGTGCTTTGTTATCAAATTAACTGTTTGATAAACCCTATTAGAGTAAGTATTAATCGAAAATTTTAACAAACAAACATATACTCATGATTTATAGAAAATATTTATTAGTGTCGGTACTTTTTTCGGTTCTACTCACGGTAGGCTGCAAAGAAAAGAAAGTTGAAAATGTACAAACTGAAAATGCAAACCAAATAGATAAAAAACCGTTAAATATCGTTCTTATCTACACAGATGACTTGGGATATGGGGATATTAGTCCGTATGGGGCTATAGGATTGAAAACGCCGCATCTCGATTCTTTGGCAGCTGAAAGTATTGTGTTTAAAAATGCTTATGCCACTGCTGCCACGTGCACGCCCTCTAGATATTCATTGTTGACCGGTAATTATGCATGGCGTAGAAAAGGAACTGGAGTTGCAAAAGGAGACGAGTCCCTGTTGATTGATACTGCCGCAACAACCTTACCTTCGATGTTGAATTCCGCTGGCTATACTACGGGTGTAGTAGGTAAATGGCATTTAGGATTAGGAGGGGAGAACGGACCCGATTGGAATGGAAAAATAGCGCCAGGCCCTTTAGAAATAGGCTTCGATTATTCTTATATCATTCCTGCTACAGGCGATCGTGTACCCTGTGTTTTTGTTAAAAATCATCACATCGTCAATTTAGATCCGAATGATCCAATTCGGGTAAATTATAACAAGAAGGTTGGCGACTGGCCAACTGGAAAAGAGAATCCGGACCAATTAAAACTAAAACCCTCTCAAGGGCATAACAATACGATTGTAAATGGAATATCTCGTATTGGTTTTATGGATGGGGGGAAAGCTGCTCTTTGGGATGATGAAACGATCGCACCAGAATTGGTGAAAAAATCTGAGAATTTTATAAGGTCGAATCGCGATAAACCGTTTTTTCTTTTCCTGTCAACACATGACATTCATGTACCTAGAATTGCCAATAAGATGTTTCAAGGCAAAAGTGGTATGGGTCCAAGGGGAGATGTAATATTGCAGATGGACTGGACGGTTGGCCGAATTATGGCGACTTTAAAAAAGCAAGATTTACTAAAAAATACATTGGTGATCTTTTCAAGTGATAACGGCCCTGTATTGGATGATGGCTACCAAGATCAAGCAAGGGAACTAAATGGAGACCATAAACCTACGGGTAATTTGAGGGGAGGTAAATACAGTGCCCTCGAGGGAGGCACCAAAATTCCATTGATTATACGCTGGCCTGATGGTAAGGGTAAAGGAACTACCTCTCATGCGATGTTCAGTCAAGTAGACTTTCTTAATTCGTTAAGTCATTTGGCAGGTAATGATAAAGTGTTAAATAAAGTAATCGATAGTCAGAATCGATTGGCTGTTCTAATGGGCGACGATGAAGTGGGCAGAAATTCATTGGTTCAGGAAAGTTTTATGGGGCCATTGTCTTACATTGAAGGGGATTGGAAATATATTGAACCATTAGATGGTCCAAAAATGGTGCCGTGGGGACCTAAAATTGATACGGGTATTCGAACTAAGCCACAACTCTATAATTTAAAAAATGATTCAGGAGAGCAGGAAAATTTAGCTAATAAATTTCCTGAAAGAGTTGCGGAATTAAGCAAGAAACTGGCCACGCTAAAAAAGGATGCTTTTACAAATGTGCATACTGTACAGGGTTTAAACTAAAAGAGATAAGATGATATATAGTTTTTTTTGTAGGATGAAGGCGGGTGTTTTATTGTTGCTTATTTCATTACTGCTCTCATGTAAACCATCTAAAAAACAAAACTTTGTATTTATACTGGTAGACGATTTAGGATGGACCGATTTAGGGTATTCTGGGAGCACCTTTTACGAAACTCCAAATATAGACGCCCTAAGTAAATCGAGTATTCAATTTACAAATGCCTATGCATCGGCATCAATATGTTCACCATCAAGGGCTTCAATACTAACCGGGAAGCATCCAGCCAGAGTAAATATTACTGATTGGATTCCGGGTGATAATCCTCAAGATAAAAAATTATTGGGTCCGGAAGATTTGAATGAATTTCCTATTAAAGAAGTGACTGTTGCGGAAGTATTGAAACAGAATGGTTACTCAACTTTTTTTGCAGGAAAATGGCATTTAGGCGACAATGGTTTTTTACCGCAGGATCAGGGGTTTGACGAAAACTTAGGTGGGTATCATATGGGGCAACCGCCAGGAGGCTACTACTCGCCATATAAAAACCCTCATTTGCCTGATGGACCGGATGGAGAATATTTGACGGACAGACTTACCAATGAATCCATTCAATTTCTCGATACCATTAATAATAATCCGTTTTTCTTATTCCTAAGCTATTATACGGTACATACACCAATACAGGCCAATCTTCGGCATATCGATATGTTTGAGAAAAAACTTAAAAATCTCGATAGTATTGGGTTATTTGAGAGGAAAGAGGGAGAAGCGATGACTAGATTGGCACAAAGGAATCCGGAATATGCTTCTATGCTCTATGCCTTAGATGAAAATATTGGAAAGCTAATTTCGAAATTAAAGGAAGAGGGGTTTTATGAAAATACCACTATTATATTTACTTCGGACAATGGCGGACTTACTACGCTTAAACCGGAATATGATTTTGAGTCTCCTACATCAGTATTACCTTTAAGAGGGGGGAAGGGTTGGTTATATGAAGGAGGTATTCGTGTGCCATTGTTAATTAAACCGGCGCATTATAATGAACAGAATGAAATTGTTAGAGAACCTGTAATAGGACATGATTTTTTTCCAACAATGTTATCTCAAGCAGAAATAAAGGTTGATGCGAGCTTAGAAATAGACGGAATTAATCTAACCCCGTTACTTGAGGGTGTTGATAAATTGAATAGAGAAGAGCTGTATTGGCATTATCCCCATTATCATGGTAGTGGTTGGTCGCCAGGTGCGGCAATTAGACAGGGAGATTGGAAATTAATCGAGTTTTATGAAACTGAAAATGTGGAATTGTATAAGCTATCCGAGGATATTTCAGAAGAAAATAACCTAGCTATTGAGTATCCGAAAAAAGTAGAGGCTCTTAAACAAAGACTTCACGAACTTCAAAAATCTATGGATGCCAATAAGGCAACCGTAAATCCAAAATCGAATTAAATAGAAAGCCTAATACTGAAAATTAAAAACCTGATTGCTAGCTAGTTAGTATTTACTCAGATTTTATCTATGCTTGTGACAAAGAACCGCAAATGATTATAAAAATAATAAATCATATTAAAATCTATAATTTTCTATGACTGTAGTTTTCTATTAAACTTCGAAAGAGATTTTCTATGTTTTTGTGATTCACATATTAAAAATCTAAGTCTTTTAAATAAACAGACAGTCACCCCTTTTAGAATAGTAGCCCCCCTATTATTATCTGGTATTATGTTTTATTTTGTTTAGCAAGATTTTGGGTGATGTAAAATGTTTGCTCTAGAACTATTAGAATGGTGAAGAATATATATAAAGTCAATTTAATTCAAGAACAGGAACTCGACGTTTTAAACGAAGTAGATGGAGTGCCATGGAGTAAAGCAAATGACCTAATCCATTTTGAAAGTCCGTGGAGCGATGAAAAAATTTCTAAAATAGTTTTTAAAGCATTGTGGAACGATGTTGATTTGTTTTTTCGATTTGAAGTTGAAGATAAATCAATTCATATTGAAGAATTAAACGATAGCTATGAATCTATCGGGAGTTCTGATCGCGTGGAACTTTTTTTTAGACAAGATAGTAGACTGAATCCGTATTACTGTTTGGAAATCGATTCAAAAGCAAGAATTATGGATTTCAAAGCTTCCCCTGATAGAAAATTTGATTTTGAATGGAACTGGCCTACCGAGCAAATAAAAGTTAAATCGAAAATCAGTAAGAAAGGGTTTATAGTTGAGGGCTCAATAAGTATAAACTCTTTAAAAAGCCTTAACCTAATAAAGAATGGTTTTATTGAAGCGGGAATTTATCGGGCTAAATATAATGTAAATGACTTTTCTGAATATACCCCTACTTGGATTACCTGGGTAAATCCTATGACAAATTTACCGGACTTTCATATTGATTCATCTTTTGGTGTTTTGAAACTGGCTTGATTTAATGCTCAAACAAAACCGACTCAAATAATGATAACAGAACAAAAAGTAAAAATAAAGAAAATTGTTTCTATAGTTCCTGCCAGGATGTGTCTTTTTGGAGACCATCAAGACTATTTAGAACAACCTGTAATTACTTGTTCCATTGACGGTCATATAACTTTATCCGCTAAGTCAAATGGAACAGGCTTTTTTCATATAAACAAAATTGACTTAAACGTTAAAAGGGATATCTCTATTGATTGGCAAAGCAGTAGTGTAGAAAAAGGAGACCATTTTTTATTGGCATTAAAGGTGCTTAGAAATTATAATTGTATTCCCACAGAAGGCTATGACATTCTTATTTCTGTAAATATTCCAATAGCGTCCTAAACGATTAAAAAAGAGAAAGGGAATTCTGTTCCTCAAAGTTACCTTTGTGGTGCACTCAAAACCACACCTTTCTCTTATGTTAAATATAACCTTGTTTTCCCAAATCATCTCGA
>NZ_VAUW01000052.1 GCF_005771495.1 Maribacter sp. ACAM166
CTTTGGTAATTTCTTGGTGAATATTATCTCAGGCCTTATTGCATATAGCTTCTTGCCCAAGAAACCTAGCATCAAATATCAAACCGTTAAAACAAATCAACTAGTTATGTTTTAATCGAACTCAGGTTTTCAGTACTATAATTTGGATAATGTTACTAGGGCTAAGTAAAAAATTAGAAGAAATAGACTATCCTGCTAATATGGAAATGGAGAATTCAGTCATTGACAAAGTTAAGTCATTCGTAAATTTTGAAAAAGTAAAAATTTCAGTACTTCAAGAAGTAAAGTAATAGTTGTACTAGTCAGTTGTAGGTATTCACCTTATATAGATAACTTTGGCACGTACAAAGCTATCATAATATTTTACTATCAATAAGTTTCCATTGATAGTAAAATGTTTTTGTGAACTATCTAGTTATATAATTTAAAAAATGGTAAGCAACCACAACACAACTGATCGTTTACGGTGTACCGAATGCTATTTTTTAATTTTCAGGAACCGGTCTAAATAGAACTCCCCACAAGAGCTCACAAGTGAATTTTTACTTAGATTAAAAATCTTTCTTAACCCTATGAAAGCCAAGACTTTTAACTATCCATTTCGGCAGAGTTTTATGGGGATTTCTATTTTTGAGGTTTAAGAATAATCCCAACGATTTTAAAATTGGCACCTTATGGGTTTCCACTAGTTCAATTAGAGTTCCATCGGGATCTTCAACGTAGCTAAAATGCCCCGCTGCATCACCCATATCAAAGCTATCCGAACTATCTACAGTAAAAGGATGGTTCAACGAGTTTGCCTTTTCCTTCATAAGATCCATGCCATAAACATCAAAGCAAAGGTGAATGTACCCTAAATCGCCCCAAAGTCGATCTTTATAAATTTTCACCGGAATCCTATCTAAAACCTGGATCAATTCTATTTGTGTGGGTCCTAATAGGTCTCCAAAACCTCCTATGTTTTTTCGTTCTTGACTTAAGATAACTTTTCTAAAGCTACCTTTCTTAAATTCTTGTGAATCGCCTTTAGTTGCCTCTACCCCGTCATACAAAACCACCGAGTAATCTAACATTTTCATGTAAAAATTCAATGACTGCTCCATATTGCTTACACCCATTACCGCTCCCATCACACCCCCATTTTTACTGGTTCGTTTGCAGAATGCATAGGTGTCTTTCACCATTTGAACCCTATTACCAAAAGGGTCCTCGAAATAAAAACTCGTATTGCATTTATCTGAACTAGAAATTTTCTCTAGGTTAGCAACCTTTAACCTGTTCAAGTACATATGCATTTTATCAAGATTACTACATCTTATTTTCATTGCATAAATACCTAAGTCACCAAATTTTAACGGTACTTTTGGAGAACAAGGTATACGATCTTTAAACTGCCATATTTCGAGTCCGCCCCCACCCACCAAATTAAGGGATAAATAAGCATCGCGCCTTTCTTTAGTACCGTTCGTATATCTAGTCATTAAGGAAGCAACTGCCTCATCTTTAAACACTAAAATATCAAAACCTAAATGTTTCCTATACCAATTAAATACACTCTTGGTGTCTAAAACTCCAATCCCAATTTGCTGAATACCATTTATAATTTCAATCATTGTAAGGGGTACGAATCAATTTGTTATGGAGTACTTTTAGCTTATCGCCAGAGTACCCCAGCTTAAACAGTGTAACCAGTAGTAAATTAACAAGATTAACTCTAAGGTAAGAATTACATTCATACTTGCGTGCAGAAACAACCAAGTCATTTTTTACAATGGTATAGGGGATTTTTTGTTTTTTCATTCTTCCAAAAAATTCAAAATCTTCCATTAGCGCTTGCTCTTCATTAAACGTCCCTATTTGGTAAAAGACATCTTTTTTTATAAATAAACATTGGTCGCCACCGCCTGTAAAATAACCGTCTTTTGCTGTAAAGGATGAATTTAAACGTAAGAGCCAATTTTCCTTATCAAACCGATAAGAAAAAAATCCAGCGTCGAAAAAATGCTCAAGACTTTGTTGAATATCATTAACAAAACCGTTTGGGGGTACTACATCAGCATGTAAGAATACTAATATTTCACCTTTAGCAACGTTCGACGCTTCGTTCATCTGAGCGGCCCTACCGTTCTTTTTACAACGAAGTAGTTTCACCTTAGCTATACTACTGAGCGTTTCGGTATTATCAGTAGTATTAGGGGAAACAGCTACAATTATTTCTAAAAGTTGTTCCTGCTCCAAAATACATGTAGTATTAAAAAGCCGCTGCAAATTTTTAAATTCATTATGTGCCGGTATTATAATACTAATCATATGAGAATCTAGTGAGCAACACGTAGCTGACATATACCGCCAACTAAAAAATTATATAGTAAAGGGTTTAGAACTATCTATGCAAATTGATGAAAAAAGTTTTAATGTGCATCTAAAAATATACAAAAGGTTCGTGTAAACAATTAAATTAAAATTCGACCAATAATTCAAGAACCTTTGAACTGTAGTTACGTTAATAGGTTAACCTAAAAAAATACACATGAAACTTAAGTTTTATTTTCTATTGACGTTGTGTACGATATTCTTAACAGATAAGAACAATCTACAAGCGCAAGATTCAACCACCTCAACTACAGATTTCAGCGAATTGTCCGAATCATTTTTAAAACGGCTAAAGAGCAAAAAAGATACTGAGGACTTACAAAATATTTTAGCCAATACCACTATTAAAGAGTTGGACAATGCCCTTGATACCAATGATAAGCGTTTGGCTTTTTGGATAAATATCTACAATGCTTATATACAGGTGATTCTTCAAAAAAATCCCGACCTATATGCTGACCGTGGCAGTTTTTTCAAAAAAAAACAAATTACTATAGCGGGTGAGACCGTTTCATTTGCAAAAATAGAACATGGCATTATTCGAAAGTCCCAATATGAATATGGCTTGGGTTATATACGTAAGTGGTTCCCAAATAAATTTGAACGGAAATTGCGGGTAAACAAACCTGTTTACAATGTACATTTCGCTCTAAATTGTGGAGCCATAGACTGCCCACCAGTGGCTATATACGAATGGGAACGTTTAGATGAACAATTTAAGAAAGGAACCAAAACGTATCTTGAAAGAACTACAGAATATAATGCAGACGCTAAAGAGGTTGCAGTCACATCATTGTTCAATTGGTTTAGAGGTGATTTTGGTGGCAAATGTGGCGTAAATAAAATTCTAAAAAAGAATGGTTTAATACCTTTAACTAAAGGGATTGACCTTACCTATAAAAATTATGATTGGACCTTAGACCTAGACAATTTTATTGATTTATAGATGAATTAGGTTCATTTGAAAGCGCTCAATTAAACGACATACTGTTTCTATTTGTATTCTTTTTGCTGCAAATACTAACGAGAATGGTAACTTTGCATACGAAATAGTTAAATAGATTTCACTCTGTTCTATGAAGGCCAACTTAGGTTCCCTCAAAAATATATGCATTTTCATCTTTATACTTTTAGGCATACTATCTGCCTCTAAATTGGATGAGTTAAAATTTTCCTTCGATTTTAGTCAATTTTTTCCTGAAGAAGACCCAGACCTAGCATTTTATGATACTTATGTTGAAGAATTCGGAACGGATGATAATTTTTTACTTATTGCCGTAAAGAATAAACCGAGTGTTTTTCAACAAGACTTTTTAAATAGCTTTCAGTCATTTTCTAAAGACAGCAAAGGTTTTAAGTATGTGTTAGAAAGTAATTCTCTAACGACCCTTTCTTATCCCTTAAAAACATCCTTTGGTTACACAACCTTGCCTATAGTACATATTGACGATACATCACAGTACGAGAAGGATTGGAGAAAAATTCAGGAGGACTCCTTATTTGTAAATGTACTTATTGATGAAAAACGAGAATCACTGGTCTTAGCCTTACAGACCGAAGATAATTTAGACTACAAGCAATCTGGTGTATTACTAGATGATATAAGAGCCTCACTAAAGAAACATAATTTAACAGCATATCACATACTGGGTAGAGCCTTCTTTTATGAGGCAATCGTTAAGATGCAAAAAAGTGAAGTACTGACCACCACTATAGTTGCATCTATTTTAGTGTTCATTATTCTGTTATTAGTCTATAGAAGTATCCCTGTAGTATTGATTTCTGTTTTTTCAATTGCTATGTCGTTATTGCTTTTTATGGGATTATTGGCTGCTCTTGGAAAGGAATTGAATGCCATGGCAGCATTTTACCCAGTATTAATGCTCATTGTAGGAACTTCAGATGTTATACATCTTACCGATAGCTATATACGAAAATTACAAAGTGGAATTTCAAGATATGCAGCCATACGTTCTTCCTTAAAAGAAGTGGGTATGACTACCCTACTTACCTCTGTTACCACAGCTGTTGGTTTTGTCACCCTACTATCTTCAAGATTAGTGAGTATTCAAGAATTTGGTGTTAATGCAGCAATCGGTGTATTGGTAGCTTATACAACCGTAGTTTTATTGACCGCTTCTCTATTGATTAGTCTACCTGAAAAAAAACTAATAGGTAGTAGAAGTGTTTCTGCAAAATGGGTGAACTATCTTTTGCAGTTAAATACATTCACCAAAAAACATCCTAAATCCATTATTTTAGGAACTGTAGTTTTCACCCTATTTTGTTTCCTTGGAATTTACCTAATTAAAACCGATTATGAATTTAAGCAAGCACTACCTGCAAGAAGTAAAATTGCTAGTGACTTTGTGTTTTTTCAAGAAAATTATGCAGGTTTCCGCCCATTGGAAATCGCTGTAATGAGTGCCGACACCCACAAGGTTACAGATTTTGAGGTTGCTCAAGAAATTGAAAAACTTCTATCTCATTTAAAAAACATCAAAAGTATTGGTAACTTACAATCGGCCAACTTGCCTTATAAAATCATCAACAAAGCAAATAACTTAAACAGTTCAGCATTTTTTTCGTTACCGGATGATAAGGAAACATTTGAGAAGTATAAAAAGGATGCCCGTCGTTTAGCGCGTAAACAATTAGGCCGATTCATTAATTCTAACGAAACCGTTGCACGTATCAATGGAAAATTACAAGATGTCGGTACAGATAGCCTTAAAATAGTATACAACAGTATCGATAGGTTTGCAAAAACCAAATTAGACACTACCCTGATAACAGTTAAAGTAACCGGAAAAAGTATTTTATTAGATAAAAATTCAGAATATATTAGAAGTAGTTTATTGCAGGGACTGTTATACGGCTTGCTGTTGATAGGGATTATAATGGCTTTTGTTTTTAGAGATATGAAAATATTTTTAATATCTCTTGTTCCAAATGTATTACCCATTTTGTTCGCAGGAGCCATACTTGGGTTCTTGGGCATACCTCTAGAAGCTTCTTTATCTGTAGTCTTCGCTATCGTTTTTGGTATCGCCGTTGATGATACGATTCACTTTCTAGGAAAGTATAAGTTAGGGATTACACAAGGGCTTTCTAAAGAAGCTGCACTTGAAAAAACGTTCGTTCAAACAGGAAGGGCTTTGGTCATAACCACCATCATCTTATTCTTTGGCTTTATGGTAATGCTATTTTCCATTCATCAACCTAGTATAACCATAGGTTTGATAATCAGTGTTACCCTTGTAACAGCATTAATACTAGATTTGCTGTTACTACCGGTATTACTTAGAAAATTACTTTAAATAGAACTGTTGGTTCTTTGGAGTGTTCTTTGTAGAGATCTATAGGCAAAAATAGTTTTGCCAACCATTATGATCATTAAGCTAATCCATAATGTAAAGAGTAGGTATTCCATAACATTAGTAGTTTTTCTTGGTTACTTTTAGTTCACATTTTTAAGATGCTGGGGCACTTTAAATGTATTTGGTCGATAAATATATGTATTTCATCCGTTCAAATCTTAAAAAACGTTAAATTTTCGATGAAATACCTAAAAATAACAGTGCCACGATTAAAATCGTGGCACTGAAAAAAAAACAATCCAACCTAAAACAAACCAGAGATGAAAATAATTGGGCAATCAATTACAAATCATGGACTTGCTTTTCCATATTGGGCCCCAACTCATAGAGGGCTCCTATTAATTCTCCTTTTAACGCTGTAACTTTTTGTAGTTGACCATTTGCCTTATATACTTCTGCAGCTTGCAGTAGCAAGGTTGGCTCAAATGTTTTACCATATACATAGGTATCAACAATTTCTAAAGCTTTCTTTAAGTTGCCATTTTTAAGGTAACTATAGCCTAACCAACTGTATGATTCTGGTGTTGGCCTATTCTCAACCTCTTTTTGAGCTAATACTAATGCTTGATCGTACTGTTTAGTTTCTTCTACATACAAACCTAGAGTATATGCGTTGTACATATCGCCGTAAGCTGTACCCTTCACTCTAGTGAAAAATTGGTCTAAATTTTTTGTGCGAATTAAATCATCTCCCATATAATCTGCGATTTCAGCTATTAACAAAAAATAGTCAGGTGCTTTGTACGTTTGAGTTACAGCATCTAATATACGTATGGCTTCTTCTGGGTTTTTGTCATTTGAAAATACAATCCAAGCGATACCCTTTTTAGCATAGGCATTATCATTATCGATTGCCAATGCTTTTAAATACTGGTTGTAAGAATCTTGTATTCTACCTGCATGTCCATAATAATCCCCCAAATTAGTGTAGCTCCACAACATTAATTCTTCATTCTTAGATGATTCTGCTTTCGTCCTTGCCAGTTCCATAAAATTAATGGTCGTGTCTAAATCACCTTTATAATCATTCCATTTGGCCAATCGAATCATATATCCAAAATCTGACATGTTTTTTAGACTATCTAAATATTTTTCTGCCACTTGGTAGTTACCCAATTCCATATGAACATCAAAGAACAAGCTTTGTCTTTCTGCATCATCACCCCCAATTGCAGCAGCTGAATCTGCCAGTTGCAAAGCTTCCCTAAAGCGATGCTGTGAAATATAATTTCTGGCCAAAGTCCGGTAATATCCTGGTTTGCCGATATTGGCAATCTCTACTGCTTTTTTAAGACTTTTTTCGGCTTTTTGTAAATATTGAATATCACCAGTTTGTTGGAAATAACGATGGTACTCTCCGCCAACTATACCAAAACTAGTAAGCTGCATACTATCTAGTCTTATTTTTGAATTCCAAAGTTCAAAATATTTAGAGGTGGTTTTAACCGGAGTAGCCACTAAATACTTATCGTAATCATTTTTTTGTGCAACTGTATCATGATTCTTAGTATCACAAGAGGATACTATTATCAATAGTATTAAAAGCTTAATTAATTTCATTAGGTTGTGTTTTATGTGGATTGTTTAAAAAAGGGGAGTTTTTCAACTCCCCTATCCCTTCTCTTTCATAAACAATTTAGGGTTGTGCCAGTCTTACCGATTCGTTGAAACCGATAAGGTGAAGGCAACTTCTTATTCAGGTGCTCCCAAATATGGAAACATAGTACTTATAGTAGCGGTTAGCCCAACGCCATCTGAGGTTAATCTTGGTAAATCTGCCATACCATCGTCATCAGTATCCTGACCACTAAATCTAGCACCATCGCCACCACCAAATAGTAATATCAACGAAACATCAATAACATCATCTTGTGGAGTTCTTCCTGTTAAACCAACAGCACCTTCATAGTTTGGAGCTCCGCTTCCACCATTAAAATAGGTTGTTGGAAAATTTGGAGCAACTTCAAGTACGTCATTAGATAACACCGTCGTTAAAACAGTAGCTGTTACCGGGTTATTCGTAAATCCATCATCCATAGGTCCATTTAATATATCACCTAAAATATTCGGTTCAAAATTTACAGCAGCTGGATCAGCTCCTAAAATAGTTGCATAAACATCATGATACGCTTCCAATCTTGCTTCAAAAGCAGCTTGAAAAGTAGCTCCCATTTCTGAAGGAATTGAAACGTTATGAGAATTCTTAGTTTCTCCATCTGCACTTAATACTGTATTAATTCCTGGTCTTCCGATAAAATCAACTTGAGCGTATGTTCCTGTGAAATCTAGCTCCATAGCAACTTCACATGGTGCACAAGTAGTACCGCCACAATCAACACCAGTTTCATCACCATTCATGATTCCATCATCACAAGTTGGAATGACTACTATAGGCGCACTGTAATCATCATTGTCACAAGAAGCTAAAGCAGCTACCGCACAAAGAGACAAAAACGTATATTTTATATTTTTATATTGCATTTTAATTATATTTATAAGGTTATTATTGTTTGGCGTTTGTGGTTACCCAAGTTTTGTAAACTGGTAATTGCAAAACATTAACTGCAGTAGTTTCGCCCAATAGACTATTTGGAATTTCGATTACGATAGACATCGTATTGGCACCATCAAAAGTATCAACAGCGGTGTCATCATCATCATCAGTAGAAGCAGGATCACCTACAGGTTTAAAACCTAATGGCGCTTCACCACCAATTACAGCATTGAATTGAAAAAAGTCAAAGAAAAAAGCATCTTGTCTAGGTCCTGCAAATAGCATAACACCATCAGCGGTAGTTTCAACAATCGCAGTAGAAGCAGAAATATCTACCGAACCTAATGGTGAATCAACCATTATGGTTCCATTCAAGCCTGTTTCACTAGGTGCAACCGGACCAAAAAAGTACATTTTACCGGCTCTAGGAATAGCTTGTATCACCAAATCTTCAACCAAATCGCCATCGCTGTCGATATTAATTTCTAATAATACATTTTCATCAAATGTACCGTAGGCCAAATCTGGCAATACATTAGATTGTAAATCAACCGCAAAAACGGTGTTGTCTGAACCTACTGTTGGCTCAAACGCATAAAAATCGGCAATATCGGCCGAAGTTCCCATGGAACCCGGAGCATCAATATGATCTGCCGCAACTAAAAGAACTCCTACTAAGGCTAATGCCCCAAGTCCCATAAATAATTTTGATTTTTTCATTATCTTATTTTTAGATTAGAATCACCCTTACTTACGAGACAAAAAACGAAAGGTTCATTTTTATTAAAAAATAAATTTTATACGTTTTATTTTAAAATGGAATCAACTCTAATACTCCACTATAGGTATGAAGTACATTTTTAAGTATTCGTTCAATAAACCGGAATATAATAATTAGCTAACTTTGTCTTTTTAAACTATATAGATATGAACCCGTCTGCCTCCGGTTGGATTGAAAAATATGGCTCGGTCGTTCAAAAACACCAGAATGCTTTCCCCGATTTTGATTCCTTATATAGTACGCTTAAAAAGAGTGGTTTCGTATATGGGTTAAATTCAGGAATTCCCGATTTTATTCATCCAGAACACGCACTATCTGAAGATGAAAAAGCTAAAATCAATTTACTTAATGCGTTATACTTCACTTATAAATTAAAAGGTAGAGATAATGATTACGCTTTTTTTATAGAGCAGGTCTTTAAGTTTTATGGAATTCTACAGATCAACAATACTGGCTTTTTTGGTAAATTATTTACAGGCAACAAAACCTCAGCGAAACTTGAGAAACTAATAGCTTCTCGAATTTACATAGAAGACAATATTTTTAGTAAGACATTTAATAGTCTAATCACCAAATCATTACTATTTATAGATGTATTACTTTTTAAACATTATTTGAATGATAGAGAAGACCTAAAACGTAAGGCAGAGGAAATTGAATATCTAGTAATTAATATAACGTATCACTCCCTTGGTTCTAAACAAAAAAATGGAAGTGATACTAAATTGTCGCAATTGCTTGCCTCTTCTTTAACCTATATCAATTGTTCAGACCATACTTTTGATGGTTCTTATCGAGAACGATTATTAACGAACAAAGAAACTTGGGAGAATCGCTATTTGTTGGATATGGCTTGTTTAACGGTTTGGGAAGACCATTCGTTGGATTATACGGAATCTGAATTTATATTCAGTATCGGTAAAGATTTGGGCCTTGAGAATCAACTTATTTCTGAATCTATACTACATGTTACAGACTTTTTTAAATTAAACCTAGAAAACATACCCTACCTAAAGGAAAAAAATCTTGCCCACCAATTTTACGATAGTATGGGGAAAATTGTAAAAAAACTAATTTTAAGAAACAGTAAGCGATTACTTAAAGAGCTTTCTCAAAGTGCAGAATTGGTTGCTTTATTATCAAAATCTACGGTAAGAGACCTTAGCCGCGATGAAAAGAAAAAGGTTCAAAATCAACTTTTGGATATTTTTAAAAGTATACCATCTTTGGCAATTTTCATTTTACCAGGTGGCGCAATTTTACTTCCTATATTTATTAAACTTATTCCTAAATTATTACCCTCTGCATTCGATGAAAACCGAATTGATGAAGAAGAACAACCTACGGATATCTAATTAAAATATTGATTACTACTATTTTATTATTCTCACTCCAACCATAACTTAAAGTCCTTTACCTTTTCCCTACTCACAATAATTTCTAGGTCTAGATTGTTTTTTAATTTAATTTGCAACCTAGAGTTGGTGTACGAAATGATATCTTTAATATACTCTACGTTCACATAATACTTTCGGCTAACCCTAAAAAAAACTTGTGGCTTCAATTCACCCTCAAGCTGTTCTAAAGTGTTATCTAGTAAATAACTTCGTCCTTCTTTTGTAGATGCATACGTTCCTTTGTTTTCGCTATAAAAACATTCAACATCTTCTGAATTAATGATTTTCAAATGCTGCCCTACCCTAGCGGTAAATCGCTTCTTATACTCACGCTCCAAAGGGTTTACCAATAACTTTTTAATATCTTCAAAATCTAATGCAATCTTATTGGGTTCAGTAGCCGATTTAAATCGAGTACGGTATTTGTTGACCGCGTGCTCCAAGTCTTCATCGTCAATTGGTTTTAATATATAATCAATACTATTCAATTTAAATGCTTGCAATGCATATTCATCAAAAGCGGTCGTAAATATAATAGCGCTATGTACCTCTATTACATCGAATATTTCGAAAGAGAGTCCGTCGGACAGTTGAATATCCAAAAAGATAAGATCTGGATGTTCATTATGCTGAAACCAAGCAATCGCTTCTTCAACCGAATGCAACATGGTAGATACCTTTACATCCAACCCTTCAAGCATTCTACTTAATCTACGAGCGGCTGGTTTTTCATCTTCAATAATAATGGTCTTCATGGTCGATTATTCTAATGTGGTTTTATCTAAACTTATCTTCTTCCTTCTTATCCTTATCTACATATTTCCTTATTTGACGCTCTTCCCAATCTCTTGAAAAAAATGGATTGTAATTAAACACCTTAGCCCCATGAAAGGCCAATCCTATTCCCCAAAAAATAGCTGTAGAAAATGATGCGAAATTAAAAAACGCCTCGTTAAAAGTTTCTCCACCGTTCATTCTGGCAATTACCGTTGTTGTACTGATAAAAATATTGACCAAAAGGTATACAATCAAGTGAATATAGAAACCCTTTAATTTTTTTACGCGCTTTTGTGCGCGTAGTAATTTATCCGATTTTTCAAACTCGTTTAGTTCCATCGTTTTTCACTTTCTTCTTCGTTCATAAATTCCTGAATTTTTCGCTCTTCCCATCCACGGCCCATAAAGGGATTCAAGTTAAAAATTTTGAGTGCTTGAAAAAATAAACTTATTGCCAATCCAAAAACTACCCATAGAAACCAGGCGTATCGCCATTCATTTAAATAATAGTTTATGGAGGCAACAATGACGATAGTGAAAATTGCCGATGCTACCTTACCATAAAAGTTCTTGATTTCGTTTACTCGGTCTTTTGCTCTAGAGTATTTGGTGTTATCCATGAGTTCTATAGTTACTGATTATGAATTTTGCATGAATTCCTTAATTTTTCTTTCCTCCCAGGCCTTACCAAAAATCGGATTGTAGCCGTATGCATAACAACCGTTTATCACTAATCCAAAACCCCACCCTAATGCAGGAAATATGGCCCAAGGAAAGTCTGTTGTTCTATAATTTATAAAGGCAAGAATAGGGATTACAATACAGTAGCCTAACAAATTACCATATAAGCCCTTAATCGCCTGTACCTTTTCTTTTGCCTTTTGATAAGTATAATGCTGATCGTTAAATTGTTGTGATTCCATTTTTTAAAATTTTTAGGTTACTACGTATTTGTTTTCTATACTTCAAATTTCGGCAGTACCCCTTGTTTTTAAAAAATTGAACTACCCAGTTGTACTTTTTTATGACTGAATTGTTGTAGCATCAAAAGTTCTCGTCTTCCATGTACTTTTTAATTTTCTTCTCTTCCCAATTCTTACCAAATAGTGGGTTATACCCGTAAGCCTTTAATCCATGGCCTAGCAGGCCAAACCCCCAACCTAGAGCAGGGAAAATTACCCATATAAAACTTGTGGTCCTATAATTTATAAATGCCAAAAAGGGAATTACTAGGCAATAGGCTGCAAGGTTTACATAGAATCCTTTTATCGCCTCTACCCGCTCCTTTGCCTTTTCATAGCGTTTACTGCCAATGAAAGATTCTTGGGTTTCTCTGAAGGCAATAGTATTGGTCAAAATAGGTAGACGCACTTTAAATTCTGTATTGGTTTTAAAGATTTGCATTTCCTTTTTAGTGAGTATTGCATACCGCTGGCGTATGTTCTGCAAGCCTACACCACTACTCTTTTTAACGACTTGCTTCTCTTGTAGGTTGTTGGTAACATAGAGAAATCCGTCTTCTTCATAAATATTAATATGCAACGGTTTGGAAGTCGTCACAACATTATGTTTTACAGCATTCTCCAAAAGGAGTTGTAATGATAACGGTACTATTTTAGCTTCCGGATTTAATGCTTTATCCGGAATTTCAAAAACAATACTGTCTTCAAATCGCATTTTCAATAAGCGCACATACGTTCTGGCAAACTGAAGTTCTTCATCTACAGATATGAGATTTTTACTTTTCTGTTCCAATACATACCGGTAGACTTTAGATAAAGACGTGGTAAACTTTTGTGCTTGGCTAGGATCCTCCTCAATCAAACTCGTTAATACATTTAAACTATTGAACAAAAAATGCGGGTCGAGTTGATTTTTTAAGGCATCGAACTTAGCAGAAGCAGAACCGGCAATAATCTTTTGTTCTTTGACCTTAGTATCCTGTAGGGCCTTATAAAAATAAAATGCGTGTAAGAAAAGAGAAACGATGAGCGTTACGCCCACTACTAGGATATAATAGATCGGACTTTCTGATGCCAAGAACTTATTAAAGTCCATGCCAAAAAGGATAACTTCTGTAAACCACCGTACTAGGGCAAATGCTATAACGGTTAATAGTATGGAGCCTATCGCGCCAAACCATAATCGCTTTTGGGTTTGTTTCTCCCAACTGAAAATTGTAGAAATATATTCGTTGTAGTAGGCATTTACTGCTGTTAATACAAAGGCATATATATAACTAACCCCAGCATACCTTAATTCATTGGCAAATGACAGTGTTTCCCAATTAGAAAATAATAAACGAATTATGACAATTACCAAAGTGACGATTATACTGACTTTAATAACCTTTAAGAAACTACTCATGCACTTTTATTATTAATATGATTTATTAATTACGGCTTTCCAATACTTAGAATTGGCTTAAAATTAGGGATTTCCTTTAACAACAGTAATAGCACTATTTCTAGTTCTAGGTAAGGGTGAAATTGCAGGTATACATTAGGACAAAAAAAAATTACAGTCCGAAATGTCAAATCTGACTTCCGAACTGTAATTCACAGTATATATAAAGATTGGTTGGTTTCTAACTTGTAAATGTGAAATCTGGTAATCTTAAAATTTCACCACCTTTTTCAGCAGATTCATGTGATAATATACCCACACAGGTTATATTGGCAGCTTGTTTTGCATTTGGGTAGGGTGATGTACCATTTACCAATGCTTCAACAAAAGCATGTACCAAATGCGGATGTGAACCCCCATGACCAGCACCTTGAGTAAATGATAAATGCTGATTGTCACCTTCATCATAAACGCCTTGTGTCGTAAATGATTGAATTTCTTTTGGTAATAGTTTTGCGAAATCAGGAATCTCAACTTCCTTAGGAATTTTTGGCTCTGGCTTTTTGGCGGTATGCACTACTAAAGGCTTACCTTCTATCAAGGGCCATTCTACGGACTTCTTAGAGCCATAGACTTCAAAACTTTCTCGATACTGTCGCGCTACGTCGAACAAAGAGCGATACACTTGAGCGCTCAAATCTGAATTCCTGAATTTTATATGGGTGGTTTCTACAGCGTAAGGCGAGTTGTATTCTTTAATCAGTTCTTCGCGTATGGTTCCAGAACCAAAACAAGACACATATTCCGCCTCATCTCTAGTTAAACCAAGCACCGGACCAACGCAATGCGTCGCGTAATGCATTGGTGGCAGTCCTGGCCAATAATTTGGCCATCCATCCATATCCTGTTGATGACTTGCTTTTAAAAATTGGACTTTACCTAATTCCCCATTATCATATAACTCTTTCATATATAGAAACTCTCTGGCATACACCACCGTTTCCATCATCATATAAGTAAGGCCGGTTTTCTCGGTAAGTGCTACAATCTGTCTACATTCATCCACGGTTGTCGCCATAGGTACGGTACATGCCACATGTTTACCGGCTTTAAGCGCCTGAATAGATTGTTCGCCATGATTGGGAATAGGCGTGTTGATATGAATTGCCTCTATCTCATCATCTTTCAACAACTCCTCATACGACGTATATCTTTTGGCGATGTCAAACGCATTTGCAATTTCATTTAATTTTTCTTCGTTTCGTTGACAAACGGCAACCAATTCTGCATTAGGATGCTTTTTATATATGGGTATAAACTCCGCTCCAAAACCGAGTCCTACTATGGCTATTTTTATTTTCTTCTCGCTCATTATATGTATCTTAATCGTTAAACGTCTGTTTTAAAAATCCTAACCCTTGTTTGGCAAATTCATCTTGACTTTTTGCCATGGTTTTCCAAATACATACTGCAGCGGCTAATTCCTTAATTTCTGGGGTAAAGCTTTCTATTACCAAGCCTCCACTATAGTTTATATCGGCAAGTCCTAGCTTGAAATCATTCCAAGGTGTAAGGCCTGTACCAGGAATTCCTCTATGATTTTCAGAAACCTGTACATGTATCAATTTATCACCAACAGTATTGATTGCCTGCCGTATATTTTTTTCTTCTATGGTCATATGAAAACCATCTAACAATACGCGTGCAGATGTATGGTTGATATCGGTAACCAACCGCATTACATCTTCGGCCGTATTGACCATATCAGATTCAAACCTGTTCAATGGCTCTAAGGCAATCGCTAAGCCGTGACCTTCTGCCATGGTACATGCTTTCTGTAAATTCGTCACGGCCAAATTCCATTCTATTTTTCGTTGCTCTGGTGAAACCAAACGGGCTTTACCGACTGCAGAATACATTGGTCCTGCTAAAAAATCCACCTCGAACACAGTACAAAGTTCAAAACATTGCTCTAAATAATCGAAACACTGACGATGTACTTTTGGGTCGTTATGGGTAAGATCTTTTGTCGGACCAAAAGCCCCACAAACAGAAACTTTCAAACCAGTATCTAAAAGTGCCTTTTTAATTTCCTTCGCATCAATTAATTGTGGGTCTTCTACAGGGATTTCAACAAGGTCAAACCCCAACTCCTTTATTTTTGAAAAAAGGTCAATACTCTTAGTTGAAAATGGAGATTGCCATAACCAGGTACTAACCCCGAAATTTATTTTATTTTTCATTTAATCTCTTACTAATTATTTGATAATTACTTGACAATCATCACACCCTGCATGACACGCCAGTGCCCAGGAAACGTGCATATAAATGGATATTCACCCGGTGTCGTCGGAGCTTTAAATTTCAGGGAATAAGAATCATTTGGATTCAATAATGGAGTTGCGAACAATACATCATTGGTCTGCGGCACATAATTACGGTCTGCAGCATTTGGGTCTGCTGCCATTTTATCAGCTGCTTTACCAACCGACTCTTTTTTACCTGGTTTTGTAATGACCAAATTGTGCTGCATAAAATCTGGATTCTGCAAAACTAATTCTACCTGCTCACCTGCTTTCACTTCAAACGTGGTTACATCATATTTCATTTCATTCGTGATTGCTTTAATCGTAATCACTTTTGCATTGAAAACTTGTTCAGGTATTGTTTCTGAGGGTGTATCCCCCTGCTTACCATAATATTTCATTAAAAGTGCCACCATATCAAATATGCCGTAAGATTTCTTCTCTTGATCTGTATAATTCTTTGCTACTTTATATTTCCAAGGTCCTTTTAAACTGATTTTTGTACCGTCTGACTTCAGGTACAACTGCCAAAAACTCCCATAAATTCCGCCTTTACCTCCAGTATCCTCTACCCTAATCGCTACTGTATTTTTACCGGTCTTTAAGACTCCTTTAGGAATTTCATAATTTCTGTTTGAACTAAAACTCGCTGCCATGCTCCCTACCTCTACTCCGTTGAAGTAGGTTATATCAGAATTATCTATGGGCCCTAGCGATAATTCTCCAATCTTATTCTTAAGACTTGCAGGTAGATTTAGTTCTTTTCTGAACCAAACGACACCATCGACCTGTAAACCGGCATCTTCCATATATTGAGGAATTTCCATAGTTTCCCAATCAGAATCATCGTAATTACTAGCATTCATATCACTTACTTCATCTGATGCTATTTTGTAATTAGGATTTGCTTCTGAAAACGCATTTAAGAATCCGTCTACATGTTTAGCAGCTGCTGCATAGAGCGCTTTAAATAACCACACATCATTTAAAACTGCATCGTTCTTACCAAGATCATGCAGAAGTGCACCCACTTTTTTAGATGATGGTCGTTCTGAAAAATAGAGCAAAGCAGATAATTGAACATTTGGGTCGCGATCGTTCAAGGTATTTGCCTTAAACAAGGCATCATCGGTATCCTCATTTCTCGGTAATAGTTGTATGGCAGCCTTACGTACTGCTGATGCCTTGTGGTATAAAGCGCCTTTTACTACACCCAAAGCATTGCTATCCGTTTTCAAGGCATTTAGACCCTCAATAGTCCACAGCGCATGCATGGCCGCATTATTTAAGCCTTTATCATCGACCTGCTTTTTATTGACCAATCGATACAAATCGTTGAGCACATCGGTTTCCCCTCGCTCAACTAATAGTCGTTGGGCCGTAAGTCTCCAAAATTGATTAGTACTGCTTAATGCTTCAATCAATGCCTCTGGATTTTCTTTTGTTAACTGTTGCTTCTCATACGTATCGTCATATTTAGGCACTACGCGCCAAATTCTACCATGCTCCTTATCGCGCAATGGATTCATATAGGCATTACCTTCACCGTTTTTTGCATCGTAACCGCCTCTTTCTTCATTTGGGGTAGGGTTATGCTGTACTATGAAATTATACCAATCTGCAACCCAAACCACCCCATCGGGACCTGTTTTGGCTTCTACAGGTGAACTCCATTCGTCTGCTGAGGCAAAAAGGTTACCAGCATCCTCTTCTACATACCCTGCTCCATCTTTAACAATTCGGGCTTGATGCACCAAGCCACCTGTTGGTTCACATACAAAAGCAATGCTGTTCCAATACGAACTTGGATAAGCCCTTGCGGTGTAAAAATGGTGCCCAGCGGCAGCTGTAAAACCTCCGAAAACATCTACTTGCCTAACATTCGGAGTGATGGCCTGCATTGCATAATGTCCGTCTATTTTAACACTTCCATCGGTCCCTATTCCTTTTACATGGCTAAAGTTGGCATTAGGTATGCCCAAAAACACACTATGGGTATTGTTCGCTGTAGAGGCGAAAATGGAATTATCCTCTGTCAATCCCAATCCCCATGTATTATTACTGGTATTGGTCAATACTTCGAACGTTTTTCTCTTCGGATTGAATCGGTATACGTTTTGATTGAACTTAAAATCTTGATTAAAAATGGTTCCTTCAAATCCGGAATAACCCACTACACCATACAAATTATTATCGATGCCATATTGTAAATTTGATGGACCGGCGTGCGTATCGAACGTGCCCCATCCATCAATTAATATCTCTTTTACATCAGCCTTATCATCACCATCGGTATCCTTTAAGAATATAAAATGCGGCGCTTGAGAAACTACGATGCCTCCATCATAGAAAGTAAAACTTGTCGGAATATTTAATTTATCTGCGAAGACGGTCACCTTATCTGCCTTTCCATCACCATCGGTATCTTCTAAAATTTTCACCTTATCATCGCCAATGCTATTATCGTTGCGCACCGTATTGGGATAATCTACCGTTTCAATAACCCAAAGTCTTCCTTTTTCATCCCAATTCATGGCTATAGGGTTTATGATATCTGGTTCAGAAGCGAACAACTGCACATCAAAACCTGCTGGTACCTGAATCAATTTCTTCGACGCTTCGGGGGATAAGGGTAATTGATATGTTGGCGCAGGATCACGTTGTTCATAGTTAGGTATATTCGCCCGTGCTTCATATTTCAATGTTGGTATATCGGTCATAAAGGCCGCCCAATTTTTTTTCACTTTGTCGTCTACTGCCCAAAGAATTCCTGATTTCACCAACGCTTGAAACCCTTTATTCTCCCACGTACGTTCATCATGACCATAGGCCGTGTAAAAAACCTTTCCTTCGCCAACTTCCTTTACCCAGGTCCAAGGTTCTCTATGCTCACCCTCAACACGTTCCATCAACACATTAATATCGTCTGAAATTTTATCATGTACATAGGTTTCGTCCCACGTTTCAAAAGGTTTTAAATTTTTGGTAATGGGATGCTCCTTATCTGTAATTTCTGCCGTGAATGTGCCGGTTTCATGACGTATAAATTGAGCACCGACCAAATCAATATACGCTGGGGAATTCTTGAAACAGAAACTTGCGGAGTGTAGGGGAATAAATGCCTTTCCATCTTTTACAAAGTTTAATAATGCTTTTTCCTCACCCTTACTAATTTCCTCGTGATTGGCATAAATGATAAGTCCGTCATACTTCTTCAAATTATCTGAGTTTATGTCAGACGGCTTTTCAGTATATGTAATATTAATACCGTCTTTGGTTAAAGCCGATGCTAAAATGGGAAAATATGCCCTTGAATTATGGTGTTCGATTTCATGGCCTAAGAATAATACTTCTATTCTACGTGGCGCATCGTCTAATCGTTTTTTTTTAACAGGCGAACAAGCAGAAAATAGAAGAAGGACAATGGTAATTTTAATAAACGGATGGCTGACTTTCATAATGAGCGTTATTTTCTACGCTCAATATTACACAAAATAGCACCTCAAAATCCACTCTTACATATCACATACTGACTGTATTTTACCATTTTATTTTAAATTAGTGCTAATATTTGATAAATTAGTGTGTAATTAGTTCTTTTAGCGTTAAAAAAAAACTTCACTATTCGCCATGAAATCTGCACTACAAAAATCTCCTATACCCGAAACGAGAGCCTACTTGGCACGATTTTTAAGCGAACCAGTATTTGATCCTCATTGGCATTTTCACTCAGAACATCAATTATTTCTCGTATTAAAAGGAAGCGGTACACGCTTTATCGGTGATAGTGTAAAACCATATAAAGCTGGCGATATTACCTTTACAGGACCAAACTTACCCCATCTGTGGCGCAGTGAAAACGAACAGGATCAGGAAAAGAATATTGCGTGGTCTGAAGGTGTCGTAATTTATTTTCATGAAGACTTTTTAGGAGAAAACCTTTTGCAAAAAGATGAAGCCATACGGTTACGCCAGGTTTTTCACAAGAGCCTCAGGGGAATGGAGTTTACGGAACAAACTGCGCTTACATTGCAAGAATTAATGTTAGCATTGGTGCACCTCGATGGTTTTGAAGGAATTCTTCAACTTCTAAAAATATTGGATTTCATCAGTAAAACCAAAGCATATAATTTACTGGCAAGCCCTGGGTATACGAATACCCTTCGAGAGGCGGATACCGAACGTATGTTTAGCGTCTACGCCTTTGTGATGAAGAATTTCAAAAAGAAAATGTCTCTTGCAGATTTAGCAGAGTTAACTAATATGACACCAACCTCTTTTAGTCGCTATTTTAAATTGCATGCCAATAAATCGTTCTCTGAATTTGTTAGCGAAATACGTATTGGTCATGCCTGCAAATTACTCATAGAGCAAAAATCGAATGTCTCACAAGCATGCTACGAAAGTGGCTTTCAAACCCTATCTAACTTCAATAAACAGTTTAAGACCATCACCCAGCGAACTCCCCTAGCCTACAAAAAGGAATATGAGGTGTATTAATACAAGTTAAACGTTTACAAACATATAATATACGTATACAACATCCCTATTTACCTGTAAACATTAATACTTTATGAGTTTTTGTCAATTACTTGTTCTGTGTGTACTCACAAAATCTTTAGTGACGATAAATGCCGCCACAGGTCAGATTTCCATCTGGTTCGTTTTCTTTTACTAATTTAGTTGCTAGCCAAACGTAACTATGCATACAAAAACACGTTAGGCATAATTTAAAACTGAAATCAACATAGTGATTAATGCATACGAATACTTTAAAAATCATCCGAAATTCAACAAGCTTGTTGGAAACGATTTCTTATTCGTTGAATATAAATGTCCTCTAAATATTGAAGAATACCAATTGTGGATAGAGAATCATTTAATTACCTATGTAATTAGCGGTAAAAAAGATTGGATTACCTCAAAAAAAACACATAACCTTATTGCAGGAGATTCCCTTTTTGTTAAAAAAGGAGTATATACTACAAAGCAATATTTAGAAAGTGATTATTGTGTAATGCTGTTCTTTATTAATGATAAATTCATCAAAAGATTTATTAGAGAAAATCCATCTTTTAAAAGAGAATTAAATCATAAGAAAGAGTATAATCAAATTTTCGACATCACTACTAATGATTCATTTAAAACTTTAATAGAAAGTATATTCCATTATTTAAAACAGAAAGATGAAATTCCTAAAGAATTAGTGGAAATTAAATTCAAAGAATTACTCTTCAATATAGTTATTAATTCAAAGAACAAAGAACTACTACATTTTTTCAATTCAATAGCACAAAACACTAAAACGAATATTGAAAATTTGATGATAGAAAATTTTCAATACGATTTAAAAATAGTTGATTATGCTAAACTTTGTGGTAAAAGTTTATCATCCTTTAAACGTGAATTTAAAGAATGTTTCAATACTACTCCAAGTAGGTGGTTAATTAATAAAAGACTAGAACACTCCAAAGCGCTGCTACTAGGTACAGATTTAACTGTAAGTGAGATAGGTTATGAATGCGGTTTTAAAAATAATTCTCATTTCATTCAAGCGTTCAAAAAGAAAGTTAACGTAACTCCCAATAAATTTAAAGCATTCAAAAAAGAAGGGTAATCCTATTTATTGACCTTTTAAGAACATTATTTGGACTTTTAAGAAATCCTGAATAAAATTTATATTCTGTCCTTTGTATTATTAATTAATTGGAAAAATTAATAGTATGCAAAGTCCAGAATTTTCAACGAGGAATCTAAAATCCATAAAAAATAGTTCCGTAGTACATCAAAGACATTTAATTCTTTACAAAAAGTATCAAAACAATCCTGCATCAGCTTGGATTACTGATTCTTCGGAAGTAATTGGAACTAACCTACAGGACCCATTTAGAACATCGGTTTCCATCAATGATAAAATGAAAGTTCCATTCAAAATTGGAGTTCATAATGCAGTTGGTGGTGATAACGATTTTCCAAATCCAGGCGATTTACTATGTGCTTCGTTAGCATCTTGTTTTGAAAGCACTATTAGAATGATTTCTAATAAGTTGGGAATAGAACTCATTGAAACAAAAATAAGAGCAAATGCTCAAGTAGATGTAAGAGGAACATTAATGATTGATAAATCTATTCCCGTTCAATTTCAATCTATGCATATTGAGGCATTAATTATTGCAAAAAACACAAATGAAAAGCTCTTGAATACGTTAATAAAAGGAGCAAAACAGAGTTGTATTGTGTATCAAACTCTAAAATTAGGCATCCCAATTACTTTAAATTCGGACTTTAAAATCAACAACTAAAAACATAAATTATGAAAAAATCAATCATCTTTATTTACGTGTAGGCTTCCCCATAAGTAGGACAGTTAATAATTCGAATTTACTAACTTTAAATTCAAACTGTCATCATGAAAAGCAGCAAGTTTAGCGAGAGCCAGATTATTAAAGCTCTAAAGGAAAATGAACAAGGAAGGTCGGTAGGAGATGTATCGAGAGAGTTAGGT
>NZ_VAUW01000053.1 GCF_005771495.1 Maribacter sp. ACAM166
ATTTGGGAAAACAAGGTTATATTTAACATAAGAGAAAGGTGTGGTTTTGAGTGCACCACAAAGGTAACTTTGAGGAACAGAATTCCCTTTCTCTTTTTTAATCGTTTAGGACGCTATTGATTCTAAAGCTTTATTAGCTTTAACAACAATTGTGGCCTCATTAGTTTGTTCATTAGTATCGCTATTTCCTTCTTTATTTTCAGAGGTTCCATTGACATTAAATTCCTCTTGTTCAACAACATTTTTGTCTTCTTTATGATTGCCATCTCCATCGTGTTCGTGACCGTGCTCTTCTGTAGTTTCTGTTTTTGTATTAGCATCTTTACAAGAGGTTATAGTAATCATTGAACCTATAGCTAGTGCGAAAAATATATTTGTAATTTTCATAATTATTTTTTTTAATGTTTATAATTGATGGTTTAATAATTGTGCTTGAAGCAGTTGTAATTCCTTTTCCATTTGCAACATTTTATCAGATGCACTTCGGTAAAACTGAAGCTCTACATAGTAATCCATAAACGAATACTCGCCCAACATATAGGCTTTTAAAAGTAAATCCTCACTTACTGAATTACCTATGGTGCTTTGATACTCATTATATTTTGAAAGCATCAAATGGTAGCGATTAAATGTTTCTTGAAATTGTATGTAGAGTGATGTCGTAATGACTTGGGTGTTGTATTGCTGAAACTCGTAATTAGCTTGCGCAGCTTTTACTTTATTCTTGCTACTCCATAATGGAATAGAAAGGCCACCATAAAAACCCGAATAGTTATTTCCATTTACACCTTGATAATTATACCCGAATGCTACATTTGGAAGTACTTTGTTTTTCTCCAATACTACTTTTTGTAAGGAAGCCTTTTCATTAGCAACTAATTCTTGTAACAAAGGATCCTTAGACAATTTTTCTTGCCAAACATCTTCTATAGTTAAATATTCTATTGTAATTAACGTTGCTGATGAAAGTCCTTCTAAAGGCGTATCACCATTAAGAGTATTAAGTTTGGAAATCAACATTTGAATATCGCTCTCCATCTGTTCAACAACAAACTGCTCTTGAATCCAAACAATTTTGGCTTTATTCAAATCTAAAATACCTACTTGCTCCTTATCATACAATTCTTGAATTTGGTCAAAAACCTGCCTACTTTGGGTTCTTCTTAAGGCTTCAATCGCTTTTTGCTTTTGTATGTAAGTAAGTTCTATAAGAAATTCTTTTGCATTCAATAAAACTTCCTGTCTTTTCTTTGTGTAGGCAGTTTGTAGCTGTTGAGATTTCAAATCGTTCCATTTACCACGAGCAGCGTATACCGTTGGAAATTCAAAAGATTGTGCTATTTGATATTCTGTATACGTATCAGTTGAATTATCACCATAGGGTAAATAATACGCAGAAAGCTGCGGGTCGGGTAAATTGTTCGCACTCTTATTTTCGAGTTGTTGGCTTTCAATAAATGATTGATAGCCATTCAACTCTGTATTGTTCTGTTCAATTTGATTAAGCAGTTCCTCTATAGTTGTAGTTTGAGAGAAACCATTAACAAAGAACAGGCATCCGCAAATTGCGGATACGATGTATTTATTCATTGTTTGAAATTTTTAGGTTTAACCTGAATTATAAATGGAATTTAACCTTCTATTTGAGATAGCGGTTTCTGTTCCGTTTCGATTAACCTAAAGCGGGAGGACCTCGTAAATCGAGGTATGAAAGATAAGGGTTGAAATATTTATTTGGGGGATGATAAATAGGCGGACTTTCATTCTGTCCATTGTCAATTAATAAAGGTCTTTGGGTTTCACAGGGCTTATTTGCAACATCCTTAACGGCAACGGTCTGTTGTTCAACGGTATTTCTTTTAAGGATAATAATATCGCTGGATACGGTAGAATGCAAGTGCATATCCATAAATAATCCAAATAAACCGTCACGAGCTTCATCTTTTTCCTTTGAACCATCATCGTGATGATGGTGTTCGCCAGAATGCGCCAAATCTGAGTGTGAATGAGGACCCTGGTGTTGATGGTGCAAATGTGGAAACGCCTGATGCAGAATGAGCATTGAAAATATGCTCAAAAATAATAATGCCTTTATATGATTGTGCTTTTGCATCAATAGCAAAGGTATACATTATATTGACATTTAATACTTATCCAACCACTTGATATAAATATAGAATTTGGATTAGTACCGTAAAACGAACGTTTTTTAGGACAGTATTTTTAACGTATTACCAATTATTTTATAAGTAATAAAAGAGTACTGGATTACAATTAAGCCAAGCTAAATTTTCAAATCTGCCTTTTTAAAGTTCCTATTTTCTTATCACTTCATTTTTAATTGTTGATAACCCTGTTTTCTTCTTTAAAATCACTTATTTGCCAATATCAAATTTGATTTCATTTGGTATCATATAAAACCAAATCAACGCAACTGATGTTTTTGCCCATACCGTTTGATGAGTTTTGGCTTAATATGTTGAATTACAATTGTTTGTGCATAACTATTTAGAGCCGCTACCATCCCCTATTCACCTATTTTTATACATTTATACTCTAGCAATATTGAAGGAAAACAAAAGCGCTTTTGTTCATTTCGTAACCATAAAAAAGGAAACCGATGGACACTATTTTAATTATCGAACGACTAAATCGTTTGGAAAAACTGTTGATAGCGAACAAAAAGGTATTGACCTTCGAGGAAACCTGTGACTATACAGGGATATCCAGAAGCTACCTGTACAAACTTACCGCAGCAGGTAGTATTCCGCACTCCAAACCCAATGGAAAACTGATTTATTTCGAACGGAAGAAAATTGTTCGTTGGCTACTCCAGAACGAACGGAAATCCGTTAAGAAAATCGGAGACCTTACCTAACCATCCTATTCGATAATCATTTTAGCCAAGGGAATACTCTAGGCCTTTAAATCAATTCTTATGAAAAGAGTACCATACCTAAGGGTGGGCACTTCGTACTATAAACTAGTGCAGGCTCCTACTATCGCAGGACACTTTAACGAAATTCTGGTGCATTGGAACATCGAGACCATCCGTCAAGACCACGGCAAGGATTACCTAAGCAAGGTTCCCAAGTACGATGGTTTTACCTGTATACCAAGCCACATCGATTTCAAACAGGAATACCAAAAATTCTATAACACCTATTCCCCCTTGCCGGCAATTCCCAAGGAAGGGGAATGTAAAATGTCATTGCGTTTTATAGAACATATTTTTGGCAAGCACTACGAGCTTGGACTGGACTATTTACAGTTACTCTATACCAAACCGGTACAGGTGTTGCCTATTCTGTGTTTGGTATCCAAGGAGCGTTCAACGGGCAAGAGCACTTTTCTTAAATGGATGAAGGCCATATTCGATAACAATATGACCTATTTGACCAACGACAGTTTTAGCAGTCAGTTCAATGCTGATTGGGCGAACAAACTGCTCATCTGTATAGACGAAGTACTGTTCAACAAGGAGGAACTTACCGAACGTATCAAATACCTGAGCACGACCAATATCAATAAACTGGAGGCCAAGGGAAAGGACAAAAGAGAGGTGGAGTTCTTTGGTAAATTTATCCTCTGTAGTAACAACGAGGACAGCTTTATCAAGATAGACGGAAACGAGACCCGTTTTTGGGTACTGAAAATACCCGTACTGGAAAAAGAGCGGACGAACTTCCTATATGAACTGATAGCGGAGATACCTGCCCTACTGTTCCATTTACGGCAACGAAGGTTATCGAGTAAGCACAGCACACGGATGTGGTTTACCCCGCAACAGATACGGACAACGGCATTGAATAAATTGGTGCGAAACAACAGAAACAGGGTGGAAAAAGAACTGGCCACTATTCTCGTAGGTGCCATGGAGCAGTTCGATCTGGACAAAATCCATCTTTGCCCCTTAGATGCTCTACAATTGCTGAACAGGACACGAATAAAGACCGACCTGACACAGCTGAGACGCTTATTGAAGCATGACTGGAAATTAAGCAACAAGGACAACACCCTCAGCTATCAAAAATTGGTGATCTGGCAGGACGGCTCCATGCAGCTCTTGGATGCCAAGGGACGCTATTTTACCGTGTTGAAATCCTTTTTACTCGAAAATTTCGATGAACCGATGACAGATTGAGCCGAACCCTTTATCTATCGATGCCGAGGTTGTCATCATTATATCATCATTTGTTCATCAAAAAATAAAACGATGACGGAATAGATAGAAAAAAATAGCAAAATGATGAACCGATGAACGAAACGATGCGGGACAAAACCCTATAGATACTTACCCTTTTAAAGGAATTCATCAAATCATCAAAAAAAACACCAAAAGTAATCTGCTCATGAAAAGAAAAAGAACAAAGGGACTAACGTGCGAAAGAGCCCGAGCCTTTCCCATCGAAAGGGCGCTGGCAAAACTCGGGCACTTTCCGACCAGGACGAACGAAAAAGAAGCTTGGTTCCTGAGCCCTCTGCGCCCAGAGACCCAAGCCTCTTTCAAGGTTTGCAAGAAACTCAATAGATGGTACGACCATGGTGCAGGAAAAGGCGGTAATGTCATAGACCTGATATCCCAGATTACAAAGGGAACTGTAAAAGAGGCATTAAAATTTATAGGAAATGAAAGCGTTCTTTTTTCTTTTCAACAGCAACCGATCTTAGGAAGGGAAACACACATCGACGAAAAAGTATTAATCACAAAAGTCAGAACCCTTGAACATCCTGCATTGTTGGGCTATATAAAATCGAGGGCAATCAACATTCACATCGCTAAAGAATATTTAAAGGAGATCCATTATACTTTTAAGGGAAAACCGTATTTCGCTATCGGACTGAAGAACGATTCCGGTGGATGGGAGCTACGCAACAAGTACCTGAAAAACTGTACCGCGCCAAAGGATGTCACACATATCCAAAATGGCCGTGAAAAACTTACTGTAACGGAGGGGATGTTCGATTTGCTGTCCATTGTAGGCTATCAAGGGAAATCGGGACTAAAGAGTGATTTTCTAATACTGAATTCCACGGTTTTCACCCAAAAAGCAAAGTTGATTTCAGAGAGGTATACCACTGTAGAACTTTATCTAGAAAACGATTCCAATGGAAGGTCGGTTACGGAAATACTAATGGAATACAAGAATTCAAAGGATATGTCAGGAATCTATAGAGGTTATAAGGACATGAACGAATGGTTGGTCAGAAATGCGGAATATCCAAATGGTCAGAAAGCGCAAGATGTGTTTTTGTTGCCACAAAAACAAACTTGCTTTACTCCCGATGGTCGCAAAGAACGTAAAAAATGAAAAGGACCTATATCAAGTTCCGGTGTTCCATCTATGAAAAGAAACTTCTCCAAAAGAGGGCGCAACGGGCAGGGATATCCCTATCCGAATATTGCCGCAGCACCGCTTTTGGAAATAACGTCATCGAACGTTTGACCGAGGAACAATTGACACATTATAAAATGCTGGTAAAATATAAGCACAACTTTACCCGAATCGGGAATATGTTCAAGAAATACAATCCGAAACTTACCAAAGAAGTAGAACAACTAGCGGAAGAAATAAGGTTACATCTCTTTAATTTCAAGAACATTAAAAGATGATAGGAAAGGGAACTTCAATAGCACATACGGGAACAAGTATCGTCTATGGTTGGAACCAGGAGAAGGGCGGGGAAATCGTATTCAGCCAACATTTGGCAGGGGAAAGGCCCCAAGAGGTTACCGAAGAATTCAAACTGATACAGGATATGAACACCCGTTGCCAAAAGAATACCCTGAGCTTTATACTCAGCCCCACACCGAAAGATGGAAAGGACCTGAGCAAGGACCGGTTAGGGGAACTGACCCAAAAGTTTATCAGGGAAATGCAGCTGAAGGAAAATCAGGCCATCGGCTTTGTCCATAGGAACAAGGAACATACCCATGTGCATCTGTATGTGAATCGTATCGGTTTTGACGGCAAGGCGTACAATGATAGTTTTATCGGTAAACAGAGCCAACTGGCAGCAGAGCGGGTGGCAAAGGAAATGGGGCTTACCACGGTCAAGGACGTTCAACAAGAAAAGGAACTGGATTCTATAAAAGTACGTCTCGAAATTAAGAATATACATCAAAGGGTGATGGAGAACGAACGGCCAAAAACCCTGGATGGTTTTATGAAGGCTATGAAAGCACGGAACGTGGAGGTAATTCCAAGCATCAACAAGGCGAACCGACTACAGGGATTCCGTTTTCAATACCAGGGCCACAATTTCAAGGCAAGCGAAGTGCACCGCTCCATGTCCGGAGGAAATATAATGGCACAGCTTTCTCAAAACAAGGGAATAGGAAAACCCATGGAGGCGGGCAAGTCGGTCCAGCTAATGGGAAAGACCTTGGAGATGGGCACCAATCTTGCGGCCAGTGTGGCCAAGAATGCACTGAAAAAAGTAATCACAAAAGCGATCGATACGGGAATCGGATATTAAAACAAAAAGCTATGGGATACAAGAAACTGGACGAAGTAATGGAACTGCTCACCGACGAGCTGGACGGGTTCAACAAGGCATTGGCGAAACTGCAACGGCTGACCAATAACGTGGAGGACATCAGGATACTGCCCGATACTTCTGAAATCGAGAAACTACTGGAAACGCATTTAGAGCGGGAAAAGGAAAATATTCTACAACTTAAGGAATCCGTCCGTTCCCTAGAGGAGCGTTTGGCAAGGACAAGCGTTATACCTAAATTACGTTTATGGCTACACTATTTAATTTGGACAGCTTCCTTGGTCATCATTGGCTATCTAGTTTTTGAGGTATCTAGAATAGAGAAACTACGTCAGGAATCCTTCTCTAACGGGCAGCAAGAAATCAATACAAGCCTGAGAGACTGTTTTGACGAATAGCTGGAGCATAATTCAGATTACGAACAATGGCTCAAAAAAAGGGCTAGTGCTCCAAATCAAAAGTAGTATGCGCCCTATTTCGATTTTACTTTACGCTTATCTATCGGAACACTATAAAATCGAAACAGGATCCGTACGCAGGTAAGTTATGGTAAGATTTGGGGACAACCTATTTGCATTCTCAGGAAAGACTCGAACTCTCTAACTTTATAGTACAAAATCAAGAACTCTAAGACACAACCAATTCATTGGCGTCATCCAACACAGAATTATCAAAACTTTTCAAATATATCTCAGTAGTCCTTATTGAATGATGCCCCAGGCCTTCGCTAATAATTTCTGTAGAAATACCCATATTTTTGGCGATAGTAGCCCAAGAATGACGTATGTAGTAGGATGTTATTTTTTCTTCTATACCAGCATCTTCAGCAATCTTTTTTAATAATTTATTGACCAATCTTCGATCAGAACTATACTTCTTGAACGTTGCTACCGAACCATCATAACCAATAGGAAAAACAAATTCATTCTTTTCCTTGTCTTTCATATAATATTCCAAGATCGTGGCAAACTCATTAGTAATTCGCACGGATAATGGATCTCCAGTTTTGCTGCGACCATAAAAAATTCGATTGTCTCCAATATCAATCAATCTTAGCTTAGCGAGATCAATCAAATTCATCCCTCTACAATTGAACATACATAATAGATAGTTTTGAGTGTGCCAGAGATTACTACCTTCCTTATATCGAAGATTTCTAATGGCAACTATCTTCTCCTTTGTTAGCGCTTTCTTTTTTGTACGTCTAGATGTTGGGATTTTGTAGTGATTAAATGGATTCTTAATTGGAACGTACCTATCTTCCCTCACAGCGCTATTATAAATCGCCCTAATAGCTCGCATATAGGAACTAATCGCATTATTAGAATTACCTCTTGCTTTATTGTCCATTTCAAATTCTTTCAAAAACGTGACATTTAGATGAAAGAGTTTAATGGCCTTACCATTGTTGAACTTTGTAAAAGCTGAAATTGATTCCCTATACCATTTGGCAGTACTTGGCTTTCCTTCTTTTAACTTACGATCAATTAACACCTTGCCACATTCCGACAGTAATATTCCATTTGAAAGATTTTTTTTCAAAGTTGAATCTAACTTGCTGTCCCAAGACTCCTTAATGTTTTCTATTAGTGTATCTACCGTTATATCATTTATGGTAATTCCAAGTTTGTCAATTATTGCTTTGACGGTGTAAATTTTTTCGTTTAAAATTTTATTTATGTAATCGCAATCTCTGTCCCTATTGGCGGTAGCTGATTTCTTAAGAATCATATTTTTAGAATCCCATCCCTCTTTTGATGTGTTATAGGAAAGTCGCAAAATTCTTTGCTTTGTGTGATATAAGCTCAATGCTATCGGAAACAATCCTGAACTATTTTTCGAATGTTTTCTTACATCTAAAACCAATCTAGCCCTCGCCATACTTTTAATTTTACACTGTAAGATACTCAAAAATGTGCTTAGTTTGTGCTTAGTTTTATTTGGTGTGCTTTGGTATGAAACAAAACCAAATTAACATATCTATCATGATATCAACTAATTAAGATTTTAATAAGTTTCCTTTGTCTTATTTTAGCTCTAAAAAAGTCGCCTTCTAAGCAGGCGGTCCTAGGTTCGAATCCTAGTGCCATCACTTCTTCAAAACCCTAGTCATACTGGGGTTTTTTTAATTTAAGTGCTTTCCCAGTTTATTTGATTATATTCAAAAGAATTGCAAAACAGTGGGAGGGGGATTAAGGTAATTATTTTCGACCTTTTAATTCTCTCCATGAACATAAAAATCAAATGAAACGATGCAGGGTTTTCTTATTATCGTGTACTAAACACATAAGTATAAAGAAAAAGAGTGGCGTACGGGATATTATGCTAAGAAGACTGAATGGAAACGGTTAATGGTGATGCCCATTAGAAAACATTCCAATTAGTATATCCTATTAGACTACCTAAAAGATTTAAAAGAAAAAATTAATACTGTTTGTCTACAACAAACAAAAAAATATATTGTTAGATCAAATTAAAGTCTGAATTGTTCAATAAGAGGTCTTATAGGTTTTATGAATCAATCATGAGTTCTTTTAAACCAGATTATAGAGGTACAGACTGGAGTGCTCTGCAGGCATTCAATAAGCAATTTCTTATGGTCTCTTTTATGAAATATCAAAAGAGATGGTTCTGGATTTTAAAGAAACACTATTAAAATAAGGGAACAAGCCTTCGGGTGTTGATAGTTATATTTGATACCTAAGAGCGTTATAGAATAAACATAGTAAAAGGAAAATCCTTTTTACTATGTTTAATAGAAATACTTGACGTAGTTAATCCTGTTGCGACAACTGCCTATTTGATAAAGCTACGGGATGTAGTGTTGGAAAATAATTCTGAAATTGGAGGGTTCAATATTTTAAGAAACTATTGGTTATTGATATTTTATCTTTGTGGTATAGATACTTAAGTTCTAACTAAATTAAGGTATGACCAACATGTATTTAATAATAGAATTATTTGTAAAAGAAATAAAAGGAAATCTAAAGCTAGCTACAATACTAAGATTTCAACAGAAGCAGTGGTGCTTTTAAAAAAAAGCAAAAAAACGAGCTTCCCCTTTCTCGTATCTATATACAAGTCGAACAATTACAAAACCTTTTCTGGCAATTATTCCAGAAGATTAAAACAACTATGCAATAAACTTGAGTTACCAGTAAAACTAAAACCTAAATCAACAAGATATACCTTCATTGATTGTGCTCAACAATTCTTAATTGATAAAATAATAACAGCTCAAATAGTTAATCATAAATGGAAGACTACAACCAGTATCTAAACAAATGATTTCCCTATCGCTGTGCAAGATAGTAGCCATCAAAAAATTATTGATTTAAAATCCTAATATTAATTCTACCCCCTTTTAACCATGGTCAATCCTTCAACAAACGTCACTTAGGCGTATGTTTGACCTATAATTGATACTAAACACTACACTTGTCGTTATTGTCATGAAGAATTCCTTCCAAAACGAAGGCATATCCAGAAGTTTTGTAGTGCTAACTATAGGTCAAAAGACCATCACCAAAAGAATAAAACTTCTATGTTAAAGCCTACAACTGACATTACTACTTTAACAAAATAAGATAGGTAGCATATTATTCCAATTAAAATAATAGATTGATTGTTAATACTATTTCTTTAAGCGTATTCAATATTAGTTTGCCTTTTTATTAGAACATATTTTTCCTTCCCACTATTTTTAGTGCTTAAAACCCGTATTCGTATAAAAAGTTATACATCCGCTTTTTGATTCTTTAAGCACTTAGTAAAGAATTATGGATTACAAACATCACTTCATAGTTCGATTTTCCGAACAGTATTTAACAAGATTTATTATAGTTCCTCAAAAGTTTTCTATTTGTTTTTCAAGTCTTAAAAAAACTTCTCATTTTCTTGACGGTTTTCTTATTGATTTATGGACTTGTCTTTTGTTGCACAGAATAAATTAAAAACGAGATTTACAATCTCACAGAGCTAAACGTGGTCTAAGTAGTAAAAGAGAGCCAATTATCAATGTTGTCGAAGTCTAAGCTTCACCGTATTTAGTAACCTTAATCCTTTCTTTTGTCCTTTCTGATTACTCCTTGAAATTAATCACATTTAAGGAAGTCGAACTTAAGACACATAAACCGTTACCAATTATTTAATACGATAAACGGACATCAATTATAAAGTTAAATAGACATGGTTTACACTTTTGAAATTTATAAATTGTTTGATGCAAACAATTTTTCATGTCTTGGAAAGTAACAACAACTATGGAACAAAAAATAGATGGCTATATCGGAGTGATGGTGCTACCTATTTCGGTCGAATGGTGCCACTTTGAGATACTGCAATTATATTCAGACCCCAAGAAGCTTTAAACTAGGTAATTCCTACTTCTATCCATAACTTTTCCAATACACCTTTTCCAAAAAAAAACCTAATTAGAGTATAAACCCAATATGAAAATAATAAAGGTTTGCCAAAATGGGGCTGTCAGATGGAAGTGATATTATTAGGTATATCTAACTGCGGCTCTAAAAGGAAAATACGTTGCCACTCAAGATATGGGTAAAGGCATTTGGAAGGTGTTTTATAGAAACGTATTTTTAGGTTTCTATAATGAAAACAATATCAGAAATAAACAAGTATTAATTAAGGTTAAGTCAGAATATAGTATAAATTATCTGCCTTAACGAACATTTAAACACGAGCTTATGACATACAAAAACATGATTTACGTTGTTCTATTAGTAATATCGTTCTCCTGTAAATCACAAATAGCTAAAGAACAAGAACCTCCAAAGGCTAAAAATGTTATTCTATTAGTTGGAGATGGCACAGGTTTATCACAAATATCATCAGCTTTTTACTTTAAGAAAACTAGGCCAAATTACGCGCGCTTTAAGCATATAGGGCTAATTAGCACGTCTTCTTCAAGAGAAGATATTACTGATTCCGCTGCAGGTGCTACGGCTTTTGCCTCTGGAGTAAAGACATATAATGGTGCCATTGGTGTTGCCGATGATTCTACTGAAGTTAAAAATTTGGTTGAAATTGTGTCACTGAAACATATCAAAACCGGCGTAATATCTACCTCATCCATACAACATGCTACACCAGCAAGTTTCTATGCTCATACTATAAATAGAAGGCTCTATGAAGACATTGCAGCAGATATGGTCGTATCTGATATTGATTTTTTTGCAGGAGGTGGTACAAAGTTTTTTAATAAAAGAAAAGATGAGAAAGACTTAATAGAAGAATTGAAAACAAACAGGTTTGGTATAGATACTACCGATTTGGGTGATTTTGCAGGAATTAAACAGTATTCTAAAATGGCTTATTTATTAGCAGAAGACGAAATGAAACCTATGTCTAAAGGTCGTGGTAATTTTTTACCAAAAGCCACCGAATTAGGTATTCAATTTCTTAGTAAGGATATAGATAATTCAAATTTTTTCATAATGATCGAAGGTTCTCAAATAGATTGGGGAGGTCATGACAATGATGCTGATTATCTTATCTCAGAGCTTATTGATTTTGATGATGCTATCGGAAAGGCTTTGGATTTTGCAGAGAAAGATGGCAATACATTGGTAATTGTAACTGCCGATCATGAAACTGGAGGATTTACCTTATCGTCAACGCTTAAGAAAACGGAAGATGGCAAATCTTACAGTGATTATAATGAAATTACAGGAACTTTTTCTACCAATGGGCATTCGGCAACATTAATCCCCGTATTCGCTTATGGCCCAGGAGCTGAATCATTTTCTGGCATTTATGAAAATATTGAAATCTTTCATAAGATACTGGAAGCAACTAATTGGAATAATAAGAATTAATCGCTCATTAGTATAACTCAAGCGGATATTAAAAATCGATATCTGATTTTGAATATAAAAACTATTGCCAATCAATTAGACGGCCGTGAGCGGTAAAGCCCATCGCGCGCCTCTAACGCTAACGTTCGAACGGGTCACGTATACGGCGGTCGTTATACCAGAACTTTAAAACAAGGTAGTGCGTTAGCATTCTTTGATAACCCCTCGTTCTTAGCTGTTTTTCAGTTATCGTAGTTCTAAGTAATACATGCGGCACATATTATGAAGAAAGTTAGCAATGGTTGGCTATGACAATCCTATTCCTAAATTGACAAGTATTACAGGGTAGCTAACAAGAAACCGCTACCCAACTTATTAAACTTTTTCATAAACCATTAAAAAATTAAAGTAATGAAAAGCATTTCAGCGAACATTATTTAAAAATTTAATTCGCCTTTTCACAGGAGCATTCAATTTGCACCTTCTTTTATTTTAAAAAAAAATTAAGACTAGTTTTAAGTAATAGTAATATTTAAATGATAATCGAATAACTAAAATTTGATTCTAAGTGCAACACGAATATTTAAAACAGATGGGCCTGGCCCAATCTGTTTTGGACTCCATATTAATATTCGCCTTGCGTGAAAAATTATAAACAACTTTTCCTTTTTCAAAAGTATCAGATTTAGTCATTACTCAAGGTAGGATTATCGTAAACAGCAATAGCTGGTCAAATAGGTGTTATAAGGCGATTTTTTCCAAAGAAAACTGACTCGAACAAAAGAGTAAAAGAAGTGGAAAGATTACTAAATTACTGACCAATTAGAAAGTTTAATTATAACACCCTTATTGAAGTCCTAAAAATTAAGTGTATTACACTAATGTGTTGAACTCAGCTATTATTTTAATACAAGAATTATAATTTAGTGAAAAACAATACCATTTATTTTTCTTCTCTTAATTTCTTGTTGAATTAGAGAAATCTCCCTGGAGGTCTGAGTACCTATCGAGGTGTTCTCCTCAGCTCTTCTAAATAGGTGTGGGATGACTTCTTTTATAGTTCCGAATGGAACATATTTTGCCGTATTATAACCGTTTGCAGCTAAATTGTAACTTATATCATCACTCACACCATAGAGCTTTCCAAACCAAATACGACCATCGTTTTTTTTTAAAACCTTTATTAACCATTTTATCGATAAGTCTACGACAGCTTGATTCATTATGAGTTCCTATAAAAATATTAAATACTTAATTGCATAAGAAATACCATTGTCAAAGTTTAAATCGGTCATTTCTTTATCGAGACAGATTGGACTTTTATAACCTGTATTTTTGGCGCGTTCCCTTTCTTTCTCCATATACGTTCCTCGGACTAATTTAACACCTACTTTGATATTGTTATTATATCCAAAAGAACACAAATATTATAAGTATGTTAACCGATCCCAACGATACATTTGAATAGTGGAAAATACAACAGCTCTCTTGAAATTATTATTCAACATCATTTCTTCAGTTAACTTATCTACAGCGTTTTGAAGCCATGATTCTTCAGCATCAATCATGATTTTTAGGTGATTTGTAGAAGCTACAGTACTACATAAAATGTCAAATCTTTCAATTATTCTATTCCATTCACTAATTTCGTTATTAGTCATAATAATATTAGCTGATTTCTTTTCAAAAATTGCAGACCTACCCAAACCCGTTGGTTTAAAAACTAAAAAAGGTATTGCCTTTGAAATTTTAGCATGATTACAAACCTCCAGCATAGTTTGCAATGTATTATCAAAAAACTTTTCATTTACCTTTCCTTCTACTGATTAATCTAAAATTGAGTATACCCCTCCAGTTTCAAACAAATCATCTACTGTTGATTGGCAAGCTAAAATAGTTTCACCTCCACAGAATTGGTCAAAAACAGTATGTTTTAGAGTAGGTGAAATGGGGGAGCCAATACGGAGTAGAAAATTAGTAATAGGCTTGGCAATTTTAACAAGCCAAGCCTTACTAATGATTGTGAAAATGAATTATGCCTTTTTTAATTTACTGTTGGTTTTCGATTGAAAGGCATTTTTTGTGTTAGCGAAATTAATTACATTTTGCACGTGAATACATTTTTCATTTTTATGAAAAATCTAATGATCTAATATGATTGGAATCTTACTATAGCTAAATTCATCTCTAAAAAATATTTGGAACTATAATAATATCAATACTACGCCATTGCTTATAGATAAATTTTTAACTCGACCTCTTATTAGACCCTAATCCTTATTCATTCCGGGCTGTGTCAGTTTATAATTAGTTTTTTCTTTTTCTTTTTTAACCATATTTCGAACATCCGATAGTAATTTTTTTGCATCATAAATAATACCATCTTTAATGGTGTATTTCACTCCACCTACACGTATTACCTTATTATCCTCGGTTAACTTTATGGCTCCTGTACCATATAATGTTTGAAGGTTCTCAAGTGGATTTTCTTCCACTATTACAAAATCGGCCAATTTTCCGACTTCAATAGATCCTATTTCTTTATCCATACCAATTGCCTCGGCTCCGTTTAAAGTAGCCGCTTTAATAACCTCCAATGGGTGGAAACCAGCTTCTCGAAGCAATTCCAATTCGCGTGGATAGGCAAAACCATATAATTCGTAAATAAAACCTGCATCTGTACCTACCGTTACTCTTCCTCCCCTATTCTTAAATTCATTAATGAAAGTCATCCATAGCTTATAGTTTTCTTTCCATTCAATTTCTTGCTCCGTTCCCCAATTATGCCAATAGGAACCATGTGATTGTCTGCTTGGCGCATAATAATCCCATAATGAAGGTAATGTATATTCTTCGTGAAATTCAGCTCTACGAGCACGATTCAAATCTCTATTTGCTTCATAAATCACAAATGTTGGAGATAGGGTGAAATCAAGATCTATAAGTTCATTCATAACACTATTCCACTTATCACTATATGGAGCCGCTGCCTGCTTCCATAATTGCCCTGCTTCCCCAAAACGATCTTGTTCATTCTGATAATTATAATCTAGAGAATAGTCCTGGACTGTTCTATCATCAAAAAGCGCTTCAGGCAAACCATACCAATGTTCCAAAGAAGTAAGACCAGCTCTTGCACTATTCAAAACGTTCCAACTACCTACATAAAGTTGGGCATGATGCATTTTGGAACGAAGACCTAACTTTTTATTTTCATCCAATGCGGCAGTCATAACTTCAGGAGATGCACCAAAAAATTTAATTCCATCAGCACCGAGTTTTGCATTATTTTGAACCCATTTCCTTGCTTGTTCTCCAGTAGAAATAGGTTGTTTACTACCCTGTCCGAATGCGGTATAAGCCATTATTCTCGGCGCAGTTATTTTATTTTGGGCACTTTTCCTTTTTTCGTTAAGAACCCAATCAAGTCCATTACCACTACTAGGGTCTACTATCGTAGTTATGCCATGTCCCATCCATAATTTAAACACGTATTCAGCCGATGTTCCTTGTGATTCACCTCCAATGTGTGCATGGGTGTCTATAAAACCTGGCATTATGTATAATCCTTCGGCATTTAGTTCTTTTCCTCCTGGCCTCAGTTTTGGTCGTCTAGACTCCTCTATTGGCACCCCCGGATAGCCTACTATTTTAACATCGACAATTATATTGTTTTCAACTACAATATCAACTGGGCCGATCGGTGGGGCCAGTGTTCCATTAATTAAGGTGGCGCCTCTTATAATTAATTGCGACCAAGGTCCTTCACCCTCTTTCCGGTCAGGAGCTTCAAGAATTTGAGCCTGAGTAGAACTAAGTGATATAAATAAACAGATTAATAATAGTGATTTATTCTTTAAATTTTTCATTAGATTTTTCGATTTTGATTATAAATTTTAAGTACTGATTATTCATGATTGAAGTACAGTGAATTTCATTTTATTAAGGAACTGTTATTTTGTTTAAATCAGTTTTTTACCCCCCTATGGTATTGAGCGGCCTGTCCTTTCTGAGGTGTAGATTTTTTAATAAATTCTCTAATATGTTCATTGGATGTTGCTAAATCCTCTTTACGTAAATACATCATATGTCCGCTTCTATATCCTTCCCAACTCATTCGTTCACGTAATTTCCCACTTGTATCCATTTGCCATAGATTATATTTTGCGTTAAAATAATCAGTGCCTCCATCAAAATATCCGGATTGAACCATTACGTGTAGATAAGGGTTCTGTGCCATAGCTTGACGTAAGTCATCACCAGTCGTATTACCACTTCTGTCCCATGGATGTACTGGTCCGAACATATTATATTTGAGATCGGTATTGTATTTCAAATGATTTTTAATGTAAGAGTTGATAGCTGGAGTGAAAGAATGTAACCACGAAGTAAGTTCTGCTGAATAATCAGGTCGTTCACCGGCTTCCATTTTATCTATTCCTAAGTACCTTGAATCAAGCCTTCCAATAGTAAAGCCTTCATCTCGTAATAATTCTTTCCAAAAAAAACCTTTGGGGATTCGGAGATTGTGCTCTAGAATCACCTTCTCGGACAACCCAGAATACTTTGCCATTCGGGCAGCTGCTTTAATTTTTTCTGTCTCTGACAAAAAGCCACCTTTCGCCATAATCGGAATTAGTTCGTTAACGGTATATTCCTCTACCTCCGGCAACAAGTCGGTTAAATCTTTGACCTGCAGCTCAGCAGGGAGTTTTTTATGATACCATGCAGCTGCAGCATAATAAGGAAGAAGGTTAGCGGCTTCTACAGCGGTGCCACGCTCTATTCCTAATCCAGTTGGCGACACCAATATGACCCCGTTAAGATACATCCAGTGCGAATTTTGTAATTCCAGTGATAACCCAGAGACACGAGGCGTAGCATAACTTTCTCCAATAAGGTATTTTGGTGACTCCCAACGGTTTTGTCTCGTCACGAACGTATTTACCCAACTAGCAAGGTATTTAATATCGGGATTGACACCGAAGAACCTTTTTGACACCTCTTTATCGTCCATGGTACTCACAGCTCTAGAATAACCAGTGTTTACAGGGTTTACATAAACAATGTCGGCTACATCAAGAATTGAATATGGATTATCTTTAATACCATAAGGTTGTACAGGGTAACCTTCCTCATCTATCTTAAGTATTTTAGGCCCCGTGTACGCAATATGCATCCAAACTGATGCTGAACCAGGGCCCCCATTAAAAGAAATGATAAGGGGTCTTTTTGCTTTGTTGTTGATACCAGACCGTTCATAATATGTAAAATAAAGCCCTGCAATAATTTCTCCTTTTTCGTCCCAAACAGGTTGTTTTCCGGTCGTGGCCGTGTATTTAATCTGTGACCCCTTTATAGTAACTTCTCCACTTGTGGTTACCGTAGAATCCATACTGGTATTGAGTTGCTGCGCATTTAGTGGCAAAGCAATAATTAACCATACTGTTGTCATTGTCAATATTCTTTTCATCTCATTTGATTTTAATTAATCGTTTTAGGTTAGGTATATGTTGGCAAACCTTTGTTCTCATAATTCATTTGAACTACCGTGAATCATTCGCTAGTTTCTTTTTCTAATATATTGAGCGGGTTCACCTTCTTTAGGGGTAGATCGTCGAATGAACTCTCGAATATGTTCGTTTGAGGTTGCTAAATCTTCACTTCGTAAATACATCATGTGTCCGCTTCGGTATCCTTCCCAACTCATGCGATCTCGCAACTTTCCACTAGGGTCCATTTGCCACAGATTATATTGTGCATTGAAATAGTCTGTAGCGCCATCATAATATCCTGATTGCACCATCACATGTAAATAAGGGTTCTGTGCCATGGCTTGACGTAAATCTTCGCCTGTAGTGTTATCACTTCTATCCCATGGACGAGTTTTGCCTGCTATATAATATTCTAAATCGGTATTATAATTAAGGTGATTCTTAAAATAATAATTTATGGCAGGGGTGAAACTGTGCTGCCATGATTTGTATTCTGCGGCATAATCTGGTCTATCACCTGCGTTACTTTTATCTATGCCTAAATATCTTGAGTCTAGCCTACCTATCGTTAAACTCTCTTCACGCAAGAGATCCTTCCAGAAAAAATTCTTCGGAATTCTAAGGTCGTGTTCTAAAACTACTTTTTTAGATAACCCTGTATACTTTGCGATGCGAATAGCAGCTTTTTCTTTTTCTGCGTTTGGAAGAAAACCTCCTTTGGCCATTATCGAAATAAGTTCGTTAATAGTATAATATTCTACTTCTGTCAACAATTCGGGTAGGTCTTTAGCCTGTAGATCTGGTGATAATTTCTTATGATACCAAGCAGTTGCGGCAAAATATGGAAGCAAATTGGCTGCCTCTACAGCGGTACCGCGTTCAATGCCCAATCCGGTCGGAGAAACTAATACAACTCCGTTCAGATACATCCAATGTGCATTCTGAAGTTCTAATGAAAGTCCAGAAACTCTAGGTGTACCGTAGCTCTCACCGATTAGGTATTTTGGTGATTCCCAACGGTTCTGTCGTGTTACGAAAGTATTTATCCAGCTTGCTAAATATTTTATATCGGCATTGACACCGAAAAATCTCTTTGCGACCTCTTTCTTATCCATGGAATCGATAGCTCTTGAAAAACCGGTATTTACAGGTTCTACATAAACAATATCGGCTACATCTAATATTGAATGTGGATTCTCTTCAACGCCATAAGGTTGAACAGGATACCCTTCGTTATCAACTTTCACCTTGTAAGGACCTGTATACCCAAGATGCATCCATACCGAAGCGGCACCAGGACCACCATTGAATGAAATGAACAATGGCCGTTTGGATTTATCTTTGATATTTGATCTTTCATAATAGGTAAAATAGAGACCCGCAATAATATTACCTTTATCATCCCAAACAGGTTGTTTCCCTGCTGTTGCCTTATATTTAACAGAAACTCCCTTAATGGTAACTTGCCCGTTGGTGATTACCGTCGAGTCCATGCTGGTGTTTACCTGTTGCGCAGTTAAGGACGGTGCTATAATCATTAGTATTACAAATAACTTTAAGATTTTTTTCATTTTCATAATGGTATGATTAGTTAAATATTTTGGCTTATTCTTTTGGTATTAAAGTGTCTTGGAATAATTTTAGAATACGTTTATACTGATCTGTCCAACTAGTGGGGTCGACAAAATTATGATCTTCTAAAGGGTATACAGCAAGCTCCCAATCATCTTTACCTAATTCGATAAGTCTTTGAGTAAGCCGCACTATATCCTGAAAATTAACATTTACATCTACAATGCCGTGCGTCATTAATAGATTACCTTTTAAACCATCAGCAAAATATATGGGAGAACTTCTCTTATAAGCTATTTCATCCGTGAGTGGTTCGTTGAGAATATTGGAGGTATAACCTTGGTTGTAATGTGCCCAATCAGTTACTGAACGTAATGCTGCTCCTGATTTAAATACATCAGGTTCGGTAAACAGCCCCATTAGGGTCAGAAAACCACCATAAGAACCTCCGTACAATCCAATATAATCTGAATTTACACCATATTTGTCAGTTAGCAATTTGGCGCCATCGGTCAAATCAGAAAGATCTTTTCCACCCATATGACGGTAAATTCCCGTTCGAATGTCCCGACCGTAACCTGAACTTGCCGTATAGTCTATATTGATAACGGTAAAGCCTTTATCTACCAATAGGTTATTAAACATATATTCCCTGAAATGATAACTCCACCAATAGTGTACATTTTGTAAATATCCATTCGAATGGATAAACACTACTGCGGGTTTATTAGGTAGGGGCGTAGATGGTGAAAATACCTGTGCGTAAATGTCCGTTCCGTATCTGTTTTTAAAGGTGATCATCTCTGGCGTTTTCCAAGGGTATGCATCATATGTTTTAGATGTTGACTTCGTAATTCGCTTTGCAGTTGCACCTGGCTTGTTTTCTTGTAGAAATATTTCCCAAGGTTGTGTGGTATTGGAATATCGTATAGCCAGCCATTTTTCATCAGGAGACATGGTAACTTCATTGCCTCCTTTCATTGATGTCAATTTGACCAACTTACCTCCTTCAATTGGTATGTTATAGAAGTGCGTGATACCAGGATGCTCTATGTTCGCAGTGTAATAGAACGATTTTTTGTCATTAGAAAGCTGTAAAGTCAGTACTTCATATTTTCCTGAAGTTAGTTGCTTCTTTTGACCCGTCTCAATATTTAGATTATAGAGATGTGAATATCCTGTTTCTTCGCTCTGGAAATAGATGGTTCTGCCATCTATCCAACCCATTTCAGGTGTTCGGTATCTGGGTCCAACACCAGGTCCCCCAATCCAAGCCTCATCATGTTGATGATCTAACAATGATAGCTTCCCGCTTAATGGGTTGAGTTTCATTATCCATCGGTCTTTGCTATCCAACGACATAACGTTGACTATGGCAAGGGATTCATCGGGACTCCATAAGGGTTCTCCGACATGTACTTCCCTATCAAGATTTTCATTCTTCCGTTTTTTCAATTGTTGCGGATATTCTTCCAAATATTTGGGAATCCTTTTAATTTCTGGAATATTTCCGGTTAAGACATCATAAATAGTATCCTTCTTAAGATCGTAAATTTTAGTAGCAAAGGTCTCCACATGCGACCCTACTTTTGTTCTACCCGGTATATCTTCGGTGTAACCAGAACGGGTCACATAATTTGGAACAATAATATTTTTACTTTGTTTTAATTGATCGGCTATTGTAAAAACGACGTATCTGGTAGATGGATCGATACTGATGTTGGATATGGAACTCGATTTAGGAAGGTAGTATTTAATAGGCGTTTGTGTAGTTTTTACGTTATTGCCTTCCTCCTTTTTAAGAATATTAAAAATTGCCAATTGATCTTGTTCCAACCATTGGTCCTGATTATTTAGCTTTTCTTTGTAATTGGAATCTTCTTTGGTAAAATACGTTAACTGTTTCAACCCTTGTCCTGAAATTGATATGCTATACAAGTTTTGGCTCTTTTGAAAAACAATCAAACTTTCATTGTAATTAAAAATTGGGTCAGTTTCTTCTTCGGTAGTGCTTACCAGACGTGTTTCAGTATTGCTTTTAATGTTTTTAATGAAAATATCCCCATTGCGTTCAAACAAAATCCTTTTCGAGTCTTTTGAATAGGATATGCTTCTCTTTTTAAGGTCTTGACTTGTACTGGTTGATATTGGAATCGGAATCAAATTTCCAATGGAAATTTCATAAACGGAACTTTCTTTTTTATCAATGGGTCTCCAATTAAAATATAAGTTACTACTGTTTTCATTCCACTCAATATTATCTGGAACTTTGCGCAGATAAACAGAGTCGGACATTATCTTTTCAACAGTTAAAACCTCATCTTTCTGGGTATATACAAGGAGGCATTGTAAGACAAAAATTGTAATTGCTATTACTTTTTTCATAGGAGTTTTATAATTGAATATCAAATAACCTAGGGTGGTATTCTGACCTAATTGAAACAAAACACATAAAGACAGATGCAATAATTAACCTCAATGAAATTTCCAATCATTTAAGATTCGTCCATAATAATCTATTTAAGAATAAATCTTTATTCTAAACCAATCCTGTCCTAAACGTTTTCAAGAATGAATAACTTTACTGTTTTCATTGACCTAAAGCTACCGTTTTGGTTTTTTTCAGAATAGAACCCCCTGTACGATATTTTGTTTAGGCGGCGGATGGTCTTGAAAAGGGTGGTCGAGCCATTTTTGGAGGTCTACCTTAACAAAAAGGTTGAGTCTTATAAAAGCGACCAGATTTGATAAGTACCATTTGTATTTTGCCATAGCTTTCAGT
>NZ_VAUW01000054.1 GCF_005771495.1 Maribacter sp. ACAM166
AAGATTATGCTTAGTGGGTGGCGGTAAGAAATCGTTTGTTTAGCCATCCAGGTTTTACTTAAAACATTAGCAAAGTTCAATTAAGGCTAATTCCTACTTATTTGAACTAGTATAATTAATCCCACCCTTAATTGAACTTTCCAAAAACCTCAATTAGTTTATTTATAAGGACCGTTTAAATATACTCTACTCATAGATTAGATATTTTGAAAACGATGGGGAATAAGCTTGAAGACTATCTTAATTTTAAGTAGGTATTTCATACATCAATTGTACGCATTTCGTATATCAAAATTGATATATAAGTATCTGATTTACAAAATCCCTAACTCCTAACTATCCCTTAAAGATTGCTTTTATTGTCCACTTGAAAGATTTCCGTATTTTAGAGTCAAAACAACTTATTACACATATATATGTGTTGGCAGTAATTTAAACAACGAACTAATTTTAAGCTGATTAACAAAACGGAAAAGCCGAAATCCGATTAACAAAGGCAATATTTAAAAAGGAATTTAATGAGATTATCTAAATTGATTTTGACACTTGCAATCGGACTATTTATATTAATCACACTTGAAAGTTGTAACGAAGAAAATAAAGAATCAAAACAGACTGAAACAGTATTATCAAAAATGAGCAAGGAGGAAATCGAAAACGAAGCTTGGGAAATGGAAGTGAAATATTGGGATTATGCCCAAAAAATGGATACCGTTGCTTATAAAAAACTTTGGCACAATGATTTTATTGGTCGCCCAGGTGGTGCCAACGAAGTTTATAATAAAAGTAAGGTTACAAATTGGATACCAGAATTACATAGTGACCAAAATTTGAAATTCAGTTACAAACTATACAGAAAAGCAACCAACGCAATAGGCGATGTGGTAATGGTGTTTTATGATGTTGATAATATCTGGACCGACAAAGAAAATAATATCATTAGCAAGGAAACTTATGAGATGACTCATACTTGGAAAAAGTATGATTATGGCTGGGTAATTTTAGGTGGTATGTCGGCTGATAAAAATGAAGATATACTCAACGATTAAAATATTGAAATAATAAAAACTACTGCCAACAAAGAAGTATAGAAAATAGCTATCAAAGTTTAAATAAAGGTGCTTCGACTTAATTAAACTTGTATTGTTTAATTCCACCCTTATTTAGACTTTCAATTGATACCAAAGACTTCATTTTAGCTAGAAGCCCCCAAATCTTACCATAACTTACCTGCGCACGGATCCTGTTTCGATTTTATAGTGTTCCGGCAGATAAGCGTAAAGTAAAATCGAAACAGGGCGCATGCTACTTTCGATTTGGAACACTATCCTTTTTTTTAAGCCATTGTTCGTACTCTTTATAATGTTCGGGATGTTGGTCGAAATAACCCCTTAGACTTGTAATAACTTCTTGTCCTCCTTTAGCGAAGGATTCTTTACGAATTTCTTCCGTTTCAGCAATCTTAAAACCTAGGTAACAAATAATAAACAAAGAGATTGCCCAAATGGAATAATGTACCCATAACCTGAATCTAGATATCACGCTAGCCTTTGCCAAACTTTCGTTCAATGACCGGACGGATTCCTGAAGGATTAATGTTTTTTCCTTTTCCCGTTGCAAATGCGTTTCCAGCAGTTTCTCGATTTCAGAAGTGTCGGGAAGTATCCTGATGTCCTCCACGTTTTTGGTGAGCCGTTGTAGTTTGTTAAGCGCTTTGTTAAACCCGTCCAGTTCGTCCGTGAGCAGTTCCATTACCTCGTCCAGTTTTTTGTATCCCATTGTTCTATATTTTAAAATCCTATCCCTGTATCAATTACCTTTTTAATGACTTGTTTGATTACTTTTTTTGCAAGTGCGCTTGCCATATTGGAACTCAGCTCCAAGGCCTTGCCCGAAATATTAACCGATGGTACCTTTTCCAATCGTTTCTGTATGTTCATATCCGTGGAGAGTCCGCTAAGCAATCTACCTCCGGACATGGAACGGTGCACCTCGCTGCCCTTGAAGCTCTGTCCCTTGTAATCGAAGCGGAAACCCTGTAGACGGTTCGCTTTGTTGATACTGGGAACAACAGCCACCTTCTGCGCCTTCATTGCCTTTATATAGGCATCCAAGGTCTTCAGCTTTTCGTTGGACAAAGTCCTTTCATGTATCCTACGTATTTCGTTGCGTATGACTACGGACTGTAACTGCTTTTCCATCTGTACCTCGTTTACGGTTGTAATTCCCATTTCCTTTGCCACCCGCTCCGCTGCCAGTTGGCTCCGCTTCCCGATAAAACTATCGTTGTACGCCTTGCCGTCAAAGCCTATACGGTTGACGTACAAATGCACATGGGTATGTGCCTTGTCCCGATGAACAAAGGCAATGACCTGTCGTTCCTTTAGCTGCATTTCCTTTAAGAAGCGCTCGGTCATCTCACGGAGCTTTTCTTTGTTTAATTTTTTGCCGTCCTCCACGGTAGGGCTGAGTATAAAGCTGAGGGTGTTATTATGGCAGCGTTTGTTCATTTCTTGGACCATCTTGAACTCCTCCGTAACCTCTTGGGCATTGTCCCCTGCCAGATGATGATTAATGACTATTTCGGCATCTTTCTCCTTGTCCCATCCATATGCTATTGAGACGCCCGTATGTGCAACAGCTTTTCCCTTGCCTATCATTTTCTGAAGTTTTTTAAATGTCCACGTATCTCGGCAGCCAATTGCTTGACTTCCTCTTCCAGTTTAGGATGATGCCTTTTGAACATATTCCCGATACGGGTAAAGTTGTTCTTGTAGTCCACCAATGTGTTGTAGCATTCCAATTGCTCCATGGAAAGACGTTCGATAACGTTTTGGCCAAAGGCGGTGCTCCGACAATATTCCGAAAGGGATATCCCTGCACGTTCCGCCCTTTTTACAAGCAACTTTTTTTCATAGATGGTACATCTAAATTTGATATAGGTCCTTTTCATTTTATTTCTTCTTTGCGACCATCGGGAGTAAAGCAAGTTTGTTTTTGTTGCCACAAAAACACATCTTGCGCTTCCTGCCCAAGTCCATTTTCAGTATTCATGACCAGCCAATCGTTCATGTCCTTATGTCCTTTATAGATCCCCGACATATCTTTGGCTCCCCTGTGTTCCATTAGTGTTTTGGTGACCGAACTTCCATTGGAATCGTTGTCCAGGTAGAGTTCAACGGTTGCATATCCCTCTGAAATCGAGGTAACTTTTTGGATAAAAATCGTGGAATTCATTACTAAAAAATCCGATTCTTGTTCCAAAACCCCTATATAGCCTACTATGGACAGTAAATCGAACATCCCTTCCGTTACAGTAAGTTTTTGGTGGCCGTTTTTAATATGGGTGACATCCTTGGGCGAGGTACAGTTTTTCAAATACTTGTTACGTAGCTCCCAACCTCCGGAACCGTTCTTCAGTCCGATGGCGAAATATGGTTTCCCTTTAAAAGTATAATGGACTTCCTTTACATATTCTTTTGCGATTTGAATGCTGATTGCCCTTGATTTTAGATAACCCAATAATGCAGGATGTTCAAGGGTCTTAATTTTTGTGATGAGCACCTTTTCGTTGATGTGGATTTCCTCCCTTAAAATCGGTTGCTGCTGAAAAGAAAAAAAAGGTTCCTCTTGTCCTATTATTTGTAAGGCTTCCTTGACCGTACTTTTTGTAATCAAACAAATTAGGTCTACAACATTTCCACCTTTTCCTGCTCCATGGTCGTACCATTTATTGAGGTTCTTGCACACCTTGAAAGAGGCTTGGGTTTCTGAGCGGAACGGACTCAGGAACCAAGCTTCTTTGGGGGTCGTCCTTGTCGGAAAGTACCCTAGTTTTGCCAGCGTCCTTTCGATGGGAAAAGCTCGGGCTCTTTCGCACGTTAGTCCTTTTGTTCTTTTTCTTTTCATCAGCTTCTTTTTATTGTATTCCGGTTACCTTCCTACCTAACCCAATGATTACGGGGTCTTTTATATAGGTCGGATTGGTTTTTGTGCTTACCTATGTTACCTTATTAGGTAGGATGGGTAATACTTAGGTAAGAAGGGGTTAAAGAACCTACCTAGTGATACTTCCTGTTGTGATTAGGTTTCTTGTCCTTTAGGTAACTAGGTAGGTACTATTCCTGTTTCTTAGAAAATTCCATTTGCCAAGGGCTGTCCACGAAGACGGGTTTTGCCAGATAACCGTATACCTGTCGCTTGGGATGTTTTACCCTTTGAAAGTTGAAGCCCGACAATGCCCGTCCCAGGTTAATCTGGTTCAGGCGAAGGTTCAGGCAACTCAGCTGGACCAATACGTCCGAAGCGGTGACAAAATCCTTCAGGTCATGCGACTTTTCGAAATACTTTGAGACCAGTTCCTCTTCCGTGGTCAACTTGGTGTATTTCTTATTCCGTTCCTCGTTATCCTGGATATCCTTTATGGATAGTTCAGGGTTGTAGTTTGGTTCGGTATAGGCCAGATGGTATGCCTGTGACCATACCTCGTTTATATCCACTTCCTTTGAATACTCGAAATCTATCTTTCCCTTCAGCTCAAAACACAGCCAACGAACGGAACCTGTTTCGTCATTAAGAAAGGAGGCCATATTGGTAGACCCGATAAAGGAACATATCCTAGGTAGCGTGGTATTCTTTTTGTCATACGGCAACCTTTCATTAATAAAGGTTTTGGAGAAAAATGATTTCAGCGCGTTTACATCCTTTTTGGAAAGCACGGCCAGTTCATCCAGATTGTAAAGGAAGTTTCTACATAATTGTATCCTCGCATCCTTATCGTTACTGATATCCTCAGCCATATATTCCGCTAGTTCCGGAGGGCAGAGAAATCGGCACCAAGTAGATTTGCCCGAGTTCTGACCCTGATGGGACAGCACAAAGGCCTGTTTGTTGAAGTAGTTCTTTTCCAAAGCACATTTAATAGTGCGCACCAACCATTTTTCAAAATGATAATCGAACGCCTCTCGTTCGTAGGTCGGTACATACGAGGCCAGTTTAAGGATATGGTCAGTCCCATCCCACTTAGGCAGGCTTTCAAAATATTCCTTGATGGGGTTACATTTGGGAATACATTCCGAACGGATAAGGGTTTCCAACTTCCCGTTGGGAATATCGATACCCGCTTTTGCCAGTTCTATGATGAGCGAGTTCAGGTTCAGGTACTCCCATTGCTTGGAGGCTTTGAAAGCTATCTGGAAGTCATGTGATATCTCGTTATACGAAATGTCGTACCTACCCTCCAGATATTCCATCGTGTAGTCGTATACGGTCTTTTTCTTGGCGTCCTTTACAAGATAAAGAATACGCTGTTCTGTCTTAGCCATATGGAGAAATTTATCTTTTGTTTTTCGCTAGCTGCTCGTTGAACTGATGCTCTAGAAATTCATCCGATAAATTAGGTTCTCCTATAAGCCAGGCGTCAATTTCTTCTTTGTTGAAAAATAATTGACGGATGTGCTTGTTCTTCCCTGCCGGTATAAGCTTTAACTGGGAGAGTTTGTAGATTTTACTTTTGGATAGCCCTGTATATTTAACAAGGTCATCGATATTAAATACTTTTTTAGTGTGGGAAAGCAGGCCTTTAATATCCTGCAACAAATCCACAACGTTTTCTTGCTCATTCATAATCTAGGTGTTTAAGAATTAATAATGAGTAAAAGGCCTTTTACTTTGATTGTACAGGACAAACATATGTCGGTAGAAGTAGTAAAAACAATAGGGAAATCACGATTGCTTATGAATTGCGCTATAATTTCCCTATAAAATTCATGTAAAGGAGAATTTATAAGATCCCAAGCGCTTTGGAGATGTCCTTTCGCACATCATCATAACTACCTAATTGGGTAGTGGAACACCATTTGGAGTAACTGGAAGGAAGTGTACTTGGATTGATTTCAGAGTTTTGGAACGTAAACCGTTCTGCGATAAGTATGTTCAATGACTCTTTGAGCCTCGTATCCATCCTAAAGATTCCGCCCTGAACAATCAGGTCCAAAAGTGAAAATAGGAATCGAACGTTTCCAGATTGTTTATTTTTTGCGGTTTCTCTGATTACTATTTTCTGAGCCGATGGCAGTCCGTTCACTAGTCTGTTAAAATTCACGATGTCGTCATCATCAAAACAGAAAAAACTGTTATCTATTTTAGAAGGAGATAGCTGCAAGAAAGAGAAGCCCTGAACATTACTTTTGAACAGTTCATTTGATTTAAACCAGGTAATCACTATCAATATAGCCAAAGCGAATAATAGGGTAACAAATAGATAACTTGCTATGATTTGAATTAAAGAATAAGTAGCACCAGAAATTATGTAATACAGCGTTAAAGGTACTATGCCGAAAAGAAGAATAATTAAAAAAGAAAGTCGGTTAGTAGATAGGGTACCATTCTTCAACCATAACAGCCTAAGCTCTCTTTGACTTTGGTAAAGCCAACCGCCCAATATTTCTGCCAATCGTTCCATCTTATCAAGATAGCGATAAATGAAATTAAAAGAAAAAAAATATGATTGATTGAATGTTGTCCCTATGTTGTCCCCGCTAAAAAAGAAAAGCCACTCAATCTCTTGAATGGCTTGCTCTCATTAAGCTCCCCCTCTTGGGCTCGAACCAAGGACCCTCTGATTAACAGTCAGATGCTCTAACCAACTGAGCTAAGGAGGAAAATAACCCGTTTTAGTTTCCTAAAGCGGGTGCAAATATAGTAGTTTTTTAAAACTCGCCAAATAAATAAATGCTGTTTTTTTATTTAATTAACCATTTGTAAACATCGTTGCCATTTGCGAACAGCAAAAGGGCGATTAAAATAAAGAAACCAGTGACTTGGGCGTACTCTAAAAACTTATCACTTGGCTTTCTACCAGTAACCATTTCATAAAGCAAGAACATAACGTGTCCCCCATCTAAAGCTGGTATAGGTAATATGTTCATAAAAGCCAAAATAATAGATATAAAGGCTGTTGTTGCCCAAAAGGCTTGCCAGTTCCAAGTATCAGGGAACATGCCACCAATAGCAGCAAAACCACCTACTTCTTTATACGCACCAGTATCGGGATTAAAAATCTTTTTCATTCCCTTAATGTAATCTGTCAAGGTCTTAACGCCTCTGTTCCATCCGGCAGGTATAGATTCTACAAAAGTATAGTTTAAGGTCTCCACTTTAAGATAGCCCTTCTCTTGATATTCTGCTAATGAACTTAAACCTGCAAAAACCCCAAATTTTCCTTCTTCTGTTACTTTTGCTTCTAAGGAAACCTTTTTACCATCTCTAATCACCAATATAGGCACCATTTTACCCTTATTAACCATTAAAACGGGCACTACCTGATCTTGATATTCTACGGGAGTTCCTGCTATTTCTATTACAGCATCTCCAACTTCCAACCCGGTATTCAAATTCGGAGAATCTTTAGGTATTTGCTTTATAACAAAAGGATTCCTGAAATTGAGGAACCGTGCACTTTCTTTATTATTAGAAATTGTCTCTATAAAATCTACGGGCACCTCTTTTTCAATGATGGCTCCATCCCTTTCAATAGCGAATTTTTCACCATAAACTAATTCATAAGGAATGGTTCTCAGTGCATCAATCTTATTTCCGTCAATCGATATGAATTTATCTCCAGTTTTAATCCCTAAAGCATCCCCTAGGATAGGCTCCGTAACCAAAATACCATCTTTTAGGCTATCATTTGCTATGTACTCCTCACCATAAGTAAAGACCAAGCCAATAAATATAACAACAGCCAATACGAAATTAACGGTAACGCCACCCAACATAATAATCAATCGTTGCCAAGCCGGTTTACTTCTGAATTCCCATTCTTTTGGTTCTTCGGCCATGGCTTCTTTATCCATACTCTCATCGATCATACCAGATATTTTTACATATCCACCTAAAGGCAACCAACCGATTCCATATTCAGTTCCCCCTATTTTCTTCTTAAAAAGGGCGAATTTCACATCGAAGAATAAATAGAACTTTTCTACTCTTGTTTTAAAATATTTTGCGGGTATGAAATGACCTAACTCATGTAATACTATTAGTAGGGAAAGGCTTAAAAAAAATTGTATAGTCTTTATTATTATGGGGCTCATTCTTTTTTCCTGAAAATTAAAATCGGACAAAAGTACATTTTTACAACCGCTTAAAAAAAGAAACCCTTGAAAGGTCAAGTTATTTTAAGAATAATTTGGCAGCTTATGTAGCTCGTTTGTTTGAAATCTAGTGTAGCCTACTGTACCTTTACCAAAAAATAAAATGCGTTCCTTCTTCGCTAAATTCAAGTATTTTGGTATGGTTCTCCTAGCAGTATCAGGAGTTGTCATATATCTATTTTACAACGCGCTTATCCCTAAAAAGATTCTTCCAGTTTATTCACCGGCTATGGTAAACGCAGAGCTAGTTCCAAAAGAAATTCAACATATAAGAAAATACCATACCATTTCAGATTTCTCTTTGACCAACCAAAATGGGGAAACCATAACCCAAGAAAACTACAAGAATAAAATTTATATAGCTGATTTCTTTTTCACTACCTGCCCAACAATTTGTCCAATTATGACCAAAAACATGGCAGATATACAGCAAGAAATAAAAGCGGATAATGAGGTCTTGCTTTTATCCCATTCCGTTACTCCAGAAATAGATTCTGTCGCACAGTTAAAAAAGTACGCTATTGAAAAAGGTGTGGACGATGCTAAATGGAATTTAGTGACCGGTGATAAAAAACAAATATATGAATTGGCGCGTAAATCATATCTGGCAGTTAAAACCGATGGAGATGGCGGACCGTTTGACATGATACATACCGAAAATTTCATTTTGGTGGATAAACAAAAACGAATTCGAGGCTTTTATGACGGAACAGAAAAAGAAGATATGGACCAACTTTTGACAGATCTTAAAATCTTAAAGGCATCCTATCAACAGTAGGATAAATTAATCGAAGTGAAAGACACAATAGCAGTCTCTTATTTTAAGATGTAAAAATCTCCTAATTGGAATATTTCCGTTACTTTTGCCTTAATTATAATGAATCTAAATAAAGATTGGAGACCACTGTAGCACATTTAAGGAGAGGGCAAAAGGGAATTATTAAAGAATTCACTGAAGATTTTTTGCCCATAAAATTACTTGAATTAGGCTGTTTGCCAGGAAATATGGTAGAACTAGTACAAGTAGCACCATTAAAAGATCCTATTTATATTAATGTTAATGGATCTCATATTGCCATTAGAAGAGAAATGGCACTTCATATAGCTCTTGAAATCATTGAAGACAATGCGATCGTATGAGCAAACAAATCAATGTCGCCCTAATAGGGAATCCTAATACTGGGAAAACATCGGTTTTCAACCAACTTACAGGATTAAACCAAAAAGTCGGCAACTACCCTGGCATAACGGTTGAAAAAAAAGAAGGTATATGTAAACTCCCAAGAGGGGTCAAAGCACATGTCTTAGATTTACCAGGCACGTATAGCCTAAATACTACTTCACTAGATGAAAGTGTGGCCGTAGAATTACTTCTTAATAAAAATGACAGAGACCACCCCGATGTAGCTGTTGTAGTTACAGACGTAGAGAACATTAAGCGTAACTTATTACTTTTCACTCAAATAAAGGATTTAAAAATACCTGCTATTTTAGTAATCAATATGGCTGATCGTATGTCTCGCAAAGGCATTACCATCGATATTGAATTGCTAGAGAAAAAGTTAAACTCTAAAATCGCTTTGGTAAGTACCCGAAAAGGTACTGGCATCGAGACTTTAAAGGAATTGATTGCAGATTACAAGAATCTTTCTAAGGCACAGAATGTAGATGCCTCAGTAATTGCACCTGAATACTTTGAGCGACTTAGAACCGCATTCCCAAAAGAAGATGTTTATAAACTATGGCTTGTTATCACGCAAGATGTCAACTTTATGCCCATAGAAAAGAAGTTGATGAAAGATGCATCTTCTTTTGCCACAAAATCAAAATCTGAACTTAAGCGTCTTCAGCAAAAAGAAACCATATTACGATACCAATTTATAAATGGTATTCTTAAGGAAACATATAAAGTAGATGTTAATGCCGCGAAAGGATTTAGGGCTACGTTAGACAAGGTCTTGACGCATAAAGTTTTTGGGTATCTAATTTTTCTTTTAATTCTCTTGACCATATTTCAAGCCATTTATGGGTGGAGTGAGTACCCTATGGATTTGATTGATGGCTTTTTTGCTTCAGCTACCGAATGGGTAAAAGACACGTTACCCCCAGGAGTTTTTACCAATCTTATAGCAGAAGGTATTTTGGCCGGTATTGGCGGTATTGTCATATTCATTCCGCAGATTGCCTTCTTATTCTTGTTCATTTCACTTTTGGAAGAAACCGGCTATATGAGTAGGGTCGTTTTTTTAATGGATCGTATTATGCGTCCGTTTGGTTTGAGTGGCAAAAGTGTAGTGCCCTTAATCTCAGGAACTGCTTGTGCCATACCTGCGGTAATGGCTACTAGAACTATCGAAAATTGGAAGGAAAGGCTTATCACCATACTGGTTGTGCCCTTTACAACATGCTCTGCAAGACTACCCGTTTATTTAATTATCATTGCCTTAGTCATTCCAGAAGGCAGTTTATTAGGATTAAGCTACAAAGCACTAACATTAATGCTATTGTACCTAATAGGTTTTGGTGCAGCAATTTTATCCGCTCTTATTTTAAATAAGATAATGAATATTAAGAGCAAGTCATTCTTTGTAGTGGAAATGCCAAATTATAAATTGCCGCTCCTCAAGAATGTTGGTTATACCGTTCTTGAAAAAACTAAAAGTTTTGTTTTTGGTGCAGGTAAAATTATCCTTGCCATATCAATTATTCTATGGTTTTTAGGCTCTAATGGATTTTCAGATGAATTTAAAAATGCGGAAACCATAGTTACGAACAAGGTCAAAGAAAAGGGTTTCAGTACCCATAGCGAAGTCTATCTAGAAAAGAAACAGAATGGCCTTGAGACTGGCTTAGAAAAAGGTGAAGAAACTACGGCGAAGCAACTTAAAGAATTAGAAGAGCGTGCCTTAAGCCAAGAAATTGCAAGCTATAAATTAGAACATTCCTATATGGGCTATATGGGAAAAGCTATTGAACCAATTGTTAGGCCACTGGGTTACGATTGGAAAATAGGTATTGCCGTGTTAACCTCCTTTGCAGCAAGGGAAGTATTTGTCGGCACCCTAGCTACTATTTATAGTGTTGGGAATGATGAAGAGGAAACCATTAAATATCGAATGGCTGCAGAAGTAAACCCAAGAACCAATAAACCGCTTTTCAATTTGGCTTCTGGAATATCCCTACTCCTCTTTTATGCCTTTGCTATGCAATGCGTGAGCACATTGGCAGTGGTAAAAAGAGAAACTAATTCATGGAAATGGCCTCTAGGGCAACTCGTTTTTATGAGTCTTTTTGCTTATATTGTAGCTCTAATCGCTTATCAATTATTAAAATAAAATGGACACTTTACAGCACATTTTGGTTTACATCACATTAGCAATTTCAGTAGGCTATATTGTCAATAAATTTTTGCTTCCAAAGTCATTGTGGAGCACTAAAAAAAGTGATTCTAAAGCTTGTGGTCAAAACGATTGTGGTTGTCATTAAGCTTCAAAAAAACAAGTTGTTCAACAAACAATCGCCAACTACATACCTTTACTTATTTTAGTTAAATAAGCCCTAAAAAACTCACAACGGTTTCTAAAACTGTAACGTTTCTCTCTTTGGTTCGTTTAGATTGCGAAGGCATATCGAAACCCATGAGCATAAAAAAAATTTACTTACTCCTTTTACTCTCCTTAATAGCCAATACTTCACCTCTAATAGCGCAAAGTCTCAGCGCCGTTGTTCTTGATAGTTTAAGCAAAGAACCTATACCTTATGCAACCATACTTTTAAACAATAAAGGGGTTATTACCAATGAAGACGGAAACTTCAGTTTTATATTAGATGAGGAAATTAAAGAATCAGATTCACTATTCATCTCCTGTATTGGTTATAAATCTGTCGCCAAGCAACTATTAGAATTCAAAACTAATGAGATTCTCCTTCGTCCAAAAGCGATTGAGCTTAAAGAAGTCATCGTTTCAAATAAAAATTATACCGCAGATGAAATCATAGATTTAGTGGAAGAAAATTTAGAAAAAAATTATACGAACGCATATTCTAAAAAAAGACTATTCTATAGAAATTCTTCCTTTAACCGAATGACCAAAACCAATTTTACTATTAAAGAATCGACTATAGACGCCTTTAATCAGCAGTTTTTGGACAGCGTTATAAACACAGTACCGAAATCAAATAGTTATTACACCGAGATACTTGGAGACCTCTATGGAAATTTTGAGGAGGATAAACAAAAATTAAATCTTATAAAAGCTTCTGAACTTTATGACAAAAGCATGGAGATAGATTTGGAAAAACTAGAAGAAAAATTTAATGACATTATCAAAAAAAATGTACGAACCGACTCTTATTTCAAAGTAAAATCAGGCCTCTTCGGTACCAAATTAGATGCTAATGAAATCTTTGAATCTGATATTGATTCTACTGATATCGCTGCTCTTAATAAAGAAATTGAGAAGAAAAAAAAGAATCAAGAACTGCGAAAAATAAACTTCGCAAATTACAGAAAAAAGTCTCTTAGTGCGCTATTTAAGCAGCTACCTATACATGAGGATACCGACTATAACTTTATTACAAAGTCGAGAAAATACGAATACACATTGAAGGAATTTACCTATTTAGGAAATGATGCCGTTTATGTCATCGATTTTATTTCTAAAGGCTCTGCCGATTATAAAGGTACTTTATACATCAACTCAGATGATTTTGCTTTGATACGTGCAGATTATGAAAACATCAAATCGGTCAAATCCTTTAATCTCCTAGGTATATCGACCAACACCTACCTATCAAAAGGAAAGGCGATTTTTTTTAAGGAAACTTTTGGCCAATATGGCCTTCGCTATTTCGAATCAGAAACTGGTACTAGAATAGGTGTTAAAAGGCCTTTAAAGATTATTGAAAAGAACAAGGTTGTAAAGGGTAAAAACAGGCAGAATGAATTATCAGGAAAAATGGACTTTGTATTTACCGATGTGCAAAAAAATGAAATAGTAGTCTTTGACACAGAAAGCATCAGCGAGAATCAATTTGAATCTTATAAAGAGGGGAATTCTATTTTACCTACGTATATGCCTAAATATGACCCAGAATTTTGGAAGGGCTATACGATTATGGAACCTAACACGGCAATAAAGGAATTTACATCTACAGAGCTAGAGTAACCTAAATCAGGTTTTTGATGAAATGGTAGAATAAAAAGCCCCATCCAAGAACTAAAAACAACCCTCCAATTGGTGTAATGGGACCAAGGAGTCTTAATTTTTTCCCTTTGGATGCACTAATACAAAGTCCGTAAATACTAAAAGAAAAAAGTAGGGTTCCGATTATAAAGCAATACATCATATTCTTCTCTACCGCAGTATCAAGGTTGAGGTTAAAACTCAACATTAATAGTAAAAGTGCATGATACATTTGGTATTTAACCCCTGTTTCAAAACTACTCAATTGTTCAGCAGTGAACGTTTTTTTTAGTAAATGGGCACCAAACGCACCAAACACTATAGCTGAAAGTCCGAAAAACGCCCCTACCAATTGTGCTATTAAAACCATACATTTTTTATAAAGTTACTTTCAATTTTAGCGGTATGCTATCCTCGATTTAGTGGTAAAATATGAAATCTAAAATGAAACTCAAAAAAACCTATATTAATGCCTACAAAATAACATTATGAAATATCGAGGCATCCTTTTTGTATCTATTATTATTGCTACTTTACTATCCTGTAGTTCTGCACAAAAAACGATTATCGATAAACCTACCATTAGGGAAGAACTTGATGAAAAAAACAGATCTAATTTTACTTTATTGGAACGTATATCACAAATGCCAGGGATAATAAAAAGAAATGGTATTCCTGTTCTTTCAAAAACCTCAAATTCTTTTAGCAGTACAGGTACACAAGAACCACTTTACATTTTGGATAACTATGAAATAGGGAATTCATTTTCATCACTAAACGAAGCGGTTAAAAGTTTTAATATAAAAAAGATGAAAATATTATCAAGCTCAGATGCAGCTATGTATGGAACAAGGGCTTCAAATGGGGTGATTGTTGTTACAACTTACAAATAAGGCACTAAATTCAAGGTCTTTTTAAATCCCCAATTAACAGTTCTTTTACTCAAGAATAATAGTCATGTCTAAATTTGAGTTTAGGGTAAATACACATTCTTTAAATTTTGGCGGACCGAACATTTTCATTTTGCCTTTTGAAAAAGCAATTTGTTCTTTAGGGATACCTAGCATATTGGTGTCTATATTTTTATTTCCGTTTGCATCGTGAAAAATTGCAATTGCGTAGTCCCCTTTAGGTAAATCATTGATTTTAATAATTGTGTTTCCTGTAACTGCTTTTTCCGAACCAGATTTATACACCCTATTGAATTTCAAAAAAGAACTCTCATCAGTATAAACAGCGAAACATATATTTCCTTTTTCAGAGGTAACACCGTCAACGTTCAAGCTAAGATTATGCTGTGAAAAAACCATATTTGAAATCGCACCAAAAACCAATAGTAGTACCCGATTTTTATTTCTCATGCTTGAAATATTCCATTTCAAAGGTAAATTCAATTTTGATGCCATAACCTTCCTTTTTTTAAGATTATTATAATCGTTTAAACCGAAAAATCAGTTTAGGTTAATTGAAGAATTCATTTTAGTTGTTAAACCGTTCATAAGTTTCAAGGTTTCGACTGAATCCTTGAAATTAAGATATAGGTATAGAGAATCTTTATAGACTAATTTCACTTTCTGTTGATTAATATTATCTACAAAAACATGAACTTTCTTATCGGTTAGCGAATCTTTGAATTCCCTAAAAATTCCTTTTTCTTTTTCTAGAGCAGAAAAGCCATTTATCCGCTCCATTGGTGGAACTCTATCCACCAACAAAACACTATCTAACTCGCTATAGGCGATTTTTACATTATAGAATCCCGACCTCAACTTAATAGTATTGCTATCACCGCCAATCCAATTTTTTAAGTGCAATGTTAATATTGCTACACACAAAATCACAGTCACTATAAGAATTACATTCCAAAACCAATTATTCTTAATGAATTGCATATGCACTTATGAAAATCAAGTTAGCCACTTTAATTGTTTAAACGGTAAAAATAACATTAAATTACCGAGGTAATAAAAAATGCTTGTAGTTGAACTATTCAGGTAAAAACTTCTAGACCCTATCCCAAACCAACGTCTAAGGTCATCATAATAATAAACCCACCAATGAACCCCATAGTCGCAATGTCGGTATATTTATCTTGCTGCGTTTCTGGTATTACCTCTTCCACCACCACAAAAATCATGGCACCCGCTGCAAATGAAAGTGCATAAGGCAAAATAGGCTGAAAGGTCATTACTGCCCACGCACCTAATACAGCAGCGATTGGCTCTACAATTGCAGAAGCTTGGCCATACATAAAACTTCTGGTTCGGCTAAGTCCTTGCCGTCTCAACGGCATAGCTACAGCAAAACCTTCTGGGAAATTTTGCAATCCGATACCAAGAGCTAAAGCGACGGCACCACCTATGGTAGCACCATCAAACCCAGCAGCAACACCCCCAAAAAGAACCCCTACAGCTAAACCTTCAGGAATATTGTGGAGGGTAATTGCTAGCGTCAACAGCGTTGTTTTATGCCATGGCGTCTTAACACCTTCTGCTTCACTTTCTTTAAAGTTAATATGTAAGTGTGGCAATATTTTATCTAATCCGAAAATAAATGCAGCACCTAACAAAAACCCTACTGCAGCAGGAATTACCTTAACAAACCCTTCACCCGGACTCATCTCTATGCCAGGTGCCAATAGACTCCAAAAACTGGCAGCCACCATGACCCCACCGGTAAAGCCCAACATGCCATCTAATAAAGCACGGTTCATTCCTTTAAAAAGAAAGACCAAAGCAGCACCGGCAGCCGTAAGGGCCCATGTGAATAACGTAGCATAAAACGCAGCTAAAACTGGGTCAATAGATTCTAAATAGTTGATTATTTGTTGCATAAAATAAAAATAGTATTCATTGAATATTTATTCAGCGTCCCTAATTTCCAAATATAAATTCGACGCAATCTGTTCAGAAATTCTAATGGTTCCTACTCTGGTCGAAATGGACACCGAACCATCAAAATCTTCTCTATCCAAAATTTTAAATGTATCACCTAAGGCAATTTTATTCTTATCTAAAAACTTTAAAAAAGCGGCTGATGAATCATTTACCCCAATACAAACCCCTTCACTCAAAATCGGTAATTCACTTATCAATTTTTTTACGGACTTTTTAAATGTGCCTTCTTTAGTAGGTATAGGATCCCCATGTGGGTCTACTTTTGGAAATCCTAAATGTGCATCTAACCTATCAATTAGCGTATCACTTTTTATATGCTCTAACTGCTCGGCTACTACATGTACCTCATCCCAAGAAAAATTTAGTTTATTCACCATAAATACTTCCCACAAGCGATGCTTTCTAATAATTGAAAGTGCGACCATTCTCCCTTCTTCAGAAAGTGAGACTCCCTGATACTTTTTATAATTGACCAATGACTTCTTAGATAATTTTTTAATCATATCGGTAACTGAAGATGGCTTCGTCTTCATTTGTTCTGCAATAGCATTGGTAGCCACCGATTTACTGTCTATTTGACTTAAATGATAAATCGCTTTGATGTAATCTTCTTCTGATAATGTCATTTCAATACTATATAAACGCAAAAATACATTTTTATATACAAAAACTATTATTTAGTTTTATCTAAATTAATTTTTAGATAATTAATATTTTATCTTTTTCTTGCTTTATTTTTGCTTTATTTTTGCTTTTGGAATCACTAATGGGCAAGAAAGAGCTGTATCCGGTACAGTTTCTTTTAATGGCTCACCAGCGCCATTCGTAAATGTTTATTTAAAGAATACCGAAATTGGTACTTCTTCAAATGAAGACGGATTGTATGAGTTAAAGAATATTTTGCCAGGAAAGTATACCCTAATAGCTTCTACCATTGGTTACATACCATTTAGAACAGTCAAGAACTAGTTATAGATATTGATTTGCAGCCTTCTGTAGAATCTTTGGATGAGATGGTGGTCACTGGCACCTTAATACGCGTTAGCAGACTTGAAAGCCCGGTACCCGTTGAAGTATACAAACCCGCATTCTTTAAGAAAAATCCAACCGCTAGCATCTTTGAAGCGCTTCAAAATGTGAATGAGGTACGTCCACAAATAAATTGTAATGTTTGTAATACAGGAGATATTCATATTAACGGTTTAGAAGGACCTTATACCCTAGTTTTAATAGATGGTATGCCCATTGTTAGTGGGCTAGGCACAGTTTACGGACTATCAGGAATTGCTAATTCACTTATAGAACAGATTGAAATTGTAAAAGGACCTGCCTCTACACTCTATGGGAGCCAAGCTGTAGGAGGCCTGATTAACATTATTACCAAGAATAATCTAACAGCACCAGAATTCTCTGGAGATAGTTTTATAACAGGATGGGGCGAATACAATCTTGATCTAGGAACAAAAATGAGCCTCGGCCAAAAAACTAGTTTACTTTTAGGGGTTAATTATTTTAAATATGATAATCCCATTGATAATAACGGAGATAATTTTACGGATCTTACCTTACAAGACCGTATTTCTATCTTCCAAAAATGGAATTTCAAAAGGAATAATTCACGCATTTTCTCCCTTGCAGGACGCTATTTTTATGAAGATCACTGAGGTGAAGAATTACAATGGACACCCGAATTTAGAAGTGGATATGAAATTTATGGAGAAAGTATTTATACCCGAAGGTGGGAGATTTTAAGAAAACACCAACTTCCATTTAAAGATCAACTTATGCTTTACTTTTTCTATAATGACCATAGTCAAAACTCTGTATAGGGCAATGTTACCTATCTAGCCGACCAACCCATTGGGTTCACACAACTAACGTGGGACAAACATTGGGTAATCATAGCTTACTGGTCAGAACTGCATTACGCTATAATTACTATGATGACAATACCCTGCAACTTCAGATTTAAACGGAAACAATCCCGATGAAGTAATCATACCTAGCATTTTTCTACAAGATGAAATAGCCTTTAATAAAAGGAATTCCTTGCTTTTGGGAGCACGATATGATTATGACAAACGGCATGGGACAATTTTCACTCCACGAGGGGCCTATCGTTTTAAGTTTACCGATAACGATATTTTACGATTGAACGCCGGCACAGGTTTTAGGGTTGTAAATTTATTCACTGAAGAACATGCTGCGCTCACCGGATTACTAGACGTAGTCATATCAGAAGAATTGAAACCAGAACGCTCCTTTAACATCAACCTTAAATACCTAAATAAAATATATGGAGACAATGGTACTTTTGTTGGGTTAGATGCATCACTATTCTACACCAAATTTCAAAATGTCATCATACCTGATTATGACACCAATCCCCATCAAATCATTTATGATAATTTAAATGGAAAATCCATTTCTAAAGGGATTAGTGCTAACATAGACCTTGCCTTTTCAAACGGACTTAAAGTGATGTTTGGTGGAACACTTCAAGATGTAAGCAACACCGAAAATGGAATAACTAAAAAGCAAATTCTCACCGAAAGTTATTCAGCCAATTGGAGTCTTAGCTCTACTATTCTATCTTGGCATTTAATGTTGGATTATATAGGAAACCTATATGGCCCCATCCGTCTACCTACATTGGGAGAAAATGACCGAAGAAAAGATTTTTCACCTACTTTGAGTATTCAAAACATTCAATTCACCTATGACGGTATTAAAAACTTTGAATTTTATACTGGTATAAAAAACCTATTAAACTGGACGCCAAATAATGGAAATCCCTTTATTATTGCTTGTGCCAATGACCCCTTTGATAAAGAAATTACATTTGACACCAATGGCAATGCGGTTGCCACACCAAACAATCCAAACGGTTTAACTTTTGACCCTTCCTGTGTATATAGCCCAAATCAAGGTATTAGGTCCTTTCTAGGTTTACGATACACACTAAATTAAGTCTAAAGATTAATCGCATTTTGTATTTTTGAAGTTATTAAGCAGTTTATTAGTACTGCATCTTTATAACTTCATGAACAATTACGATTATATCATTATAGGTGCCGGAGCATCTGGTTTATTACTAGCTGATGCCATGGGTGGTGATTCTTTTTTTGCACAAAAAAAGATACTACTACTTGAGAAGGATTCTAAGAAAACCAATGACCGTACTTGGTGCTATTGGGAAAAAGGAAAAGGCCATTTTGATGCTATACTACATAAAAAATGGGACACGATTCACTTTGAAGGAAAAGTAATTTCCAAAAGAACACAAATCGCTCCCTACTCCTACAAAATGATAAAGGGAATCGATTTTTACAATCACTTTTTAAAAAGAATCGAGAGTTATTCAAACATTACCTTCAAACAAGAAGAGGTCGTAAATTTGCAAGAAACAAGTACCGAAGTTACCGTTCAGACCCAAAATAATTGCTACAACGGCCACTATGTTTTCAATAGTCTTTTTAATTTTAAAATGGCAACACAGCAAAAGCAATTTCCTATTTTGCAACAACATTTTATTGGCTGGGTCATAAAAACCGAAAAGCCAGTTTTTAATGCTTCTGAAGTTACCTATATGGATTTTTCCATACCTCAAAAAGGTAATACACGTTTTATGTATGTTTTACCGAACTCGAATAACACTGCGCTTATTGAGTACACCCTGTTTTCAGAACAATTATTGGATAAAGAAGAATATGAAGAGCAAATAAAACAATATATACGGGATAGGTATCAGTGTGAGGCTTATGAAATCATAGAAACAGAAGCTGGCAGTATACCAATGACATGTTATGATTTTAGAGAAAACCACACGAAGAGAATACGATATATAGGAACGGCAGGTGGATGGGCAAAACCAAGCACAGGCTATACCCTAATGAGTACGGCAAATAAAATCCCCAAACTGGTTGAATATATTAAAAAAGGTGAGCCTTTAAAAAAATTAAACCTGAAGAATAAGTTCTGGTATTATGATGTTTTGTTTCTTGACGTATTACATGCTGATAATGCAAATGGCTATGCTATATTTGAATCTCTTTTCAAATCATTGAGTCCGCAAAAGGTGTTCAAATTCTTAGATGAGAAAACAACTCTTCGAGAAGACCTAGCATTTATTAATTCTTGCCCCAAATTTCCCTTTCTAAAAGCCTTTTTTAAACGATTATTTTAAACCGTTCTATTCATTAAATTTTCACCAAATTTTCGCAAAATGTTTTTCTTGTTCTGCTCAATTTCTATTTCCTCAAGTACTTCAAAAGCTTTCGCCGTATAGTCTGCAATAGCAGTTTGCGTAGCTACATCGGCCTTTGTCTTTTTGAAAATTGAACGCACCGCATTTACCTTGGTTTCGGTCTCCTTCGGTTGTATTGAATATAAGTGCTCTAATTCTTTCGTCATCATTTCAGACTCAGAATTGATTGCCTTGAGATAGAGGTAGGTTTTTTTATTCTCTATAATATCTCCTCCAACTTGTTTGCCGAAAGTTTCAGGATCCCCAAAAACATCCAAATAGTCATCTTGCAGCTGAAAAGCTATACCAAGATTTAATCCGAAAGCATACATGTGTTCTTGAGAAGTTTCTGATGCACCGGCAACAATAGCGCCCATTTTTAAGGCTGCAGCAACTAAAACTGCTGTTTTATATTCTATCATTTTTAAATACTCTGACAACATCACATCATCGCGCGTCTCAAAATCAACATCGTACTGTTGCCCTTCGCAAACCTCTAATGCCGTTTTACTAAAAAGCTTGGCCAACTCCCTAAAAATTGGTGGTTCATAATTTTCAAAAAGTTGGTATGCCATTATCAACATCGCGTCACCCGATAAGATGCCGGTATTAATATCCCATTTTTCATGAACGGTTATCTCCCCTCTACGAACAGGAGCATCATCCATAATATCATCATGCACTAAAGAAAAATTATGAAATACCTCTATAGCCAATGCTGCATCTAAAGCTTTGGTATAATCGGTATTAAAAATTTCAGTAGTGAGCAAAACCAAAACAGGCCTAAGTCGCTTACCACCCAAACCCAAAATATACGTTATCGGTTCATATAGGTTCTTTGGTTCTTTAGTAAGCTTTTTTGAGTTCAAGTAATTGACAAACTCATCTCGATATTCATGTATAGAATGCATTCTCGCAATTTTTATCAAAAATAGAATAAACCTTTCAATAAATCTGATTTGCAAATCGCTCCTTTAATTACCCGAATACTTACAAAAACCTAAGCAAAAGCTTCGTCTCTCCAAAAATACGGTGTATTTTCCTACACGATAATACAAAGACATAAATTATCGAATAGAAATATATTAATTGAGTTAGTCATTTAAGCTCTGTATCTTGTTGTCAATAGAAACAACGTTTATGGAAGTATTTGAAGGACAGAATATATTGAGTTTTGTAAAAGAATTGCCAAATGATGATGCCTGTAAGGCATATTTAGCGAAAATAAAATGGCACGATGGTTTTAAATGTATGAAATGTGGTCACACAAAAGGATGTGAGAAATCTGGGTACAAGTATC
>NZ_VAUW01000055.1 GCF_005771495.1 Maribacter sp. ACAM166
TGGAGTTATGGTTACCACTGCCGTAAAATGGCAGATAATATGGCAGGCTATTGTTGAGAATGATTAGTAATGGTTAGTTTGGTGGTTGGCACTGCCGTTAAAATGGCAGATAATATGGCAGTTTATTATTGGCAATGATAATCAATGTTGGGATTGTGTTTGCCACGGCAGATTTTATGGCAGTCTGCTGTTGAGTCTCGGGTAGGTAATATACATACTTTGGGTAGGCAATAGGGTAGGCGATGTGTAAGTATCAGATAGCGTCGGGTAGGCAGAGGGTAGAATTAGGGTAGAAAGGAGGGTAGGTAAAAGTAATTTCAACAATAAATTGTGGGTAGGTTCTGGATATCAACGGTTTATTTAATAGTTGCTTCGGGTAGGCAATAGGGCATACCCGGGTAGTTAAACTTCTTTACATTGGGATAAACAGGATAGCTTTGGGTAGTCAAAATACTTACCCTATGTAGTCCCTCCTAAGGTATATAAATAGCTCAAGTTATATTGTAGTCTATGGTAGTTATTATAGTTAACTCGTCTAGGGTATGGGGTAGGCAATGTATTTAGCTTGGGTAGGTAATACATTTAAGAAGGAAGGGCATTAGGGTAGTTCCTGGTTGGCAATGGTTGCCTATGGTTTGTTTTATCCCCGAGGCTCTGCCTCGGGTGTTGCGTAAGGATAATTACATTTGTGAGTATGAGCGAACATATTCATAAGAGTCATAACAAAAGCTTGCTTTTGTATCATTTTGTATGTCCTATCAAATATAGGAGAAAAGTATTGAGTGCAGAGGTTTCGTCCACCTTCAAGGATGTTTGTATGAAAATAGAAGCCCGTTACGAAATTCACTTTTTGGAAATCGGTTTGGATGATGATCATGTTCATTTTTTGATACAAAGCATTCCAACGAACACCCCCCAAGAAGATAATCGTAGCTGTCAAGAGCATCACGGCCAAAGAAATTTTTCGCCTTCATCCAGAGGTCAAGCAGATACTCTGGGGCAGTAAGTTTTGGACGAGTGGCTATTATGTAAATACTGTTGGGCAATATGCAAGTGAGGAAGTGATCAAAAAATATATTCAGAATCAAGGAAAGTCAAAGTATACCCAGTTGCACAAAAATCAGTTACGTTTGTTTTGATACCCCTATGGCTCTGCCTCGGGGTAGTTCATTGTGAAACCTGCAATCCAATAGTCCAGTTCTTCTATCGGAAAAAAGGAAGGAAATAAATGTTAATTATGGTGTATTGAGATATATCAAATTACCTGATTTAGTTTTAAATATTAAGTTTTGGATTCTTATCCATATAGTCCTGCCAAGTGACTAGCACATATTTGTCCTTTCCATTCTCAGGTTTCTTTAGAAACCCATATTTATAGATAAAAAGATACACCTCTCCTTTCTGGTTTTTCCAGTAGAGGGTGAAGAATTTTGGGTCAAATCCTAATTCCAATAATACGGTTCGTATCTATGTTCCCTTTTTTGAAATGTTCATTAACTTCTATAACGATAGGGAGCTGAAAACTTTGGATGAAGGAGATATACGGGTCTTTCTCCAGCATTTGATACAAAGAAAATTGTCCAATTCCTATATTAACCAAGTTATCAATGCCATTAAGTTTTATTATGAAGAGGTACTTTGGGGTGCCCCACAGATTTTATGACATTGAACGTCCGCGAAAAGAGTATAAGCTTCTAAAGGTAATTTCCAAAGAGGAAGTTCTAGCAATTATTAAAAACATAAGTGTGTTGTTGAACTTCTATATGGTTCCGGTTTGCGCAAGAGCGAACTTTTAAACTTAAAAATTAATGATATCGATAGCAAACGTATGCTAGTCCGCGTAGAAAATGCCAAAGGCAATAAGGATAGGCACACATTACTGTCTAAAATAGCGTTGGATGATCTAAGACTATATTTCAGGGAATACAGGCCAAAGGTGTATTTGTTTGAAGGGCAAAAGGGAGGAAAATATAGTGGCGAGAGTGTCTTAAGAATTGTAAAAATGGCAACAGAAAACAGAAAAAGCACGAATACGCAAAAGTGTATCTCCACATATACTCCGCCATAGTTTTGCTACACATTTATTGGAAACAGGTGTTGATCTTCGTCAAATTCAGGTACTTTTAGGACATAGTTCTAGCAAAACGACCGAAATCTACACCCATGTAGCCACAAATACTTTTAAGACAATAAAAAATCCACTAGATTAGTCCTACTAATAAAATGGAAATAACCGTATTCATACGTATATCCGTACGTTAGAGGCCATTATAAGTGCCGTGGGGGCATTTTTTCAAAGGTTTGTGTGAAGAAAGAAAGCGGACGTTCTTTTGTCAATGGATGGCCGACTTTTTGAGGAGGGTATCGCTCCAAGTAGTTTAGCTTTCAGCGTTGAGAGCTCGCTATCAAAACGTTGGAACGTTAAAACTACTTGAATCAAGAACGGTAAAATTTTTGACAAAGTCAATTTTATCGGAATTTATAACAAAAGAACGGGTGTTTTGTTTCCCATAACTACGTTCCATGCCATTTACATAAAACATAGTTATGGGGAATCTTGGAAAAAAAGGCGTTGCGATGTTCGGCAATGAGAACGGTTCCCTTATTTTATTCTTAATTTTAGAAAAACTGAAAATTAAAATAAAACGGACAATAACACGCGTTATAATCAATGGCCCAAAAGCATTAGCCTGAAAAAGGACCACTAATCATAGCGCTATCGTTGTGCATAATGCGGGAAATGAAAAAAAACATCAAGATTTGAACTAAAAAAGCCAACGCACAAACAGCACATTTGTTTTTTTGCCGACACATTAGCCAACGCTCAAAATTATAAATCAACAGTCAAAAATGGAAGAAAAAATATGGAAATACATTCTCTTGAATGGAAAATCAAATCAACTTAAAGTAAAAAATCCTGTTTTCGATAAAGGAGAACTTATATCCATTGATGACCTAAAGCCTTTTAATAAGAAAGATGATGACGGTAATCCTGTTAAACCGACATTAGCAGATGCTAACAAAGAGAAAAGAAAAATTTATACAGAGTTTTTCAAAAAACCTTTTAAAAATCTGCTTGTATTATCAGGTGCTGGTTCATCAATGGACGTTGGCGGACTTTCAATGTGGCAACTTTGGAAAGAAACAGAGAAGAAATATAAAATTGATAAAACTGAAGAAAATCCAGAAATTGACGGTTTCAAAATTATCAGAGAAGCTGTAAAATTTGAATCAGAAAAGAAAAATTTAGAAGCATTACTTTCTCACATTGAAGGCTACACTAAATTTATTGAAGACGTTGAAATAGAAATTGGAGGTGTTAAAAAACAACTATCTGATATTAAAGATGAAATTTTTAAATTAATAAAAGATAAGTGTACTATTCCAGCACCTTCTGAAAATTTCCCTCATAAAACATTTTTAGAAAAATTATTACAAAGAAAACAAACAAATCCAAGAATTAAAATTTTTACTCTTAACTATGATTTATTATTTGAATATGCAGCTACAGAGGTAAATGCTATTGTTGTTGACGGATTCTCTTTTACTTTCCCAAGAACATTTAGTGGCAGATATTTCGATTATGATATTGTTCAACGAGAAGGAAGCAAGTTAAAAGAAGAAGACAACTTTATCCAAAGAGTTTTCCATCTTCATAAACTACACGGTTCTTTGAATTGGGAACGTGATAAAACAGACCAAAAAGTTAAAATAAATAACAATCCAGACAAACCATTAATGGTTTATCCTAGAGATGCTAAATACGAAGATTCTTATGGTCAACCATTTTTCGAAATGATGGCAAGATTTCAAAGAAATCTAAGAAAGAATAATGATACTTTATTAATCTGTATTGGTTACAGCTTTAATGATAAACATATAAATGCAGCAATTGAAGAAGCGTTAAATCAAAACCCTGGATTTCGACTTGCTTCCATTGACCCAGGTTTTGAATCTGATAATATTTCATCATCCTTGAATGAAATTAAAAAAGTAGCTCAAGAATCTGAAAGAATTCTATTAACCTCAGAATCTTTCACAGAATTTGCAAAGCATTACCCAGAAATAAAAACATATGAAAACTTTAATCACCAATCCATAAATTTAAATAATGGATAGCAAAAAGATTAATCCTTTCAGGCACGAATATTTTCTTGGTTACATTAATCAAGTGTTTCCGCAATATGTAAAAGTCCACTTTCCATCTTCTGTTTTGTTAAATGGTTTCACTCATTATGGTAAAGAGTTTAATGGTGGTTTGGTTGGCAGTTTTGTTGTCATTGAGGGAAGTAAATATGGGTTTTTAGGAAGAATAACAGAGTTACTACTTCCTGAATCAGAAAGACTTTCATTAAGTGAAAAAGCATTTCAAACTAGCGAATTTCATCCATCAGGTAAAATAGAAATACTCTTATCATTTGATTTGTATGACCCATTAACAGTAAAAAAAGGTTTAACCACTTATCCAAATATAGGAGCTAAAGTTTTTGTGAGTTCAGGAGATTTAGTTCAAGAATATATGTCCAGATTTGGTGTTAGGATTGATGAAATTACTAATGCAATTAAATTAGGGCATTTAGTTTCTAGTCCAAATATCAATGTGAAAGTTAATTTACAATCCATTTTTGGAAGACATTGTGCAGTTGTTGGTACAACTGGAGGTGGAAAAAGTTTTACCGTAAGTAAGTTGATTGAATCTTTAATTAAGACAGGTAACAAAGCGATATTAATAGATGCAACAGGAGAATATAATGGTAAGTATGAAGGTTTAAAAAATATAAATATTGGAGACGGAGAAAGTGTTTTTCACTATTCTCAGTTAACAATTGACGATTTGTTTTTTATGTTAAAACCTTCACCTCGAACACAAACACCTAAATTAATGGAAGCTATTAGGTCATTAAAAATCGCAAGTTTGTGTGATGGAGAGAATTTAAAGTTTGACGGAAAAGAAATTCCTGTAGATTCAGGACTTATCAAGAAAAAGGGATGTAACAAAAAACCCTATGAAGTTTTCTACTACAGAAACATTGGAGTCATCGAAAACGGAATGGCAGATTTTGACTTCTCAAAACTAACTAGACAATTAAATGAAGAATGTGTTTGGGATAATGGCATAACTTGGGGAGATATTTCTCAAAACGATGTGTCATATTGTGTGAGTTTAATATCAAGAGTAAATAATTTAGCCAATACACCTGAATTAAATCAAGTATTTGGTTTTCAAGAAGAAAAAAAGGAAAATGATATAACCGACTTGATTGACGACTTTATATCAGTTGACAATAAAGATGACAAATTATTAAGGCTAAATCTTAAAGATGTCAAGTACGATTTTCAAGTAAGAGAAACATTAGTTAATGCTATTGGAAAATACTTATTGAATAAAGCTAGAAATAAAGATTTTGAAAAATCACCTGTAGTTGTTTTAATTGACGAAGCACATCAATTTTTAAACAAATCAATTAAAGATGAATATTTTGAATCTAAACCTTTAGACGCATTTGATTCTATAGCTAAAGAGTGCAGAAAATATGGCTTGTTTTTGTGTATCGCGACTCAAATGCCAAGAGATATTCCTAAAGGGACTTTAAGTCAAATGGGGACTTTTATAGTTCATAGACTAATTAATTATAATGACAAAGAAGCAATAAGTAGTGCTTGTAGTACAGCTAATAAAAACACATTGGACTTCTTACCTATTCTCGGAGAAGGAGAAGCAGTTGTAACTGGTGTGGATTTCCCAATGCCGATTATTATGAAATTCGATAAACCAATTGAAGAACCGAATTCAGGCACACCCAAATTGAATATTAACTGAATGAAAAGCCAACGCTCAAAGCCATACACATTTCCAGTCGCGCTAGCCAACGCGCCACCAAAACTGTAAAAGAGTATGTCTTCTGCCAACGCTTTGTTGCACTAAAGACCGGTTGAGCTGTAAACTTCCCCTAATTAGAACTGTTTAGTTTTCTAAAACTTCATTAAAGTTATTGTTTTTAATTCTTTTGGGGCTAGCCCCAAAAGAATTAAGTTCCGCGTATTTTAAGGGCGGTATTCTACCCAGGGCATCGTGGGGCCTATGATGGTTATAATCGTTCATCCATATATGGGTCTGCTCCCTTACTTGATTTAGGTTCTCGAATATATATTTATCGAGTACCCCGCGCCGATAGCTTCCGTTGAAACGTTCTATAAATGCATTTTGAGTCGGCTGTGAGATGAGCGATAACCCTGGACCGTTATCCATTTGTATCTTCTTAGGTTTTTCTCTTCTTTTGATCAGGTGGTTCAATACCCATACAACGCGGTTACTGGTAAGTGAATAATCTACCGCTATATGTAGTACTTACCTGTTGTAATTCACAATTTTAGCTCGGAAATGAAGCGTCCCGTTCCAGCTCAGCGGATCGGATCGGGTTAGCGTAATGGTAAGCTGAAATTGGAGATTGTGTTCAAGACTTTATATAGGAAAGCTCTTTTCCAGAAATATAGCTTTTCGCAGAATGTAGGGGAGTGTGCTTACCGGATTATGAAATAGAATTACTCTCGTTATGTAGGATGTTAAGAAGACTTGACTTTAAAGGTGTAGATTGTGAATGAAGTGCTTCCTACCATTTTTCCGGTAGGGGTTTGCGCAATGGAAATCGGAAACTTTTCAGTTGTGCCCGAGACCTTTTATAATGAAGCGTATTTCCTGAAATAAAGCTTTTTCTGCTTAATATAGGGGAATGGGCTGAGTGGTTTATGAGAGCTAAATATTATAAAATAAGTTGCAGAATAGTAAATTATATCTGTTTCGCATTTAAAAAGTTTTAGAGCTATTACTATATGGAACCCTACAAGGCTTTCTATTAAAACCTAGACACATAACGGCTTATTATAACTAGATAGCATATCTATACAACACTATATAAATATGCTGAAATCTGGGTCTTGAAAACTATCTATTTTATAGTTAACAGAAGGTAGATAGATATTTTTGTTCTCGTTAGTAAAAGCTATTACTTTCATCCCAGCCGTTTTTGCTGCCTGCATACCAGAGCAAGAGTCTTCTATAACAAAACAATTTTTAGGATTTATGTTTAATTTTTGTGAGGTAGTTAAATAAACTGCCGGATCAGGTTTTCCTTTAGTTTCAAATTCTGCAGAAACAATAACATCAAAAGTATTTGTTAATCCGATTTTTTCAAGCACCGCTGGGATAATGCTATATGGGGAATTCGTAGCCAGTCCTAATTTAAACTTTTCTTGTTTAAGAAACGCCATAAATTTGTGGATTCCTGGGATTTCACGACCTTCTTTTTTTATAGATGTTATTACTTTAGAGACTACCATTTGTTCAACTTCTTCAAAAGGCGTCATTTTCCACGGATACTTTTCAAACCAAAATCGGGTTACCTCTGTTGTGGTCATTCGTGCTGTAATCTTAGCAAATTCGTCTGTTACTTGAACACCTAAAGATGTAAAAACCTCTTTTTCCGCCTTTTTCCAAAAAGGTTCGGAATTAATAATTACACCATCCATATCAAATATAACCGCTTTCATAATTTCATAATAATTTAATAGGTTACCACGTCTTTAGATTAAAGGCACCGTCCCAAAATTGAAATTCTAGGCGGCTTGAAGTAATAAAAGCATCCGTCATTAAATATTGTTGGGCAGTAGTGCAGTTTGAAGCCAACCTATCCGCAATCTCTATGGCCTGTTTCGCCAAAATATCAAAGTCCTCGCCCGCATAGGTATCTATCCATTTTTTATATGGATTATCTGATGATTTTTGATTTTCATAAATAAAAACCCCTACTTCCCTATAAATCCAAAAACAGGGTAGAACTGCTGCAACGGCTACTTCAATATTTGCAAGAGTAGCCGTGCTTTTTAGAGTGTGTACATAGTGATGACAGGTAGGTTGCATAGTGCCTTTACCAGTCAAGTTGAATTCCTCGAAATAGGATTCGTGAAGTGCGTTTTCTACGACAATCGCACCCTCGGCAAATTGAATAAAAGCAAGGGTATCTGTCATATCTTGAATTCTACTAGCAATAATGGATAAGCTTCTACCAAAATGCTCTAGATAGTGGGAATCTTGGGCCATATAAAACTGAAATTTTTCTACAGGTAGCGTACCATCCATCAGTTCTGTAATAAACGGCATTTTTATAATAGTGTTATAAATGGGTTGTATTTGTTCCCAAGCATTAGTTGACCAATTCATTTTTTATTAGTTTTTGTGGGTTAAAAAAGTGATTTAACGGGCCATTACCTTTACCAATGATAACGTCCTTACCTTGATAGATTGCTTCTTTTACATAATTTTGACCCAAGGTAACGGCATCCAACATTGATTTTCCTTGTGCCAGATAAGACGCAATTGCAGAAGATAAGCTGCAACCTGAACCGTGGGTATTCTTTGTGTCATATTTTTCAAAATGAAATTCATAAATTTCATCATCTTCACTAAAGAATAAAGAGGTAAGCTGAGCTGTTTTCAAGTGACCTCCCTTAAGCAGTATGTTTTTAGCACCTATTTTTTTTATTTTTTTGCCAGCCAGATACATATCTTCAACAGTTTCAATTTTCATATCAGCTAATATTGCTGCTTCATCAAGATTGGGCGTGATAATATCCGCTATGGGAAGAAGTGTGCTAACTATACCCTGTATTGTTTCATCCTTTATTAATTTGTGACCGCTCGTCGCCACCATAACCGGGTCAAAAACTATGGGCATCTTTGGGTAATCGCTCAAAGTTTCAACTATAGTAGCAACTAGTTCGCTGGTATGCACCATTCCTATTTTTAGAGCATCGGGAAAAATATCTCCCAGTATTGCCTCTATTTGTTCTTTCACGGTTTGATAGGGAATAGGGTAAATTGTACGTACGCCCATTGTATTCTGAACTGGCAATGCTGTTAATACTGAAGTAGCAAAACAGCCCAGAGCCGATATCGTTTTAATATCCGCTTGAATACCGGCACCGCCGCTAGGGTCGAATCCTGCAATGGTCATAGTTGATATGTACTGATATTTTTTCATAGTGCTTTTTCAATTTGATTTTTAATTTTTGATGCTACTTTCATAGAGTCTTTAGCTAAGCAGATTGCAGAAGCAACGGCAATACAATCCGCCCCCGATTTTATCACGTCAAATACATTTTCCGAATTCATATTGCCTATCGCAATTAATGGTTTGTCGGTTAATTTTCGGATTTGTGCGACACCTTCCAATCCCCATTCGGTAACGGTATCTCTTTTTGTTGAAGTCCTGAACACAGGACTTACCGCCAAGCAATCGGATATCGCTGCTTCCTTATTATTGAGCTGTTCTAGAAATTCAATGGAATATCCAATAGATTTACAGTCCTTCCAAACAGAGCGAATAAATGAAGGTGTTAAATCATTATTTCCAACGTGTATACCATAGGCGCCAACTTGTTGAGCCACTTCCAAATTATCGTTTATGATTAACGGTGTGCCAGTTTTAACAAGCACATCCTGTAAACGAAATGCTTTTTCGGTAAACTGTGAATTCGAGGCTTTTTTCTCTCTTAATTGAACAATATCAACACCTCCCAAAATAGCCTGTTCTGCTACTTGTAAAAAATCCCGCCCAGCGCAACCTTCTTCTGAAATCACTAGATAGAGCTTAAATGGAAAATTTTCTTTCACGATACTTTTTCTAAATTAATATGAAGTGTAAATTCCTCTTCCGTGATATTATAAAGTTTATCCAACAATAAGAGTTGTAAGCTTCCTGGTCCTTTTGCATCTTTTGCCGCTATTTCCCCAGCAATTGACATTAAAGCTGTTGCGGCGATTACTGCTTCTGTTTTGTCTTCGATTACTGCTATAAATGCCCCAATAATTGCTGTTGCCGAACAACCGAGGCCTGTTATTTTTGTCATCAACGGATTTCCATTCTTTACCAATATTTGCTGACCATCTGAAATAACAATATCCGTTTCGCCTGAAATGCAGACTACTGCACCAAATGTTTGATTAAGAATCTTGGCAGCTTCAATAGCTTCCGAGCTTTGAGCAGTACTGTCGACTCCTTTTATTTTGGTTTTATTGAATTTTGCAAGTGCTAGGATTTCAGATGCGTTCGCCCTGATTACTGTAGGTTTTAAAGCTATTAATTTTGATAAAGTACTGTCCCTAAAATGGGTTGCTCCGGCTCCTACGGGGTCTATAATGAAGGGTTTGTTTAACTGGTTCGCTTTGTTTGCAGCAGAAAACATTGATTCTATCCAGTATTCGTCTAGAGTGCCAATGTTAATTACCAAAGACGCACACAAGCTGGTCATTTCGTCGATTTCATGATGTGCGTGAGCCATTATAGGTGATGCTCCTACTGCCAATAGTGCATTGGCTGTATTATTCATAACTACAAAGTTTGTAATATTATGTACTAGAGGTGATTTTGCGCGAACAAGAAGAATCTTATTCCAAAGAGATGCTACCATAGATTTATTATTTAAAATATAAATACGGCTAAAAGGTTCTCTTAAATGAGAAGGAATGAAATGAAAGGAAGAAATGTAATTCTAACTTTTCCCTACGCCGGTGTTAGCCAGATCAGGTTCAAAGGGACTATCTCAATTCTTTACAGAATACCCCTAAAGCCAACACGAAAATAGTTAAAAAAGGGTGTTTTTTCCTTTAATCTAGAATATTAATTAATTCCAAGAACTAATTCCAAGAACTAAAATAGGAAGGTTACAAAAATGTAGTATGAGCTAACATATATGTTAAAAAATGAATATATTTAATAGTTGTGCGGGTTGCAAGGGAAAAGTATCGGCTTTATTCATAAGTCTTTTTGATAGGTAATTGAGCAAGTTTAAATTGAAGTCATATTATAAGTGCCTTTACGATGAAATAAGTCTGTGACTTCGTAAAATTTGCTACTTTAAAAAGCAATTCATACAGTTTTGAATTAAATGATATAGTAGTGGGAAATATCCTAAAACCTCATGTTTTAGAATATTTCCCACTACTATCTTTTAAGCTTCTTCGTATTAAAAATTAATAGTAGCCCCAACCAAGAAATTTGTTCCCGCCTGCGGATAATATCCTTGTACCTCAAAAGAATTTCCTGGTGTAGAAAAATCATCTAAATATGTATATCCGTTAGATACATATATCTCATTTAGAATGTTATTGACCAATCCTGAAAATACTATAGATTTCAAAATCCTATTCATTTTTATCTCATAGGTAATATTAAAATCAGTAGTAAAGTAAGCAGCCAATTTAGAAGCTTCAGTATCTGTATTACTTAGGTATTGTTCACCTACATATTTTGAAAATAATGACAGATTTAATGCTTGACAAGGTGTATAGCTAAGAATATTACCTGCTATTAACGATGGTGAAAATGCAATTGTTGTATTCCCTAAATCTTGTAACGCTCCATCCCTATTAATAAAATAATCAACATTCTTATTATCGCTTACAGCTACATTAGGGCGAATACTAAACTTATCATTTAGTTTAATATTCGCATCTATTTCAAGTCCAAATCTATAGCTATCTCCTATATTGGAACGCAAAGGTGCTCCAACATCATTAAGTCCCCCAGTCAATACTAATTGATCCTTGTAGTTCATGTAATATACATTTGTATTCACCTGAACATCGAGCGAAACATACCTCCATCCTAATTCGAAATCATTCAATCGCTCAGGTTTCGGATTCCCCCCTTCATAATCGTTTCTGTTAGGCTCCCTATTCGCTACTGCATATGAAAAATAGAAATTATTATTGGCATTCAAATCATAGGTAACACCTGTTTTCGGATTGAAGAAATTAAACGTATCATCAACTATTCCAGTATCTTCTCCATTTGCCGTATACCCAACAGTTCTGTATTGAAGGTCACCATATAAAGACCACTGATCATTCAATTGATAATTCGCTTTGGCATAAAGGTTGAAGTCCGTTTTTGATGAATTATCATCGTAATACCGGTCTTGATAATTACTATTACTTGCATACCTAGCCCAAATAATTTCCCCGAAATGATCGCCTTCGTATATATTGAACCCACCACCCATAATTAGATTTAGTTGGTCCTTTTTATAATTTGCAGAAAACACAGTACCATAAAAGTCATTAGACAACCAGCGTCTCCTAATTACATCCGTTGTATTCACCACTTCTCCATCCACATTAATTGGCTCAAAACCATAAGTATCAAAATCATCATCTTCCTTATACTGCTCAAAAAAACCTCTACCTCTCGTATAGTGTAATGCGATATTAGTACTCCAAAAATCTGAAATCTGTTCGTTCCATAAAAGTTGAGCATGATCCTGCTTGTAATTATCTACCTCATTATCATAAAACTGGGTATTTCCATTTTCATCAGTATATATTCCTGAGGGATTAAAGGTTCTATCATCTTTTAAGGTTTGAGAGTCTATACCGTACCAGGCTTGATAGGTGATTTCATGACCGCCGAAAAGTAAGGCCTTTATCAAGGTATTGTCGTCCTTATAAACTCCTTGAAGAAAATAAGAATCTAAATCTGACCTAGCTCTATCAATATAGCCGTCGGAATTAATTTTAGATAGTCTTCCAGAAATTTCCACCTGATGATTTAAAAGTCCGGTACTGAATTTTAAATTGTTTCTTAATGTATTAAAGCTTCCAAGTGAAGTTGAAATTTGGCCATAGGCATCTTGAGAAAACCCATCTGTCAATACATTTAGACTAGCACCAAAAGCACCAGCACCGTTTGTAGAAGTACCCACACCACGTTGTAATTGCAAACTTTCTGTAGACGAGGCAAAATCTGGCATATTGACCCAAAAAGTTCCTTGTGACTCCGCATCATTATAAGGTATTCCGTTAATGGTCACATTAACTCGGGTCGCATCACTACCCCTAACTCTAATACCAGTGTACCCAATACCTGCCCCAGCATCTGTAGTCGTCACCACAGACGGCAAAAAATTCATCAAAACCGGAATATCTTGACCTAAATTTCTTGATTTAATATCCTCTTTTGTAAGATTAGAAAATGTTACAGGTGATTCTTTGGTGACGCGTATAGCAGAAACAAAAACCTCATCTAAGATTACCTTTTTACCTTGTGTTGAATCTGACTCCTGTTCTTGGGCTTGAATACCCATACTCAACGTAAAAAACGCCGTAATTGTGAAAATAGATAGTTTCATTCGTAAATAGTATACGAATAAAAGGGGCTATTATTCTAAAGTTTATATTGATTTTAGTTGACGCCAAAACTTCTTTAGCACAACAATTGTAACCTAATGGCGATTATCGCCTCCCTTGGCAGCATTACCTGCCCAGGTTCTTCGGGTATAATCTCAGCTTTATCCTGAAAAAAATCAGCATTCGGCACCCCTTTGAGATGTTGCAAATGTAATGCAGTAAATTCATCTCTCATAAATAATTTTGTAAAAAAATAGACTTTTAATTGAGACCTAAAGTTTAATGCTCTGTAAGACCCTCATAGTTAATGGTTAGTGTATAATACTCCCCAATTTTAGGACAGCAAGTTAAGTTGTGATTTAACCCTGTCAAATATGAAGAAGTCAAGAAGAAAATTCAGGGCATCGTTCAAGGCCAAAGTGGTAAAACACCATAAATTTAAATTACAGTTGATAAGATGTGCAAAATGTTCAAGATAAGTAAAAGTGGGTATTACAATTGGTTAGGACGGGGTCCATCCAAAAGATGGTCTGAAAATGAGGTCATAACGACGGCTATCCGTGATATTTTAGAAGGTAGCTTTGGGAGTGATGGCGCTCCTAGAGTTAAAGCGGAATTGTTAAAAAGAGGTCATCGTGTCTCAAGACCCAGGGTAGCTAGGATAATGAGGGTCAATAATCTGTTTGCCAGAAGGAAACGTAAATTCAAGATTACTACAAACAGTAAACACAATTACCCCATAGCACCCAATATCCTTAACCAGGACTTTAAGGTTTTTGGGGGCAACCAGGTCTGGGTATCGGACATCACCTATATTCAAACCAAACAGGGTTGGATGTATTTAACTGTTATTATTGATTTGTTCAGTAGAAAAATCGTTGGCTGGTCTATGAGCGATAATTTAACAACACAGGATACCATTATTTCTGCATGGCATATGGCTATAAAATCTAATGTAATTACAGAACAACTCATTTTTCACTCAGATAGAGGTTCTCAATATGCTAGTTATAAATTCACCAATATACTAAAAAGCTATAATGGATTGGTAAAACAAAGTATGAGCAGAAAAGGTAACTGTTGGGATAATGCTGTAGCTGAATCATTCTTTAAGAGTTTGAAAGTAGAGTGGGTATATAAACACAATTACTGCCTTAGATCTGAAGCAGAGCTCTCTGTTTTTCAATGGATCGAAACATGGTATAATAGACGAAGAATACACTCCACTTTGGGGTATAAAACTATTAAAGAATTTGAAATAGAAATGTATAATCAAAATGTAGCAGCATAACTCTTATCTAATTGTCCATTTTTTTGTTGCAAGTCCAGACAAGCACCTGACACATATTGAAACGGTCGTAATTCAAGAGAAATCACTGCACCGCATTTGTCCGAACTGTAAAAAGGGGACATTAATCACACTTCTGACCTTTGACAGCCGTGGTCCGCCAAAGAACTACAAGCGAATCATAAAACGTAAACTATGGAAATTCAGTAGTTAAAAAACGGCTCACAAAAGAGCCTTGGCATACCAGTGCCCAAAACGAAGTAAAAGTGCCAAAAAGAAGGTGCAGGTCCACATAAAAGATGGGAATCGGTACTAAACTTCTTTTAAACTATGGTCTTCTACAAAAAAACAGACCATAACATGGCACAATAAAGGCTTTCTTCCCTGCCAAGGTCTAGGCAAACTTCCCGTATTCCCCCTTATCCTCAATCCCGAATCAGTCAACAAGGCATATAGCGCTAGAATACGGCACGCCATATGCTTAGTTATTGGCATACGTTTTTTTTAATTGTTATGTTTTTAATTTCGCAATAGGAGTTCCTTTAAGACTCTCTCTAACCAAATTGGAAATAAAAATAGTAAATGACTCAATATCACCTTCAACACTTGCTTTTTCTAATGAATTCATGTATGCTTTGCGTTCTTCTACTGGAATAACTGTCCAGGGATATCCGCCTGATGCGAGCATTAAATTCATTAAAAATCTAGCCATTCTTCCATTGCCATCCATGTAAGGATGAATATAAACAAAGATAAAATGGCCAAGTACAGCTCGAACTCCTGCATTATTTTCATTTTCCAACAATTCGAAAAGGATTGGCATTGCGTCTCTTACTGCTTCTTTATTCAATGGAACATGTTGTGATTGTGAAATATATACTTGATTTGTTCTGTATCCAGCCAAATCTGAGGCCTTTAAAATTCCAACGGTAACACTAGGAGCGAATAATTCTTGGTACCATTTGGTATGGTCCTGGTCCGCAACGGTGCCTGAATTGGTACCATTTAGAATTTTTTTAATACCACTTTTTATTGATTGGGTGGCTTGCCAATAACCTCTAGCAGCCATTGCGTCTCGTTGATTTCTGTCTTCATTATTTTCTTCGATATTCCAATTACCACTTCTTACTTTTTCAATTAGATCCACTGATACGGTGTACCTTTCAATGGATAAAGAATGGTATGCATCAGTCAAATATATTTGGTCCACCGAGTTTAAATATTCTTCATGATTTTTGGCAAGTCCTGGACCATCTGGAAATTTTTTAATTACTACTTTTCTGTATTCTTCCCACATGATCTTTATTCTATTTGCATATGGTGACTTTTCTCTAAAGGATAGTCTAATAGGTAGTTTGTTTTCAAAAGGGCCTATTTCTCTCACATGGAAATCTGCCATTTTCATTGTAGAAACAATTTCGTCAGCTATTCGAATTTGACCAATATTCCGAAAAGCCCCAGCCAATCTGCCTGCAATTACTGAATGAGAGCCATCTAATAGTTGTTTAAGTAATTCAGATGAGTCAGGAATTAATGTCAAAATAGTCCTCATGTCGGTCGGATTTTTTTCAAACATCGTTGGCGAACAATTAATTAAAGCAGAAGTAATTGTTAACATTCTTATTCCGTTTACTTCTATTATCTCCGCTGTATTTGGTAAAGGAGATTTCATTTCAAACAATGATGTATTATGTAAAAGAGGTATGTTTTTATTTGGTGCTTTAGGGCTGCGAATAATTAATTGACTTGGAACTGTGTTATTGCCTGAATGCATTAAAATAGATTGCTCCGCAGAAATACAATAACCATTATTATATTTATCTTTTAAATATCTTGAACAGAATTGCCAGTATGATGTGTACCAAGAAGTACTATCTCCTAAATTCTCATTTGGATTTGCTGCTATATACCAACCTTTGGCAACTTCTTTTAAAAATCCATTTTTGGTAAGTCGTTCGCGATGTGTTCTGTTTATTTCAGATGTTTTTATTGCTACAATGTTTTGTTCCTCTTGAATTTCACGAAGAATCTGAAGTGATGCTGCGAGTTTTTCTCCTGGTGTAGCCATATGAATAAATGCTGTTTTTATTTATTTAATTGCAATCCTATTTTTCGCACCAAATTTAGCCTAGCAAGTTGTTCTTTAATTAGCCTTGCGCGTTGAATGTAAATTAGCCTTACATGATGTTCTTAAATTAGCCCTGCGTGCAAATATACTAAAACTTATTCAAAATAAATGATTTATAACTGAATTGTTCAAATGTATGCCAACGGTTAGTATATGAAAAGTAGGCGGTTTCGAAGTACGAAACTCTCGGTTAAGCACAAAGTTCGATACGAGCCAAAAGTCTTGAATTTATTACTGTTTCGCCTATTTTTTATATACATTGTGTGTGCCCAGTATGGGCATCTTTACCTTATAGCAATATAAGGATTTATTTAGAGGGTGTAAGTCCCTTATGCGCTGGCGTAACGTCTGGAAGCATTAGTAAGTTGCAAGGGTGGTAACTGTGAAGTTACATCTAAAGAAAGCGAGACTACAAAACTCGGTACTGACGAACAGAAACCGTATATGAGGCATATTTACTTGGGTAAGCAAGCACATCATTGTAACGCCCCACGATTATAAAAAAGGTAAGTATGTAGATACGGCAGATATTGAGTGAAAGAAGATGCAATTACCTGGGGAGATCTCTGCAACCACGAGTTGGTTAGGTAGAGAAGTCAGCCGAAGTCATAGTAGTTGGTAACCTGATACTACCAATGAAGGACCGAACAGTAATGGTCTTTAATAGACTAAGGAGTTTTTTGGATTAAGGACATCCTCCTTTTATTAAGCAGCCTTAGATTAAGCGAGACAACAGAATCAACAGTAAATGATTAAACAAGTAATTAACAAAAAGAATCTAAACGAAGCCTATTTGCGAGTGTATGGTAATAAAGGAGCAGCTGGTGTAGATAGTGTTCATGTAACTGACTTACAATCTAGATTAAAAGCTCACGGGAATACATACAACCAACAAATAGAAAGAGAGACGTATCAGGTGTCGCCAATTCTAGGTGTTGAAATACCTAAAAGCAATGGTAAGACCCGATTATTAGGGATTCCTACCGTTGTAGACCGCGTATATCAACAAGCATTACATCACGTATTGCAACCTATATTTGAGGCAGACTTTCAACAGCATAGTTACGGATTTAGACCCAAGCGAAATGCGCATCAAGCAGTCACACAAAGCTTACAAAATATCAATTCTGGATACCAAGATGTGGTAAATATTGACCTCAAATCATTTTTTTGACGAAGTCGAACACCGCATTTTACTAGATTTGATTTACAAGAGCGTAAAGTGTAGAGCAACGATGAAGCTGCTGCGGTCATTTTTACGAGCACCAATACAAATCAATGGTAAATTAATCAAACGTAGAAAAGGCGTTCCGCAAGGCTCGCCATTAAGCCCTTTGTTATCCAATATTCTGCTCAATGAGCTAGATAAAGAATTGGAAAAACGGGGACACAAATACGTTCGATATGCTGATGATTTCAGTATTTATGTTCGCCTTAAAAAGTCAGCAAAACGAGTAGGAAATAGTATCTACAAGTATTTGCGAGATAAGTTACACTTACCAATTAACCAAGAAAAGAGTGGCATTTGCCGCCCTCAAACTTTCAATTTGTTAGGGTACGGTTTTGTACCCACGTATAAGAAAGGGGATAAGGGAAAATATCAATTGGTTGCGAAGAAATCAAAATGGAAAGAGTTGAAGCAAAAGCTAAAATACTTGACCAGAAAGACGATTCCAATATCCTTTGATGAGCGAATAAAACGCTTGAATTGGTTGATAAGAGGCTGGGTGAATTATTTCAAATTAGGTAGCATTCAGGGAAAACTGAAAAAGCTTGATGAGTGGCTTAGAAATAGGTTGCGTTATTGTATTTGGCATCATTGGAAAAAGCCCGACCGAAAGCGTAAAAACTTAATACGGTTGGGTATCTCAAATGGACAAGCATACCCTTGGAGTCGCACAAGAATGGGAGGCTGGGCAGTAGCTCAAAGCCCTATGTTGGGAACTACCATTACCGTAAAACGACTAAAAATGAGGGGTTATGTAAGTTTAGTCGAATACCACAAAACTGCATCATTACTGAACCGCTAAGTACGAGACCCGTACGCTTAGTGGTGTGAGAGGCGCAGTCCGTTCCTAACTAGGGGCGGACCCGTCTACTCGATTATGCCCCGTAGATTAACTGCTGAAAATGGGGCAAAAGCACTTTTAATGGGTGAATTTTTTGAAGAACATGAGTGTAGCTACTATGATGATTATGGTAAATTAGTAGAATACACTGAAAAAGTGCCTGTAAGTTGGGGTAATATTAAAGAAATTTATAAAAAGGTAGTGGCTCACTATGGGGCATAACGTACGGATATACGTATGAATACGGTTATTTCCATTTTATTAGTAGGACTAATCTAGTGGATTTTTTATTGTCTTAAAAGTATTTGTGGCTACATGGGTGTAGATTTCGGTCGTTTTGCTAGAACTATGTCCTAAAAGTACCTGAATTTGACGAAGATCAATACCTGTTTCCAATAAATGTGTAGCAAAACTATGGCGGAGTATAATAACTTTATCAGGATCAAATTTTATACCAATCATCTTGGTATCGTTGATCATAAGATGATATAGGGTTATAGACTTAATATGTTTTTTATAAGAAGAATCCATAAAACTGAATTAGACAATAGAATTGAAATTTATAGGATAGAATTGATTTAATCGTACCTTAAATCAATAATGTTCGCATAGGCATTCACTTAAATTTATAGAGATGGGATTACAGCATGAATGTTTGTATTCTATTTGTATTTGAATATGGGTTTTTAAGCACTAAAAATAGTGGAAAGGATAAATATGTGCTTATAAAATGGCAAAGCTATATGGATCACGCTTAAAGAAATAGTATTAACAATCAATCTATTATTTTAAATGGCATAATATGCTACCTAGAAAGCATATTATGTTTTAAATACACTACGTTTTTTGTCTCCATATCAAAGTGGGGAATGGCCCCATCTGGTCTCATTTGCATATTGATTACTTTTTGATAACGCTGAATTT
>NZ_VAUW01000056.1 GCF_005771495.1 Maribacter sp. ACAM166
CTTTAGAGTAGATTACCATAGATAGATTTTTAGATTAATGAATTGAATTTCAACACTTTAATTTACTGAAAATCTATCTTTTTTGTTGCATAATAATCAAATATTATTAATCGAACTCAGGTTTATACGTTGATGATTACAGCTAAATTATTCAATTCAACAATTCTATAAATAACTATCACTTATACATTTAACATTCCACCGTCCACCAAGTGGGTGCAACCGGTAATGTACTTACTTTCATCAGAAGCCAAAAACAGGGTCATTTCTCCAACTTCTTTTGATGTTGCATAACGACCAAGTGGTACTGCAGCCTCAAAGCCTTTCATCACTTCGGTTGGACTATCAGGGGACATATCCGTTTCTATCCTACGCATCATTTCATTATCGACCGGACCAGGATGAATCGTATTCACTCGAATCTTGCGTGATGCATTTTCTGCAGCAGCAACCTTCATTATTCCAACAACAGCATGCTTTGTAGCCACATAAGCCCCTAATCCTGGAAAGCCTTTAAGACCTGCCACTGAAGAAGTTATGATAACACTGCCACCTTGCTCCATTTTTGGAATTATATATTGACAGCCGAGCCAAACGCCTTTTAAGTTCACTGCAATCACTTGGTCAAAAACTAATTCTGGATATTCTTCAATCGACTTGGAAACTCCTTCAATACCCGCATTGGCGAAAAATATATCAATTTTCCCGAAGGCTTCTAGAGTATGGTTCAAAAACTTAATGGTATCTTCTTTTTTAGATACATCCGCATGACAAAAAGAGAGGCTTTTATCTTGCAATTCAGCTTTTGACTTCTCAATTGCCGCTTTATTACTATCTACCAGTACTACTTTCGCCCCTTCATTCATAAACAATGCTGCCGTAGCAAGACCGATGCCTCCCATACCACCAGTAATGATGGCAACTTTATCTTTTAATCTTCCCATTAGTATTAATTTTTTGTTTGTACTTTTTTAATTTTCCATCCTTGTTCAGGATTATAGATAGCAACTACCCCAACATGTAATACTTTAGCTCTAATTTCTGGCATTTCATATCGCTTTAAGGTCAATAGAATATAATCTCTTCTCTCAAAATAGTCAGTTACTTTTCCAGAAGTGTTGAGCATTACATCAAAAAACTTATAGTCGTAAATTTTAAGTTGGAATTCATTTTTACCCTTAAAGGTTTTATCAAACAGTACACCTGTGGTATAACCATTATGGAACGGATAAATATTTAGGAATTGTGGCTCAAATACCACGGCTCCAGTAGTGTCTATAAACCCAAATACAGGTACACCATCTTCAATGGTTTCTGTGATTACACATAGTCCTTCATTAAACATAGGATACCCTATACCGGAAATATCAGATTTGGATGCATCTGCATTTTGACTCGAATACACATCATCCCTGAAATCAATTACTAATGTTCCTTCCTCATTTATAAAACCCCATTGACTCCCTTTACGAACGGCAGCCAGACCTTCACTATATGGTGCGATTTCATCAATATTCTCTAAACTTTGTGCGTTTATCGGTAAAGCAATCAGTAGCATTACTACCCATAAAATCATCGTATTTCTCATAACTTTATTTTTAAATGTCAAGCTAAAGTTAGGATGGAATACTTGGGAATACTATGACCAATGTCAGTACACTTAAATCAAGTTAAATGTTTTTATTAGAAAGTAGTATGGTCTTTAAACACCATAAGAGTATTAAATGAACGATTATCGAAACAGGATTTCAATTTTTGAAAGAAGTATCAACTCTGCCTTATTTTTTCCTGCATATGCGTTTGCCATGGCATTTGCAGTATCCAATACCAATCTTTTTACTGCTGGGGTGAATATCTTATTATGCTCTTTATAGAATTCTTTAAACTGTTTGAAACTATCTTCGGCCCCTTTTTCATATTCTAATGACCAATCAAATGTAGTCTCGATTCTGAATGCGGCGTCTGAACCATATTCATCTTCAATGCTATCTACCGCTAACCAATAACTGCGTATATACGACCGTAAATGGTCAATTTCCTTTGTATGCACCGTGCCATCTATACTGGCCATGGCATAAAACAATTTTCCTAAATTTTCGTAAAGTTCTATTCCGAATTTCTGTTTATTCAACATACCTCAAATTTTGCGATTAATAATCAGAAAAATTAGCGTTATAATATCTGCTTTTCTATGATATTAATCAGTTAAAGATTATATTTAAAAATGAATGTTTTTGAAAAAAATAGTAACATTTTCAATCTTTTGTCCGAAGGTATTTCTGAGGGAATTATTGTTGTTAACACGCAACAAGAAATTGTAGCAACCAATTCATCTGCAGAGGAAATGTTTGGTTATGACAAAGAAGAACTTATAGGAAAATCTTTAGATTGTATCATCCCTAAAAGATTTCATCATAAACATACCGACCACTTTTCCCATTTTATGGAAAAGAGTGAGAAAAGAAAAATGGGTAATGGTCGTGATTTAAGTGGTCTTCGAAAAAATGGGGAGGAATTTCCTGTAGAAGCTGGTCTAAATCCTTTTACCCTGTATGGTAATACCTATGTAATGGCACTTGTGACCGACATTACAGACCGAAAAAATTACACTCAAAATCTAGAACTTACCGTTCAAGAACGAACGAAACAATTAACAGATGCACTTGTAAAGGAAAAAGAACTCAATGAACTTAAAACGAGGTTTTTATCGTTAGTATCGCATGAATTCAAAACCCCACTTAGCAGCATACTTACCTCTGTAACCTTACTTTCAAAATATAAAGAAACGGGTCAGCAGGAAAAACGAGATAAGCATGTAATTACTATTAAATCAAAAGTTAGACAACTAGATACAATACTTAACGATTTTCTTTCTGTTGAACGTTTAGAGTCAGGTAATGTAAATTATGACGCAGCAGAATTTCCATTAAGTAGATTGGTCAATGAGGTGGTATATGATGCCAATATGTTATTAAAAACTGGTCAGCATATACGATACCCCGATAATGTAGATGAAGTTCTTATAACATTTGATGAAAAAACATTGGCATTGGCACTCTCTAACTTATTGCAAAACGCCATAAAATATTCACCAGAGGATTCAACCATACAAATTATCTTTACCGAGGATCGAGATTTCTTTGTACTTGAGGTTATCGATCAAGGTATAGGTATTCCTGCTCCGCAGCAGAAACATATCTTCGACCGCTATTTTAGGGCAGAAAACGCCATTTTATTACAAGGTACCGGTATTGGTCTAAATATAGCCAAACAGCATCTTGAGAATTTAGGAGCCACACTTACTTTTGAAAGTCAAGAAAATGTAGGTTCCACATTTACAATACGAATCTCAAAAGCGTCAAAAAAAATAAAATGATGAAAACTATTTTACTTATAGAAGACGATCGTGCCCTGCGAGAAAATACAGCAGAGTTACTAGAGCTTTCCAATTACAACGTACTTACTGCACCTAATGGTAAAGTAGGAATTGCCACTGCAAAAGAAAATAGCCCTGATGTTATCATCTGTGATATTATGATGCCAGAAGTTGATGGGTACGGTGTATTAAAAGAATTGTCTGCCAACGAGCTAACTAAAAACATTCCCTTTATTTTTCTTTCTGCAATCACAGAGCATAAATCCGTAAGAAAAGGCATGGACTTAGGTGCAGACGATTATTTAACTAAACCTTTTGAAGAAGAAGATTTAATAAGTGCGATTGAGAGTAGGTTGGCCAAAGCGAAACTTCTACAGCAAATCTCAACAAAAAAAAAAGAGGCCTCTAGAAATTCAGAGGAAATAGGTAATCTGCATCAACTAAAAAATTATTTTGACGATAACGGCGAAATTATAAAAGTGACCGAAGGTGATGCTATTTATGAAGAAGGAGCAAGGTCTACGAGTGTATATCTTATTTTAAAAGGAGTCGTTAAATGCCATACCATGGATCAAGATGGTAAAGAACTTATTACTTCTTTATATCATGCAGATAATTTTTTAGGTTTTACTTCTTTAATGAATGATGTGGTATATCCAGAATCGGCCACTGCTTTAGAATATGTAGAACTAGCATCAGTACCCAAAGAACAATTACATCAAATAGTGGCAGAAAACCATATTATTCCCTTAGAGCTGATGTCCCTTCTTTCTGATAATATTTCAGATATAAAGCATCAACTTTTACAAATGGCCTATAGCTCTGTTCGTAAAAAGACAGCTCAAACTCTTTTACAATTTGCACAAATAATGAATAAAGATGCTTCTGAATGTATTAAGATATCCAGAGCCGACTTAGCCAGTGTTGCCGGTATTGCCACTGAAAGTTTGATAAGAACCTTATCTAGTTTTAAAAAAGAAGGACTTATCGAGATTGAGGGCAGAAACATTCGTGTTAAAGAATTAATGGCTCTTAAATACATCACGTAACCCTTCCTTGTTTTACTAGTTTGATTCTGGTGCCATGATAATTATCATAGGTTTTCTTTTTAACCTCTAATACTTTTAGACGGTTATAAAAAAGAGAGTCTATGAAAAACATACTTATTCCTACCGATTTTTCGAGCAATGCGGCGCATGCATTATCCTATGCGCTAAATTTATTCAAATGTGAGCGTACCAACTTTTACTTATTGCATGCCTATGCAGATCAAGTATATGGTCCATTTAAAATGGTAGATAACACCTCTTTTTTAAGCCAAAAAGAAGTCATTAAAAAAGCTTCGCAAAATTTATTGGATAAAATGGTGGGTGAAATTATTGAGAAAAAACACAATCCAAAACATCAGTTCGAATCTATTACTTCTTTTGACTCTTTGGTAGATGGAATCAACGATTTTGTAAATGAAAAGAATATTGACCTTATAATTATGGGCACCAAAGGCAAGACTGCAGATAAAAAAATCTCTTTTGGCAGCCATACCGTTCAAGTTTTCAAATATGTAAACTGCCCAGTTCTTGCAATACCAGATAATTTCGAATATAGACAACCTAAGAAAATTCTTTTCCCAACAGCCTTTATGCTACCCTATAAACGTAGGGAATTAAAACTTCTGGATATTCTTGCGGCCCAATTTAAATCTCAAATTCAAACTCTTTATATTTCTGATTTTGAAGATTTGAGTCATAGGCAATTAGACAATAAGAAATTTTTGGAAGAATCCTTGCCGAATGGCATGGTATCATTTATACGGACAGCCGTAAAAAACAAAGCCGTGGCCATAACAGAGTACATTTCCACACATGATATTGACCTCTTGGTCATGGTCAATTCAAGACATTCATTTCTAGAGGATATGCTATACAAATCAACTATTGATGAAATAGGACTAACGCCTATAGTGCCTTTCTTGGTAATGCAAAACTTATCTCGATAATCTTAAAAAAAACCAATGAAAAAAATACTGATAACAACAGACTTTTCAGAAAATGCTTGGAATGCAATTTTCACGGCATTAAAAGTTTACGCTAACGTGGAATGTCATTTTCACATACTGCATGCCTACGAACCTAATGCATTAAACTTATTAGGACCAAAAAGTCAACAACGACTTGGTGTCATTTACGATTCTCTTTCAACATATTCTGAACAAGAACTACAAGAAATTCTAACATACCTAGAAATTAACCACTTAAATCCTGACCATAAATTTACTAGCATTTCAAAACCGGAAACATTGGTAGAAGCTGTTAAAAGTATTGTAGCCGAAAAGGATATCGATATTCTCATAATGGGTACGCAAGGCGCTACAGGTGCCAAAGAGGTTTTCTTGGGCAGTAATACCGTGAAAATTCTAAAAATTATAAAGGATATTCCAATTTTTGCCATACCTGCTGGTTTTAACTTTCAAAAACTAAAAACCATCATATTTTCTACGGATTTTACTAAACCTTATAAAAAAAATGAACTTGAACAAACAATAGAACTTGCCAGTATTTGGAAAGCACAAATTGAAATTGTTCATGTTGCAATTGAATTTAATTTGAATGATGATCAAAAATCCAACAAAACCGTACTGAAGCAGAGACTAGCGGGATTGGATTACCATTTTAAGGACATTCCGTTTGAAATCAGTATTTCCCATAGTCTAGAAAATTATGTAGCCAATAAGGATTCTTCTATACTTGGAATCATACGTCATCAACATACATTCTGGGAAAAAGTTATTGGGGAGGCCATTGTTAAAAAGGTAGCCTTTCATTCTCATATACCGGTTCTATTCTTACCACAGTAAACTGTAAACCTTATTTCAATTAATTCATAATTGCCATCATGAAAAATATACTTATACCCACTGATTTTTCGCAAAATGCATGGAATGCCCTATCCTATGGAATTTCATTTTTCAAAAAGACGCATTGCGTTTTTCATATTGTACATGTAAATTCTATTAATACCAATGCTAGTGGCGAAGCTGCTATGTATGTTTCTCCTGAGATTTTAGAAGAAACTATATTAGCAGAAAGTAATGAGAAACTCGAACAAGTAGTAAAAAAAATCGAGCGATTACCTTTGAACCCAAAACATGAGTTCAGAACCTTGGCTTTATATGGTTTCTTGACCGACCATTTAAAAAGCGAGGTTCAAGAAAAAGAAATTGACTTAATCATTATGGGTACTAAAGGTTCAACCGGACTAAAGGCAGTTTCAATAGGTAGTAATACGGGTAATGTCATTACAAAAGTACCTTGCACTGTTTTAGCAGTGCCGGAACAAGCATCATATCATAGAATTCAAGAAATAGGGTTCCCTTCTGATTTTCAATTAAAACATCAATTAAAGGTTCTAGATACGATAAAAGATATATTTTTAATGAAGAAATCTACATTCCGGTTTCTATATATTTCCGTAAAAGGGGAAGAAATGAGTGCACTACAATTGAAAAACAAAACTCATTTACTTGATTATTTTAAGGATATGGAATGTTCCTTTCACCTGGTTACAGGAAAGAAAATTGATGAGTCCATTCAATGTTTTACAGAGAGTAGAAATCTTGATATGTTGGTTATGGTAGCGAAAAATCTTAATTTCTTGGAACGCATTTTATTTAGACCCACCGTAGAAAAAATCAGCTATCATACTAAAATCCCTTTTATGGTGATACATGAATAATATATGAACCAATCTTTAAGTAGTCAAAAAAAATAGCTACCCTAGGAATATTCATTTATTGCGGCTTTAAGCACTGCTTTTTCTATCATACCAGAATGTCTCCAAAGTGGCTCTTTATTTTTAAAGATAAAAAGAGTGGGCATCGTGCGAACCTTATATTTCTTCGCCAAAGAAGGTTGTTCCTCAACATCTATTTCTATCAGTTCTAAATTATTGCCCATTTCAGTTAATACCTGTTGAAGTATTGGGACCAAAAATTTACATGACGTGCACCATGTTGCATAAAAATTGACCAACACAGGCAGTTCAGAATCCACACTATTTATAAACTTCTTTTTCATTGAATTCTATTGAAACTTAAAAATAAGGAAATCAAAGACTTTGCTGACTGACCGATATCATGGTTTTTAAAAGTAACTGTACGTAATTTTATTCCTCTTAATACTACAACTATGACACGTATTTTATTACCTACAGATTTTTCGAAAAATTCCTTGACAGCTATACATTATGGACTTAGACTATTTAAGGACATGAAATGTACCTTTTATCTCATGAACACCTATATGCCACCTGTTTATCATACAGAGTACCTTATGGGTAGTCCTGCACAAATTGGTCTTGGAGACATTGTTAAAGAGAATTCTATGAATAATCTTGAGAGCTTAAAAAATGAATTAATGGAAGAATTTGAAAATCCATTACACACCTATATTACCCATTCTGCTTTCAATGTACTTTCAAGTGAGGTCTCACGAACCGTTGAAGCGGAACGTATAGAATTAATTATCATGGGAACGCATGGCGCAACAGGTGCAGAGGAAATTTTATTTGGCACAAATACGGTACACATCATTAAAAACGCTAAATGTCCTGTGCTGGCGATTCCTTCTGTCTTTGAATATGAAGCACCGGAACAAATCCTTTTTCCATCAGATTTTGAAGTTCACCTTGACAAAAAGGATATTTCCATTCTCTCAAAAATCATAAAAACACATATATCACAACTAAATGTAATGCATGTATTTACTGAGTTGGAACTTGAACCGAATCAATTGAAAAATAAGAAAAATTTCGATCTGCTATTTGACAACCAAGTACTTTTTCACGAAGTCGGTAGTAATGATGTTATTGCCGCTATCAATGCCTTTCAGTTAAAGCAAAAAGTGAATCTATTGGTGATGGTACAGAACAAACACAACTTTTTTGAACGTCTTTTCATAGAGCCTGTCATTAAAAAAATAGGGTTTCATGTTACCGTTCCCTTTATGGTAATACCACAATCGTAAAAAATGGAAATTAAAAACATACTTGTAGCAACAGATTTTTCTAACGAAGCCTATAATGCGCTTTTTTACGCTACACAAATATTGGCCTCAAAACCGTGTACCTTTCATATCATACATATTTATGATGATTTCACATCATCAACTAATACCAAAAATATTTTTTTTTTAGGTAAAGAGGAGTTGACACGTTTGCGAATAACATCTCAAGAGAATCTCACCGAGACAGTTCATAAAATTGTTCTTGATACCAGTAATAAGTTACACACGTACAACACGATATCGAGTAAAGGAACAATAGCTAGCGCTATTTCCCACACCTTAGACAATCTTGAAATAGACTTAATCGTCATGGGCAACAAAGGTAAAACGGGCGCAAAAGAACTATTTATGGGAAGTAATACGCTAAAGGTTGCAAATTCCATTATGCAGTGTCCAATACTGGCTATCCCAAGAGAAATTGCATATACACCATTAGATGAAATTGCATTTGTAACCGATTTCAAGAAAGGGTGTACCCGTAAAACCTTGGTTATGTTATTAACCCTTGCTTCTATTTCTAACGCTGCTATTAGAATATTGCATATTAATGACGGAGAGATAATGACTACAAAACAAGAAGCAAACAAAAAATTATTGAAAATTTGTCTCGCAAGTAAACCACATCGTTTTGATGCTATATTGAATTATGCCGATAAGGCAAATGTCATTCAAGACTATTTAACCGAAAACAAAATTAAAATGTTCTCTATGTCGTATCACAGAAGAAACTTTTTTGAACGTCTTATATACGAACCAGTGATTATGGATTTAAGTATTTATGCAAAAATTCCATTTTTAATTCTACCTATACAAGACTGATATATATCATAGTTCTTGTTCAGTTTGACATTTACTTTTAAGAAACTTTCTAAACAATATAACGATGAACAAACGGATTTTAATCCCTACGGATTTTTCGAAAAATGCCTTGAATGCCGTTCGTTATACCGTTGATTTGTATGCCAAATTAAATTGTGATTTTTATTTCATACATGTATTTAGTTTTGAAAAATATACAAATAACAGTCTGATCATACCAGAAGAAGGTAGTGCGCTATTTGAGCTTGCAATAGCAGATTGCGAAAAGAAATTCAAAAAATTACTCGATTCCTTAGAGTTGCACAATGATAATCCAAAACATAAGTATCATACAACATCTAGCAATAGTTATCTATCTGAAGCAATCAAAAAAATAATAGCCGAAAAAGATATTGAATTATTAGTTATGGGTACTAAAGGTGCTACAGGAGCAAAAGGTATTCTACTGGGAAGCAACACTGTAATGGCTATGGAAAAAATTAGAGAATGTCCTGTATTGGCCATTCCTGAAAATATACGTTTCTCGCCACCAAAAGAAATTGTATTCCCTACAGATTACAAGGACACATTCAAAAGAAGTGAACTCAATTATCTTATTGAAATTGGAAAGATGCACCAAGCGAACATTGCTGTTTTGCATCTTAATAAGAAAAAGGAACTTTCTGAAACTCAATTGAGTAATCAGAAATTACTACACGACATCTTAAGTGACGTAGCGCATGATTTTCATACCCTAACTGAAAGCGACTTAGGAAAGGGAATTCAAACTTTTGTGGAGAGTAGGAATAGTGATTTAATCGCATTTATTAATCGTAAACATTTCTTTTTTGGCAATGTGTTTTCAAGACCACTTGTAAAAGAAATTGGGTACGATGCAACAACACCTATTCTAGCATTACATTAATAGTATAACCTAAAGAAAAATATTATGAAAAAGGTAGGAATATGGATTGATAGTAAAAAGGCTATTATCGTAAGGGTAGCCCCAAATGGAGAAACGGTTGATACAATACATTCTGAGATTGAATTCTTTAATAGAACAGGTACCGGAGGTTCTCGCATAAAATCTGGTGTTACACAAGATGTAATCCATGAAAAAAAATATTTAGAAAAGGAAAAACATCAGTTCAAAAACTACTTTAAAACCATTGCAGATGCAATTTTAAATTGTGATGAATTCATGCTTTTTGGACCAGCGGATACCAGTGAAAAATTCAAAAAGGAATTAATGGAACAGTACAAGCCCTTGTTCGGAAAACTACTGGTAGTTAAAAAAGCAGATAGTATGACCGAAAACCAGATTAAGGCCTTTGTAAGAGATTTTTTTAGACATAATTAGTTAGTTGGTCATTGTCTAAAAATAAGACCGTCAGGGAAATGATTTCTTTGGCGGTTTTTTAAAATATACATATGGATACAGTTTTAGATTTATTTGAGAATCCAATGGTCGTTAAGCTGGCTAAATTAGTCATGTGGATCTTATTTATCATCCTATCTATTGGCTTTATACGGAAAATACTTAAAAAAAGGATAGAAAATATATCCGTTAGATATAAAGCTCAAAAAGGTATAGAGGTTATTGGGTACGTACTGATTATTTTTTTAATTCTTATGGCAGTTACTGTCGATAGTTTTAAAGACTATACCATTATAATAGGTCTGTTTACTGCAGGCATCACCTTTACCCTACAAGAATTAATACTTAGTATAGCAGGTTCTTTTTATATATTTTTTGTTCGAGTATATAAACCAGGTGACCGTATTGAAATAAATAATATAAAAGGTGATGTTATAGATATCGATAGTATTTACACCACAATCATGGAGATGGGTGAATGGGTAAGTAGTGACAATTATTCTGGTAGGATTGTAAAGATTAGCAATGCTTTTGTTTTTAAAGGTCCAATTAAAAATTACTCTATGGACTTTCCTTTCGTTTGGGATGAATTGAATATTCTTATCACCTATGGTTCAGATACCACATTGGCAAAAAAAATAGTACTCAATAGTGCTATTGAACTTTTATCTGAGTATACCGAAAAATCCAAAGTCAAATGGAAAGAGATGGTAGAACGATACTACATTGAAAATGCAACTTTAGAACCAACAATGGCCATCAACCTAACGGATAATTGGATACAGCTGAACTTAAGATATATAACAGACTACAAACGTAGAAGAAATACAAAGCACACCCTTTTTGAGCATATAGTACAAGCAATTCTGAATACCAATGGTAAAGTGAACTTAGCCTCTACCACATTGCAATTATTGCCAATTCCACCAATAGATATTACGTTAAAAAAATAAAATGGGAACGAACACAGCTATCGATATAATAAAGTCTTCTGGACAAAAAGTGAAATTCTCATTGGATAAGCTTAGGAATTCATTAAAACACAGCGGTGCAAATCATGAGTTGGTAGAAGAAATTATACGTAAGGTAAATGATGAACTTTTTGAGGGTATAACCACCAATGAAATTTATAATAGGGCCTATTCTATGCTCAAGAGGAAAAAATCGATTTTTGCCTCGAAATACAAATTAAAAAAAGCTATTTATGAATTAGGACCAACAGGTTTCCCGTTTGAACGTTTTGTTGCTGCAATTTTAGAGTATTCAGGGTATTCCGTAAAAGTAGGAGTAGTTATAAACGGTAGCTGTGTAACCCATGAAATTGATGTGGTAGCAGAAAAAAATGATATTTCAACAATCATTGAATGTAAGTTTCATAATGAAGAAGGCCGCAATTGCAATGTAAAAGTACCGCTGTACATCCATTCGAGATATAATGATGTAAAAGCCCAATGGAATATTAAAACTAACAATGTGCAAAGATTGGACAAAGGTTGGGTCGTGACCAACACCCGATTCACGGAAGACGCCATTAAATATGGCCAATGCGTAGATCTTTACCTTTTAAGTTGGGATTATCCAAAGAACGACGGACTTAAAGATCGCATCGATAGGCTTGGCCTATACCCTATTACAGTTTCTACACTGTTAACGAATCGTGAAAAAAAGTTTTTATTAAGTAGGGATATTGTTTTATGTAGGCAACTTTTAAAGGATAAGTTTTTTCTAGATCACTTGGATATTTCCCAACAACGTAAAACTAAAATCACCAAAGAATTAGGTCAACTCTGTAATTCATAATCGCATGAAAAAAATAAAAATTCAATTTTTAGGAGCCTCTGAAACCGTTACCGGATCCAAGTTCTATTTAGAAACTCCTGAACTAAATATCATGATAGACTGTGGTATGTTCCAAGGCCTTAAAGAATTACGAACTATAAATTGGGAACCACTACCCATAGACACCTCTAAAATAGATGCTGTTCTATTAACACATGGCCACCTAGATCATACAGGGTACCTCCCAAGATTGGTAAAAGAAGGCTTTAGAGGAAAAATTATGGCTACTGAGCCTACCTTGGCCATTACCCGAATTATTCTTTTGGACAGTGCCAAAATTCAAGAGGAACAGGCAAAAAAAGCGAATGAAGAAGGGTATAGCAAACATACACCGGCATTGCCTTTTTATTCCATCAAAGAAGCGGAGGACACCATTAAATTATTTGCTGGATGCAAAAAGAATGGTTGGAACCAACTTTCTAAAAACATCAAATGTAGGTATCGACCTAACGGGCATATCATTGGATCGACCTTTATTGAACTTGAACTATTCGGTAAACTTTTTGTGTTTTCTGGCGATGTAGGTCGAATTAATGACAAACTTCTTGCTCCACCAGAACGCCCAAAATGGGCAGATTATCTTTTCTTGGAAAGCACCTATGGGAATAAATTGCATCCAGAAGAAGACGTCGCCGAAATTCTAAGTAGCCTCATAAAAAAAACAATTCACAATAGGGGAGCTTTAATCATTCCTTCCTTTGCGGTAGAGCGCCTACAATTATTGATGCTTATTTTGTGGGAACTTTACAAGAAGAATAAAATACCTAATATCCCTATCTTTATAGATAGCCCAATGGGTAATAACGTACTTTCTGTATTTAAGCAATTTCCAGATTGGCATAAATTGTCAACTACAGAATTTGATACCATGACCAATCATGCTACCATAATTACTTCGTATGCGGATACATGGAAGACAATAGACGACCCAAGACCTAAAATTGTCATAGCTGGAAGTGGAATGGTTACCGGTGGTAGGGTGTTAACCTATATTAAGCAATTGATTGATGAGCCAAGTACTAACGTACTCTTAGTGGGCTATCAAGCAGAAGGTACTAGAGGGAGACAATTACTGGAAGGTGCCCATGAACTCAAAATATTCGGTAAATATATTCCGGTAAAAGCAGGTATACATCGTATTGAAAGTCTGTCCGCACATGCAGATCAAGCCGGACTTTTGGATTGGATAAGCGCTATTGAAAATGTACCAGAAAACGTTTTTCTTATACATGGTGAACCTAGTGCTTTAGATGCTTTTAAGGTGAAAATAGGCGACAGCAAAGGGTGGAACTGCCATATTCCTAAACGCAACGAAATTTTTGAAATTATAATCTAGTTATTCCTCTAAATAGTAGTTTCTAGGGCATCTTTCAAGTACTGATTTTTATCATATTCATTGAAGGTAACATCACCTACCTTGTAACCGTTTAAGATTAAAAATACATATCCTATGAAAAAGTTAGTACTAGTGGCGATTATCCTATTTATGGGCTGTTCTTCTATAAGTTTAGTGGAAAATTGGAAAAACCCAGACATTGTTTTGTTCAATGCCAACAAAGTACTACTGGTAGGAATGGCTAAAAATGCTGAAACTAGAGAATATTTCGAAAGTGAACTTCTGAATGAATTCGAGAATAGAAATATTGAAGCCATGCGTAGTATCGACGTGTTCGATGTGGCTCTTACCAATTCTAGAAAAACTGAAAAAGAGTTAGATGCCGTAGAACAAAGCCTTTTAGATAAAGATTTTGACGCTATACTTCTTACTAAAATAACTGGATCAGAAGATCGTGAAAATTTTTTAAAGTCCATTTCACGTTGGGATGATCACCAATCTCGTTTCAACGATGATTATCTAGAACATCAAGGTATTTACTATGATGAAAATTACTATGAGAAGTTTACAGTCTACCATGCAGAAACCACATTGTACTGCATTTGCGAAGGCAAAGAACGTGCCATGATTTGGAGAGGAATTATTGACATCACTGATCCCAAAAATATAGATAAGGCCATTGCTGATTATATAAAATTAGTAGTAGTAGCTATGGAAGATCAAGATTTGGTGTTTTTAAACTCCCTAAACGAATAGTAAAAAAAATAGCTTATAACAGTGGGCTCAATACTTTACCTATTCCTTCCTTTAATTTTTCTGACCAAGGTCGTTTAATAAATCCTTCATGGGTTAAAAGTTTGCTAGTGCTGCAGTCTTTTTCAAAATCTTCCTTTAAGAGTTTCGCAAAGTTCTTATTATACATAATAGCATTCACCTCATAATTCTGCTCAAAACTACGATCATCTAAATTAGCTGTACCGATGGTAGAGATAGCATCATCGCTCACTATTATTTTACTGTGTAAAAATCCATCAGGGAAAAGAAATATTTTGATTCCCGATTTCAGGAATAGTTCAAAATAGGAATGAACGGACCAACTAACCATTCTGTTATCGGCATTTTCAGAGACTAAAAGCCGTACATCGACACCACTTAATGCTGCTGTTTGTAGTGCCTGTATTAAAGCTTGGCCAGGTATTATATACGGGTTTGTGATATAAAGATACTCTTTGGCCTTATTAATAATTGAAAAATACGTCTGTTCCAGTACAGGAAAATCATCATCTGGCCCTCCTGCAACAATTTGCACTAGTTCGCTTAAGCTAGTGGTCTTTATTTCTACCGGTGGAAGCACCAAAGGTTGTAACAATTTTTGGCTTACCAAGTACCAATCCATCATAAAAACTTGATCTAAATGATTGGCCGCCTGGCCCTTTAAACCCAAATGCATATCATGCCAATTTCCTAAACCTACCTCTCCTTTTAGATATTTATCCGAAATATTGATGCCTCCGGTAAAGGCAATTTCGCCATCTACTACAATAATTTTTCTGTGGTTTCTGTAGTTCAAGGATGAAAAAAATCGTCCAAATTTAAACGGAAGAAAAGAACATACTTCCACTCCGATGGTAGTTAAACTTTTTATATAGGAGTTACTCAAAGAAAAGCTTCCAATACCGTCATAAATCATTCGTACGGTAACGCCTTGAGCAATTTTCTGTTCAAACAACCGCAATAACCTATCGGCAAGTTCACCTTCTTCAAAAATATAATATTGAATGTGTATTTGTGTCCGAGCATTTTCCAAGGCATAAAAAATAGCTTTGAACGTAGTTTTCCCATCCTTTAATAGTTGTAGTTCATTACCCGGAGTTGGCGGAAAATGAGAATTCTTATAGGTGAGAGTAATCAATTTTTTATACCTGCCATTAAAAGAATTGACCTGCTGAGAATTAGGTTTTGGCAATTTTAAGAACAAATCTTTTTTTAGCTGTAAAAGTTTGTGTTTCCGTCTATTCCTACCTATTAAAAGATACAAGAATATACCGCCTATAGGTATTGCAAAAATAGTTAATATCCACGCTAAACTCTTGGTAGGCTTTGCACCGTGAACTATTACGGAAAGCACTATAGATAAAGCAACTAGGACATAAATACCGATAAAAATGGATGTCCACATGGCATTTTAATTTTTAATGGAACTACTTTTCCATTTGTTATTTTTTTGATAATCAACAAGATACTATTAAAGTATCGGTTTTGGTATGATAAAAACCAGTCCTGAACACTTGTTTTATGATGTGAAAATTCACGAAATTTTACAACTCAAATTTCGACAAAATAAAACTAACCTTCTACTAGTCTAGCACAGTCTATTGATTTACGATGCGGCCATCTTCCATTTGTATAATATAATCGGTCCGTTTAGCAAAATCCCCATCATGGGTAACGATTAAAAGTGAGAGTCCTTCCTCCTCTTTTAACCGCTTAAAAATATTAAAAACATTATCAGCGTTATAACTATCCAAGTTACCTGTTGGTTCATCGCCCATAAGTATGGATGGATTATTAATTAATGCTCTTGCAATGGCCACACGCTGTTTTTCACCACCAGAAATACGCGATGCTTTCTGTTTCGCTAAAGGCTCGATTTCTAACATTTTTAATTTTTGAATGGCATCATGTTCTATTTCTTGAACGGATTTTCGAGCCAGCTTTCTGGCAGGCAGCATTACATTCTCCAAAACAGTGAATTCTGATAATAGGTAATGGAATTGAAATACAAAACCAATGTGCTCATTTCTAATACGTGACAACTCATTTGATAATCTACCGGTAACTAATTCGTTATTTAGAAGTAATTCGCCGGTATAATCAGTATCCATAGTAGAAAGTATATAGAGTAATGTAGATTTACCGGAACCTGATTTCCCCATTATGGAGGCAAACTCTCCTTTTTTAATAGCAAACGAAATATCCTTTAAGACATGGAAATCTTTAGGTTTCAGAAAGTGTTTATTAATATTTTTTGCTTCAAGTAAGATATCCATCTACATTATTCTTAAGTACCTCTAATAATTCGCACTGGGTCTATGCGTCTTGCTTTATTCGATGGAAGCCATCCGGCGATAAAGGTTGAAATCAAGGCAAATACAATTCCTATTGCATAGTAACCTGCATCAAAATTAACCGGATAGGTGGTAATGGTGGGCAGTGCATCGGTTTCAAAAGGTACTCCGTCAATTAGAACCGATAATACAAAACCTAAAACCAAACCCAAAATTCCTCCAACAATACCTATAATCATGGCTTGGCTCATAAAAATAAACTGCACATCTCTGCCTGAGAAACCCGTTGCCTTTAAGATGGCTATATCCTTCATTTTTTCATAAATGAGCATATTAAGAATATTATAAATACCAAATCCGGCTACAATAAGTAACGTAATAGATACTGCGTACGTAATCAGATTACGAATATTAGAGCCTGTTTCAAACTGCGCATTGGCCTCATTAATATCGGTAGCGGTCACAGTAAATTGTTTCTCCAACAATTGAGCGAATACCGGGGCATCTTCAATAGCATTAAGTTTGATGTTGATATCGGTCACATAATTCTGTGCTTCTCCTAAAATTCGCTGAACGGTCTTTAAATTGCAAAAGCTCTGAATATTATCAATTTCGGCTATTCCACTTTGATAAATGCCTACAATTTTTAGAGGAAAAATTGCTCCATGCACTGTGCTAATTTGAATTCTATCCCCTACTGATAATGACATTTTACTTGCCAAACCAGAACCTAACAAAATACCGTTGTCCGTGCTTTTTAATGCTTCAGGCGTGCCGTCGATAATATAATCCCGCATGTTCGACAAACGGGTTTCCTCCATAATCTCAACCCCTACCAAATTACCCCCTAATTCAATAGATCCGGATAAATAAAATATCTGAGCTCGCACCTGAGGCGTAGCCCCTTTTACTTTATCATTTTTTTTTAAATAGTTAAGAATAGGAAGCGCATTATGAATTTTCTTCTGCCCCTGTTTAGGTTTGATAGAGCTTATTATATGAACCGAATTTTCAAATCCTTGATACAATGAAATTGGCTGTTCTGCAGTAGGCTCTATCTCATTGTACAAATGAATATGTGGGGTTTGGTTTAATATAAGACTGTCTAACATGGTATTGAGACCTGTCATAAAGCTAATCAATGTAATGTATGCACCTATACCAAAGGTAACCCCTAAGGACGCGGTAATGGTAGATTTCATCTTGGTAAGCAGATGTGTTTTGGCAATATTCAATATGACCTTCCAATTGATCATTCTTTTGGTTTTAAAAGCAACATAGTCTCTGTAATACCAGATACAATCTCTACCCTATCTAAATTCTGGAGCCCCACTTCAACCTGAACCACACCAGTTTCTGTTACTATCGTATTCCCTTCCATTAGATATGTTCTGGGGATGGTAAGGGCATTTTCTTTTTCTGCAATTACAATATTTCCTTCCCCTGCCAGTCCAGGGTATAATAGTACAGGTGGTTCTGTAAAAAGTGCTTCAATCTTGAAGGTTTGTAACTGTGCATCCTTTTGCGGATATATTTTGCTGACCTTGGCCATAAATACTTCTGCAGGATAAGCATCTAACGTTATTAATGCTGGCTGGCCTACCTGTATCTTAATAATATCTACCTCATCTATCAACATTTCTATTATAAAATTAGTTGCACTACCTATAGCGCCAAGAGGCTCCATTGTACTAACAAGTTCACCAGGTTCTTTAACGAGAGCATATACCCTTCCGTTTATTTTACTGTTGACCGTATAGTCATCTGTCATTATTATTGTGGTTGTATAGCGATTTTTAGCCTGTACCATTTTCGTTTCCAAATCATATTTGGTGCGGGCATATCTTACATGCTGAAGTTTTAGTTGATTTTTCGAAAGTTCAAACGCCAACTTTCTAGCATCAAATTCAGCCTTAGAACCAATGCCTTGTTTCCAAAGTCGTTGTTGTCTACTGAAATTAATAGAATCATTGTTAAATGTTAATCGTGCTGCGTAAATCTCATCTTCAATCTCTTTTAAAATAGCGGCACTGCCCTCGAAGTGTTCTTTGGATTGTTGCAATGACAAAAAGGCATTTTCAGAATTTAGTTGAGAACCTGAGTTCGATTAAAACATAACTAGTTGATTTGTTTTAACGGTTTGATATTTGATGCTAGGTTTCTTGGGCAAGAAGCTATATGCAATAAGGCCTGAGATAATATTCACCAAGAAATTACCAAAG
>NZ_VAUW01000057.1 GCF_005771495.1 Maribacter sp. ACAM166
GTAACTTTAGAGTAGATTACCATAGATAGATTTTTAGATTAATGAATTGAATTTCAACACTTTAATTTACTGAAAATCTATCTTTTTTGTTGCATAATAATCAAATATTATTAATCGAACTCAGGTTAATAATTAGTTGTTTTTTATTTTCTTGTCAGGAGTCTTATAATGAGACTCAAGTTTCATTGGATTCCTATAAAATTGAAGAAGGGTTTGAGTTAGAGGTTCTAGCTGCAGAACCACTTTTAAAAGCACCGGTTGCTATTGATTTTGATGCAAAAGGTAGAATTTGGGTAGCACAAATGCCAGGTTATATGAATGATATGCAAGGCTCGGGTGAAGAAGATCCTACAGGTAGTATTCTTATTCTAGAAGATTTGGATAAAGACGGTGTCGCTGATCATTCAAAAGTTTTTATGGATAGCCTTGTTATGCCTAGAGCATTGGCACAGGTGTATGGCGGATTGCTTTATGCGGAACCACCAAATTTATGGTTTGTTGAAATTGAGGATGATAAACCGGTAAATCCTGTTTTGGTTGATTCGATGTATGCAGTAGAGGGTAATCCCGAGCATCAGCCCAACGGATTATTATTAAATATTGACAATTGGATCTACAGTGCAAAATCTAATTTCAGGTATAGAAGATCCAATGGGATATGGCAAAAACAACCCACTACTTTTAGAGGGCAATGGGGTATTTCACATGACAATTTTGGCAGATTGTATTATAATGATAATTCAAGGATATTATTAGGGGACTATGTGTTGCCCAATACCTTGATTAAAAACAAATACTTTACGCCAAAAGCTAGTGTAGATAAGTTACTAACAATGGATCAACGAGTTTATCCATTGCATGCTGCGGCCGTGAATAGAGGGTATGCCAAGGGTGTTTTAAATGCTGATAGTATTTTAGTGAATGCCACGGCAGCCTGTTCTCCATTGGTATATAGGGGAGGTGCTTTTACACAGCCCTATGATGAAAATGTATTTGTGTGCCTACCAGAAGGGAATTTAGTCAAACGAACACTTCTTACTTTTACTGGTGACTCTACCATAGCAGAACAAGCATCGCAAGGAAAGGAATTTTTAGCATCTACCGATGAAGGTTTCCGTCCTGTAAGTTTAAAGAATGGCCCAGATGGGAGTATGTATATAGTAGATATGCATCGAGGAATGATAGGGCATCATGCTTATTTAAGCCCTTATTTAAAGGGAAAAACGGAAACTACCCGTTTAGACACCCTTATTAATTTTGGAAGAATTTTAAAAGTAAAACACATCGATGCGGGAACTGATATTATTCCGAATTTTAATGCTTTGGATGGAAAAGAATTAGTTTCTTTATTATCTAATAAAAATGGATGGGTTCGTGACCGTGCTCAGCATTATCTTATTTTCAAAGAACTAACCCAGATGTCGAATTCGGTTAAAGATTTGGCGCTAAACTCCAAAAACCCGTTGAGTCAGATTCATGCATTATATGTGCTGGAAGGTTGGGGTACATTGTCTTTCGATTTCTTAACTGAGATTATGCAAAGTGAAAATCCAGGGGTTTCCGCTCATGCTCTTGTTCTTTCAAAATCTTTTGTGTCTGAAGGAGATATAGAAAAAGCTGTTCGTGTTTTTAATTTAATGCTAGATAGAAATGAACTTGGGTTAGATGTTTATCTAGGGAATGTAGTAGGAAGTTGGATACCCCTTTATGAGCAAAAGTTTACACCACTTTTAATGGAAATTCTAAAAAGGCGTCAAGATAATAGCACAGTTATTGAAGCTGTGATAAGCGGTTTGGCAGGGGGTGAATCTCAAATTTCCGAGAATACGTCAATCATGAATACGCTGAAGCATACGCAGTTTGTAAATAGACTGGTCAGGACTATTTCAGATAAGAAAGTGGGTAAGATGAATTCTATTTATACGAGAACATCTATCAACGAAGATAACAGAACCAGTGGTGCTAAAATGTTCTATCAGATTTGCGCATCTTGCCATGGAGCTAACGGTCAAGGCATCGACGGACTCGCACCACCTTTAATGAATTCTGAGCATGTGAAAAATACTGAGCGTTTGGCGCTTATCATACTGCATGGTTTGGAAGGGCCTGTTCATGTCAACGGTGAGGAGTATAACATCAATTTAGCCATGCCAGGACTTATTAGAAATGAAACAATATCAGATAAAGACATTGCCGATATAATTTCTTACGTAACCAATGCTTTTTCTGATGTTCCAAAAACTCTTCGTAAAGAACGTATAAAAGAGCTGAGAAGTGTGAAATCATCTTCAGGCATGGAGTATACGGAAATAGAATTAAAAGCACTTGATGACTAGATATTTGGTTTGCTTTTGTAGCTATACACTTAAAATAGCTTGATTGTTTAGAGGAATTAATCTTTAATAATGGAAGTACAATACGCTCTGCATTCGAAAGGCGCTCATTATCGTTATTATAAATGTACAAACTGACATATTTTATGATTTAAGGATAGATTTTAGCGAACACAATGAACAAATCGCCTCTTATGCTGAAGAAGAAAATCTAGACTATTGCATAAATTCAATAAAAAAAATCCATACCGCAGAAGCCGAAAGATGATTTAATAAGCAATTCGCCTATATACATAGTGCGATTTCGAAAGTGGTGATGATGAACAAAAAAAGCATTAAAAACCCATTAATAAGACCTATAATTTTCAACAGACTTAAAGGTTTCAGTATTAGAATTTAGCTTTTCGTTGATTTGTATTTCTAAATCTTCCAGAATAATTAAACTTCCTGTTTTGGCATAGCTATCTTTATTTTTTGGGTGTGGAAACTACTAGACTAGAAGATTGTCTTCGTTCAGGAAGGTTTGGGTGGTGAAAAAATCATTATTATCCTCTAATAAAGATGTGTTTTCTAGTTACAAAATCTTTTAAAACACAATTAAACGTCACAAAAGAAATGCCAATTTCTGAAGATAAAATAATTTTCGGGTTGTATTTAAAGGACGGCGAAGAAATTTTCAGGGCGTTTACACACAATGGATAAAGTAATATTCACCAATAAAAAATTAATACGTTTGGATGCGCAAGGCAATACAGGAAAGAAAAATAGTACAGCTTCTTTCCTATAATAGAATAACATCGTTCTCTATAGAAACCTCAGGCACTTTAGATTATGATAGTGATTTTAAAATATGGGTGTCTGAAGTAGAAGTTTTCGGTATTAAATTTGGCAGAAGCATAGATATTAATGCTATAGGCCGGTTTTTGGTAAAAACAATTTCGTAATGAATATATTCCAGCTTTTTATTTGAATGTGGTAATAAATTTATTAAAAATTATAAACCGAAAAATGGAGCTAAAGTATAACTTTGGTATAAACCTAAAACTAGTCAAATCAGCTGACTATCTTTGATTTCAGCTATTTCTCTCCAATATGTTCTTGGTGAAATTTCCAGGCTTGCCTAGTTACATTTCTTCCTAATTCTAATCCTGCAATAGTATCAGATTAAATATGATAACCCCCTAAAACTCTTGAAATTCCTAACATTCCTGACATTCCTGACATTTCTGACATTTCTGCTGTTTCAGTAAAGGTGGGGAATTTAAGGGTTACTGTATCGCCCAAAACATTGGGTTCGGTCATTGCCCTTGCTACTAATTTTGCCTCTTAACTAAATCTGTCACTTTCGGTCCAAATTTTCAGTCCCTCTGCGCATGATTCACTTATAGTACAGTGGCCAGAGACATAACTTGGAAAAGGAGGGCAAATAAAAATTGCAGGAGAGTAAGGTCGCCATTCTTTTACCCTCTATTTCAATCATTCCTTTTCCTTCGCCCCCCAGACTTTTATTTTCCGGTTAGTAAAATATTGATGTACCAAAGCATATGGTCTAGCGTAATCATAGAACATTTTGGAATCCCAAGAAGCTATAAAGGCATCGATGTCCACAACCTGGTTGTAGAAATACATCATTACATTTTCATCAAGGGTGTGACTGTCTCTTTTAGAAACATCTTATGCAAATTTCAACCAATGCCCGGCCTTTTGAACTGATTGGGGTCCCGTCACGCATAAATTCTACCAACGCAATTTGATAATCAGTTAAATTTGCCTATAAGTCAATCACTTCCTTCACCTCTTTTTTCAATTGTTCAGAACCAATTAGAGGTGGTGGACCTGGTCGAAATTGATCACCCTATTTCAATGCTAATGGTTCTACCTTATCCCAAAAAGGTGTTAAACAGCCAGGAGCATAAGTGCCGCCTTTTCCGTCTGAAAAATATTTAGGTTGCCAGAGGTTCGGGTCTATATTTTTATCGGGAGAATTAATCGGTTGGTATCCTACATAGTTAAAGTAGGATTCTCCATTTGAACCTTCTTCCTCTCCGTATTGATTAGACCCATCACTCTTGCAAGCTTCGATAACTGATTTTGCAGCTAAATTCCCAATACCTTCAGGGGTATTTGGATGCAACGAATTATTTAAAAGGTCTAGTCCTAAATCCTTCATGAAATTAGCGAACATTTCTACATCTGAATAATAATATTCCTTTATAGTTTCACATACCGCATAACTAATTGCAATTTCTTTATTACTTAGGGAATACTCTTTTTTGTCTTCTATCAACCCCTTTGTGGTAAACAAGGTTAGCCCTTTCGTCATACCTTGACCAGGCATCAAACACAGAGACAAATATCAAGCCTAAATATCTGGAGGTAATAGTAGGTCTAGGTTTAAACCTTTCTGTATCATTGGCCGTTGCTTTCAAAGCCATTTCTCCCCATTTGTAGGCTAGGTTTTCAGTTCCTGTAGCTTCTTGCTGTTCTTTATTAACCTGATTATTTTTTTGTTTATGATTTTCTTTACATCTTAAAGAAATAAAGGAAAACATAAAAATTAAAAGTGTACGGTATATTTTTTTAAAATGAATTTTGTTGTCATCATGTTATAAGTTAAGGATGAATTAAAAAATCAAGTCAAATTATTTTAGCCAACTAGTGGTAGAATATGCCATAAGAAATCAAGAATTATTAATATAGGGTTAATAAGTGTATTACTGTTTGATGAGATGACGTGGAAAATCTTTTACCTCCGCACAACAAATTTGCTCCATGAGCTGTTGCAATTCTGTTTTTATAAGAGAGATTGTATGATCGCCGCCATTATTTCCAAGTGCACCGACCCCATACATAAATGAACGACCCATAAAGGTAAACTTGGCACCGGAAGCAAGAGCTCTGGCAATATCCGGTCCCGAACGCAGACCGCTATCCATCATCACAGTCAATTTATCCCCGTATTTCTCGGCAATTCTTGTAAGGGGTTTTATAGAGGATTCACCAGCATCCAATTGGCGCCCCCCATGGTTGGATACGATGATACCGTCTATGCCCAATCGCACTGCCTTTTCGGCATCCGCTTCGTTTGCCACTCCCTTGAGTACGAGTTTGCCCTTCCACATATCACGGATAGGCTTTATTTTTTCTTCGTTCAAACGGCCAGAGAAAGTTTGGTCCATAAATTTGCCCAATTGTTTTAGGTCCAGGTTTTTTGGCATGTAAGGTTTCAAGTTTTCAAAACCGGGCTGTCCATTAATTAGCGTTTTGATTGCCCATTCGGGCTTTCCCAAAACTTGGACAATGTTATTTACGGACATTTTGGGTGGCATCGCCAGTCCGTTCCGGATATCCCTTGGTCGAAAACCAAACGTAGGTACATCACATAGAATGACCAGGACAGGACATTCGACCGCGGCAGCCCTATTGATGATATGGTCTCGCAAACGGTTTTCAGTAGGATGATACAGTTGAAACCATGACTGCCCTTCCGAAAGCTCGGCTATACGTTCTATACTGCTCGTTGTTACCGTACTCAGTATAAAGGGCACATTATGCTCAAAGGCCGCCTTTGCCAATATCTCCGGGGAATTGGGCCACACTAGTCCCTGCAGTCCTACAGGAGCGATGCCAAAGGGTGCATCGTAGGTATGCCCAAAAAGCTCGGTCCGCATATCTGAACCTGTATGCTCGCTCAGGTAATAGGGCATCAGTTCAACATCACGTAGTTCCTTTGTATTCTTATTTAGGTTTACGTCCTCGTTACAACCGCCGTCCAAATACTCAAAAGCAAAAGGTGGTATTTTCTTTTTTGCCTTTTCCCTTAGGTCATAAACTGATGGATATGCCGTGTTTATTTTGATTTCTTTCTTGATCTTCGCCATATTGAACTTCTTTGCTAGAATTTAAAAATCCATTCCATCAACACCCATTTTTTATTCCGATTTCCTAATAGCAAAGTCTGTTGATACTTCTGCATTAAGGTCTCCTATTCTTTTACTTTGATAATATGTTAATCACGTTGCTCTTTTTTAATGAACATTCTATTGGCTACCTGGGTTATTTCCAGATTTCTTTATGCTTTCTATAATTTATGGCAAAACCTTTTTTATGGTGTTCAATATATTGTTGGATGAGTGTTGGTTCAACCTTTTAGGTCTAGGTCAAAACATGGTTTATCTGTTTTCATTAGTGTATGGCGAGTGCTTGTTTGTTCACTTTTAACCCATAATAGGCGATAAACACAAAGCAGAGCATAGGCAGTAAGAAGGAGAAATTTACCTCACTAACACCTAATACTTTTATATCATTCACTCCAAAACCGCCCAAGTCTATCAACATACCTTGTAATTTTGGCATTAGCGCGCCGCCAACAATGGCCATTACCAAACCGGCTGCCCCAATCTTAGACTCTTCCTCGCTCATGCCATATAAAGCAATACCGTAAATGGTAGGAAACATGATGGACATAAATAAAGTGATAGAGACCAAGCAATATAAACCTATTGGCCCTTCAATGAATATAGTACCCATGGTTGCAGCGATAGCAAAAAGGGCATACAACATTAATAGTTTGCCCGATGGAAAAAATTGTAAAAGGTAGGTACCCAGTGCACGACCTACAAAAAATAAAATAAAGGCTATAAATTGATGATTAGCTGCTGTGTCGCTTGATATACCTATTGCCTCTGCATATTGATAAATATAGGTCCAGCACATAATTTGTGCCCCTACATAGAAAACTTGGGAAAACACACCAAAGGTATAATTAGAATTGGTTTTTAGTTTAGAGAAAGTTTCTCCCAAACTGGCAGTACTATCATCACCTTTTTTTTGGGGCATTTTACTTATTAAAATGAGTACGAAAACAGCTAAAATGATAAGCCCAAGAATTACATAAGGATCTCTGATTACCATAAGGTCAGAAGTTCGTATTAATATCTTTTTAGCTTCTTCCAGAGCACTGTAATTAGCTATGTCGTCTGATTGTAGTTTTTGAAGTACAAATTGTTGGGCCACTACTAAGCCTAAAATTAATCCCACAGGGTTAAAGGCTTGTGCCAAGTTTAAACGTTGTGTTGCGGTTCTTGAGTCACCCATCGCCAAGATATAAGGGTTTGCCGTGGTTTCCAAAAATGCTAGTCCAAAGGTTAAGATATATAATCCTAAACAAAAGAACCAAAACTGTTCCGTTATAGCAGCAGGGTAAAAAAGAAGTGCCCCACCGGCATATAAGGCTAGACCAATAAGTATTCCAACTTTATAGCTATATTTTCTAACGAACAAAGCTGCAGGTAACGCCATGCAGAAATACCCACCATAAAAGGCCATTTGGACCCACGCAGCTTGTGAATTGGAAAGTTCCAAGACTTTTTTAAAAGCCTGTACCATGGGATCAGTAACTGCATTTGCGAAACCCCAAAGACCAAAGAGAGAAGTAATCAATATAAAGGGAATGATTACTTTTTTTGAAACTACGGGTACTTTTTCTTTCTGTTTCATAATTGGTTTATAGATTTATAAGGAACGGTCAAGGTGTGAATACCCGCCGTCCACAAATAATAACTGACCAGTTGTATGACTTGAGCGTGACGATAACAGAAACAATACCATGTCCGCAATTTCTTGTTCCGTAGTCATTCTATGTTCTAACGGAATATTCTTGGTAATTTCAGCAAGCTTTTCTTTTGGGTTATTAAAAGTATGTATCCATTTATTATATTGAGGTGTGTAGCACTCAGCTACAATCACGGCATTTACACGAATGGAATAAGGCATTAATTCCACAGCCCATTCACGGGTTAATGCATTTCTTCCTCCATTTGCAGCAGCGTAACCAGATGTGCCGCCTTGTCCGGTAAAAGAGGTCTTGGAACCGATATTTACTATAGCGCCTTTGTATTTCTTTAATTCAGGTAAAACCAGTTGAGCCATTTGATAATAATGGGTCAAATTTTTATGGATTGATTCTATGAAATCTTCACGGGTTCCATTTTCTAATCCAACAGAATCATTAACTCCTGCGTTGTTGACCAGTCCATCAATTTGGTTGAATTTTGCCAAGGCTTCGCCTACCGCTTTTTTACATTGTACAGGGTCTGTCAGTTCAGCATAGGCTTTACCTGCTATACCTCCTAAGGCTTCGATTTCCTTTACACAAGCATCAACTTTTTCTTTTGTTCTGCCAATGATAAATGGAATAGCACCTTCTTTGGCTAATGCCAGGCTTATACCTCTACCTATACCCGCAGATCCTCCGGTAACTATGATAACCTTGTCCTTTAAATATAAATCCATTTGTTTTGGTTTTTATGGATTCTACCTCATATTTTGAATCAAGAAGTAAAACATAAGTACGAGCTTTTCTTTTAGTTTAAGTTGTAAAACCTTGAAGCGTTACCCCCTAATATAGCTTGCTTTTCATCTAAATTAAAGTTGTTTACATATCGTTTGACAATATCGAAAACGGTTTCGTATTCAGCTGCTAATAAACATACTGGCCAATCTGAGCCAAATAGTACTCTATAAGCACCAAAAGCTTCAAAAATCACATCGAAATACGCAACAAAATCTTCATATTTCCAGTTCGCTAAATCAGCTTCAGTAACAAATCCGGAGAGTTTACAACATACGTTAGGAAATTGGGCAATTTGCTGTATATCCTTTTTCCATTGGTCTATTTTACCTGCCTTTATATAAGGCTTGGCCAAATGATCAATCACAAATTTATTCTCAGGAAATTTAGCCACCATTTTAATGGTGTTTTCCAATTGTTGTGGATGGATCAAAATGTCATAAGTTAAACCACAAGTTCTTAGTTGTGAAATACCAAATTGAAATTGTGGGTCTAGAACAAAGTCATCCTTTTCAGCTTGTAAAATATGTCGGACTCCTTTAAATAGGGGATTTTTCGCAAAATGTTCCAATCTTTCAGTTATGTTAGGGTGGCATAAATCTACCCATCCAACAATCCCTTTGATAAAACCATTTGCCTCAGCTAACTTCAATAAAAACTCAGTTTCCGCTTCTGACTGTTCCGCTTGCACGGCTACACAACCGGTTATATTCAAATTTTGGTAAATAGATGACAGATGCTCTGGTAGAAAATCCTTTTGGATTTTTTTCATGTCATCGGTAATCCATGCATCCTTTATTGCATTATACTTCCAGAAATGTTGATGACTATCTATAATCATTATAGTGCTTTTACAGCTTGTTTAGATGTCCCTAAGCCTTCTATGCCAAGTTCTACTATATCAGAAGGTTTTAAGTATTTAGGAGGGTTAAGCCCTAGTCCAACACCAAATGGCGTACCTGTTGAAATAATATCTCCAGGTAATAAGGTCATATATTGACTAATATAGCTAACCAAGTGAGGAACGTCAAAGACCAAATCAGATGTATTGCTTTTCTGCATTATTTCCCCGTTTACGGTTAACCACAAATCGAGATTGTGCGGGTCTTTTATCTCATCTTTTGTAACGATGTAAGGACCTATAGGTGCAAAGGTATCACAGCTCTTTCCTTTTACCCATTGGCCATCTCGTTCAAGCTGAAATTCACGTTCACTATAGTCATTATGTAAAACGTAACCAGCTACATGGTCCATAGCATTTTCCTTGGAAATATAGCTTGCTTTTTTCCCGATAACAACTCCCAACTCTACTTCCCAGTCCGTTTTAGTGCTTCCTTTAGGAATGATTAAATCGTCATTTGGCCCAACTATGGCAGACGTTGCTTTAAAAAACAGTACAGGTTCATTTGGTAATGTCATTCCACTTTCCTTTGCATGCTTGGCATAATTCAACCCAACACAGACTATTTTTGAAGGCCTTTTCATAGGGGCGGCAATTCTTGAATTCTTATCAAACCTGGGTAATTTTTCAACTTTATTATCTACCCATTTCTCAAGTTTTTCAAGTGCATCACTACCAAAAAATTCTTCATTATAATCCATTCCAAAACCAGATACGTCCACCCAGTCACCATTGGGTAGTTCTACACCTGGTTTCTCATTTTCTATAGTTCCTATTCTAATAAGTTTCATTTCGTATTGCTTTATATTAGTTGTTTAATTTAATAAACCCACCATCGATAGGGAAATCTGTACCGGTAATAAATGTGGCATCATCAGAACATAGAAACAGTGCTAAAGCTGCTATTTCTTTTGGTTGCCCCATTCTTCCTATTGGTTGGGATTTGGACAATTTGTCAAACATTTCACTTTCTTGACCGGGATAATTTTTGTTTATAAAATTGTCAACGAACGGGGTGTGAACCCTTGCCGGTGAAATACTATTGCATCTAATATTATGGCTTATATAATCTTTGGCTATGGAATAGGTCATAGTTAGCACCGCACCTTTGGTCATAGCGTAGGCAAAACGATCTGCAATCCCCACCGTTGATGCTATGGAAGCCATATTTATAATAGAACCGCCTTTTTGTTTCATGTAAGGTATTATAGCGGATATACAGTTGTAAACACCTTTTATATTTACATTATAAAGCCTATCCATATCCTGTTCGGTAGTATGCTCAATATTGCCAATATGAGCAATACCTGCATTATTAATGAGCACATCCAAAGAATTATTTGCGGCAATGCTATTGATTACTTCCAGAACTTGTTTTTGGTTTGAGACATCACATGAATGTGCCTCTGCTTTATGTCCTTCACTAAGAATCTCTTCAACCACCTTTTGGGACATTTCTAAATTAAAGTCTAAAATATGAACATTGGCACCATTCATGGCGAACTGTTTAGAGAGGGCTTCACCGATTCCACTTCCGCCACCGGTAATCAAAACTGTTTTATTATTATAATTAAATGTTGCCATATTATTTCAAGCTTGTTTTAGGGTTATTTCTATAATTAAATCTAGAGAATCTATTTGATTTTTTTTAATCGAAATTAGTAGTCCAAATGTGTTCTGTTGATATTTTAATGGTGCTATATTTTATTCTCGAAGCTTTGATTATTTTCATCCATTCACCATCTCCTAAACAACTATATAAACCCCAGTGAACAAACAAATCAAATTTTGTCTCTTTGAGCCACTGCCTAGCCTCTAGATTTTCTGGGGCTGGTTTGTGGTCTTGTTGCTGCTGATCATAAGTTACTTTAAATATGAAGAGTTATAGGGGCAACATATTTTAGTTTTAATTTCATGTTATAACTATCTAGTGTAGTTATTACTCCATTCTTTTCCCTCAGGGAAACTGAAGTGCTTAAGTGACTCCTCTTTCATAGTAATACTATAACCTGGATTCATAGGAGGCATGTAAGCGCCATTTTTTATAACCACGGGTTCATAAAAATGCTCATGAAGATGGTCTACAAACTCAATGATTCTATCTTCCATAGTTCCGCTTATGGCAATGTAATCTATCATAGATAGGTGTTGTACATATTCACAAAGCCCAACTCCGCCGGCATGTGGACATACTGGAATATCAAACTTAGCAGCCATTAATAATATAGCCAATACTTCGTTGACACCGCCTACGCGGCAACTATCAATTTGACATATGCCTAACCCTCCAGCTTGCATGAATTGCTTAAACATGACTCTGTTCTGGCAATGTTCTCCTGTTGCTACCAAAATTGGACTTATTGCTTTTGCAATTTTGGCGTGACCAAGAATATCATCAGGACTAGTTGGTTCTTCTATCCACCATGGATTAAACTTTTTAAGCGATTCCATATTGGTTATTGCCTCATCTACGTCCCATTTTTGATTGGCATCCATCATTAACGTGAGGTCGTCGCCGATTTCTTCACGTATGATTGCAGCCCTTCTCATGTCATCTTCCAAATCTGAACCAACCTTTATTTTCATATACTTAAAACCACTTGCTTTGGCTTCTTGGCACAAGTGCCGCATCTTTTCATCTGAATAGCCCAACCAACCGGCAGATGTGGTATAAGCGGGATATCCTTTTTCCATTAAAGTTTCAATACGCTCTTTTTTTCCGGCCTCTTTTTTCTTTAATATAGTTAATGCCTCCTTTGGCGTTAATACATCAGTGATATAGGTAAAGTCTATACATGAAACAAACTGTTCTGGTGACATGTCTGCCAATAATTTCCATAAGGGTTTCCCCTCAGCCTTTGCATATAGATCCCATACAGCGTTGACCACTGCCCCGGTTGCAAGATGTATGACTCCTTTTTCTGGACCAAGCCATCTTAACTGGCTATCACCGGTTATCATTTTCCAGAATTCACCCATATCGTTGGTAAATTCTTCTAAAGATTTTCCAACGATTAAATGCGATAATGCTTTTACTGCTGTTACACAAATCTCGTTACCTCTACCTATTGTAAATGTGAGTCCATGTCCTTCAAGTTTTGGATGGTTGGTCTTTAAAATAACATAAGTTGCAGAATAATCTGGGTCTGGATTCATAGCGTCAGAACCATCTAAAGATTTACTGGTAGGAAATCTAACATCTTTAGTGATTACTTTTGTTATGATTATGGGTTTTGACATCAATACTGATTTTAAGACAAATCTATGTATCCTGATTTTAAAAAACTAACCAATTAGATACCAGTACTTATACTATTTTTGCAATTACCCCTTTTTAATTCTTATCGTTTTTGCTTATGAAATTTCGAATATGAAGAAGGAGACCTATCGTGAATTTTTTTAAATTGCCTATTAAAATTTGAAATGTTATTAAAACCTGATAAATAACCTATTTCAGTTATACTTTCCTTGTTTTCCAAAAGAAGTTTAGAAGCGTAGCCTATCCGTATTTCATTCAGGTACGTAGTGAATGTCTTTCTATTGGTTTCCTTAAAGAATCTGCTGAATGCCGATTTGTTCATGCCTGCTATCTCTGCCACATCACTTGAACTGATATCAGTATTAAAATTTTCGAATACGTACTCATATATTTTAGCAAGACGCTTGTTCTCTGTTTTGTTAAACGAACGAAGAAAACTATTACTCGATAATAATTTGTACCGTTGGTGTTTTGTCAAAGCATCTAAAATTTCGATGGTTTTATATATTCTTGCGGTAGGGCTAAGGTCTACCAAGCTTTTTATTTTATCCAAAAGACCAGTCTTAGGATCATAAAACCTGATTCCAAGTTTGGCTCTATCCAAAAGATTGGAAATGGATTGCATTTCAGGTATTTCAAAAAAATCAGTTCCTAAAAAATCTCTATTAAAATGTATGGATATGGCTTCGGCCTTTAGGACTGAGTTCTCTTTAAAATATTGCTTATCATTTAACCACATGTGTGGTAAGTTATCCCCGATGAGCACGACTTCACCTTCCTCAAATTTTTGAATACTATCTCCAATAAACCGAGTTCCAGAACTCTTCAGTATTATGACAAGTTCAAATTCTGGATGAAAGTGCCAAACCCTTAAAAAATTTGAATGTTGATTGTGTGAAACCGTAAGCGACTCGTTCAAATTACTTGACCGGTTCAACATATGAAGTTCCATATTTACTTTTTAAATGTACTCATTAAATAAATTCTTAATTAATATTAAATTATTTTCCTGGTTCTAAATCTCAAAATAAAAATAGGGTTTTACTTCTACGAGGAAAGAGTTAGAAATAAGAAAAAAGGCTCAATCAATTAAAAAACACCCTAACATTATAGAACCAATTTATCTTAATAGTCTACCTCAACAAGATTATTTTGAATGAGAAAATCAAAAATAAGAAAAAATAATTAGTGAAAATATATTGTTATGTATCTAAAAAAGTCTAATCAAGCCTATAGTATTGCTGTGAGTGCTTTAGTATCAATAAACAACCAAGCTTACAGGGCAAAATATGATAGTGATATATCTATTAGTGATGTAGCATCAGGGTATTTTAAAATGAATAAAATAGAATTGTTCGTTATGGAGTATTTAAGGGATTAGTTTTCAAAGGTAGATATCTATTAGCCCTTAAATCCCTACCTCAATAGAATTTACTTTTTAATGGGTTCTTTTGAGGAAATACCCTTGAAATAATTTACTAGCCAAAAATTGTCGCCTACTAAATTTCATACTCATTTTTACTTGCTCGGAAAAAATTAAAGCAATAGTAACTCCACCGATTACGTATAAAGTTTACTGTCCTATTAAATATATATGCTACTATGGTATTAAACTAAATGTTTTGAGATTTTGCAATACATATAGGCTGCCACATCCGAAACAGGTTATATTTACACCGGCCTGTATGAAAGAAATAGCCCTTTATGGTAAAGCTTGATTCAAAATTGGTAACAGCACAATCTTTAGGGGTAAAACATATAATAGCATCGCTTTCCTTCAGAATATGAACCGCACGTTCAATTCTGAGATACTGATTGTGGTAAAGGCCGTCAAGGGAATTTGTTAGGTATACAAGAAATTCGTTAGGGCATTCAATATCTAAAATCAAACAACCGATAGAAGCCGTGTTCAGTTGGCTAATTGAGAAATCAGACACACAGAAGGCATGCAAAGTAAGGCTGGCCTCGGCATTCCTAAAGCTAAATTCTCAATGAACCTACTCTCTACCCGTTCTAAACATGGCTGATTTTATTAAATAATTATGGTTATTAAACCATCTAAAAGGATATATTAACAGGAGATGGCTTTGATTATTCCTTATAACGAAAGGAGTCGAAGTCAATCCTGAAAATTCAACATTTAATTTCTGGTAGGGCTTAATTCTTCTAGGCTTGGCTATTACTTTCTTCTGATAAATACCTAGTGTTCTAACCCCGACCCGTTTCACCTATTGTCTTTAATCTTTATCTCATCTTTCGGTTATACTTAACATATTTATAATCAAATTTTTAGCATATATTACAGTTATAATACCTGTAGACTAGCCTGTGAGTTTTCTATATTGACTCATCACGCAAAAATAGGGATGGGGGATGATATATGATTAGATGTAAAGTCGGTGAATTTTGAAAGTTAAATATAGGCTCTGATGACACAAAACGAAAACATATCAAAGGAAATCCTTATTGATTCGATATGCTACTCTATTTGGTTTGGGCAGTTTAGTGACTATGTAAACTATTAAAGTCAGTGGCTTAAAATAGTAATAAAAATAAAAAATAATAAGAGAGGCCATAAAGAAGGTATATCTTAATTGAACATCATAGTGAATGAAATAAGTAAATTAGAAATAAATAGTATTGAATAGTAAAGAGAGAATCCATCAATAAAACCAAGCCTTTAACCAAGTATTATTACCTGTATAAATTTCTTTTTTGGTGCAGTAAACTTAAAGAAATGGAAATCAATTTGGCCAATAATGTGATATACCGAAAAAATAAAAGAGATAGAAACGCTAATAACAAGACAAACAGAAATTCATAACCATTTTTGTCATCTATAGAATAAAGGTGAGAACTCATATTGACTACCCAATAAAATTGAAGATGGTAAAAAAGTTCCCATTCAACTTTTGAGTTTTTTGTTAAACCAAAGTCCTAATCGGTCGTGCTATTAGTCACAGTATTTACAATCTTGATTGTATTTTCTTTATTTTCTAAAAGTATAAGTTTTATGAGATTATCTTCATTAGATTTAAAAATGGAACTTGTCTTCCGTAAGCCATTTACATTAAAGCCACCTATCATAATATCAATATCTCCATCAACATCATAATCTCCCTTTGCCATGGTTAGCCAACCATTATTGAAATCACCTTTAGAAGTATACGATTTAAATTCTAATCGCTTCGAATTCTGATTCTCAAGATATATAAATCCTTGATCAGAAGAACTCCCAGTGTCATTGAAAAGCGCTGATACTGCAAAATCAATGTCACCATCTAAATCATAATCGTCTGCCAGCACCCGTGTAGCCCCATATATTGGGTAAAACCATTTTTGTTCGAAGATGTTTGATTTATTATTCAAAAATAAGCGAATTCCATGATAGGGCTTTGGGAAAAGTGAATAATCTGCATTATCGCCATTAGCTAAAATAATATCTAGGTGCCCGTCTATGTCATAATCTATCAATTCGAACCAACTTGAACCATATTCTGGTGGTAATACAATAATATGTTCACTACTAAACTGTAAGTCGTTTTTTTGATAGAAAATAAAAACACCTTCATTACCTTGTGAAAACAAGGCTACGACGTCTTTTTTTCCGTCTTGGTTCATATCGGCGATTTCAAATTTTATTGCACCAGGTTGATTATGTATTGGTCTTTTGACGAAACCCGAACCTTTTTCTACTAAAATCGTCAATTGTCCTGTCAGGTTTCCAAACTCGCAGATGAGCAGTTCATCCACTCCATCATTGTTTAAATCTAAAATTTCCGTAAATACAGGTCTATGCAATTCTTTGGCTATAGTATCAATAACACCTGAAGAAATTTTGGTTATGAATCCTTTCGGGATTTCGCTAGGATTTAATATTCCAATCTCAGTTATGTATATATCATTCTGTTTTTGATGGACTGAGGTTATTGCAGAGCTAAATTTTTCGGATGTAGATTTTGTATTTTTAGGTGGCCATTGGTATAAATTGCCTTTCGCATCTCCAATATTGAATAAATTCATGTTCGTATCAAATTGCAATCCAGTTATGATAGGTACAGCAGTTTTTGGGAGATCAATGGTTCTAATTGAAAATTGTTTTAGGTCTTCGTTTTTGTTGTTCCTGTCGTTGTCGATTGAAATAGTATTAGGGGCCATTGATATAATATAATCATGAATACCGCACCATGTAATACTATCTATAACTGGTGCTTTAGGGTATTTTTCACTAAGCTTAATAAGAAATTGCTCTTCAGGTGATTTATTTTTGTAAGGGTCGTAGCCATCATAAATATATCCCATTCTTGCTGCCATTTCTGGTAGAACGCTATTTTTCCAAATGTCTTTTGGAATACAAATGGGATTTGGCGGTAAGTGGCAGCGTCCACAATAGTTATTATACTGTGCCACATCGTATAAAGTATTCGCATTTTGATTCTGACAAGAAAAAAAAAGCAACACAACCCCTATGGATAAAAACACCAATATATTAAGTTTTCTTTTCAAAGGCACACTATTCATATTATTAGCGTTCGGTTTGCGAATCATCTTTTTTTTTCAATAAGATTTACGAGAATTAACGTATTTCCTTTTTTAGTATTAATGGAAATAGACTCTATTGATTTTAACATTCAATAAATATATATGTAACAATTGACTTTCGAAATTATATTTCAGGAATTCGCTTTCTCCATTTTTAATTCATAACAAAAGAGCATATAATGACATTATTATAGACGATTAAAATAGTCTGAAAAAAATCTACTATATTTTTTGGAATTCTTTAATCTTACAATTAGCAGGTATACTGTAATCTTTTTAAAAAAGTATAAAACCGTTAACATTAAGCAAAAGTATTTCCTGAGCGGAAAATAATATTGATAATAAATTGGGGTGAAAATCTACATATTTTGATTTATTTAGGTGTTTGGGCAAAAAAAGTATCATATCTCGCTAAAAAACTATTTAACATTTGCACCCCTCCTTTAGTAGATTTACAAATAATATATCATTATAATCTATTTTTTTAACTTTAAAATGAGATGTTGACAACAGTCATACTGCTTTAACCAAATTTAATAACTTATATAAACCAATCTAAAAATTTTAAAATTATGGAGAAAAACAAAAAACTCTCTTTGTTGAGAAAAGTTTTTTTTAGCGTTGACGCAAAAAAAAATATTCTTCTTCTACCACTTGTTTTTGCGGTAATTATCACAAATACATATAAGGTCAACTCCAAAGACAAAGAAGAATCTAAAATTCATTTAGGGCTAGTGAACGAACATGTCTCAAAAATTGAAAGGTCTAATTTGTTTCTTTTTCAAACCTCGATTTCAGGTCAGGTTTTAGACCAGAATAACCAACCACTTCCGGGTGCTAGTGTTGTCGAGAAGGGAACTGTAAACGGGACACAAACTGATTTTGATGGTAATTTTAATTTAGAAGTTTCCAGCGGAGCAGTCTTGTTGGTCTCTTATATTGGGTATGCATCGCAAGAAATCACTATAGGAACAAAGACGAATGTTACTATTGTCTTGGAAGAAAGTGCTTCTGGATTGGATGAAGTAGTGGTCATAGGTTATGGCACCCAAAAGGAGGCTTTGCTAACAGGTTCGGTGGGTCTGGTAAAAAAAGATGAAATCACTAAGGTGACATATGCGAACAGTGCATCTGTACTTCAGGGCAGAGTGCCTGGGGTTCGAGTAGAATCAAATGGTGGTGCACCAGGCGCCGGTGTTAACGTCGTTATTCGAGGCACCGGTTCATTTGGCAATGACCAACCTTTATATGTGATTGACGGTAACATTGTTGGATCTATGTCATTTCTAAATCCAAATGATATTGAATCAGTAAGTGTATTAAAAGACGCCTCTTCAGCTGCCATTTACGGAAGTAGAGCCTCTAACGGCGTTGTTTTGATTACGACTAAAAAAGGTAGTGTAGGTGATGTGAAAATTAATTTCGAATCAATCCTGTCCTAAACGTTTTCAAGAATGAATAACTTTACTGTTTTCATTGACCTAAAGCTACCGTTTTGGTTTTTTTCAGAATAGAACCCCCTGTACGATATTTTGTTTAGGCGGCGGATGGTCTTGAAAAGGGTGGTCGAGCCATTTTTGGAGGTCTACCTTAACAAAAAGGTTGAGTCTTATAAAAGCGACCAGATTTGATAAGTACCATTTGTATTTTGCCATAGCTTTCAGT
>NZ_VAUW01000058.1 GCF_005771495.1 Maribacter sp. ACAM166
ATTACTGAAAAAAGAATAAAGGAAGTAGAAAGATTATTAAATTACAGACCTATTAGAAAGTTTAATTATAATAACCCAATTGAAGTCCTAAAAAATAAGTGTGTTGCACTTATGGGTTGAACTCAGCTAAGAATGTATTCTGCTTTTTTATTTTTTTATAAGCTTAAACCTTTAAGCTTATATTTTAAACTTATAGTATTAACCAATTAAATTAATCGACATGTATGAAAATTATCAAAAATCTCGATCTAAAAAAAAACTTTTTAGTATGCGGCATTGTCTAGTAATAATTTGTTTTATGACAAGTGTTTGTGTTTCTGCACAAGTTACAATCTCAGGTAAGGTAGACAGTAGCGATAGTCCAATAGGGCTACCCGGTGTTAATGTGACTGTGAAAAATGAAAATATTGGTGCAATGACAGATTTTGATGGAAACTACACTATTGAGGCGCCATCAAATAACGTAACCTTATTATTCAGTTATATTGGTTTTAAATCACAAGAAATTGTTGTTGGAGATGAACTTACCGTTAACGTCACTTTAGTTGAAGATGTTAGTAAATTAGATGAAGTTGTAGTTGTTGGGTATGGAACGCAAAGTAAAAGAAATATTACAGGTGCAATTGCCTCTGTAGATTTAGATAAGGCCAATAAAAACCTGCCTAATACAAATGTTTCTCAATCGTTAAGCACTGTTGCAGGGGTTCAGTTTGTAGGTGATGGTAGACCTGGTCAGTCTGGTAATATCTTAATTAGGGGGCAAAATTCATTAAGTGGTGATAATAATCCATTAGTTGTTTTAGATGGAATTATTTTTAATGGGAGTTTAAATGACATAAACCCTCAAGATATAGCGACAATAGATATTCTTAAAGATGCTAGTTCTGCTGCAATTTATGGTTCTCGTGCTGCAAATGGGGTCATATTAGTTACTTCTAAAAAAGGAACTACATCAAAACCAAAAGTAAATGTTAACTTGTTTAGTGGACTTTCTGAATCAGGGAATGAAATTAAACTATTAAGTCCTGAACGATATGTAGAAAGAAGGCTTGATTATAGAAGAGCAACGGGTCAAGAGGCTAATCCAAGTAATATAGCAGACTATTTAACATCTACTGAATCTGAAAATTATTTAAATGGAAGAACTACTAATTTATGGGATCTGATAAGTCAACAAGGCTCTATTAATTCTGTCGATTTAAATATATCTGGTAGATCAGAGAATGTTAATTATTATCTCTCTTCATCATTTAGTGATAATAAGGGTTTAATTTTTAATGATCGTGAAAAGCGTTCTACATTTAGAGCTAATGTTGATATTAAACTAACTAATTGGATAAAGGCAGGCGTTAACACTTTATTTACAAGAAGAGATCTTTCTGGTGAAGAAGCATCTATTAGAAATGCATATAGAAGTAGTCCTTTAGGTATATTTTTTAATGAAGATGGTTCACCTACACAATTTCCAGTACCATCTGAACAAGCGGCCACTAATCCTTTATGGGAGCCTAGCTTAACCGATAATGAGGATATTTCAAATAATTTATTTAGTAATTTTTATACTGAATTGAATACAAATTTCTTAGGGGGAGATATATCATATAGACTTAATTTTTCTCCGAACATACGATGGAACCATGAATACAATTATATCAGAAAGGACCCAAATGTTGATTTTAATAATACAAGCGCCGTAAAACTAAATAGAAACGACTACGATTGGTTATTTGAGAATTTTGTTACCTATAAAAAAGATGTTGGTGAAGATCATTCCTTTGATGTTACCCTGTTATATAGTAGAAATCATACCGAATATGAATCAACGACAGCAGGAGCAGACCAACTTAGTATTGATGGGTTGGGAGTTAATAATTTAGGTTTAGGTACGATAATTAAGAATTCTTCATTTGCCCAGAATACAGAAGGTGTTTCGTATATGGGCCGTTTAAATTATCAATTCAAGAATCGATATTTATTTACATTAACTGCTAGAAGAGATGGTAGTTCAGTATTCTCATCTAATAATAAATATGCCACTTTCCCTTCTGGGGCATTTGCTTGGATTATTTCTGATGAGCCCTTTTTTCAAGACAACTCTACTATAAATCTATTAAAACTGAGATTGTCATATGGAGCCGTTGGTAACCAAGCGATATTACCATACCAGTCATTAAGCCTTTCTGATACTGAAAGATATGTATTCGGCGATGGTGGTAATAGCAGCCAAGGCGTGGTAACGTCTTCATTAGGTAACAATAACTTAAAATGGGAAACGACATATACAGCAAATGCTGCTTTAGATTTTAATATGCTAAATGGGCGTATAGGTGGCACTGTTGAATATTATAATAGTAAAACAGAAGATTTACTGGTGAGAAGAAGTATTCCCGTAACAGGTGGTTATTCAAGTATATTAACAAATATCGGAGAGACTAATAATAAGGGAATCGAAATTTTATTAAATACGGTAAATGTTAAGACTGATAAATTTGAATGGACAAGTAATTTGAACTTTTCATACAATAAAAATAAAATTGTAAGCTTGTTTGATACGGATTTAGATAATGATGGAAAGGAAGATGACAGTATTGCTAACAGCTGGTTTATTGATAAGCCTATAAATTCATTCTACGATTATGCTTTTGATGGTATTTATCAAGTTGGAGATACAGATATCCCAGAAGGTTCAGAGCCTGGTTTTGTAAGGGTTAAGGATTTAGATGGAGATGGACAAATAACCGCAGCAGATAGGACCGTAGTAGGTTCTGGGAATAATCCAGAATACAACATAGGACTTCGTAATACTTTTAATTACGGCAATTTATCTCTTTCAATTTTTGTAAATTCTCTTCTAGGTTGGGAAGCACCATTCAATTTAATAAATCCATTAGTACCTGACAGAAGTTTAAGTCAATTAGATGCAGGATGGTGGACCCCTGAGAACCAGTCGAACACCAGAGCTGGGTTAACATATAGTAATCCCTTAAATACGAACTGGTATCAAAGTCGTGATTTTTTCAGAATTAGAGATGTAGCTTTAGGTTATGAATTTAATCAGGAAATGATTGATAAGTTGCACATGTCAAGTTTAAGATTTTCTATTAGCGTTAAGAATTTATATACAATTACAGATTGGTTGGGCTCAGATCCTGAAAATGCTGTCAATTCTTATAGCAATCAAGGAGATAGTAATATTTTTCCAATGCCAAGAACAGTTTCCCTTGGAGTTAATATGGGATTTTAAATAGTATAGACTTAAAAAAAGAAATTATGACAACTTATATAAAAATTTCAAATTTAAGAATCATACTGGTTCTTACACTAACAATTTTCATTTCTTGTGACGAGGAAGATCTTTTAAATGAAAGACCATTGTCTTCGTTGAACGATGAGGCAGTATTAAGTTCCAAAGATGGTTTTGAATCTTATCTAATTGGTTTGACATTCAATGCTAGGGAAGAGCAATCTCAGGGAGATAATCTTTATTTTATCACTAATTTTCCAGGTACTGATGTAGGTGAAGATGCAGGAGCGGAGTATTTCACTTATCGTAATTGGGTTTCATATTTGACTCCGGTGACACCAGAAGTTGAAGAAAATTGGAATTGGGCCTATACCAAAATGATAGCACAAGCCAATACTATTATTACCTATGCCAGTAAACCAGAGCTAGATGATATTTGGCAAAATGAAGCTGAAAAAAATGCAGTAATTGCAGAAGCTAAATTTTACAGAGCTTATACTTATAATTTTCTTGCAAATCTTTACGGAGGGGTACCCATCGTTGAGAATATAGAAAGTTCTCCTAAGTTTGATTATGTTCGATCTAGCAGAGAAGCGGTATACGAATTTGCGAAAAATGATTTGGTCTTTGCTTCTCAATGGCTCCCAGAAATGGTAGGTTCTGGTGAAGAGGGTAGAATTGTAAAGGCTGCGGCAGATCATCTATTGACAGAAGTTTATTTAGGTCTTAACCAATATCAAAATGCAATTGACAGTGCTACAGATGTTATTGAATCAGGTCTTTATGAATTAATGACAGAGCGTTTTGGGGTAAGTGCTGGAAACCCTGGTGACGTTTATTCAGATTTATTTACAACCAGTAATATTAATAGAAGTTCAGGCAACAGGGAATCAATTTACGTTTGGCAATTTGAATCATTTACTGAAGGTGGTGGTGGTTCTTCGGATGGAAACAGAACTGTACGTAACATGGGTCCATTCTTAAATAAATTTAAAGACCCTGATGGTGTTTCTATTATTCCCACCGATGAAACAAATAGAGGTGTAGGTCGAGTAAGAGGCACCAATTATGCATTGTATGATATTTGGAAAGGAGAGCCGAACGATATTAGAAATTCTGAATATAATTTTAGACGTGAATTTTTTTACAATAATCCAGAATCAGCTTATTTCGGTCAGCCCGTATTGCCTATAACTGTTGCTGAAGATTCACTTCGTATTTTATATCCATACCCTAGAAAAATTGAGGGAACACCATGGGAAGGAAGGAATAATAATGGACGGACAGAAGAGGATGTTTATGTTTATCGATTAGCCGAAACCCATTTGTTGAGATCAGAAGCATATTTTTTAAATAGTGAAAATCAAAAGGCAGCCGACGATATTAATATGTTAAGACAAAGAGCGAATGCAACTTTGATTAATGCGAATGAGGTTTCAATAGATTATATTTTAGATGAACGAGCTAGAGAATTAATGTACGAAGAAAGAAGAAGAAAAACGTTGATTAGAATGGGAGTCTTGGTAGAACGAGTAAAAGAATTTGGACTTGTCGAAGAATGGAGAAGTACGATTCAGGATTATCACGGATTATGGCCTATACCACAATCTGCAATTGATGCAAATTTTGGAGCTGAATTGGAACAAAATCCAGGTTACTAATTATTCTAGAATTGAAAAATATTTGTTCAAATCTTAATATAGATAAACACTAATACTAGGCGAATTAGTAAAGGTTATAGCTATTTATTTACAAAGTTATAAACACAGTATTTAAAAATTAAATGTGAATAGTATGATTAATAATTATAGAAATAAAATCATTTTTTATTTGATTGGTATTATGATGTTTCAATCGAAATTTTCTAATGCTCAAACTGATGGTATGAATATAGAACATCACATTGTTTACGCTGAAGATGGTAAGTATGCCGCTTGGCCTGCAAATCATGGTATTTGGACTTGGGGAGATGAAATTCTAATAGGTTTTGTTCAAGCGGACTATAATGAAGCGAGACGAGGATTGCATACCTACGATATATCTACTTCAAGGAACAAATATGCCCGTAGTCTTGATGGAGGAATTTCCTGGAAAATTACAGATGCTTTTGAAATAGGTCAAAAAGGATTGGGTTATGATAATTATGGAATTACCGATGAAGCAATTGAACCTGCAGAGATGTTAAACCCAATAAAAGATTTTACTGATCCCGGATTTTTATTAACTTTTTTAAGACATAATAACGATGATGGCCCTACTCATTTTTATTTTTCTAACAATAAAGGTAATTCATGGGAAGGGGCATTTATATTTCCTGATTTGGGAATTACTGGCATTGCAAACAGAACAGATTACATTGTAGATGGAAAACAATCAATGACTGTTTTTGTTACCACCGCGAAGTCTAATAGAAAAGAAGGAAGAGTAGCCTTGGTAAGGACTATAGACGGAGGATTAACATGGTCCTTGGAATCTTGGATTACACCAGAGCATGGAGGTTTTGATATTATGCCGTCGTCATTAAGACTATCTGATACAGAGTTATTAACTACCATAAGAACACGTACAGAAGACAAATTAGATTTAATATCTAGCTACAGATCTACTGATAACGGTAAGAGTTGGACAAGATTAGCAGATCCTGCTCCTTATACGGGAAGTGCGGGATCTCCACCAGCTTTAGTCAAGTTGAAAGATGGAAGATTGGCGTTAGGATATATCTATAGAAGTGAAAATGGATCTCGTGTACATGTGAGGATTAGTGATGATAACGGCAATAGTTGGAACGATGAAATAACTTTACGCAGTGGCGATGGTGCCAATCGTGATGTTGGATATCCAAAAATTACACAGAGAGCTGATGGAAAGATTGTTATGGTTTACTATTGGAACCATGCTTTGGATCTTGTTGAAAAGCCTTTTAGATTTATCGCTGCAACAATTTTTGATCCACCAAAATCTAATTGATAATTAGCTTATAAATTATAGTGTAAACAAGAAAATATTATGAATCGAATTATTTATACCCTTGCAATAAGCTCTATGTTAATTTTCTCGTGTAAGGAAAAAACTGAGCAAAAAACTGCAAAGTCAATAGTCGAAGAAACTAATGATATTACTGGAAATTTTAACATACCTCCATTATCCCAGCCAGGAGAAGGAGCATATATTTCCGGAAAACTTATTTATCCTTTGGATGACAAACCTACTCCCGAATGTCATGCCTCTACGATTGTAGAGACAAAATATGGTCTCGTAAGCGCATTTTTTGCAGGAACAGAGGAAAGAAACCCAGATGTAGGAATTAGAGTTTCTAGGTTGGTAGATGGAGAATGGACTAGGCCTATTGAGGTTGTAAATGGGGTTGAAAATGATTCACTCCGCTATCCAACTTGGAATCCTGTACTGTTTCAGCCTAAAGAAGGTCCGCTATTACTATTTTATAAAGTTGGGCCAGATCCAAGAACATGGTGGGGAATGTTAATAACCTCAAATGATGGTGGGAAAACTTGGTCAAAGCCTACTAAAATGGGTTCTGATGAAAAAATCGGTCATTTACTGGGGCCAATCAAGAATAAACCAATTCAACTAGCTGATGGTACAATTATTAGTCCAACAAGTATAGAATATGAAATTGGAAAAGATGATGTGGATTGGATGGTGTATTTTGAAATTTCTAAGGATAATGGAAAAACATGGGAAGTTGTAGGTCCAATAAATGATGGAAAAGAATTTGATGCCATCCAGCCTAGTATACTAACGTATCCTGATGGTAGATTACAGGTTCTATGTAGAACCATGCAAGATGTGATTGCTCAGAGTTGGTCAGAAGATAATGGTAAAACCTGGAGCAAGATGACTGCTACAAGTCTCCCTAATCCAAATTCTGGTACAGATGCAGTAACCTTAGAAGATGGTCGACAGTTATTGATATATAATCATACTACTAAAAAAGGTGAAGAGCCTAACAATAGAAATATGTTGAATTTGGCTGTATCGGATGATGGTCTTAATTGGACACCTGTATTGACCTTTGAAACAAAACCTGCCCAAGCGGGTTATTCATATCCGGCAATTATTCAAAGCTCAGATGGTCTAGTTCATATTACATATACATATTTAAGACAATCTGTTAAACATATTGTAGTAGATCCAAGTAAGTTATAACTAAAAAATAAGCAATGAGACAACAATTTAAAGGAGTTATTCCGCCAATGATAACACCCTTGTTATCTAATTCTCAATTAGATTTTGATGGTGTTAAAAAAATAGTTAATCATTTGATTGATGGAGGCGTCCATGGCATATTTATTCTTGGTACTACAGGAGAATCTATTAGTTTAAGTTATCAAGCAAGGAGAGACTTAATTGAACAAACAGCATTACATATAAAAAAAAGAATACCATTACTAGTAGGTATTTCAGATACTTCTATAGAAGAAAGCCTTAATTTGGCTACGCTGGCCTATGAAACAGGAGCCGCAGCTGTAGTTGCCACACCACCTTATTATTTTAACCTGGGTCAAGAGGAATTATTCGAATATTATTGGGATTTAGCAGATCGTTTAAAGCTTCCGTTATTTTTATATAATATGCCCTCAATGACAAAAATCTCAATGTCCGTTGAGACCGCGGTCAGATTGTCTAAACATCCAAACATTATAGGGTTAAAAGATAGTTCAGCGAATACCGTTTACTTTCAAGCTTTAAAATATTCTATTGATAGAGATGATTTTGCACTTTTTGTAGGCCCAGAAGAAATTATGGCCGAAACAGTATTGATGGGGGGTAATGGTGGCGTAACCGGGGGAGCTAATTTATTTCCCAAACTTTATGTAAAAATGTATGAAGCGGCAATAGCGCACGATTTCGAAACAATAAAAGTATTACAAAAACAGATTTTAGAAATTGCAACTTTATTATATACAGTTGGTTCATATAATTCCAGTTACTTGAAGGGTATAAAAGGAGCTGCATCACTTTTAGGAATTTGTAACAATTATTTGGCATCACCTCTAAGACCATTTTTAGATAAAGAAATGGCTCAAATATCTAGTAATCTAGAGGGTATTCAATCTCATTTAAAGCACCTATCTCTTAATTAGAGATTTTCTAGATAAAACCAAACCATAATGAATACCATAGATATTGTTGTTTTTTTGGCGTATATAATAGGTATAGCCGCATTCGGAGGTTCTTTCTTTAAAAAGAATAGAACCTCAACTTCTTATACGGTAGGTAACAATGACATTCCAGGTTGGGTGGTTACAATGTCAATATTTGCAACCTTTGTTAGTAGTATTAGCTATTTGGCATTACCTGGAAGTGCATTTCTTTCTAATTGGAATGCCTTCGCCTTTAGTCTCTCATTACCTATTGCTTCTTTTATTGCAGTGAAGTATTTTGTTCCATTATACAGGAAAATTAATAGCCCTTCTGCTTATACTTATATGGAATTACGCTTTGGCCCTTGGGCACGTATATATGTATCATTGTGTTATCTTTTAACTCAGTTAATGAGAATTGGTACCATCCTGTATCTTTTAGCACTTACCTTAAATGCAATTGTAGGATGGGACATTATTACTATTATCATTTTAACGGGTGTTGTAGTTGCGATATATTCCATGTTAGGTGGAATAACTGCGGTATTGTGGACCGATGCAATTCAAGGTATTATTTTAATTGCTGGTGCAGTTGTATGTGTAGGTTACATTCTCTTTAATATGCCTGAAGGTCCAGGACAAGTTATAGACATTGCATTTTCCAATGAAAAGTTTGGACTTGGAAGTTTTGACCTAGACTTGACTGACTCTACCTTTTGGGTTGTGTTAGTATATGGTATATTTATAAATCTTCAGAATTATGGAATCGATCAAAATTATGTACAACGTTACATGGCTTCTAAATCTGAAAAGGCAGCTCAGCGTTCTGCCTTAATTGGAGGTCTTATATATGTTCCTGTGTCAGCACTTTTTCTTTTTATTGGCACTGCACTATTTGCTTATTATAATGCTGCTGATAGCTTGCCATTAGAATTACAAGATGTAACCAAAAGTGATAGAGTTTTTCCTTATTTTATTGTTAATGCTTTGCCACCAGGGTTAAGCGGTTTATTGGTAGCTTCTATTTTTGCTGCGGGTATGAGTACAATATCTACGAGTTTTAATAGTTCAGCAACTGTATTTTTGACGGATTATTACAATAAGTATTTTAAGAAAAACGCATCGGATAAAGAAGGAATGAAGGTACTTTACATTTCATCTGCAGTAATAAGTATTCTTGGAATTGCTATTGCTATTGCTATGATAAATGTAAAAAGTGCGTTGGATGCTTGGTGGAGCTTAGCTTCTATTTTTAGTGGAGGAATGTTAGGCTTATTTCTTCTGGGAATAATATCAAAAAATAAAAATGTTATTGGTGCAATTGTAGGGACAATAGCTGGTATTTTATTAATTCTATGGCTGAGTCTTTCGGGTATTTTATTCGGGGATAACTCAATAGGTAATTCTTTTCATACCTATTTGACTATCGTATTTGGTACAATTGTGATATTTCTAATTGGATTTTTGATTTCCTTATTTTCTTCAAAGAAACAAGATTTGGAGAAATAACAACAGTGAATATGAGTGTTAAGTATTCTCTATTGTTTTCTTGTGTATGCTTACTATTTGTTAATTGTAAAACTAACCATAAGATGAAAGGAATTGAATTATTTTCCAATTTGAAAGAGGTTCAGCTAACCACTGAAAAGTATGGACATTTTTTACATACTAGTAATTCTTTTTCACCTGACAATATTGGATTGTTTATGATATAAGAAATGACGACACTCAAATTGGCATAACAGGAAGAATTGAAATGGTAAATATAAATACAAAGACAACCGTTCAATTATATAATACTATAAGTCAAACAGAATTTGGACCCGGAGTTGGTGCTGTCACCTTTAATCCTAAGAGAAATCAGGTGTTGTTCATTCACGGCCTTCAAAATTGTAATGAATTAATTCCTTATTCATTTTCTAGGAGAACAGGTGTTAGTGTTAAAATTGATTCACCCCCAAAAACCATTATTTTTGGATGCAAGAGATGTAACACTGCCTTTTACTCAAGGCGCTCTTCGAGGTGGACTTGCAACAAAAAAGTGGACAATTAGATAGGAGTCATGCTGCTATTTGTTGATTGTACATTTCGTTTTCAAATTCTTCTATGGTTTTATACCCCAATGTAGAGTGCATTCTTCGTCTATTATACCATGTTTCTATCCATTGAAAAATAGATAGCTCTGCTTCGGATCTAAGGCTGTAATTATGTTTATATACCCATTCTACTTTCAAACTCTTAAAGAATGATTCAGCTACAGCATTTTCCCAACAGTTACCTTTTCTGCTCATACTTTGTTTTACCAATCCATTATAGCTTTTTAGAATATTGGTAAATTTATAACTAGCATATTGAGACCTTTTAATAATCTTCATGAACATTAGACGTTCACGTTTGGTCTTAAAACGGTTTACGCCACCTTTAATGGGCGTTTGTCTTACGAGTTTTTTCGTTTTGGGATTTCGGTATGAAAAATAAACATACCAATCTTTGGCAAGAGCATCCTTTTGTTGCTTGCTGGAAAGCTTTGACCAACCATTTAATTTGACTCCACCAGTGTAGAATTTGGGCTCTGAATATAGTTTAGTTCAATTTCATGTTCAAACCGTATACTGTATCGTATACGGTAGGTAAAAGTATGGAAATAAAGGACATAAAAAAACGGTTTGTGCGTACACAAACCGTTGATTTTGTTGGCTTAAACCTATGTAGCGAGAGCGGGGCACGATCCCGCGACCTCCGGGTTATGAATTCACCTCTCAAATCACAAAATGCCTAAAAATGGCCTTTGCGGGATGCTATATTATAAAAATCGTGTTCCAAAACGTGTTCAGTTTCGTGTTCACTATTATGATTAATAAATTAATTGCAATTTACAATAATTTTTGATTTGCATGGACGAAATGCGGCCTTTTAAGGCCTATGCATTCACCTAGTTAACAATCTATTTTTATACATATACATTTGATTTTTTGTATACATATTTCAGGACGGGTCAAAATATTTGGCAACGGTTAGTATATGAAAAGTAGGCGATTACGAAGCACTAAACTTTCGGTTAAGCACAAAGTTTGATACGAGCCAAAAGCCTTGGATTTACTACTATTTCGCCTATTTTTTTTATGTACATCTTTGTTAGCGATTATTTTAGACCATTTTCATGAGCTATTGATTTTAGTAAATTATTTAATTCATTTCGATTATTATAGGTCATTCCGATAGTTGAAATTGGATTCAATAGCTTGATTTTAATATTTCCAGGTTGAGTATATAGCGATTTATACGGCAATGATTCATAGGCTCCTTCGATGATGAACGGAACAATATCTGATTGACTATTAATAGCCATAACCACAGGTCCTTTTTTATACTCATTCAATTTACCATCTTTAGAGCGTTTACCCTCTATGGATATAATCATATTACCCCCAGACTTTAAAAATTTATCGGTTCGATTCAAAATTCTTTTGGCCTGAGTTGACCATTGTCGGATAATCACAAAATTGCAAATAGCCAAAAACCAACCCAATACAGGGTATATTGCAAATTCAACATTAATAATACCTCTTGTTTTATGCACAGGAAGAAGGGGAGCAATCATTGAATCTAAAAAACTGCTCTGATTGAGAAGTACAAATACTGTATTACTCGCAGTTTTAGTTTTCTCTTCCATAAATTCAAAATAAATATTAAGTCCAAATAGTTTGAAGTATAGATAGAGATAGCGTTGAAATATACTTATTGCTTTCCAGAGGTCGAAAAATCTTATAAACCCAGCGACTAGGAAATAGAAAAATCCAAGAAAGCAGTATATAATTAGTTTCAATATATACCATGTTATCGTAAGTATTCTCATTCTTATGCCCTAACCTTTATTTAATTATCGCTAACGTTGTTGTATATGGTTTGTTGCGTGTTTTAAGTACCTAATTTAATAAATAATTACTGGATAGAAAATCCGCGAGGATTTTCATAAGTAGGCGAGAAGCAAGCAATAAACTATATACGGCATTAGTTTTTTGCAAATTCAATTAACTGTTTAAAATTTCCTTTATCAGCTTCTCTTAAAGCTTTTATATATGTATTTCTTGTTTCGTTAGCTTTAACCATATTTGATTGATGCCAAGAAAATATTTCATTCCCAAATATTGATTCCATAATTATGTCAGCCATCATTCTAGAGTGTCTTCCATTTCCATTTGGAAAGCAATGAATGGATACTATGCGATGTTTAAATCTTACAGCTATTTCTTCAGGCGGAAAAATTTTGTTTTCTATCCAATACTTAGTGTCGTCCAGTAAATTTTTTAATTCAATTCCAATTTGTGTCCACGGAATTCCAATGTTCTTTTCAGTCTTTCTAAAATCGCCTGCCCATTTCCATACATCACCATACATTTTTTGATGCAAGTCTTTTACAAACTTTTCAGTTAAAATTTTTTCAAGTTTGAATTTTCTATGAATAGTCCATTCGACTGCTTTTTCAATGTTCAATTGCTCAAATTCATCTAGTTCTCTTTGAGTAGTAATAGACTTTATTTTAAGACCTTCCTTTTCTTCTTCGTCTAAAGGTGTTTGTCCATCTTTATAATCGAATTCTAATCCCATAATGATTTTTTCATCTCTCGTTTTATTTCACTAGCTAGTTCCTTTATGGTTTTATCTATTTTTTCATCTCCAATTCCTTGGTCCTCTAATTTCATATTTTGGTTAGTTCTTAAAACTATTTTTCGGGCCAGCTTTTCAGCCTTTAAGTTTACTAAGCTTTCAATGGTCCCATCTTTCGGAATAAAACCATAGATGAATTTCATATTCAAAGCATTGCCAACATCTTTTAATTTATTGATGGTTATCTGACCTGTAGCTTCGCGTTCTTCGATTTTTTGTATAGCTCCTTTAGTTAAGTTAAGTTTGGTCCCTAATTGGTCCCTTGTCATATTAAGAGTAGTTCTAATAGTATTTACCCATCCTTTTTGTGGGACCAGGACCATTCCTGCATCTTTAAAATTTACCAATTTTTGGTCCAATTGTTCTATGAGTAGTTTTTTTTTGTTTCTCATTTGTTAATTTTTTATACATATAAGTATGCAATAAAAACCAAAAGTATACAAATAAATATAAAAAACATAAATAAAAGAATACTTATATGTATGAATGCAAGAATTAAATCATACAAATATGTATTAGTAAGTTTGTGTTTTAAATTAATGCTAACGTTTATGTATAACTTAAGTTGGCTTTTTATTAAAATAAGTAACTTTAAGATATAATCGAAAGCATTTGGACAAAGAGATAAAAGGTACTGAAGAGAAGCTTCTTTCTTTGGTAAAACAAGATTAGCAACATCAGCTGACCTTGCTAACTAGTATCCCTGGTATCGGAATCAGAACGGCTCTTTTTTTTGATTGTTTGCACGGATGGTTTTAAGAAGTTCGAAACAGCATCTCAACTATATAGTTACGTTGGCATTACTCCAACGATACGGGAATCCGGCAGTAGTGTTCGAGGCCGTAGTAGAATTAGCAAGATTGGTAACAGAAAGCTGCGTAACCTATTATTTTTATGTTCTTTTAATGCCTGCAAGTACAACAAGGCGTGTCGGGAAATTTACGAGAGAATAGTCAATAAGGGTAAAAGTAAAAAGTTAGCATTGATTGCGGTTGCAAATAAGCTAATCAAGCAATGTTTTGCTATCGCAAAATCTGGCAGGCCTTATGACGAAACTTACGTTTCTGTGTTGCCTGGATAATTAGAAAAATAAACATTAAAAAACTCAAAGAATCAATAAATTGAATCTCTGAGCTAAGATAATAGTGTCTCAAAATTAATGAAGAAAAGGGTTGTTTTTTACCTTAGTTCTTTGTTGGCTGTAGTACTTATTCTTTTCAACTTGTTTTGGTTATGGAGTATCCGTATTTATCATATCCTTATGCATTTTCCAAATTCCATCCTCCTTTTTCCAAATTACTAAAGATTTTCCTATTAGTGTAATTTCTCCATTACTTAATGTCCACTTTTCAGTATCTAATAAATATTCGCCACAACCTTCTATCCAGGTTGATTCTACGTTTAGTTCTGTAAAACCGCCTTCAATAAATCCAGCCAGAGCTTTTTCAATGTTATCTCGTCCAGTAATAATCGGAGCATTATTTGGCATAAAAACAGCGTCTACAGTATAATAATTGGCAGCAGCTTTTGCATCTTTTTTAGCCAAAGCTGATTTAAACCCAATAATTGTTTTTTGTAATTCTTTTTGTTCTTTCTCCAAATTAAAAGCTGTCTTGATTTCTTTGTTTTCTTTTACTTTAGAATTGTCTGAATCATTACAGCTCGTTAAAATAAATAATAAGAAAATAATTGATGACAGTACTTGGATTCGATTGAGATGTTTAATAAGGTTCTTCATTTTTTTTTGGTTTGATTTTTTATATTTATTGGTCTCAAAAATAGTTAAAACTATGCACTTGAGTGCATTTCGCTTTAGTTTCTAAAAACCTTTACTTTTGTTCTATGACCGAACAAAGATCAAATGGGCATACCGTTTCCAGGTTGACAGTCCATATAGTCTAGAGCACTAAATATCGATATCATGTTCTGAAAGGGGATATCCAGGTCCGTTGCCGTTCCCTTTTGATGCAGATCTGTGATGCCGAGGATATTTGGATATTGAAGGGGTTGGTTTCCAAGGATCATGTCCACATGCATAATGAATATCGTCCTTCGCAAAGTGTGAGCTATATGGTAAAGAAACTAAAAGGGAGGAGTTCAAGGAAACTTCAGCAAGAGTTTCCGGCATTGAAGCAGAAATATTGGGGACGGCATTTGTGGGGCATCGGATATGGATGCTGGAGCACGGGAAATATAACGGATGAAATGGTGAACGAGTATTTGGAGCACCATCGAAGACCTGACGATGGCCAAAGCAGTAATTTCATACTAGAGCAATAACCATTGGGTGAATTTAATTCACGGGCCCGAAACTATGGACCTTTAAGTCCATAGTGGTTCATTTTTTCGCTTACTCTATTCAGTTTTCAGCGTCCTGTTATTAATTATTAAGTTTGTTTCTATGGTTGTTATACATTACAGCCAACGGTTTTGTGTATGATTAGTAGCGTGTTTTAAGCACTAAATTTAGTAAAAAAACAGAGATTTAAAGTCTGCGAGAATTTTCGTAAAAAAGCAATACTAGCAATAAATTATAAACGGTTGTGCTTTCGTTATTTATTAATTATAATTTTTACTCTTTAATTCTTTCTCAATGTCATCTACCAATAGATTACTATTTTCTATTATGGCTTTAAGCATTCCCTGCCGACTGACATTGAGAGCTCCTTGAGCGTGATTAAAAAATCTATATAATGCTAAAGTGGTAGGCGCATTGAAATCACCAATCCAAGTAGTGTCAATTTTCTTAATATCGAACCATTGTTTGCCATTTTCTCTAACCAAAAAAGTATGGGAATTTAAATTTTGGTTTTGAATCAGCCGTTGCGAATCACTATTCATCTCTCTTATAAACTGTTAAAAGGTTTCAATTAAGTAATAATAATCAGTTAGATGATTCCGTAATTTCTTGTTTTTTATAATATAAATACCACTGGTGTTGAGCATTTCATCATAGGTCTTTCTGTTTACTTTTATATTAGACCAAGTAAGTCTAAATAACGAATCAGCAGTAATAATATCCTGAACTGTTTTTGCCTTATAGAATATTTCAAGTCCCTTTTCAGAACGAGATTGACGCTAGAGAATCTTCTCGGCTTAAATCAGTAATATCAGAGTTGAAATCATCCTTTAGTCTTAAAAGAAAAGACACTTCCTTATCCACTTCTTTTCTGTTTTCGTTTAAATTGTTGAGCTGAATGGCTAGAAAAATTCCGATAACCACAAGAATTATTTCTCCGATTGCATAAGTCAGATATTTTCCGAACTTATTTTCAGTCAGAGTTTTTTGTCTAATTTTTCTAAAGAATTTTATCATTGGTTAGCGGTTTCTGGTAATGAAGCACAACGGTTGGTATATCTTGAAGCGTAGCATCCCGCGGGGTGCTATGATTTTATATACATCTTAAGTTTGATTCCCTAACTTTTAGGATATAAATCAGAAAGAACAAAAGAGAGAATTAAGGTTACTATATACGGTGAAGATCTAGACTTCGACAACATTGATAATCCTCTCTCTTTTACTACTTACATCACGTTCAGTTCTGTGAGACTTTAGATCTCGTTTTCAAGTTGTTGTGAGCAGAAGTAGCTGGTTCTTTCATAAAATAGTATTTATGAATAAATATAACGAAACTTTCGGAGTCGACATCAGTAAAGATGTCTTTGATGTACATGGTAGTACCGTAGGACACGACCAGTATAAAAATGATGAATCCGGGTTTCGGAAGTTCTTTAAAGAGTTACCTGATAATTCATTGGTTGTTATGGAAGCTACGGGTTATTATCATTATCGTCTTGCACAATTTCTTTACAAAAATGGGATTACGGTATCGGTTGTGAATCCCTTATCCGTAAAGCGTTTTATACAGATGAAATTGGCCAAGGTAAAGACCGACAAGAGCGATGCCAATGCCATATGTGAATATGCTGTAATAAATGAAGTTCCTCTTTACACAGCTCTTACCGATGTTCAGAGTGAATGTTTACAGCTATTTAGATTGTTGGATAGTTACTTAAAGAAACGAACGGCAACCAAGAACAAGATGCATGTGTAGGCTTCCCCGTCTTAGGACACCTCTAAATTCGATAAATAATTATTATTTAGGTCAGGTTTGATGAAGAATTTAAATTCTTCATCAAACCTGGGCATACACTCTTTAGGTGATTTATTACCTAAAGATTTATGTGGGTGGTTGAAGTTAT
>NZ_VAUW01000059.1 GCF_005771495.1 Maribacter sp. ACAM166
ACTGAAAGCTATGGCAAAATACAAATGGTACTTATCAAATCTGGTCGCTTTTATAAGACTCAACCTTTTTGTTAAGGTAGACCTCCAAAAATGGCTCGACCACCCTTTTCAAGACCATCCGCCGCCTAAACAAAATATCGTACAGGGGGTTCTATTCTGAAAAAAACCAAAACGGTAGCTTTAGGTCAATGAAAACAGTAAAGTTATTCATTCTTGAAAACGTTTAGGACAGGATTGATTGTATACCTCAAATAATCTTGTTTTCTCATCGGTTAAATAATTTGGTTTTTGTGGTTAATTAAGGTTATGTTTTAAAATATTTAGATAGTTACTTGGACTCTAAGGTCAAATCCAAATACTTTTCAATAATTATTTAATCAACAAATTGTTTTAATTCTACATGAGGGTATTCCTCCTATACCTATAGAAAATGCACTTATCAATATTTTTTTCCTAACATTGTTCAATGCTACCATTTTAGGTTTAACCTCAGTTAGTAAAGGTGAATTCTGGTAGTTTAATAATTTCCCCTCCTTTTTGTGCCGATTCGTGTGACAATATGCCTACACAGGTAATGTTGGCTGATTGTCTAGCATTAGGATAGGGTTGTTCTCCCGTAACCAAGGCATCTATAAAAGCATGTACCAAATGTGGATGCGAACCGCCGTGACCAGCACCTTGGGTAAAGGATAGGTGGGTATTATCATCTTCATCATAAACTCCCACCTTGGTAAATGACTGAATCTCCTTGGGTAACAGTTTTGCAAAATCCGGACTTTCAACTTCTTCAGGTATTTCATGTTCCGGTTTTTTGGCGGTATGTACCACCAACGGTTTTCCTTCTATTAAAGGCCATTCTACTGATTTTTTAGAACCATAGACTTCAAAACTTTCACGGTATTGACGGGCTACATCAAACAAGGAACGGTATACCTGGGCGCTCAAATCGGAATTTCTGAATTTTATATGTGTTGTTTCTACGGCATATGGGGAATTGTATTCCTTGATCAATTCTTCCCTAATGGTTCCGGAGCCAAAACAAGAAACATATTCCGCCTCATCTTCCGTCAAACCCAATACTGGACCTACACAGTGTGTCGCGTAATGCATAGGCGGCAGTCCTGGCCAATAGTTCGGCCAGCCGTCCATATCCTGCTGGTGGCTTGCTTTTAAAAATTGGATTTTTCCTAGTTTACCATTCTCGAAAAGTTCTTTCATATACAGAAATTCCCTTGCATACACTACGGTTTCCATCATCATGTAGGTGAGGCCTGTCTTCTCTGTAAGCTCCACAATTTGTCTACATTCCTCCACCGTTGTAGCCATGGGTACGGTACAAGCCACATGTTTGCCCGCCTTGAGTGCCCTAATAGATTGCTCGCCATGATTAGGGATAGGCGTGTTGATATGCACCGCATCGATTTCCGCATCCTGCAATAATTCCTCATAGGAGGTGTATCTTTTGGGAATGTCAAAGGCATCGGCGATTTCGTTCAATTTTTCATCGTTGCGCTGACAAACAGCCACCAGCTCAGCATGCGGATGTTTTTTATAAATGGGGATAAACTCGGCTCCAAAACCCAGTCCTATAATGGCTACTTTTATTTTCTTCTCGCTCATTGTTATGCTCTTAATCGTTAAACGTTCGTCTCAAAAATTCCAATCCTTTTTGGGCAAATTCATCCTGGCTTTTGGCCATGGTCTTCCAAATACAGACCGCCGCCGCCAGTTCCTTGATTTCTGGTGTAAAGCTCTCTATGACCACGGCTCCCTTATAATCTATATCCTTCATGCCCATCTTAAAATCTTGCCAAAGAGTAAGTCCTGTTCCCGGGATTCCCCTATGGTTTTCGGAAACCTGTACATGGATCAATTTATCACCCACGGTATTAATGGCCTCCCTAATATTTCGTTCCTCAATGGTCATATGAAATCCGTCCAACAAAACCCGTGCGGATTTATGGTTGATATCTTTCACCAATTTCATGACATCTTCGGCGGTATTCACCATATCCGATTCAAACCGGTTCAAAGGTTCCAAGGCAATCGATAGTCCGTTTGCATCGGCCATGACGCATACCTTCTGCAAATTGCTTACAGCCAAGTCCCATTCCCTTTTACGTTGCTCTTGAGATATCATACGCGCCTTCCCAACTGCAGAATACATAGGCCCTGCCAAAAATTTAACATCCAAGGCATTACATAGTTCAAAGCATTGCTCCAGGTAATCAAAACATTGCTTGTGTACCTTTGAATCTTCGTGGGTAAGGTCTTTGGTAGGACCGAATGCACCACAAACAGAGACTTCCAAGCCATTATCCTTTAATGCTTTATTAATCTCCAATGCATCTATCAGTTCTGGATCTTCCACGGGAATCTCCACCAAATCAAAACCCAGTTCCTTTATTTTTGGAAATAGGGATATACTATCGGTCGAAAATGGCGATTGCCACAACCAAGTACTTACCCCAAAATTTATCTTATTTTTCATTTCGTATTCTGCTATGTTCTTGGGTTTATTTTACGATCATCACCCCTTGCATTATTCGCCAATGACCAGGGAACGTACAGATATAGGGATACTCACCAGGGATGGATGGTGCTCTAAATTTCAACGAATAGGAATCATCTGGATTCAATAAAGGTGTGGCATGTAAAACGTCATTGGCCTGTGGTACATAATTACGTTCCGCAGCTTTAGGATCTGCCGCCATTTTATCTGCAGCTGCTCCTACGATTTCTTTTTTACCGGGTTTTGTAATCACTAAGTTGTGTTGCATAAAATCTGGGTTCTGTAAAATCAATTCTACTTCTTCCCCAGCCTTTACTTCAAATTGGGTGACGTCATACTTCATTTCATTGGTAATCGTTTTAATTACGACCACTTTGGCATTGGAAAAATCCTTGGCAGTTTCATCGGATATAGCACCTTCCTGTACTCCATAATTTTTCATGAGAAGTGCCGCCAAATCAGCTGCCGTATAGGCCATCTTTTCTTGACTCGAATAATTCTTAACAACCTTATGTTTCCATGCTCCAGCTAAAGGGTATCTACTTTCACCAATCCTCAAGTTTAATTGCCAAGATCTACCATAAATTCCACCATCACCACCATTATCATCCACCATTACTGCAACGGTATTCTTACCCGCCTTCAACACACCTTCAGGAATATCATAGTTTCTGTTGGAATTAGGACTTGCTGCCATACTACCAATCTCAGTTCCATTTATATAGGTTATATCAGAATCGTCTATGGGTCCCAATGATATTGAACCGCTCTTCCCTAAGGCGGATGATGGTAAGGTCAAATCCTTTCTAAACCAAACTACTCCGTCAATTTCCAGACCAGCTTCCTCCATATACTGGGGGATTTCCATAGTCTCCCAATCAGAGTCATCATAATTGGCGGCACTCAAATCATTGGCAATACCAGATGCTTTTCTATAAGTAGGATTAGCCTGCCTAAAAGCATTCAAGAAACCATCTACATGCTGCGCCGATGCTGCATAAAGTGCTTTGAACAACCAAACATCCTCTAAAACAGCTTCGTTCTTTCCAACATCATAAAGAAGCAAGCCTAATTTTTGAGAGGTTGGCCTTTCCGCAAAATATAGTAGGGCCGTCAATTGAACGCTTGGGTCCTTATCGTTCAAGATATTTGCTTTGAACAGGACATCATCACTATCTTCCGTTCTCGGAAGTATTTGGATTGCTGCTTTACGTACGGCAGCAGCGTTATTATACAAAGCCCCTTTTATAACACCAAGAGCATTACTATCGCTTTCCAGCGCATTCAAACCTTCAATAGTCCAAAGGGCATGCATAGCTGGATTGTTCAAGCCGTTGGCATCGAGCTTCTTTTTATTGACCAGTTTATAGAGATTGTTCAAAACATCAGTATCACCACGTTCTACTAAAAGTCGCTGTGCGGTCAGTCTCCAAAATTGATTGTCGCTACTTAAAGCTGCCACTAAATCATCTGGGTTTTCCTTGGATAATATTATTGGTTTGTATTCATAATCATATTTGGGGACTACCCTATAAATTCTACCATGGCTTTTATCCCTAAGCGGATTCACATAAGCGTTACCCTCTCCATTTTCGGCATCATATCCACCTCTTTCCTCGTTGGGTGTCGGGTTATGTTGTACAATAAAGTTGTACCAGTCTGCCACCCAAACTACGCCATCAGGTCCGGTTTTAGCCTCTACGGGTGAAGTCCACTCATCTGAGGAGGCAAAAAGATTTCCCGCATCCACTTCCAAATATCCAGCGCCATTCTTAACGATTTTTGCCTGATGTACCAAACCGCCTGTTGGCTCACACACAAAGGCTATTTTATTCCAATAGTTTTCCGGATATGCCCTGGCCGTATAAAAATGATGTCCGGCAGCAGCGGTAAACCCTCCAAAAACATCCACCTGTCTGACGTTAGGTGTAATTGGTTGCATAGCGTAATGCCCATCTATTTTGGCACTGCCGTCCGTCCCAATACCTTTTACATGCGTAAAATTAGAATTAGGTATGCCCAAAAACACACTATGGGTATTGTTCGCAGTCGATGCGAAAATGGAATTGTCCTCCGTTAATCCCAATCCCCAGGTATTGTTACTGGTATTGGTCAACACTTCAAACATTCTTTTCTTAGGGGAGAATCGGTACACATTCTGGTTGAATTTAAAATCCTCTCCAAAAATGCTTCCTTCGAATCCTGAGTAACCGACCACGCCATATAGGTTATTGTCTATACCGTATTGAAGGTTGGACGGACCGGCATGGGTATCACGCGTTCCCCAACCATCGATTAGGGTTTCCCTAACATCAGCCACATCATCACCGTTAGTATCCTTTAAGAATAAAAAATGTGGAGCCTGAGATACCACAATACCGCCGTTGTAAAAAGCAAAACTGGTAGGAATGTTCAACTTGTCCGCAAAGACGGTAACCTTATCCGCTTTTCCGTCCCCATTGGTATCTTCCAGAATTTTTACCTTATCATCGCCTATACTATTGTCGTTTCTTACCGTATTTGGATAATCCACGGTTTCAATGACCCAAAGCCTTCCCTTTTCATCCCAGTTCATAGCGATTGGATTAATAATATCAGGCTCCGATGCAAATAATTGCACCTCAAACCCGGCAGGAATCTGAATCAGTTTTTCGGATTCTTGGGGAGATAAGGGCAATTGATATTTTAATGCAGGATTTCGCTGTTCATAATTGGGTATATTGGCACGGGCCTGATATTTCAAGGTTGGCATATCTTTCATAAAGGCCTCCCAATTATTTTTCACTTGGTCATCTACGGCCCAAAGAATTCCTGATTTCACTAATTCCTGAAAACCAGGATTGTTCCAGGTTCGTTCATCATGGCCATAGGCGGTGTAAAAAACCTTACCTTCACCCACTTCCTTTACCCAGGTCCATGGTTCCCTATGATCCCCTTGTACACGCTCCATTAAAACATTAATGTCATCGGCTATTTTATCATGCACATAGGTTTCGTCCCAGGTTTCAAAAGGTTTCAGATCTTTTGTTATGGGATGCTCTCTATTTACTATTTCTGCAGTAAAGGTTCCAGTTTCATGGCTCATGAACTGCGCACCTACCAAATCTATATACGCAGGGGAATTCTTAAAACAGAAGCTGGCGGAATGAATAGGAATAAATGCTTTTCCGTTCTTTACAAAATCAAGTAATGCCTTTTCCTCATCCTTATTGATTTCCTCATGATTGGCATAAATGATGAGTCCGTCATACTTCTTCAGATTATCTGAGTTTAAGTCAGATGGTTTTTCGGTATACGTAATATTGATACCATCTTTGGTCAACGCCGATGCTAAAATGGGAAAATAGGCCCTTGAATTGTGATGTTCTATAGCGTGTCCCAAAAACAGCATTTCAATTCTTCGGGGTTGGTCATCCACGCGTTTCTTTTTCTTATGCGAACAGGCCGAAAAAAAAAGGAACATGAATATAAAAGGGATGGATAGGTACTTGAGTTTCATAAGGCGTTGTATTTTCTTATCTCAATAGTACTATAAAAGGATATTACAAATTCACTGTAAAATATCACATGATGACTGTTTTATATCACAAAACAGTCATCATGTGATATTTTTTGATATTTTAGCAGGAATTAGTAGATTTTAAGACTTAATTTTTAATTCCTATTCACTTGAAAAACGCACTTCAAAAATCCCCCATACCGGAATCCAGAGCCTTTTTGGCAAAACATCTACGTGAACCAGTATTTGACCCTCACTGGCATTTTCATCCGGAATATCAATTATTTATGGTATTAAAAGGAAGCGGTACCCGTTTTATAGGCGATAGTGTAAAACCTTTTAAGACCGGTGATATTACCTTTACGGGGGCCAACCTACCCCATCTATGGCGGAGTGATCATGAACAGCAACAGGAAATGAACATAGCCTGGTCTGAAGGGGTGGTCATTTATTTTCATGACGATTTTTTAGGTAATCATCTACTACAGACCGATGAAACCATACTACTACGGCAGCTGTTCCATAAAAGTCTAAGGGGAATGGAATTTACAGGAGAAACAGCCCATACATTACAGAAACTATTGTTACAACTGGTTCCTATGGAAGGTTTTGAAGGCATTTTACAATTACTAAAAGTGTTGAATTTTATTAGCCATACCAAGGAATACGAACTATTGGCAAGTCCCGGATACACCAATACCTTGCGGGAAGCGGATACGGAACGTATGTACACCGTCTATGCTTATGTTATGAAAAATTTTAAACAAAAAATGGCGCTGATAGAGCTGGCGAATATTACCAATATGACCCCTACCTCTTTTAGCCGCTATTTTAAAGTACATGCCAATAAATCCTTTTCAAATTTTGTGAGCGAAATTCGTATAGGCCATGCCTGTAAATTACTGATTGAGGAGAAAATGAACGTCTCACAATGCTGCTATAAAAGTGGTTTCCAGACCTTGTCTAACTTTAACAAACAATTCAAGACCATTACTAAGAGTACTCCATTGGAATATAAAGCTCGTTATAACCCATAGGTTTATATAGCTTAAATTGAACTATTATTAAATTTAGCTTTCTTAGATTCAAGTATGGTATTATATTTTTTAAAGCGATATTATCTACTATCCAAATGATAGTTAGAAAATATGTTCCTAATGAACTACCCCGAGGCAGAGCCATCGAGGTCTCAAGCGGAAGAAAACTGGTTTTAGTTTTATGAAAACCTAAGGTTTTCAAACTTTCCACTCGACCCCGAGGTAGAACCTCGAGCAATTCTTTAGATAAATTAAAAAGAAGTAAAAAGAAGTAAAAAGCATGTTAATAAAGTTCTTAAACTTATATGTTCGAATCCGAGTTACCCTGGAACATAAATATTAAATTCCACTATTCAGAGGCATTCAGTAAGAATAGTACAAAATGAGGATACATCTAAATTTAATTAGATTTGGCTAGTTTTATATTTAATTTTATGCCTTTCAATTTTTCAAGATTACATTGTTGTACGGATATGGAATTTCGATGCCCTCTTTATCAAAACGCTCCTTAATGCTTTCTCGTAGGTCACAACCCATTAAAAAAGCATCTGCCGGATTGGCCGCCCATGTCCATGCTCGAAGCACAATCGAAAAATCACCTACCGACATTACTCTTACCGGTGCAATATCCTCATTTTTATCCTTTTGTTTTTTGTTACGGTGGTCGATAAATAAGGGGTGTTTCGTCATCTCGTCCTTCATCAAGTCCTTTGCTTTTTTAATGTCGGCGGTATAGGCCACGGATAACTCCACCCATTCGCAACAGATGTCGTCGGTAAAATTCGCATTGGTAATGACCTCGCTGCTCATAATAGAATTAGGGATGATAATCCGCTTGTTCTCATAGTTTTTGATGACCGTATGCCGCAATGTAATATCTTCTATTATACCTTCCACATTACGAAGGGCAATCCGATCGTTGATGCGGTACGGTTTGGTAACAACTATCATAATACCACTGATAATATTCGCCAACACTTGTTGGGATGAAAATCCAATAACCGCTACGATGACACCTGCCCCAGCCAATAGGGTAGTAGCAACGTGTCTTAAACTTGGAATGAAGAAAATAACAAATCCAAAACCGATTAAGAATATTACTGCGCTTATTATACGGCGAAGAAATTTTGCATTCGTTGTGTCAAAATTATCCCTGTCTCCGTAGTGGTCAATAAATTTATTTATCGTACGATTAATAATAAAATAGGCTATAAAAGTCAGTAAAACAATCCCACCGATATGCACCAAAATACTAATATCCTGTTTTAAGTAATCCATTATTTCCTTCATTGCTCAGACTTTGTTTCGGTTTTGGTTCTATAGTAAGGTCTGATAATCAATCCTAGTGGCCTGTCATAGCTAAAATAGTTCGACAACCAATCTAAAAAAGCTACCGCTTTATTGCGGAAACCTACTAACGAAAAGATATGGATAAACATCCAAACCAACCATGCGAAACCACCCTGAAATTTGTAGTGTGGCAAATCGACCACGGCCTTTTTTCTTCCTATGGTTGCCATGACCCCTTTGTTTTTATACTCAAAATCTTCCATTGATCTGTTTTGAATCAAATTCAAAAGATTCTTCGCCAGTTTTTTACCTTGTTGTTGGGCTACGGGAGCCAACATGGGCAGCCCCTTCGGGTTTTCTTCTGTAATATGGGCGGCTACATCTCCAATGGCGTAACAGTTTTGCGTTCCTAATACCTGATTGTATTCGTTTACGGAAATACCATTGCCACCGACTAAGGATCCCTTGGGCAGGCCATTTATAGGAGAGCCTTTAACACCCGCCGTCCAGATGACCGTATCGGTAAAGAAATAGGTACCGTCGGCCAATGCTGTGCCACCATCATAACCGCTTACCTTGGTATTTAGAAAAACATTGACGCCCATGTTTTGTAGATATCCTAAACTTTTGACCGAGGCTTGCTCTGAAAAAGCCACCAATAATTTAGGGGCAGCCTCATAGAGATTGATATTCATTTTGGAGAAATCCAGCTCTGGAAAATCCTTAGGGAGTACATATTTTTTCATTTCGGCCAATGCTCCTGCCAATTCCAATCCAGCAGGTCCCCGCCCACTATGGCCACATTAAAGATTTCCTCTAAAGATTCTTCACCTCGATTAGTCAATGCCTTTTCTAAGTTCTGAAAAAGAAAACTACGAATATTCAACGCATCGGGAATAGATTTCAAGGTCAATAACTTTTCCTTAATCGGTTCAAAATTGAAGAAATTATTTTGACTTCTAGTGGCGATGACCAGAAAGTCAAAGGCTATATTTCCTATTGAGGTCAACAGTTGATTTTGTGGCACATCCGCCTCGAAAACATCCGCCATCCTACAGGTTACGTTTTTATATCTTCTAAATATCCGTCTAATCGGATAGGCGATACTCCCAGGCTCCAGTCCTCCTGTTGCCACTTGATACATGAGGGGTTGAAAATTATGGTAGTTATTCCGGTTGATCAATAATACATCAACTGGTTTGTTACGGAAGGCTTTTGCCAATTCAATACCACCAAACCCAGCTCCGATTATCACTATTTTTGGCTTTATACCCATAGCTATTCTTTTATCAACTTAAATATAGTAGGCAATACTACCAGGAGTAGCGGCAACGCAAAGACCAATCCACCAATAACCGCAATGGCCAATGGCTGGTGCAACTGTGCCCCTGCCCCAATGCCTAAAGCCAATGGAATCAAGGCCATAAAAGCGGCAAAGGCGGTCATCAATTTGGGGCGTAGACGTGCCGCAATTGAATACTCGATTTTCTCTACATGGCTTAACGAAGCATCGCTTTCCTGATACTGTCGGTAGGTAAAAATGGAGTTTTCGCCAATAATACCGACTATCATAATAATCCCCGTATAACTACCTACGTTTAAGGGTGTTCCTGTCAGGTAAAGGCTCAGTAAGGAACCTGCCACGCCTAATACGGCAATTACAATAATAGCAAATGCAATCTTGACTTTTCTAAAAAGGAAAAGTATAACGATAAATACCAACAAAATAGCAGATACCAAAATCATCAACAGTTCCTTAAAAGCCTTTTGCTGGTCTTGATAAGCCCCACCATACTCGATGCTATATCCCGAAGGTAGGCTGATATTTTTGGTTAATTGCGACTGAATATCCTTTAAAGTAGAACCCAAATCACGATTGTTCAACCGTGCTGTAACAACGCCCATTGATTTTTGATTTTCCCTATTAATCTCCGCCACGCCTTTACCCATTTCTATGGTAGCGACTTTATTGATGGGTACACTTGAACCGTTTGGAAGTAGAATTGAGGTATTCTTGATATCCGAGACCGAAGTCTTATACGCATCAGGATAAATTAGGCGGATATCAACAATTTGTTCCCTATCGATCATAGTACTGACCACGGTTCCCTCTATTTGGGTCTGTAACTGCAATTGGAAATCGGCAGGGGTCATGCCGAACTGAGCCAAAACAGGAACATTTGGGATAAGGGAAAGGGTCGGTCCTGCGACAATCAATCCGTCATTGACATCGGCCGTTCCTTTTACTTTTTCAATCTCAGCAGCTATTTCCTGGGAAAGTGCTTGCAACCGTTTTACGTCGTCACCGAATACCTTAACCTCGATAGGTTGTACCGATGACATTAGATCCCCCAACATATCGCCAATTACTTGCCCGAAGTCTATAGTCAACTGTGGTAGTTTTTCTTCGATACGACCTCTGATTTCATCGGAAACCTCTGTGGTGGTCGCACTGCGTTTATCTTTCAGTTTAATCAGATAATCGCCACGGTTCGGTTCGGTAATAAAAAAACCCATCTGCGTACCCAACCGCGCGGAATAGGCCTCTACTTCAGGTTGAGTATCCAAAATACCGTTGACGATTTGGAGCATCCGGTCGGTTTCTTCCAAAGTTGTCCCTGCGGGACTATTGTAATCCAATACTATACTACCTTCATCCATCTCGGGTAAAAATCCCGAGGGCAATTTTGATGGAACAATAACAATAATCCCTATACACAGGAACATGAATGTAATACCGATAATTGGTTTACCCAAAACGCTATGGATCCACTTTGTTTTTGGCTCGTGTTTTCGTTGCAACGATTTTTTTCTAGAAAATAGAATAGACAATACAGGAACAAGTAACCATGTAACCAAAAACGAAGCCGCCAAGGCAATCATCATACTAAAGGCCATGACCTGAAAGTAGGCTCCTGCCACACCGGTCATCAATATAAAAGGGATGAAAATGACTAGTGTACTCAAAGAAGACCCAATCATAGCAGGAAATAAATGTGTAATGGCTTCATGAGCACACCAACCCATATTTTCGTCGGGATGCTCTTCCCTGATTTTATGAATCTGTTCGATAATGATGACCACATCGTCGATCATCAAACCTATGGCGGCCGCCACCGCCCCCAAGGTCATGATGTTAAAGGTGTAGCCGATTGTATCCAACACTATCAGAGTTAAGGAGAGTGAAACTGGTATGGTAAACAAAACCACCATACTCGCCGAAAAGGAACGCAAAAAGAAAATCACGACCAATAAGGCCAACGCCAGTCCGATCCACAGCACATCTTTAATACTTGCAATACTGGTCGTAACGAAATCGGCCTGTTTGTAATAGGGTTTTAAGACTACGCCTTTCGGTAAAATGTCCCCTAGTTCGATTACTTTTTGCTCGATGGTATTGTTCACATCGATAAGGTTGGCATTAGGCTGTTTAATAACTGCGATTATTGGTACGTTCTTGCCATTTGCCAGAATTTTTACGTATTCCTTAACCTCGTTGACCTTTACATCCGCAACATCCTTTAAGCGAATCAATCGGCTAGGGCTATTGATAATGACCAAATTCTGCAGATCGTTTAAGTCATCGACAGCATTATCTGTAAGCGTGAGGTACATACGGTTGTAATCGGTTATGTACCCGTCGGATTGCAACAAATTGGAGTTGACCACAGCATTTTGGATAGTTGAAATAGAAATTCCCAATGATTTGATTATATCAGGTCGCAGTTCTACTTGGTATTCCTTGTCCTTACCTCCAATGACGGCAATATCTGAAACACCTGGCGTAGCTGCCAGGTAAGGTTTTATGGTGTATTTGGCGATTTTTTTTAAATCCACTTGAGATAATCCTTCGCCTTCCAAAGAATAGCCCATCACCGGAAGTATGGACGGATTCATTTTCTCTACTGAAAAGACCGTATTGGGTAAAATACTTCCCTGTGATTGGTTGATAAAGGATTCAATCTGCGATTTGGCCGTATTGATATCAGTGCTCCAATCCACAAAAACGGAAATCTCACAACTTCCCCTTGAAGTCGTACTTCGAATATATTGAAGCCCCTCGGTACGGCGAATAATATTTTCCAGCGGAATGGTTACCGTGGTCATCATCTTGTCTACCGGTTGCTGTCCGGCATCCGCAATGACCTTTATTTTCGGAAATGTTATGTCAGGAAAAAGTCCTGTTTTCAAATTTTTGTATGTAAAAATCCCTCCAATTAAAATGAGTATGCCAATGGCCAAGAGCGGAAATTTGTATTTTGAGTGTAAATCCTTCATTGCTTCTGTATGCTTACGATGGTCGAATCCTGCATTTGATAACCTCCAGTTGTAACGACCTTATCCCCTAAATGCAATCCATTCGAATCAATCTGCACTAGCGAAGCATTTTTTAACTTTAAGGTTACCATTTGTTTTATGGCCATCGAATCATTGGTCAGCTTGAGTACCCAATATTCGGTCAGCAATTCATTGGTCTGCACAGCGGTTTTGGGCACAGTTATCGCCTCGGCATCCTCACGATACACCATACGCACCTGTACGTTTAAATTTTCCGGTAGGTCTTCGTTGGGTAGGGCAATCAAAAAACTTTGCGATTGGGCTACCGGATCAATCGTTGGTAAGGCTCCGGTAATTTTAGCGACAATCGATTCTTCGTTCTGTAGTATGATTTCACAACTAGAGCCTACGGAAACATAATCCTCATATTCGTACGGCACGTTAACCTGTACGACCAATGATTTAGGTTGTATCACAGTGGCCAGAATATCGCCTTCAGCTAAATAGTCGTTGTTCGTTACATTCAATACTGTTATCACTCCGGAAGCATTACTTTGAATACTTTGGGGCATTACGAATTTTGACAAGGTACTGTCAATTTTTAGAGCTTCTTTTAGTGCATCTTGTTCCTTGGTGCGAACGGTAGCAAAAGTCTGTCCTATACGAATGGGATCTCCTATTTTATATTTCATCCAGGAGACATAACCTGTAACATTGGAGCGGATGTTTTCCTTCTGTTGGTATAGCGTAACGCCGTTAAACGTCAAATACTCTTTGATATCATGTTGCTTCACCTCTGCAACCTCAACACTAATAGGAGCTTTTTTTTTCGTGCTGTTATCGGCATTATTTTTACAGGCCAACGCCATTAAGATTACAATAATTACCATAAATTTTTTAATGTAATAATATTCCATAGATTACCAGTTTATAAAATTGTACTGATTCTGTAAGAGCCAGTGGTTGGTCTGCATTTGTAATTTAGTCTGTACGTTCAGTTTATAGGTCTGAATGATGTTCAAATAATCGACGATAGATACTTGCCCTTGAACCAATTTACTTTTGTAAATCTCCAAGACGTTTTGTTGCTTTTGTAGCTGTTCTTCGATTAAAATCTTATTTTCTTCCAAAGCAGTCATTTGTTGTTGGATGGTTATTAAGTTGTTTTCAAGTTGTATTTCGGTATTCTCTTTATAAAATTTGAGGCTTTCCTTTTTTAATTCGTTTTGTTGGACGTTGTACTTACGTTGTTTGCCATCGTAAATAGGAACGGTAAATCGCAATCCGGCACTCAATCCGATCCTTCGATTAATGTTTGTCAGTTCCACGGCATTCACGCCGGTATTTCCGTACAGGCTTAACTGCGGTAGATAACGGTTCTCAAAAACTTTTTGATCGGCCTCGACCTGTAAGCTGTCATTTTCGAATTTTCGTTGATAATAATTCAATTTTGGGTCAATTGCCATCAATATATTGGGAACGGAAAGACTATTCGTTTCGGTCAAGGGGATACCGCTCAAACTGTATAATTGATTGATGGCCGTTTTAAGATTAATATGGATTTGCTGAAGTTCGAGTTGTTTTGATTCGATGTCCAATTGTAATAAGAGGTAATCGCTTTCCTTCAAAATCGCCCTATTTACCAAAAGTTCGACCACCTTTAATCGGTTTTCAAGATCTTTTAGGATTTCAATAGTAAAATCTTTCTGTAATTGTAGCCGATAGGCCATGATATAGGCATCTGTTAGATTCTTGACTAGATTATGTTCGATGTCCTCAGCTGATAGTTCAAGTGAGTTGTTCATTACCTTGTTCTGGAACAGCAGATTATCGACCAGCTTTTGATTCAATAGATTTTTAGTCACGTTCAATTAAGCGGAATAGAGTCCGCCATTGGTAATACCAACATCGTACCCATAAGCTCTTGGAGAGGGAGTCGTAGTTATATCGATAAACCTTCCATTGTTATTGAAATATGGTGCAACCTGAACTTCAGAGGTTACATTGATTTGGAATGCCCTATTTTGGGCAATGATGATATTGTTCTGGATTTCGCCTACCTTTTGGAGGTTTTTATTCTCCATAAGGACTGGAATATTTTCCTTGGCAGTCGAGAGAAAATCATTCAATGTAGCTTCTTGTGATTGCAATGAAACAACTACCACAAAAAACAGGAGGCAAAAAGCCAAATACTTCATTTATACAAGTTTGATTATAAGGTAGCGAAAGTAGAACTGAAATCTAAAGAAGTTCTAAAGTAATATTGAAGTGATTCTTGTGCCTGACAAAGGAAGGGGTATGATATGCTAACTTAATTCATCCACCTTCCCTTTCAGGGCTTAAGAAAAACTTATTTAAGCTTAAAGAATAACGTAAATCTAGGTTAGAGATTTAAAGATAATTTAAAGTAATTATATGATTAATTGATTTTTCTAGCGACCTTATATTCCAGTCAAATTAAAATAATAAACATGATTCTTATACCCAAATTTCATAGTCTACTTATCAATATTAAGGAGAATTTTAATGGAATTATTGACGATCAAAGCTACTCTAAATAGAAAATACAATTTAACATGATTTAATATTTTCAAGAAGGCAAAATAACAATTACTGATTGATTGAAGTCGAAAGTCATTTTCACTAGTTAATATAAAGCCAATCAATAACTAAAGTTCTGGTTTTTCTATTAAGAGGTTTTGGACATAAGTATATCTATCTTTTAAATTTTTCGCTCTCACTTTCGTCTATCCATATATCGACATCTATTTATTCAAATGGACATATCATGTCCTTTGCCCTTGTCTTTTTTCGATTCGGTTTTTAACTTATTTAGCAAGTTATTATCAAATTTTTGAGATTCATCCAACTCTTTATTTTTTTCTTTAGCTATGTTCTGGCTATATTGTCTCATACCTGCTTGCATTGCATTCATACGATTATTGCCGGAACTAACCTTTTTAAACATTGGAGATTTTAAACTCAACTCTTTAGCCAATTCATAGCCAAGATTAAATGCTTCCTTATAATCCTTATCAACTTTGGTTTCCTCGTTCATAGACTAAAAAGTTTCACGTGCATGTTTTTCAATATATTCATTGATAGAATCTCGATCATAGATAATGATTTTCTTTTGAGGTTGTGAAAACCGAATCTTTCCCTCGTCCCTTAATTTTTGTAAAGTAGTAGTAGATTTAATTTTTAGATGAAACATTGCCTCCTCACCGTCAATCCATTTATCTGGCTTATCAATTCTTTTATGCTCTAAATGCTGCACTACCTTATCAAATAAGGCATAAAAAGCTTCTTCCTGTAGGCAAACTACTTGCATTCTTTCAGTGAAATAAGTTATTAATCCTGCTCAATTTTTCTTTTGTATAGTTAAAAAGATACTAATTTTTTTGATAATTACCTCTATTATCTCGTCAGGACACCTATCATAGGGATGAAAGCCCTAATCAAAAGTCAACAACCTTCTCGAGCGCATCATCAGTTTCTTTATACATGAAATTCGACTGATAACTAACAGTTGTAGTAATCGAGGAGTGACGATACAACTTTTGCAGCATCTGGATAGGGATTTTGTCACCTGAAATATTACCAAAACTGTGCCGTGCTATGTGCATACTTAGCTTCTTATCAATACCTAGTTTTTCAGCAACAATTTCTAATCTTCTGTTTAGATTTCTATTTACTGTCTTTACACGAGTGGCCATGCGTTTTTCATCTTTTAGATTAGTATCTTTTAACCTGAGTTCGATTAAAACATAACTAGTTGATTTGTTTTAACGGTTTGATATTTGATGCTAGGTTTCTTGGGCAAGAAGCTATATGCAATAAGGCCTGAGATAATATTCACCAAGAAATTACCAAAG
>NZ_VAUW01000005.1 GCF_005771495.1 Maribacter sp. ACAM166
ATATAAGTACAGATGCAAAAATAGTGACAGATAAATGGAGAGGATATTCACCACTAAAAAAGGACTATGATATCGAACAGAAATTCAGTAACAACGGTAAAAATTTCAAAGAACTGCACATAGTGATTATGCAATTAAAATCTTGGTTAAGAGCAATACCAACTCACGTAAGCAAATGGCACGTACAAGCTTACTTTGATGAATTTTGTTTTAGAATCAACCGCTCTCAATTCAAGCAAAGTATTTTTCATAAAACTATAGAAAGAATGGTCTTAGCGAAACCTATTTATCATAAAGACATAAAACGGATACTAGGCGTATAACTCAAAAAATTTATATTATTGTAGTTGTTACAATAAGAGTTAACAATCTCTTCGCTCTTATCCTTTGATCCATCACTAACTATGATAATTTCATAATCCTTAAAATTTAAATCCTGGTTAAGAAGACTATCAATGCATTTAGAAATATGCTTTTCAACATTATAAACAGGTAAAATTATACTTAGTTTCATTCTGTAATTTAAAGTTAAAGCGAAAATATAAATTCGTTAACGTTTATTAGTTCTACAATTAAATTAAAAGCTATTTTTTTCGTGTTATTAATGCTAATGTTGTTGTATACGGTTCGTTGCGTGTGTAAATAACTAAACTAGCAATCAAATTACAGACCTACCTGCCTGCAGGTAGAAAATAGGCAAGGGTTTTCGTAAGTAGACTTGTACTAGCAATTAATTTTATTAAGTGTTGGTTTATGTATTCCCTTACTTATTTATCGTCGCTCTACGCTAACTTTATAGAATTTAGGAGATTTAAACCCCATCTTCTCTTACATTATATCGAATGCGAATGAGGTTAAAATTCATCATTAACTATTATAAAATCAACTTTTTATCCTGTTCGTCCATGGGTAAAAAGGTGATATCCAAATAACCTCCACTGGCGTTATCATCAGTAACTAATTGAGGTTTTCCTTTGATCATTTCAATAGAGTTTCCATGGATATGTCCTGCAAAAATACCTAGTAGATTTGGAGTAGTAAAAACTTTCTTGTGAAAATTAAATGTTGTTTGAGTATGCCTATTTTTTGGCCATTTAGGACGTCTTTCTAATTCAAAATTACGATCTGTGGCCGCACCCCAATTCGGATTTCCACAACCAAATGAAACCTATTTTACTAGGCCGTATACCTCACAGGATAAAGGGGCGGTGGAAAATAGAAAAGGCGTTATAAGGAGATTCTTCTCTAAAAAAACAGATTTGAGAGAAGTCTCAATCGAAAGAATAAAAGATGTAGAAAGATTGCTAAATTACAGACCCATTAGAAAGTTTAATTATAAGAACCCTATTGAAGTCCTAAAAAGTAAGTCTGTTGCACTTATGGGTTGAACCCAGCGTTGTTCTTCTGTTGCAGAGAAATTATTAAACCAATCAAATATTTATATAGGCTGTGATTAGATGTCAACTATAGTATGTGCCTAATCAATGGGGTCACATTCTGTAGTGTAAACAGCTAAATTAAAATTCAATATATCCGTTAGTAGGTGGTCTCCTGATCTTCCTGCTGCCAGGGATAAATTATTTAGTGAGTTCTTTATGGATTATTTTTCCATTCTTATAATCAATACTAACAGTGAAACAATTCCAGCTACTAACTACAAAAGAATTATTGGATTCAGAAAAAAAATCGTCCCAACTTATCGCATCCTTATTTATTCCTTTATTCCATTGTATAGGATTACAGTAAGTGTCTCCTATTAAAGGAAGTTCTGCAGACCAAATGACATTATTATCTATATCCTTTGCATAAATGTTTGATTTTCCTTTTGGGTAATTGTCAGGGTTTTCACGAACCACTGTAATACTGTCTATTCGTTTACTTTCAAGAATATCTGTATGTATTGCTTTTTCCATAAGTTTTTTAATGTGCTACAATGATTTGTATAAAAGAAGTAGGGATGGTGATAATCTATAAATTTTCGGATGAACCACAAGCCAAATCCTTTGTATGTTGTTTTATTGATTTAAAATCCAAATTAAAAGATTTGGCGACCTCGAAAATATTCCAGAATCATTGAGTTTAGCAACTGCTTGCCCTATTCCTTTATACACTATTGGCAACATTTTTTATTGGTAAACTAATTCACTTGATTTAAAAATTTTAATCCATTTTTCAACAAATTCGTTACTCAATTTTTTATTTTTTACTGCAACAAAATTAGAATAGAGTGAAGAATTGCCTTGGATAATATAATATAATTGAGATTCAGGATTATTGTCGTTTGTAAATCTTGGTGATTCGATTTGAAAAAGTGCCCAATGATTTTTATCTGTTTTGTTCTTCTCAATTACTGTTAATACTGCTTTAGGTGCTGTTTGTTTTGTTTGCTTATAAGTCAAATTAATGTATGTGTCTATTGGTATATTCTTTGCTCCTTTTATTGAAATCATTGTACCAAGAATTTTCCAATTATCAATACTTTCTTTTTTTGGAACTAATTCAATGAAATGCATTTGTTCATTTTCTTGATTTGAGACTATTTCCCATTCATATTCTTCAGGCCAGTTTACTTTTAGATTCTCAATTTTGTTCTGACTGAATAAATTGAGTGAAATAAATAAAATTAAGATTTGTAATATTCTCATTATTTTGTTTTTTAAATTGCCGCCAACAATTGTATAAACATTTCAGGGTACGTTTATTTCTCAAATTAGGGAGTAAACGGTACCCTATTGTACTATTAAAGAATAAAGCTACACTTAGCAATACGACCACACTTACGGGAAACCATAAAATGCGAAAAATCATGTATAGTTTGGGTATTTTTTCGACTAAAAGAGGATGTCAAAAAAATTGCTTTTTATTTATAATGCGAATAGTACTGCGGGGAGTCAACTATTAGATTTCGCCCACAAAATCATAAGTCCCGTTACGTATGATTGTAAGCTCTGTTCCTTAACCTTCGGCACGTTCACTGAGAACAAGCAGTGGAAAGCCTTTCGAAAAACCTTATTGGCTAAAGGCTACGACCTTTCCTTCTTGCATAAAGATGAATTCCAGAAAAGCTATAATAGTAAATTTGGGCCTGCGTTTACCTTTCCGATTATCTTAGTGGAAACAGAGTATGACTTGGAGGTACTGGTGACTACAGCGAAATTGAATGCGATGGAGACGGTCGGTGAGCTGGTGGATGGTTTGTCGTTGTCGGTTGTTCGTTAATCGTTGTTGGATTGTAGTTATATAAAATGTCATTTCGAGTGGTTTTAGGGTGTAGTGTAGCGGAAACTTAAAATTATATCGAGAAGCTATGGAACGCATGATATTTCTCAATACTAATTTTTTCGTACCTCAAAATTCACTCGAAGTGACAGGGTGACCAAAAGCAACTATGGTCATTTCGAGTGGTTTTAGGGTGTAGTGTAGCGGAAACTTAAAATTATATCGAGAAGCTATGGAACGTATGATATTTCTCAATACTAATTTTTTCGTACCTCAAAATTCACTTGAACTGACATTCAGGTATTATTAATATGAAATTTGCCAGAAGTTGGTTGTCCGTTGTTGGAATGTAGTTGTCCGTGTAATATTTTACAGCAAAAGTACTTCGTACTAAAGGTCTTGCCTACAGTTACTGCATGATGAAAATTAGTTCAAGAAAGTCTGTCCACTGGTACTGCTCACTGAACACTAAAAAAACAACTACTTCTTAATCGCTTCAAAAAACTTCTCGTTGATGCTGTCAATATAGTTTAAGAGTTCGTCGCGGCCACTACGGTGGCTAGCGCTGGTGACGAAATGTAGCGGAGCTTCTTCCCACATATCGGCCAGTAGCGTATCTAGGTAGGTTTTAACATCGCGTTCTACGGCCTTAGGTTTTAACTTATCGGCCTTGGTGAAGATAATGGCAAAAGGTATTGCATTTTCGCCCATCCATTGCATAAACTCCATGTCAATGGGTTGTGGCTCGTGGCGAATATCTACCAGCACGAATGAACAAACGAGTTGCTCGCGTTGTAGAAAGTAATTAGTAATGTATTTCTGAAAGGTTTTTTTGTCGCGTTTCGATACACGTGCATACCCATACCCAGGTAAATCGACCAAGAACCAATTTTCATTAATTTTAAAGTGGTTGATAAGTTGCGTTTTTCCGGGTCTACCCGAAGTTTTTGCCAAGCTTTTACGCTCGGTCAACATATTGATTAATGATGATTTTCCCACATTAGAGCGACCAATAAAGGCGTACTCAGGTATAGGCTCATTAGGGCATCGTGCAACATCAGAGTTGCTTATTACAAAGTCGGCCGACTTTATTTTCATCCGTAGAAAATTTTAAAATTTGTTTTTCTCTAACCATGCGTCTAGAATGGTATTGAATTCAACTGGGTGCTCCATCATCGGGGCATGTCCACATTTATCTATCCAAAATAAATCTGAATTCGGCAGCAGTTCATCAAATAGTTCAGCAACATCGGGTGGTGTTACACCATCGTTCTTTCCCCAAATAATACAGGTAGGGGTTTTCATAGCAGGTAAGTCTTGCGCCATATTATGGCGTATTGCACTTTTAGCGATTGCCAAGGTCTTTACTAATTTAACACGGTCATTTACCGTGGCAAAAACCTCGTCTACGATTTCTTTGGTCGCAACCGCAGGATCATAAAATACGTCTTGAGCTTTTTTCTTAATAAACTCATAGTCACCACGCTTAGGGTACCCATCACCCATAGCACTCTCATATAAACCCGAACTACCGGTAATGACCAAGGCCTTTACTTTTTCTGGGTACATTTTAGTGTATAATAGTCCGATATGGCCACCTAAGGAGTTCCCCAAAAGAATAACATCATCAAGCTCTTTATGGTCTATAAATTTTTTGAGGTACTTGGCAAAATTCTTTACCGTTGTTTTCAGCATGGGCATTGAATACAAGGGCAATTCTGGAATTAGCACCTTATAGCCTTTTGGTGGGAAATGGGAGGTTACGCCCTGAAAATTACTTAGCCCACCCATAAGACCGTGAAGGATAATAATGGGTTTACCCTCACCTACTTCTATGTAATTAAACGTGCCGTCGCTGATCATATCGTTTTCCATGAACTCTACTCATCATATTTGCCCAAATATAGGTAATTACCGAGAATAGCAAACAACTCTTTTGATAAGGCGTGTTCACAAATCTTTCTTGATTTCTTTTTTTTAAGAATTATAGGTCAGGTGGTGATTTTTTCTTCAAAAGTGAGTGAAGGTGTTAAAAGGTGTTCAAAAGTGGGGTAATTTATTAACAAAGTGGATTTTAGTGGTAAAATGTGGTAATAATATTTATATATTTGAGTTATATAATAAAAACCAACCATTTTGGATATCTATTTCTTTGGGACATTTAACTGCAAGGCCGATGCCAAAGGGCGTATTATGCTCCCTGTTGCCTTACGGAACCAAGTGGCCCCAATTTTAAAAGATGGTTTTTTTATTAAGAAATCCTACCTCAGTGAATGTTTAGAGTTGTATCCGGCTTATGAGTGGAACAGGGTGATGGCAGAATTGAATGAAAAGAGCAGGTTCGACGAAGAGAACCTACAATTTATAAGAATGTATACGGCAGGCTTGCGTCAGGTTGAAGTAGATGCTACCGGAAGATTGTTAATACCCAAGGATATTATTTCATTGGCAGGCATTTCGAAAGAAGTGGTCATTGCACCGATTGGTAAACGATTGGAGATTTGGGATAAGAAGGCGTATGACGAATCGATTAGCGCTACCAAAGAAGAAAAAGTGAACTTGGCAAAGCGCGTTATGTTGAATGAAAAACCGTCGGAAAATGTATCATAACCCGGTATTGCTGAAAGAATCAGTAGATGGTCTTGATATCAAGGAGAATGGCGTGTATGTTGATGTGACCTTTGGTGGAGGCGGTCACTCTAAAGAAATATTGAAACGATTGGGGGCTGGCGGCAAATTGTTCGCTTTTGATCAAGATGAAGATGCGCAAGCAAATACACTAGGTGATGAACGTTTTGTGCTTATAGCAGAGAATTTTAGGTACATCACTCAATTTTTGAAGTTCTATGGCATTCGGAAAGTAGATGGAATCTTAGCAGATTACGGAGTTTCATCGCATCAGTTCGATCAAGCCGAAAGAGGGTTTTCTACCCGTTTCGATGCAGATTTGGATATGCGGATGAGCAAACGTAATACGCTTTCTGCCTATGAGGTGGTCAATAAATACAGGTATGATGAGTTGCGTAAAGTATTGTTCGATTATGGGGATATACGCAACGCCAACGCCATGGCGAAAGTTATTATAGCAAGTAGGGAAATAGAGGAGATTAGAACGACCGATGCGTTGAAGCAAGCTTTAAAACAGTTTTTGCCAGAGCACAAGCAACATAAGATTTTGGCTCAGATTTATCAGGCGATTCGCATAGAGGTGAATCAAGAGATTGAAGTGATTAAAGAATTTTTAGAGCAGGTGCCAGATTTATTGAAGCCGAATGGCCGGTTGAGTGTTATAAGTTACCACTCGTTAGAAGATCGCTTGGTGAAACGGTTTATACGCGCTGGTCAATTTGAAGGAGAGCCGGAAAAGGATTTTTATGGAAATATAGAGGTACCTATGAGAAAAGTTGGAGGATTGATCATTCCGTCTAGAGAAGAAATAAAACAGAATAACAGAGCACGTAGTGCAAAATTGCGAATAGCAGAGAAAAATGACAAAAAGTAAAATGAAAACGGGGGTCTTAGACCTATTGAAAGGTAAATTTTTGGTAAGCGGAGACGCACCCAAGAATTGGCTGTTCATCATTTTCATTTCCTTTTTGGCAACGGTAATGATTAGTAGCTCGCATAGTGCAGATCAAAAAGTACATGCGATAGCCTTATTGAACGAAGAAGTTAAAGAACTGCGCAACGAGTTTGTCGATATGCGATCAGATGTGCAGCAGTTGAAATTAGAATCGAGCATTACCGGTAAGATTTCTGATAAGGGACTTTATCCTTCAGAAACACCACCACAGAAAATTAGGGTCAAATCTTTAAATGAGAACGAGTAGATGGCCACAACAGACAAAAGCATACTTAAACGACTATATCTTGTAGCGGGCTTTCTTGTGCTCTTTGCTGGTGCTGTCTTATTCAAGTTGGTGTCTATACAGGTGATTGATGGTGAAAAATATAAGGCATTGGCAGAAACACGCACGTCTCACATGTTCACCATTGAGCCGAACAGAGGAAATCTTTATTCTGATGATGGTAGCCTTTTAGCAACGTCGGTATCTAAATACACCGTTCGTTTTGATGCCGTTACTGTAAGCGATGCTGATTTTAAAGAACATGTAAAACCATTATCTGATGCGTTGGCGAAGCAATTCGGTAAAACATCTTCCCATTACCAACAAATACTTAGAAAGGCAAAAGAGCATAAAAACAGGTATACCTTAATAGCACGAAATTTGGACTATTCTGAATATATGACGGTTAAAACTTTTCCGCTTTTTAAGAAAGGTGCTTTTCAAGGAGGTTTGATTATTGAGCAAAAGACAAAACGTGAGCATCCATTAGGGAAAATAGCTGAACGTAGTGTTGGGTATGAGCGTGTAGATAAAGATGGGTACCGTACCCGTGTAGGTATGGAAGGTGCTTTTGGCGAATACCTAAGGGGCGTTGAAGGAAAACGCTTGAAGCAAAAAATAGCCAAAGGGCAGTGGAAACCAATCGGAAATGATAATATTATTGAGCCTAAAGATGGGTATGATGTGTATTCTACCATTGATATCAATATACAGGATATAGCACACCATGCCTTGTTAAGGCAATTGGAGCTCTATAAAGCAGATCATGGTACGGTCATCGTAATGGAAACCAAAACCGGAGAAGTGAAAGCTATTGCTAATCTAGGGCAAACATCAGAAGGTAAATATTACGAGCGTTTGAACTATGCAATTGGTGAATCTCACGAGCCAGGGTCAACATTTAAGTTGATGAATCTGGTAGCGGCCTTAGAAGATAGGGTTGTTGATACCAGTAGCGTGATAGATACTGAAGATGGGACGTGGAAATTATACAATCACAGAATAAGGGACTCTAAACGTGGTGGATATGGGAAAATTTCTGTAGCCAAAGCCTTTGAAGTATCCTCAAATGTAGCGTTTGCTAAAATCATACACAATGGGTATAAGAATAATCCAGAAAAATATGTAAACCGGCTAATGAGCATGGGTATTCATAAGAAATTGGGTCTTCCGGTACGAGGAGAAGGTGTCCCGGTACTTCGATATCCTGGTGATAAAGGATGGTCTGGTCTGTCGTTGGCTCAAATGGCTTATGGGTATGAAATTTCTATGACCCCGTTACAGACGTTAACCTTCTACAATGCGATTGCGAATGATGGAGAAATGATCAAACCAAGACTTTTAAAAGAAGTAAAGGAGTGGAACAAGTCCATCGAAAAATTTGATAAAAAAGTATTGAATCCTGCAATTTGTTCGCAGGCAACCGTAAAAAAGGTACAGCAAATTTTAAAGGATGTGGTTGAGAAGAAACATGGTACAGGTCACGGCATGTATTCAAAAAATTTTTCTATGGCAGGTAAAACGGGTACGACACAAACAAACTATGTGTCTAAAGATCGTAGTAAGTACGAATATATTTCTTCGTTTGCCGGATATTTTCCTGCTGACAACCCCAAGTACTCCTGTATCGTAGTTATTCATAAGCCAGACAAAAGCGTCGGTATTTTTGGTGCAGATGTGGCGGGTCCGGTATTTAAATCCGTAGCACAAAAAGTATATGCCACCTCACCATTGACTAGTGAGGTTGATCTGAGAAATGTACTAATCGCTGGAGGGGAAGATGCCTACCAAGGATATTTTAAAAAGGCACAACAAGAATATTCGCATGTACCTAATGTAAAAGGGATGAGCGGAATGGATGCCGTTGCGATTTTAGAAAATTTAGGAATAGAAGTAGAGGTGAAAGGAAATGGAACCGTAAAACGTCAATCTATCTCCAAAGGAACCGATATCAAAACCGTAAAAAAAATAGTATTAGAATTAATATGAAGCAATTGAAAGACATACTATATGGAGTGAATCTTACCGCAGTTAGTGGTACGACTTCGTGTGGTATAGCTTCAGTATGTTTTAATTCACGACAGGTTAGAAAGGGTGATGCTTTTGTGGCTATAAAAGGCACGTTGACCGATGGTCATAAATACATCGATACAGTAGTTGAGGCAGGTGCACGAGCTATTATTTGTGAGGTATTGCCTGCAAATATGGTAGATGATGTTACCTATGTTGAGGTTGGGAACGGTAATCAGGCCTTGGCGGTAATGGCTTCTAATTATTATGAAAATCCGTCCAAAAATTTAAAATTAGTCGGTGTAACCGGTACCAATGGCAAAACTACCGTATCGAGTTTATTGTATCAGCTATTTAAAAAAGCGGGGTATAAAGTTGGCTTGTTATCTACGATAAAAATTATGGTAGATGAAACCGAATATCCAACAAAGCATACGACACCAGATGCATTGGTGATCAACAAGCATTTAGCGTTAATGAACGATGCTGGTGTTGAGTTCTGCTTTATGGAGGTCAGTTCACACGGTATCCATCAAAAAAGGACTGAAGGTCTTGTTTTTGAGGGAGCGGTTTTTACCAACCTTTCTCACGATCACCTAGATTATCATAAAACGTTTGCCGATTACAGGGATACGAAAAAAATATTGTTCGATCAGTTACCAAAAACAGCTTTTGCCCTTACCAATATAGATGATAAGAACGGCTTGGTCATGCTACAGAATACCAAAGCCAGAAAATATACTTATGCCCTTAAGAATTATGCAGATTTTAGGGCACGGATTTTAGAAAATCAGTTCGATGGTCAGTTGTTGAAAATTAATGAGCATGAGTTGTGGACTAAATTAATCGGACATTTTAATGCCTATAATATGTTGGCGATTTTCGCTACGGCGGACTTATTAGGACTTGAGGAATTGGAAACTTTACGCTTGTTAAGTGAGCTGGATAATGTCGCAGGAAGGTTTCAATATTATATATCAAAAAATAAAATTACAGCTATAGTTGATTATGCCCATACGCCGGACGCCCTTAAAAATGTGCTTGAGACAATCAACACGTTGAGAACTGGAAATGAAAACGTCATCACCGTTGTGGGGTGTGGTGGCGATAGAGACAGATCAAAGCGTCCGGTAATGGGCAATATCGCATCAGAAATGAGCGACAAAATTATTTTCACTTCCGATAATCCAAGAACAGAATCCCCTTCTGAAATTATTGCAGAAATGGAAGCAGGCGTTGAACCACAAAATTTTAAAAAAATACTATCTATTGAAAATAGAGCGCAGGCCATTAAAGCAGCTTGCCAATTGGCAGACGCCAACGATATCATTTTAGTCGCTGGTAAAGGTCATGAGGCCTACCAAGAAACTGATGGTGTTCGAATAGATTTTGACGATTTTAAAATGGTACAAGAAGTACTAATTAGCCTTGATAAGTAACATTGGCCTGAGAATGCCATAATGATAAAACTATGTTAACCTATTTGTTCGAATATTTAGAAAAACAATACCAGTTCCCAGGGGCTTCGCTATTTCAGTTTAGTACGTTTCGTGCGGCCATGGCAATCTTGTTTTCTTTGATTATCGCAACAGCGTTCGGTAAGCGCATCATTCTTTTTTTACAAAAGCAACAAGTTGGGGAAACGATTCGTGATTTAGGTCTTGAGGGTCAACAACAAAAAGCAGGTACGCCTACCATGGGTGGTATCATCATTATACTGGCAACCTTGATTCCGGTGGTGTTATTTGCTCGTTTGGATAATATCTATATCATACTATTAATATTCACCATGTTATGGATGGGTGTTATTGGTTTCTTAGATGATTACATCAAGGTATTTAAAAAGAATAAAGAAGGCCTTAAAGGAAGGTTCAAGGTATTGGGGCAGGTTGTATTAGGTCTTATTGTAGGGGCGGTATTATATTTTCATCCCGAAGTGACCATGCGTGACCATGATAAAACGATTATTACCAGCGAATTTACGGTTGAACAGGTAAAGGGCGTGGAAATTAAGTCTACCATGACCACGGTACCCTTTTTTAAGAACAATGAATTTGATTACGGACACTTAATTGACTGGGCAGGAGATGGAGCACAAGAATATGCTTGGTTGTTGTTTATTCCAATCATCATTTTAATTGTAACAGCAGTATCTAACGGAGCGAACCTAACAGACGGTATTGATGGTCTTGCCGCCGGTACATCTGCCATCATCGTTTTTACCCTAGGTGTTTTTGCCTTGGTATCGGGTAATATCATTTTTTCAGACTATTTGGATATTATGTATATACCACGGGTTGGTGAACTATTGATATTTATCACCGCTTTTGCCGGTGCCTTAATTGGGTTTCTTTGGTACAATACATTTCCTGCCCAAGTTTTTATGGGTGATACAGGTAGTTTGACCATTGGTGGTGTCATCGCTGTAATTGCCATTATCGTACGTAAAGAATTATTGATTCCAATTTTATGCGGAGTATTCTTTGCGGAGTCACTTTCTGTGATTTTGCAAGTAGGTTATTTCAAGTACAGTCGAAATAAATATGGAGAAGGTAGGCGTATATTTTTAATGTCGCCATTGCACCACCACTATCAGAAAAAAGGATATCACGAAAGTAAGATTGTTACACGTTTTTGGATTGTGGGGATATTATTGGCTATCGTAACAGTGGTTACTTTAAAAATTAGATAATCCCATTCCTAGCCCTTCTCAAAAGGAAGGGAATATGAATATGAAAGAGAAGAATGAAAACTTAGGAAAAGAGCGTCCCTTCTTTGGAGGGATTGAGGGAGGACTTTTAGTAGTGCTTGGCGGTGGAGAAAGTGGTGTAGGAACAGCCATTTTAGGATTAAAAAAAGGATATGAAGTTTTTGTATCCGATAAGGGGAGAATAAAAGAGAAGTATAAAAACGTTCTTGAGCATTTTGGAATTGATTGGGAAGAAGAAACACATTCTGAAGACCGCATCTTAAAAGCCGATTTGGTAATGAAGAGTCCGGGGATACCCGATACGATGCCCTTGGTAAAGCAGTTGGTGGAAAAAGGTATTCCAGTAGTATCTGAGATTGAATTTGCATCAACATACACTGATGCTAAAATTATCGGTATTACAGGGAGCAATGGAAAAACTACCACGACCATGTTAACGAACCATATCCTCGCTACAGCAGGATTGAAAGTTGGTATGGCAGGGAATATTGGCGATAGCTATGCGAAAATGGTGGCAGAACATGATTTTGACTATTACGTGCTCGAGATAAGCAGTTTTCAGTTGGACGGTATAGTGAATTTTAAACCGCATATCGCGGTAATCACCAATATAACGCCCGACCATTTAGACCGATACGGATATTCTTTTGAAAACTATATCGCATCGAAATTCAAAATTGCAGAAAATCAAGATGAGAACGATTATTTGATTTATGACGCAGATGATTCGGTAGTGGTAAAGTGGCTCGATGAGCACCCAGTCAAATCAAAATTAATGCCGTTTTCATTGAAAAAGGTATTCGCAGAAGGAGCATTTTTAGAACAAAACAACATTATAATAAAAACAACAACAGACACTATAACCATGATTAAAGACACTTTGGCCTTAGAAGGTCAGCACAATGTAAAGAACACGATGGCAGCTGCCACAATCGCAAAATTGGTTGGTATTCGTAAAGAAACGATACGAGCTTGTGTGTCTAATTTTCAAGGGGCACCGCACCGTTTAGAAAAGGTGTTGAAAATACATCATGTACAGTATATCAACGACTCAAAGGCGACCAATGTAAATGCAGCCTATTATGCTTTAGATAGTGTAAAATCTCCAACGGTATGGATAGTCGGTGGTGTTGATAAGGGAAATGAGTATATGGAGTTAATGCCTTTGGTACGTGAAAAGGTAAAGGCAATTATTTGTCTTGGAGAAGACAATGAGAAAATCAAACACGTTTTTGGTAATGCTGTCGATCTGTTAGTAGAAACTTTCGCTATGGAAGAAGCGGTAAAAGTAGCCTATAAAATTGCAGAGCGTGGAGATACGGTTTTGTTATCACCGGCGTGTGCGAGTTTTGATTTATTTGAAAATTATGAAGATCGCGGAGATCAATTTAAGAACTGTGTAAAAAACCTATAGGGTGTTGGATATATTTCAAAAAATAAAGGGAGATAAAGCCATTTGGGCCATTGCGGCACTACTGGCTCTATTTTCATTTTTACCGGTGTACAGTGCAAGTAGTAATTTGGTATACGTAGTGGGCAATGGTACCACAGCGGGCCATTTAATGAAACATGCTATTCTACTGTTCATGGGTTTTGGAATTATTTATGGGATTCATAAGATACCCACACACTTTTTTAAGGGGCTTTCAATGATTGCCCTACCTATTGTTTTGGTCCTTCTTGTATTTGTTTTGGCGCAAGGCACATCAGACGGCGGCACCAATGATAGTCGGTGGATTCGTATTCCTTTGGTAGGGTTCGGTTTTCAACCCTCTAGCTTGGCAGCGGTAGTATTGATGATTTATGTAGCACGTTATTTCTCAAAAGTGAGGGAAATTAAGGTAACTTTTAAAGAGAGCATATTGCCGTTGTGGCTTCCTGTTTTCTTAGTGGTGATGCTTATTTTGCCTGCTAACTTTTCAACCGCTGGTATTATATTTTCAATGGTGATGATCTTGTGTTTTTTAGGAGGATATCCTTTTAAATATTTACTTGGAATAGTTGGTGCGGGCATACTGTTTCTATCAATTTTTATATTGACAGCTAAAGCATTTCCAGATCTATTTCCGAATAGGGTAGATACATGGATGAGTCGTATCGATAGCTTTTCTAATCCTGAAGATACCGAAGCAAACTATCAAATAGAAAAAGCAAAAATAGCTATTGCAACTGGTGGTATAGTAGGTAAAGGTGCTGGTAAGAGTGTTCAAAAGAACTTTTTACCGCAGAGTTCTTCAGATTTTATTTACGCCATTATTGTAGAGGAATACGGATTGATAGGTGGTTTTGCCTTAATGTTCTTTTACTTGTTTTTACTGTTTCGTATCGTAGTGGTAGCCAATGGCTGTACTACTATTTTTAGTAAATTATTGGTATTAGGTGTTGGGTTGCCCATCGTTTTTCAGGCACTAATTAATATGGCGGTTGCAGTGGAATTGTTTCCTGTTACGGGTCAGAATTTACCACTGATTAGTAGTGGAGGCACATCTAGCTGGATGACCTGTTTGGCCATAGGTATAATATTAAGTGCAAGTAATAAAAGTATAGTGCAGGAGAGTGCTTCTGCAGAGAATATCGATGAGACGAACCCCTTAGAGATTTTAAGTGGGCAATTATAGATTCATCTTATCAGGCGGAGGTACAGGTGGGCATATTTATCCGGCCATAGCCATAGCCAATGAATTGAAGAGAAGGTATCCTGATGCCGAATTTTTATTCGTGGGTGCAAAGAATAGAATGGAAATGGAAAAGGTGCCACAGGCAGGATATGAAATTGAAGGATTGTGGATTACTGGGTTACAGCGGAAACTGACCCTGAAAAATTTAATATTTCCTATAAAATTGATAAGTAGTTTGATTAGAGCGAACAACATCGTAACCAAGTTTAAGCCTCATGCTGTTATAGGTACGGGTGGTTTTGCTAGCGGGCCATTGTTAAAAATAGCAACGATTAAGGGGATACCCTGTTTGTTGCAGGAACAGAATTCATTTGCGGGCATAACAAACAAACTTTTAAAGCATAAGGTGGCAAAAATTTGTGTTGCTTATGATGGTATGGATACATTTTTTCCAAAAGAAAAAATTGTAAAAACCGGAAATCCCGTACGTTCATATTTAGTTGAGTTAAGTACGTCCAAAAATGATGCGTTGGAATATTTTGAACTTAAGCCCACCAAGAAAACACTTTTGGTGTTGGGTGGTAGTTTAGGTGCCAGACGCATCAACCAATTAGTAGCAGATTATTTGTCCTATTTTAAAGAACTGGGCTTGCAAGTGATATGGCAATGTGGAAAAGGATATTACGAAACATATAAAGCGAACCAATCGGAAACTATTAAAGTTCATGCTTTTTTGAATACGATGGATAAGGCCTACGTAGCTGCAGATTTTATTATTTCTCGCGCAGGGGCAGGAGCGGTATCGGAATTATGTTTGGTAGGGAAACCGACATTTTTCATTCCATCACCTGTCGTAGCAGAAGACCACCAGACTAAAAATGCGTTGTCTCTTGTAGGGAATAATGCAGCGATAATGATACGGGAGAAAGATTTAAATGAACAGTTTAAAGCTGAATTTGAAGCAGTATTTAATTCCCTTGATAAACAAGTGCAATTATCTAAGAATAGTAAGGCATTGGCGTTGCCAAATGCTACTTCAGATATCTGTGATGAAATTGAAAAACTATTGAAGTAAAATGAATATAGCGCAAATACATAGGGTGTATTTTATAGGTGTGGGAGGCATAGGTATGTCTGCCCTAGCGCGCTATTTTGCTTTTATAAATAAAACGGTTGCTGGGTACGATAAAACAGAAAGTCTGTTGACCAAAGAATTGTCAAATGCCGGTATCGCCATTCATTACAAAGATGATTTAGAGCAAATACCGAATGAGTTTAGAAATCCTAAAAACACGTTAGTTGTGTACACTCCGGCAGTACCTTCAAGTCATACGGAGTACCAGTATTTCTTGTCAAATGGTTTTGTAATCAAGAAACGATCTGAGGTGCTTGGGCTAATTACGAAAGATTCGTTCTGTTTCGCTGTAGCAGGAACGCATGGTAAAACAACGACGTCAAGTATACTAGCGCATTTGTTAAAAGAGACAGGCGTATCGTTAACGGCATTTTTAGGCGGAATTTCAGAAGATTTTAATAGTAATTTTTTATTGGAGGGAACAGAATATTCTGTGGTAGAAGCAGATGAATTTGATCGTTCATTTTTGCAATTAACACCAAATGTAGCCTGTGTAACCTCTATGGACGCCGATCATTTGGATATTTATGGGGATGCGCAAGAACTCGAAAAAACGTTTGTTGAATTTACGAAACGATTAAAACCAGGCGGAAAATTATTTGTCCGTAATGGGCTGCCTTTAGAAGGGTTGACTTATGGTATTGAAGACAATTCTGATTATTGTATTCGGAACATAACAATAGAACGTGGTACCTACATATTCGATTTGGAGACCCCCGAAGTCACGCTGAAAGGGGTTGAATTTAACAAACCGGGAAGGCATAATTTGCTCAACGGTTTGGTTGCTTTTGCGATGGCGATAGAATCAGGTTCCCCGCCGTATCGCCTTGCTTTAGCTATGGCCACATTTAAAGGAGTGCAAAGGCGTTTTTCTTATCAGATTAAAAATGACGACTTCATTTTTATTGATGATTATGCCCACCACCCAACAGAAATCAATGCAATTTTTGAGGCTATTTCAGAAATGCATCCGAACAAAAAAGTGTTGGCTGTTTTTCAACCGCATCTATTTTCAAGAACTAGAGATTTTGCTGATGATTTTGCAAAGAGCTTGTCAAAATTTGAAAATATCTTGTTGTTAGATATATATCCTGCTCGAGAAGAACCTATTGCAGGAATAGATTCACAATGGCTGTTGGAAAAAATAACCAGTACGAATAGAAAATTAATTTCAAAGGAACAAATCATTGCTCAAATTAAAATTCAAGCCCCAGAGGTTTTAGTAACGATGGGTGCAGGGGATATCGGTTTGGAAGTAATAAAAATCAAAAAGGAAATGTCATATGCGATTTAATTTGAATTTCTTAAAGTTAACGGCCTTGGTTATTATAATCATAGGGTTATATGCGTTTTCTAATGGACGTAATAGTGCTAAAAACGTCACAGGAATGAAGGTGGAATTCGTAGGTGATCAAAATTTATACCTCACTGAAGGTTCGGTTAATAAATTGTTAATACAAAAATATGGTAGCCTTAAAAATGTGCCCAAAGAAAATATAGTTTTGAATACTGTGGAAAAGGCGATTGAGGCTAATGAAATGGTGAAAAGTGCCCAGGTCTATCTAACTATAGACGGTGAGCTTAATTCAAAAATTGTTCAACGCAAACCAATTGGACGCATAGAGGGGAATATTAAGTTTTATTTGGATGATGAAGGGAAAAGAATGCCACTTTCCAACAATCACTCAGCGAGAGTTCCCATAATAACAGGTAATATTAGTGGTAAAAGCCTTGAGGATGTCTATGTCATATTGGAGCATATTAATAAAGACGATTTTTTTCGTAAAACGGTAATCGGTATTCATATCAAAGTTGAAAATAAATATCAATTACGATTAAGGTTAAACAATTTTGTGGTGAACATAGGTGGTATTGAAGATTTGGAGGGGAAGTTCAGCAACTTTAAGGCATTTTATGCCAAAGCGAACAAGGATCAAACCTTGGATGATTATGCAGAAGTTAGTTTAGAATTCAATAACCAGGTGGTGTGCACTAAAATTTAATATAAAATGGAACAAACTAAATATTCAGTCGGTCTAGACATAGGAACAACAAAAATCGTTGCCATTATTGGTAAACAAAATGAATACGATAAGATTGAAATTTTGGGTATCGGAAAGTCCAAAAGTTTGGGGGTACACCGAGGTGTAGTCAATAATATTACACAGACTATAAAATCGATTCAACAGGCAGTTGAAGAGGCAGAAGCTAATTCTGGACTTAAAATAGGTTCGGTTGTGGTAGGTATTGCTGGGCAGCATATTAGAAGTTTACAGCACAGCGATTACATTACCCGTAAAGATTCTGAAGAAGTTATCGATGAGGAGGATGTGGATTCGCTTTGTAATCAAGTGCACAAATTGATTATGTTACCTGGTGAGGAGATTATTCACGTACTGCCACAAGAGTATAAAGTTGATGGGCAAGCAGAAATTCGTGAGCCAATCGGGATGTATGGTGGTCGATTAGAAGCCAATTTTCATGTAGTAGTTGGGCAAGTGGTTTCCATAAAAAATGTAGGCCGATGCATTAAGAGTGCGGGTCTAGATTTAGGTAATATTACATTAGAGCCATTGGCATCATCTGATGCCGTACTGAGCCAAGAAGAAAAAGAAGCGGGTGTAGCTTTAATCGATATAGGAGGTGGTACTACTGATCTTGCTATTTTTAAGGATGGTATCATCAGGCATACAGCGGTTATTCCTTTTGGTGGAGGTGTGATTACAGAAGATATTAAAGAAGGTTGTTCTATCATAGAGAAGCAGGCAGAATTGTTGAAAACAAGGTTTGGCTCTGCATGGCCAGGGGAAAATAGGGAAAATGAAATTGTTTCTATACCAGGTTTACGTGGAAGAGAACCAAAGGAAATATCTTTAAAGAACCTTTCGAAAATTATTCATGCGCGCGTGGTTGAAATCATAGAGCAGGTCTATGTAGAGATAAAGAATTACGGTCATGAGGAGCAAAAGAAAAAATTAATTGCAGGAATTGTTTTAACAGGTGGCGGTAGTCAGTTGAAACATTTGAAGCAATTGGTTGAATATATTACTGGTATGGATACCCGTATCGGTTATCCGAATGAGCATTTGGCGGGTGATTCAGATGAAGAAGTTGCTAGTCCATTATACGCTACTGCAGTTGGTCTTTTAATGAATGCGATTAAAAATCAGGAGAAATTAAAATGTATAAAAGAAGAGATTCACCAAGAAGAGGAAGCGGGGGAATTGGTCTATGCAGATCGTGATACAGAAGCAGCAACCCAAACCCGAATGCATAAAGAGCGTAAATCTGTTTTCGATAAATGGTCTGAAAAGTTAAAGGAATTTTTAGACAACGCAGAGTAAGTAGCATAGAGTAAGAATATACATAACCAGTAATAATTAGAATATGAGCAAGAACAGCGAATTTGATAATATCTCATTTGATCTTCCAAAGAATCAAAGTAACGTTATAAAGGTCATCGGTGTAGGTGGTGGTGGTAGTAATGCCATTAATCACATGTTCCAGGCAGGAATTAACGGAGTTGATTTTGTAATCTGCAATACCGATTCACAGGCTTTGGACAATAGTCCTGTACCTAATAAAATACAATTAGGTATTTCATTAACAGAAGGTTTGGGTGCTGGTGCCAATCCTGAAGTTGGAGAACAGGCTGCAATGGAAAGCATGGAGGAAATTAAATCCATGTTAGATTCTACAACTAAGATGATTTTTATTACTGCAGGTATGGGAGGGGGGACAGGAACTGGTGCTGCCCCAGTCATAGCCAAATTCGCAAAGGAAATGGATGTTCTTACAGTTGGTATCGTTACGATGCCGTTTCAATTCGAAGGTAAGATGCGAGTTGAACAGGCGCAACGAGGTATTGAAAAATTACGTAAGAATGTAGATTCGCTTATTGTTATCAATAACAATAAATTAAGGGAAGTATACGGAAACCTAGGCTTTAAAGCTGGTTTTTCTAAGGCTGATGAAGTTTTAGCAACTGCTGCTAGAGGTATAGCCGAAGTTATCACACACCATTATACTCAAAACATAGATTTACGTGATGCCAAAACGGTACTTTCTAATAGTGGAACAGCCATTATGGGGTCTGCTATTTCGTCTGGGTCTGCAAGAGCGAATGAGGCCATTATGAAAGCTTTAGATTCTCCGTTATTGAATGATAATAAAATACAAGGAGCAAAAAACGTGCTTTTGTTGATAGTTTCTGGAGCACAAGAAATTACTATTGATGAAATAGGTGAGATTAATGATCATATTCAAGTCGAAGCTGGTTATGGAGCAAACATCATTATGGGTGTTGGTGAAGATGAAAGCTTAGGAGAGGCTATTGCCGTAACGGTAATTGCCACGGGTTTTAATATAGAGCAGCAGGATGATATTGTAAATACGGAGTCTAAAAAAATCATTCATACCTTAGAAGACGGTCAGCGGGCCGAGGCAATGTTGCTGTCCAAATCCAAAACGGTGCATGCGTTGGAAATGGATGAAGAAGAGAAGAAAGTTGAACCTGTAAAAAAATATGAGTTTGTAGACGAAGCAGATTTTGATTTGATACCAACGACCAATTATATTAAAAACTTCAATGTTTTTTATGAAGAGGTGGTAGCACATAATGTATCTGACGAAGATTTTGTAATCGTAGATGCAGTAGCATCTTTAAGAGATATTGAGGTAGTTGATCCAGAAATTTTGAAATCGAAGGAAAAGGAAAATCAGGTGTCATTAGGTTTCGATATGCCTTTTAGAAAAGAGGAAAAGGAGAATGTGATTACATTCAATTTGCATGATGAAGTAAAGGATTTGGATGTAAATGATAGTATTGAAATCATACCTGTGTTGGAATACAATAAAAAAGGTGAAAAACGTTATAGCCTAGATGACTATATGCAGTTAGAAAGCAAATTGACCGGTGCAAAGTCAAAGGCCGAAGAATTTGAGCCGAAGATTATTGAAGATGAATTGATATTTGAAAAGAAAACGGAAGCGCCAAAAAGAGATGCGTATCAATCAGACAATCATCTAGACCCCATGGAAACTCCTATTGAAGAATTGTTACGGGACAGAGCTGATGAACGTAGAAGAAAACTTAAGGATTTCAACTACAAGTTTAAGAATAGCACACCAAACAATTACGATGAAAAAAAACCTGCTTATCAAAGGCAAGGTGTCAATCTTAATGATAATCCTAGGGAGAATAAAATTTCAAGAACATCATTGAGTGATGATAGTAATGATGAAATTCAGTTGCGTTCCAATAACTCTTTTTTACATGATAATGTAGACTAGAAATTAAATACTACGCATATTTTAAACCCGAAAATCACTATGGTTTTCGGGTTTATTTTTTATCTTCGCAAACCAATATAAGCAAGCAATGAGTTTACAGCAAAAGGTAATGGAGCAATTGAAATTGGCTATGAAGGCAAAAAATTCAGTAGCACTAGAATCACTTAGAGCTATAAAATCTGCGCTATTGATGGCAAGTACCAGTGGAGGGGGTGAACTTACAGAAGAAGATGAGGTGCAATTGGTGCAAAAATTAGTAAAACAACGAAAAGACAGTGCTACTATTTTTATCGAACAAGGAAGACAGGATCTCGCTGATCCAGAATTAGCACAAATCGCTGTTATCGAACAATTTTTACCAGAACAACTTACAGAAGAAGAAGTGGAGAAAGTTGTAGTACAAACTATTGATGCTACCGGTGCTTCAGGGATGAAGGATATGGGTAAGGTAATGGGTATTGTGTCTAAAGAATTGGCAGGTCAGGCAGATGGCAAATTGATTTCTACTATTGTAAAAAAGAAACTGTCTTAAATTTATAAAACGTTTAAAATAATTGGCTCCGTGGCGCAACTGAATAGCGCATCAGATTTCGGCTCTGAGGGTTGGGGGTTTGAATCCCTTCGGAGTCACTAGTTTAAAATCCTAATCAACTAAAAACAAGTTGGTTAGGTTTTTTTTATCTCTTATTATTTTATAAATGGTACGATAAATGGTACAATAATGATTTAGAGAAGTCTTTTTTACTAGATTCTATTCGGAACATTACTATATTTTTTCGATGACTCGCCACTAACGAAACTATCTTAAATTTCTTTGTTAGTTACATTTAATAACAGCCTTGCCATCAGAGGTGTTAAATTCTTGCTCGTCTTGGCAAACTACCGATTCCGTGCTTATTAAACTATAACCAGGAACGTTAAGGGTAGGCAACCCACTGGAAGTACTTCCAAAACTAACGTCATCAACTTTGTAAGTTTCTTTAACGCATTCGCAATTTCCGTCTTCTTTCTTATCACATGATGTTAGTAATACAAATACTAACAAAGACCCTAACCTTAGTTTTTTCATCTTAATTTTATATTATGGTTATTACACTTCATATAGGCGTATTTTACGTTATTATTTTTAATAGAGTTTACGGAAATCTATAATAGTGGTTTTCTAAACATTCAAATTTCCTTTGGTATATTATAATACCTATTCAATGACTCGCTCCCTGCGAAACTAACTATACCTAAAATTTTAGTAGTTGATTTATCATACATTACCTCAACCTAAACATAAGATAAAAGCAGTTAAGCACAGTAAAAAATTATTTTTAATGGTTTCTTTTATCTGCTAATTTTATAAAACTTATATCAATATAGTATTTATGATACTGTTTTTATCCCTAAGTATATTAGTTGAATTGTATATTTAAGTTTCTAAAAAAATCTAAATTAAAAGATGTCATTGGATTATTACAAAGAATATTGCGTTAATAATAGCAATCATTTAGATAGAATTACAAATGATAAATCTTACATCAATCAAGATGTCAGGATTACCGGTGAAGTAACTAGTCTTGGGAAAGTAAAAAAAATATACGGTCATCTTAATGTAGATGAGCAGTTAGAAGATTTAGGTTATTTAAACTATGTGAAAACAGATTTGTGGTGTAATCAAAAAGAATCAACGTTAAAAACTCTCGGTAAATTGGAGAGGATAGGGGGTAATCTTAACTTAAGATATTCTAACGTAGAGGATTTAGGAGAGTTATGTAGGGTGTCTGGGAATATTAGTTTAAGAGACTCAAAAATCAGAGACCTTGGAAAGTTGAAATATGTTGGAGGCAATTTGTATTTACCAAAAAGACTTGAAGGTTGTGATTTAACTAAAATAATTGTTAAAGGTAAAATTCGTTTTTGGAATGATGTTACAGACTCTCAATCCTTGACTTTAAATAAAACTCTAAGTTGGGATGTTTCAAAAACATGTTTTTCTCAGGTTCATAATAATGAAATATCTCATAAAAAAAGACACCTAAATGGGAAAATACTTGTACAAAAATGTTTTAGACCCACAGATTTAAATTCTTATATTTTAGAAAACATAGACGATTTTTACACATTTGTAGATAAAGAAATTAATGAGTTATACGGGCAAGAATACTCTTTTTATAAAGCCTTTTTCGGTTGTATAAAAACCTCATCAGAAATTAATAAAGAATTTCCAAAAGTTAGAATTGATAAAAAAATTAAAGGTTACATTAAAAACCAAAAGAGAAAGGCACATCAAATAATACAAACAAACAAACTGAATTATCCATTTGTTTTGTACAATAACAAATTAACCGAGTTTATTTTAAAATATGATTTTAAAAACGATGTTAATGATTTTATAATGATTGGTTATCCCAATGACCACAAATTAGGATACGATTACTACAAATGTGCGGGTAAAAAAAATATATTTATATATTATATAGAGAGAATTATAACTGAAATTTTTACGGTTTTTTGTTTTCAATTACAAAACAAGTTCAGAGTTTCAAGAGGTATTCCCAAAATTGGTGAGGGTTGGGTTTCAGAAACACATTTATTTTACAAAATAAGAGAGTTTTTGTTACCCGTTGAGGTAATTCATCATGGTAGACCCAAATGGTTAAAACCTCAACATGTGGACATTTGGATACCAAATTATAAAATTGGGATTGAGTATCAAGGGCAACAACACTATAAACCTATCGAATTTTTTGGTGGTGAGGAAGCCTTCATAAAAAACCAAGAACGAGATGAGAGAAAAAGAAATCTCTTTATTGAAAACAACGCCACATTAATTGACGTAAGCAGTGATTATATTTTAGAGGAATTGGTTTTGCAGTTAAATAATTTGATTAAGAACTATTAAATCTCCTTAGGAACATTACTATACCTATTCAATGATTCACCACCTACAAAACTACTTATTTCTAAAATCTTATTAGTTGGCGCATCATACATTATTTCAACCCAAAAATAGGAAAGCGAATAAATTATATAAGTAACCCTATCTTCTTTAACTGAATCTACGAATTGACCTTTAGTAAAAACGGTGTCATATTTGCCATGGTCTGATAGTATGTTGAAATCGTATATACCCATTAACTAAATATTGATGTACCTAATTTAAAACTTGTTTTCAGGGTCTTAAATTTGGCTAACCATGCCGTTTCCTCATACCTCTCCAACCTTCTCTGCTCCAATTCTTCCAACACTGTTATACCTCCCTCTGGCATAAGGCTGTATCTATAACCAGTACTTCGGGAGTGTTCCTTTATTACCTTTAGATTAGCCAATGATACCGCAACCTCATGAACAGGGTACTTATAAGATTTACAAAGAGTGTTCAAAACCTTGTAAAACTCCGTCTTAGTATAAATAACGCCCTTTCCCATAACTCTCTTTACATCATTTGTTATGTAATGCGCCACTTGTTCAGCGTTTTTTGCTACTCTCTGCATCTTTCTCTTTTTCATTATTACCCTATTAATTTACATCAAGTGTTCTTACAATGTCTATACTGGTTCTGAATATAAAAGAGTTCCCTCTTTCGGAACTTAATTTTTAATGAGATTATTAGGAACATAAGGAAGCACTTTATATTTTTCCATAATAAACATTATAAACGGACAAAATAAACAAAATGAACAAACTAACATTATTATTATTGGCGGTGTTGTTAATATCATGTGAAAGAAGTAAAGAAGAACAAATGTTTTATGACTTTATGGATGGTATAACAATAAAGTCTGTTAATATGAGTATTAAAGACCTTGACTTTAAAATTATATCACTTAATAAAGTTGGATTAGTTGCTGCTAAAGATAGCATCTTCATATTAGAACCTTTATTAGATGAGTTACGTGTTAAAATTGAAGAACAAAAGACCTCAATAGAGAAGGACTTGGACGAACTGTATAAATATAATTTGGATAAAAATAAAACTAAGCGAAAAGAGGCTATATCTATCTATCAAAATCTAATAGATTTAACAAATGGAAAAATTGAAGATAGACAAGAGGTATTAGGTATCTATACGCCGAAATTCGCCAAAACATCATCAAAATTAGACGAATATAGACTTGATTCGACTCGTGTGATTTCAACAAAGTACGAAGTTACTTATTCAATGCACATGCCTGATACTGATTTAACCAATACGATTAAGGTTTATGCTTACACAAATGAGGACAATTCAAAATTTCTAGGAATAGAATAATAATATAAAAACTAATCAGTAAAACTGTTCGTTATTTTGTTTCCAAAAATTACAACTTTATCAAACATTAGTAGTTTTTAATGGTTCGTTACTTAGGCTGTCGATTTCTTTTTTTAGTCTTTGATTTTCTTTTTGTTATGCATGGATTTTGGGGTGTTGCCTCTAAGAATTGGGAAATATATTGTAAGGAGGAAGATTAAAAAAGATTATTAATAATTGGATATATGGGTATCTGTCGCGCGCGTAACAGATAGTGGGATATTGATTTTATTTTCATTGCGCGCGCGAACAGATAGTGAAATATTAATTGATTTCGCCGCGCACGCGTATTGTTTTGAAATCTTTTTTTGTTGTTTCCTTAGTAAATCCCATAATGTTATTTAATGTTAGTTTAACTTAATATTAATTTTACAAATCATTCCCTTTTTAAGTAGTCCAATTCGTAAGATTAGTTAACTTTTATTGTTCTAAAGGCATCTACCAATTAAACAACCTTTGTTGATTTTCTGAATATAGGGCGGTTTGTTTTATCCTACCGTTACTATGTGCGTTTCTGATATTGTGCGCTATCTCTTTTATTTGGGTTTTGTGGTCTGCGTTATTCCATAACCTAGAAAGATATCTTGCTCTTATCTCTTTATATTTTTTTTTATCGGTCTTATAATAGTAATTTAAGCCTGTATGACTTAATAAAATACTATCCGTTTTCTGCATTGAAATATTCAAACCAGTAACTAAACAGATTCGTCTGTTTTTGTCTGTTTCTGTAGAAGTAGAAACTACCGTTTTTAACAGTATATGTAAAGGGTTAATTTCGGTAGTTTGCATATTTAAGAAATCAACCTTTAGGTCGATTAAGTTTGATACTATTTTCTTTGGGTTGTTTGGGTTTAAATCAATCAATTTATTTAGTTGGCTTCTGTGGTATTTGAAGTTCTCATAATTGAGTTCGCTCCACCAATTAACATTGTTGTACTTATTGTCGTTTTTAGTGGCTTTTATCATTTCTAAATCACAGTATAGCACTTCTTGCCACAACCTCAGCAAATCGCTTTTAAGGGTGCTTAAATCGTGCTTGATTAAATCATTGAGGGTGTAAATTCCTTTATCGTTTAACTCTACCATTTTGCACCACTTTTTTTCAATTCTCATTATCTCATTATCAATCTTAAAACCCTTGTTCGTGTAGTGTGTTTTCTTATCATATAATTTTATAAAGTGTCTTTGGTTCTTTACTTGTATGTAGTTTCCTTCATCCTGTGTGTAAACCCATTTAAAAGGCTTTGTCTTGTGCATTATAGAAGCCTTTATAAGGTTTTTTGTCTTTATTGGCGGCACTATGTTAACTCCAATTTCTAACTGGATTAAAACACAATTAAAAGTTAGTATATCAAACTTCTTTTTTAAATCTGCCAAAACAATAATTATCTCATTAATACCAAAATCATTAAAGTTGTGTGCGCCTTTATTCCAATACTTATGTAAACTTCCTTCTACCGTTACTCGTCTGTAATTTGTTATTTCCGTGGTTTCATATATTTTAAATTCTAGACCTCTATAAAAAGCAGACTTGTGAATTGTTAGATATTTAGTTCTGCCATCTTTGTAAAAAGTCTTTTTTCCATTGTTTAGGATTGGTATTAATTCGCCATTTTCGGTTACGTTTCTTAAAACAAAATACAACAAACTGTTACCTTCTAATTCCTTAGGGTTCGAGTTAATCAATTCGTATTTTAAGAAGTCAATCAAGTAGAATTTTGTATTTTTAAATAGTGGGTATGCGTTGCCACGTTACCTCAATATTTGAATAATTAGGAGCGTTTTTACACGCTCCTTTTTTGTTTCCTATGTTAGTCTGTAAATAGTGGCAAAAGGTTCGTTAAATCCTTTGTGTAGTAGTTCTCGAAGTACTTAATTGTGAGAGTTCTGGCGTTATTTGAAAACTTAAAGAGTGTCAGGTGTTTTCTCTTATGTAAATTACCTTTATAGATTAAAGGAATTGCAGTCTTAAATAGGCCAGTTAGCCATTCGCTGTACTTCTTGCCTTGCTTAATCTTAAACCAATAGTCTGGCATTGATTTTGCACACTTCCTGTCTTTGCTAATGTTAACTAAAGTAGATAGTTTATTTTTCGGGTCGTCAAGTCCTACTAGTTGGTAGTGCTTTGTTGCAATGTACTTACCTACATTAATTTCATTATAAACGTAGGTACTGTGTTGTAGTGTCTGCGTTGCCATATCTTAATTATTAAGTTTGACAATGCTTTGTTCTACTTGTGAACGTAGATATAGAACTCTACCACCTATCTGCAATTTTTGAAGTGTCCCACGCTTGCTTAAATTGTGAACGGTTGACAAATCCACCGATAACAATTTTGCTACTTCTTGGCGTGTTAAATAAGTTTTAGGTTGTTTGGGTTGAAAGGATTTTTTCAGAGTTTCTAGTTCTCTTTTGATATAATCAATATCATTTAAAAACTCTTTTGGTAATTCAATTTGTACTTGCATCTTGTGAAATATTATTGATTAATACTTTCGCAAGATGCAACCGTTTAAAGGTGTGTAAAGACTACTAACTTTTACCTAACTAGCGATTTTTATTTATTTTCATTGAAATATATTCAGATAGGGAGTTCGCTAATTCCTTTAAAAATTTACTTTCACCACTATTTGAGTTAAATTTCGTAATTGCTTGGTCTATATTATTTAGTTGTTTATTGAAGGTTTTTTGTACTGTATTAAAAATAACCTCTTGGTTTCCTTTTAAATTACCATTTACAATTAAGGCCTTTGTCAGTTCTATTAAATCCGTTTGACTACCATACCATTGTAAGTCATAGTTGGTTGTTTTTATTTGTTGGCTATTGTCTCTTAAGGAAGGGTTTTGTAGTTCTTTTCTTTTTTTTACTAGGCTAGATAATATATTGCACCTCGAATAAACTATAAGTATATCATTATGGATTAACCTATAAAGTTCCGAAGTTTCATCTTGTAATAAGTCAAATGTATTCAATTCTAAAAAATTACAACATTCTTCTATGTTTTTACAATTATATGTATTGGACAACATATTAATCAATGTGTTACTTTCCGATTCTAAGTAATAATTATTTTTAAAGATACCTTCGTCAAAGTTATATGATAGGAATGGCCAACCCGCATCTAGCATTTCAGAAAAACGAATTATTTCTTTATTTATCTTGCCTATTTGAGTTTCAATATCATAAATAGGTAGTTCATTGAATGTTTCAAAATCATGCATTTCCGTACCTCGATAATTATTATCTACATAGTTTTTTAGCCAAAAATATATTTGGTTATCTGTATTTTCCATTTGAACTAATAAATTACGTTGCCTTGCTAATATAAAAAAACCCTCTTAAAGTTACTTAAAAGGGTTCTATTGATTTACTTAGTTTAGTTATAAAGTCTAAATGACTTTTGGTATAACCGTTAATTTAATATTATTCTTTTCTTTTTTTCTTTTTTCGTGGAATTGGTCTATTTGTTCTTTAGTTCTTAATATGTTGCTTTCATCATTGTTATTTATATAGGCTTTTAGTTGTTGTTCTGTGCTGTGTCCAGTTATAGAGGTTATTAGGGCGGTATCTATTTTGCCGTAGTAGTTTGTTGCAAATGAACGTCTAAAACTTCTAGTGGTTATTAAATCGTGCTTTGGGAAGTAGTCCGTAATGTTTCGAGTAACCTTTTTACCTTTAATTTCAATAACGGTTGATTTTTTACCTTTTATGCTTTCGTTTATTTCTGAAAGTGCGCAAACCGTTTTTATATCTTCATTGAGTTTAACACCATTATTAGGATAGTTGGTTTGAGGTAACCCATATTTTTCGATTAAATATTGCATCCTGTTTGAAACTGTTATTTGCACTACAGTGTCCGTTTTTTCAGTTCTGAACTTCCAATAATTAACTCCGTCAACATTTTTTATATTAGTGTCAATTAATTTGTTGAGGTCGGAATATCTTAAGCCAGTTTCACAACCAATTAAAATTGCTTTTTTAGCATCAAACAACCTTGTATCTGTAATTTCTTTTTTATCTATTTTGTCTATTTCTTCATAATCTAGTGTCACTACAATTTTATCTTTATATACCTTGTCGAACATAGTAAATGACCTTAAGGTTTTACTTACTTGTATATTATTTTCTTCGTCCGCTTCATATGCCTTAACCGCTGAACTTCTAAACTTTTTGAGTTGAGCATTTACATATGATTTACTGTATTTCATTTCTATGAAAGCCCAATTCATAAAGTGATTTGCAAAATCTTGATTTAGTTCTTTTATCGTAAAAACTTGATTTTTATAATCTTGATATTTTAATAGTAGACCGAGGGTGACCTTGTATTTTTTTAATTCGCTATTGTTAGTCTTGTACCTAATGAACATTTTTTTGATTGCAGTACCTAATAAATTTATTTGAAGTATTTCGTCTTTTAATGTTTCTTCGGTTTGCTCGATTCGTTTATTCTCTGAATCTATGAGGTTTATCTTTTCCGTAGTGTTTAAGATAGTTACAGTTTCTAGAATTGCAGACTTTAGCCAATTCGATGTAATTGGAATACTGTTGTTGTAGTCCCTTATGAAAAGAATTTTAATAGACTGTTGTACTTCCTTTAGGTATTCTTTGTGATTGTATGCTTCCCCCGAAATATTGGTTGATACGTCTTTTAACTGTAGATGTTTCTGAACGGTTTTACCTAGTTTGTTAGTTGTTCTTCTATACCAATACTTTTTTTCGGATTCAATCGGTGTTGCTACTCTATAGTCAATTTCTTTACCATGTATCAGCCTTATTGATAGTTTTCCGTTTTCTTTAGAACCTCTATACAGGAAATTTAATTTTGCCATAATATATGATATTTGAACATATCAAATATATGTAATTGGTACGATTTATGGTACGATTATGTGCAATTTCATTCAAACGATTTAAAGTATATTAAATAATCATACTTGCTAGGGTCATTATTATATAGGTTTTTTAATTGATATAGTTTTAAGGTTGTTTTGATATTCGAATCCCTTCGGAGTCACTAGTTTTAAAAAAGGTCTTGCATTTGCAAGACCTTTTTTTATTTTATAAATGTTCTATATATATGTTTTAAGAAGTGAATTACTAGTTACTCTAGTTCTTAATTCCTGTTAATTTGTGAAATTATACTGTCTATCTGCATGAGTGCTATTTTTACTTTTGAATAGCTATATGTAGCTTCAGGGTAATTTTCTTAGTACAAATTGGATTAAAAGTAGTTTGTAAAACTAAGTATTCATGTAGCTGTGGGTGTATTCAGTAAAATAAGAACAGTTTAATCAAACTTTATAAATTAGCGGTAAATTGAATTAAAAATTACAATGGATAAGTACAATGTAGATGAAATAGTGGAGACCAAGGCCGAGAAAGAAGAGATTCAAGATCAAGATGATATTTTGGTGAAACAATTATGTGAGGGAATGGATACCTATCGTAAAAAACGATTTTCCACTTTCCTGAGTAGTCTAATGGCGGGTTTAGAAATTGGTTTTAGTTTCTTATTGGTAGCCATTGTTTATAGTCTTTTTACAGGACAGATTGATGATAAATTCATCCCGTATATAGCCGCATTTGTATATCCTCTTGGCTTTATATTGGTGGTTATGGGTAAATCGGTACTGTTTACCGAACAAACATCATTGTTGTCATTACCAGTAATTAGCGGAAAAAAAACCATTGGTGACCTTATATCTCTTTGGGGCATTGTAATTTTGGGTAATCTCGTCGGTGGATACATTATTGGATTATTTATCGTTTGGATGGGACCCGCTCTCGGAGTGATATCACTTGAAGGAATAGAAAGTTTGGCGTTTCATGTAAGTCATTTTTCTACGATGACAATTTTAGGCAGCTCAGTGCTGGCGGGTTGGCTTATGGCTCTTTTATCTTGGATTATCACTTCTACAGAATCGGCATCAGGTAAAATAGTGATAATATATATGATAACTTTTATTATTGCCACGGCCGGTCTTCATCATAGTATAGTAGGTAGTATTGAAGTATTCGCTGGTTTGCTTACGTCAAGTAAAATTTCATTGATGGATTACCTAACTTTTCAATCTACAGCATTGGTTGGAAATTCAGTTGGTGGAGTATTCTTTGTTGCTATATTAAAATACGGTGCATTCTTGGCAAATAATAAGGAGAATTAATAATTGCTTCTTAATAAAATCATTAAAGTTTATTTAACGTTTATTTATACTAGTTAGTTCGGAACTTTACGAACTAAGTTCTAATTTTGCGTTTCAATTTTTTTGAAATGAGTATTTGTTCCCAAGAGAAAAAGAATTTAGTAGAAGATTTAGGCCTGTTTTTTCAAGCACGACACAAGTTCCCTCCATTGGCGGCTCGTATCTATTCGATTTTAGTATTGACATCACATGATGGCTACACCTTTGAAGACCTTATGGAGATTACCCAAAACAGTAAAAGTTCAGTGTCAACAAATTTAAACCTATTGGTTTCTTTGAAATTTGTTGAATACTATACAAAAACAGGTAACAGAAAGCGTTATTTCAGAAGCAATGGTAGCTATGTGAAAAATATGTTGGTCGAACGTATGGAATCAGTTTCCAATGAATTAAAAATGGTGGATAAGGTAAATACCTTTAATAGAATCAATAATCCAGAAAAGTACGAACAGAAGGGCTATAATGGGACTGTTTTTCAATCCTATTTAGCATCTGAAAAAGAAAATTTAGAGCAAGCAATCCAAAAAATAAATGTGTATCAAATTAATAATTAAATCACTCCAACATATCAAAATAAAAAAAATGAGACTAATTATACTGTTATTTCCACTTTTACTATGTGTATCCTGTGGGGATGGAAATGTCAATAAAAGTGCTATGGTCAATGGTCCAACACCATTTCAAGTGGTGTCAATTCCAACACAAGATATAACGTCCTATACTACGTATCCAGCAAGTATAGAAGGTATTATTTATAGTGAGGTTAGGGCTAAAATTTCTGGATATATTACTGATGTTTTGGTAGATGAAGGGCAAAGGGTGCGAAAAGGAGAAACCTTATTCAAATTAGAGACTCAGGCACTATCTCAGGATGCTGCTGCTGCTGCTGCTAATGTAAATGCCGCTCAAGTTGAGGTAGATAAATTGAAGCCGTTGGTAGAAAAGGATATTATCAGCAATGTTCAGTTAGAAACCGCAAAGGCAAAATTACAACAGGCACAGAGTAGCTACAATTCAATAAATGCCAATATTAATTACGGGTTAATCAAGAGTCCTGTAGATGGTTTTGTGGGTTCAATTCGTTTTAGAAGGGGTGCATTGGTTAGCCCTACGAACCAACAAGCCTTAACTAGCGTAGCTGATATTAGTGAGGTATTTGCGTATTTCTCTATGAACGAAAAGGACTATTTGGATTTTATACAAGATGCCGAAGGTGATAATATAGTGGACAAGATAAAAAACTTACCTAAAGTGAAACTTATTTTAGCAAATGGGCGAGTTTATGACCAAGAAGGAATAATAGAAACGATTAATTCTCAGGTAGACGAAGCTACAGGAGCAATAACCTTTAGGGCAAAATTTGATAATCCGTCAAGAATTCTGAGTAACGGTAACAGTGCGAAAATACAGTTACCTAAAGTATTTAAAGATGTGGTTGTAATACCTAAAGAAAGCACCTATGAGCGTCAAGGCAATACCTATGCTTACAAGGTGGGTAAAGATAGCATGGCTATTTCTACAGCACTTACAATCCTTACCGAAGTAGATAATTTGTATTTGGTGGAAAATGGTTTGAATGCAGATGATGAGATTGTAGCAAAAGGGATAGACAAAATTAGGGGTGATATGAAAATTATTCCGAAATCGGTTCCTTTTGATAGTATCGCCAAGCCAATTCAAAAAGTATTTAGATAAGTACCGATAAATAAAAGAACATGTTAAAAAAGTTTATTGAACGTCCCGTACTTTCTACGGTTATTTCTATAATTATAGTAATTCTTGGGGTATTAGGGCTCTCCACTTTGCCAATTACCCAGTATCCTGATATAGCACCTCCAACAATTAGTGTAAGTGCTAGCTACCCTGGTGCTAATGCAGAAACTATTTTGGAAAGTGTAATCATTCCATTGGAAGAGCAGATAAATGGGGTAGAAGGTATGACTTACCTGACTTCTACGGCTACCAATAGTGGTACGGCATCGATTAATGTTTTCTTTGATCAAGATGTTGATCCTGATATTGCAGCGGTAAATGTTCAAAATAGGGTTGCACGAGCAAATGCTTTTTTGCCACAGGCAGTTATTCAAACGGGTGTAACCACTCAAAAACAGCAGACAAGTGCTTTAATGTACATGTCTTTCTATAGCAGTAATCCAGATTACGACGATACGTTTATACAGAATTACTTAAAAATAAATGTAATTCCAGATTTACAGCGGGTAAATGGTGTTGGTGATGTAAGTGTATTCGGGTCTAAGGATTATGCTATGAGGATTTGGTTGCAACCTGAAAAATTAGCCGCATACGGACTTATTCCGTCAGATGTAACTGCAGTATTAAAGGAGCAAAGTTTGGAAGCTGCTGCAGGGTCACTTGGTGAAAATGATGGCGAGGCATTTAGTTATGCTATTAAATATGCGGGTCGTTTTAAAACAGAAGATCAGTATAGTAATATTATTGTAAAGGCTTTGGATAATGGTCGTTTTTTAAGACTAAATGATATTGCTGAAATTGAATTAGGTGCACAATCTTATTCGGGTGGTTCAATGACCTCTGGTTTTCCTGCAGTTAATTTAGGGATATTCCAGACCAAGGGGTCTAATGCACGAGATATCATTGTGGAGATTGAAACCAAGCTGGAGGAAATTAAGCAGAATATGCCGGCAGGAATGGAAATATTTGTGCCTTACAACACCAATAATTTCCTGAACGCCTCCATTGAAAAGGTGGTAATTACGTTGGTAGAAGCATTTTTATTGGTTTTCTTGGTCGTGTTCGTCTTTTTGCAAGACTTCAGGTCTACCTTGATACCTGCTATAGCGGTGCCTGTTTCTATTATTGGCACGTTTTTCTTTTTAAATTTATTTGGTTATTCTATCAACCTTCTGACACTTTTTGCTATGGTTTTAGCCATTGGTATTGTGGTGGATGATGCAATTGTTGTAGTAGAAGCCGTGCATGCTAAATTAGATGAAGGTGCTAAGGATCCCAAGAAAGCTACAATAAATGCAATGCAAGAAATATCTGGGGCAATTATTTCAATAACCTTAGTGATGGCAGCGGTATTTATTCCGGTGACATTTGTACAAGGACCTACAGGAGTTTTTTATGAACAATTCGGAGTTACCCTTATTGTGGCTATTATCATTTCTGCGGTAAATGCATTGACCTTAAGTCCTGCACTTTGTGCATTATTATTAAAACCACATAAGGATGAGCATGTAAAGAGCAAGAATTTTGTTCAACGATTTTTTGATGCTTTTAATGCAGGTTTTAAAGCCACTACTCAAAAATATGGGAAAGCGGTTCATTTTTTATACAGGAATAAATGGGTTACCGTAGTAATCTTAGTATTGGCGGTTGTTGGAATATGGTGGTCTTCAAGTAACGTGAAAACGGGATTTGTACCTGATGAGGATAGAGGAATTATATTTGTAAACGTTGAATTACCGGCTGGTTCTTCTATAGATAGAACGCATAAGGTAAATCAAGAATTATATGCTAAATTAAGGCAAATTCCGGGCGTGTTGGAAGGTTCAATTGTTGATGGACGAAGTTTTTTGGGCGGATCAGGGAGTAATTATGGTCTTGGTTTTATACGATTGAAAGATTGGGATGAACGAGGTGCAGATTCTTTATCAATTGAAAGTGTTACGGCAAAAATGTTTGGTGTAGCCGCAACAATACCAGAAGCTAATATCATCTTTTTTTCTCCTCCAAGTATACCAGGTTTTGGTAGTTCTGCTGGGGTAGAGGTAAACCTTTTAGACCGCTCAGGGGGAAGTTTTGAAAATTTGGATATTACAAATCAAGACTTTATTTCAAAATTAACGCAACGGCCTGAAATTCAATATGCACAATCTTCATTCAACACGAAATATCCACAGTATGAATTGGAATTAAATGTACCACGCGCTAAGGAATTGGGTGTATCTGTGAGTAGTATTTTCTCAACCCTTCAAGGGTATATTGGAAGTATTTTTGCATCCGATTTTTCACGATTTGGAAAACAGTATCGCGTATATGTACAAGCCTTACCAGAAGATCGAGCTGATGTTGATAACCTAGATCAGATTTTTGTAAGAACCGATGCTGGGGTAATGACCCCTATAACTGAATTTATTACACTGAAGCGTGTTTATGGTCCGCAATCGGTAACGCGTTTTAACCTATATAATTCAACAAAGATAACGGCGGCAACTAACCCTGGCTTCAGTAGTGGGGATGCAATTGCTGCAGTAGAGGAAGTTGCAGCAACGTTGCCTGTTAATTATACTACGGCCTATTCTGGATTAACTAGGGAAGAGGTTAATGCAGGAAATCAGACTACCACCATATTCTTACTGTCATTATTGTTTGTTTACTTCCTATTAGCGGCGCAGTACGAGAGTTATTTAATACCATTTTCGGTATTATTATCCTTGCCTTTAGGTGTATTTGGAGCCTATTTCACAACGCAAATGGCAGGGTTACAGAACAATATTTATTTCCAGATAGCATTGATTATGTTAGTTGGTCTTCTGGCTAAGAATGCTATCCTAATTGTAGAATTTGCACTGCAACGAAGACGAGAAGGTATAAGCATTTTAGACGCTGCAGTACAAGGAGCTGAATCTCGATTACGACCGATTTTAATGACTTCATTTGCCTTTATACTAGGTTTGATGCCTTTAGTACTTGCATCTGGGGTAGGTGCTGCGGGTAACAGGTCTATTGGTACAGGCGCTGTTGGTGGCCTATTAATAGGTACGGTTACAGGAGTTTTTGTAATACCTATTCTCTTTATTTTCTTTCAATGGTTGCAAGAAAAAATAAGTGGGGCGCCAAAAAAAAATGAATTAGAAACTATTCAAGAATCATAGTTGTATGAAATTATCAAGAGTTATAAAATGTATCGGGGTTGTTTTATTGCCATTTTTACTAGTATCCTGTTTTTCGGCCAAAACTTATGAACGTCCGGAAAATGAAGTACTCAATGCACAGTACTTTAGAACCGATTCTTTGCAAAAGGATAGCGTTTCTTTAGCATCGGTATCTTGGAAAGAACTTTTTACAGATCCTATTCTCCAGGGTTATATACAAGAAGGGCTTCAGAATAACATTGATATTAGGCAGGCCATTCAGCAAATATTAATTTCTGAAGCATATTTAAAACAAGGGAAAGCAGGTTATTTGCCAACATTGAACGGTACAGCGCAATACACACATAGTGAACTTTCTTCGAATAGTCAGTTTGGTGGTCAGTTCAGTACGTTAGATCAGTACCAATTAAGTAGTGGATTATCATGGGAAGCTGATATTTGGGGTAAAATTAGAAGTAATAAACGCGCTTATAAAGCTAGATATTTACAATCAGTAGCAGCCCATAAGGCAGTTAAGAGTACGTTGGTTGCAAATATCGCATCGCTCTATTACCAACTTTTAAGTTTGGACGAACAAATAGAGATAACAGAAATGACGATTAAAATCAGAGAAAGTGGATTGAAGACAACCAAAGCTTTGAAAGAGGCTGGTAACGTAACTGAAGTAGGGGTAAAGCAGACTGAAGCACAGGTATATACTGCCCAAGCTATTTTAATCGATTTGAAAAATTCCGCTCGACTATTGGAAAACTCTTTGTCTATTTTATTAGGAGGAGAACCAAAGGACATTACTAGAGGTAGGTTGGAAGAACAAAAAATCACGACACCTTTAAAAACTGGAATTCCGTATGAGTTATTGGCTAATAGGCCCGATGTAATTTCAGCGGAATATGCCTTGGTAAATTCTTTTGAGCTAACAAACGTAGCTAGGAGTAATTTCTACCCTTCTATAACGCTTACGGCAAATGGAGGATTACAAAGTTTGGATTTTGATAAGCTTTTTGACACTAGTTCATTGTTTGCAACTATAATTGGTGGATTAACACAACCTATTTTTAACGGAAGAAAAATAAGAACCCAATACGAGGTAACCAAAGCGCAACAAGAACAGGCAAAATTAGAATTTAAATTTGCCTTGATCACGGCATCTAAGGAAGTATCTGATGCATTGTATTCTTATGACGCAGCCATGGAAAAGATAGAGGTGAAAGAAAAGGAATTTGAAGCCTATACATTAGCTAGAGAATATTCTCAAGAACTTCTTGATAACGGTTTAGCGAATTATCTGGAAGTATTAAATGCTAGGCAGAATGCCTTAAGTACGAATTTAGACCTTACCAGTACGAAAAATGCCAAGCTACAGTCAATTGTAGATTTATATCAAGCCTTAGGAGGTGGGTGGCAATAAGATTTAATACTGACTTATTATAAATAAAGGCATTAGAATAGCATGTTCTAATGCCTTTGTCTTTTGTGGTTTTAGTAAAAAAACACGTATAGGAATTGATTGGCTTTTATTAAGAATTGAACTAAGACAACGATTTATACTTTCGTGTCAATCGTTGTCTTAGCGAGTATATTCCTGATAATTATTTTAGCGTGAATTCTAGAATTTTCTATAAACCATTTATGGGTCTCCATTCCGCCGCAAATAACTCCTGCCAAGTAAAGTCCCTTCACATTCGTCTCCATAGTTTCTGTATCATATTCTGGAAGTCTTTTTTCATCATTGCTGATGTGAACACCGAGCATTTCTAAAAACTTAAAATTGGGTTTGTAACCGGTTAGAGCCAATACAAAATCGTTATGAATTTCTAATTCTTCTCCATTAGAAGATAAGGTAAGGGTGTTTTTTTGAACCGCCTTTACCGTGGTATTATAAAATGCTTTTATACTTCCTTCCTCGATACGATTTATGATGTCTGGTCTTACCCAGTACTTTACACGTTGCCCAACTTCATCACCGCGAATAATTAAAGATACTTCAGCTCCTTTGCGCCAACATTCAAGTGCAGCATCAATAGCTGAGTTACTTGCGCCTACAACAGCTACTTTTTGACCTGAATAGTAATGTGGATTATCATAATAGTGAACAACTTTATCCAGCTCTTCACCTGGTACATTTAATAAGTTAGGGATGTCATAAAAGCCTGTAGCTAATACTATTTGATGCGTCGTATAGCTGTTTTTGTCAGAAACAACAGTGAATGAATCTGTTTCCTTCTTTACATTTTTAACTTTCTCGAATAAATGAATGTTCAGTTTATTCGTTGTGACAATACGTCTGTAATACTCTAATGCTTCATTCCTTTTTGGTTTGGCCTCGTTACTGATAAAAGGAATCTCATCGATTTCCAGTTTTTCGGATGAGGAAAAGAATTGCATGTTTGCGGGATAGTGGAACAGTGAATTAACAATTGGTCCTTTCTCCAATATTAGGTACCGAAGTCCTTTTTTCTTTGCCTCTAAACCACAGGCAATACCTATAGGGCCACCTCCTATGATGATGATATCAAATTCAGTTTTCATCCCTTTAGCGCTTTTATAGTTGCTGTAGGATTCGAGCTCTTAAAAACAAAACTTCCCGCAACCAAAATATCAGCACCAGAATCAACCAATTGTTGTGCGTTTTCTGTGGTGACACCGCCATCAATTTCAATTAAGGTTGAAGCATTTTTTTTGGTGATAAGAGCTTTTAAAGCTTTTACCTTAGCATACGTGTTTTCTATAAACGATTGTCCTCCAAAACCAGGGTTGACACTCATAATTAGAACGATATCGATATCTTTTATGGTATCTTCTAAAAGTAGTATGTTGGTATGCGGATTTAAGGCAACTCCTGCCTTCATACCATGTGCTTTTATAGCTTGTAATGTTCTATGCAAATGTGTGCAAGCTTCATAATGTACAGTCAAGATACTTGCTCCCAGGTTAGCGAATTCTTCAATATAACGGTCTGGATTAACAATCATCAAATGCACATCCAACGGTTTGGTTGCACTTTTTTGAATTGCTTTTACAACTGGCATTCCGTATGAAATGTTGGGGACAAAAACACCATCCATAACATCGATATGATGCCAATCGGCTTCACTTTCATTCACCATTTCTACATCACGCTGTAGATTTCCGAAATCTGCGGCTAAAAGTGATGGTGCTATTAGTAGCTTTCTCATGCTTATCTTCCCTTTAAATTCAATACAAAAATAAGAATTTGTAAACCTTCATCGTAAAATTTAAACTATTCAATTTATTCTATTGGAGTTAATCCATTCTGGTTTAAAATAGGATTTACTTTTGGTTTATAATTATCCAAGATAGTATTCAGTTTTCCAATCTGTACTTCAAGATCTACGGATAATTCTTCAAATACCTTATAAGCTCCATTCGTAGGTTTTGCGTCCCCATGTTCGATACTACGTCTCAACGATGCCATTCTATTATTGAGTTTTATCGGAAAATTTAAAGGATCTTGACCAGATTGATTTTTAACTTGATATAATTCTTCTTCTACAACGGATAGTTCACTTAAAAACGGTGAAATAGTTTTTTTGTAAGCACTGGCTTCAATTTTCTCTTTAGCATCTTTAAATGTAGATTTGATTTTTCGGATTCGAATTACTGCTTCGTTAGCAGTAGTTGTTTTACCCATTATTTTATTGGCCAACTCAAACTGTTCATCTAAATCCTCTTTTGTAATCCCTTTAAGATTAGGGTCCATGTCTACCTGAAAAGAATAAGTTTTTTCATAATCACCCGACTTCATTTTTACTTTATAGGTGCCTAACGGTGCTTTTGGTCCTCTGGTCGGCCTGGCGCTCCAAATAATCATTCCATCAAAACTGGTCGCTCCAGGATATCTAAGGTCCCAAGTGAATGTATTGATACCTTTTGCCGTAGTAGGTTTAGAAGAACCTCCTCTTAGCCAATAAGGTAGGTTTGGGTCTACCTCGTATTTAGGTTTGCTACCGGTGAAAGTGTTGACCAATTTATCTTTGGCATCATAAATCTCAAAAGTTATGGTATCTTTTTGGTCCTTTAAGTAATATTGAATCGAAGCATCATTGATTCCTCGTAAGACATTGTTAGGTTGAAATAAAACAGCCTCTTGCGATGTCATTTCTTGCTTATATTGACGTAGCGGTTGAATGTCATCTAAAATCCAAAAGCCTCTACCGTGTGTGCCCAATACGACATCATTATCTTTTATCACTAAATCACGAACAGGTGTATCTGGAAGCTTTAATTGCAGGCTCTGCCATAATGCACCATCATTCATTGAAAAGTAAACACCGTGTTCAGTTGCTAAGAATAAAAGGCCTTCTCGTACTGGATCTTCACGAACTGCCCTTGCAAAGTGACCGTCTTCGATGCCGTTGATAATCTTTGTCCAAGTTTTACCGTAGTCATGTGTCTTAAACACATAAGGTTGTCTATCATCAACTTGATATCTATTGGCAGCAACATATAATGTACCCGGATTGTGTATGGATTCGTCAATAATACTTACCCTTGAAAACTTAGGTAATTCTTTAGGGGTAATGTCTGTCCAGTTTTCCCCGCCATCTCTGGTAATATGAATTTTTCCATCATCCGAACCCGCCCAAATAGTATTAATGTCATGGTTGGATGGAGCAAGAGCGAATACTGTTGCGTAAATTTCAGGGCCATTCATGTCCATGGTTATGATTCCTCCAGTTTTCCCTAAAGTGGAAGGGTCTGCATAGGTAAGATCCGGACTTATTTTTTCCCATGATTGTCCGTCATCGGTTGTTTTCCATACATGTTGTGAACACGTATACATTACTTTAGAATCTTGTGGCGCAAACATAATAGGGAATGTCCATTGCCAGCGTTCTGGTAAGGCACTAGCAGGTTCACCAGAGAAAAAACGAGGGTATACCTGAATATCTCTTGATTGACCATTACTTCTATCATATCTAGTCAAAAGTGCACCTTGACTACCAGCATAAAAAATATCTAAATTTTCAGGATGTTGTGTAATCCAACCGCTTTCTCCACCACCAACAGCATAAGCCCAACCATCACCTTGTCCTCTTGCCTGCATATGTTCCCAACCATCACTAGGTACTGCAATTGTACTATTATCTTGTTGCGCGCCTGCCACATGATAAGGAACATCATTTGTTGTCATTACATGGTACAATTGAGTGGTACTATAATCTTCTTCTGTCCAGGTCTTGCCGCCGTTAATACTTACGACACCTCCACCATCATTGGAAGAAATCATACGTTCTGGATTGTTAGGGTCGATCCACAAATCATGGTTATCGCCGTGCGGTACTTTAATTTCGATGTCAAAGGTTTTACCGCCGTCTGTTGATTTCCAGAAATTTACGTTGAGCCCGTAGACAGTCTCTTTATCGAATGGGTCAGCATAAATTCTAGAATAATAGAAAGCACGCTGCCGTAACTTGCGTTCATCATTGGTTCTCTCCCAAGTTTTACCAGCATCATCTGAACGGAAAACACCACCTTCATTTGCCTCGACAATTGCCCACACACGATTAGAATCTGCAGGAGAAACAGTAACGCCGATTTTACCTATTGGACCTTCTGGCATTCCTGGGTTTTCTGTAAGGTCCATCCATGTTTCACCAGCGTCTGTAGATTTCCACAATTTACAATCAGGTCCACCACCCCACATTTTCCATGCTTTTCGCTGAACTTGCCATGTACTAGCATACAATACCTTCGGATTGTTCCTGTCAATTATCAAATCTACTGCACCGGCTTTATCGCTAACATATAAGGTCTTTTTCCACGTATTTCCGCCATCAGTACTTTTGAAAACACCACGTTGTTCGTTGTCCCCATAGGGGTGACCAAGAGCCGCAACATATACGATATTGGGGTCTGTAGGGTGAATTCTAATTCTAGAAATTGCTTGGGTTTCTTCTAAACCTAAATGCCTCCATGTTTTTCCTGCATCGGTAGTTTTATACACACCATCACCTTGGGTAATGCTTCCCCTAAGCTGTACTTCTCCCATACCGATATATACAATATCCGGATTTGTCTCTGCAATGGCTACGGCACCAACTGAAGAACTTGTAATTTGCCCATCAGTAACTGGCGCCCATTCATTGCCTCCATCGGTAGTTTTCCAGAGACCACCGCCTGTGGCACCAAAATAGTATTCATTTGGTCTCCCTGGGCTACCCGCAGATCCTAAAGAACGTCCACCTCTAATCGGACCAATATTCCTCCAAGCTAGATTTTCATAAAACTCCGAGCCTAACGGATTTGTAGGAGTAGTTTCTTTTTTTGATTTTTTCTGAGCAAAAATCGTACTGAAAGCTGATAAGACAATAATAAGAAAAAGATGGAAGTGTTTTGTTTTCATGTAGTTGTATTTTATTTGGTATGTAAGCTGTTGGATTTTAGAAAAGCCAGCTTGAAAATAATCATTTATTCCGCCAATTCTAAGGGATGGGTTAATTTTAACGACTTAGAATACATGACCAATTTACGATAATCAAATTGGGGTATTATGTTTTTTGAAAAGTGTTGCGTGTACACAATCGTTTTGTATTCTAAATTAATAGGATAAATGTAATTTGCAACGCAATGAATAGTAGCAAACAGAGCTTCTAATCATAGCGTTTTTAACTATTTAGCTCTTAAAAATTCAGTATCCAGTCATTTTGGGCAGGATATGAAATAACAATTTGCTAAAAGTCTACCTGGTATTTATTTCTGCCCAGTATACATTTTATGTTTTTCATCGCCGCCGGCAATTATATAGGCAAAAAGGTCAACCACTTCTTGCTCGTTCAATCTATTCAATAAAGCTGGGGGCATTGGTGAGACCGGTGATAGTTCTCTTTTTGTAATAACACTTTTTGCAATGCTAACGGTATAGCTTTCATTGAACGGATTGGGCATTATTACGATGGAATCGCCAGCTTCAGATTTAATTCTTCCGGCTAATTTTTCATCATATTTAAAATGAAAAAGGGTGTTGGCGTATTGATCGGAAATTTCATCATTAGGACTATAGATAGCAAACATCAAATCAAAGGTGCTAAATTTAGCATGGGTTTGAGTTAGGTCTGGTCCTGCAGCACCGCCTTCACCGCGCATTCTGTGGCAAAGCACACAATTTGCAGCAGCAAATGCTCTTTTACCATCTTTCAGGTTGCCTTGGTAATCATCTAAACCGCCCCAAACAATATCGCCCATATTCTCACCTGTATACTTCTTGCCCGGTCCTATAGGTTGTGGTAGTTCTGCTACGGCACTAGAAGGGGAGTAAACGCCAGAAATTTCTTGAAAATAATTCCTGCGTTCCTTTGGTACATTACTGATTGCGCGTTGGCGAACATTTTCCATATAGGCTTTAAAGCTCATGCCACCCTTAGAACCAAGCACGTCAAAATACCAAGAAAAGTAACGCTTTCTTAAATCGTCGTTCCAACCATTTTCAGCATTACTCAACAGCATACCATAATAAATAGCTTCACTTGGTGGCATTTTGGCAATAACATCCCTAATTAAAGGTCCGTATTCCTCACTACGAAGCGTTGCTTCTTTTGAAAGCATTTCAACACCTTCAGTTACGGTTTTTTGTTCTGTATGATATTCAAGACGTTCTACCAATTTTGCTGTAATTCCGTCAGCTTCTAAAAATAGAAGAATTTGTGCCAATTCTTTACTTATGGCACTTTCAGGTGCAGGAAATAACGGATTCAAAGTAGTTACAATTTCTTGTCTCTCTTTTTTAGTAGGAATTCCCATTCTTATAAAGTTGAGGGAATACGAACGAAGTAAATCCATTTGCAGATCTGCACCCAAGGATGTTATGGGGATGTGTAGTAATTTTTTCAACATCAAAGATTGAAGTTTAGGTTCACCTTGATGATTTAAAGCGATACTACTTTCAATAATTTTTCGAAAGTCTGTTTCATTGGTATAGTTATCTAACCAGCTATCAACAGGTTGGTGCTCTAAAGCGACCCTAGCTGCATAGCGAATAAATCGATCGGGATTGTCTAAATGTTCCCAAGCCAATTCAGTGCCTTTTTGAGAAACAATGGTATGATAATCTTCCAGTTGTTTACGAAGGTTTCGTTCTGTACTACCTTCTGAATTGGCTTGTGCGACCTCCATTTTTTCAGAACCGATATAGCTAAGTCGATATAAATGTGAATCGAGTCGGCGACCACCGGTGGCGAAGTATAAATTACCATCATTACCAGCAATCATATCTGTTAAGGGCAGGGGAGTACCCGATAAGAATTCTTCTCTTTTGGCTTCGTACGAACTTCCATTTGGAATTAAATTGATAAAATATACCGTACCAAAACTCCAGTCCATTACTAGAAGTCCATTTTTGTATCTACTAGGGAAATTCAGTTTAGCGGTCGATAAAACCGCAGTTGGTGAGCCTTGTTCTAGATTATGTACAGCAGGAAGATTATCCGGATAATAAGCAGGCCATTTTCCAGAACCTGTTCGCCATCCATATTCACTTCCACTGGTAACATGGCATATTCTAGTGGGTCTATACCAAGGCATACCAATGTCCCATTCCATATCAGCATCATACGTAAAAAGTTCCCCATCTGAATTGAAGGCGATGTCAAAAGGATTTCTATAACCTGCTGAAATCAACTCCCAAGAAGACCCATCAGGGTTAAATTTGGTTATCCATCCACCAGGAGCCTTTATATCGTTTGCATGTCCTCTAGCATCCAAATAAGGCGTAAATAGATTATCCTCATCCCAATTGATAGGAATACGGCTATTTTGTTGAACAGATTCGGGGATTAAGGTATGGTTTCCTGCAATAAAATAAATCTCCTTACCATCTGGTGAAAGGGTAAAACTATGTGGCCCGTGTTCACCGTTTCCATCCAACTTAAGAAGCATTTTTACAGTGTCTAGTTTTCCATCCTGATCATTATCGGTAATACGATAAATTCCGCTTCCATTTTCTTGGTCGTCGGGCGTATCGTCGTCCCAATTTTTATTGACTGCAACATACAAACTATTAAATGCCCATAATATACCATGTGCTTCCCCAAGTTCAAGTTCAAGTGGTATAACGTTTTGAGAATTGAGAACTTCTCCGTTTTCAGGAATTTCAAATTGATATAGTTTACCATATTGGTCACAAGCGAACATTTGGTTGTTATCCCCTTGCGCTAATGCCACCCATGAACCTTGTTCATAGCTGCTGGGGTGGTAGATTTCTTCCAGTAAGAAGCCCTCTGGAGTGTTGAATGTGATTTTGGTATTTTTAGCTATTTCTTTTTGTTCATTACTACAAGATGCAGCTATAAAAATAAGGGTGCATACTAAAAGGCGGTTGGTTAATTTGGTCATACGTTCTGTGAATTATACTCTTAAAGATACGAAGTAACCTTAAATGATAATCAGCCAATTTGTCGCAATCCTTCATATATGGATATTGCTACAGCGTTAGCCAAATTCAGACTACGTATATGTTCGCTGAACAAAGGGATTTTAACTGAATGTTTTTCATTCTGAATTAAAATAGTTTTTGGGAGTCCGATTGATTCTTTACCGAAAACCAGAAACATGTCATCTTTATAATTAACCTCCCAATGGTTTTGCTTGGCGGTAGCCGAGAAAAAAACCATTTCCTTGTCTTGGTGCTGTTCAAAAAACAATTCTTGATTCTCGTAAATTTTTACGTTTAGGTGTTGCCAATAATCTAACCCTGCTCTTTTTAAACGTTTGTCACTTAATTCAAATCCAAAAGGTTTTACTAAATGTAGTGTAGATCCGGTTGCAAGGGCTAATCTGCCAATATTACCTGTGTTATTAGGAATTTCTGGTTCTATTAGAACAATGTTAAATGCCATTATTTTTTGATAGATTGTAAATATAAATGTTCTACTTTTTCACGAGCCCAAGGCGTTCTTCGTAAAAATTTTAAACTGGATTTAATTGTCGGATTACTTTTAAAGCAATTGATGTTGACTTGACCAGCCAAATCTTCCCACGAATATTTTTCAGTAAGTTCTTCTAGAATAGTGACTAGTTTAACTCCGTGTAGCGGATTGTTGGGTTGGGTTTCAGAATTCATGAATTTCGTACTAGTATTAGTTGAGAATATATAAGAGTGTATATGTTCTATTATTTTTGAAATGCAACGTACAAAGATAGGGCTGGAACCGCTATTTTATTTTTTAAGGTACGCTTTCCTTCTAAATCAAAGTTGTCTCTAGAAACTGCCTTTTGCCAAGTTTCTTTTATAGGATAATCAATGATTTTATTTGATGCGTTATAGATTACTAAAATATTTTTCCAACTATCATCATTGGCATGGTCTTCAATAGTATAGGAAATAATTCCATTTTCCACCATTTGAAATTTTAAATGTTTAACGACATCTGAGGCACTATTCATAAAAAATGCAGGATGTGCTTTTCGTAAAGTAATCAAATTTCGGTAATAATTGAAAACGTCTTGATGTTTTACCTTCCAATTCCAATCGATTTGATTTATACTATCAGGTAAATTATAGGAATTGTGCTCACCATTTTTAGTACGAAGTAGTTCAACACCTGCATGTAGAAAAGGGGTGCCTTGCGTTGTTAGTACAATCGCATTTGCCAATTTATGCATAGCGATTAACTCTTCTAAATCGGCATTTGGTCTAGAAACCTTTAGTTTATCGAGTAACGTGTGATTGTCATGACATGAAACATAATTGATCGCTTGCCATGGTTCTTGAGTCCAAGGAGCATTTGAGTAATTGACATTTTCATAGTCGAGTTGCGGATGTTGTATAGCCCCTACAATACCAAATTTTATGGATTCTTCTGTGTTTGTTGCCCCGCTAACAAAACCAGTACTTTCATCCTCGAAGACAGATCCTTTAATTCCGTCCCGTATGTCATCACTAAAGGCGGCAATATCGGGTAACTGTTGCATGTGTTTTTTAAGTGCTCTTTCCGCTTCAGGTAAGGGCGAATCTGTAGCGGTCCATCCTTCGCCATATAGTAATGCATCTGGATTTATTTTTTTAACAGCATCTGATATTTTGTTCATTGCTTCGACGTCATGAATACCCATAAGGTCAAATCGAAAACCATCAATATGGTATTCTTGGGTCCAAAAGGTTACAGATTCTATCATGAACTTTTGCATCATGGCACGTTCAGATGCTGTTTCGTTCCCACAAGCCGCGGCATCTGCAAAAGAGCCATCTTCCCAATGGCGGTAATAATAGCCAGGCACTTCTTGATTGAAGTTAGATTCTTCGGTTTTGCCGGTGTGATTATAAACAACATCCATAATGACCCCGATACCTTTGTCATGAAAAGCCTTTACCATTTGTTTGAATTCCTTAATTCTGACTTCAGCATTAAAAGGGTCTGATGAAAAGGAACCTTCAGGTACATTGTAATTTTTTGGATCATAGCCCCAGTTGAATTGTGGGGTATTTAAAGTGGCCTCATCGATGGAATAATAATCAAAAGTTGGTAATAAGTGCACATGAGTAATCCCTAATTCCTTTAAATGATTAATTCCTGTTGCTACATTTTCAGGTCCCTTTGTCCCTTCCTCTACTAATCCTAAATACGAACCAGGAGAGGATGATCCAGAGTGAGGATGAATAGTCATATCCCTAATATGCAGCTCATAAATTATTGCTTCATTGTAATTGGTTAAACCTGGACCTTTATCCATTGTCCATCCTTCTGGGTTTGTAGATTCCATATCTACTACCATTGCTCTATTACCATTAACGCCAACTGCCTTAGCATAGATACCAGGTGTTTCTGCTAACCATAAATTTTCTACCCGTACTTGAAATGTGTAATAAGTGCCATTTAAGTCTCCATCAACTTTAAGTTGCCATATGCCATCCGCCCCTTTTTTTAACTGTTTGGTGGTAAAGGCTTCGGAGTTATTTCCAGTTTTATATAAAGTTAAAACTACCTCCGCTGCAGTGGGCGCCCATAATGAAAACAATGTGTTTTCTGTTGTGTATATTGGCCACAGGGTGCTTTGGGTGGGAGCGGTATAAGAAGAAAATGCGGTACTATGTTGTATAGTACCAGATGAATATGATAATAGAAAGGATAACATCAAACTAAAGAATAATTGCATTTTGGGTTATTTGAAAAAGGCACAACTTTCAAGGGCTGCAATCTTTTTCACAGGTAATTAATAGGTCTTATATCGATTTAAAACTAACTTATATAAATGAAAAAACTCCAATACTTGGTCGCAGGTTTTTGAAAACTTCTATATTTGGATAAAATTTAGTACTTTTTTCGTGAAGGGCCATTTGCTTTTTCTTTTGGAATGCAATCGGTTTTGCTTTATGCTGGATTCATCCTGAATAGCTTGTTTTCAATTAAATCTTGATAATATGCTTCGGTTTTAATTAATATTGGCTTTGGTTTTTCTTTAGCGATTGGTGGTTTCTTGATATGAATTTTATTTGATTTCTTATTCTGAATTGTTTTCAATTTTGAGTTTTTGACACTTGACTGGTTATTTGAAACCTGGTCAATGCTAATAGGATAAACAGGTAAACGTTTAAGGTCTGGATTGATGGACATTAATTGGTTAAAACAGTCATCTGTATCAGCCGAATTACCACATGCCAGGGAAAAATCATGAAGATATTCTCTTTCTAAGTCAAACCCCCTTCCTACCAGAGCATTGAAGTTTTTGGTAGTTAAATACTGCCAATCTAAAATAAGTTCATCCAATATATGAATATTGAGGAATGCCGCAGGTATATAATCATCATTATTTGGGTTACACTTGCTCGGTAATGGATCGTGTTTGTAATATGTTGTTAATGGTCCATATTGTGAAGCGCCTACACTATTACCCAAATAAAAAGCTTGGTGCTTTGGTTTATCGAAGAATGAGCTTGGAAAAACTACGTTGCTTGTATTTGGAGAAGCACCCAATCTAAGGGGTGCATTTAGTAGTGTTATAATGTTTTCTGTTGCATCATTATTTTGTATCGCATCATTATTCCCTGCTGTAGTAATGCTTCCTAAACTACTGGCTACACCTAATACAGTAACGGTAACAGGTGTACTGGATTCTTGATTGTTTCGGGGGTATTCGGAAAGCTCCGCTAGGTCACGAATTGTATATTTACCTAGATTGTTCTTCGCAATCATTTTCATTGTTTCGCGGTATCCTTTTTTGGTTAATTCTTGCTGTATTTTAGCATTGTGCAAGGTGTTAAAATCAAGACTATACCCCGATTCAACAACTCGTAAGTAGTTGAGCCAATCCCCAGTAGCATTTGCATCTAAGTACGTTGTAAGTCTTTCAAAACTATTGTCATTCATCCAATTGTGACCTATTGGGTCATCAATAGTTCCATTACCATTTGTGGTTACACCGCCTGTTAAAGGAGCGTGATTATTGAATGACCTACTTGCACCGTTAATGGATGGAATAGCTGACTGGCCATTTGGGCTATATTGGTTCATCTTGTTTATGATGTGATAAAAGAAATCATCATCACATAATAGTGCTTCGTGACCACTAAACTCTAAAAAAAAGCCATTGCCGTTATATGGGTTTTGACCATACGTTCTATTCTTAATTTCGTACACATCACCTAAAATGAAGTTGCCATCTGGGTCGTGAGCGAAGCTGTTTGTGCCAAATATTCCAATATTATTATTCTGTGTTCCAATATGCTTAAAACATGGTGTATCTATCAAATTTCCGTTGGAAGAACAATTTGTACCATAGATGGCATTATCATAATATTTTGGTCGAATAGTTTCAACCACCAAATGATTTCTATCGCTACCCGCGGCATTAGTACCGTTTAAAACATGAATTTGAAACCCTTGTGGTGCGGCGATATAGCTGCAACTTGAGGTTACCGTAAAATCTAGATTCTGAAGTGCTTTTGTCTGTGCTTGAATAGTAGTATATAGCAACACGGCAAGAGCAATTAATAAGGTTTTTTTTATCATATTGTATATTGATTGTTAAGAAACAACGCTTGAAAAAGGCAAAAGATATAGTTTTGCCATTGAATACAATAAATAGGTAGTTTACAATACTTTAATTATGATTAAATAGTATTGATTATGCGTTTGAAAAGCTTGTGAAATAGGAATAGTATGATTTGCTACTAGTACTATTTTAAGGCTGTCGATTTTCTTGACAAGGTTTCAAAAATGTATTAAATGAAAAAACTCCGGTAATCAGCCGGAGTTTATTCATCAATCAAAAAACGAACAGTCATGATAAACTGTTGTTACCGTTAAAATTACAATTAATATGCCATATTACCAATTTAAGGAATATTTAACGTGCAATTTTTATAGCTTAACCGCTATTGGTTTCTAACCCAAATACGTTTTTAGAATTTTACTTCTTGAGGTATGTTTTAATCGTCTAATCGCTTTTTCCTTAATTTGACGAACTCTTTCCCTTGTTAGGTCAAAAGTTTCTCCAATTTCTTCTAAAGTCATTGAATGCTGGCCTGCAAGACCAAAGTATAAACGAATAACGTCTGCCTCACGCGGTGTCAATGTTTCTAATGCACGTTCGATTTCTGTACGTAAAGATTCATTTAATAACTCTCTATCTGGATTTGGAGATTCACCACTACGCAAAACGTCGTAAAGGTTAGAATCTTCACCATCAATTAAAGGCGCATCCATGGATACATGTCTTCCTGAATTCTTCAAGGACTGTTTTACATCCTCAACGGTCATATCCAATTCTTTTGCAATTTCTTCTGGAGAAGGCATTCTTTCATGCGCTTGTTCTAGAAAAGCAAAAGTTTTGTTGATTTTATTAATCGAACCAATTTTGTTCAACGGCAAACGAACGATACGCGATTGTTCTGCCAGAGCTTGTAATATAGATTGACGGATCCACCATACGGCGTAGGAGATGAATTTGAATCCCCGCGTTTCGTCAAAACGCTGTGCAGCTTTAATTAGACCAAGGTTACCCTCGTTAATCAAATCTGGCAAAGTAAGGCCTTGGTTTTGATACTGTTTAGCAACTGAAACCACGAATCTGAGGTTGGCTTTTGTAAGTTTTTCAAGAGCGAGCTGGTCGCCTGCCTTGATTCGTTGTGCCAACTCTACTTCTTCATCAGCGGTAATCAAGTCAACCTTTCCAATTTCTTGTAAGTACTTGTCCAAAGATGCGGTCTCCCTATTGGTGACCTGTTTTGTAATCTTAAGCTGTCTCATTAAAATAAATTAAGTTCAGTTTGCATAGACTGCATATACTTGTACGTAAAAAACTTCCGAATGTTACAAAAAGGAAGGAAAAAATTCATTTATCCGATGAAACGCATAAAAAAGCCCCGACCAAAAAATGTCGAGGCTAACTTTTTAAACTTTAGAAGAATTAATCTCTTCTTGGTTTTCTATCGCGATCACGACTACGATCGTTTCCACGACGGTCATCTTTACGTTTGTCGTCACGTGGTGGTCTTTCAACAAAACCTTCGGGCTTTGGTAAAAGTGCCTTACGTGAAACTTTCTCCTTTCTTGTTCTTGGGTCAAGACCAAAATATTTCACATCAAACACATCACCCATGTTTACCACATCAGATACGTTTTCTGTTCTTTCCCAAGCCAATTCAGAAACGTGAAGCAATACTTCATTGCCTGGAGCATCCTTATATTCAACAACAGCACCAAAATCTAACATCTTGATAACTTTTACTTCATATACATTCCCTACTTCAGGTTTGAACAAAATAGAATCTATTTTTGCCATAACAGCATTAATACCTTCTTGTCCAACGCCTAAAATTTCAACGATACCTTCTTCAGTCACTGGATCTTCGTTAATAACGATAGTTGTATCAGTTTCTTTTTGCATCTCTTGAATCACTTTTCCTCCTGGTCCAATTAAAGCACCAATAAATTCGTTAGGAATTCTACGCGTAACCATAGTTGGCGCATGTTCTTTTACAGCTGAATTTGGTAAAGAAATAGTTTCTGTTAGTTTGCCTAAAATATGTAAACGACCATCTCTAGCTTGTTTTAGTGCATTTACTAAAATCTCGTAAGACAATCCTTTTACTTTAATATCCATTTGACAGGCAGTAATACCTTCTGAAGTACCGGTAACTTTAAAGTCCATATCACCTAAATGATCTTCATCGCCTAAAATGTCAGAAAGAACCGCATATTTACCAGAATCAGCATCAGAGATTAATCCCATTGCAATTCCAGAAACTGGTCTTGTCATTTGCACACCAGCATCCATTAACGCCATTGTACCAGCACAAACAGTTGCCATAGAAGATGAACCGTTAGATTCTAATACTTCAGATACAACTCTTACAGTATAAGGACAATCTTCAGGAATCATTCCTTTTAAACCACGTTGTGCTAAATTACCATGTCCAACTTCTCTACGAGAGGTTCCTCGAATTGGTCTAGCTTCACCGGTGCAAAAAGGAGGGAAGTTATAGTGTAAATAGAAATTTTCTTCACCTTCGTAGGATGGCATATCTATTTTGTTTGCATCTCTAGAGGTTCCTAAAGTTACAGTTGCCAAAGCTTGTGTTTCGCCTCTTGTAAAAATTGCTGAACCGTGTGTTGATGGTAAGTAATCTACCTCACACCAAATTGGTCTAATTTCATCTGTTTTACGACCATCTAAACGTAAACCTTCATTTAAGGTTAAATCTCTTATCGCAGCTTTTTCGGCTTTACGATAATAATCAGAAACTAAACCGCCATAATCTGCTAATTCTTCTTCAGAAAAAGTAGCTTTAATGTCTGCTTTAATTTCAGCAAATGCAGCACTTCTTTCATGTTTAGCAGATCCCGCTTTTGCTATAGCATATACTTTATCGTATGCCATATCATGAACCTTCTTTTCTAAAGCTGCATCTTCTCTATCACCCTCGTATTCACGAACGTCTTTCTTTCCAAATGCTTCAGCTAATCTTAACTGAGCTGCACATTGAAGTTTAATAGCTTCATGTGCAAACTTAATAGCAGCAGCCATATCGTCTTCAGAAATTTCATTCATTTCACCTTCAACCATCATTACAGAATCAGCAGATGCTCCAATCATCATATCGATGTCAGAATCTACTAATTGTGCTCTAGTTGGGTTGATAACAAATTCTCCGTTAATACGACCAACTCTTGCTTCAGAGATTGCGCACTCAAATGGGAAATCTGATAATTGGATAGCTGCTGATGCTGCTAAACCAGCCATTGCGTCGGGCATAACGTCTTCGTCATGAGACATTAACTGTATCATCACTTGCGTTTCTGCGGTATAATCTTTTGGGAATAATGGACGTAAAACACGATCCACTAAACGCATCGTAAGCACTTCACCATCACTTGGTCTTGCTTCTCTTTTAAAGAAACCACCTGGATAACGACCTGCAGCTGCAAATTTCTCTCTGTAATCTACCGTTAATGGTAGAAAACCAAGATCTTTTTGTTCGTAATTGGAAACAACTGTACATAACATCATACATTTTCCCGATGTAACAACAACAGAGCCATGTGCCTGTTTTGCCAATTTTCCGGTTTCGATAGAAATTTCCCTACCGTCACCAAGGTCTATGACCTCTTTAAATACTTTTGGAATCATAAAATTTGATTAAAACCTGCTTTTTGCAGATTAGTTAAACAATGGTCTTTCCGACTAAATTTCTCTGGTCGGAGCTGTTGTGTTGTTGTGTTGACCAATGAAAAACCGTGTGTAGCTTTTTGTGTTCGCCTTTGCCAATGTTTGGCTAAATCTCCCAAGGCGCGGAGTATTTTAAAAAAAAAGGGGATAGTTAACTATCCCCTTTTGCACTATTATTTTCTAATACCAAGCTCTTTAATTAGCTCTCTGTATTTTACAATATCATTTTTAATCATGTAATCAAGAAGACTTCTTCTTTTTCCTACGAGTTTCACAAGTGAACGCTCTGTGTTGTAATCTTTATGATTATTTTTCAAGTGACCGCTCAAATGATTAATTCGGTGTGTGAACAATGCGATTTGACCTTCAGTAGAACCTGTGTTCTCTGATTTTCCGCCGTGTTTCTTGAAAAGTTCGGATTTTGCTTCTTTTGTTAGATACATTCCAATATTATTTTAAATGATTTTTATGTATTATGATTGATTTTCAATCAGGGCGCAAAGATACTCTTTTTTTGAAATATGAAACTATTTCAAATTAAGAAAACATCTAGCAGCATTACTTTCTGATGGGATTATTTTGAATTAAGTCTATATATAGATTCACTTTTTTCTTCAAATCTTTTCTATGTGAAATGAAATCCAAGAAACCATGTTCTAATAAAAACTCAGAGGATTGAAAGCCCTCAGGTAATTCTTTACCAGTGGTGTCTTTAACAATACGAGGGCCTGCAAAACCAATTAATGCTCCTGGCTCTGCAATATTGATATCACCAAGCATTGCATACGATGCCGTTGTACCACCAGTTGTAGGGTCTGTGCAAAGAGATATGTATGGAAGTCCGGCTTCTGATAACTGCGCTAATTTTGCAGATGTTTTAGCAAGCTGCATCAACGAAAGCGCAGCTTCCATCATACGGGCGCCACCAGACTTGGAAATCATCATAAATGGTGTCTTCTTCTTAATGGCGTAGTCAATACCACGAGCAATTTTCTCACCAACAACACTTCCCATTGAGCCACCAATGAATTTAAAATCCATACAACAGATTACCATATCCTTTCCAAATGACTTACCGAATCCTGTTCTAACAGCATCTTTTAGTCCAGTTTTTTTCTGTGCTGCCTTTAACCGTTCTACGTATTTTTTGGTGTCTTCGAATTTTAAAGGATCTTTCGATGTCAGCTTCTCATCAAGTTCAGTAAACTTATTGTTATCAAACAAAATTTGGAAGTATTCTTTACTTCCTATTCTAACATGGTAATCATCTTCTGGACTAACATAAAAGTTTTTGGCCAGATCTTCAGACTCAACAATCTTGCCTGTGGGTGATTTGTACCACAGGCCTTTTGGAGTGTCTTTTTTTTCTTCGGTAGAAGTCTGTATTCCCTTTTCTTTTCTTTTAAACCAAGCCGTCATATTGTCCATTTTCAGGTTATCGTAAAGTCTGTTATAACGTATTAACGTTATTTAAGTCCTCAAACGCTTTTTTCAAACGATCGATGAAAGTAATTTCTCCTTTTCTTAACCAAACTCTTGGGTCATAGAATTTTTTGTTAGGCTCATCAGCCCCATTAGGGTTTCCTATTTGAGCTTGTAAATAGTCTTTATTGTCTTGAACATAATCGCGAACTCCCGCAAGAAACGCATATTGCAAATCTGTATCGATGTTCATTTTTATAACACCGTAGCTGATACCTTCTCTAATTTCTTCTACTGTAGAACCAGAACCACCGTGGAATACAAAATCGATATGGTTATGTTCAACACCGTATTTTTTAGTAATATATTCTTGAGAATTCTTAAGGATTTTAGGGGTTAATTTCACGTTACCAGGCTTGTACACCCCGTGAACGTTTCCAAATGCAGCAGCAATTGTAAATCTTGGACTTACTTTAGAAAGTTCCTCATATGCATATGCTACTTCTTCTGGTTGCGTATATAGTTTAGAATCATCAACATCTGAGTTGTCAACACCATCTTCTTCACCACCTGTAATACCTAATTCGATCTCTAGCGTCATGTTCATTTTGCTCATACGCTCTAAGTATCCTTTGCAAATTTCAATGTTCTCTTCTAAAGGCTCTTCAGAAAGGTCAATCATATGCGAGCTAAAAAGAGATTTACCTGTTTCAGCAAAATGCTTTTCACTAGCATCTAACATACCATCTATCCATGGCAATAATTTTTTAGCACAGTGATCTGTATGTAAAATAACAGTTGCACCATATGCCTCTGCCAATTGATGTATATGCTTTGCTCCAGCTACAGCACCTAATATTGCTGCTTTCTGGCCTTCATTTGATAGTCCTTTGCCAGCATTAAACTGTGCGCCACCATTAGAAAACTGAATGATTACAGGTGCGTTCAAGTTAGCCGCAGTCTCTAAAACACCATTAATAGTGTCAGATCCTATAACGTTTACAGCAGGTAATGCAAACCCTTTTTCCTTTGCGTAATTGAATATTGCTTGAACTTCGTCTCCGGTAGCAACTCCCGGTTTAATATTGTGAGCCATAATTAATTGGTCTATTAGTTTCTAAAAAAATGTGGAACAAAAGTAATAAAACAATTATATTTAAAACGGATAGTTGATGCCTATTTGTAAAACAGAGTTGGCAAAATTATAATCCTTAAACCATCTTTCAGATTGTATTTCGGCCGGGTTGTACGTCTTAAAACCTAAATCTAAACGAAAGAGAAAATAGGTGAAATCGTACCGTATGCCAAGTCCAGTCCCCAATGCGATATCTTTTAACGACGCTAGGGTATCAAACGTAGCATTAGGGTCTTCAACATTGTCGAAAACATTCCAAATATTTCCGGCATCAGCAAAAATGGCACCATTAATATCACCGACGATCGGGAATCTATATTCTAGATTTAAGGAGAATTTTAGGTTAGCTTCATTAAAATCGTTAACCGCTGAAACACTGCCAGGACCCAATGAATATGGAAACCACGCTCGGTTATCATTAGAGCCACCAGCAAAATAGCTGCGTACAAAAGGAATGTTGTCAGAATTTCCATAAGGTATTGCCATACCAAAGAAAGCTCTTGCTGCCAAAACGTTTGAGCGTGAAAGGTCCCAGTATTTTACATATTCGAATTCGTTCTTTATATACTGTGAAAAGGGCACGCCAAAGACCAATAACTGTTCTTTGTCATTTTTATTAAAGGGAACAAAACTTGAAAAAGCTGATAAAAGATTACCCGCACTTTCAAGTTTCCATCTAAATTTATAAAAATTATTATCTATAATTCCATTTCTATTTGTTTTGTTGAATGTATAGTTGGTGGCAAAAATTAAATTGTTCTCCGTTAAGCGTTTTCTTCTTTCTTCTAAACGTGTTACATCATTAAAGTCTGATGTTGTCGAGGATATAGTTCTATTCTGTATTGCATTTATAAATCCAGTAGTCCCTGCAGGTATTATCAACTTTGGGTCTGTAGGGTCTGATTCGTTTTCAAAAAATGCTGATAGTAGTGGGTCGATGTGGTAGCTGTCGGCAATATCATCCAATCTTTCAAACGTATTTCGATACACATTAAAAAACCGATTACTATTTACATTACGAACAAATTGTATATTCAATAGTTCAACATTATGGTTTACGAAGTCACTAGGAACCCAATTATAGCCTAAAACAGTTTTAAAAGTCTGCTTGTCAAGCCCGATGTTATTTTGAAAACTCGTCCCTATAGCAATTCGAGTCTTAGGCAATGAATAATTAGGTATTATTTTAGAGGTGTTAACGAACGGAAACCAAATACGTGGAAAATCAAGGGTGATATCTCCGCCGATCTCTGAAAAGTAATTTGCTTCAAAAGTAGAATTACTTAAAAGACCGTAAGCACCATCAGCAGAAATACTTAAATTTTCCGCCCCTTTGAAAATATTTCGAATGAGTAGGGTAGTGCCTAAGCCAACTCCTAATCTTCGAAGATTAGAACGACTTACTTCAAAATTTGTACCTAATGAATATTTAGATTTTGGAGCTAGGTAGATGTTGGTATTTACCTTATTTCCAATACTATCTGCTTCAAAAATTATATTCGGATATTTAAAAATATTTAGGGCATTTAATTGTCTTGAGGTTCTTATTTTATCAACATCCCTGTAAGTGCTGTCTTTCTTGAAAAAGATGGTGTTAGCCAATGTTTTTGGTTTAATATCAAAATTAGGGGAATAGTGAATAGTATAGTCTCCATAATTTACTGTTCTAATGGTGTCTATAATACTTGTTGATAGATAATCTGTATAAACATTTATCTTGTTTATTTTTTCAACCTTGTACGCAGATGTAGTTACTTCATTCTCTCCCCGGGTCTTTAGGTTACCAATGTTTAACGTAATATTCATCTTTTGGTCATCGGTAGACCTGACGGTATCTCTTAAAATATCAAAGGTAATGGAGCTTTCTTGGAAATTACGGATACCGCTATTTCTGAAAATACTGGTTAAGCGTTCACGCTCTTTGTTAAAATTAGATAAATCGAACTGCTGACCCTCTTTTACGAGTGAGGTTGTTGAATTTAGAAAATATAGCGAATCAATAGCTGTTGATGAAATATCATTAGCAAGGGAGTCAATCATATAGGGATTACCTAGTTCTATGTGGTAATTGACTTTCGCCTTTCTATTATGTTTTAGGGTGTCTATTTCATAACTCGTGTTATTCGTAAAATAACCCTTCCCTTGATAATATGCACTTAGCCTAGCAAGGCTTAATCGTGTTCTTGTCGTGTCTAAAACAGTAGGTGCTTCACCAATATCTTTTAGCCAATTACTTAGGCCTTTGACTAAAAAAGATTCCCCTAAACGCTCAACTTGCTTGGCAGATAATATTTTATCCAACTTTCTCTCCCTGTTCTTCTTTTTATACAGCCAGGCGTTAAAGGATGAGTCTGGATTTTCCTTTGCTAAATTGTATAAGTTGAGTCTTAGTGGGTACCCTAATACAGTTGAATTAGGTTTTTGGTAAATAAGACTTTCAAGTTCCTCGTTGTTAATTTTTATGGAATCTGCGTAAATGGTGTTTTTTAGAACCAGATATTCATCTTGCTCAACTTTTTTAAGTGAGTTGCAGGAAAGCAAGACTATTGCCAGTAGGGATAATAAGCTTAATTTAGCCATGTCGTTTTTGGAGCAGAGTGCCATCCTCATAGAAATCAAAAATACATTATTTGAATGGTTGTCAAAAGTGAATTGAAACTTATCAAAAGTCTACAACATAAAAAATACCGAAATGAACACGGTCTATTTGTTGTTGAAGGTAAAAAGGTGGTAGAGGAAGTTATAAACTCTAAAATAAAACTGCATAAATTATTTGCGGTAGCGCCTGAAAAAATACAATTAGAGGGTGTGCAAACCTTTTCAATCTCTAATAAGGAGCTAAGTCAGGTAAGTAGTCTTAAAAGTCCAAACGGGTTTATAGGTGTTTTTTATATACCCAAACTAGAGGAGGAAATAGTATCAGATTGGATTTTAGTACTTGATGGTGTTCAGGACCCCGGTAATTTAGGAACAATAATTCGACTCTGCGATTGGTTTGGTGTAACCGATATCGTCTGCTCATTAGAAACTGTTGATTGTTATAATTCAAAGGTACTTCAAGCAACTATGGGTTCAATTACACGAGTTAATATCCATTATAGAGCTATAGATTCTTTTCTAAATACAACGAAACTACCTGTTTTTGGAACATTTGTGGATGGCGCTAGCGTAAAGGATTCAAAATTACCGAAAAAGGGAATCATGATTATGGGCAATGAAGGAAAAGGAATTTCTGATTTGGTTGCCAAATTTTGTACAGATAAATTGGCAATACCTCAATTTGGTAATAGCACTACAGAAAGTTTGAACGTAGCATCTGCAACAGCCATCTTACTTCACGAAATACGAAGATAAAATAGCTTTTAATTGGCTATCGAATTCAAGAATAATATTTTACTGACTACTGACTACTGACTACTGACTACTGACTACTGACTACTGACTACTGACTACTGACTACTGACTACTGACTACTGACTACTGACTACTGACTACTGACTACTGACTACTGACTACTGACTACTGACTACTGACTACTGACTACTGACTACTGATTTATTCAAAAGTAAAATTGATGAATAACCCTCTTGTTTTCATTGACTCAATATTACCCGTCCATGGGCTATTTGGGTCTTGATCGGGCACAAGTTCATCCGTTATGGCAAAAACACCACGTATAGAAGGTGTGAATTTGAAATATTCTAAGTAGAAATCTATCCCAAAACCAAGTTCGTAATTATACACCCATTTTTTCATTCTAAAGGTACCAGAGCTATTGTCGTCAGGACTAACTTCATTACTTCCTAAGTTAAGACTTCTTGAGCCCCCTCCAATTACAAAAGGTTTCCAGTTTCCAAATCTTTTGGCGCTTGCTTTTAGCAAAATAGGAAAATTGATATACGTTGATTTTACTTCTCTAATGGCATCACGCTCTTCATCAAACCCTTGAAACCCCAAAACTCTTGAGCCATAATAAAGTCCAGGTTCAAAGCGTAAATCTAGAAACTCATTAATACGCAATTCCCCAATAAGGCCTACATTGAATCCAAAGCTCTTGCTAACCAAAATATCAGGTGCGTTTTCTTTATATTCAAATTTAAAATCATATTGATTAAAACCTAAGAAATATCCCCAGTTTAAGAATTTCTTATCCTCGTTTTGTTTATTCAATATGGGGTTTTCGTTGAATTGAGCGCTTAACGAAGTGGACATCAACAATAAGGTTAGGCTTATAAAAAACCATTTCTTCATATAACGTGGTTTACGATTGTACGACATCTAATTGAATATGCGAATTTAACTAAAGCTAGGAATCAGCCTTTTTTGCAATATAAATTGATGCCACCCCAAATGTTTGAGGCTTGTTCGTTACATCTATAAACCCGATTTCACGTAAAATATTGTTGAAGTTTTCACCATATGGAAAAACAGAAGCTGATTCGCTTAAATAGCCATAAGCAGAATCATCTTTAGAGAACAGTTTGCCAATTAGCGGAAGAATATATTTGGTGTATAATTTATATCCTTGTTTGTATGGTGTTTTTGTGGGCACTGACGTTTCTAATATAACCAAGAATCCGTTAGGCTTTAAAACACGAAGTATTTCAGACATACCTATTTCAAGGGTTTCAAAATTCCGTACTCCAAAAGAGACTGTTACGGCATCAAAAGAATTATCATCAAAAACAAGGTTTTCGCTATCACCAACGACCATTTCTATATTGTTGTCAAGATTCTTGTCTTTCACTTTTTCTTTGCCAACGGCTAACATACCAGGAGAAATATCAAGGCCAATGATTTTTTTCGCGCCGGTGTTTACAAGTGCAATGGCTAAATCACCAGTTCCGGTGGCAATGTCTAATATTGAGTCGGGTTGTTCTTTTCTTAATATCTCGACAACTTTTTTACGCCATTTAATATCTATTCCAAATGAAATTACACGATTTAGGCTATCATAATTTTTAGAAATAGTATCGAACATTTTAGTGACCTGTTCCTTTTTTCCAAGCTCTGAATCTTTATAGGGCGTAACTTTACGGGGCATTATTATGTTTTCTTTTTTGACAAAGATACAATATAGCAAATGCTTAATTCCTTTTTATTAAGTGCGGTTATAAGTTGAAGGGTTAAAGAGCTGAAAACAAATAATAAACTAATTAAATTATGTAATTTTGCCCCATAACAATTGCTATTGTTGTCAGGATTACTTTTGGGTATTATTATAGCTAAGAGTAGAACTTCTTTTCAATTCTTGATAGTTAGCGTTCTAATAAATTAAATGAAAATTATAATCGCTGGAGCTGGGGAAGTTGGCTTTCATTTAGCTAAGTTACTATCTTATGAATCACAGGATATTACCTTAATCGATAGTCAAAAGGAAAGTCTTGCTTACGCAGATAATCATTTGGATATACGGGTTTTAAAGGGTGATGCTACCTCTATTTCGGTATTGAGAGATGCTCAAGTACAGAATTCTGATTTGGTTATTGCGGTTACTTCTTCAGAAACTACCAATTTAACACTATGTATGTTGGCAAAACAATTGGGTTGTAAGCGTACTATTGCGAGAATTTCGAATACCGAATTTATTAAGCATAAGGAGTTATTAAGATTTTCAGAATTAGGAATTGATGAATTGATATCTCCAGAAGCACTAGCAGCTACTGAAATTCAATTGCTGCTAAATAAGTCTGCTTTTAACGATACCTACGAATTTGAGGATGGAGAATTGATAATGGTGGGGGTATCCTTAATTAAATCTGCTACACTTGTGGGTAAAATGGTAAAGGAAGCGGCGAAAATTTTCCCAAAATTACATTTTATGCCTATAGCCCTTCAACGTACAGGCACGCAATATACGGTTATACCGAGAGGAGATACGTTGTTCAAAGAAGGTGATCAGGTTTATTTTATTACAGTAAAAGAAGGGGTTGATGAGCTTTACAAGCTTACGGGTAAGAAAAAAGCAGAAATTAAGAATGTAATGATATTAGGCGGTAGTAAGGTAGGGTATAAAACTGCCCGAGACCTTTGCGCCAATAAATTCAACGTTAAGCTTATAGAAAAAAACAAAGAAAAAGCATTTGATTTAGCCGATGAATTACCAAATGCGTTAGTCATTAATGGAGACGGTAGAAATGTTGAGTTATTGGAAGAAGAAAGTTTAGAATCTATGGATGCCTTTATTGCGGTAACCGGTAATTCAGAAACCAATATAATGTCATGCTTGGTGGCAAAATCTAAGTTTATCAAAAAAACGATTGCTTTGGTTGAGAACATGGATTATTTTCAACTCTCCCATTCTATTGGAATAGATACTTTGATTAATAAAAAGCTTTTGGCCGCTAACAATATTTTTAGACATATTCGAAAAGGTGAAGTAGTGGCATTGATGCGATTGAATAATTTAAATGCTGAAATTTTAGAATTTATCGTAAAAAGGAATTCTAAAGTAACAGGAGCAACTATTAGGGATTTAGACTTTCCTAAGCAGGCTACAATCGGAGGTGTTGTTAGAGATGGCGTAGGTCATATTGCCCTAGGGGGATTTAAAATTAAAGAAGGTGATCGAGTTGTTGTTTGTTGTTTACCATCTGAGATACCAAAAATAGAACGAATGTTCCTTTAAAATGCGGCTTAACTCAAGAATCATATTCCATTTAATGGGCCTTCTACTACTTTGTAACGGTGGTTTTATGCTTTTAGCAGCCGTTGTTAGTGGTATTTATCAGGATGGAGCTACATTGAGTATTACATTGGCATCGATTACAACAATGTTTGTAGGTGTGTTTTCAATGTACTATACCAGAGGGCATAAAAAAGAAGTAAAACAGAAAGAAGGATATATCATTGTAACTTTTGGGTGGATAGTCATGTCAATTTCAGGCATGTTGCCTTATTTATTCTCTGGCGCAATTCCTGACATTACAAATGCATTTTTTGAAACAGTATCGGGTTACACGACAACTGGCGCTTCAATTGTTGATGATATTGAAGCGATGCCCGAAGGTATTTTATTCTGGAGAAGCCTTACCCACTGGATCGGAGGCATGGGTATTATTGTTTTGGCCATAGCGATATTACCATTATTAGGAATAGGGGGCATGCAGCTCTTTTCTGCTGAAGCTCCTGGGCCAAGTGCAGATAAATTACATCCTAGAATTACAGATACAGCTAAGCGTCTTTGGCTGATTTATTTTGGATATACAGTAGCAGAAACCATTCTATTGCGAATAGCAGGAATGTCATTTTTTGATGCCATAAATCATGCCATGGCCACCCTGTCTACAGGTGGTTTTTCAACAAAAAATGCTAGTCTTGCCTATTGGAACGACCAACCGTTAATTCAATATATAGTTATCTTTTTCATGTTTCTAGCAGGGAGTAATTTTGTGTTGAGTTATTTTGCTTTTAAAGGTAGGTTTCAAAAAGTAATTAAAGATGAGGAGTTTAAGTATTATGCAGGGTTCGTAATCATTTTCACTATCATTGTTGCTCTTGTTATTTATTTTAAAGCAAATATCACGGACATTACTCCGGGGTATCCAATGGTTTTAGGAAAAGTAGAAAGTTCATTTAGGCACGCACTATTTCAGATAGTTTCGGTCATTACCACAACCGGATTTGTTAGTGCAGATTTTACACAGTGGACACCGTTCTTAACTATATTCTTTTTCGGATTGTTTTTTCTGGGAGGTTCCGCAGGTTCAACTGCAGGGGGTATAAAAGTCATGCGACACTTATTGATTATTAAAAATGGGGTGTTAGAATTTAAAAGAACACTGCATACAAATGCCATAATACCTGTGCGATATAATAATAAAACGGTGAAGGAAAAGATCGTTTATAATATCATTGGGTTCTTTGTGCTTTACATGTTGCTTTTTATAATAGGAGCGCTGGTGCTAGCTTCCTTAGGTTTGGATTTTGAATCGGCAATAGGTGGTTCTGCCTCTTCTTTAGGTAATTTAGGTCCGGCGTTGGGGAGTTTAAACCCGGTTAGTAATTTTAATAGCTTACCTGTATTGGCAAAATGGTGGTGTGGCTTTTTGATGTTGGCAGGTAGGCTAGAGCTCTTTACGGTATTGATATTATTAACGCCTTATTTTTGGAAACGAACTTAATTGCATCACAATTTGTGGTATAAAAAAAGTCCTTTACTCGTAAAGGACCTTTTTTATATAAATGGGTCTGATTTATTTTAACACCTCTTTGATTCTAGATATTGCCTCTTTGATTTCTTTAACGGAAGCAGCATAAGATATACGAATACAATTTCCATTACCAAAGGCGTCACCTGTAACAGTTGCTACATTGGCGGCTTCCAAAATGTACATTGAAAAATCTGATGCATTTTTGATTTTAGTGCCATTGAACGTTTTTCCAAAATAGGCGGTCACATCTGGATAAACATAAAATGCCCCCTCTGGTTCATTACATTTAAATCCTTCTATGTCATTCAGTAAACCTAAAATTAGTTTGCGACGTTCTTTAAATTCGTCTACCATGAACTTAATGCGTTCTGGAGATTCCTCTAAAGCTGTTATAACCGCACGTTGGGCAATACAATTAGCACCACTGGTAACTTGGCCTTGTAGTTTGTTTGTGGCACGAGCAATGTAGGCTGGTGCGCCAATATATCCAATACGCCATCCGGTCATTGCAAATGCTTTTGCTACTCCATTAACGGTAACTGTACGATTATACATATCTTCAAATTCGGCCATTGAAGCGTGTTCAGTTACACCATAATTTATATGTTCATAGATTTCATCACTTACAATGATGATTTGAGGGTATTTTTTTAAAACATCTGCAAGGGCACGCAATTCCTTTTTGCTATAAATAGATCCGCTTGGGTTGCAAGGAGAGCTATACCATAGCATTTTTGTTTTAGGTGTTATGGCGGCTTCCAGTTGTTCAGGAGTCATCTTAAAATCACTTTCCAAAGAAGTGGGCACTTCTACAGGTATACCATCTGCCAGCTTAACAATGTCACTATAGCTTACCCAGTATGGGCAAGGTAAAATAACTTCATCACCTGGGTTTAAAATAACTTGGGCAACATTATATAATGATTGTTTCGCACCCGTAGAAACAACAATTTGAGCCTGCTCATAACTAAGGTTATTATCCCTTTTAAATTTCGTTATTATAGCCTTTTTTAAATCTACATATCCGTCTACTGGAGAATATGAATTATAGTTATCATTAACGGCCTGTATGGCTGCTTTTTTAATGTAATCTGGCGTGTTAAAATCAGGTTCACCTAAACTTAAACCGATTATATCTTTTCCTTGTGCTCTTAATTCACGGGCCTTGGCGGCCATTTCCAAAGTAGCTGACGGCGTAACGCTATTTATTCTATCCGAAAGTTGATTGCTCATGGGTGCTATAAATTTCTAGTATTGTAATGAAGGCTCTTTGCCTAATTCTTTTAAATGTTTGAAGTGCGAAATTATAGCTTTTCTAGTAGTTTTATACTCGTGGTAAGGCAAATTAAATTCTTGTGCCGTTTCTTTCACAATTTTCGAAATTTTTGTGTAATGTACATGGCTTATGTTAGGGAATATATGATGCTCTACTTGATGATTCAATCCTCCTGTAAACCAGTTTACAACTTTATTTTTGGTGCCAAAGTTTACAGTAGTAAAGAGTTGGTGAATAGCCCAAGTATTTTTCATGGTACCCGATTCATCTGGTAATGGTGTGTCGGCATCGTCAACTATGTGCGCAAGTTGGAAGACAACACTTAAGATAACCCCAGCTACATAATGCATTAAAAAGAAGCCGATTAAAATTTTCCACCATGCGATGTCTATAAACAACATTGGTAATACGATCCAAATTGTTATGTACAATAATTTTGTGATTATTAGTGTACTCCAGTTCATGGTAGCACTTGGTAACTTACCATAAGATAATTTACGTTTCATGAACCTGTACATTTGCTGAAAATCAGTAGTTATTGCCCAGTTGAAAGTGAGCAATCCGTATAGAAGTACAGAATAGAAATGCTGAAATTTATGATGTTTCTTCCATTCCACATGCTTAGAAAATCGTAGAATTCTTCCAGCTTCCATATCCTCATCATGTTCATGAATATTAGTGTAGGTATGGTGAAGTACATTATGTTGTACTTGCCAGTTGTAGACATTTCCAGCCAGTATATAAATACTACTTCCCATTAATTTATTCACCCATTTTTTATTAGAATATGCGCCATGGTTCCCATCATGCATAACATTCATGCCGACACCTGCCATGCCAACGCCCATGACAATAGTTAGTAGAAAATTCGCCCAATTTGGTAAACCTAAGGTTAAAATCAAAAAGTAAGGAGCTAGAAATAAGGAGAACATCACCAAAGTCTTCACGTGAAGCTTCCAATTTCCTGTTTTCTTTAATTTATTCGTTTTGAAATATTCGTTAACTCTCCCATTCAAAGTCTTGAAGAACTTTGTAGAATCCGTTCTTGAAAAACGTATGGTATTTTGTTCCATAATATGATAATCTTTACTTAATATAACGTAATTGAATCTATAATAGTTTGATAGCTTAATTAAAAGCGAAATCTTTGCACTAGTGAATATACTAATAATATCCAATTACAAAGATACGGATGACTGCTGAAACCATATTTGAATATTTTCCCAATTTATCTGAAAATCAGAAAGAACAACTTGAAAAATTAGAAGAACTTTATAAGGATTGGAACCAAAAGATTAATGTGGTTTCGAGAAAAGATATAGATGAACTCTATTTGAGACACATTTTGCATTCTTTAGGGATCGTTAAATTTATTACGTTTAAAGATGGTTCCTCCGTTCTTGATGTAGGTACAGGCGGTGGATTTCCTGGAATTCCGTTAGCTATATTATTTCCTGAAGTACAATTTACATTGGTAGACTCTATTGGTAAAAAGATAAAAGTTGTCAATGAAGTGGTAGAAGGCTTGCAATTAACTAATGTGACAACGGTAAATGCGAGGGTGGAAGAAATAAAAGGTCAATTCGATTTTATCGTGAGTAGAGCAGTAGCAGCTATGCCAACATTTGTACATTGGACAAAGGGTAAAATAAAAAAGGAATCGGCACACGCTATTCGCAATGGAATACTTTACTTAAAAGGAGGTGATTTGCTTGATGAATTAAAGGAGTATAAAACGGCAGAAATCTTTGAATTGAAAGATTACTTCAAGGAAGACTTTTTTGAAACAAAGAAAATGGTCTATTTGCCGTTGAAATTCAAAGGATAATTTTGCGGTTTAATTCAGTGATTTAAATGCTGAATGCTTGGTAATAGGCTCTCCTGTATTTTTGAACGAATAGTTTAATGGAGCTCCATGTTAGAATTGGGAAACCGTTCAGGTGAGTTTTTGTTTTTAAAGATTTCATAAGGCATTGATTTTAAACGAAGTCTGAAGTTCGGTATATTGCATTTAATTTACAATTTATTAACGTTAAATTTACATTGATATTGTGTTCTACCACAGTGAATGTCTATTTTAGATATATGAACCTAGTTCAAAAAGGGTGTATATAGACTGATTCCGTAAGTACACCTATTTTTTTAAGAAGGTTTAGGATGGCGTCAGGTGTATTGACAAATCTAATAATGTTCCTTTTTGGTAAAATCTAAGGAAGAGTCAGCTGGGCCTTTTTTTTGTTGATGGACTAGTAAATATGGTTAACAAAGACCTTATAAGAGGAAGGTGTTTTTTGTAGCAAATATGAGTATTTGTCCTAATTTTTATTAACTAATCAATAGAACAAGGGAAATCATCCGTTTTGTTAACGACACGCTCATTAGTTATTTTCGGCAGGTGGTATACCTTATTAAAAGTCGTCTATTTTTTTCCTTCATACCTATAAATTTGGATAATAGTTTTGCGAAAAGAGCAACATTAAAGTGTCTATAAATACGTTTTCGCTATTGAGTTCGGCATTTTCTATCTGGTGTAACTTAGGAGTCTCAAACTGATTATTTTCTATGTTACCCGCTAGGTTTTGAACTAAACTAAATGCTCATTGAGGTTGTATGCATTTCAAGAGGCATTGAGATGGATAAATCAGAGTCATTATTATTATTATAAGACAACACAGATATAGTTAGTACTAGTGCGTAGATTATTTTATGTTTCATATAAATTTGAATGCAAGATGTAAATGGTTAGGCATAAAAAAGCCTTCAATCGTATATGTGATTGAAGGCTGAGTGTATTATTGCTGAATATTTTAGTTGCTCCAAGGTGGTACAACACCATTAGATCTTGCATAAGCGATTAATTGTCCTTTATGCTCTCCATTATGCTCCATAATCGCTAAAAGTCCCCCTAATTTATTCGATTTCATAAATCCGAAATCAACTTCTTCATTCAAAGTACCATCTTCTACCATGGTGATTTTATCAAGAACAAATTCATTAGACCTTTTTAAGGTGGCTATAATATTGTCTTTTCCAGTAATTTGATCGATGGTCATCATATCAACATCTTCAGGTGGAGCGAATCCTAATTTGGAAGCTAGAAAGTAATTTCCACCTGCAACATGTAAAAGTGCTTCCCTAACAGAATTAACTCCTTCTGTAGGTCTCCAATCATATGTATCTTCAGGAAAAGCTTCTGCAAGTTGTATAACCTGAGATTGATTGCTAGTCAAAAGCGCTTTTATAGTGTTTTGTGCTAATTCTTCTTGTGCCTGTAATAAGCCTGTAGAAAATAATACTGCAATTAGTAGTAACTTTTTCATATCTAGTGTGTTAGGAGAGTTAATAAATAAAACAGAATACCCTAATTTACCTTTATTTTTACAAATATTCAATAAAAAAGGGCTGAATTTAAGTTCAGCCCTTTTAGTTTGTCTATCCTAAAAACGGATATCTATAATCTATTGGAGTTACAAATGTTTCCTTGATTAGCCTTGGTGATACCCATCGTAAAAGATTTTGGGGTGATCCAGCTTTGTCATTTGTTCCTGAGGCTCTTGCGCCACCAAAAGGTTGTTGACCGACTACGGCCCCAGTTGGTTTGTCGTTGATGTAGAAATTGCCAGCACAATTTTGAAGTGCTTTTGTTGCTTCTTCAATGGTGTACCTGTCTTTTGATATTACTGCGCCAGTAAGGGCGTAATCAGAGGTGTTATCTATTAACTGCAGGGTTTTGCTCCAATCACTGTCATCATAAATGTAAATAGTTACTACTGGTCCAAAGAGTTCAGTTTCCATGGTAGTATACTTTGGGTCTGTCGTTACGATTACTGTAGGCTCAATAAAGTATCCTTTAGATTTGTCATAACTACCACCAGCATAAATCTCCGCATTTTCATCATCCTTAGCTTGATTAATGTATCTCACCAATTTATCGAACGAACCTTCATGAATCACAGCAGTGATATAGTTGGTCATATCTGCTGGGGAACCTGGTTTGTTAAAAGAGGCAATATCTTTCTTTACATATTCTAAAATCTCTTTAGATGTTGATTTCGGTAAATAAACTCTAGATGCTGCACTACATTTTTGACCTTGAAATTCAAAAGCTCCTCTTGTGATAGCTGTAGCTACCTGTTTTGGATTTGCTGTTGGGTGTGCCAATATGAAATCTTTACCTCCAGTTTCGCCAACTATTTTCGGGTATGTTTTATACGTGTGTATGTTATTGCCAATTTGTTTCCATAGTTCTTTGAAAACATGTGTAGATCCCGTAAAATGAATTCCTGCAAAATCAGGACTGGCGAGTACGGTATCAGTTATCATTACTGGGTCACCGTATACCACGTTTATTACACCGTCAGGTAAACCTGCTTCTTTAAAAATATCAACGATTACTTTTGCTGAGAATATTTGACTATCGCTTGGTTTCCAAACGACAACATTACCCATCATGGCAGCACTAGCAGGTAAATTTCCAGCTATGGCTGTAAAGTTAAAAGGAGTTACGGCATAAACGAATCCTTCTAGAGGTCTATATTCTACACGGTTCCAAATCCCTTCTGCAGAGTCTGGCTGTTCACAATAAATTTGCGACATATATTCTACGTTAAAACGTAAAAAGTCAATTAATTCGCAGGCAGCATCAATTTCCGCTTGATGAATGTTTTTTGATTGAGCAATCATGGTAGCCGCGTTAATTTTCGCACGGTATGGCCCGGCAATCAATTCGGCAGCTTTTAGGAATATTGCAGCACGATGTTCCCAGCTCAAATTTGCCCAAGCGTTTCTTGAGGCAAGGCAATTATCAATTGCAGATTGCACATTTTTTTTATCGGCAATATGATAGGTGCCAACAATGTGTTGGTGATCGTGAGGTGGTGACATGGGTTTAGTATTTCCAGTACGCACTTCTTCTGAACCTATATACATAGGTACATCAATCGTATCATTAAAATATGCTTTGTATTGTTCCAAAACGGACTCCCTCTCTGAAGAACCAGGAGCATAGCTTTTAATTGGTTCATTAATTGCTGTTGGAACTTGAAAAAAACCTTTTCCCATTGTCAAATTTTTTTAAATTAAATAGTTGACTAAAGATACTAAAATGGGATTGGACTTTAAGGCTAATAGAATGTTAAAAGGTCTTAGTTTAAAGCAAACGGAGCGCTAAATTTAAATGTTGGGACATACACCCTGAATTTATCAGTCGTAGTGAAATGAACCATATTGTAATGACCCTTCATAGCACCTAGAGGTGATGTAAGTAAACAACCAGAATTATAGGTATGTGATTCACCAGGTTCAATTACGGGTTTTTTACCGATGACACCTTCACCGTCCAAGGTTTCCATGTCATTAAGCGAATCATAAATTTTCCAATGGCGCGAAGTTAGCTGAACGGCATCTTTACTTTGGTTTTCAATGGTAACTGTATAACCAAATGCATAATGCATTTTGTAGTTCTTGAAGAACGTACCTTCAAAACTGGTTTGAACCGATATTTTTATGCCTTTGGTAACTTGTGTTATCATCATACTTAATATGTAAATACGCTTGCAGCTATTAAAATTATTATTGCAATAGCTCCTAAGATAAAAAAAATAGAGTTTAGAAAAATATATTTAACAATAGTTTTAAATCTTCCCTGTTGATAGAAATTTCGCATTGCTTTATAAAGGTAGAAAGCGAATATTAAAAGAAATAAGCCTTCGCTACGTACATTAAATACAGCATTGATCAAATAGCTAATAATGAGCAAGATAAATAATAACGACTGATTGTGAAAACTAAAGATTAAATGATCGGTATAAGTGTATTTTTTTCTGATATAGACCATCCAAATGTATAAAGAAAAGAATGGAAGAAAGAAAAAGGTAGCAAAAGGTGATTTGGATATTAGCGTATTTATAAATGTTCCTGGGCGTTTTTTTATCTCTACTAAGCTATTTGAAAGATTAAAGGCCATTTTATTTTCTGTGTCTGGCGGTATTTCGTACTTGGTTACACTTTCTTGAAAACTATAAATAGTGTCCTTTTTGATAACGGTACTAAAGAATTCAATTTTACCTAGGTATTTTCCGATTAAGTCCTCTTCTTTTATGGCTTTAAAATGTTTTTTTGGATTTGCTAGTATAACAGAATCTCTACGATTAAGGATGCTACCGATTGCACTCCGATTTTTTAATGAATCTAATGCAGCCAAGGCAATTTTCTTTTCTTCCTCATTATCAAACTCAATATTTTCAATTCTATCTTGGAAATTGAACGCGGGTGTATTTCCGCTTGACCCAAATTTATTCCACGATTCAAACTCGTTATTATAACTGATTAAAAGAAAGTAGATAATGGATAAGCTTAATAGAAAGCGGAAAGGATTGGTATATGATAATCGCTTACCGACAATATATTCTCTAGTAATTTTACCTGGCCGTAGCAGTAATGCGGCCAATGTTTGTAATACTTTAGAATCGTAAGAGAGAATATTAGTAAAGAATTCTTCGAAGAAATCTAAAAGGGTGAGTTTTTTGGTGCTGTTTGCTTGAGAGCAATTGGGGCAATATTTGTCACTTAAATCTAGCGAATGACCGCAATTGAGGCAATAAACACCTCTATGTTGCAGCTTATAGCGTCCAGTAGTTTTTACAGTTAGTTTATTTTTCATATGTAATGAAAAAGGTAAAGATACATTAGTTCGTTATATTTCTAGAATTGGCAGTTCCTACGCCTATAACGCTATCGTACATATCACCAAAATTTCGGTAATATACCAGAATGAGATAATTGTTTTCCGTGAAGTGAGAATTACCATCTATTTCATTGAGTTTTAAGTTTTCGCCATTTTTCAGAACATATTTATAGTTATAAAAACCTTGCTTCATTTTTATGGTAGCTTCCATCATGCCGCTTTCTTTGTTGTAGGACATTTTGTTTTCATCTGTAAGGGCGTAATTGTTGTATTTTCCAAAAACATACACATCGTCCAAGGCAATGAATTCTGTATAGGGCAAGCTGAAGTGTACAAATGTATACTCGGCCTCTCGAGAAGCATTTTGGCCTTGTAGTGTTCTGATAACGAAATCCCCATTAATATCAGGGAAATAAGTGTAGGGTTTGTCGTTTCTAGAAGCGTCAGAAAATAAATAATGATTGTAAAGTTCGGTCATATCAATACTTGATATCTGTGAACTTGGTGCTCTAAGGTCGCTAGTGTCGAACAAAAGAAATTCATTACCTCCGAAAAATGCGGTCTCTTGATCATATTTATAAACTAATTCACTACCAATGGTATACTGAGGGGCGATATTATAAAGAGCAGTCGGCCAATAGTAATTTTGTAATATGGCAACTTTAACTTCTTTTTTCGGATTTACCAATCTTAAGCCGTTAGATTGAATGCTGAATTGTACTACTTGTTTTTCGTTGAGAAAATTAAAGTCTCGTGAGCGTTTAATAGTAGCGCCCACGCTTACTAGGTCTTTGTAAACTACAAATCTTCTAGAAAATTGAAGTTCGTAGTTGTTATTGTAAACTTCAATTAAGTAGTTGCCACTAACTTTAAGACGTACATTGTCATTAGGTAGCGTCAATTGATAATTTGAATAGGTTTCTAGCGTTGTGTAGCTATTCTCGTAATTTGTAATACGTTGGTTGTCTACACCATCTAGATATTGAGACTTTAATAACGATGATTTATTCCAATCATAATCACAATGGATTATCTTATAATAATAGTCTTGTTCATTGGCCAAAACATCGTCGAATTCTAAGTAAATAGGTTCCCTAGTTTTGACGATTGGAAACTGGTCACCCGTAGGGCCTTTGAAAATAATGGATTTTATGTTGTCTGGTGAATTCACCTCTTTCTGTACCTGTGCAACTAGGTTTTGCACGAAAAAAAGGCATAAAAAATGTTTAATAAAAATACGCATTAGATTGCTTTTTACTGAGTAAAGATAAACAAAAACGATACCTAAAAAATATACCTCGTTGTATTGCTGAAATTATAGGGTAATAATTATGAAAACGAAGTTTTTGTACTTAAATTTGCTGAAATTTTGTTAACCTAAAGGTCTACACGCACATGTCCAAAGACATACGAATTAAGAAAGGGCTCAACATTAATCTTATGGGTGCCGCAGAGCAGGCTACTTCAAAAGCTGTTTTGAGTAATATTTATGCAATACAGCTTAGTGATTTTCACGGAATTACACCCAAAATGTTGGTTAAGCAAGGTGCAGAGGTGAAAGCCGGGGAGCCTTTGTTCTACGATAAGAACATGGCAGATATGCTCTTTGTATCTCCTGTAAGTGGTGAGCTTGTAGAGATTGAAAGAGGGGAAAGAAGGCGTATTTTGAACTTGAAAATTTTAGCTGATAAAACTCAAGAGTCATTTGTAAATCCAACTTTAGATGTAGAAAAAGCATCTAAGGGTGAATTAAAGGCTTCGTTGTTAAAAGGTGGGTGCTGGCCATTCATTAAACAGCGTCCGTATGATATTGTTGCGAATCCTGATACTACGCCTAAGTCTATTTTTATTTCTGGTTATGCGAGTGCTCCGCTTCAGGCAAATGTAGATTACGTTTTACAGGGCAAAGAAAAAGAAATACAGGCTGCAATTACAGCGCTAGGTAAATTAACACCTGGTAAAGTTCATGTATCTGTTGGTAGTTCAGGTGATTCTCCATTTTCTTCTTTGAAAGGCGTGGAATTACATAAAGTATCAGGGCCACACCCTGCAGGTTTGGTGGGTACGCAAATTAATAAGCTAGACCCTATTAATAAGGGTGAATTGGTTTGGACAGTTTCTCCTCAAGACTTGGTTGTAATCGGTGAGTATTTGCTTACGGGTAAATATAATGCAGAACGTCTTATAGCACTTGTGGGTTCTTCTGTTAAATCGCCTAAGTATTATGCTACAAAAATAGGGGCAGAGATATCTACTTTTCTATATGCGAGTGGCGTAAACGAAGAGAATTTTCGTGTTATAAATGGAGATGTGCTTACGGGTTCTAAAAGTAAGCCAGAGGGGTATTTGGGGTATTACAATAATACGGTTACAGTTATTCCAGAAGGTGATGATTATGAATTATTTGGGTGGAACAAACCTGTTTTTGATAAAATATCGGCAACTAGGGCGCTTACTTTTTCATGGTTGCAGCCGAATAAAAAATATGACCTTGATACCAATACCAATGGTGAGCATAGAGCCTTCGTGGTAACTGGTCAATATGAACAGGTTTTTCCAATGGATATTTTTCCAATGCAGCTTTTAAAGGCTTGTATGGTGAAAGATTTGGATGAGATGGAACAATTAGGTTTGTATGAGGTAGCTCCAGAAGATTTTTCATTGACTGAGTTTATATGTATTTCAAAACAACCGCACCAAAAGATTATTCGTGAGGGGTTAGATTTATTGCAACAAGAAATAGGATAAGAAATGAGTTTAAAAAGTAAATTACACGAACTTAAGCTAAAGTATCAGGGTAATAAGATGGCACCTGCTTTCAATGCCTTTCATACTTTTTTGTTTTCACCCGATGAAACTACCCATCCAGGTGGTACGCATGTAAAGGCTGCAGATGATTTAAAGAGGACTATGAATACCGTGATCATGGCATTGGTGCCGGTTCTATTGTTTTCAATGTTCAATGCAGGTTATCAGCACTATTCGGCTATAAATGGATTTCCAGTGGATTTTTCAGTAATGCGAGATTTTCTAACATGGGATAATTTTTGGATAGGAATTATAAAAGTTTTACCATTAGTAGTTGTATCCTATGGGGTAGGTCTTTTGGTAGAATTTATTTTTGCGGTTATTAAAGGGCATGAAGTTGAAGAAGGTTATTTGGTGACCGGTATGTTGGTGCCGTTAATCGTTCCTATAGATACGCCTCTTTGGATGTTGTCTGTTGCCGTAATATTTGGTGTTGTAATAGGTAAAGAAGTTTTTGGGGGAACGGGAATGAATATTTTGAATCCTGCCTTAACCATTAGAGCCTTTCTATTCTTCGCTTATCCAACTTGGATGAGTGGTGATAAGGTTTGGGTGTATGGCGCACGAGAACGAGCAGAGCAAATTCTAGCGGGTACTACAAATGCTGATGCTATTTCTGGTGAGACGATTTTAGGATATTTAGCTCAGAATAAGGGGGCGGAGATGAGTTACTCTGTTTCTGATATGTTTTTCGGTTTCATTCCCGGATCTGTAGGTGAGACATCGGCATTTTTGATTTTGTTGGGAGGATTGTTCTTAATCTTTACCAAGATTGCTAGTTGGAGAATTATGGTGAGTGCTGTACTAGGTTCTTTAGTAATGGGATTGATTTTCAATCAGATTGTTGATTTTGGATGGATAGGAGAATCGAGTAAGTTTTATGGTCTAATGAGTTTCGATTTTTGGAAACATTTAATCGTTGGTGGTCTTGCTTTTGGTATTGTCTATATGGCAACAGATCCTGTTACTGGATCTCAAACTAATAAGGGTAAGTGGTACTACGGTTTTTTTATAGGATTTATTTCTGTAATGATTCGAGTGTTCAACCCTGCGTATCCCGAAGGAGTTTTCTTAGCTATTTTATTAATGAACGTGTTTGCTCCTACTATTGATCACTATGTTATTAGAGGTAATATTAAGAGAAGAATGAAACGATTGAAAAATGCCACTATCTATCCGAAAGATTCAGAAGGTAAGGCAGAAGAACTTAAAGCTGAAACAGTTTAATTATGGCAGTTAATACAGATAAGAACGTTTATACAGTAGTTTTTGCAGGTGTAATGGTTGTGGTAGTGGGATCTATTCTCGCATTTTTAGCTTCAGTATTACGTCCACTTATTCAGGAAAATGAGCGTTTTGAAAAACAGCAGAATATCCTATATGCAATGGGTGTTAATGAAAATGGGGATGACTCTGGAAGCGTGAATTTTATACCTACAGATGTAGTGGAGGGTGAATTTTCTACATATATCAAGGAGCAGTTGGTTATTCAAGGAGGTGAAATTACTCAGAATGATGAAGCATATTTGATTGATTTGAAAAAGCAATTAGCGAATATTAAAAAAGGAAAGGAATATAAATTACCTGTATTTATAGGCGATAAGGATGGTAAAAAGTTCTACATTATTCCTATGTACGGCAAAGGTCTTTGGGATGCGATTTGGGGTTTTATTGCCCTTGATGATACCATGACTGTTCAGGGCGTATATTTCGATCATAAAGGTGAAACTCCTGGTCTAGGTGCGAATATTAAGATGCGCTATTTTATGGATGATTTTAAAGGAGAATCTATTCTAAAAGGATCTTCGTATTCAGGTATAGCTGTTGCAAAAGGAAATAACGATCCATTGAATAACACAAAGGATGATAATGAAGTAGATGCCTTGGCAGGTGCTACTATCACTGGTAACGGTGTTTCAGCTATGATTAGTGAGACCGTTAAATTATATAAACCTTATTTAGAAACAATTAGAGCAAAGTAATATGGCACTACTCTCAAAAAAAGATACAAATCTCATACTAGATCCGCTTGCGGACAATAATCCTATAACCATTCAAGTATTGGGTATATGTTCGGCATTAGCTATTACAGCAGAGTTAAATGCATCGTTGGTGATGGCTATTTCTGTAATGTTCGTTCTAGGTGCTGGCAATGTCGTTATATCATTGATGAGGAATATCATCCCTTCAAAAATTAGAATTATCGTTCAATTGATTGTTGTAGCTACACTGGTAATTATAGTTGATCAAGTACTTAAGGCGTTTGCATATGAATTAAGTAAAACATTGGCGGTATTTGTAGGATTGATTATTACGAACTGTATTATCATGGGTCGTTTTGAAGCATTCGCTTTGGCCAACGGACCATGGCGTTCATTTTTGGATGGAATAGGAAATTCATTGGGATATGGAATCATTTTGATTATTGTAGGTTTCTTTAGGGAACTTTTAGGCTCTGGTACGCTTTTCGGTATTCCGGTTTTTGGGGATCCAATTGCAAAAACTGGTTTGTATTCTACGGGTTATGAGAACAATGGTTTTATGATTATTCCACCAGCAGCATTAATTGTTGTGGGGATTATTATTTGGGTACAACGCTCACGAAATCCAGCACTTGTAGAGGAGAATTAAAAAGACATTTAATAAGAAATTATGTTAGAACATGTAGAATTATTTTTTAAGTCCATCTTTATTGATAATATGGTTTTCGCTGTATTCTTGGGGATGTGTTCTTATTTGGCTGTATCCAAAAAAGTGGCTACGGCTGTAGGATTAGGAGCTGCGGTAATATTCGTATTGGCCGTAACCGTACCATTAAATTGGTTATTGGATAAATATTTGTTACAAGATGGTGCTTTAGTATGGTTAGGTCCAGAATATGCGGACTACAACCTTAGCTTTTTATCATTTATTCTATTTATTGCAACCATCGCAACTATGGTTCAATTGGTAGAGATAGTGGTTGAAAAATTCTCGCCTTCTCTGTATAACTCATTGGGTATTTTCTTGCCCTTGATTGCAGTAAATTGTGCCATTCTTGGTGGTTCATTATTTATGCAGGCAAGAGAAATTGAGACGTTGGGTCTAGCGTTTAATTATGGGGTGAGTTCTGGGATAGGATGGTTTTTAGCTATTTTAGCCATTGCTGCAATCCGTGAGAAAATCAGGTATAGTAATGTACCAGCGCCTTTAAGAGGATTAGGAATTACATTTATTATAACGGGTCTAATGGGTATCGGTTTCCAAAGTTTTGGTGGTATGTTAACCGGTGGTGATGATGCTGCTGAAGAGGCTAATGAGCAAGTTAATCAGATTGTAGAGCCAAAAGTTATCGCTCCAAAAGAAGATATAGTAGAAAAAAACAAAGAAATTGACGAAGAGGTTATTTCTTATAACGACGTAAATAAATAAACATGATTTTAGCTGCAAGTACTGGCGGTACTATACTAATAACCGTTGTCGCATTTCTAATATTATTAATGGTATTATTAGCCTTACTTCTGTTCACGAAGGAAAAACTGGCTCCTTCAGGTCCGGTTACCATTACTATAAATGGAGAAAAGAAGATTGAAGTAGCTTCAGGTAGTTCCTTATTATCTACGTTGGGTAATCAAAAGGTTTTTTTACCATCTGCTTGTGGTGGTGGTGGAACATGCATTCAATGTGAATGTCATGTGTTATCTGGTGGAGGTGAAGCCTTACCTACTGAAACCCCGCATTTCTCAAAAAGAGAATTGAACCATGGTGCACGTCTAGCCTGTCAGGTAAAGGTGAAACAAGATATGGAAATCACAATTCCAGAAGAAGTTTTCGGTATTAAGAAGTGGCCCGGAAAAGTGCTTCGTAATTATAATGTAGCATCTTTTATTAAGGAATTCGTTATTCAAATTCCTGAAGATATGAACTATAAGGCTGGTGGTTACATTCAAATTGAGATTCCAGAGTGTGAGGTTAAGTTTGAAAATATTGATATTACCGCCCACCCAGAAGAACACGAACGTCCAGATAAATTTAAAGAAGAATGGGATAAATTTAATTTGTGGCCATTGGTAATGAAAAACCCTGAAACAGTAGAGAGAGCTTATTCAATGGCATCTTTCCCTGGTGAAGGAAGAGAAATTATGTTGAACGTACGTATCGCAACACCGCCATGGGATCGTTCTAAAAATGGATGGATGGATGTAAACCCAGGGGTAGCTTCTTCTTACATTTTCAATTTAAAGGAAGGTGATGAAGTAACTATTTCAGGTCCTTACGGAGAATTCTTCATTAATGAGTCTGATTCAGAAATGTTATATGTAGGCGGTGGTGCAGGTATGGCTCCAATGCGTTCACATTTATATCATCTGTTCAAAACATTAAAAACAAACAGAAAAGTTAGTTACTGGTATGGTGGTCGTTCTAAACGTGAGTTGTTTTACTTAAATCATTTCTACGAATTGGAGAAGGAGTTTTCTAATTTTAAGTTCTATTTGGCTTTATCTGAACCAATGGAAGTAGACAATTGGAAAGTAAAAGAAAATATTGATGCTCCGGGCGATGGTTTTGTTGGTTTTATACACAACTGTGTAATAGATAACTATTTAGATCACCACGAATCACCAGAAGATATAGAACTATACTTTTGTGGTCCTCCATTAATGAATAAGGCTGTGCAAAAAATGGGAGAAGATTATGGTATCCCAGATGAGCATATACGTTTTGATGATTTCGGTGGATAACATTTAAATAAGAAATAATTAATAAAAAAACCGATATACTTTATATCGGTTTTTTTGTAAAATGTACTGAAATGCATATTTTAACAGAGCAGGAGCTCCATAATTTGGCTATGAATATTGTAGGCAAACAGCTAGAGGAGGAAGGATTTGAATTTTTAGCCGTCAACAGTGAGCTTCGTAAGAATCCACAGTTTGTGTGTACTAAGGATAAGAAAATGCGTTTTGTCGTTGTAAAGGCAATTGGTTATCCAGGTGACCCAAAGGATATCGAGTTTTTTAAATCCGACCTAAACAAGATGAGTGAGCATGCCCTTAAATTTGAAGCAACAACATTTTATGCAGGTGTAGGTTTGGTAAATGCTACTGATCATAATTTACCCGTGTATTTAGATGAAGAGTATATTGTTGATTTTGATGGATTGGTTGAGATATGAAGAAGTATATTTTAGTTGTATCGATTTTTTTAAGTTTGTTTTATTCTTGTTCTGAAACTGAAAGTAATCGAAGCGATTATACTGGTGGTGCATTGGGTACATCATACAATATAATCGTTATTTCTTCTGTAGAAATAGACCTTCAAAAAGATATAGATTCCGTTTTTACTTCCATCAATCATTCATTGTCTACGTATATTCCAGAATCGGATATTTCAAGGATAAATGAAGGCGATAGTACGGTTGTTGTAGATAAAATGTTTCAAGAGGTATTTAATTTATCTAAAGATATTTTTATACAAACCAGAGGTTTCTTTGACCCAACGGTAGGTACTTTAGTGAATGCATGGGGTTTTGGTCCAGAGCGACAAATAACGATGGATAGTCTAAAGGTAGATAGTTTATTGCAGTATGTTGGCTTTGATAAAGTAACGCTTAACACCAAGAATGAGGTAATCAAAACGAATCCAAATATCTTTATAGATTTTAATGCAATTGCTAAGGGGTACGCTATCGATAGGATAGCTGCTATGCTAGACGCTAGAGAAGTTCGTAATTACCTAATTGAAGTTGGTGGTGAACTAGTGGCTAAAGGTAAGAATACGATTAAAGGGAAACCTTGGGTAGTGGGTATTGATGACCCAGAAATGCTGGTAGAGCGAAAGACAAAAATATTAATCAATCTTAATAATAGGGCATTAGCATCTTCTGGTAATTATAGAAAATATAGAATTGATGAAGCTACAGGTAAGAAGTATGTTCATATCGTAAATCCAAAGACTGGGTTTACACAGATATCTAATATATTAGCAGTGACTATATTGGCGAAAAATTGTGCAACTGCAGATGCATATGCAACTGCTTTCATGGCTATGGATTTGGACGAAGCTTTTAAATTAGTAATTGAGAATAAAACGTTAGAAGCGTATATTATTTATTCGGATGAAGCTGGAAAGACACAAGAATTTTTGACCAAAGGTTTTAAAGACTTGGTCGTCGAGTAATTATTTCTGCACATAGGGGATGATTTCTCCCTTTGCTAATCTGTAGCGTATAATATTTTCTTGGCTCAAGTGCTTTGTTAAATCTACTTCATTAACCGTGAAGCCTATCGTTCTTAGTTTAGTAAAATAATCTCTGCCATAAATACGTACGTGGTCATATTGACCAAATATTTTTGCACGTTCCACCTTATCAACTATTGAATTGTCTTCAAATGTATGTTCTCGGCTTAAATCTTGAGGTATTTGAAAAACTCCCCAGCCACCCGGTTTTAAAACTCGGTACAATTCATGCATGGCTTTTGAATCGTCTGGTATGTGTTCTAGAACATGGTTACATAGTATAACGTCGAAAGTGTTGTCATCAAAGGGAAGATTACAAATATCAGCCTTTACATCCGCCAAGGGAGAATTTAAATCCGTCGTTATATATTTTAAATTCTTTAATTTTTTAAACCGTTTGTAAAATGCCTGTTCGGGAGCACAATGTAAAACATGCAGCGCGGAGGTGAAAAAATTGGTTTTTTCGGTAAGAAATAACCAAAGAAGTCGATGCCGTTCTAATGATAGGGTAGAAGGGGATAATACATTATCACGTGGGTTTTCATAACCATAGGGTAAAAAACTACGAAATGATTTTCCATCGATTGGATCCTCAAACGTGTCCCCTTTATAATAAAGCTGAAAAAAAGGTTTTACCAAATAACTCACTGAAATTAAAACAGGTCTTGGTACAAGGTTGAGGAAAAATTTAAAAATTTTCTTCATGTCAGTTTCCTAGCTGTTGGCTACAGAAGAGATGAATTCTGATTCTTCATCACTACTAATTCCTAGGGCTTCATAAACGTACTTAAAAGTGGATAGCAATTCTGGTTTGCCATTAACGATGGCCACATCGTGCTCAAAATGGGCGCTTGGCTTACCATCAGCGGTAAGAATGGTCCAACCATCTTTTAGTTGTTTTATGTTCTTGGTACCTAAATTAATCATGGGTTCGATTGCCACGGTCATTCCCTCAACGAATTTTTTACCTCTGCCACGTCGACCATAATTAGGCATTTCTGGATCTTCGTGCATTTTCCGGCCTAGTCCATGGCCTACTAACTCACGCACTACGCCATAACCATGGTCTTCAGTGAATTTTTGTATTGCAAAACCTACATCCCCGACACGGTTACCTGCTTTGAATTGACGTATGCCTACATATAGTGATTGCTTGGTAATGTCTAGTAACTTTTTAATTTCGGGGGTTACCTCACCAACCTCAAAAGTATAGGCATGATCACCGTAGAAGTCATTTTTCAATGCGCCGCAGTCTATAGAAATAATATCACCTTCTATCAACGGTTTGTTATTTGGAATACCATGTACTACCTGTGCATTAGGGCTCATGCAGAGGGAATTAGGGAAATCATACAAGCCAAGAAAACCGGGTACTGCACCATGATCGCGAATGAAAGCTTCTGCCATAGTGTCTAACTTAAGCGTTGTCACACCTGGCTTAACTTCAGCTGCTATCATTCCCAATGTTTTTGAAACGATAAGCGCGCTTTCGCGCATCAATTCTATTTCCTCGGCCGTTTTAATCTGTATCATATTCGTGTGAAATTCTGTTATTACCGATTAATTTATTATACCAAAGAATGCTGTGTCATGAATTCAGATTTTGCAACTCCCATTAATTTTAAAATGGTTGGTGCTATATCTCCTAAAACGCCATCTTTGATTTTATGTATATCCTTATCGACTAAGATTAAAGGTACAGGATTCGTGGTGTGTGCGGTATTTGGACTACCATCTGGATTTACCATAGTTTCGCAATTACCATGATCGGCAATAACGATTACGGAATAGTCGTTTTCTTGTGCCGCTGTGATAACATCTTTAGCACATTCGTCTACGGTTTCACATGCTTTTATTGCTGCCTCCATTACACCAGTATGACCAACCATATCGGGATTTGCGAAGTTTAAACAAACAAAATCAACATCTCCTTTGTTTAACTCAGGGATGATTTTGTCTCGAATCTCATAAGCACTCATTTCTGGTTGCAGGTCGTATGTTGCAACTTTTGGTGAAGGACATAAAATACGCGTCTCACCATCGAAAGGAACTTCTCTACCCCCATTGAAAAAAAATGTAACGTGAGGGTATTTTTCTGTTTCCGCAATACGTATTTGTTTTTTTCCTGCTTTAGACAATACTTCACCTAAAGTTTCTTTGATATTGTCTTTATTATAAATCACATGTACACCATTATATGATTCATCATAGTTGGTCAACGTGACATAATATAAATTTAATTTATGCATATTTTGTTCATGCATATCTGCTTGACTCAATACTTGAGTCAGTTCTCTACCTCGGTCTGTTCTAAAGTTGAAGAAGATGACAACATCGTCTTCCTTAATACTAGCTATGGGTGTGCCATCTGTAGATGTCATTACGATGGGTTTTATGAACTCATCGGTTACACCAGTATCGTAACTTTTTTGAATGCTTTTGGCAATATCCGTTGATTTTTCTCCTTCTGCATTAACGATAACATCGTATGCTTCCTTAACACGTTCCCAACGTTTATCTCGGTCCATTGCATAATACCTACCAATAACCGAAGCTAATTTGGTGTTTTTATCAGCAGTGAATTGAACAAGATCTTTTAAAAATCCTTTACCGCTTTTCGGATCTACATCTCTACCATCGGTAAAAGCATGCACATACATGTTTTCTACACCAGAAGCGCTACCGGCATTAATAAGTCCTTTAATGTGATTTGTATGGCTATGTACACCACCATCACTTAACAGGCCTAAAAAATGAACATCCTTATTGTTTTTCTTGGCGTATTCGAAGGCGTCTTTTAAAACTTGCTCATCACGAAGAGTGTTTTCTTTGACTGCCTTGTTTATTTTGGCTAAATCTTGATATACAATTCTACCGGCACCTAAGTTCATGTGCCCCACTTCGCTATTGCCCATTTGACCCTCTGGAAGGCCAACGTTCATGCCGTCTGTTAATAAATTTGAATTTGCATAGGTCGTATATAAACTATCAATAAAAGGGGTATTTGCTTTATCTACTGCAGATACTTCTGGGTCAGGAGATTTTCCCCAACCATCCAATATCATTAAGATTACTTTTTTGTTCATCTTTTCAAGAGTTTTAGAAATCAAAAATACTACGTTCTACCTAGTTAAGCTACTAGATACCATACCTTTTTTAGAATCTGAACAAAATCACAAGTATTCATAAATTTCATGCGGCGTCGTTTGTTAAACTTAAGTTATAAGTCTGTTAAAGCATGAAACAAATTACAGTTACATGCGTCTATTAAAATGTAGAATAATCTATTCATCAATTAAATCAATCATCATGAGAAAAACAATTCTAACACTAGCTATGGTAGTACTTACAATGGGGTCTAATCTAATGGCTAACGAAACCAATGAAGTAAGAAGTACTGTAAACAAGGAACTAATTAAGAAAATTGAAATTAATTCTTTTTGTAAAGCTGTTATGCAAGGCGATGTTTTAACCGTAAAACGTTTAATCGATTTAGGTGAAGATGTAAATCAAAAATCTTTAGGGATGACCCCGGTAATGTTTGCTGCCCGTTATAATAAAGTAGAAGTCTTAAGACTATTAATAAATCATGGTGCAGATTTAAAAATAAAAAGTAATCAAGGCTTCTCTGTTAAGCGTTACGCTGAATTATCAAATGCTACTGAAGCATCGGAGGTAATAGAAACTGCCTCGGGTATCTAATTGAATTTTAGTTATTTATAAGTATAAAGGAAATTTATCTATTTGATGCTACTGCAATTAAATGCAATAACTATGTGTAATTTCGGTAGTATGTTTTTATTAACATTTGATTTTTCACTCATCGCTCGCATGCCCAAATTACGGTCTGCATTATCAAGTTTTTTTAGTTGCCATCTACCATGTGAGGCTAAAATTTTCTGAATGTTAAATATTTACTATTTCTTTCTTAAAATTATTTTATTATCAGTTTAGTATGATTAAATTGATATTATCATTAATTATTTTAATCAAATACCATAAATATTATGAAAAAATCAATCTCAATACTGTTTTTTATGGGTGTATGTGCTATAACTGGAGTTTATGCCAATACTACGGTAACTACAATAGCATCTGATTTTGTTGTATTGCAGACTAATGATCAAATAAGCGCTCTATGTAAAGCAGCTATGAAAGGCGATGTTGACCAAGTTCGTAGTCTAGTTGCTATAGGCGAGGAATTGAATGAAAAATCATTAGGATTAACACCTGCCATGTACGCGGCAAGATATAATAGGGCAGAGGTTCTAAAAGTACTTTTGTTAAATGGCGCTAACCTTAATATTAAAAGTGAAAAAGGTTATACCGCCAAGGAGTATGCGACCATGTCAAATGCAAAAGATGTTTTAGCGGTAATCAATCAAAACTCTTAACGGAAAAGGAATAAATAAAAAAGGCTCATTGGAAATCCCAACGAGCCTTTTTTATTTATTAAATTCTACTCTATATAGTGTTCAAGTAAAAGAGTAAAAAACGTTAAAAATCAAATCCATTTACTGCTCTATAAACAAAAGCGTATAGTGCCATAAACAACATTAGGGCACAAAATACTGAGTAGACTTTTAAAATTGTAACCAATATGCCAGGTTTACAATGTTCAAACGCCTGAAAGTAAATATTTCTAAAATGTGTAATAGTTCCCATTATAGTGTTCTTCTATGATTAAATCATAGCTATAAAGGTAATTCATCAATGGTAAAATAAGTTTGGGACCTCCTCAAACTTACAACATTAAGCACTTACCGCTTTGCACTCTAGGTCAAAAGACCAAAAAACACGATTAACCTTCATTCTTATGCTTCTCGATGGCTTCTTTTCTTTTTTCAATTCTGTTTTCTGGATCAGCATGCGTGCTTTGAAATTCTAATGCACGTTGTAATCTTTGCGCAACTTCTTGTGCAGAAAGCATTGTACTATGTTGTGATCGCCCGGTATATGGATTCTCTTATGTAGTGCTGCATTTTGAATAAACGCAAAAGTAACGATTGCCAAAACCCTATGAATAATCGTATTTTTTAATTTCCACTTTAAATGATAAAGTGTTCTAATACAGTATCTAAAGTTCGAAATGGTTATAAAAGATCTCTATTAATATCTAAAATATTATTTTGGATATATGACCTTAAAAAACCGATTGTAAAATGCTCTGCGCCATAAAACTCTTCATGTTGTAAAAGTGAGGCAATGTTCTTTCCTCTAAATTGCTCTAGCATAGGTATGGAAAGTGGTGCATAGCTATAGTGCCATGGCTCATATTTAAAACCTCTTCTTTTTGGGTGGTCGGTATAGACTAGGTGATAACCATAAGTTTCAGAATTTTCATCCATCCATGCTTTAAAATCTTCATAAGGACCTCCAGCTTCAAATTTTGACGGGACTAAAACATCTCCATCTACTTTTCTATAACCGTCTACAATATCTATATCAGTACCCCAATGATGCCTACTGGTACCTGGTATGGTAGAATATTCTATAATTTTATCAATGGCATCTAAAGGATCCATACCATCATCGGTATACGATATAAACTTACGTTCAAAAATGGCTTCCTGGCGTTGAAAATTACGATAACTGGAAACAATTTTAAGGTCGATACCGTCTTTATAAGCCGCCATTTTCATTTCTAAAAAAGCATCGTGAGCTTCCTTTCTTAGATTAATTCCTTTTCCATACAATTGAATATCGTCTTTACCCATGAGTTCCAATATGGAATATTCTTGGTCTTGTTGAATGAATAGTGAGGGGATAAGGGACACCGCTAAGCTTGCAGAACTACTTTTTTTAATAAAAATTCTTCTCTTCATAAGTTAAAAATAAGATTTTAAGGCATGACCTGTTAAGTTTTAACTCTAAAAAGGTCATAGAATTGTTTCATAACTGGCTTAATTCAACTAGCGCGCCAAATATAAAAACCCCTGGTAGTTTAGGTCGCCTTCACTAATGTAAATGGTGTAGAAATAAACGCCAATGGGCAATCCTTTTTCTGAACTGAAGGGTACGTTGTTTAAATTAGAAAATCCTGCAAATTCGTCTATGTAGTTTGCCATTTCAAAAACCTTTAGACCGTAACGGTCATAAATCTGAACAAGATTAGTACCTAAGTCTTCTAGTTCAGGTATAAAAAAGGAGTCGTTAACACCATCATCATTTACCGAAACGATGTAATTGTCTAAACTTAGTACTTCTCGTGATAAAGGCTCATAAGGTAATCTAGAGACCCCAAGGGTGATAATTTCATAATCATCTGGGTTGAATTGTTCGGTGCTAACGAACCCTTCGGTTAAGTTGCCGACAGGAATACTGCCCGATAGGTTGATCCACCGTTGCGAAAGCTTGCTCCAACCTACAGGTATGATTTTGTCGGCATCATCTGTTAAGCTTACCATTTCGCTACGAGAATTCCAGCTAAGTGTTACGGTCGATGGTATATTACCTTCTAAGCGCCAGAATTCAATGGCACTAACAACGTCCACATCTAACGCAACTGCAAACGTATTAAAGCTGCCAGGTAACGAAGCCGGAGTATTGGCATCCTCAAAGAAATAAGCACTCTTTGCAAAAAGGTTGGTGCTTTCTGAATTTAGAATCAACGGACGCATAAGTTCGCTATCGCCAACAGGAAACCCAAAATTCTGTTGATTTGTAATGGCTGCATAGCCTTCAACTTTTGAAACGTCAGTTTCCCCGGTGTAAAACGAATTATTTAAAAAGGTATAGAAAATTTCGGGTTGGGTTAGGGGCGTACGAATGCTGCCTAAAATAAAATTAGTATTGTTGCTATTGTCTACGCCAACTGCTAATTGCAAATCATTGTCTAGTGCAATCTCAACATCATAAAATTGAGGAGTTAACGTACCAGAAACGGTTAATGGCTGTGGGCCATAAAAACCTACCAAACCAAGATTACTATCGAAAGGCGATACATTAATGAGGTTGGTATGAAATCCCAAATTCCCACCTTCATGAATACGCACGTTGCCATTATTGTAAAGGGCAGTTTGGGCAGATGCCGAAACCACTAAAAGAATGAAAAGAAGTGTGAATTGCTTTTTCATTAGTCGTTGGACTTTTCTAACAATAGGTTTTTGATTTCTTTCATTTGAGCTTTAAGTACTTCTACTTCGGAAGCCATATTTTTGTTTACAGATTCTAAGGCCTTAATTTTCTTTTCTTGTTCTATAGTATGAAGAAAGAGTTCTTCAATTTTTTCTAGGTTGATTCTAGAGGCTTCCCCCAAATCCAAAAAACCTTGTTCTTTTATTTCTTTGGCAGATTTAATACCTGGTAGGTGGTTGTTTTGTTTTACAAATTCTTCAATTTCAGACAAGTTTGAAAATTCATACTTTGGGTTTAAAATGGAGTTGCCTAAGAAATATTTTTGGAAGACGTAGTCGGGATGAACAAGAGCTCCTTGGACAGTTACAGTTCCAGTTCCGGTAATATTTAAATTGCCGCTTGTCGTTATAGCTTGACCACCAAAGTCGGGTAGTATTTTCGCACCAGTTATGCCAGCTCCAATATCAGCATTTAGCACAGTGCCATCAATTATTTCATTAGTGCCAATTGCATTGTCAGAGATTTCCCCTTGACCAATCGCACCCGTAGCTATGTCGATAGTTACATTACTTAATACTGAATTAGCGCCTCCAGTAACTTGTAGGGTACTTGAAGTTATGTCTGAGTTTCCTGCTGGCGTTACAGCTGCCCAAACTACGGTGCTACCAGATATTGTCAATACTTCATTTTCATTTCCTGATGGATTTAACTTATTTGGGTTTATAGTATTATTTTGTATGTCTTCATTTAGGATGGTCTCATTTTTGATTTTTGCTGACGTTACGGCATCTGATGCTAATTGTTGTGTATCTATACCTAAATCTGTTACACCTATGGCATTTGCTGCAGAAATAATAATACCTGTTCCTTCGGTATAGGTTGTTCCGCTGATAGCTGCATCAATCCACTGGACACCAGCAACCGTAGAGGACAATATTTGACCTGCCGCGCCTGGTATGTTATTAACATCCATTAATGAACTGTTTATTTCCAATCTCCCACTAACTATTGCATCTAGAATTCCACCATTTTCCTCTATTCTAAAAACTTCTTGGCCACCTGCTGAAAAAGCAAGTTCATCAGCTTGATCTCTCCACATACCAGTATCACTATCATCACCAGTACTAAATGAATATGCTGGGAAATCTTCAGTACCTTTAGATGAATTGTACCCTTCAGAACGTATTTCTCCTGATACATGTAATTTATTTTGAGGGTTGTTATTGCCTATTCCTACACTTCCGCTACCGTCAAAACTTAAATCAAATCCAGCTAATTGATGAACTCTATTTGCAGTTAATGGTAAATTCGAATTGGAGAAATTATCTCCAACATTTAACCCAGAAATTTGGCCATCCACATAGGTTTTAACAGCTTGTTCAGTAGGGAAATCATCAATCGAATTATCTACTAAAGTCCCATCATTAGATTTGTTTGCAGCATCTTCTTTGTTCCCAAGCGCAGTCGCATTGGCGGTGATTCCGTTTGTATTTGTAGTGATGTTGTTGGTCAATGGAGTATCGTCGTAAAGTGCACCGCCATCCGTTCCTACGGTGATTGAATTAGGACTGTTGCCACTAACGATTATTGGTGCCGTGATGGTTCCTATCTGTGTGTCCACATATGTTTTTACAGCCTGTTCGGTTGGGAAATCGGTCGTCGAGTTATCTGCCAGTGCAGCATCATTGGATTTGTTTGCGGCATCTTCTTTGTTCCCAAGCGCAGTTGCATTCGCGGTGATTCCGTTTGTATTTGCTGTGATGTTGTTAGTCAACAGAGTATCGTCGTAAAGTGCACCGCCATCCGTTCCTACAGTGATTGAATTAGGACTGTTGCCACTAACGATTATTGGTGCCGTTATGATTCCTATCTGTGTGTCCACGTATGTTTTTACAGCCTGTTCGGTTGGGAAATCGATCGTCGAGTTATCCGTAAGTGCAGCATCATTGGATTTGTTTGCGGTATCTTCTTTGTTCCCAAGCGCAGTTGCATTGGCGGTGATTCCGGTTGTATTTGCAATGATGTTGTTGGTCAACGGAGTTTCGTCGTAAAGTGCACCGCCATCCGTTCCTACAGTGATTGAATTAGGACTGTTGCCACTAACGATTATTGGTGCCGTGATGGTTCCTATCTGTGTGTCCACATATGTTTTTACAGCCTGTTCGGTTGGGAAATCGGTCGTCGAGTTATCTGCCAGTGCAGCATCATTAGATTTGTTTGCGGCATCTTCTTTGTTCCCAAGCGCAGTTGCATTGGTGGCAATTCCGTTTGTATTTACAGTGATGTTGTTGGTCAACGGTGTATCGTCATAAAGCGCTCCGCTATCGGTTCCTATAGTAATTGCATTTGGTGTATCGGTGCTAACAATATTACTACTAGTAGCCCACACCACATCGGTCCCATTAGTAGTCAGTATTTGTCCGTCCAGGCCTTCCGCTATCTTATTTACACCAACACTATTGTCCGCTAAATCCAAGTTACCTATGGTTCCATCAACAATCTTATTTGATGTAATTGCATCAGCAGAAATAGCTAAAACGCCATTATTATCCATACTAGCATCACCTGAAACTATTCTTTCCTGAGGAATGTTAAAATCATCACCAATAAGGATGGTAGCATTTGCCAATGTAGGTATACCAGTACCGTCTGTTCTATCATCTGAAACAATCCAACCTCCAGCTCCAGCATTTTCGGTAGCATCCCATTTTAAAATTTGACCGTCGGTTGCGCCATTTTGGTTAAGGTCCACTAATAAAATTTCGTTATTTATTATTTGAGCGGTTCCAATCGCTACTACTGTAAATTCATTACCAATAGAACCATTGCCTGTTATGGTGGCTTGATCTGCCAATTCTGTAGTTCCACTAGCAGGCACATTGGCCCAAACCACATTCCCGCCGGCATCCGTACCTAAAAACTGCCCAGTTGTCAGAGAGGGTTGTATTTTGATTGGAGTAATACCTGCATCGGTTACTTTAAATTCATTACCAATCGAACCATTGCCTGTTATGGTGGCTTGATCTGCCAATTCTGTAGTTCCACTAGCAGGCACATTGGCCCAAACTACATTCCCGCCGGCATCCGTACCTAAAAACTGTCCAGTTGTCAGAGAGGGTTGTATTTTGATTGGAGTAATACCTGCATCAGTTACTGTAAATTCATTACCAATCGAACCATTGCCTGTTATGGTGGCTTGGTCTGCCAATTCTGTAGTTCCACTAGCGGGAACATTGACCCAAACCACATTCCCACCGGCATCCGTACTTAAAAACTGCCCAGTTGTCAGAGAAGGTTGTATTTTGATTGGTGTGATTCCTTCATCAGTTAGTGTAAATTCATTACCAATAGAACCATCGCCTGTTATGGTGGCTTGATCAGCTAATTCCGTTGTTCCTGACCCAGCGGCAACTAATGATAATTCAGTATCCACATATACTTTTACCGCATTTTGGGTAGGATAATCGGTATTAGAAGAGCCAAGATTTACATTGGGATTTTTATTTGCTATAAATTCTTTGGTAGCTTGTAAACCTGTTATTGCAGTTGCGTTTGCATTTTCAGCATTGGTTGCGCGTTGGGTCTCATCCAAGATTGCTTGAGACTCCTCTAAATCTGCTAGACTTACATCTATAGATGTAGCACCCTCTTCGATAGTTAGTAAACTTGTCAAAGTATTTAAATTGGCATCGGTTATATCATCATCTGTTGTGACCCCTCCTACCTGCGCATCCACATAGGTTTTAACCGCATTTTGGGTAGGATAGGCATCTTCTGACATTCCTAAATTAGGATTCGAATCTTTATTGGCCACATCCTCTTTAAGATTTAGACCCGTCGTTAAACCTATATCTGTTGCAAACGCACTTAAATCAGCAGTAGTGGGGTCGCCATTTTCAATACTAATGGTAAGTTCTTCGTCTGTTAATGTTGCGGTGCCTAAATTCTGACTATCAGTATTTAAGTAAGTCGAAAGATCAATAGAATTCCCACCGTTTTCGAGTGTGAGACTATTATCTATAAGGGTCAACTGTTGATCATCAGAACCAATTAAAGCACCAAGATTAACGACTGAACTTCCTTGTATTGTAGAACGGGTAATAGTTAAGGTTGTATCTAATTTGCTGAACGTTAAGTCGTAAAGGTCGTTGGCATCTTCCCACTGTACAATACCGTTTTCATCGGTAGTTAAAAACTGCCCGGGTATAAAGTTTGCCAAATCAGTGGGTACGATACTACCGTCTCGTATTTCATCAGACCCCACCGCATTTTGTCGTATTTCACTTGAGCCTACAGATTCTGCCGCTAGTTTATCCTGTCCGATAGAATTGTCTTGTATATCATCGGGTCCTATACCACCATCAACAATGTTATCTCCAAGAATACTGTTTTTTGCTATTTCTAAATTATAACCATCTTCTGATTGTGTGATTTCAATGGTACTTCTATTATTTACAATAGGGTCATTGGTAATAGTGAAGCTTACGGCATCACATAAATTGATCCATTGTGTGCCATCAAAATAATGGATACACGCAGTATCGGTATTATAGACCATACCACCTCGTTGAGGGGTTATTGCATCCATTTCTGTCGTGGTGATACGCGTAATCACCAACACTTTTGAACGGCTCTCCAGTTCCAAAACAGACGAAGGGTCTATATTCTGAGGATTGTCTCCTATTTTTATTTGCCCAAAAACAGTGGGTATCGTGAGCATTATAAATAAGGCAAAGAAAATTACTGCTTTCATACTAAGCGTTTTAGGACCTAAATAGTAAGAAACAAAAATAGGATTATCTGCTAATTTAGCTTGATTAATAAGATGAAATATTGCGCTTATAGGTTAAAGAGCATCATTACCTATTGAATGCGCACCTATTCTTAACCCGTTTTAGATTTTGTTTGGAGTAGCAAAAACGAGTGCCAATTCGAGTATTTTTTCGAAATATAAGGTGTAAAAAATGTGTCTAGATATATTTTTAGGCCATAGAACAGTTCTCGATAGTGCTACTTATTTTTACTGATGTATACCAGATTTTCCAAAGAAAGAATAGTAAAATATAACACTCGAACTGACTTTTTTACATAAAGTAATTAAAATAAAAAAAAGGTATTCTTAGGTAATGAACAGTTGATTATTTTACGATTGTTTTTGAGGCGGTGGTCAAGAAATTAACAAAAGTTTATTGACAGGGGTTTTTTTATCATGGCTACATATCTTTACTTTATACGCTGCATACCCTGTGAGTAGGGGTTTATTCAGTTCAAATAAAAATAGATGACCAAAAAAATACTTTTCTTAGTAGTATTATGTACCGTAGTAGCGGGATTTTCACAAGATGACGATAGACGACCCTTAAATGGTTCTGTAATCTATATGAATGTTGCCGTACCCAATGAAAATGTGATTAACGCAACCGCCGAAAGAGCGACAATTACGAATGATAAAGGGTTATTTAGAATTAATGTAAAGCTTGGTGATCAATTGGTTTTTACAGCAGTGAACTACAATATAAAAGTGGTGACCATAACCGAAGAGATTTTAGCCAATAATCGTTTGGTCGTTGAGGTAAATGAAAAAGTAACCGAGTTGGATGAAGTGGTGATTACGCCCGATCAGCAAGAGCGCTTTTTAAAGGCCAAGAATGAAGAATTTAAAGGATATGAATATGAGATTGACCGGGGTACCGAGGTAGAGAATATATCATTGTCCCAATCTGAAAGAGGAATGCAAGATGGGTTGAATTTTGTTAATATTTTTAGGGCAATATTCAAATCTCAGGATGAAACAGCAGATGCCGGACCAAAATTATTGGTGAGCGATGTATTAAGACAGGTATATGATAATTCATTTTTTGTGGTTGACCTTCAAATACCACAAGATAGAATAGATGAATTCTTGATATATTGCGATACACGAATGCCTGCACAGTCACTTCTGAGAAAGGAAAATGAATTTCAGCTTATAGATGCGCTAGTTACAAATAGCAAGGCATTTCTTATAGGTATTGATGAGGAGTAGTCTCCTTATTCTTATTTTTTTTTCTACAGTTACGGCGGTAGGCCAGACCGGCGGGTCTAAAAACTTAGAGGGTAGGGTGTATAGCGATGATGGCGACGTAGCGGCCACCCACGTACTTAACCTAACTACAAAAAGAGCAACGATTACCGATAATAATGGGTTTTTTACACTATCGGTACATCTATCGGATACCTTAGAGTTTTCTGCGGTACAGTACAAGAAAAAGGTTGTTGTGGTAACCTCTTCAATTCTAGAAAGTAAATTTGTCACCGTAGGCTTGGAAGATGCCTTGACCGAATTAGATGAGGTAACGGTTACACCCTATAACCTCAGTGGCGATTTGATCAAAGATTTGGCGACATTGTCATTAGACCCTGTAGTTACCGCATCTACGTTAGGGTTGCCCAATGCATATATACGAATACCTACAAAGGCAGAGCGAGAACTTACAGCTGCAACAGCTAATCCATTAATGAGTTTTGATCCATTAATCAATGCCATAACTGGGCGAACCAAAATGTTGAAACAACGGGTCGCACGAAATAAACTGTACGATAGAACTGAACGCGTACGTGATTTCTTTGCAGATAGTATATATGAAAAACAATTACGCATTCCCATAGAAAAAATCGATGATTTTCTATATTACTGTGAAGTAGACCCGCGATTTCAAGGCATAGTAGATACGCATGATCAAATCAAAATTTGGGAATATATGCGACAGAAAGGGGTGATTTATAGAGCGAACAATGCGATAGATTAGCGGTAATCTTTGGCATATGGTTTGCAGAGGTTTACTAAAAAAAATACAATGAGATTTGTTAAGACTGGGTTGTTAATGGTATTGCTTCCGCTTTTTGCTTTTGTTGGGGCTCATAAATTTTATATAAGTGTCACCAACGTCGATTATTCTGAAAAGAATCAATCGGTGCAAATCATTACCCGCATATTTATTGACGATATGAATGCTGTAATTAAAGAACGTTATGGTGTGCCTTCTGAATTAGGTACGGATAGCGAATCGGCTATGGATCGAGCGTATTTGGAAAAATACCTACGTACTAAATTTTTAGTAGAAATTAATGGTGAAACGGTCAAGTACGAATTTATAGGTAAAAAATATGATACCGATATGGTTATTTGCTATTTGGAGGTGCCCGATATTCCCCTAAGGAGTTTAAAGCAAATTGGGATTCAAAATGAAGTGCTCACTGATATCTACGATGATCAGCAAAATGTTGTTCATTTTAAGGTTAATGGAAAGAAAAAGAGCCATGTGTTGGTAAAATCACATACTAAAGGAATGTTAAATTTGTAACATAAAATGAGTAATTCATACAAAAAACTTTAATTTTCTGCCACTAAAAACTAAATAATGATAAGAATAAAATACGTGTTCCCCTCTATTTTATTTCTTTTCGCAGCGGTTACCTTTGCACAAGATGCAGAGACCAACGAAAAGGAGCCAGGGCATTACAACCAGAATAAGTTTAAACAACTTTATGAAGAATTTGCAACCCCAAATACCTATAGGTCAGCTTCTGGCGCTCCAGGGCCTGACTACTATCAACAACAAGCAGATTATGTGATGGACATTCGCTTAGACGATAAGAATGCCAAAATTTTTGGGGAAGAAACAATTACATACATCAATAATTCTCCCGATAATTTAACGTATTTATGGTTGCAATTAGACCAGAATGTTCGGACGAAAGATTCTAAAGCACTGCTACGCGACGATAGTGTAGTTCCTATGAACGAAAAGGCTAGTGATTTCGTCAACAAGTATATGACAACCCCTTTTGATGGTGGTTTTACTATTGATTATGTGAAGGATGATTCTGGTAAGGCACTGCCGTTTACCGTTAATTTCACCATGATGCGTGTCGATCTTGCGACACCTTTAAAAAGCGGTGATAAATTTTCCTTTGATATAAAATGGAACTATACTATTCCAGACCATACGGTCAATAGAGCCAGATCAGGATACGAATTTTTTGAGAATGATGGAAACAGAGCGTATGTAATTGCTCAGTTTTTTCCAAGAATGGCCGTTTACAATGATGTAGAAGGATGGCAGAACCACCAGTTTTGGGGTAAAGGTGAGTTTGCGCTTCCTTTTGGGAATTATGAGGTTAATATAACTGTTCCTGCGGATCACATTCTAGATGGTACCGGTGTACTTCAAAATAGAAAAGAGGTCTACTCTAAAGAAATGATGAGCCGTTATGAGCAAGCTAAAAAGTCATACGACAAACCTGTTATCATTGTAACGCAAGCAGAAGCCGAAGCAGCTGAAAAAGGCTTTTCAGATAAAACCAAAACATGGAAGCTGAAGGCCGAAAATGTTCGTGATTTCGGATTTGCAACGTCTCGAAAATTCATTTGGGATATGCAAGCGGTGAAATTAGGGGATAGAGACATCATGGCAATTTCTATGTATCCAAAAGAAGGTAATCCATTATGGGAAGAATATTCAACAAAGGCAGTAGCACATACCCTTAAGTCGTATTCATCACATACGTTCGATTATCCTTATCCAAAAGCAATATCGGTACATGCAAAAAATCAAGGGATGGAATATCCTATGATTTGCTGGAACTACGGTAGACCAAACGAAGATGGCAGCTATTCTGACCGAACAAAATTCGGTATGATAAGTGTCATCATTCATGAGGTAGGTCATAACTTTTTCCCGATGATCGTTAATTCAGACGAACGCCAATGGGGCTGGATGGATGAAGGTCTTGATACCTTTATGCAGTTTATGGCCGAACAAGAGTTTGGGGAAACTTTTCCTGAAGCTATCGCACCGAATGATAAATATCCATCTAGAAGAGGTGATCCATCCAAAATAGTACCTTATATGAGTGGTGATCAAAGTACGATATCACCCATCATGTCCAATCCTGAAAATGTATTTCAATTAGGTCCAAATGCTTACGGGAAACCAGCAACGGCCCTGAATATTTTAAGGGAAACAGTAATGGGGCGTGAGCTATTTGATCATGCGTTTAAAACGTATTCTCACCGTTGGATGTTTAAACATCCAACTCCAGAAGATTTTTTCAGAACGATGGAAGATGCCTCTGCGGTTGATTTAGATTGGTATTGGAGAGGATGGTTTTATACGACCGATTATGTGGATATAGGAGTGAAAGACATTAAAAAGTATTATGTAAGCGATACGCCGAATAAAAAAATGCAGGCATATCTTTCTGACCGTGGCATGACCGAGGCAAATTTATTACCATTTGTTTATTTAGAGGAATATAGCGATACCGATATGGTTCCTACAGAGCTTAAGGGCAACTTGCCGTCAGAATCTTCTAAAACGCTAAAAGAGTATATGATGGATGCGATGACAGAAGCTGAAAGAGCTGCTGTTAAAGAACCAAAATATTTCTATGAGATTACCTACAATAGCCCTGGGGGTCTGCCGATGCCATTAATTGTAGAATATACCTATGCAGACGGTTCGGTTAAAAATATAACCTACCCACCAGAAATTTGGAGAAAGAATAATAAGGAAGTAAAAATGGTCATTTCATCAATGTCTGAGCTTGAAGGAGTACTTGTTGATCCTAAAATGGAAACAGCAGATATTGATACAACGAACAATAGTTGGCCAAAGAAAGAGCAAGTGAGCGACTTCGATAAAATGAAGGAGAAAATTCAAGGAGAATAAGAATAATTTTTTTTTAAAAAAGCCACGTATAACTACGAGGCTTTTTAATTTTGGATACTAAACTTGTTTATATTTGTAGTATGATTGCTATGTATTCATTATTTATTAGTGGCGCAGAAATTTTCTTCATTATGTTTATAGTGGTGATGGTTTTTGGTGCCGATAAAATTCCTGGTATCGCCAAGGGATTAGGAAAGGGTATGCGTCAGTTAAAAGATGCGACCGAAGATATCAAGCAGGAAATTCAAAAGAGTGCTGATAAGCAAGGTATTGACACAAGTTTCGTGAAGGATATCAAAAAAGATATCGATGACATGAAAAAGGATGTTGATTCTGGTTTGGTCAAAGATGTTAAAAAACAAATTAGCGATGTAGGCAAGAACGTCAGTGATGTTGCGGGTAGTATAAAGAGAAAGTAGCCCCGTATGTTGGATAGGGTTTTGCAATGGGATCGTGAGGCCTTTGTCTACCTAAACAGTCTTGGTATAGAACAGTACGATTTCTTTTGGTCTACTGTTACTAAATTTCCAACTTGGATTCCCTTATTTGTACTTATTATCTCTTTGTTTTTTATAAAATTCACCAAGCGTGATGCATTATCTATGATTTTGACGCTATTGCTTATGGTGTTTTTTGTGACCACCCTTACAGATTTAACGAAAGAGGTAGTGACACGATTAAGACCTAATAACGATGACGAACTTCATACGCTTATTCGTATTTTAAGGAGCCCGTCTGGATATAGCTTTTTCTCAGGGCATGCTTCATCCTCATTTTCCATAACAACGCTGGTGGTTTTATTTCTAAGGCAACATTTTAAATGGGTATACCTATTTTATATCTGGCCTATTTTATTTGTTATGAGTAGAATTTATGTCGGGGTACATTTTCCTATCGACCTTATGGTAGGTGCTTTGGTAGGTATGCTTGCCGCTTGGATATTTTATAAATTATATCAATTACTTATTTCACCCTACTTAAGGTCAACCCATCACGTATAGGTAGCAATACGGTCTCCAATAGTGGATGCTGACTTAGCTTTTTATTGTAGTCTAAGAGTACTTTTGTTGCCGTATCCTTCGGGTCTAGAGGTTCGACCACCTTACCCGACCACAATACATTATCTGAAAGGATTATAGAGCCCGATTTCGTTTTGGGCAGTACCTTTTCAAGATAATAATCATATTGTTTCTTTTCTGCATCAATAAAAACAAGATCGAAAGTAACATCAAGATTAGGAATAATATCTAATGCATTTCCTATATGTTGAATGATTTGTGAGCCATATTGACTCCTGTCAAAATACGTTCGTTGAATTTGTTCTAATTCGGCATTTACATCAATGGTATGCAGTTCTCCATCTGTACGTAATCCTTCGGCCAAGCAAAGTGCAGAATACCCAGTGTAGGTTCCAATTTCAAGAATGTATTTTGGACTAATTATCTTGGATAAAAGACTGAGTACACGGCCTTGAAAATGACCGGTTAGCATACGTGGTTGAATTACTTTTAAATGGGTCTCGCGTGTTAGTTCTTGTAATAAACTTGGCTCTTCTTGTGAATTATCGGCCAAATAATTTTCTAATAGTGGCGATAGAAAATGCATACGTTTCTTTTTGCAAAAATAGGGTTTTAAGCCTTAATTTAATGCCATCTAAAAAGAAGCATAATGAACACCAAAATAATACTTAGGGAAGCCATACAAGATGATTTACCTGTACTCTTACAGCACGAGCAGGAAGTTATTAAAGCAGAGCGCCCTTTAGACCCAACGATTAAAAATGAAAAAGTAACTTACTATGATTTGCAGGGATTAATGAGTAACTCCAAAGCAATGGTACTGGTCGCTTGTGATGGAGATAAGATAGTAGCTACGGGTTACGCCTTGGAAAAAGCTGCACGGCATTATTTGGATCATGATGCGTATGCGTATTTAGGTTTTATGTATACTGACCCAGCATATAGAGGGAGAGGTATTAATGGAGATATCATAGGTAGTTTGAAGAAATGGGCTAACGCTCTTGGGTTGGTTGAATTACGGCTAACCGTATATAGTGAGAATGAACCTGCCTTACGCGCCTATAAAAAAGTGGGTTTTAAAAATCATATGGTAGAAATGCGTTTACGAACCAAGCCTTAGTATTCTATTATTCATCGTGGTACTTTAGTTTAAGGGCTTATGATTACTTTTATATAAAATTAGTTATGGAATTTAAAAATACATTGGAGTTTGCACAATCGCTAGATGCAACCGACACGTTAAGATCTTATAGAGATGAGTTTATTTTTCCTAAAATTAACGGAAAAGAGGTTATCTATTTTACAGGAAATTCGTTAGGGCTGCAACCAAAACGTACGAAGGGTTTTGTAGATGAGGTAATGAAAGATTGGGCAGAACTGGCCGTTGAGGGTCATTTCTACGCTGAAAAACCTTGGTGGGATTACCATGAGCGGTTAGCCGAACCGTTGGCTAAAGTTGTAGGGGCGTTACCAGAAGAAGTTTCGGTAATGAATACCTTAACGGTTAACCTCCACTTACTTATGGTTTCGTTTTATAGGCCGACAACTACTCGGTTTAAAATTATCTGCGAAGAAAAAGCCTTCCCTAGCGATCAATACATGTTTCAGAGTCAAGTACGATTTCATGGGTTAGACCCAAATGAAACGATTGTAGAGGTAAAGAAACGCGATGGAGAGCACCATTGGAGAACTGAAGATATACTTAAAAAAATAGAAGAAGTAGGAGATGAACTTGCCTTGGTTTTAATTGGAGGTGTTAATTATTATAATGGTCAGGTTATGGACATGGAAGCCATTACCAAAGCAGGAAAATTGGCGGGAGCCATGGTTGGTTGGGATTTGGCACATGCGGTTGGTAATGTAGAATTGAAATTGCATGATTGGAATGCCGATTTCGCATCATGGTGTAGTTACAAATACATGAACAGTGGCCCTGGCAATGCATCAGGGATTTATGTACATAAGAAGTACCTGAACAAAAAAGATATTCCAAGGTTTGAAGGTTGGTGGGGAACAAAAAAGGACACTCGCTTTTTAATGAAACCCGAATTTGAACCCATGGAAAATGCAGATGCTTGGCAAATTAGTAATGCGCCTATATTATCCGTTGCTCCTTATTTAGCATCCTTAACAATGTTCGAGGAAGTAGGAATGCCGGCCTTGATTGAAAAGAGAATTAAAATTGTTTCTTACTTAGAGTTTATTCTTCATGAGATTGATACCGAGGTAGATAGTTCGTTCGAGATTATTACACCTAAAGATCGTGGTTGTCAATTATCTGTTTTTCTGCATGGACAAGGAAAATCTTTGTTTAATTATTTAATGGAAAATGGTGTAATTACCGATTGGCGCGAACCTAATGTCATACGTTTGGCACCAGCACCTTTTTACTCCTCGTATGAAGATATGTATCGATTCGGACAACTATTGAAAGCAGGTATTATGGTAAAGTAAATGATGGATGAGGCAAAGAACAACGTATGAAGTATTCGCCGACATTTATGTGATTCCAACAATCAACAAACCTTTTGCTGATTTAAGCCGAAGTAAATAACCAATTTTAAATGAAATCCTTAAAGCTAATTTTAGGTAATGCGCGTTATTTCGGGCCCTCTTGGGTTTTCGCTAGTATAAATATTCTTTTTGGTACATGGGCAATTTACATCCCAACCGTAAAAGAAGCGTTAGATATTAGTAAGTCAGAATTAGGTCTTGCTATTTTTTTTCTGGCTTTAGGGGTGTTCTGTATTTTTCCGTTTGCATCTACCATAATTAATAGAGTAGGAGTCGGTAAAGCAACATTTTATGGAGTAGTACTAAGTTGTGCAGCTGCCATGTTGCCGTTATTGGCCACAAATTATTATGTTTTGATGGGAGCCCTTTTTCTTTTCGGCGCTGCAAACGGTATTACTGATATTTCTATGAATACTTTGGTTACCGAAATAGAAAAAAAGGACAAGGTAAAGTTTATGGCTGCCTCACATGGCTTTTTTAGCCTAGGAGGCGTTTTGGCTGGAATGGGTAGTTTTTTGATTGGTCCGTTATCCAACCCTGTACTGCACATGTCATGCGCTGTGCTATTGGTTCTTATAGTTAATTTTAAATTTCGAAACCAGTTTTTTTCGGAGACTGCTGAAGTACAAGAAAAGGAACCCTTTACCCTACGGCTATTTAAGCCACTTTTAGTTTTAGGTCTAATATCTTTTGTTGCTATGGGTAGCGAGGGGGCTATAGTAGATTGGAGCGGACTCTATTTAAAGGAAATCACTATGGCGCCAGAAGCGTTATGGGGCACAGGTTTTTTGGCATTTCAGGTGACCATGACACTTGGTCGGTTTTTGGGTGATGGGTTTAGTGAGAAGATTGGTTCTATAAAAATGGTTACCCTAGGTACTGTATTGGCAATAGTTGGCTATGTATTAGTGCTGACTACCGACACTTATTTAAGTATTTTTGGGTTTGCTCTGAATGGATTAGGATTTTCGGTTATGGTACCGGAAGTATTTCGAATTGGAGGAAATGTAAAAGGTGTAGATTCTTCGAAAGGAATAGCATTTATTGCTGGTTCTGGTTACGCTGGGTTTTTATGTGCTCCACCTATTTTAGGATTTTTAGCAGAAAATTATAGCCTTACTCGAAGTTTTGTAGTGCTTCTTGCATGTGGATTTTTAATACTCCTATTTACATTTTTGTTGAAAAAGAAAAAGGCGCAAGACGGAGGTTAAACCATCCCGATTTAGTTTTTAATATTACTTCTAACTTTAAATCCGTTTGCTGGGTTTTGCACATTTTTAATAAAATTCAACATTTCATCTGTTTGTAACAATTGGTTTTGTGTATTCCAATAATCGGTATTATAAGGATATTTGATTTTAAATATGTCTTTGCTACTGCTAACATTTTTTTTAACCTTAAAATCACCTTCATTTTCGGTTGTTGTCATGATGTAGGTAACATCATAAAATGAAGTATAAGATTTGGTCTCATCTGTTTGCTCGATTTTCGAAGTTAGTTTGGAAGATGCGATAAAATATTTTTTACTTTTTGGTAATTTAGCAAGTGATATTTCTCTTTCTGATGATATAGTTCTATACCTACTATTTCCGCTTTCCTGAAATGGAGCGTTTTTGGTTTCAGTAATTAAATGAAAGCGCTCAATAGCGTTGTTTTCTGCATTTACGATATATTCCCCAAAAGTGTTTTCGGTTTTAATATGTGGTAGCGTTTTAAAGCTAAGTTTAATTTTACTTCCATGATCAAATGAAGACTCAGATAATTCAAAATCATCTCCAGTAGCATTCATCGGAGTTAAATTCAAGAATACTTTATGGAACGTAAAGAATTTAAAATAGTTGTCTTTATTATCATGTATCAATCCTACTTTACGCCTGTTAGTTAATTCTACGGTATAATCTTTTTTATCAAGTTTAATTTCTTACGTATATAAAAGCGTTTTTCGTTTCAATTTACCTTGTATATCCTGTATTCTTGTGATTTCACCATTATACCTTAAAACTCCTCTCAATAAAAACTTTTCTTTATAAGGGTACAATGCGTAATTAGATTTTATAGAATCCTTTACTTTTTGCCAGAGTGTTTTTTCGTTGGTAACGGTAACCTCATTTAATTCTAAAACACTTTTTTGCAGGTAAATGGTATCACTTACTTTTTGAAAAGAAGTGCTACGTTTATCATAGCCAGGCCTATAAATAGTGATAGAATCTGAAGTGGAAGAAAATAGAAAACGCCCATCCGCATTAGTCATTGTATGTTCCGTTCCATTATAGATACCAACAAATTCCATAGGAGATTTATCCGCCTCAACCAAAACAATACCGCTCCGTCTATTTTGTGAGTAGGTGAAAATTGAAAATAAGAGTAGAATACAAAAGTGAGGTTTCATCGTGTCGGTTGCGTTGTATTTGAATTATCAAACACTTTACCGACTTATTCCACTTCAACCCCAGAAAAGTATAATGAAAAGTCAGTGTCAGGTCTTTTGTGCATCATCCCGATTTTTAAACCGTTTAAATTCTTATAATCTTCCCAACTTGTCGCCATATTTGGTTCTGTCTGGTTTTCTTTTCTATACACCCATTCTTTAATAATATAGTCGTCACCAAAATAATAATCGTAAGCATCACCAGGTGTATAACCACCATCATTGGCATAGACCGTTGTTAACTTATGCATCGGTGTTTTGCTTATAGGAGCTTCTACATTTTCTGTATGTTCATACGTAAAACTGGCTTGGTCCCAAACTAATTGATAAGGTGCCAATAACCAAAATTTATCATTTACAAAACCACCATCCGTACCAGCCATAGCACTATCTACTGCTTTTCTATTGTAGGTGATTGTGTCTTGTCTTGTCATCATGGTGACATCGTTAGAGCCTGTTTTCCATAACCAAGTACGTTCAAAATGCGAAGAATCTTGGTCTACATTAAACGTGAATTTTATACTTGAAATATTTCTCCAGTTTTCGTAACCATGGGCATTTGCAATTTTCTCTAAAACAGTTAATTTCTTTGCTGCAGTAGTTTTCGTTTCAGGTTGTTTTTTATCGATTTTACAACTAGTAGCGAGCGTTAAGATACAAAGGGAAAGAAGAAGTATATTTTTCATTTTTAGTTCAATTATATCCAAATATATTAATTACCGAATCTTTAACCTATTTTTATTTTTTGTAAACAATCAATAGTAGTGACTTTTCCGAAAAGGTTTTGTTTTATACTAATCGGAAATCAATTCAGTAAGAAATCGACTTCCAAAAGTGCTCACGATAATTCCGCCGGAGGAAAAATCAACTGTCTTATTAAGACACCAGCATAGATCTTTTATTAAATTTTACGGGAATGTGTTGTTTTGCTTGATTATCATTTTTACGTGTACTACTACGTTTAGTCAAGCGGGCGTATATAGCAAAAGTTTCACCTTTGTACGTGGAGCATTTTTGTTGGTAACTGTATTGGCTTTATGAAAAAAAGAGGTGGTAAGAGATTTATTGAGAACCATTACTACTAGAATAATATATGAAGTAGGGCGTAAGTTGAGAATTGGATAACTACGAAGAACCGTGGAGGGAGTAGGTCATTATAAAGACAAAAACGGGCAAAGTAGTCATCCAAATAAAAAAGTTTGTTGATAAAATCGTATTGGTTTAGGAATCATTATAAGCTTTACAAAATTTGTATTTTTAGGGATATGAAACATGATGTAAATTCCGTTGGTTCATGCCGTATTTGTTTACCAATAAATTCCTTAATTTTGTTAGAGATAAATAAACTTAAAATATGAGTGCTAAAAAAGGAAAAGTTCAGGAAGCCATAGATGAGAAAATGTTGGAAGAAAGAAAAGTATTCCTATGGGGTATGGTTGATGACGATTCTGCAAAACATGTAATTGATCGGTTATTGTATCTAGATATGCAAAACAGTAAAGAAATTCAGCTTTATATAAATAGTCCTGGTGGTTATGTTACTTCTGGTTTCGCGATGTATGATACTATAAAATCTTTGAAAAGTCCGGTTTCAACAATTTGTACAGGTTTGGCCGCATCAATGGGTTCTATATTATTATCCGTAGGTAAAAAAGGAAGAAGGTTCATTCAGCCACATGCACAGGTGATGATTCACCAGCCAAGTGGTGGCGCAAGAGGCCAAGCTTCTAATATAGAAATACAGGCAAGAGAAATAATCAAAACTAAAGAACTTAGTGCGCAAATTTTGGCAGATAATTGTGGACAAAAATTTGAGAAGGTCTTAAAAGATTTTGATAGGGATTATTGGATGAATGCAACAGAATCCATTGAGTATGGAATTGTAGATGGAATTTTGGAATAAATTCTGGATAACAACGTAAAACAAAAAGTCCTTTACATTCTTGTAAAGGACTTTTTTATGGTTGGCTATTACTAGCTTATTTTAATGCCAAGATTTATTTTTTAATTTGAAGGATTGGGAACCTCATTCTTCAATTCAATTTAAGCTCTTCTGGAGTACAATCTTCTTTGTTGCTATATTTATTTACCGAAGTACGTTTACCAAAACGTATATGACCGTCTGAACTAAAAAACAACTGTCTTTTTTCGTTAATAAATAGGAACAATTCATTTTCTTGGGTATTCACAAGCAGTCCAGTACTCTTTATTGTTTGAATACCGCCTAGCTTATGTATTTCAGTATTGTAACTATCTGCGTCATCATAACTGCTGGGTTAATCGGAAGTAAAATAAACTCTAGTTCTAGCCCGAATTACAAATGGGTGACCGATAGAATAATAACCCCATATTTGTTTTTAGGGCACTATGCTCTACCCATTCCCTTTCAAGATATTGGTCAGCATAAATTTTTAGGTTTATTACGTTAGATACACCGTAACCTTCTTTTATCGTTGGTCGATATGGTGTTCAAAAACCAATATAAATGGGTGTTTTAAATGTGCTTAGAAAAGAATGTATTACCCAAATATTATGCGATTTTAGTCTAAAAACAGTGGTAAAACTAGTCTAAATTTTAAGTTTTGAATACTTAGTTTGAGTAAAACAAAAACACCTTTTCATAGTCATGAAGAGGTGTTTTCTATAGATAGACACTCTGGCGGAAAGTTCACTTTAGTTATGTTTCATAAGCATATATTAGATCATTTGTACATATTAAATTAGTATCAAAAATCGTCTATGTTATTGATGACTAAAGCAGCACGTTCTTGTAATTCTACTAATTTAGTGTTGTCCATTTTAGCCAATAAACTCATCATCATATTCATTCTGTGGTTATCTTTAAAGTGTTCTTTTTTAGCTTCCAAAAAATTCCAGTATAATGCGTTAAAAGGACAAGCATCAGCACCTGTTTTTTTAGTATGGCTATAGTGACAGCTACCACAATAATTACTCATTTTATTGATGTAATTGGCACTACTTACATATGGTTTTGTAGCTACAATGCCCCCATCCGCGAACTGGCTCATACCCCTTGTGTTGGTGATTTCAACCCATTCAATAGCATCGATATAAACACCTAGGTACCATTTGTCTACTTCATCGGGATCCACTTGGGCCAATAATGCGAAATTGCCTATCACCATTAAGCGTTGAATATGGTGTGCATAAGCGTCATTCAAACTTTGACCAATAGATTGCTTTAAGCAATTCATTTTGGTATTTCCTGTCCAAAAGAAATCCGGTAATTTATTTGTATTGTTTAGGGTATTTAATTGTTTGTACTTTGGCATCTCTTTCCAATAGATGCCTCTCATATATTCTCGCCAACCCAAGATTTGACGAACGAAGCCTTCGACTTGAGATATGTTTATTTCCTTTGGATGTTCATAGAAGTAGTCTAAAACGGTATCAATAACTTCCTTAGGGGAGATTATTTTGGCATTCATTGCAAAAGATAAGCGTGAATGAAAGAGGAATTTTTCATTTTCATGCATCGCATCTTGATAATCACCAAAATGGAGTAAAAGCTCTTGGCAAAAATAATCTAATGTAGAAAGACAGTCAGTTCTTGTAATAGGCCATTTGAAGGATTTTGACTCTATGTTACCGATGGTTTCTACTTGCGCGGCGTTCAGTTCATGAATTATTTTGCGGACATTTTTAGTAAATGCTTTCTCATGAGGAATGCTAGGCTCTCCTTTCCATTTTTTACGGTTACTTTGGTCAAAATTCCATTTACCACCTTCTGGCTGGTCATTGTTTATCATAATATGATGCTTTTTTCGCATCATGCGGTAAAAGCTTTCCATGACCATTTGCTTTTTGCCCTCGTAGAACTCTTTTAGTTCATATCTACTTGTGTAAAAGTGTTCTGTGTCAAAACAATCAGATTCAATTTCTAATGATTCACAAATATTTTTCAACTGTTGGTCAAGACGATATTCATCAGGTAATTGATATTCAAATTTTTTAGCGTTTGTTTTGTTAATGTATTTGGAAATTAGCTGTTCTAACTTTTGAGGGTTATCGGGGTCATTCAGTTTGAGGTAAATGAATTGGTGACCTTTTGAGGAAAGTTCACCTTCAAAACTTCGCATTGCCAAAAAGAAGGCCACTACTTTTTGAATGTGATGTTTTACATAGTCGGTTTCTTGTCTCATTTCTGCCATTAGGTAGGTGACATCGTCATCTACAGTTTGAAACCAAGAATGTTGTTGATTTAGCTGATCACCTAATATGAGTCGGAGTTTTTTCATTCAATTTTTGTATTTTTTAATCGGTCAATTCTTTATTTTTAAACACGTATGTCATTTTATTGTTACCCTTTAGAAAAGTGTTTCTTGCAGCCAGATTCTTTGATATTTACCACTACTGTCATACCGTTCGGCCTGCCCCTTAATATTGAACTTGCGGTCTCTTGGGTCATTGCCAACACCACTAGTATACATCCAATTTCCCCAATTACTGTGTACGTCATAATCTAACAACATACTCTCAAAATATGCTGCGCCTATTCGCCAATCTTGCTCTAGTTCTTTAGACCAGAAACTGGCAACATTTTGTCTTCCTCGATTGCTCATCCATCCCGTTTGCGCCAATTCTTTCATATTTGCATTAATAAATGGCTCTTTTGTGGCACCAGTAATCCAATCGCTTCTTTCAGAGAGATCATCTTTCCATTCATACACTTTTTGAAGTATACCACCAACGTGAAAAATGTGGTCTTGATGTTTTAGAGAAACATATTTAAAATAATCACGCCAAATAAGTTCGAAAATAAGCCAGTATGTATCTTGATTTTTCTTTATTTCGTTTTCAAATTTTATAACCTCCCAATATATTGTTCGAGGAGAAATACTTCCATTTGCTAACCAAGGCGATAATTTGGAGCTATAATCGTTACCTACTAAACCGTTTCTGGTTTTTTTATAAAAGGCCAGTTTTTTAGTTTCCCAAAAGTAGTGCTGTATCCTTTTCAGTGCTTCTAATTCACCACCATAAAAAGGGAATACAGTACGAGAGTCATGTTGAAAATCTTCTAATCCCAAATCGCTAAGCGTTGGAATATCTGTTGGATTGGAAACCCTATTGTCTTTGTCCATTTTGAGGTCAATAGATTGAAGTGGCCTTACGTTTATTTCTTTTTCACACTTTTTCCTGAAATAGGTAAAGACCTGTGGAAGGTCTTTGAAATTGGGGTAAGGAATATCGTCTGGATGAAAAAGAAATTGGTCGTATGCGTCAACAAATTTTACGGTTGATGAGACTTTTGATTTCACCGAATCTAAAATAGTATTCTCATCTCGCGTCCATTCTTTTTGTAAAAATATAGTATCAATATTTTGACTGTCAATCAACTTAGGTAGAATATCAACCGATTTGCCATAATATACAAATAGCGTAATGTTTAATTTCTCAAGTTCTTGTTGAAGTTGACGAATAGTTTCAATTAAAAATTGACCTCTAAATTTCTCGGTTCTTTTGAATCCGAAGCTATCGGTCTCAAAGAATATAGATTCAAAACAATAGAAACCTATTACTTTTCCCCCTTTCATGGCTTCATTCAAAGAAGTATTATCCTGGACTCTTAGGTCGTTTCTAAACCATATTAAATTATTCATCAGCACTCTAAAAATTTCGTATTATTTTTATTTGTTTCTCCTGCATTTTTCACCACAATATTTCACCTCGTCCCAATTAGTTTCCCATTTTTTACGCCAATTGAAGGGTCTGTTGCAGGTTGCACAGATTTTAGTAGGTAGATTTTCCTTTTTATGTGCCATTAGAGTAATGATTTGGTAGCTTCATTTGGTTTGGGATAGGCTAATCTATCTAATAGGGTAGGTAGGGCATACCCATCTAAACCAATGGTTGCAATGGATTCTGCCTTATCCAACTGTACCCAACCATCCGCATGTATTAAATCTTCAGGCAAATAGATATGTTCAATCTGCCCAATAATTAAGAGGCAACCATTTTCCTTTATTTCATACTCATTGAGATAACGGCACCCTAGTTTAATTGTACTTTGGGCTACATAGGGAGCTGCAAAATCATCCAGATAAGATTCTGTTAAGTTCGTTTTTGAAAATTCAGATACATCCTCTTCATATTTTGCAGCCGTATGATGTGCATCGGTTATGATTTCTTTATTCACCTGATTTACTGTGAAATATCCTGTTTCCTTGAAATTGGAATACGTATTTCTTTTTACGGTTAATGGTCGAAGAATAAAGCCTAACATAGGCGGGTTACTACCAATATGTACAACGGAATTAAAAACGGCTAAATTGGTTACTCCTTTCTTAGATATAGTTCCTAGAAGGTTAGCAGACTTGTAGCCAGTACAACTATTGATAAGGTGCGCTCTAAATCTACTAGGCATCTGCTCTAATTCTTTTTGTCTAAAATGTTTCAAATTATATTTTTTGTTTACTAAAAATACGAATAACTTAAACAATATTGAAGTAAGATTGAAAAAATGATTTGTTTAGTTTGTAGTATGAATGGTAGTAATAGGGCATAATTTGCTACTTTTAACATTCATTAAATTTTGGCGTTAGGCCTAATACATGACCCAAAGCACAAAAAACATAGCCATTATAGGCTCAGGACTTGTAGGTTCTTTACTTGCTATCTATTTAAAAAGATACGGACATAATATTACCGTTTTCGATAGAAGGCCCGACATTCGAAATATTGAATTCTCAGGAAGATCAATTAACCTAGCGATGAGCAACAGAGGCTGGAATGCCTTAAAGGCTGTTGGCATAGAGAAAGAGATAAAGGAGATAGCAATACCATTAGATAAGCGTGCTATGCACGTAGTCGGTAAGCCTGAGTATTATCAAAAGTACGGTAAGGATGGTGAGGCGATATGGTCTATTTCCCGTGGCGTACTTAATAAACGAATGATTGATTTGGCCGAGAAAAACGGCGTAGATTTTCGTTTTGAAGAAAAGGTTTGGGATATTGATTTACCCGAGGCTAAAGTGTATACTGGTGATACCGAGAAAGGTGAATGGAAAGAATATCCTTTTGATTTGATATTTGGTTGTGATGGTGCATTTTCAAGAGTGCGTCATAAGATGCAGCGACGTAGTCGGTTTGATTATTCCCAAGATTTTATAGATGTAGGGTATAAGGAATTGACTATACCGGCAAATACTGATGGTACTCATAAATTAGAGAAGCATTCTTTTCATATTTGGCCAAGAGGGAAGTTTATGTTTATAGCTATGCCCAATTTAGATGGTAGTTTTACATGTACTTTATTCATGCCTTTTGAAGGAGCTATTTCTTTTGAAAGTATTAAAACGAAGAAGGACGCCGTTCAGTTTTTTAACACCTATTTTCCTGATGTTAAAAATGAAATAGAAAACTTAACCGAAGACTTTTTTAAGAATCCGACGAGTGCTATGGTTACGATGAAATGCTACCCATGGACCTATTGGGATAAAGTAGCCCTTGTGGGTGATTCGGCGCATGCTGTAGTGCCTTTTTATGGTCAAGGAATGAACGCCGGTTTTGAAGATATTTTTGTGTTGGATGAAACCATAAAAGAATTTGGAGATGATTGGGAAAAGATATTTAGGACATATCAAGAGAAACGTAAACCCAATGCAGATGCTATTGCAGAACTGAGTTATCGAAATTTTGTGGAAATGAGTAGTAAAACGGCAGACTCCGAATTTTTATTACAAAAGAAAATAGAGAAGCATTTCTCAAGTAAACATCCGAATAAATGGATTCCTGCCTATAGTAGGGTTACATTTTCTGAACGACCTTATGCTGAAGCTTTAGCTGCAGGTGATGCGCAAGAGCGCATAATGAAAGAGGTGATGAAAATACCGAATATTGCAGAAGAATGGGATAGTGTAGCGGTTGAGAAAATGATGTTGAATTTAGTTGGTGTTAGCACCTAATTGTTTGATTTCATTTCGGCTCTTCGCATCGGCATGCCATCGATAAGGTTATATATACCTTCTAGGTCTAAGGGGTAAGGGTGTTTTGTTTTGACGCCTCCATCTTTGCCGATTAATAAATACCCATTAAAATACTTAGGAAGGATATTAGATTTTTCGAATTCAACCTCCTTTTCGTCTAGGTCATAGAGCTTATTCTCTTTAAATAGAAATATGATAATAGCTCGTTCATTGAGTTCTTTAGCACTACCCTCTATTATTTTTAAAGCAGTTTTAGTGTGAAAAGAATCAGAATTGTTCTCGGAAAGAATTAAAACCCTATTCTTCCATGTATAGTCCGATAATTTTTGAGCGGTTAGCGAGGTACCTTGAATCATGAAGAGGACTAGTATTGTTTTTAAAATATGCATGGTTATTAATATAACCAAAAAATGCCATCTTTATAAAGATGGCATTTTTATTTATGACTTAAATATTGCTATAATTTAGCAAACATTTTATACATTTTTTCACTTTCTTCCTCTGCCAATGTAGGGTCAACTAAAATACGACCACTATGCTCATCTGTAATGATTTTTTTTCTTGAAGCGATTTCCACTTGTACTTGTGGTGGAATAGTAAAGAAAGAACCACCAGATGCACCTCTTTCGATGGGAACTACTGCTAAGCCATTCTTTACATTATTTCTAATACGTGCATATGCCTTAATCAAACGCTCTTCAATTTTATCTTGATACTTGATTGATTCTTGTAACAAGGCTTTTTCTTCTTTTTCTGTTTCGGCAAGAATAGCATTCAATTCACTTTTCTTATGCTTTAAATGCGCATCACGTTCAGATAGACGTTCTTTCGTTTCTGAAATAACCGCTTTCTTCTGGTCGATTTGAGCTTTAAATTCTTTTATGTTCTTATCAGCTAATTGAATTTCCAATTCTTGAAATTCCAATTCTTTACTTATAGAATTGAACTCTCTACTGTTTCGAACGTTTTTTTGTTGCTCACCATATTTTTTAATTAAAGTCTTTGCTTCTTCAATAAGGTTTTTCTTAGCTCCAATTTCGAAATTTATATTTTCTAAATCAGATTTAAGTTTATCCATTCTCGTTTTTAGGCCAAGGACTTCATCTTCCAAATCTTCTACTTCTAAAGGGAGTTCACCACGAACATTCCTTATTTCATCAACTCTAGAATCAATTAATTGCAAATCATATAATGCTCTTAACTTTGCTTCTACAGAGGAATCTTCTTTTTTTGCCATATTAAAAATAATTGATAGGATTTGTTATGCTTTCCGATAAATGGATTGCAAAATTAGGAATTTTTTTCGTAAGATAATCAACTAAAAGGTTTTTTGTAAACTGCTCAGTTTCAAAGTGTCCTATATCTGCCAAAACCATTTGGTTTTCAGCTTCATAAAATTGGTGATATTTTAAGTCAGCAGTAATGAAAACATCTGCTCCAGCTGCTTTTGCCGCACCAATTGCAAAGGCACCACTGCCGCCTAAAACGGCAATTTTTTTAATGGGTTTGTTCAATAGTTTTGAATGCCGAACCATCTGAGTCTTCATTTTTAACTTTAAATCATTTAGAAACTCCTTTTCTGATACCTCTTTTTTCAATTCTCCTATCATACCGATACCTATATAAGCATTGGTGTTATCCAACGTTTGAATGTCATAAGCCACTTCTTCGTAAGGATGGCTTTCGATTAAACTGTTTACAATAGTATGTTCATCGGCTTTACCGAAAATACAAGTTAACATCACCTCTTTCTCTGTATGGGTTTCTCCAATAATGCCTTTAACTGGGTTGGCATTATCATGTGCCTTATACGTTCCTTTTCCTTCGGTAGAAAAACTACAATTAGAATAGTTTCCTATTTTCCCTGCACCAGCATTAAAAAGAACCTCTCTAACTTTTTCGACACTGTCTAATGGTATATACGTCGTTAATTTTTTTAATGTATTCTTTTGAGGTATCAGTATGTTTGTGTTTGTTAGGTTCAATACCTCGCAAATTTTAGCATTTACACCCTTGGGGGAGTTATCTAAAGCGGTATGAATAGCATAGATGGCAATATTGTTTTGAATGGCTTTAATTACTACGCGTTCAACGTAATTCTTGCCCGTAATTTTCTTAAGACCGCCAAAAATAATGGGGTGAAAACTTACGATTAGATTGCAGTTTTTAGTAATTGCTTCATCCACAACATTTTCAAGGGTGTCTAAGGTGACTAAGACCCCAGTTAATTCGGTCGATGCGTCCCCTACCAAGAGGCCAACGTTGTCAAAGTCTTCTGCGTAAGATAATGGAGCAAAGTCCTCTAAGATTTGTGTTATGTGGTTTATGGTCATTTTAATGAAAAATAAGGTATTCAAAGATAAATTATTATAATTTCGTACTGATGCACGTGCTACGAAAACTTCTTTTTCCTATTTCTTTAGTATACGCTTTAATCGTGTTTTTGAGAAATCGATTGTATGATTTAGGTATTTTTTCATCAATGTCATTCCATACGAAAACTATTTGTGTGGGAAATCTTAGTGTTGGTGGTACCGGAAAAACACCGATGATAGAATTATTGGTGAGGTCGTTAGAAAAGAATTTCCGCATTGCGATTTTGAGTAGAGGCTATAAAAGAAAGTCAAAGGGGTTTTTACTAGCAACTAGTCAAACAAGTGTTGAGAATTTGGGAGATGAACCATTTCAATTAAAATCTAAGTTTCCAATGGTTTCGGTTGCAGTAGATGCCGATAGAAGAAATGGAATCATGCAATTGGAAAAGTCTGTTAAACCAGATGTTATTCTTTTGGATGATGCCTTTCAACATCGTAAAGTAAAACCTGATTTTGCAATTCTATTAACCCCGTATGATAATTTATATGTTGATGATTGGTACTTACCGACTGGAAATTTGCGAGATGCTAAGGCTGAGGCAAAAAGAGCTAGCATAATTGTGGTGACAAAATGCCCAAATGATATATCGATTTCAGAAAGAAATACAATACGAGCTAAAATCGAGCCTTTACCTAATCAAAAAGTGCTGTTTAGCTATTTGGCGTATAATAAAAACCTAAAGGGAATTAACATAGAACTCTCGGAGCTAAAAAATAGAAAAGTAACTTTAGTGACTGGTATTGCGAATCCATTGCCACTGGAAGCTTTTTTGCTCGACGAAGGCATTGCCTTTGAACATATGAAATTTAGTGATCATCATTTTTTTACGAAACAGGAATTTGCTGTTTTAAAAGAAAAGGAATGTATTCTTACTACCGAAAAAGATTATGTGCGGCTAAGGAGTGAACTTTCACAGCTACATTACATCGAAGTATCGCACCAATTTTTAGATGGGGATATTCAACTATTTGAAAATGAATTAGAAGTTTTTATGACAACGAATTCCTAATATCCTTATCAAAAATGTTCTCACCGATTTTTTGATAGAAAACCTCGGGTTTGAAAGGCTTAGTGACCACATCATTACAACCTGCAGCATAGAAACTTTCTAAACTATCATCCAATGAAATTGCAGTTAATGCAATTATAGGAGTATCTTGATTAAACTTTCTTATTTCTATGGTAGCCTCTTCTCCACTAATTCCAGGCATGTGTATATCCATCAGAATAGCATCGTAAACATTTTCTTGAGCCAAGGTAATGGCCTCGTATCCATTGTTTGCAATATCACTGGTCATTTCCTTTTTGGATAACATCTTTTTGGTAATTACCTGATTGATTTTATTATCCTCAACTATTAATAAATGAAGATTTTTAAAATCATAATCACGAGGAGTAACTTCGAATGTAAAATCTTCAGGCTTATCATCCAAACTCGTCATTTCTATTTCAAAGAAAAAAGAACTTCCTTCGTTCAGTGTACTCTCAAGTTCTATTTTGCTCTTAAATAACCCTAAAAGACTTTTTACAATAGTAAGACCTAAACCAGTACCTCCATATTCCCTATTTATTTGAATGGATCCTTGTTCAAAACCTTCGAAAATATTTTTCTGCTTTTCTTTTGAAATACCAATACCATTATCGTTTACTTCAAAATAAATAGTAACATCATCATCTACCTTGTTGAGTAATTTCGCAGTTACCTTAACTTCTCCACCTTTTGTGAACTTAATAGAATTACCGATTAAGTTCATGAAAATTTGAGAAAGTTTTAATGGATCACTTAATAAATGGCTAGGTATTTCTGAATCATAGTCTAATGTCAATTTAGTGTTGTTTGCCTTCGCACTTTGAGACAATGAATTGATAACTTCATTGATGACTTTGTTAAGATTGAACTCCATATTAAGGGGTTCTAACTTATTAGCATCAATCTTATTAATATGAAGAATATCATTTATGAAGTTCAGTAAATAATCACCAGAGAATTTTAAAGCTTTTAGATGTTCTTTTTGATGCTCTTCTGGATCCTCCTCTAGTAGGAGGTGGGTTAGCCCAGTAACGGCATACAATGGTGTTCTTAGCTCGTGACTTACAGTTGAAAGGAAGTTGGTCTTAGCTTCCATTGCCTGTACGGCATCATCTCTTGAAATTTGCAATTCCTTATTCTTGGTTTGCAATAAATCGTTAGTTTTTAATTTAATTTGATTGTTTCGGTATAAGGTAATTGCTAATAACGAAATAATTATCAAAAAAGCAGCCGTTAATATAGCGGTAAGCTCAGACCTATTTTGTGATTCAGTCAGTTCTTCTATTTTCTTATCTTGGCGAGCAATTAATTCAGTTTTATAATCGTCTTTGATTTTATCTGCCGTCTTAGCTTCAATTTTATTTTTCTCAATGTTGAAAATGGAGTCCTTTATTTGTGCTAAATTTTGATTATTCGTTAACGATTTTTGATATTGGCCAAGTTTTTCATAAACGATGGTTAATAGGTTGTTAGCATCTTTTACATCTACCAAAAACCCATTATTATTCGCTAACGCCAGAGCATTTTCACCGTTTTTAGCAGATTCAGTTAAATCTCCTGTTTTCAAATTGAGCTCTGCAAGGGTTAAATAAGCCTGTGTTGATAGGTACTCCTTTTCGTAAATATCTGTGTTTACAATAAGTGAATTAAGATTTTTTGTAGCGCTTTCGTATTTTTCTAGATTGATGTAAACCTGTGCCTCTGTAAGTAGAAGATTATTGATAAAGTTTCGGTCGTTATTGAGTTGCTTCGCTTCATTAAGCATAAACAAAGCTTGAAAGTTTCTTTTGCTTCGATACAAGAGGATTGCTTCAATGTATTTGTGCATTGCATCACCATAGGGATAAGCTATGTCTTTCAGTAAAACACTGGCGCGGTCCCAGTAGAATTCAGTATCACCTTCTTTATCAATTTTAAGATACAATACGGCAAATTCATGAAGACTATCAATCAAGGCTTTTATATCCTCATTTTTCTCAGATTCAGTTGCTGCTGTATTTAAAGTTTCTAATGCTAAATCTATCTTATCTTGATTCCTGAATTTTCTAGCTTGGTCAAAATAGGGTTGAATGTCTTTAGGGGGAATTCCATTTTGAGATAATACAGACATTGTCGTCACCAATATAAATATTGGAACAAGTATAATTTGCAGTGCTTTATGTGAAAATATTTTCTTCAAATATAGTTTTTACCGTTCATGAAATTAATCAAATCAATAATTCTACTGCTATATCCGGTTTCGTTATCGTACCACCCAATAATTTTGACCATCTTTCCTATAACCGAAGTCATTAAAGAATCAAACGTACAAGAATAACAACTATTGTTTATGTCGATAGAAACAATTGGGTCATTGGTGTAGCACAAAATGTTTTTGAACTGGTTTTGTGCCGCTTTTTCAAATGTATCGTTTATTTCTTCAATTGTTGTAGTCCGTTTCACATTTAAAGTGATATCTGTTAAAGATCCATTTGGTACTGGAACTCGAATACCACAACCTCCAATAACATTGGCAAGTTCAGGAAATATTCTAGTTAAAGCTTTTGCAGCTCCGGTGGTTGTAGGCACAATCGATTGTGAAGCGGCACGCGCTCTTCTTAAATCTCTATGTGGTTGGTCATGTAAGCTCTGATCTGTAGTGTAAGAATGTATGGTAGTAATATAAGCCTGCTCTATGCCGCATAGGTCATTCATGACCTTAATCATAGGCGCTGCGTTATTAGTTGTACAAGAAGCATTTGAAATTATATCATCGGCAGGATTCAATGTGCTTTCATTAATTCCAAAAACAATCATTTTTATGTCTTCTTCCGTTGGAGGTACAGATAAGATGACTTTTTTAGCACCGTTTTTTATATGAAGTGATAATGTTTCTCGATCTTTAAATTTACCAGTGCATTCAACCACCACATCAACATGTGTTGATGACCAATTTATTGTTGATGGGTGTATCTCATTCGTAAGAGATATTGCTTGTCCATTAACAATAATATGCTTTTCATCATACCCAATTTGCTGAGTTGATGTGCCATGAATGCTGTCGTATTTTAATAAATGAGATAGTGTTCTCGTATCTGCCAAGTCATTGATGGCAACTACGCTTAAATGTTCTTGGTGTTGTAATAGCCGGAATAAGGTTCTTCCTATCCTTCCAAAACCATTGATGCCTATATTAATTTTTTGCATTGGTTATACTTGGGGTGTATCCTATTGAGTAAAATTCAAAAAATCGAAAACTAAGGATGAGTTCTGATTGCGATTCAAGATATTCATAAATATTAGAGAATGTGTTTATGCGCTTTATAAGATGATCTTACTAATGCACCACTTTCTACATGCCTAAAACCCATTTCAAGACCTATGTCTTCATATTTTTTAAATTGCTCGGGAGTGATAAATTCCTTAACGGGAAGATGTTTTTTTGATGGTTGAAGGTATTGACCAATGGTAACCACATCAACATTTACATTTCGCAAATCGGCCAAAGTTGTTATAACTTCATCTTCATGTTCTCCAAGACCTAACATGATTCCAGATTTGGTTCTATTAATGCCTTGAATTTTTAAATAATTAAGAACTTCAAGGCTACGTTCATATTTTGCTTGAATACGAACTTCTCTGGTTAATCTTTTTACAGTTTCCATATTATGAGAAACTACTTCTGGTGAAACCTCTATAATTCTATCCAAATGTTTTTCTATACCCTGAAAATCTGGAATTAAGGTTTCTAACGTTGTGCTTGGGTTCATTCTTCGAATGGCCTTTACCGTTTCTGCCCAGATAATTGAGCCCATATCTTTAAGGTCATCTCTATCAACAGAAGTAACTACGGCATGCTTGATTCCCATTATCTTTATAGAGCGTGCCACTTTTTCAGGTTCTGCCCAATCAACATTTTCTGGTCTACCTGTTTTAACACCACAAAATCCGCAAGACCGTGTACAAACATTACCTAAAATCATGAACGTTGCAGTCCCTTCTCCCCAGCATTCTCCCATATTTGGGCAACTACCGCTGGTGCAAATCGTATGCAGATCATACTTTTCCACCAATCCTCTTAGTTGCGTATATTTTTTACCTGTAGGTAATTTCACCCTAAGCCATTTTGGTTTTTTAGGTGGAGCTACATTTTCTTTTAAGACAGTGGACATGCTAATATTTTAATACAAATATACGAACTAAAAAGGTGTTTATAAAGTAGAATGCCGTGCGATGTATTAGCGTTGATAAATTTAAAAATAGAGATGCTTTAATGATAGCCTACTTCCTAGCTTTTATGATTTCTGAAAGTAATTTTTTAGCCCTTAGAAGCTTTACTTTAACACTGTTTATAGGTTCATTCAAGCTGGCTGAGATATCGGCATAGCTTAGTTCATTGAAATACCTAAGATTAATGACTGTTTGATAATGAGGCTTTAATTTTTTGATATCTCTTAACAAATCTGCTAAGTTCTGCTCTTGGATCAATTGATCTTCCCTTGTAGGCGAAGCATCTAAAGCCGTAGTTATGGCCTCAGCACCACTTCTAGAGTCTAATAGGCTTTTTTTTCGTTTACGGACAAGGTCAATATGAATGTTTTTGGATATTGTAATTAACCAAGTCTTAAATACATAGGTATCATTGTAGGTATGTATTTTATCAAACGCCTTAGAGAAGGTTTGAATAGTAATATCTTCAGAATCGTTCTCGTTTTCAGTACGTTTTAATTGAAAACCATAAACATCGTTCCAAAACATATCCAATAAACGACTAAAAGCAATCTGGTTGCCTTCTTTCGCCTTGTGTATTGTTTCTTCTAAATTGTCTACGTTGTTCAAATACTAGTTTTGGGTTGAGTGAGTTCAACGAAAATGAACTTAGCTTAATCAGAAATCGTATCATTTTTACAATCTTGTTCGCTTGGTAGTTTACCACACATACCACATGCTTGTCCGTCTTGATTTAAGAATGGACTTTGACTTGCGCAAGTTCCTGCAAATTTACCGTCTTTTTGTGACCAGATTTTAATTGCGATACCCGCAAAAGCTAATGCTAATAGGCCGATGGTTAAAAATAATAGTTTCATATATTAATTTTATACAAAGATAAATAATAAAGCCCCAAAATTGGGGCTTTAAGAATACTTTATAAAATGAGGATTAATATGCTATGTTGGCAACTATATTTTCAACACTTGGAGTTTGATTACCTCCTTTTTGTTCGATAGTAATATAACCAATCGCATTATCAGCGTAGGGCAGTGCCATCAATTTTTGTTGGTCACCAGCTTCTTCGATAATACCTAGATTAATCATTTTTCCGTTAACCTCTGCCCACATTTGAAAGCACTGACTTTCAGGAATATGAGGTAATTTACTGACGTTGATATACGACAATTTTTTTACAGGGTTAATATATGCAACAGCCTTTAAATCTTTTGCTTTTTGATTTCCCTTTACGTTGTATTTTTTAGTCTGTGGATTATTTAAAACGATAAATTGATTACGTACATCTTCTAGTTGCTCTTTCATGTTTTCCTCTAGCAACTTTATCTTATTGCTAACAACACTTTTTTCTTCTTGTAAGCTCTGATTTTGATTCCAAAAGAAGGTTGAAATACCTGCGAACATAATTGCGGTTATACTAGCTGCAATAGCATAGCTGAAGAATCTTTTTCGTCCGCTGCGTTCAGATTTAATTCTAGCATGAATTAAATCTTTTAAGCCCTGTGGTGCTTCAATAGCATATTGCTTAGCAAAAATCGCTAGGTTGTCTTGTAATTCTACATAGGTATCACGAACCTCGGGATACATGGCAATATAGCGCTCTACTTGCATGGTTTCCATATCTGTGGTAGTTCCTAAAAGATGTTTTTCTAGTAAATCAGAATCAAGAAATATTTTAATTTTGTCTTTCATAACACAACGTTTAATAACATAGCAATTAGTGCTGGACCATAGATTTTACCTAATTCACGCAAACCTATTTTTAATCTAGATTTAATAGTTCCTAAAGGAATATCCAACTCATCACTTGCTTCCTGTTGGGTCATGCCTTGAAAGAAAAGGGCTTCTAGAACAATCTGATATTTGTATTCGATTTTCCCTAGATGCTCTTTTACATCCATTAACTCTGGCCTCGTACTTTCTACGCCTAAAGTATATACGTCAGAAACATCTATTTGGATTTCCTTATCAGATTTTGTGTTAACACTTCTTAATTTGTCAATTGCCGTATTTCGGGTAATCCTAAAAAGCCACGTAAATAGCTTTGCCTTTTTAGGGTCGTAGGTGTCGGCTTTTTTCCAAATTTTAACGAAAGATTCTTGCACAACGTCTTGAGCCAAATCTGGATCTCTTACCACTTTATTGGCAACACCTAAAAGGGTATTGGCATAATTATCGTACAAAAGTGAAATCGCTTTTTCATTTCGCTCTTGTAACAATTCAACAATATGATTTTCTAATAAAGTGCTCATGATTTAAAAAGATGTACAAGATTTTTTTAAAATGGACATCCAAATTGCCAGATTGAACCGTATATGATTAAACGCTAAATTATAAAATTGATTGTTAATGATGCGTTTTATGAAAATATATATCTTATAAGTGCGCAGCTGGTAACTGCCACTTTGTTTTTGGTTGGTTTGGTAATAACCCCTGTAATCTGATTGCAGGGGTTATTTTATTAAATTAACCTCTGGACTTATAGTTATATTAAAGGTTGCTTGAACTTCTTTCATTATTCTCGCAGCAAGATTTAAAATGTCTGAACCTGTAGCGTTTCCATAATTAACAAGTACCAGTGCCTGTTTTTTATGTACCCCAGCATCGCCATATCTTTTCCCTTTAAAACCACACTGTTCAACTAACCATCCGGCAGGTATTTTATAACTGATATCTGATACTTTATAAAAGGGAGCATCAGGATGATTAGCTATAAAAGTTTCAAATACTTCTTTTTGAACTATTGGGTTTTTAAAGAAACTACCACTATTGCCTAATTCTTTGGGATCTGGTAATTTACTTTGGCGAATAGCAATTACGGCATTGGAGATATCTTTTATAGTAGGATTTAGAATAGAATCCTTCTTTAATTGATCTTCGATTGCTCCATACCCAGAGTTTATGGTGTGCTTGTTTTTGGTTAATGAAAAGGTGACTGAAGTGATTACATAATTATCCTTGCCTTCATTCTTGAAAAAGGAGTCTCTATAACCAAATTTGCATTCAGTTTTAGTAAAGGTGATAGGTTGTTGATCTATAATTCTAATGGCATCACAACTTTCAAAAGTGTCTTTTAACTCCACCCCATAGGCACCAATATTTTGTATAGGAGCTGTACCGGTATTACCAGGAATAAGCGACATGTTTTCCAAACCTCCATAGCCATTTTCAAGAGTCCATAGTACCATTTCATGCCAATTTTCACCAGCCATAACCTTAATGCTTACAGTGTCATCTGATTCATTTATTAACCACTTTCCTTTGAGATTGACATGTATAAACAATGCATCAATATCATTTGTAAGCAGCATATTGCTACCACCACCTATTATTATTTTTCGTAGATAATCGTTGTTGCCAAGTATTTCTCGTAATGCTTCAACAGAATTAACTTCCACAAAATATTGTGCCTTGGCATCTATGCCAAAAGTATTGTAGTTCTTTAAGGAAAAATGCTCGTGTATAATCATTAACCGTTATAGCTTTTAAGAGCTTCACCAAGAATTTTTACGGCTCTTTTTAAACTATCTTGGTCAAGTACGTAAGCAATTCTAATCTGGTTTTTCCCTAAACCTTCTGTAGCATAAAATCCTGCGGCCGGTGCTACCATTACTGTTTCATTATCGACTCTAAAATCTTCTAATAGCCATTGTGCAAAATGATCGGCATCTTGAATAGGTAGTTCTGCAATACAATAAAAAGCACCTTGTGGTCTAGCAATTTTTATACCTTCAATTTTTTCTAATTCTGCTATCAATAAATTTCTTCGTGCTACATATTCCGTCTTCACTTCTTCAAAATAGCTATCCGGTGTGTCCAAAGCAGCTTCAGTTGCTATCTGAGCATAGGTAGGTGGCGAAAGTCTAGCTTGTGCAAATTTTAATGCGGTTGCTATAAACTCTTTATTTTTTGAAACTAGAAAACCAATTCTAGCTCCACACATACTATATCTTTTTGAAACCGAATCTATGATAATAGCATAATCATCTAATCCGTCTTCCTTTAAAACAGATGTATGTACTTTATCATCATAAGTAAACTCTCTATATACTTCATCGGCAACTAGAAAAATATTGTGTTTTTTCACCAATGCTGCCAATTTTAAAATTTCCTCTTTACTGTAGAGGTAGCCTGTCGGATTTCCTGGATTACAAATTAGGATAGCTTTGGTTCTTGATGTAATTAGTTTTTCAAATTCCTCGATAGGAGGTAATGCAAAATTATCTTCCAATTTTGAGACTACGGGTACTACTTTTACCCCACATGCTGTTGCAAAGCCATTGTAATTAGCGTAAAAAGGTTCGGGAATAATAATCTCATCATCTGTATCAGCAATCGTATTCATTGCAAAAGCCAAAGCTTCAGACCCACCGGTGGTTACAATAATATCAGAAGCGGTTACCGGAATATTGTTTTTTACATAATACCCCGCAATTTTGGTTCTAAACTCTTCAGAACCTTCAGTGCGGCTATATTCTAAAACAGAAATATTATTATTTTTAACCGCATCTAAAGCTTGTTGTGGAGTTTTTATATCTGGTTGGCCTATATTCAGATGAATAACTTTAACCCCTTTCTTTTTTGCGTTTTCCGCAAAGGGAACTAATTTTCGTATAGGGGATTGGGGCATAGAAAGCCCTTTATTAGAAACAGATGGCATAAAATTTTATTTTTCACAAAAGTGATAAATGATAATGGTTCTTACAATTTTATTGGGTTTTATTTGGTTTTTGGGGTGGTGTTAAAATTATGTTTTGTAGTTGTTAATTATGTATCTTGAATAGCGTTAACTAATTCATAACGATTATGTTACGTGGTATTAGAATTCTAGTCTTTCTTTTTTTTGTTTGTTTCTCACTTTCTGCGGTAGCTCAAACTTACCAGTTACCCGCTGGTGAAAAATTTCATAAAATAAAGTTTGAGCTCATCAACAACTTGATGATTATACCAATTGATGTGAATGGGACCCAGCTTTCGTTTGTTTTAGACTCTGGGGTGGGCACTCCAATTCTATTCAATTTAGCTGATCAAGATTCTATTCAGCTCAATAATGTGACCGAAATAACGATAAATGGACTTGGAGAAGGAGACCCAATAAACGCACTCAAATCTACTGGTAATTTTGTAAAACTTGGCAGTGTTAAGAATCTATCACAAGATATTTATGTGGTTATGGATGCCGGTATTAATTTCTCACCAAGCTTAGGTATTCCTATACATGGAATTATTGGGTATGATCTGTTTCGTGATTTTGTAGTGGATATTAATTATTCAACTAGGGTTATTAGGTTTTATGATTCTGATACGTATAAGTATAGAGTGTCTAAAAATTCTCGGGTTTTAGATATATCCGTTATAAGAAAAAAAGCCTATTTGGATGCCCTTGTAATTGTCAAGAGTTCTAAAGAAATTCCTGTTAAGTTGTTGATAGATACTGGCAGTAGTGATGCCGTGTGGCTTTTTGAGGATGAGCATATCAGAATTCCAGAAAAGTATTATGAAGATTTTCTAGGAAAAGGTCTTGCTGGTGATATTTATGGAAAGCGAACTAAAATTCACCACTTGAAAATTTCAGATTTTATAATGAAAGATGCTAAAGCTGCTTTTCCTGATATGGAAACTTTTAATACGATTACAGACTTTGGGGGAAGAAACGGAAGCTTGGGTGGTGAAGTATTAAAGCGTTTTAACTTGGTCTTCGATTATTCGAATCAGAAAATAATACTAAAGAAGAATTCCAATTTTGATAAAATATTTCAATACAACATCAGTGGTATTGATTTACAGCATGCAGGTATTCGATATGTATCTGAACGAATAGCAGATAGAAACGGGGTGGTGTATAGTGATAAAAAGACATATGGTGATGTTCAAATCGTATTGCAGGGCGCAACAAGGTTAAGCGTCGTGCCAGAAATAATTGTGTCTGGTATACGTCAGGGTAGTCCAGCTCATTCGGCAGGTTTACAAGAAGGCGACGTGATTTTAGCAGTTAATGGCAAACGTATTCATCGTTATAAATTGCAGGAAATCATGCATTTAATTAATGATAAAAAAGGAAAAAAAGTGAAGGTATTGGTAGAGCGTTATAATAACGATTTACTGTTCAGTTTTATTTTAAAACCATTATTTGAATAAAAAAACCCAACTCTAAAGTTGGGTTTTTAAATTATATGAAGTTATTTTTATTTGGTACCGCTTGTAGCTAGTATCTCTCCTTTAATTTTTAAAACCTTAGTAGGCGTATCTGCATTTGATATTACAGTAATCGCTTTACGAATTGGTCCTACTCGATTCGTGTCATATTTAACCTGAATTTCACCTGTTTTTCCTGGTAAAATTGGGTCTTCTGGTTTTTTAGGAATCGTACAACCACAACTAGAGCTCACTTTACTGATTATAAGTGGAGCTGTTCCGGTATTGGTAAATTCAAAAACCCTAATTCCGTCAGATCCCTTGGCAATTTCACCATAATCAACGGTTTCTGTTTTAAATTCGATTTTGGCCGCTGAATCTTGCGCAGTTAAACTTAATCCTAGCAAACCAACAAATAATACAAGTACTATTTTTTTCATCATTTTTAATTTTGGGTGGACTTCAAAATTAAATCTTTTCAGATCAACCTCAAAATCCTTTTGTTATACTCTAACGTTACTTATTTTTGTTTCGTATTTATCTTTGGGTGAAATTGGCTGAAATGACCGTTAGAATGTCAGTTCGGCTTTAATTTTAATATCCCAATCTATAATAAGTCAAAAACTGTTCCAAATATGGAAATTCCATCAAAATATAATCCGCAGTCCACAGAAACCCATTGGTATGAGTATTGGATGAAAAACGGTTATTTTCATTCCGTGCCAGATGAAAGAGAGCCTTATAGCATTGTAATACCACCACCAAACGTTACGGGAATACTACATATGGGGCATATGTTGAATAATACTATTCAAGATGTGTTGATACGAAGAGCCCGTCTTTTAGGGAAAAATGCTTGTTGGGTACCTGGTACCGATCATGCTTCAATAGCGACGGAGGCGAAGGTCGTAGCAAAGCTAAAAGAGCAGGGGATAAATAAGAACGACCTCACCCGTGATGAGTTCTTAGAACATGCTTGGGACTGGACCCATCAGTACGGTGGTATTATTCTCGAGCAATTAAAGAAATTGGGTTGTTCTTGTGATTGGGACCGTGCAGCATTCACAATGGATCAAGAACGCTATGATAGTGTTATTAAAGTATTTATAGACTTATATAATAAAGGATTGATTTACCGTGGCTTCAGAATGGTGAATTGGGATCCAGAGGCTATGACGACCTTATCTGATGAGGAAGTTATTTATGAGGAAAGACAAGGTCTGTTGTACTATTTGGCCTATGAAATTGAAGGTTCTGATGAAAAAGTAACGATAGCAACTACGCGGCCAGAAACAATTTTGGGAGATACTGCTATTTGTATTAACCCCAATGATGAGCGGTTCAAACATTTAAAAGGGAAAAGAGTCATTGTGCCTATCTGTAATAGAGTGATTCCTATTATTGAAGATGACTATGTGGATATGGAATTTGGTACAGGATGTTTAAAAGTGACTCCAGCACATGATATTAATGATAAATCCTTGGGTGAAAAACACAACTTGGAAACCATTGATATATTTAATGATAATGCTACATTGAATAGCTTTGGCTTACACTACGAAGGCAAAGATCGTTTTGTAGTAAGAAAGGAAATTTCTCAAGAATTAGACGAAAAGGGGTTTTTAGTGAAAACGGAAACCCATATTAATAAAGTAGGTACTTCAGAACGTACCAAGGCAGTAATAGAGCCTAAATTATCTGACCAATGGTTCCTGAAAATGGAAGATTTGGCCAAACCAGCTTTAAAGGCTGTAATGGAAAGTGGTGATGTAAAACTATATCCAAAGAAATTTGAAAATACATACCGTCATTGGATGGAAAATGTTCGTGATTGGAACATCTCAAGACAATTATGGTGGGGGCAGCAAATACCTGCATTTTATTTTGGTGATGGGCAAGATGATTTTGTTGTGGCTGCCACTATTGATGATGCATTAGAGCTTGCAAAAAATAAAGCGGACAATCCAAATCTACAAAAGAGTGACCTAAGGCAAGATGTTGATGTATTAGATACTTGGTTCTCTTCGTGGCTTTGGCCAATGAGTGTTTTTGGAGGTATTTTAGAACCGGATAATGAAGATGTTAATTATTATTATCCAACCAATGATTTGGTTACCGGTCCGGATATTCTATTTTTCTGGGTGGCCAGAATGATTGTTGCCGGATATGAGTTTAGAGGTGAGAGACCTTTCGAAAATGTATATTTCACAGGTCTAGTAAGGGATAAGCAGCGAAGAAAAATGTCCAAATCCCTCGGGAATTCGCCTGATGCCTTAAAACTTATAGAGGATTATGGAGCAGACGGTGTACGAGTTGGTTTGTTGCTAAGTTCTGCGGCAGGTAATGATTTAATGTTTGATGAAGATCTATGTCAACAGGGTAAGAATTTTGCGAATAAAATCTGGAACGGATTTAGATTATTAAAAGGATGGGAAGTTGCAGATATTCCACAGCCAGAAGCTTCTAAATTAGGTCTGGAGTGGTATGAGGCTAAATTGAACAAAACCTTGTTGGAAATAGAAGACCATTTTAGTAAATTCCGTATTTCAGATGCATTAATGTCCATTTACAAATTGGTTTGGGATGACTACAGTTCTTGGTTATTAGAAATTATTAAACCAGCATATCAACAGCCCATTGATAAAACTTCATTTGATCAAGTAATTCATTTATTCGAGCAAAATTTAAAATTGTTGCATCCATTTATGCCTTTCTTGACGGAAGAGGTTTGGCAACATATTTCAGAGCGAAATACTAGCGAGGCTTTGGTTATATCTAAATGGCCAGTAGCTGGAGATATAGATGAGAATTTGATAGAACAGTTCGAGTTTGCTGCTGAGGTTATAGCAGGAGTACGGACTATTAGAAAGAATAAGAATATTCCGATGAAAGAAGCACTGGAGCTTTCTGCCTTAAATACTGAGGAAGCAAGTAAAGATTGGGATGTCGTAATATCTAAGTTGACAAATGTTTCTGAAATCACGTATTTAAAAGAGCAATTAGAAGGTGCTTTGACATTTAGAGTAAAAAGTAACGAATACTTTGTGCCTATCGAAGGTGCGATAGACATTGAAGCTGAAATCTTAAAAATAAAAGAAGAGTTAAAGTATACGAAAGGGTTTTTAACTTCAGTTCAGAAAAAACTATCAAACGAACGTTTTGTGAATAATGCACCTGAAAAAGTTATTACTATAGAGCGGCAAAAACTTGCAGATGCAGAAGCGAAAATCGAAACATTAGAAAAAAGTTTAACGAGTTTAAGTTAAATATTTAAGCAAAAGTATTCTGAAAAGGCCTCATTCCTATTACAATTAGAATGAGGCTTTTTCCGTATAATATTCAATTTATGAATTCTTATTTTTAGTACTTTTAGTAAAGTACTAAAAGAGAAAAAATGAAATCGCTTAGAAAAGAAGACATCAAACAAGAAGTTTTTGACCTTTATGATGCCTATGCTCATAATAGAATTCAAAGACGTGATTTTGTGCAGAAGTTATCCGTATATGCCGTAGGTGGAATAACCGTTGGGTCTTTGATGAGTTTTTTAATGCCTAATTATCAAGATACTTTTTTAGTAGACAAAAATAATCCCGAATTAGATTCTGAATTCATAACCTATAATTCAACTAGGGGAGGTGGTGTGATTAAGGCATTATTATCCAAGCCAAAATCTGCTACAACTAAATTACCTGGAATAGTTGTGGTGCATGAGAATAGAGGGCTAAATCCATATGTTGAAGATACTGCCAGAAGGGCAGCTTTGGCAGGGTTTATCACCATAGCACCCGATGCTCTGAGTCCATTGGGTGGGTATCCTGGCAACGATGACGAGGGGAAGGGATATGCAGCGAGAACGTGATAGAAATGAAATGCTAGAAGACTTTATAGCCGCCTTTTACTATTTAAAGTCCAATGAGGATTGTAATGGCAAAATCGGTGTAGTAAGGTTTTGTTTTGGAGGATGGATATCTAACATGATGGCGGTAAAAGTTTCTGATTTATCAGCGGCAGTACCTTTTTACGGTGGTCAACCTACTGAGGGTGTTGACACTATTAATGCGCCTTTACTGTTGCAATATGCTGGTTTAGATGAGCGCGTAAATGCTGGTTGGCCAGCATATGAACAGGCACTTAAGAAAAACAATAAAAAGTTTGAAGTATTTTTCTATCCAGAGGTAAATCATGGGTTTCACAACACTTCTACTCCCCGATATGACAAAGATGCTGCGGAATTAGCATGGTCACGTACTATTGATTTTTTTAAAGAAAAATTAGCGTAATATATTGATAATGAGCAAATTTTTACTTGACTAGTAGGTAGGTGTTTCAAATTTTGAGTTATTATTACTATGAATTGAGTTAAATTCTCAATCATAGAAAAACTATTTTTAACATATAACAATCTAAAAACACACATTATGAGAAGTCTTTTATGGTTAGTAGCAGTTATTTGTATAATAATATGGTTACTTGGTATGTTAGGTATAGTTCCTGGTCTTGCGACTGGTAGTTTAGTACATATTTTATTGGTAATTGCAGTTGTTGTTATTCTTTACAATATAATTTCAGGTAAAAAGGTATTATAGATTTTATTTCGAAATACCAAGATTCAAAATAGAAAAAAGCCCTTGAAAATTTTTCAAGGGCTTTTTTATGATTTTAGATTAGTGAAATAATAGGTACATCTGATTTTAAATTCCTTAACTTTCAATTAAACATTTTGAAAATGAGACAATTAAAAATTTTAGGGTTTTTCTTTTTAGGTGCATTTCTTACAGCGCAAGATAAAAATGAAATGGTCATTCCAAGTAAAGCTATTCAATTGATTACAGCCACGTTACCTGCTCCTGAAAATGAACGGATGGGTGCAATGGTATATGGGTATGATGAGGACGGAAAATTTATAGTCCTTAGGGAAGGAAGAAACAATCTTGTTTGCTTGGCAGATGATCCTTCAAAAAATGATATAAGCGTATCTTGCTATGCTAAAAATTTGGAACCATTCATGCAAAGGGGAAGAGAACTTGCTGCTGAAGGGAAAAGTACGAAAGATAAAAGACAGACACGAGGCGAAGAGGTCGCTCAAGGAAAATTAAAAATGCCTAAAGAGCCAAGTATGACTTATATTTATTATGGTTCACAAGAAGATTATGATATAGAAACCGGAGTCTTGAATAATGGTCAATTTCGTTATGTAATTTACACCCCTTTTGCAACAACGGAAACTACAGGATTACCCGATAAACCTCATTCAAAAGGAATGCCTTGGTTAATGGATCCAGGTACTTTTCGGGCTCATATAATGATTGGACCTTTTTAATTTTACAGTTATGATAAGACCATATATTCTAGAAGAGACAAATTGGGAACATTTAAAAGATGAACAATTTGAACTAGCTATATTGCCTTGGGGAGCTACTGAGGCACATAACTATCACCTCCCTTATGGGACCGATAATTATCAGGCGCGAAGTATGGTCGAATCTGCTGCGGGTCTTAGCTGGGAAAAGGGAAAGAAGGTGATTGTTCTACCAACCATCCCATACGGAGTTAATACAGGCCAGAAAGATATTTATCTTGATATGAACCTCAATCCTTCTACCCAACTGGCGATACTTCAAGATATTGTTACAGTTTTGAATAGGCAGGGTATTTATAAGCTTTTACTATATAATGGTCATGGAGGTAATAATTTCAAACCCTTAGTGAGGGAATTGGGTTTAATGTTTCCTGATATGTTCATTAGCTTTTGCTTCTTCCCGCAAATGTTAGACAAATCTCAATATTTTAAGGAGAAAGGTGATCATGCAGATGAAATGGAAACAAGCTTGATGCTTTATTTACGACCTGATTTAGTTTTGTCAAAGGACAAGTGGGGTAGTGGTGAAGAAAAGAAGTTTAAGATAAAAGAATTTAATGAAGGCTGGGTTTGGGCAGAACGGGAATGGTCGAAAGTGAGTAAAGATACAGGTATCGGTAACCCAGAATATGCAACTAGTGAAAAAGGCGAGCGATTCTTTTATGATGTCTGTGAGAAAATGAATGAACTTTTTTGTGCTATTTGTGATGCAGATTTAAATGACTTGTATGAGTGAAATTTTAATAGCTCTATTTTAATTCTTTTCCTACCAATTCTATATAAGCCTTCATAGCTTGCTTTTTGGTCATGTTTTTGGCTTGAAACAATGCATTAGCCTTAAATGCATTGATTAATGGGGTCCTACTACCAGGATTATCAAAATTGGAGTTTGCAATTTTGTAATACGCGTAAAGTTTAAGAAGTATATCGGCTGGTATAGGCTCAGTAAAACTATTTACGTGAGCTACAGCCTCTTCAAATTCAATAAGTGATTTCTTCTTTTTCATTTGGATCAACAAAAGACGCAATACAGGTTTGTGCTCCTTTTACTTTTTGATTCAGTTTGACATTGATTTGACAATCTAAAGGTAAGAACAAGTCTACTCTAGAACCAAATTTTATAAAGCCCGAATCATCACCTTGCTGTACGCTTTCACCTTTCTCGGCATAATTTACAATTCGTCTAGCCATTGCGCCAGCTATTTGCCGATATAATATTTCGCCAAATTTTGGAGTTTTAATAACAACAGTGGTTCTTTCATTTTCTTCACTAGCTTTTGGATGCCACGCTACCAAATATTTTCCTGCATGATATTTGGAAAATGTAATACTACCACTAGCTGGATATCTAGTAACATGTACGTTAGTGGGTGACATGAAAATTGAAACCTGTCTTCTTTTTTCCTTAAAAAATTCTTTTTCAAAAACCTCTTCGATTACAACGACTTTACCATCTACCGGCGAGAGAATCTCATTAAAATTCTTGATTGCAAGTCTTTTAGGGTTTCTGAAAAATTGTAAAATAGCTACCATTGCAACTAAGCCAATTAATTGAATCATTAGCTTTAACCAAGAAATATCAATAAAGAAATCAGCTAAGATTATACTGACTCCTACCAAGCAAAAAGAAAACAATATGATTTTTTGTCCCTCCCTATGAAACATAGCTAAATATATTTAAAGTTAAATAAGTAAACGGTGCTGCAAATACCAAACTATCCAAACGATCTAACATTCCACCATGTCCTGGTAGTATAGCGCCACTATCTTTGACACCAGCAGCTCTTTTGAATTTAGATTCTATTAAATCACCTAAACTTCCTGCTATAACTATGACAGTTGCTAATATCATCCATTGTAATGTACTTAGCAATTGTTCATGGGTTGAGATGATATAAGCAGCGCCAAGTGCAAATATAAAGCCGCCCAATGTTCCTTCAACTGTTTTCTTAGGAGAAACTGATGGGAATAATTTGGTTCTACCAATGCTTTTACCAACTAGATAAGCGAACGAATCATTCACCCATATTAAAATAAATATTCCCATAATGAGAAGTTTGGCAAATGCATCATTTTTATAAGGAATCATGGTAAGAAAAATACAACCACCACCAATGTAAAATAAACCTATTAAAAATTTTAAAAGCTTATTGAATTTAATTGGTTTTTTAGAAAAGAGATTTATAAGTAGGTAAATGTCAATTATGATGGTTATGACCATCAATAAATTGATCAATTGCTGGTCTTTTACCAAATAAATAAATGCCCACCAAAGTGCTAAATATGCTGCGAAAATATGATAGCCTTTTAATCCTACCAGTTTTTTATATTCATATAAACAAGCAAGGCCAAAGGTCATGAATAAGAAATCGAAAGCATCAGAACTAAGGAAAACTGCAGATAGTAATAGGATGATATAAACCGCCCCCGTTAATGACCTTCGTAAAATTTCCTTCATACTATAAATCTTCCAGGAGTAAAAGATAAAGATTTTTAGTGCTACTGCCATATGTTAGAAAGTCATCGGAGTTTTCTTCAGTAGCTTTAAAGTGTTTTAGCGTGGTTATATTGGTTGGAATATTTTGTCCGTATTTTTTCTTAATTGTTTTTAGGCCTTCACCTATAGATTCTACCAATTGACTGGTTGTGGCAAAAACGACAACATTGCTAGGGAGCTCATTTACTTTTTTCTCGTGTAATTGATTAGAGCAAACAAGAATACTTCCATTCTGTGCAATTAAATGTTCACAGGTCGTAAAGAAAACCTCGCTTTTTTTGGAATCACTTGTAAAGGAGATAGACTCCTTTACAAATTTTTCTGCAAGCCTATTGTTTAATACATAAAAAGGCTCGTTTTCCCAACTGTTCTCGGTTACAATATTTTGTATTGCTCTAGAAACTTCTAAATCTGAAATACAGTATATAAATTTACCTCCATTTTGTTTGAAGTGAATAGTGAATTTTTCATCTGCGGGAATATTTAAATCTGGCATATGGTCACCTCGGGTTTCTACAGTTTCTTTTGAAACCTTCTTCTTACCGCCACCAAATAACATATCTAAAAAACCCATTTATATAGTTGTAATAATTTCGTATTTAAATTAATGCACTATTATTTATTCTCTGTAATTTCTTGCTCTTCTGTCGGATTATTATCTTTTTCTTCCTTTAATTTCCTTTAATTTCCTTTCATTTTCTAAGGCTAAGATGTCTTTTTCGAAATTTCGTTTTCCGAATATTTTTTCTAAATCCTCTTTAAAGATAACTTCTTTCTCCAATAATCTTTCGGCTAATGTTGTAAGTTTATCCTTATTATCCGTAAGAACTTTAATAGCTCTTTGATACTGTTCTTCTATAATTTTAGATATTTCAGAATCTATTTTTCTAGCCGTATCCTCACTGTACGGCTTAGAGAAGCCATAAGAATCTTGTCCTGAGGAATCATAATAGGTTATGTTTCCAATTTCTTCACTAAGGCCATAAATTGTTACCATAGCCCTAGCTTGTTTAGTAACTTTTTCTAAATCACTTAATGCACCAGTAGAAATTTTATTAAAAATCACCTTTTCTGCCGCTCTACCACCCATTGTAGCGCACATTTCATCCAACATTTGCTCAGGTCTTACAATCAAGCGTTCTTCAGGCAAATACCAAGCAGCTCCTAACGATTGTCCACGTGGTACAATAGTAACTTTAACCAATGGAGATGCATGTTCTAACATCCAACTTGTAGTGGCATGACCAGCTTCGTGATAGGCAATAGTTTCTTTTTCTCCTGGTGTAATAATCTTATTTTTCTTCTCAAGACCACCAACAATTCTATCTACTGCGTCTAAGAAATCTTGTTTGTCAACTGCTTTTTTCTCGTTACGAGCTGCAATTAATGCTGCCTCATTACAAACATTGGCAATATCTGCACCTGAGAAACCTGGAGTTTGTCGGGCCAAGAAATCTAAATCTAAAGTTTCTAAAGTTTTAATTGGTCTTAGGTGTACTTCGAAAATTTCTTTTCGTTCACGAATGTCTGGTAAATCAACATAAATTTGTCTATCAAATCTACCTGCACGCATTAAAGCCTTATCCAAAACATCTGCACGGTTTGTCGCGGCTAATACAATTACATTTGTATTGGTGCCGAAACCGTCCATTTCTGTCAATAATTGATTAAGTGTATTTTCACGTTCGTCATTAGAACCAGTGAAATTATTCTTGCCCCGAGCTCTCCCTATTGCATCAATTTCATCAATAAAAATAATTGCTGGAGATTTTTCTTTTGCTTGTTTGAATAAATCTCGTACTCTAGAAGCACCTACACCTACGAACATTTCAACGAAATCTGAACCTGAAAGCGAAAAGAAAGGAACTTTTGCTTCACCGGCAACCGCTTTAGCTAAAAGGGTTTTACCTGTTCCTGGAGGGCCTACCAATAATGCACCTTTAGGGATTTTACCACCAAGAGAGGTGTATTTATCTGGGTTTCTTAAAAAGTCAACAATTTCTTCAACTTCTTCTTTTGCCCCTTCTAAACCAGCAACATCTTTAAATGATGTTCTTGTATCGGTCTTCTCATCGAATAATTTAGCTTTAGACTTACCGATGTTAAAGATTTGACCACCTGCGCCGCCGCCGCCGCCGCCAGACATTCTTCGCATTAAATAAATCCAAATACCGATTATCAAAACAAATGGTAATAAGGATAATAAGAAATCGAGAATTGCTGTAGACTCCTTACCGAATTCAATAATCGTAACTAGGTTGTTTTCTTTCTTTATATCGGTAATTTCATTTTGAAAAATTTGAAGATCACCATAATCCAAAGTATATTGAGGTACATTACCGGATGTAGGGAGGAATGATTTCTCATTAACATCTTTATGTAAATCTTTTGCAATGGCATCATCAGTCAAGAATACTTTTGCTTGATTAGTGTTTGTAATTATCAAAATCTTTTTGACATCACCATTTCTTAAATACTCTTGTAATGCTGAAGTGGTTGTTTTATTAGTACTAGCGAGGTCATCACTAGTTAATAACTGAAATCCTATAAGTAATACTGCTACTAATCCATAAATCCACCAAGAACTAAATTTTGGTTTTTTTGGATTTGTTTTGTTTTCTTTTGCCATCTTAATTTTTTATTGATTAACGCTGCTATCTATAGTGGTGAATTTTGCATCTCCCCATAGGCCTTCTATGTCATAGTATTCACGGATTTGCTTTTGGAATACATGGACCACTACATTTACGTAATCCATTAATACCCATTCGGCATTATCTTCACCTTCTATGTGCCAAGGCTTGTCCTTAATCGCTTTGCTTACTGTTTTTTGGATAGATCCTACGATAGCATTTACATGCGTATTGGAAGTACCGTTACAAATAATGAAGTAATCACAAACGGTATTCTCAATTTCTCGTAAATCTAATAGAATTACATTGTGTCCCTTTACTTCGTCAACTCCCTGTATAATTAATGCAATTAACTGATCTACGCTAGTTTTACTTTCCTGCATTCAAAAATTTTATTTTTTACAAAGTTATTATTTTTTTGTTCTTTTAGGTCTAGTTTTTAACAATAGATTAAAGAATAACATTATGTTCTACAAATGCAAATAATCAAACTTGATGCCACGGAATCTACGAACACCTATTTGAAGGAATTGTCTGTCAAAATGAATCTCGAGGATTTCACTGTAATAACTACCCGAAATCAAACTTCTGGTAGAGGGCAATTCAATTCTAAATGGGAGTCAGAAGAAGGTAAAAACATAGCAATCAGTATTTTAAAGAATAATATTGAATTGCCAATTAACAAAATATTTTTAATGAGTATTTGTGTTTCGTTGGCTATTCTGGATAGTTTAAAGCAGATGGGGATTCCGAATTTAAGTATTAAATGGCCTAACGACATTCTGTCAGGTGATTTTAAAATAGGGGGAATTCTAATTGAAAATATGATTTCTGGTTCAAAAATAAATCGGAGTATAATTGGATTTGGATTAAATGTAAATCAACAAGAATTTAAATACGCTCCAAATGCTGCTTCGATGAAAAAAATAGTGGGGCAAAGTTTTGATCTCGAATCAGTTTTTACTTCCTTAATCGAAAATTTACATCTTCAGTTGGGAAAATCTATTCTTTCATTGGAGAATGAATTATACGCGCAGTATCATTCTCAATTATTTAAAATAGGAGAGCAGTGTAAATTTAAAACCCAAGATAAAAAGATGATTACCGGAATAATAGAAGGTGTTTCTATTAGCGGAAAACTTAGGCTCAAGCTAGAAAATGGAAATCTTCAAGAATTTGGATTAAAAGAAATACAACTTCAATATTAAATCTTGCCTAAATTATTTGATAGTGTATTGATAAAGTTTGTGATTGGAGTTTTAATCATCATGGCCATCATCGCGTTGAATTCGCCTGAGAAACTTAAGGTTACTTCACTTTTCTCATTTTCTAATTCTGAAATATCGGCAGTTAGTACAAAAGGAAGTTTATCGCTTGCAGCACCTAGAACCAATTTGTTAAATGGACTTTGTTCTTTTTTTTCCAAAACTATTTCTGGCATTCCTTTTAAAGCGAAAAGAAATCTATTTTCATTTAAAACTTCGAACTTATCAATGTTTTCAGGCATTAATTGTCTGAAATTTGATAATTCGTTTAGGAAGTTATACGTGTCTTCTTTACTTTTTAATACTTCCGCTTTAGGTGATTCTATAAACATAATTATTTAATTGTCCATTGAGAAGGATTTTTTCTCCATTCCAATAGCGTTATCAATTGATCTTCTTTTACGTAACCACTATCAGAGGCCTGTTCAATAAGATATTCATAACTGCTTAACGTATGCAGTTGTGTGCTTTTTTCCTTGAAATTGGTTAGGGCTGTTTCAAAATCATACGTAAAAATGGCTAACATACCTTTTACGTTAGCATCAATAGCTCGTAAAGCATCTACTGCATTTAGACTGCTTTTACCAGTGCTAATAAGGTCTTCAATCACAACTACTGATTGATGAGCTTCTAAATGACCCTCAATTTGATTTTGCCTACCGTGTGATTTTGGTTCTGGCCTCACATATACAAAGGGTAGGTTGAGTTTGTCAGCTACCAATGCTCCTATTCCTATTGCGCCCGTAGCCACCCCTACAATACAATCTGGCTTGCCATATAATTGCTCAACTTGTTTTGCCATTTCATCACGAATGTAATTTCTGATGATAGGGTATGATAGCAAAATTCTATTATCGCAATATATTGGAGATTTCCATCCGGAGGCCCATGTAAAAGGATTTTCCGGTTTCAATTTTATTGCATTAATTTGCAGCAGAAGCTCTGCTGTTTTTTTAGCCGTGTTTTTGTCTAAAACCATGACGCAAATGTATAAAGTTTTTGTTAATGAATTGCCTTTGATTTTAACAAATAAGCTCTCGGAAACAGCAAATGGGGAGTATTTTTTACTAAATCAAGAATCTATACAAGAAGCAATTAGGTCTTTGAAGAAGAAAAAGCTAGAAGAAGCCTATATCTACCACCCGAATCACGAGGAAATTTTAAAGAAATTTACAAAGGAAATTCCATTAGTGGTTGCTGCAGGAGGGGTAGTAACAAACGAAGTGGGTAAAGTATTGTTTATCTACAGAAACGATAAATGGGATTTGCCAAAAGGTAAATTAGATAAAGGGGAATCTATTGAAGATTGTGCCATACGTGAAGTCATGGAAGAAACTGGCGTAAAAGGACTGAAAATTGAAAATTTCTTACGAACTACCTATCATATTTTTAAGAATAACGGTATATATACGCTTAAGCAGGTGCATTGGTATGCCATGAAAACTGATTATACAGGGAAATTAAAACCCGAAAAAAAGGAAGGTATCGTAAAAGTAAAATGGAAAGGTCCAGTTAAAATACAAAAGGCCCTTCAAAATTCATATGTGAATATTAAGATTTTGTTCGAAGGCGATTAATTAGAACGTAGTATGCTATAGATTGGATATTATATATGGGTATTTCCATAAAGCTCACGTTGTTTAAAAAACCAGTATAGTTGAAGCTACCAATCGCCATTTAAAGTTGAATCTAGTTTCTTTTTGGCTTCAAATTTGGTTTTTAAAACAGATTTATTTTTAAGCATTCTTAGTACTATATCCTCAAAAAAATAGTGCGAGAATCCTTTTTTTTGCTGTAGAATCGTGTCGAAAAAATTCCAATTATTCACTGTATCAGTAATGGGAAGACTATATAACTACTATCTGTAGTATCAATTGTTTGAATATTTACAATAAAAAATTAGTTGGTAAGTTTTTTGTAAAAGTTAATTACCTCGTAATAAGTTGCGGTTTTCTGTCTTGTCAGAGCGTTCAAAAGGTGTAGGAAATTCACCTTTGGTATTTTTTATTTTTTCTCGCAAGAAATGAATAGAGTAATAAGAAGGGAGAGTGGTAGTATTCTCATTGCCGAATAACTATTAAAAGATGAAGGCCCCATTTAAGTCAGCAAAAAGAATCAATACTTCATTGTTTTAGGCGACTTGGGTGATTTCCTCTATTTTTATTTTATTAATTGGCTTTTGATTAAATGTAATTACGTGGTGGCTTTTATTTTTATAGGATTCCCATTGTTTTTTGTCAAATGAATCGATTGAAGATGTAATAATGTTAATTTTTATTTTATCTGTAATAGGAAGCTTCAGGAAGGCCTCCAGAAATTCCCAACCATCCATTATCGGCATATTAATGTCTAAAAAAATAACCTTAGGAATAGGCTGCTTATCATCAAGTTTTTTCATTATTGCATCATAGGCCAATAATCCATTTCCATAAGATTCTATCGAGTTACATTTTATAGTAGAAGTAATTAATTTACGTAGACCAAAAACTACTATAGGGTCGTCGTCAATTATTGTGATATCACTAATTTTTGTCATTAAAGAATATTTTAAATTCTGTTCCCATTCCTATTTCACTACTTACTTCAATTTTACCATTCATAGCATCAATTTGGTTTTTGGTAATATATAGACCAATACCTCTTGCATCTTTATGATCATGAAAGGTTTTATACATACCAAATAATTTTTTACCATACTTTTCAAGGTCTATTCCTAAGCCGTTATCTGCTATTGTTAAAATTGAGTAGTTGTTTTTTTTAATCGCACTAAGGGTGATTTTTGAATTTCTATCTGGATGTTTAAATTTCACCGCATTGGTTATAAAATTAGTCAAGATACCATCTAAATATGTAGGCACCGATTTAATTTTGAAATCCTCGGGTATCGTATTTTTTATTTCAGCTCTATTGTTCAATAGATAACCGGTCAAATGTTGATTTATGGTTATTACCTTATTATGCAAATTGATATTCTTTTTATCAATATTGGTATTGGTATTTATTGTAATGACATCATTTAGACTGTCTAAGGTCTCTAATAAATTATTAGAAGCATTAGTTAGCATTTCAATTATTCGATTTTTTTCATCTTCATCTTTTTCAGTTTTCAAGAAATCTAACAACATTGAAAAATTTGCAGAATGGGATCTAAGATTGTGCGATACAATATGGGCGAAATTCAACAGTTTTTTATTCTGAATCGACGCTATATTTATAATATTCCTTAACTCAGATTCTTTTTCTTTTAATTTCGTAATATCAAGACTTATACCTACAATTCCATACGCAAGTCCTTTATTATTTAGCAATGGTATCTTTGAGCTAAGAAAAGAGGTTTCTTTGCCGTCTAATTTGATGTTTAGCGTTTCCTTGCCAATGATAGGTTTTAAGGTATTCATTACCAGCAAATCTTCTTCTCGTGAACGAGCGGCAGACTCTGAAGGGTATAGTTCGAAATCACTTTTTCCTAATAAATCTTCGGGATTTTTAACTCCTAAAAATTCACACTCTGCTTTATTTACCAAAATCTTTCTAGATTCCGTATCTTTTATATAGACATTAACTGGTAGGTTGTCAATTAAGGTTCTTAATAATTTTTCGTTATCTAAAGTTTTTATATCGGCCTCAACTTGGTCATGTATATCTTGAATTGTACCTATTAGGCCAATTAGTTCACCTTTATGGTATATAGGTTTACCACCGGCCATTACCCATTTCTCATTTCCTGTAGCTGTAATAATCTGTAACTTTAAATTACTATAAGCCTTTCCTTTATTCTGGGCTTCAAAAACTGCCATGGATATGGCGTTACGACTATGACCCTCTTTAAAGTAATGAATGGCGTTTTCTATATTAGGTGTGAAATGTGGAGGCACTTCATGTATCGCCTTTGTCGTAGTACACCATGTAAGTTGGTTGTCAAGAATATCATACTCCCATTGTCCGATTTTTGTTATTTCGGCTTGTTGTTTTAGTAATAAATTCTTTTTATTAAGTTCCAATTCATTATTTACAGAATCGGTAATATTATTCAATTGAATAATAGCACCAATAATATTTTCATTGGTGTCATACCAAGGAGCATTAGACCATTCAAACCATACGTCTTGGTCATCAATGTCTTTTGCTTGGTGAATACCCATCGGTTGTGGATTTCCCTTAAAACAATTTTCCAATTCCTTTTTCCATTTGGAGCTTAAATTAGGAAATGCTGTAAATAAACTCGCGGTGTTGTAACTCTCGTTGTTATTAAAAATGTTCATCCATTTTTCGGATGTATGAACAATATTATAATTAGTGTCAATAAAAGCAGTTGGTGTAGGCAACTGTCTAATTAAATACGAGGTACTTGATGTTTGGGGAACTTTAATCATACCAATGTAATTTCTTACTAAAGTAGTGCGACTGCTGAGTATTATTGAATATTTGTTGTGAAACTTAAGATATACGTTGTATACAGTAGAATTAACGACTCTATGAGGACTTATTGTTTTTTATTAAAACACATTTTGAAAACGGTACCTTTTTCCAGTGTTCTATAGGCTGTAACCCTAGAATTCATCACTTCAGTTTGATTTTGGTGACCTTATGGGCCAATTCCACTTGTATTTATATACTTAAAAAGTATTGTAAAGCCCAAAGAGTTTGTTTCTAAAATTTTCTAAACCCAATGCCTTTTCCATAGCATTCTATGATTAAAGCAGTCTAGTTTTTACCTTTATTCCTATTTTGTTCACAAGGCTTTACCTGGAACTTCGTCTGAAATTTCATTAGTTATTTCCGTTTATTTATTTAGGGAATTAAGAAATAACGAAAAGTTAGTTGCGTCTAAACTTTAGGCTAAATATATTTTTAATTTTTATGAAATAAATCAACAATTTTTAGATTTCAATACGCAATAAATTCAATTGAAAATTTGAAACCTAACTGGGTGATGCATATATCAGTAGGAAATCTGTATGCACTATAACTATGGGTAATTGAATTTGCCTAATTCAATCCAAGAAAAAAGTTGGACTATTTATTGGTGTAAGTATGGTTAGAAAGAGACTTCCTATTAATTCATGAGAACATTCTACCTAAAACCTTGAATTAATGTGATGTTATCAAAAGATGTTGTTGAAAAGCACTTTCGTGTTGTGAAATGGCTTTTAAATCTATTTTCTTACAGAAGTAGGCACCAAACCAGTATAGTCCCCACCGTTACGAATTACGTCTCTCACAATAGATGAACTTATATATGATTTACCCGATGAGGTCAATAAAAACACAGTTTCAATCTCTGATAATTTTCTATTGGTATGAGCAATTGCTTTCTCGAATTCGAAATCTGCAGGATTTCTTAATCCTCTCAAAATAAAACTTGCATCTTCTTTCTTGCAGAAATCGACTGTTAAACCTTGATACGTTTTTACAGTAATTGAAGGTTGCCCCTTAAATGCCTCTTCAATAAATTTCATTCGTTGCTCTAGACTGAACATATATTTTTTATCGGCATTCTTTCCTATGGCAATGATTATTTCATCAAATAATGTAATCCCACGTATAATGATATCATGATGGCCTAAGGTTAATGGATCAAAAGAACCAGGAAAAATTGCTCGTCTCATAGAAAGGTTTTACTTTTTAAATATAGGTATTTTAAGACAGTGCCTCTGTAATGGTATATTCAAATAACATACCCAATTCAATACCAGCTGCTTTTGCTTGTTGTGGGAGGATACTTTCTGTAGTTAACCCTGGTGTCGTATTGATTTCTAATAAATAAGGTTCATTACCAATAAAGATGAATTCACTTCTTGAGAATCCGGTCATTTTAAGAAGATCATATATCTTTTTAGATGCCGCCGTTACTTTATCTAGCTGCTCGGTATTAATTCTTGCAGGTGTAATTTCTTGAGATTTCCCTCCATATTTAGCCTCGTAATCAAAAAAATCATTTTCAGTAACGATTTCGGTTATTGGGAACACCGTCGTTTTTCCTTTGAGTTTTAAAACCCCTACAGAAACTTCTGTGCCTTCAAGAAAGCCTTCGATGATTATTTCATCATCTTCTTTGTAAGCTGTTTCAATTGCACTTTTTAATTCTTCTTTTTTATACACTTTAGTAATACCATAACTACTACCAGATTTATTTGCTTTCACAAAACAAGGTAGTTTTACCGTATTAATAATTTCAGATTCATTTACCGCGTCACCCTTATTTAAGTAGTACGAGGGGGCAGATTTTATACCATAAGGTTTCAGAACACTGAGCAAATCTCTTTTATTAAAGGTGAGCGCTGCTTGATAAAAGCCACAAGAAGTATGGCAAATCCCTAACAATTCAAAATACGCTTGCATAAGACCATCTTCGCCAGGTGTGCCATGTATGGCGTTGAATACGCAATCGAATTTAACAGATGTGCCGTTCAATGAAATAGAAAAATCATTACGATCTACCGGTGTCTCATTATCCAAGTCATCTACATAAACCCATTTGTTTTTAAAAATATGTATTCTATAGAGGTTGAATTTATCTTTGTTCAAATAATCATAGACCACGTTTCCACTTTTTAGCGATATTTTATATTCGCTTGAATAACCACCCATTATAATTGCAATATTTTTTTTCATGTGTAAAGTCTATAGAGAAAGTTAGAACAAAGATGAAGTATTGGTGTAAAATAAAAAAGAAAACTAAGCCCATTCATTAAAGATTAAAGAATTTAGGTTTCAATCAACTATCAATAGAAGCGGCCAATTGGTAAGTGGGCATTTACTATATTTGTTGGGTTAAATAATAGGTATGAGGAATTTTTTCAATTTTTTAAAAAGTAAGACCTTTTTAATTCAATTAGGTCTTGCAGTATTAGTTTCGGTAATTACGGTTTTTCTTGTGTTGAATTGGCTAAAAAGCACCACGAACCATGGTGAATTTGTAGAAGTGCCAGACTTCTCTAAACAGTCTGTAATGAACATGAGAAAATCAATTGAGAATGCAGGTTTAAGATATGAAGTGTTGGATTCTGCCAATTATAATCCCGATTATCCAAGATTTTCCATTATCGAACAAACCCCATCGGCAGGAGCGAAAGTCAAGACCAATAGAAAAATTTACTTAACGGTTAATCCATCAGGATACAAAAAAGTCACCGTTCCTAAAATCATACAGGTAACCAAAAGAAATGCCTCTTCAATGTTGAAGGCGGTTGGTTTAGATGTACAACGCGTTACATATGTAGATGAATTAGGTAAGGATATGGTTTATCAACTAAAATTTAAAGGGAAGTATATAAAGCCGGGTGATAAATTGCCTAAAACATCAAAGATAGAATTGGTTTGTGGCAATGGTACTATACCTGAACGCGCAATAATAAAAGCAGATTCAGAATAACGAATGAATACTATAGAACGACCAGAAAAGGAAGACGGTGAACTTTTTGAACATCATCGCTTTTTAGCATCAAAAGGGCAGATTCCATTAAGGGTAGATAAATTTTTAATGAATTTCATTGAGAATGCCACACGAAATAAGATTCAACAAGCCGCCAAAGACGGTCATGTTTGGGTAAATGATGAGATTGTAAAATCGAATTATAAGGTAAAGGCAGATGACGAGGTCAAGGTTTTATTTGAACATCCACCTCATGAGTTTTTATTAATTGCTGAAGATATTCCTTTAAATATCGTTTACGAAGACGATGTGCTTTTGGTTGTAAATAAACCTGCTGGCATGGTAGTGCATCCAGGTCACGGTAATTATTCTGGTACATTGATTAATGCATTAATTCACCATACAGATAATTTGCCTGTAAATAGTAATGAGCGACCTGGTTTGGTACATCGCATAGATAAAGACACTTCTGGCTTGCTGGTTGTGGCAAAGACCGAAGCCGCAATGGCTCATTTAGCAAAACAGTTTTTTGATAAGACTTCTGAGCGTGAATATATTGCCTTGGTTTGGGGCAATGTTGAGGAAGACGAAGGTACCGTGATTGGTAATGTGGGAAGAAATCCTAAAAATCGCTTGCAGATGCACGTCTTCCCTGATGGGGAGGAGGGAAAGGAAGCAGTCACCCATTTTAAAGTATTGGAACGATTTGGGTATGTGACCTTGGTTTCATGTAAATTGGAAACTGGTAGAACCCACCAAATACGTGTTCATATGAAATTTATAGGGCATACCTTGTTTAACGATGAACGTTATGGTGGAGAAAGAATTTTAAAGGGTACCACGTTCACCAAGTACAAGCAATTTGTAGATAATACATTTAAACTACTTCCAAGGCAGGCCTTACATGCTAAAACCTTAGGCTTTATTCACCCCCTTACAGGCGAGCATATGAGGTTCGATTCGGAGGTTCCTGAAGATATGACAAATGCTATAGAGAAATGGCGTCATTATAGCCAAAAAAGTATAGAATAAGATTCTTCGATACAGTTATTTGAACTCTTTTTTGACTTTTGTAGGTCTTCCTATAATTCCTTTTTATTTTTGAGACCACTTTAAAATTACATTATGAAAATTGTTATTTCACCAGCTAAATCATTGGATTACGATAGTGTATGTCCTGTATCAAAATATACCATACCTAATTTTATTGAGGATGCTGAAAAGCTAAATAAAGTTTTAGCCAAGAAAAAACCTAAGGCTTTATCTGAACTTATGTCAATTTCTGATAATTTGGCACAATTGAACTGGCAACGTAATCAAGAATTTCAAACTCCTTTTACGCTTGACAATGCACGGCAGGCGATATATGCTTTCAATGGTGATGTGTACCAAGGTTTAGATGCTTATACGTTATCTGAAGATAAAATTGAACATTTGCAAAAAATGCTTCGAATTTTATCTGGCCAATATGGACTATTGAAACCACTTGATTTAATGCAACCCTATCGTTTAGAAATGGGAACATCATTGAGTGTTGGTAGAAAGAAGAATCTATATGAATATTGGGGTAACAGGCTTACTGATTTTTTGAATGATGAAATGAACGAAGAGGAGGTACTAGTCAATTTAGCAAGTAACGAATATTATAATGTTCTACAGCCTAAAAATATAAAGGCAACAATAATTACACCCATTTTTAAGGATTGGAAGAATGATAAATTAAAAATCATAAGTTTCTTTGCGAAAAAGGCTAGAGGTTCTATGGTGCGTTACATAATAGATTCTGAAGCGAATACGCTAGAAGATATTAAAGGTTTTAATTTAGACAATTATGAATTCAGTCATGAACATACCCTCAAACAAAATGAACCTGTATTTATTAGATAAAATATTATGTCCTCTTCTTCGTTATTAACTATACTTAACTAACGCATATGAAAAGGATATTCTTACTTTCTATTTTTAGCATAGTTCTACTATTCTCTTGTACTGATAGAGACGATAATGTGGACATGGTAAATATTCGAATTCAAAATAGTACCAAACAATTTTTCAGTGAAGTGCGCATTGCCCAGCGAGATACGGTATATGTCAATATTGCTGCAGGTGATTTTTCTGAATATATGGAATATGAGACGGCCTACCAATCATCAGCTCTTACAATCTTGACAGATTCAATGAGTTTGAATTATTTTCCTTTAGAAATACCCTCAGATTCTTTGCCTATCGGCTTTTATACCTATGAAATTACATTGGGCGAAGAAAATCAAGTTGGACTAATATTTAGAATAGACGAATAAGCCTATTTCTTTTTGTCTACTTTTATTTTCTCTTCAATTGTAGGTCGTTTTTTAATTTTTCTCGGTCTTCTTGCTCCGTAAGAATTATTTGATATTTTTCCTTTTTTAGACTTTTTGTCTCCCTTACCCATAGTTGTTATCGTTAACTTTCATTTAAAGTTAGTAATTTAGAAATGAATTGTCAATTAAATTGACTCAAGATCATAAACCTATAACGCTAAATATGTTTTTGCATACCCACCCTTACGAACCGTTTATTGACGGGGAATCTATAAAATTGATAGTGGGTACATTACCTCCACCAAGATTTACAACAGGAGATTTGAAAGAAGGCGATGTGAATTTCTGTTATGGAAGTCGAAATGGTCAATTATGGCCTATTTTAGATAGAATTTTTGGCTTGAATCTAACCTATGAAACAACTAACGAAGCCATAGAACAACGCAAGTCATTTTTAAAACAAAGGCAGATTGGTATTTGTGATATCGTAGCATCTGCTGAACGTGATAAGATAGATGCGTCAGACATAGGTATGCTGAACATTCAATTGAGAAATGTTCTAGACTATTTGGAACGATACCCAAAGGTGACAACGCTTCTATTTACAGGTGGTAATAGTAAAAATGGACCAGAATATTTTTTTAGAAAGCATTTGAAAGGGTATAGTATTTCCTTGACGAAAATTTCAGATTTCATTCCTAGAATACATGAATTTGTACATCCTAATTACTAAAACAAAGATTAGGACAGTGTCGTTAATTGCTCCTTCGGGGGCCGCTAATAGAGCTATAGGTAGTTTAGAAAGTTATAAGAGGATGAAGCGTGAAAATGCAACATTAAACACGTTAGACTTTAGAGTACTACAATACAAGGATTATTTCTAACTTAAATTTCAACAGGACTCTTTTTTAAACTAAAAAGAGTCCTGTTTTTACAACAAGACTCTTTTACGAGAACACTATATGAAAATGAAAATTTTATTTACTTGACTACACTGTAAATGTATATCTCTTATGCCTTTTATGGGAATATTTGTTGTCAATATGCACTTTTTTGTGGTATCCTTCTAGTAATATGATATTTCAATGAAATGATTCTCTTGATTCTCTTGGAATAGCGATATTTATATTGGAAATTTATCGAGTTGCCATAATGTAATGGCTAAAAGTTTTTGAAATATGCAACAACAAGAAAGGTTGGCAGAATTTAAGAAATCTGTCCAAAATAAATTTAATGTATACAACAGTCTATTCCTTAATCTTCCATATGAGAATATTGAGAATGTAGGTATGTTAATTCCATTATTGCTAGACCAATCAGAAAAAGGTCTGAGTAATGGTCTTAATCCAAAGGAAATTCTTGAGAATTTTTTTGAAAATTATGTTGATACAAAATCAGAAAAAGAACAAATAGATTTTATGTTCCGTATTATTCAATATGTAGAGCGCCAAGTGGTACTTTATGATAGTGTTGAGGATGCGGCATTTCCAAAGCTACATAAGCATTCTAGTTCTTTATCCTTGAAAGATTATTTTCAATTGGTAGAAAAGAATAATTCTTGGGATACAATTTGGGATAAATTGAGCAGTTTTAGTGCGAGAATCGTTTTAACGGCGCATCCAACACAGTTCTATACTCCTGCCGTTTTAGATATTATCACCAATTTAAGAACCCTTATTTTAGAAGATAAGATAGATGAAATTGATGTTGGACTACAGCAGTTGGGACTGACATCGTTGATTAATGCCAAAAAGCCAACACCTTTAGATGAAGCAAAAAATATTATTTATACCCTAAGGCATGTTTATTATGATGCCATCGGCGATATGTATGCGTATATAAAGGCTAGTGTTGGTGCGAAAAATTTTGAAAATCATGACATTGTAAAATTAGGATTTTGGCCTGGTGGTGACCGAGACGGAAATCCGTTCGTTACAGCAGATATTACTAAAGACGTGGTGAACGAGCTTCGTTTAACATTAATGAAATGTTACTACAATGACCTTAAAGGGCTTTTGAATAAACTTACTTTTAAAGCTGTTCAAAATCCTTTACAAAAGTTACGTTCTAACTTGTATATCGCCATGTTCGACAGTTCAAAAGATATAGGTTATGAAGATTTAATAGTACCGCTAGAGGAAATAAGAAAGATTTTAATTGAAAAATACCAAGGACTTTATTTAAAAGATTTAGAACTTTTTATTGATAAAGTGAAAATATTCAAAGTTCATTTTGCCACAATAGATATTCGCCAAGATCATAGTATGCATACCAAGGTGATTACAGAGGTGCTTATTAAGAAAGGTTTTATTAAGAACAATATTGATGAACTACCAGAAGAAGGTCTTATTGATATTTTGTTGCATGAGAATCTTCAATTGGTCGCCGAAGATTATGATGATGAAATTGTTCAAGACACGATTAAGAATATCTTACAATTACAGACGATACAAGATAAAAACGGAGAAGAAGGTTGTAATCGATATATCATAAGTAATTCTGAGGATATTTATTCTATTCTTTTCGTATACGCGCTTTTTAGATGGTGTGGGTGGGCAGATAAGAAAATAACGTTTGATATTGTACCATTGTTCGAAACAATGAACGGTATGGATACTGCACAAGCTACCATGAAGTATTTGTACAACTTACCAGAGTATAGGGCACATTTAGAAAATAGAAATAACAGACAAACGATAATGCTCGGTTTTTCTGACGGCACAAAAGATGGTGGTTATTTAAAAGCAAATTGGTCTATCTTAAAAACGAAAGAAGAACTTTCTACCGTTTGCGAAGAAAATGATATTGCTGCCATATTCTTTGACGGTAGGGGAGGACCGCCAGCTAGAGGTGGTGGTAAAACACATCGTTTTTATGCTGCACAGACCAATAAAGTGGCCAATAACGAAATTCAACTTACGATACAGGGGCAAACCATTACCAGTACGTATGGTACAAAAGAACAGTTTATATATAATAGTGAGCAGTTGTTGACAGCAGGGCTTTCGAACACTATTTTAGGAAAGGAAATTACTATTTCTGAAACCAATAGAAAGTTGGTTGAGGAATTATCTAATTTAAGCTTTAAGAAATATGATGCATTAAAACATCATGATAAGTTTATGCCCTATTTAGAGAATATGAGTACGCTTAAGTATTATACGAAGGCTAATATTGGTAGTAGACCAGGTAAGCGGGGTAATAAGGCCAAGTTAGAATTATCTGATTTACGTGCAATTTCGTTTGTAGGCTCATGGAGCCAATTGAAGCAGAATGTACCAGGGTACTACGGTATTGGCACAGCTTTAAAAACGTTGGATGATGATGGAAGATTCGAAGAAGCTAAAAAACTCTATGAAGAAGTACCTTTTTTCCAGGCTTTAATGTTGAACAGCATGATGAGTCTTTCTAAATGTTATTTCGAACTTACCAGTTACATGAAGGAAAATGAGGAGTATGGTGCATTTTGGGAGATTTTACATGAGGAGTACAAGCTTTCAAAAGCAATGCTATTAAAATTATCTGGCATGAAAATTTTGATGGAAAAGGAGGCTGTATCTAGAGAATCTATTAATATTCGAGAAAATATAGTACTACCACTTTTGGTTATTCAACAGTATGCTTTACAACGTATTGGAGAAGGAACTGAGTATAAGGAGTTGTATGAGAAAATTGTAACTCGTTCATTGTATGGAAATATTAATGCGAGCAGGAATTCAGCCTAAATCTTCTTTCAAGACGGAATATTAAGAAAGGGACCAATTTGGTCCCTTTCTTGTTTTTAATTGCTTTTGTAAACCTTATTGTGGCGTACGTAACAAGGCATGAAAAAGTTGAATGCCATAAGCAATCTGACCGATTTTTAAATTCTCATTCGGGCTGTGTTGATTATTGTCTGGGTTAACCATAGGCACAATAAAAGCTGGAATCTTTAATTCGTTTATAAATGGAGAAATCGGTACGGTACCTCCCATAATTCTTATTTGAACTGGTTTTTCGCCAAATTTATCTTCCATCGTATTTACTATGAAATTTCCAAATGGATTGGCTAAATCTGTTCGAAAAGCGTCTGTTACAGAACCTTCTGTTATGGTCACTATCTTATCATGCTGCATACGCTCCTCTTTTGTAGGAACAGTTTCCATAATATAATAACCTTGTTTTTTAATATGCTCTTTTACTAATGATTTTAATCGATCACCATCTGACTCTGGCACTAACCTTAAATCCAACTCTGCAGTAGCGGTTGCAGGAACAATTGTTCTCGCTTTATCGCCAATCCATCCAGAACCCAAACCTCTAATATTTAATGATGGATATTGTAATGATTCTTGATAAAATGAGCCAACTTTTTCAGGAGTTGAAATTGCTAGATTTGTGTTGATCTCCTCTTCATTATCTGGAACGCTTTTTAGAATTTCCAAAGTTGCATCATCTAATGTAATGCCGTCGTAGTATCCCTTGATTAAAACTCTACCATCAGAATCTTTCAACGTGGCCAATAATTGAGCTAGTTGAAAGCCCGGGTTTGGAGCATAATTTCCATAATGTCCACTATGTTGTGGATTTAGTGGTCCGTAAGTAGTTATGGATAGTGTGGTGATTCCTCTACATCCATAAATAATAGTTGGTTTACCTGATACGTGTACAGGACCATCATTGATAACCAAAAAATCTGCCTTCAATAAATCTTTATAGGTGCGTACCGCTTGTGGAAGTGGAGCACTACTTTTTTCCTCCTCGCTGTCTAAAATTACTTTTACGTTATACGGTATGTCGATATTCTCTTTTCTTAAAATATCAATTGCGTTTAGAAACATTACAATTGGCCCTTTGTCATCTGAGGTAGATCTGCCAAAAAGACGCCAGTCGTAATTGATGTCATCATTTAACTCAGAAAATGATTCCGTTTTCCAACCATCACCATCCTTAGATTTGAGTACTACATCATAAGGGTTTTTCTGATCCCATTTAGCAGGGTCGACCGATTGTCCATCCAGATGCATATAGAACAAAATGGTGGGTTTGTTATCGTCCACAGGCAATGCAGCAAAAAAGAGGGGTAAACCATCTGTTTCCAAGATTGAAGTATTAAATCCTCTTTCTGTAAACTTTTTTCTAAGCCAAAAAAGGTTGGAGTCTATATCATCTGGATTAAGGGCATCGTTGGGTATAGATACAAAGTCTCTAAGTTCAACGATGGCATTTGCTACCTTCGATTTTATCAATATAGAGTCTTGTGCGGTAATAGTGAAAAGGCTTAAAAAAGCCATAAAAAAAAGTGATTTCTTCATTCTAGTGTTCATTTCTAAATCAAAGTTAAATGTACTGATATTTAAAGAAACGAAACCTTAATGATTGTATGTTTTAGGGAGTAGATAAATTATATCAAGTTCAATCTGAATCTCATCTATTTTCGGTTAGAATTAAAAGTGAATTACGATTTTTGAATTTAAAAAAAAGAATAGAATATGGTTTATTACTATAAAAATTGAGAGGATTTTATATACAATGGTTGTTGTTTTAAGTCTGATTTCAGATAAGTAGAGAGATATACATTACTATTTTTTAAAGCAACTTAAAAAATATATTAAAATATAAGAAAAGTAATCTATTTTCACTCTATTTAATACCGTTATGGAAGAAGTAGGAGTTTATGTAAAGCAAGGAGATAAAGTACATTTCTCATTTAAGCGAATTAAATACTTAGCAAGTTTGCTTATTGGGTCAATGACCTTAGGCATTATTATGCATACCCTGATGTATTATAGGACCTTTGGTTTGGGTATTATGGTTTATTGTGATTTGCTATATTTAGTAGTTATTGCAATTTTGGCAATATTATATATTTTAAAGGTTATCAAGTTAACAACCTTCCTTGTGATTATTTCTTATTTGATACTTTTCTCCTATGCGCTAGTTTTACCGTTTCTATTTAAGCTAGAAGATTTTAGCTTTTACTCTTATTTTCTGGAAATACAGTTTTTGATTATGTTATTTGGTCTTATCCTAACCATTGGAGTTAGGCCATACCATGATTTAATTTTGGGAGCACTTAACATAGTATTTGCTACTATTTGTATTTTTATTGTGCAAGAGTTTCAAGTTGAAACATTTCTGTATTACGTGTCCATTGTAACAGCAAAATGTATTATTTGTTATGTGATTTTTGAACAGTTTTTTAAGCTAAGAAGAAAAATGAAAAAACATAATGAAACTATTATAAAGCAGAATGCGGAACTTTTGGAGTTGACCAATTTTAGAAAGGACATTATTAGAATTATTGCACATGATCTACGTAATCCTGTTAATCAAATAGCATCCTTACTTGATGTGGAAACATATAGTGAAACTGAAGAAGAACGAAATGAAATCATGGGTCATATGAGAAACTCTGTAGGCACTGCCTATAATATGCTAGAGAATCTTTTGAATTGGGCCATGCAGAATGATGACTCTTTAAAAGAATTTACCATGATTAATGTTGAGGACCTTATTCTTTCAGTTGAAAACCAATTGTCGGATGAGCTGGTTCATAAAAGGATTAAGATTGTTAAAAGAATTGGTTTTAATGAAGAAATATTCTACTCCAAAAATGTAATTGAATCTGTTACTAGAAACTTACTGCTAAACGCAGTTAAATTTTCGCCTATGGATAATGACATTATCGTTTATTTAGAAAATAGGGACACAAATTTCAGTCTAAAGTTTTTTAATAAAATTGAAATGACTGAAATAGAAAATATTGATAGATACACTACAGATAAAATACCATTGCAAAGTACAAATGGAACGAATAACGAGATAGGTTCTGGCAACGGATTGTTGGTGTGTCGTGAAATGTTGGAAAAAAATAATGGTAAACTAACACTAGAGTTAAAAGATGATGGTGTATTTGCAACAGTCTATGTTACTAAAGTGCTTTAGATTTTAGTTAATCGGAGCTGGGTTTAGGTAGAATTAAAAAGGTTGAAATAATTCAGATTATGGTTTATACTTTATTTTTATCAAAACCTATTGCCCTGTATTCATAACCAATAGAACAAAATATAAATATTTCGTAGGCCTATAGTATCCTTTAGGCTATTAATTTGCTCGTTTCTTTACCACGCTAATGACTAGTAATCGTATTAAAAGTATATAGGGAAAGCCGTGTAGAACTACATCGAACCAATCCATAAAGCCCATACCATTGGCTCCGCCTATAATCCATTGGAGTTTGCCCCAAATATGTGGTTCTGGGAAAAAAGGTGCCATACCCAAGGTTAGGCATAAAAGGATAATTAGTTTCCAATTGTTTACAAACTCTTTCATATTAACGTATTTGTTTTATGAATTCAGGTATTGCATCAACCCCTTTAGCTGTAATATGTTTTATAAAAGCTGAACCAATAATAGCTCCATTTGTAGTTTTGGTAGCTTGTTGAAAGGTTTCCGCGTCCTTGATACCAAAGCCAATAATCTGTGGGGTTTTTAAATTCATCTTGAAAATTCGCTCAAAATAGATTTCTTGTTCTTGCCCAAAACCAGATTTTGATCCAGTAACACTAGCGGAACTTACCATATAGATAAATCCGTCTGAAGCTTTATCAATCTGGCGTATTCGTTCATCGCTCGTTTGTGGGGTAATAAGAAATATATTGCGTAAACCGTATTTTTTGAATATTGCCTCATATTCCGATTGATAAACATCTAATGGTAGATCTGGCATAATGATGCCGTCAATACCAATTTCTTCACACTTTTTACAAAATGCCTCAACACCGTATTGTAGCAACGGGTTGAAATATCCCATAACAATCAATGGAATAGAAACCGATTTACGAATATCTTTCAGTTGATCAAAAAGTATTTCTGTAGTCATCCCATTTTTCAATGCTGCAGTAGAGCTTTCTTGAATAGTGGGGCCGTCTGCTAAAGGATCACTAAATGGTAGGCCAATTTCAATCATATCGACACCGTTCTTCTCTAAATCTTGTATGATTTGAACGGTATCGTTAAGTGCTGGATAGCCTGCTGTAAAGTATATGGAAAGAAGTTTTTCATCTTCTTTTAATTTATTGTTTATTCTATTGTTCATGTTCTTATGCTAGCTTGAAATAATCTATATAGGTGCTCAAATCTTTATCACCTCGTCCCGAAAGACTTATGACTACTATATCATCTGGTTTGAATTTCTTATGGTCAAAAATAGCAAAGGCATGTCCTGTTTCAATGGCTGGTATGATTCCTTCTAATTGTGACAATTCTAAGCCTGCGGCCATTGCTTCGTCATCTGTAGCAGAATAAAATTCTGCACGCCCAGATGTATGTAAATGCGAGTGCATAGGTCCTACTCCAGGATAATCTAAACCGGCAGAAATAGAATAGGGTTCTGTAATTTGTCCGTCAACGGTTTGCATTAACATGGTTTTGCAACCATGGATGATACCTACTTTTCCTAGTGCGGATGTAGCCGCACTTTCTCCGGATTCAATTCCTTTACCTGCTGCTTCCACAGCGATGATGCCAACTTCCGGTTCATGAAGAAAATGGTAGTAGGTGCCAGCGGCGTTACTTCCGCCACCTATACAGGCAACGACATAATCAGGATTTTCACGTCCTTCTTTTTCTTTTAACTGCCATTTAATTTCTTCCGATATAATCGATTGAAAACGTGTAACCATATCAGGATAGGGGTGTGGCCCAATAGCAGAGCCTATAATATAATACGTATCTACTGGATTGTTGACCCAATCCCTTATGGCTTCGTTGGTTGCATCTTTCAGGGTTCTACTTCCCGATTTTGCAGGTCTTACCTCTGCACCCAACATTTTCATTCGGGCTACATTTGGGGCTTGACGAGCAATATCAATTTCACCCATATATACAATACATTCCAGACCCATAAGTGCACAAACAGTTGCTGTTGCAACCCCATGTTGACCTGCACCAGTTTCTGCAATAATTCTAGTTTTGCCCAGTTTTTGGGCCATAAGAATTTGACCAATTGTATTGTTAATCTTATGCGCACCGGTATGGTTGAGGTCTTCCCGTTTTAGATAAATTTTGCAACCGTGTTTCTCAGATAAACGTTTTGCAAAATATAGAGGAGATGGTCTACCTACATAATCCTTTAAAAGCTGATGAAATTCTTTTTGAAAAGATTCTTCATACATTATTTCAAGATAATTACGACGTAATTCTTCAACGTTGGGGTACAACATTTCGGGAATAAATGCACCGCCAAACTCACCGTAATATCCTTTTTCGTCAACATTGTAATTCATAGCGCTACTTTAAATAGTTGTAATTCAATAATTTTTTTCAACCCCGGCTCCAATTCAAATTTACTGTTCACATCAATGGCATGACAGTATTTAGATTCTGGTAATTCCATAAATTCTTTAATCTGAACCATATTTTCTAAGCCAATACCACCACTTAAAAAGTATGGTTTTGTAGATGGATATTTTTTTAAAACAGTCCAGTCGAAGGTATAACCATTCCCTCCGGGTAATTTACCTTTGGTATCAAATAGGTAATAATCGCATACCTTTTCAAAAGGTTTCAACGAGTCAAAATCAAATTCGTCTTTTATTAAAAAAACTTTTATAATATCAACCTTCTGATTGATATTTTTCAATTCCGAAGAAATTTTAGCACAGTATTCTGGACTTTCATGACCATGGAACTGTAATCCTTGTAATTGGTATTTTTTTACAGTCTCTATGATATAATCGAACTCAGCATCAACAAAAACTCCAATTTTATTTATGTTATGAGGAATATCAGGTATTTCTCTTTCAAAGAATCTTGAAGAATGTTCCCAAAAAATAAAACCAAGATAGTCTGGACGTAATTGTGCAACTTCAGACGTATTCAATTTCATTCCACAGACTTTTAGCTTCATTACGATTTTTTTAATTTTTTAATAAATTCTATCGCACTTTGCCCAGGGTTCTCAGTTTTCATAAAATTCTCTCCAATTAAAAATCCTTTGTAACCATATTCCTTTAATTCTTGAATCGCTGCAATAGTACTGATGCCACTTTCAGAAACTTTCACAAAATCATCGGGGATCAATTTAGATAGTGATTTACTTGTATCAAGACTGACTTCAAAAGTTTTTAGGTTGCGGTTATTTACCCCCAACATATCTAGACTTGGCATGATAGATTTGTGTAGTTCTTCTTTATTATGCACTTCTAACAGCACATCCAATCCTAAACTTTTGGCAAGTTCAGAAAAGGTTTTGATTTCTTGTCTCGTTAAAATAGCGGCAATTAACAGTATAACATCTGCACCATATGCTTTCGCTTCTATAATCTGATATTCGCTAATAATGAATTCTTTTCGCAACAAGGGTAATTCTACAGATGCTCGTGCCAAAACCAAATCTTCTAATGAGCCGCCAAAGTACTTAATATCGGTTAAGACACTAATGCCACAAACGCCAGCTTTATTATATCCTTTTGCTACTAGGCCTACATTGGCATCTTGGTTTATACTCGATTTTGAGGGAGATCTACGCTTAAATTCAGAAATAATACCAGTGTCACTTTGCTTCAATGCAGTAGACAAAGAGTTTGTCTCTCTTTCAAACAGAGCCGATGCCTCATATTGTGATACTGGAATTATAGATTTTTTTAAATCGACCTCCTTGCGTTTATCCGCTACTATTTTTGAAAGTATATCCATAAGGTAGTTTTTGGTTGTCACACCTATTATCCCGAAGGAATCTATTTTTTAAGGCCTATAAGTGACAGATTACTTTGTCGCAAAAAGCTCCGCCTATTGACATTTTAATTTCTACTTAATTCCTGTATTTTTTTTAAGCTTGCTAAGCCTTTTCCTCTTAACAAAGATTCTTTAGCTCTTTCAAAACCTTGAATGGGTGTTAGCCCTTCTACTGTAGCAATGGCAATACCAGCGTTGGCACATACTACATTGTTCTGCGCTTCCGTACCTCTACCTTGTAAAACATTCAGAAATATTTGAGCAGAGTCCTCAATAGAGTCGCCACCAACGATGTCTGCTTGATTTATTTGTTTCACACCAAAATCAGACGGTTTTAACATGCTTTCTTTTTTGTTTGAAATGGTTTTGGTATTTCCTGTTAATGAGATTTCGTCGTAGCCATCTAACGCATGTAAAACCGTAAAATTTTTATCGGTCTTTTGATAAAGATATCCGTACATACGAGCAAGTTCTAAATTAAACACGCCTACCATTTGATTTTTTGGAAATGCCGGATTCACCATAGGTCCTAACATGTTAAAGAACGTTTTTACACCTAAATCTTTACGAATGGGAGCCACGTTTTTCATTGCTGGATGGAATAAGGGTGCATGCAGCACACAAATTCCCGCTTCATCGATACATTTTTCTAGAAAGTCGGCTTCATTACTAAACTTAATACCTAGAAACTCCATCACATTACTACTACCGCATTTAGATGAAACTCCGTAGTTACCATGTTTGGTCACTTTTACACCAGCACCAGCTGTAACAAAAGAGGCCAGAGTTGAAATATTGAATGTGTCTTTACCATCACCACCGGTTCCACATAAATCAATTGGATTATAGGCTGATAAATCAACGGACAAACACAAATCTAATAATGCATCTCTAAAACCTTCTAGTTCTTCAATGGTGATGCTGCGCATCATGTAAACCGTTAAAAAGGCCGCTATTTGACTCGTATTATAATCTCCTTTTGCGATATTGACCAAAATATGCTTTGCATCATCCTTGGAAAGAATTTCGTGATTTATAAGTTTATTTAGTGTATCTTTCATTTTCTTGATAGTATTAAGAATTTAGTGCTAAGTATAAAATAAATCGTATTCCCTTAGTATCCTTTTACTAAGCTTTAGCGTTCAACCAATTCTCTAACATTTTTTTCCCATGTGGCGTTAATACAGATTCTGGATGAAATTGTACAGCATGAACATCATAGGTTTTATGGCGTAAAGACATGATTTGTCCGTTGTCATCAACTGAGGTAACTTCTAAAATATCTGGCAGTTCTGGGTTTACGACCCAAGAATGATATCTGCCTACTTCAATTTCAGTTGGTAGACCTTTAAAAATAACATCCTCTTTTATAATTTTGATTTTAGTGGCAATACCGTGATAAACAGTATCTAAATTAATAAGTGAGCCACCAAATACTTCTGCAATAGCCTGTTGCCCAAGGCAAACACCAAAAATACTTTTGGTCGGTGCGTATCTAGCAATAATTTCCTTCAACAACCCTGCTTCATCTGGTATACCAGGACCTGGAGAAAGAACAATTTTATCAAAAGCTTCCACTTCTTCTAAAGTGAGTTGGTCGTTTCGTTTTACAATGACTTCACAATCTAATTCTTCTAAATAGTGAACCAGGTTGTACGTAAAACTATCGTAATTATCTATGACTAAAATGGGCCCACCTGACCTCCCCATTTGAGAGAAGTTAGATTGTTTGTTATTTTTTTTTGTATCGTTCATTTTTAAATTTCAACTATTCGTAAGGCATGGTTTATAGTCTCCCTTAAGGAGTTAAATGTCCTCCGCGATTTCTAATGCCTTAGTCAAAGCGCCCAATTTATTATAAGTTTCCTGTAATTCGTTTTCTGGATTAGAAGCAGCTACTATTCCCGCTCCTGCCTGATAGTGTAGTTTATGGTTTTTACTAAGAAAAGTTCGTATCATAATGGCATGATTAAAGTTGCCGTTGAAATCCATGAAACCGATTGCACCACCGTAATAACCCCTACTTGTTTTCTCGTATTTTTCAATTAATTGCATGGCCATGTGCTTTGGTGCACCACTTAAGGTACCTGCTGGAAATGTGTCTGCTACCACTTTCATTGTAGATCTATCACTTTTTTTCATTCCGGTAACTTTCGATACCAAATGTATAACGTGTGAGAAAAACTGTACTTCCCGGTAATTTTCTACCTGTACCACATTACCATTTCTGCTTAGGTCATTTCGTGCCAAATCTACCAGCATCACATGCTCACTGTTTTCTTTATCATCACTTTTTAATTCTTTGGCCAGTTCAGCATCCTGTTCGTCATTCCCAGTTCTTTTAAAGGTGCCTGCTATAGGGTGTATTTCTGCTTTTCCATCACTGACAATTAATTGTGCCTCTGGTGAACTTCCAAAGATTTTAAAATCGCCATAATCAAAATAGAATAAATAGGGAGAAGGGTTTACCGAACGTAAAGCCCTATATACATTGAATTCATCACCTTTAAACCCTTGAGAAAACCTTCGGCTTAAAACCAGTTGAAAAACATCGCCACGTTGACAGTGTTTTTTAGCTAAGGCAACTTGTTCTCTGTATTCCTCTTCCTCTAAATTAGATTGTGGTTCACCTTCTATCTTGAAATTATAGGTAGCAAAATTTTTAATATTTAAAAGTTGCTCTAATTCTGGTATATTATTTTCAGTTTCATAGCAATGAGCGAAAAGATAGGCCTCATTTTTAAAATGATTGATGGCAATAATATTTTGGTAGACCGCATAGTAGATATCCGGTATATGGATAGAGTCCTTTTTTACGGTTAAATTAACATCTTCAAAATACCGTACGGCATCATAGGCCATATAGCCAAAAAGGCCGTTGTTGATGAACTTAAAATCATTACTATCGGCCTTAAATGCTTTACTGAAAGCATCTATAATTTCTACAACATTTGTGTTTTCATCAATTGAAAATTCTTCGATAGCCCCATCTGGGAAATTTTTAGTTACCGTTTCGTTTTCAATTTTTATAGAAGCTATAGGATTGCAGCAGATATAGGAGAAACTATTATCATTGGCGTGATAGTCACTACTCTCCAATAAAATACTATTTGGAAAACGGTCTCTAATTTTCAAATAGACACTTACCGGAGTTAGAGTGTCCGCAAGAATTTTTTTATGATATGTTTTAAATTGATAGGCCATAGGTACTTTTATAAAATAAGGAAGGCTTGTCGTGATGACAAGCCTTTATATAGTTTTACTACAATGATGCTTAGCTCACGTTGTTGTTCGTAAGTTGTTCCACCACCAAGTATTTACAATTAAATTGTTCATTTCGCATCAAATATAGAAAGGAATTTTAAACCTACAAACTTTGTTTATGTGAAAAATAAAAATCCCTTTAATATTTTAAAGGGATTTAAAATTAGATACTATCTAATAGTCAAATTGTTATAGTGCTAAATCAACCACTAAATCGAACTCATCATAAATTGCTTTATCACCAAGGTCATCAAAAAAGCTTCCAGAACCATATTTGATATTAAATTTAGTTCTATCTAGCTTAATTGTTGCAGTAGCTTTGTTTTCGAACATAGACACTACCAGTGTGACAGGCTTAGTAATTCCTTTAATGGTCAAATCACCAGTTACAGTATATGAAGTATCATTCATAGGTTTAACTGAGGTGAAAACTAATTTAGAGGTAGGGTTAGCTTCTACGCCAAAGAAATCTGCAGATTTTAAATGGCCTTCTAATTTTTCTTTTCCTTGACCGGCTTTTAAATCATTATTAGTTAAAGATGTCATATCAACAACGAATTCTCCACCTGTTAATGATTTACCGTTCATTTCCAAAAAACCAGATTTCAAATTTATGGAGCCGTCATGTTCCCCTGTAACCTTATATCCTTTCCAAGTCACGGTACTTTCACTAACTTTAATTTGTTTTTTTTCATTTTCAATAGGGGTAGAGGCTATTGCTGTAAATCCGAAAACTGCCGCTAAAGCGATACTTAATATAGTTTTATTCATGCTTTTTATTTTAAATTGTTTGTGAGATTAGTTATATATATGTAATTATTTGTTCTTTTGAATATCGAACCTTTGGGTGATTTTGAGTTTTATCCTCATCTGATCTATACCCTATAGTTAAAACAACAGATGCGTTAAGGTTTTTGTCATTAAGACCTAGTATCTCATTATATTGTGTTTTGTCAAAACCTTCTATTGGGCAAGTGTCGATTTCCATTTCAGCTGCTATAGTCATGAGATTACCTAGCGCTAAATAGGTTTGGTCAGATGTCCATGATTTTTTTTGGGCGTCCGTAAGACCTAAAAGAATACCTTTCACGAATTGCGAGTAACCTTCAACATCCTTTTTTGTTACACCACGAATTAAAATGAGATTATCTACATAATTGTCAACTAAACTTTCATCAAAAGTAGGTTTGTTGGCTAAAACCAAAAGGTATGATGCATCAGTTATTTGTGATTGATTCCAAGAAGCCTTTCTTAATTTAGACCTTACTTCGCTATCTTCTATTACATAGAAATGATATGGTTGTAAACCGTATGATGATGCGGTTAATCGTGCTGCTTCTAATATAGTATTAAAATCTTCTTTGCTTACTTTTTTAGAATTATCAAACACTTTCGTGGCGTAGCGCCAATTTAATTTATGTAGAACGTCTTTCATGTTTTGTTAAAGCTTAAAATTTATTTAGTAATGTATTTAATTCGTTTAATTCAGATTCATTAAAATTTACAAGAATTCTATTTTCTGTTTCAAAAAGTATTCCATCGATGTTATTTAGAATGCTTAATCCTGATTCTGTTATCAAAATCTCTACTTTTCTTCTATTCTGCTCACATACTTTTCGACTTACAAAACCTTTTAAAATTAACTTGTCTACCAACCTAGTTGTATTGCTCATTTTGGAAACCATACGTTTATTAATTGTAGATAGGTTTGCGGGGTTCCCTTTTTGTCCACGAAGAATACTTAATACATTAAATTGCTGAATAGATATTTCAAAAGGTTTTAATGCAGATGAAATTTCTTCATCAATTTTATTCATTATTAAAGATAAGTGAATGATTGTGCGTTTATGGAGCGGTATTTCAATAGTTGACTTTATAATCTTTTCAACATTCATGTTCATACAATATTTGTCTATACAAATGTAAAGTGTATTTTAATTATTATTAATTTTAGTTGATTAATTTTTTGTTAAAATTTGACAGGAATTCTATTTTAAAAAAAATCGATTATTTTTACCTCTTAATATAAGTACTATGGCAGATTTATCACAACAAGTTTGGGAAGAGCAATTAGAAAAGGATTCTAATGCTGTTATTCTTGACGTTAGAACAAATGAGGAAATTGAAGACGGAATAATTCCTAATTCTATCAATCTAGATATTTATAAAGGTCAGGAATTTATAAACGAATTGGAGAAACTTGATAAATCCAAAAATTATTATGTCTATTGTAGATCTGGTAATAGAAGTGGTCAAGCTTGTGCTATCATGAAAAGTGTCGGTTTTGAAAATTCCTATAACCTACAAGGTGGTTTTATGAATTGGGAAGGAGAGACAGCTTAGTATTTTTCTTTTAAAATTATACCCGCTTAATAGCGGGTTTTTTACATTTAGGGCATGAGAGAAGATTTACTGCATTATGTCTGGAAGTACAGAAAGTATCCGGTGAATGGTCTTACCACTTCAACAGGTGAAACTATAAATGTAAAATCATCAGGCATTCATAATCAATTAAGTGGGCCTGACTTTTTTAATGGAAAAGTTGAACTCAACGGTCAATTATGGGCTGGTAATGTGGAAATTCATATAAAGTCTTCAGACTGGTATGCACATAATCATCAAAAAGATTCAAACTATGATAATGTGATACTGCATGTAGTTTGGGATGACGATGTCTCAGTTTTTAGAAAAGACGGAACTCAGATTCCTACGCTATCCTTAAAACAATATATCTCAGTAGAACTACTTGAAACCTATCAAACCCTATTTGATGCTAGAAATTATAAATTCATCAATTGTGAAAAGGACTTTAATCAAGTTGATGAATTTGTGAAGAATAATTGGTTAGACCGGCTTTATGTAGAACGATTGGAGCAAAAATCGGTTTTTATTAATCAATTGCTTGAGTATACGAATAATGATTGGGAGCATGTGTTGTTTTTAATGCTCTTGAAAAACTTTGGTTCTAAGATAAATGGCGAGGCATTCTTAGAATTAGGAAAATCTATTCATTTTTCTATTATCAGAAAACTTCATCTACAAACATTGGCGCTAGAAAGTTTATTAATGGGGCAGGCAGGTTTTTTAAATGAAGATTTAGAAATGGACCAATATTATAAAGACTTGAAAGGGGAGTATTCATTTTTGAAAAATAAATACCAGCTTACTCAACCCTATAAATCCCCAGAATTTTTTAGACTAAGACCTTCAAATTTTCCAACGATTAGATTAGCACAATTATCTGAAATTTATGGAGCAAATAACAATTTATTTCATTTATTAATTGAACAGGATAAACCAGATTTTTCTGAAATATTTAATTTAGGAACAAGTGAATATTGGAAGTCTCATTACAATTTCGGTAAAAATTCTAAAAAGGTTTCAAAGAAAATTTCAAGTTCCTTTTTAGATTTAGTTTTGATTAATACTATAATTCCACTGAAATTTTGTTACCAACGTTATAAAGGTACTGAAGATAATGAGTCGTTATTTAAGACAATGGTCAAAATTAAAAATGAAGAGAATAGAATTATATCGAATTATAGCAAGTTGGGTAGTAAAATTAATGAAGCAAAGGCATCTCAATCATTTCTTCAGTTATATACTGAATATTGCGACAAAGACAAATGTTTAGATTGTGCCATAGGTGCACATTTAATCAATTTAAAAGTCTAATTTTATACGTCATGAATGTATTCTATAACTTATTACACTACTTTCAAAAAAGAGGATTCGAAGTTTGTGGTAGAATTGCCGAGCGTTTAGGTATAAGGGCTAGGGTAGTTAGAACATCATTTATATACCTCACTTTTGTTACGGTAGGTTTTGGTTTTGCACTTTATCTTTTTCTAGCTTTCTGGTTAAGAATTAAAGATTTAATATATACCAAACGAAATTCTGTTTTTGATTTGTAATTTATGATAAACTTATTTCGGTCTAAGATATATTTGGCATTGGCCTTAATGCTTATGGTGTTGGCATTTGGTGTGTTTGGTTATAGGATGATATCCGATTATTCTTGGGTCGATGCTTTTTACATGACTATAATAACGGTCACAACGGTTGGTTTTTCTGAGGTACGACCTATGGGGCCAGAAGGGAAAATTTTTACCGTTGTTTTAATCGTTACCAGCGTTTTTATATTCGGTTACGCTATTTCTGTTATAACAGAGTATATGCTTGGTAGAAATTCATTGCAATTATTAAAGAAGAAAAAAATGAAAAATCTCATTGAAAATTTGGATCAGCATGTTATAATCTGTGGTTTTGGGAGAAATGGTATGCAAGCAGCAGAAAAATTAAAAGCCTATAAAAAACCGTTTGTAATCATTGAAAAGGATAAGGAGGTAATTGAGCGATACGGCGATGAGGTGTTATTTATCGAAGGCGACGCTAATGATGATGATGTTTTGTTAGGGGCAGGTATTGAAAGGGCTCAATACTTAATTGCTACCTTACCTGATGATGCGGCGAATCTTTTTGTTGTTTTATCTGCAAGACAACTTAAAAGGGATTTATTTATAATTAGCAGGGCCTCGTTGGTGACTTCACAGAAGAAACTATTTTTAGCTGGTGCAAATAAGGTCATTATGCCAGATAAAATAGGAGGGGACCATATGGCGTCTTTGGTTGTGATGCCAGACCTTATAACTTTCATGGATAAACTTTCAATGGAAGGTGAGAATACAACCAATTTAGAGGAATTATCCATAGAAGATTTCTCAAACCATACTAATTGTAACTCACTCAGAGATTTGGACTTACGTAATAAAACAGGCTGTACAATAATAGGGTATATATCCCCGGATGGTAATTATACTATAAATCCAGAAGCTGATTTTAAACTACAGCCAAAGAGTAAGGTTATTGTTTTAGGTAGACCTGAACAAATTAAAAAATTAAACAAAATGTTCCATATCGAATAATAATCTTTATAGCTTATATATTTGATTGCATCCATTATTTTTAAGATATTGCTAGACTAACTAACTAATCCAATAATAAATTTGAAAACTATGAAGTATAAACTTCTGACCTTTTTATCATTTTTACTACCATATTTAACCTTTGCGCAAGAAAAAGGTTTAGACGAAAAAGTAAATGATGCTTTTATGCCATTTGCAACCTGGTGGGAAGCCACGGTATTGACACCTATACCCATTGCTGGTTATGATATTCCAATAGTGCTGATTTTATTAGTTGCCGGAGCAACTTTTTTTACAATTTATTTTAAGTTTCCAGGTATTACTAAATTTCCTTTGGCAATCAACGTTGTTCGAGGGAAATATGAGGAAATCGAGAAGTATGGTTTGGAAAAGGTTGAATTACACATGACCGAAGATGGAGATATACCAGATACCATTCGTGATGAAAGTGAAGAGGGGGAAGTTAGTCACTTCCAAGCATTGGCAACCGCAGTTTCTGGCACGGTAGGTCTTGGTAATATTGCAGGTGTTGCGGTAGCAATTGCATTAGGTGGTCCTGGAGCTACATTTTGGATGATTGTTTGTGGCTTGATTGGAATGTCTACAAAATTTGTAGAATGTACATTAGGAGTCAAGTATAGAGATGTCGGTCCAGACGGAACAGTATATGGTGGACCTATGTATTATTTGTCTAAGGGGCTCAGCGAAAATAACATGAAAGTTTTGGGCAAGATTCTTGCCGGAATGTTTGCCATACTTTGTGTAGGAGCATCATTTGGAGGGGGTAACGCATTCCAATCTAATCAAGCTACGGTACAGTTGACTTCTATGTTGAATTTAGAAGGTGGAGCGACGGGTGTTATCATCGGTGTTATTCTAGCTATTTTAGTGGGAATTGTAATCATTGGTGGAATTAAAAAAATAGCAAGTGTTACAGAGAAGATTGTTCCTTTTATGGCTGGGGTATATGTTTTGGCCTCTTTGGTTATCATTTTTGCGAACTTTAAATATATAGGAGATGCCTTTGAGTTAATTTTTTCAGGTGCTTTTTCTCCAGATGCTGCTTTAGGCGGTTTTGTTGGTGTAATTATAGTTGGTTTCCAAAGAGCTGCTTTCTCTAATGAGGCAGGTGCAGGTTCTGCGGCAATTGCTCACTCTGCTGTTAAAACAAGGTATCCCGCAAGTGAAGGTATTGTTGCATTATTAGAGCCATTTATTGATACGGTTGTAATCTGTACAATGACAGCTTTGGTTATTATATTTTTCAACATGGATGCAGGTGCATTTGAATATGGTAATGGTATTGGAAGTACTGTTCTATTGAATGAAACCGGAGCTTATGTTGGAGGGGTTGATTTAACTTCAATGGCATACGATTCTGTAATACCAGGTTTTAGATATGTGCTTACCATTGCAATAATTCTATTTGCTTTTTCATCAATGATTTCTTGGTCTTATTACGGACTTCAATCTTGGAAATATTTGTTTGGAAGAGGTAAAACAGCAGATATCACTTATAAAGTATTATTCTTGATGTTCGTTGTAATTGGAGCAGCAGCTACCTTAGATGCTGTAATTAAGTTTTCTGATGCAATGATTTTGGCATTAGTATTCCCAAACATGATTGGTTTACTTATACTTTTCCCTAAGGTGAAGAAAAGTTTTGAAAGATATTTATCGGCAATCAAAAAAGTCTATTAAAAACTAGATGTTTTGAAAAATATTAAATCCCACTTCAAGTTCAATAAGCAAGAACGAAGTGGGATTTTCTTTTTACTGTTTATCCTTATAACCATTCAGTTAGGTTACTTTTTATATAATGCAAATAAATTCAACGAATCCTATCCATTAACTCTTAATGAAGTTGACCAGCATAAAATTGATTCACTGAAACAGGCTTCAATAAAAAATAATACGATAAAAATATATCCGTTTAACCCAAATTTTATATCCGATTACAAAGGGTATACGTTAGGCATGTCGATTGCTGAAATTGATAGGTTGCATGATTTTAGGGCTTCTGAGAAATTCGTTAATTCTGCAGAAGAATTTCAAAAAGTTACTAGTGTTTCAGATTCATTGTTGAAGTTTATTTCACCCTATTTTAAATTTCCAGAGTGGACTAAAAGGCCTACTTACAAATTCAATAAAAATAGTATTGTAAAAAAAGGACGTTTCATTCCAAAGTCAGTAGAGTGGATAGATTTGAATAGTGCTTCTGCAGAAGAATTACAACGTGTAAGCGGCATAGGGGAGAAGCTATCCGCAAGAATTATAAAATTCAGGAATAGATTGGGCGGATTTTTGGTGGATGACCAATTATATGAAGTTTATGGTTTAGATGAAGAAGTGGTTAAGCGTGCATTAAATCAATTTAAGGTGGTAAGTAAGCCTGAAATTATAAAGATTAATGTGAATACTGCAACGGCAGAAGAATTATCAAAATTGATATATCTTCAAAAAGAAGTAGCTCTACGTATAGTAAATTATCGTAATCTCAACGGAAGTATCAATTCTTTGAGCGAATTGATAAATATTGAAGGATTTCCTCCAGAACGAATTGAGAGAATTGGTTTATATTTGTCGCTCTAAAAAAAACGCTATGCAAAGTATGTACTTCACTGAAGAGCATCAACTGTTTCGAGAAAGCTTGAAAGACTTTTTACGAATAGAAGTTGTTCCCCATATTGATAAATGGGAAGCTAATGGAACAATTGAAAGGTTTATTTGGAAGAAATTTGGGGATATGGGCTATTTTGGCTTAGCTACTCCAGAAGAGAGCGGAGGTTTAGGTCTAGATCTTTTTTATACCGTTATCCTATTAGAAGAATTACAAAAGGTAAATTCAGGCGGTTTTGCTGCTGCAATTTGGGCGCATGCTTATTTAGCGATGACTCACTTGAACAAGGAGGCAGATGCATTTGTCAAGGAGAAGTATTTGCGTCCAAGTGTTGATGGGGATAAAATAGGTTGTCTTTGTGTTTCTGAGCCTTTTGGTGGAAGTGATGTTGCTGCAATGCGAACAACCGCCGTTCGAGAAGGTGATCACTATATTTTGAATGGTTCAAAGACATTCATTACAAACGGTGTTTATGCCGATTATATGATTGTAGCAGCTAAGACAGCACCTGAATTAGGGAATAAAGGAATTAGCATTTTTGTCGTAGATCGGCAAAGTGAAGGCGTAACAGCAAACAAGTTAAATAAATTAGGGTGGCGTGCTTCCGATACTGCCGAATTGGCTTTTGATAATGTGAAAATACCTGCTCAAAACCTTATGGGTAAAGAGAATATGGGTTTTTCATATATCATGGAGCATTTCTCGTTGGAACGATTGATAATGGGTATTAATGCACATGCTAGATCAGAACATATTCTAGAATATGCACTTAAATATATGTCAGAAAGAGAAGCCTTTGGGAAAACAATCAATCAATTTCAAGCCTTGCGACATAGAGTTGCAGATTTGTTTGGGGATATTGATATGTGCAAAGAATACAATTATTCTGTTGCTTATCGCTTAGATAAAGGCCAGTATGTTGTGAAGGAGGCGACAATTTCTAAATTGAAATCCACGAAAATGGCAGATGAGGTTGCTTACGAATGTTTGCAGTTCTTGGGTGGTTATGGGTATATAGAAGATTATCCTATGGCCCGAAATTTCAGAGATAGTAGATTAGGACCTATAGGTGGTGGAACTTCGGAGATTCTTAGAGAGATAATAGCTAAGATTATCATTGATAAAAAGGAGTATAAATCAGCTACGGTTTAAGATAAGGTAATTAAAGTTTTTTAAAATTCGATTATAGGTTGCTCAATTGGATATAGTTGTTATATTTGCATCTTTAATCATAAAGAGAGGAGGTTGTAGCCCATGTTAATTATACCAATAAAAGAAGGAGAAAACATCGATAGAGCTTTAAAGCGTTTCAAACGTAAGTTCGATAAGACAGGTACGATGAGACAGTTGCGTAAGCGTCAGCAGTTCAATAAGCCATCAGTTGTTCGAAGAGCACAGATACAAAAAGCAGAATATATTCAAGGTCTAAGAGATCAAGAAGAAATCTAAATTTTGTTTAAATGAAATAGAAATCCCGCAAATAGCGGGATTTTTTTTGCTTATATCCCAAGTGAGATAAAACTTTGATACCTTTAGAATATGTTAGTATCAGAATTCACATTGTATTTATCACTAGAGAAAAAGTATTCTAAACATACTACCAAAGCATATGAAAGAGATATCCTTGAGTTTAGTGAATTTTGTAGAATAGAAGGCGGTGTCGCTGACATTGATTCAGTAGGGTATAGTTTTATACGTAGTTGGATTGTTAGGCTGTCTGATGCGGAGATAAACAATCGATCTATTAATAGAAAGATTTCATCCCTCAAGGCTTATTTTAAGTTTCTTCAGAAAATAGAGGTGCTAGAGGTGAATCCTTTACTTAAGCATAAGGCCTTGAAAACGTCAAAAAAAGTTGAGATTCCATTTTCAGAATTAGAAATGCAGAATGTGCTTGCGGCAATTGAATATACTAATAATTTTCAAGGGTGTAGAGATCAACTTTTGATTCACGTGCTATATGCGACCGGTATGAGAAGAGCTGAGTTGATACAGCTTAAGGTGTCTGATATTAGTTTCGAAGCAATGACAATTAAAGTTCTAGGTAAGCGTAATAAGGAAAGGCTGATACCTATGTTACGGGAAACCAAAGTTAAATTTGAATATTATTTGAAGATGCGAAAAGCATTAAGCCAGATAAAGGCTGAGAACTATGTTTTTCTTACGGAATCGGGTGATAAAATATACGAAACTCTTGTTTATAGAGTAATAAATAAGTATTTTAGAGTGGTGTCGTCAAAAGTAAAAACAAGTCCACATATTCTTAGGCATACCTTTGCTACGCATCTTTTGAATGAGGGTGCTGATTTGAATTCGGTTAAAGAGTTGTTGGGACATTCAAGTCTAGCGTCTACTCAAGTATATACCCATAATAGCATTGCAGAATTGAAAAAAGTTCACGCTAGTGCGCATCCAAGAGGTAGTAAGTGCTAATTGTATAATCAGGCCAAAATCATTTAGGCCATAAAATTTCTGACTATGAAGGTGAATACACAAACGGTAAATTTTAATGCGGATAGTAAGTTGATTGATTTTCTACAGAACAGGCTTGACAAGGTAGAAACCTTTTATTCAAAAGTAATTAGTTCTGATGTTTATTTAAAGGTTGAAAACACAAGTTCTAAGGCTAATAAGATAGCTGAGATAAAGATTAATGTACCTAAAGATAAATTTGTTGTTAAAAAACAATGTAAATCATTTGAAGAGGCGGTAGATTCAGCTTGTAATTCGCTGGAAAGAAGATTGATAAAGCAAAAGGAGAAATTAAGATTACAAGCTTGATAAAAATAATTTAAAATTTGTTTTAAATAAACAAATAATTCTATACATTTGCAGTCCGTTAGAAATAGCGGGCTTTTTTTACAACGAAAAAGTGATTAAATAAGCCGATGTAGCTCAGCTGGCTAGAGCAGCTGATTTGTAATCAGCAGGTCGTGGGTTCGAGTCCCTCTATCGGCTCTTAAGTTCTTAAAATATTAGTTTGAGGGGAGATACTCAAGCGGCCAACGAGGGCAGACTGTAAATCTGCTGACTACGTCTTCGCAGGTTCGAATCCTGCTCTCCCCACTAAACTTTTAAGTTAGGAGTTTTAAGTTGAAATATTGTAATTTTATAAGCGGGAGTAGCTCAGTTGGTAGAGCGTCAGCCTTCCAAGCTGAATGTCGCCGGTTCGAACCCGGTCTCCCGCTCTATAAATTTGACAGAAATGTCATTCCTGCGAAGGCAGGAATCTGTCTTATTGAAGATGGATTCAACACTTTACGCCGGTGTAGCTCAGGGGTAGAGCGTTTCCTTGGTAAGGAAGAGGTCACGAGTTCAATTCTCGTCATTGGCTCAATTAAGGTATAAATTTGTACACTAATATAAACTAAGATTAAAATTCATTAAACATGGCAAAGGAAAAATTCGACCGTTCCAAACCGCACTTAAATATAGGTACTATTGGACACGTTGATCACGGTAAAACTACATTAACTGCTGCTATTACAACTGTTTTGGCAAATGCAGGTCTTTCTGAAATGAGAAGTTTCGATTCTATCGATAACGCTCCAGAAGAAAAGGAAAGAGGTATTACTATTAACACTTCACACGTAGAGTATTCTACTGCTAATCGTCACTACGCTCACGTTGACTGTCCTGGTCACGCGGATTACGTAAAGAACATGGTTACAGGTGCTGCTCAAATGGATGGTGCTATTTTGGTTGTTGCCGCTACAGATGGTCCAATGCCACAAACTCGTGAGCATATCCTTTTAGGTCGCCAAGTTGGTATTCCTAGAATGGTTGTATTCATGAATAAAGTGGATATGGTTGATGATGAGGAATTAATCGAGCTTGTTGAAATGGAAATAAGAGAATTGCTTTCTTTCTATGAGTACGATGGTGATAATGGTCCTGTAATTGCTGGTTCTGCATTAGGTGCATTGAACGGTGAGCAAAAATGGGTTGATACGGTTATGGAATTGATGGAAGCTGTAGATAGTTGGATCGAGCTACCTGTAAGAGCTGTTGAGAAGCCTTTCTTAATGCCTGTTGAAGATGTATTTACAATTACTGGTCGTGGAACTGTTGCGACAGGGCGTATAGAGGCTGGTGTTGCTAATACTGGTGATGCAGTTGAGATTATTGGTATGGGTGCTGAAAAATTGAACTCTACAGTTACTGGGGTTGAGATGTTCCGTAAGATATTAGATAGAGGTGAGGCTGGAGATAATGTAGGTATCTTGTTGAGAGGTATTGAAAAAGCTCAAATTAGCCGTGGTATGGTAATTTGTAAGCCAGGTTCTGTTAAGCCGCATGCTAAATTTGAAGCAGAGGTTTACGTATTGAAAAAAGAAGAAGGTGGGCGTCACACGCCATTTCATAATAACTATCGTCCACAGTTTTATGTAAGAACAACGGATGTAACTGGTAATATTTCACTTCCATCTGGAGTTGAAATGGTTATGCCTGGTGATAACCTTACAATTACTGTTGAATTGATTCAGCCAATCGCATTAAGTGTTGGTTTGCGTTTCGCTATCCGTGAAGGTGGTAGAACGGTAGGTGCTGGTCAAGTAACAAAGATTATAGATTAATTCAATCTAAATAATATTGTACATAAGGGTGTCCTGCTCAAGCGGTACACCTTTACATGCAAATAATAGAATAGGTGGTTTTAAATCCATCAATTCATACGGGTGTAGCTCAGTTGGTAGAGCACTGGTCTCCAAAACCAGGTGTCGGGAGTTCGAGTCTCTCCTCCCGTGCAGAATGAATTTGAGATTATATGTCTCGTTTGTTGAAATTGTAAAATAGAATTGAAATGTTCACATATATAAAAGAATCCGTTGAAGAGTTAAGGAACAATGTTACTCTTCCTTCACGTGCAGAGTCATCGAACTTGATGGTTATTGTAGCTGTGTTTTCTATACTTTTTGCTTTGGCTACTTGGGGTGTAGATACGGTCTTTAGTAAAGTGATTAAATTATATTTCAACACCGTCTTAAACTAATAGGAGCTCTATGTCAGAAGTATTGGAAAAGAAATGGTACGTTGTAAGGGCGGTCAGTGGTCAAGAGAATAAAATCAAAGGATACATTGAAAGTGAAGTTGAGCGTCATGGTTTTTCTGACTATTTAGAAGATGTTCTTGTTCCTACAGAAAAGGTAGTTCAGATTAGAAATGGAAAGAAAATAAATAAAGAAAGAGTTTATTTCCCTGGCTATATTATGATTAAAGCCAATTTGGGTGGTGAAATGGTTCACATTGTTCGATCTATCACAAATGTTATCGGATTTTTAGGGGAAACTAAAGGAGGAGATCCTGTTCCTTTAAGGAAAAATGAAGTGAATAGAATGCTTGGGAAAGTTGATGAGTTAGCTGTTAATACTGATAGTGTAGCTATTCCTTTTGTTTTTGGTGAAACAGTTAAAGTTATTGATGGTCCGTTTAATGGATTCAATGGTACTGTTGAGAAAATAAATGAAGAAAAACGTAAGTTAGAGGTAATGGTTAAAATTTTCGGAAGAAAAACACCATTAGAGCTGAGTTATATGCAAGTAGAGAAAGTATAATAATAAGTGTTACATACATAATAAAAGTAGTGTTGCTTCCGCGAACACACTTTTAATTTAATTTTAAACAATGGCAAAAGAAATAGGTAAAGTAGTTAAACTACAAGTTAGGGGAGGTGCAGCGAATCCGTCGCCACCGGTTGGACCCGCCTTAGGTGCTGCCGGTGTTAACATCATGGAATTCTGTAAGCAGTTTAATGCTCGTACGCAGGATAAACCAGGTAAAGTTTTACCAGTTGTTATCACCGTTTATAAAGATAAGTCTTTCGACTTTGTTGTAAAAACACCACCAGCGGCAGTTCAGTTAATGGAAGCGGCTAAGATTAAAAAAGGATCTGGCGAACCTAACAAAGTAAAATTGGGTAGTGTTACTTGGGACCAAATCAAGGCGATAGCTGATGATAAAATGGTTGACCTTAATGCATTTACTGTAGAATCAGCTATGAGTATGATAGCGGGTACTGCCCGTTCTATTGGTATGAAGGTAGCAGGTAAGAAACCTTTTTAAAATCTTAAAAGCAATTAAATGGCAAAGTTAACTAAGAAGCAAAAGGAAGCGCATTCCAAAATAGAGAAGGATAAATTATATTCTTTGGTGGAGGCTTCAGCTTTAATTAAAGAGATAACCAATACAAAATTTGATGCCTCTGTTGATTTAGCGGTTCGTTTGGGTGTAGATCCAAGAAAAGCAAATCAAATGGTGCGTGGTGTGGTTACACTACCTCATGGAACTGGTAAGGATGTTAAAGTTTTGGCTTTAGTAACCCCAGATAAAGAAGCAGAAGCACTTGAAGCTGGTGCTGATTATGTTGGATTGGATGAGTATTTAGAAAAAATCAAAAACGGTTGGACGGATGTTGATGTAATTATCACTATGCCGAGCGTAATGGGTAAATTAGGACCTTTAGGACGTGTTTTAGGGCCAAGAGGTTTAATGCCCAATCCAAAAACGGGTACGGTAACTATGGATGTGGCTAAGGCTGTATCTGAAGTAAAGGCTGGTAAAATTGATTTTAAAGTAGACAAAACTGGTATCGTACATGCTGCGATAGGTAAAGCTTCTTTTTCTTCTGATAAAATAGAAGAAAATGCTAAGGAGTTGTTGGATACTTTGAACAAAATGAAGCCTACCGCCTCAAAGGGTGTGTATATGAAAAGTGTTTTCATGTCTAGTACTATGAGTCCAAGTTTACAATTAGACCCAAAGTCAGTATAACGAACTGCTAGTTAAAAATTATAAGTATGACAAGAGAAGAGAAAGCAACGGTTATAGAAAATTTGACTACGCAGTTGGCTAATAGTCCCACGATTTATTTAGCAGATATTTCCGGTTTGAATGCCGGTGCTACTTCAGATTTACGAAGAGCTGCTTATAGAGCGAATGTAAGACTGGCAGTAGTTAAGAATACATTGCTTGCAAAAGCAATGGAGGCTTCGGATAAAGAATTTGGTGAACTACCCGATGTATTAAAGGGGAGTACCTCTTTAATGTTTTCAGAGGTTGCCAATGCTCCTGCAAAATTAATAAAGAATTTTAGAAAGAAATCTAATAAACCTTTATTGAAAGGAGCCTTTGTACAAGAATCAATTTACATAGGTGATGATTACTTGGATGCTTTGGTTAGCATTAAGTCTAAAGAAGATATGATTGGTGAAGTTATTGGATTGTTACAATCCCCAGCCAAGAATGTTATATCTGGACTTAAATCTGGTGGTGGAAAACTGGCTGGAATCCTTAAAACATTATCTGAAAGATAAGTACGCACTATAAACTAAGTATATTTTAAAATTTTATTAAACGATAGAAAATGGCAGATTTAAAAGATTTCGCAGAACAATTAGTTAACTTAACAGTTAAAGAAGTAAATGAGTTAGCTGATATATTAAAAGATGAATACGGTATTGAGCCAGCAGCAGCAGCTGTAACAGTAGCCGCTGGTGGTGGTGCTGATGGTGGTGAAGCTGTTGAAGAGCAAACTGAATTTGATGTAATTTTGAAAGCAGCTGGTGCTTCTAAGTTAGCAGTGGTTAAATTGGTTAAGGAATTAACTGGCTTAGGTTTGAAAGATGCAAAGGATATTGTTGATAGCGCACCAAAAGCGGTTAAGGAAGCTGTTTCTAAAGATGAAGCAGAAGGTATCAAAAAATCATTGGAAGAAGCTGGAGCAGAAGTTGAGCTTAAATAATAGCAACAACCATAATACTTTTGGTTTAGGTCTTTTCGCTTTTTGCGTTTAGACCTAAGCCTTTTTATAGATTTAGGTATATGAAGAAGTATACAGCCCATTTAGTACTCACGATCAAAACACTGTCCGTAGATGTTCACAAATCAGACTGAAAGAATAAGCTTTGCTTCCGCAAGAAACACACCTGATTATCCGGATTTCTTGGATATTCAGATTAAATCTTTTCAAGACTTTTTTCAACTTGAGACTAAATCAGATGAAAGAGGTAATGAAGGTCTATATAATACCTTCATGGAAAATTTCCCAATAACTGATACTAGAAATCAGTTTGTGTTGGAGTTTTTAGATTATTTCATAGATCCACCAAGATATTCCATTCAAGAATGTATTGAGCGCGGTCTTACGTATAGCGTTCCATTAAAGGCTCGTTTAAAGTTGTATTGTACCGACCCAGAACATGAGGATTTTGAGACTATAGTACAAGATGTTTACTTGGGTACTATTCCTTATATGACACCAAGTGGTACTTTCGTTATTAATGGAGCTGAGAGAGTTGTTGTTTCTCAATTGCATAGATCACCAGGGGTTTTCTTTGGTCAATCATTCCATGCAAATGGAACTAAATTATATTCTGCTAGGGTAATCCCTTTTAAAGGTTCTTGGATAGAATTTGCTACTGATATTAATGGCGTAATGTATGCCTATATCGATAGAAAGAAAAAATTACCGGTTACTACGTTGTTTAGAGCTATAGGTTTTGAACGTGATAAGGATATATTAGAGATATTTGACCTTTCTGAAGAGGTTAAGGTTTCTAATGCCGGTCTTAAAAAAGTATTAGGGCGTAAATTGGCAGCAAGAGTCTTGAATACATGGCATGAGGATTTTGTTGATGAGGATACAGGTGAAGTTGTTTCAATTGAGCGTAATGAAATAGTTCTTGATCGTGATACCATTCTTGCGAAAGAGCATATTGCAGAGATTATAGATGCAGATGTCAAGACGGTTCTATTGCATAAAGAGAATAATGCGCAATCTGATTACGCTATTATTCATAATACGTTGCAAAAGGATCCAACGAATTCTGAAAAAGAGGCAGTTGAACATATCTACCGACAGTTACGTAATGCTGAGCCGCCAGATGTGGAAACTGCTCGTGGTATAATTGATAAATTATTCTTTTCTGATCAACGTTACAACTTAGGTGAAGTTGGTCGTTACAGAATGAATAAAAAGTTACAGTTGGATATTGGAATGGACAAGCAAGTCTTGACTAAAGAAGATATCATAACGATTATAAAATATTTGATTGAGTTAATTAACTCAAAAGCTGAGATTGATGATATTGATCACCTTTCTAACCGTCGTGTTAGAACTGTAGGTGAGCAATTGTCCTCACAGTTTGGTGTAGGTTTAGCCCGTATGGCTAGAACTATACGTGAACGTATGAATGTACGTGATAATGAGGTGTTTACACCAATAGATTTGATTAACGCCAAGACATTGTCTTCAGTAATCAATTCTTTCTTTGGTACAAACCAATTATCTCAGTTTATGGATCAAACGAATCCATTAGCAGAGATAACGCACAAAAGAAGATTGTCTGCACTAGGGCCTGGTGGTCTTTCAAGAGAGCGTGCAGGTTTCGAAGTGCGTGATGTACACTATACACACTATGGTCGTTTATGTCCGATTGAAACTCCGGAGGGTCCAAATATTGGACTTATTTCTTCACTTTCAGTTTTTGCGAAAGTGAATCCGATGGGATTCTTGGAAACACCATATAGAAAGGTTACAAATTCTGTTGTTGATATCAATAGCTTTACATATCTAAGTGCTGAAGAGGAAGAAGGAATGAAAATTGCGCAAGCAAACATTCCGATGAAAGAAGATGGTACTATTGATGCTGATAAAGTTATTGCAAGGGAAGAAGGCGATTTCCCTGTCGTGGATCCATCAGATATTCAATACACCGATGTAGCACCAAATCAAATTGCTTCTATTTCAGCATCTTTAATCCCATTTTTGGAACATGATGATGCAAACAGGGCTTTGATGGGGTCTAACATGATGCGTCAGGCTGTACCATTATTGAAACCACAATCTCCTATAGTAGGTACCGGATTAGAACGACAAGTAGCTTCCGATTCTAGAGTATTGATAAATGCGGAGGGTGATGGAGTTATTGAGTATGTAGATTCTCAGAAAGTCACCATCAAGTATGATAGAACTGATAATGAGAGATTAATTAGTTTTGAAGAAGACGAGAAAACCTATTTCTTGGTTAAGTTTAGGAAAACCAATCAAGGTACCAATATTAACTTAAAACCAATTGTAAAAAAAGGTGATAGGGTTAAAAAAGGTCAAGTTTTATGTGAAGGTTATGCAACTGAGAAAGGTGAATTGGCATTAGGTAGAAACTTAACTGTGGCATTTATGCCTTGGAAGGGTTATAACTTTGAGGATGCAATTGTAATTTCTGAAAAGGTTGTTCGTGAAGATATTTTCACATCAATTCATGTTGATGAATACTCTTTAGATGTAAGGGATACAAAATTAGGAGCTGAGGAACTTACGCATGATATACCAAACGTTTCTGAAGAGGCTACGAAAGACTTGGATGAAAATGGTATGATTAGGATTGGTGCCGAGGTTAAACCAGGAGACATACTTATTGGTAAGATTACACCAAAAGGTGAATCTGATCCTACACCTGAAGAGAAATTATTACGTGCCATCTTTGGTGATAAAGCTGGAGATGTTAAGGATGCCTCTTTAAAAGCATCACCTTCTTTAAGAGGTGTTGTAATCGAAAAGAAATTGTTCTCTAGGTCTGTTAAGGATAAAAGAAAACGTTCTGAAGATAAGGAGGAGCTTTCTAAACTTGAATTGGAATATGAAGTAAAGTTCCAAGAATTGAAAAACGTACTTGTTGAAAAATTATTTACCATTGTTAATGGTAAAACTTCACAAGGTGTGCTTAACGATTTAGGTGAGGAGGTTTTGCCTAAGGGTAAAAAGTATACGATGAAAATGTTGAATTCTGTTGATGATTTCGCACACTTGGTTGGCGGAAGTTGGACTACGGATAATGAGACAAATACATTGGTTGCTGACTTACTTCACAATTATAAAATTAAACTTAACGATTTACAAGGTAACTTGAGAAGAGATAAGTTTACAATATCTGTTGGAGATGAATTGCCAGCAGGTATTATGAAGCTTGCTAAAGTTTATGTAGCTAAAAAGCGTAAACTTAAAGTAGGAGATAAAATGGCCGGTAGACACGGTAATAAAGGTATTGTCTCTAGAATAGTACGTCATGAAGATATGCCGTTCTTGGAAGATGGAACCCCTGTTGATATCGTTTTGAACCCATTAGGTGTACCATCGCGTATGAATATTGGGCAGATTTATGAAACTGTATTAGGCTGGGCAGGACTTAAATTAGGTTTGAAGTTTGCAACACCAATTTTTGATGGAGCAACTTTAGATCAAATTAATGCCTATACCGACGAAGCAGGTATACCAAGATTTGGACATACTTACTTATTCGATGGTGGAACAGGACAACGTTTTGATCAACCAGCAACCGTTGGTGTGATTTACATGTTGAAACTTGGTCATATGGTAGATGATAAAATGCACGCACGTTCTATAGGACCATACTCATTGATTACACAACAACCATTGGGTGGTAAAGCTCAATTTGGTGGTCAGCGATTTGGAGAAATGGAAGTTTGGGCACTTGAGGCTTATGGTGCATCAGCAACTTTACGTGAGATTTTAACTGTTAAGTCCGATGATGTTATCGGAAGGGCTAAGACGTACGAATCTATAGTTAAAGGTGAAACTATGCCTGAGCCTGGTTTACCAGAATCTTTCAACGTTTTAATGCACGAACTTAAGGGATTAGGTTTGGATATTAGACTTGAGGAATAGTTCAATATTTTATATTGAAGACTATTAAGTAAAACAAATTAAAACATTATCAGAACGCTATTATGGCAAGAATAAAAGATAATAACCCAGTAAAAAGGTTCGATAAAATTTCAATAGGATTAGCTTCTCCAGAGTCAATTTTGTCCGAATCTAGAGGCGAGGTTTTAAAGCCTGAAACAATTAATTATAGAACTCACAAACCAGAACGTGATGGACTTTTTTGTGAGCGTATTTTCGGACCTGTTAAGGATTACGAATGTGCTTGTGGTAAATATAAACGTATTCGTTATAGAGGTATCGTTTGTGACCGTTGTGGTGTAGAGGTTACGGAGAAAAAAGTACGTAGAGACCGTGTTGGTCACATCAATTTGGTAGTGCCAGTTGCTCATATCTGGTATTTCCGTTCTTTACCTAATAAGATAGGATACCTTTTAGGCTTACCGTCCAAAAAATTGGATATGATTATTTACTACGAACGTTATGTAGTAATTCAGCCAGGTATCGCTAAGGGTCATGAAGGTGAGGAAATTCAGAAAATGGATTTCTTAACAGAGGAAGAATACCTTAATATCTTAGAAACTATTCCACCAGAAAATCAATATTTGGAGGATGCTGATCCTAACAAATTCATCGCCAAGATGGGAGCAGAGTGCTTAATTGATTTATTGGGTAGAATAAATCTAAAAGAACTTTCTTATGATTTAAGACATAAGGCAAACACTGAAACATCAAAGCAACGTAAGACTGAGGCATTAAAACGACTTCAAGTAGTTGAAGCGCTAAGAGAATCTCAGGAGAACAGAGAAAATGAGCCAGAGTGGATGATTATGAAAGTAATTCCGGTAATTCCACCAGAATTACGTCCATTAGTTCCATTAGATGGTGGTCGTTTTGCAACATCAGATTTGAATGATCTTTATAGAAGGGTAATAATTCGTAACAACCGTTTGAAAAGGTTAGTTGAGATTAAAGCTCCTGAGGTAATTCTTAGAAACGAGAAACGGATGCTTCAAGAAGCAGTTGATTCTCTTTTCGATAACACAAGAAAAGCCTCAGCTGTTAAAACTGAATCTAATAGACCATTAAAGTCACTTTCTGATTCCTTAAAAGGGAAACAAGGTCGTTTCCGTCAAAATTTGTTAGGAAAGCGTGTAGATTATTCAGCACGTTCGGTTATTGTTGTTGGTCCTGAAATGAGGTTGTTCGAATGTGGACTTCCAAAAGAAATGGCAGCGGAATTGTACAAGCCGTTTGTTATCAGAAAATTGATAGAAAGAGGTATTGTTAAGACAGTAAAATCTGCTAAGAAAATAATAGATAAGAAAGAGCCTGTAGTTTGGGATATTTTGGAAAATGTATTGAAAGGTCATCCTGTAATGTTGAACAGGGCTCCTACATTGCACCGTTTAGGTATTCAAGCATTCCAGCCAAAACTTATTGAAGGTAAGGCTATTCGTCTTCACCCATTGGTATGTACTGCATTTAACGCAGATTTTGATGGTGACCAGATGGCGGTTCACCTTCCGTTGGGACCAGAAGCAATTCTAGAATGCCAATTGTTAATGTTGGCTTCACATAACATACTGAACCCTGCAAACGGTTCTCCGATTACAGTGCCTTCTCAAGATATGGTTTTGGGTCTGTATTATATGACCAAGGAAAGAAAATCAACGCCAGAAGTTATTGTAAAGGGTGAAGGAATTACATTTTATTCCTACGAAGAGGTGGAAATTGCCTTCAATGAAGGAATGGTTGATTTGAATGCGGGTATTAAAGTAAGGGCTAAAGACTTTAATGAAGAAGGAGAATTGGTAAACAAAATTATTCCAACGACAGTTGGAAGGGTATTGTTTAATATGGAAGTGCCAGAAGCAGCAGGGTATATCAATGATGTATTAAACAAGAAATCACTTCGTGATATTATTGGTGATATTTTAAGGGTTACCGATGTGCCTACAACGGCAGATTTCTTGGATAAGATTAAAACAATGGGATATGATTTCGCATTTAGAGGCGGATTATCCTTTAGCTTAGGAGATATTATTATTCCAAAGGAAAAGCATGAAATGATTGCTGAAGCTAACGTGCAAGTTGATGGAATCAAGGCCAACTATAATATGGGTCTGATTACAAATAATGAGCGTTATAATCAAGTAATTGATGTTTGGACTTCTACGAATGCACAATTGACCGAATTGGCAATGAAGCGTATCCGTGAGGATCAACAAGGGTTCAACTCGGTATATATGATGCTTGATTCTGGTGCAAGGGGTTCTAAGGAGCAAATTCGTCAGTTGACAGGTATGCGTGGTTTAATGGCCAAGCCTAAAAAGTCTACTGCAGGTGGTGGAGAAATTATTGAAAACCCTATCCTTTCTAACTTTAAGGAAGGTTTATCCATTTTGGAATACTTTATATCAACACACGGTGCGCGTAAAGGACTTGCAGATACGGCTTTGAAAACGGCAGATGCAGGATATTTAACAAGAAGATTGGTTGATGTTTCACAAGATGTCATAGTTAATACAGAAGATTGTGATACGCTAAGAGGTGTAGAAATTCAAGCACTTAAGAAGAACGAGGAAATTGTTGAAGGTCTAGGGGAGAGAATTTTAGGTCGTGTATCATTGCATGATGTGTATAACCCAATGACGGAAGAGTTAATTCTTAAATCTGGTCAACAAATATTAGAATCCGATGTTAAGAAAGTTGAAGCTTCTCCTATTGAAAAAGTGGAGGTACGTTCAGCACTTACATGTGAAGCAGAAAAGGGAATTTGTGCTAAATGTTACGGAAGAAACCTTTCTACCAATAAAATGGTTCAGAGAGGTGAGGCTGTAGGTGTAGTTGCAGCTCAGTCGATTGGTGAGCCTGGTACTCAGCTTACATTGAGAACATTCCACGTAGGGGGTATTGCAGGTAACATTTCTGAAGATAACAAATTAGAAGTTAAATTCTCAGGAGTTGCTGAAATTGAAGATTTAAGAACGGTATCAGGAGAGGGTGCCGATGGTAAACCTGCTGAAATTGTTATTTCTAGGACTAGTGAAATAAAAGTTGTTGATGCTAAAACAGGAATTAGTCTAAGTACAAATAACATTCCTTATGGTTCGCAATTATTTGTAAAGAATGGTGCTAAAGTCACTAAGGGAGAAATGATTTGTTCATGGGATCCATATAATGGTGTAATTGTTTCTGAGTTCCCAGGTAAAATTGCCTACGAAAATATAGAGCAAGGGATAACGTACCAAGTAGAAATTGATGAACAGACTGGTTTCCAAGAAAAAGTGATTTCTGAATCTAGAAACAAAAAGTTGATTCCAACTTTATTGATTCAAGATGCAAAAGGAGAAACTTTACGTTCGTATAACTTACCAGTTGGATCACACATCATGGTAGATGATGGTGATAAGATTAAAGAAGGTAAAATCTTGGTAAAAATACCACGTAAATCTGCTAAAGCAGGTGATATTACTGGTGGTCTTCCTAGAGTAACTGAATTGTTTGAAGCAAGAAACCCTTCTAATCCAGCTGTTGTATCTGAAATTGATGGTGTTGTTTCTTTCGGTAAAATCAAAAGAGGTAACAGGGAAATTATCATTGAATCCAAACTGGGTGAAGTGAAGAAATACTTGGTAAAACTTTCTAATCAGATTTTGGTTCAAGAAAATGACTACGTTCGTGCAGGTATGCCATTGTCAGATGGTTCTATTACTCCTGAGGACATTCTTAAAATTAAGGGCCCATCTGCTGTTCAGCAGTATTTGGTTAACGAAGTACAAGAAGTATATCGTTTACAAGGTGTTAAGATTAATGATAAGCATTTTGAGGTTGTTGTTAGACAGATGATGAGAAAGGTTAGAATAGTAGATCCAGGAGATACTATTTTCTTAGAAAATCAATTGATACACAAAGATGACTTTATCAAAGAAAATGATGGTATTTTCGGGAAGAAAGTCGTTATTGAGGCTGGTGATTCTGATACCTTAAAGCCAGGTCAAATTGTCACTCCACGTGAGCTTAGAGATGAAAATTCATTATTGAGAAGAGGCGATAAAGCTTTGGTAGAGGCGAGAGATGCTATTTCTGCAACTGCAACCCCTATTTTACAAGGTATTACTAGAGCTTCATTACAGACTAAGTCTTTTATATCTGCTGCATCTTTCCAAGAAACTACTAAAGTATTGAACGAAGCTGCTGTTAGTGGTAAGATAGATACATTAGAAGGTCTTAAAGAGAACGTGATTGTTGGTCATAAAATTCCGGCTGGTACTGGAATGAGAGACTATGATAGCATTATCGTTGGGTCTAAGGAAGAGTATGATGAGATAATGGCCAGAAAAGAGGCCTTAAGATTTTAATATAATAACCCTCAAATTTTATTTGGGGGTTATTTTTTTATAATTTAAAAGTATGAGTGACAATAAGAATCCTAATCAAAAGCAAATAAACATTGAATTGGATGAGAAAATGGCAGAGGGGATATACTCCAATCTGGCTATTATAAATCATTCGGTATCCGAATTTGTTGTGGATTTTATAAGTATGATGCCAGGTGCTCCAAAGGCAAAGGTGAAGAGTAGAATTATTTTAACTCCTCAACATGCTAAGAAATTTTTAAAAGCACTGAATGATAATGTTCAGCGCTTTGAAAAGGTCCATGGTACTATAAAGGATTATGAACAACCTTCGATACCAATGAATTTTGGTCCGACAGGAGAAGCATAAAAAAAAGCCCAACTTATTAAAGTTGGGCTTTTTTTATTCAAATTCTGATGTAAAATGAAGTTTTACTGAAGGGTATTTTTGTTGTGTCATTTGTAGAGAAAATTGAGAATCTGCTAAAAACACTAATTGTCCTCTTTTGTCTTTGGCTAAAAATTTTTGTTTTACGCGTTCAAATTCTTTGAATTCATCAGTTTTTCTATTTTCAGTACCAACCCAACAGGCTTTGTAAACAGGAAAATTTTCATAGCTACACTTTGCTCCATATTCGTGTTCAAGTCTGTATTGTATTACTTCAAATTGTAAAGCACCTACAGTTCCAATTACTTTTCTTCCATTCAATTCTAAAGTGAATAATTGAGCAACACCTTCATCCATTAATTGGTCAACGCCTTTGTTTAACTGTTTTGACTTCATGGGGTCAGCATTATTGATGTACCTAAAATGCTCTGGTGAGAAACTAGGGATACCTTTATAATGTAATGATTCACCTTCAGTAAGTGTATCACCAATTTTAAAATTTCCAGTATCATGAAGTCCAACTATATCACCAGGATAAGAAATATCAACTATTTCTTTCTTTTCAGCAAAGAAGGCATTTGGACTTGAGAATTTTAAATTTTTCCCTTGCCTTACATGTAAATAGGGTTTGTTGCGTTCAAATGTTCCAGACACAATTTTTATAAATGCTAAGCGGTCACGATGCTTAGGGTCCATATTAGCATGGATTTTAAAGACAAAACCGGTCATATCTTTTTCGTTAGCCTCTACCAACCGTTCTTCAGCATTCTTTGGTCTTGGAGTGGGAGCAATTTGCACGAAACAATCTAAAAGCTCCCTAACGCCAAAATTATTTAACGCTGAGCCAAAAAATACCGGTTGCTGATCTCCTTTTAAATACAGTTCCTTGTCGAATTTAGGATAAACGCCCCGAACCAACTCTAAATTATCTCTCAATTCGGTAGCTGCGTTACTACCAATTATTTTGTCTAATTCAGGATTAGTTACATTATCAAATGCAATAGTTTGTTCTATGTTTTTTTTACTATCTCCGCTAAAAAGGTTGATATTTTTTTCAAAAATGTTATAAATACCTTTAAAATCATAACCCATGCCTATTGGGAAACTCAATGGTGTTACAGAAAGACCCAATTTTTGTTCTAATTCATCTAACAGGTCAAAAGCATCTTTACCTTCTCTGTCCATCTTATTAATGAATACCAACATTGGTATTTTACGCATCCTACAGACTTCCACCAGTTTAACAGTCTGTTCTTCCACCCCTTTAGCAACATCGATAACAACGATAACGCTATCAACTGCTGTCAGGGTTCTAAAAGTATCCTCCGCAAAATCTTTATGCCCGGGCGTATCTAAAATGTTGATTTTCTTATTTTGATAAATAAAAGCAAGTACTGAAGTGGCGACCGAGATTCCTCTTTGTCTTTCAATCTCCATAAAATCACTCGTAGCCGACTTTTTTATTTTATTATTTTTAACGGCTCCCGCTTCTTGAATGGCGCCTCCGAAAAGTAATAATTTTTCCGTCAAAGTGGTCTTTCCGGCATCCGGGTGAGAAATTATACCAAAGGTTCTTCTTCGCTCTATTTCTTGCTTAAAAGTCATGTGAAATATTTGTGTAAAAGTAATATAAAATGAATCCAACACTTAATCTTTAAATCAACAAAATTTAAAGATTAAGTGTTGGATTTCGATATTTGGGTTGTGTTTGTATTTTATAGACCCTTTTGTTCAGTACTAACGTAAAACAAATAGATTGCAATAATTGGTAAAAACTGTTTTACAAAATAAGAACGTAATTTGTCTTTTGAATTGGTAGTTTATCGAAAATACAATTTGAGTTAAATAATTTATAATATATCTTCGTGTAGTTTTATTTAAGTGAGCCCCACTTTCTTAACAGAACAATAGCCTACATTGTCATGGTGATTAGTAAAAGACTAAACACTTATGAATAAATTTAATTTTAGAAAGTATATAACCTTCATTAATAGTAGGTATATAATTCTTTTTACTTCTATTTTACTTTTTTCATCTTTCGACAAAACTGCAGAAACATGGGAACTGAAACAGTATCTAAACATAGATAGTGATGGAGATGGAATTATAGATACTATTGATATTGATGATGACAATGATGGAATAATAGATGCCATTGACGGTAAATATGACGATGATAATGATGGCTATATTAATAGTCTGGACATTGATTCAGATAATGATGGTTTGTTGGACAATTATGAAGCTCAGTATTTACCTTCTTCCATAAAATTGAGTGGGATAGATTTCGATAAAAATGGACTGGATGATATTTTTGAGTCTAGCCCAGGAAGCGGAGAGGGTCTTACGCCCATAGACTCGGATAATGATGGAGTTTTTGATTTCGTTGATGTAGATTCGGATAATGATGGAATATTAGATCAATCTGAGGCGAGTAGCTTCGGTAATCATTATGATTGTTCACAAGTTCCTGAACTTAATTTCAGTTCTAAACCAATTCTAGAATTTGGGGAATTATATGCTGAAGGTTCGGTATATAGAATATCCAATGTTTTTGAGGATACTGATGCATTAGTGACTATTGAAAAAAGTGTCAATAGTAGAATTCATGTTTTAGATCAAAATAGTGTTGATTCACAATTTTTCAAACCAGAAATTCAATTTGAATTTACGGATATGGAGCGTCGGCCTTATGTTGATATGAGAATTTCCTTGGTTGAAAAAAACACCAGGATTCCAATTATTTTCAATGAATTAATTGCAGATTTCATAGATATCGATGGTAATTCCAATTATCAAGAATTTAATAGATTTGATACTCCAATACGTTACACCGTGGAAAGCTCAACAGAAGTATTGGTGAATAACACTTCCGGTGGTTTTTTAGTAAATGGTGGCTCCAAAGAATATCCAGGAATTTCTAATTTGAATCCAACAGTTAACGTGGTTGTTGCATTTATCGATATTTCCACTTTTGTCTTTCGCTTTGGGGTGCAAACTGGGACTAATAATAACTTTAAAACAGTTGTTAGACAATCTGGAATTCAGTTTTCATGCTTAGAAAATTTCAAAGATCCTATATCCGTAACCTTTAGGAATGATATTGATTCTGATAATGATGGATACCCTGATAGGTTAGATATTGATAGTGACAATGATGGTATTCCTGATAATATTGAGTCACAATCAACTTTTGAATATATTTCTCCTTCTAGTGTTGATGAAAATGGTAATGGACTCGACGATTCTTATGAAAAGGGTGATGTTATAGGTCTTACGCCTATGAATACAGACGGGACAGACAATGTAGATTATCTCGACAATGATAGTGACAACGACCTTGTTCCCGATAATAACGAGGGCAACGATTTTAATTTTGATGGAATCCCTGATCAGACCTATACTGGCATTGATACCGATGGTGATGGACTAGACGATGGCTATGAGGGCACTAATGTAAATGATGGCTTCGATGTGAACGATGAGATTGATGATCCTGCGCAGGACCTTCCCGATACCGACGGAACAGAGGACGTTAACTACCGTGACCTTGATGATGACGGCGACGGTATCGACACTCCAGATGAGGATGCTGATACTGATGGCAATCCTACCAATGATGATACGGATGAGGACGGTACTCCCGATTACCTTGATCCGGACGAAGGTCCAGATACCGATGGAGACGGCGTACCTGACAGTGCTGATCTTGATGATGATAACGACGGATTACTTGATACGACAGAAGATCCGAATATCGATGGCGACAACGACCCGTTGACCGACTCACAGGATTCGGACAATGACGGAAAACCTGACCATATTGACATAGACAGCGATAATGATGGTATCCCCGATAATGTTGAGGCACAAACCACTTCAGGTTATGTAGCGCCCAATGATGACGATATTGCTACGTACGCTTCGAATGATGGCGTAAACAGTGCTTATCCTATAGGTATTATCCCTGTAAATACAGATGGGACAGACAATGTAGATTATCTCGACAATGACAGTGACAACGACCTTGTTCCCGATAATAACGAGGGCAACGATTTTAATTTTGATGGAATCCCTGATCAGACCTATACTGGCATTGATACCGATGGTGATGGACTAGACGATGGCTATGAGGGCACTAATGTAAATGATGGCTTCGATGTGAACGATGAGATTGATGATCCTGCGCAGGACCTTCCCGATACCGACGGAGCAGAGGACGTTAACTACCGTGACCTTGATGATGACGGCGACGGTATCGACACTCCAGATGAGGACGCCGATACTGATGGCGACCCGACCAACGATGATACGGACGAGGACGGGACTCCCGATTACCTTGATCCAAATAGTGGAAATTTAGATGTTGTTGATGATGTTACGTCTACACCAATCGATACCGAAGTCGAAATATTTATTTTAGGAAATGATTTAGGTATACCAACAAATGGTACCTTGACGACTACCTACCCATCTAATGGAATCATAGAAATTAATGATGGTGGAACACCGGATGATATTTCCGACGATACGGTTAGGTACGTACCTAATGAGGGATTTGAAGGAACCGACAGTCTCGATTACACGGTATGTGATACCTTGGTTAATTGTGATACCGCGACCATAACCATTGTAGTAGGTGAGCCTATTGAATTAGATGTTGTCGATGATGTTGCGACTACACCAATGGATACTGCCGTAGAAATAGCCATATTGGATAATGATTTAGGTATTCCTGACGATGGAACGATAATAACTACAGACCCATTCAATGGAACCATAGAAATTAATGATGGCGGCACACCGAACGATATTTCCGACGATACGGTTAGGTATATGCCTAATGAGGGATTTGAAGGAACCGACAGTCTTGATTACACGGTATGTGATACCTTGGGCAATTGTGATACGGCCACGGTTGGTATAACGATTATGAATGATAACCCTCCTATACCACCAGAAGAGTCTGTTATTGAAGTAAATCAAATGCTTACGCCAAATGGAGATGGTAGAAATGAATTCTTATTTATTAGAGGTATAGATAAGATTCGTAGCAGTAAGTTAAGAATCTTTAATAGATGGGGAGTAGCTGTTTACGAAGGTGAGAATTATAATAATCAAAATAAAGTATTTGATGGTAGGTCGAGAGGTAGATCAACATTAGGCGTTGACGATTACCTTCCTGCGGGGATATATTTCTATATATTTGATTATACGACAATAAATGGAGAGAATATAGTGAATAGTGAATATCTATATTTAAGTAGATAATAGTTTGAAAAATATGAATATCAAAAGTAAATTTTTAATACTACTAGGCACTTTATTATTTGTATGTGGAACTGTAGTAGCGCAGCAAGATGCTCAATACACTCAATATATGTTTAATACCATGAGTGTGAATCCAGCATATGCGGGATCCCGAGGTCAACTTAGCATTACAGGTCTACATAGATCGCAATGGGTTGGGTTAGAAGGAGCGCCAAAAACGCAAACGTTGAATATTCAATCTCCAATTAGAAATAGTAAGTTGGGGTATGGTGTTTCGATTGTTAATGATGAAATAGGAAATGGGGTTGTACAGGAGACCTATTTTGATGCTGTTGTATCTTACACTATTGACGTATCTGCCGAAGGTAAATTATCATTCGGGTTAAAAGCAGGTGGAAACTTATTGAATCTGGATTTTAACAAGCTTCGTAATTTTGACGCTGAGCCAGTGAATGCAGATAATATTGAAAATAGGTTTTCTCCTAATGTAGGTGTAGGTATATATTATCATTCTAGTCAATTTTACGCCGGTCTTTCTGCGCCAAACCTTTTACAAACAGAACATTTCGACAATGCCCAACAAGAAGCTGGGAGTGTGAATTTTTTATCAAAAGAACGAATCAACTTTTATTTTATCACTGGATATGTATTTGACTTGAACGGTAATCTAAAATTCAAACCCGCATTATTGACTAAAGTTGTTGGCGGAGCACCATTACAGGTTGATATGTCCGCTAATTTTATGTTCAATGATAAGTTCACCTTCGGTGCAGCGTATAGGTGGGATGCAGCAGTTAGTGCTATGGTAGGTTTCCAGATTTCTGATCAATTTATGATTGGTTTGGCATATGACAAGGAAACCACTGATTTGGGAGGAACACAATTTAATGATGGATCATTTGAGGTGCTTTTAAGATATGAATTGGTTAAGTCCTTTCAAAGATTGGTTTCACCTCGTTTTTTCTAAATGGCTATTTTATATATGAAACATAAAGTAAAATGTATACTAGTAATGTTGTTTTTATTTCATGGACTAGCCGAAGCTCAAGAGCGGTTAATAGAAAAAGGGAACGAAAAATTTGAATCATATTCATTTAGTCCGGCAATCGATATTTATAAGAAGGTATTGGATAAGGGATATGTATCTGCAGATTTATTAAGAAAATTAGGAAACTCCTATTACTACAATGCAGAGTATAAAGATGCTGCCAATACGTACAAAAAACTAGTAACAGATTTTTCTAGTCAAGTCACTGCCGAAGACTATTTCAAATATGCCCAGACATTAAAAACATTGGGCGATTACGATACCTCAAGTGCTATAATGACTAAATTTTTAGAAATTACCAAAGGTGATGCACGTGCTACTGCTTTTAATGAAGACCGCGATTATATGGCGAAAATCAAGGAAAATTCAGGTAGGTATAATCTTGGGCCATTCGAATTTAATTCACCATATTCTGATTTTGCCCCTTCGTTTTATAAAGAAGGACTTATTTTTTCCTCGGATAGGGATACCGGTAATTTTGCACGGTATCGTCATACGTGGAACGCTAAGGACTTTTTAGATTTATATGAGGTAAATGCAGATAGTTCGGCATTAAATCGAGTGAAGAAATTAAATGATAATGTAAATACACGTTTACATGAGTCTACATCTGTTGTAACAAAAGATGGTCAAACCTTATATTTCACAAGGAATAACTTTGTTAAGGGGAAATTTATAAAAGACGATAAAGGAATTATTCGTTTAAAAATATTTAGGGCAAAGTTAATAGAATATGGTATATGGGGAGAGGTGGAAGAACTTCCATTTAATAGCGATTCCTATTCCGCAGCAAACCCTGCATTAAGTCCCGATGAGAAAAGGTTGTATTTTGTGTCAGATATGCCTGGTTCAGTAGGTGAATCAGATTTATATATGGTTGTCATAAACCAAGACAGAACATTTGGCTCGCCACAAAATTTAGGGTCAAATATCAATACAGAAGCACGGGAAACTTTTCCTTATATTACTAATGAAGAGATTTTATATTTTTCTTCTGATGGTCATCCCGGACTTGGCGGACTAGATGTTTTTGCAACAAAAATAAAAAGACAGGACTTCACAGGTGAAATACTAAATATTGGAAAACCAGTAAATAGTAATAGCGACGATTTTACTTTTATTTTTAATGAAAATCTAAGAACAGGGTATGTGGCTTCAAACCGAAAAGGAGGCCTAGGTGCAGATGATATCTACAGTTTTACAGAGACAAGGCCGCTGGTATTTGACTGTATCCAAAAAGTTACCGGTACCGTTAGAGATAAGATAACCAATGAAGTTTTGGTTGGAGCAACTATAAAGGTAATTGATGAGAGTAACGAGGAACTTTCAACTACAATAACAGATTCTGAAGGTGAATATAGCTTAGAGTTGGACTGTAATCAAGGAAATTTTGTGAGGGCATTGATGCAAGGTTATATTCCTTTTGAGGAGTACATAGGTATTTCTGATGGTAAACCTAAAATCATCGATTTTTACTTAGAAAGGGATCGCATTACCGCAGGTTTTGGAGATGACTTAGCTAAATTACTTCAATTAAGTACCATTTATTTCGACTTCGACAAATATAATATCAGAAAGGATTCTAAGGTGGAAATTGAAAAGGTAATCGCTGCAATGGAAAAATATCCAAGTCTTAAATTAAAGGTAAATTCTCATACGGATAGTAGAGGGCCGGCAGCCTATAATCTTTGGCTTTCCCAAAAAAGGGCTGAGTCTACCATAAATTATATGATTAAAAATGGTATTTCTTCAGATCGACTTTTAAGTGAAGGTTTTGGGGAAACCAAATTGTTGAATGATTGTTTTGATGGTATTAAATGTACCGCTGTAAAACACGATGTTAACAGGCGATCAGAATTTATCATTTTAGAATAGTTCTTAGGAGCTCTATTTTTCTTCAAGTAAAAGTGTTAAGTCTTTGAGCTCTAGATGCCGGTAATCATATTTGTTGTTTACCTATGTTTTTACAATGTAATATAGCTACTTCACAACAAAATTTAGGTATAGTTAACCACTATAGATATTTTAGCACGTGACGGATTAGGATTATATTTTCAAAATTCTATCGGCATCAGAAATATTTTATGGTTTATAGACACCTACTTATTCTTTTTGGCTTAATTTTTTTTTCTTCGATGCTCAACGGGCAAGAAACCTATTTAGATAACTTCAATTCTGTTTCTTACTCAAATAGTAACGGAAGTGAAACATGGCCAACAAGTTGGATTGAAGTAAATGATAATAATAATCCAAATGGTGGTAGAATTCGAATTAATTCAAATCAATTGCGATTTTCTAATTTAGATGAGGATAGATACATCTATAGATTAATTGATCTTTCTGGGTTTTCACAAGTTACGTTGACTTTTCAATATAATGCAATAAATATAAATGGTACAAGTCTTAACCTCTGGTTAAGAGATTCTAGCGGATCATTTCAATATATATCATCAATAAATGGAGGAAGTGATACTTTTACTTTATCACTTCCTACTAGTTTTATTTCTTCGAATAGTGGATTAGCATTCAATAGTAGTGATAGCGATTGGGATAATAGTAATACTGTTTTTATTGATGATGTAAACTTCACAATTATTTCAGATACTGATGGTGATGGAATCAATGATATTACTGATAATTGCTCATCCACATCAAACCCAAGTCAACTGAATACCGATGGTGATGGTGTAGGTGATGTTTGTGATAGTGATGATGATAATGATGGTATTCTTGATACTGTTGAAGACGGTTCTTGTACGGCAACAACAAATGCTTTATCCTATGAGTTTTATGACTTAGTACCTTCAGGGTCAACTGTTGATAATATACCAACAACTGGTGCTCTTTCGACAGGAGTGATAAATACGTTTAATGTAAGTACGCTCCAAAATTCTGTAGATCCTGGAGATACGGATTCTTTTGCGATACGGTATAGTGGTTCTATAAACATAAGTAATTCTGGAAGCTATACTTTTTATACGAGTTCAGATGATGGTTCAAAACTGTATATTGATGGAGCACAAATTGTAGATAATGATGGGAATCATGGTAATCGAGAACGCTCTGGTACAGTAACCCTTACTTCGGGAATACATTCCATCCAAGTTCTCTTTTTTGAAAATGCCGGTGGACAATCGCTTCAGGTTCAATATCAGGGACCTTCAATAAGTAAACAAAACTTACCTTTTTCTATTTTATCAACCAATATGGGTTGTGATATTGATGGCGATGGGTTGATTAACTCGTTAGATTTAGACAGTGACGGCGATGGTATTCCTGATCATGTCGAAGCGCAAACTACTGCTGGCTATTTAGCGCCAACAGGCGCAGATGCCAACAATGATGGCTTGGATAATGCCTATGGTACAAATGGTTTGATTTCTGTAGATACAGATGGTGATGGAACACCAGATTTTTTAGATACCAATAGTGATAACGAAGGATCAAATGATACAGTTGAAGCAGAAATAACCCTATCAGGTTCTGACTCAGATAGTGACGGATTAGATAATACTATTGATACAACCAATGGGTATGCTGACCCAGGGGGTACCATAGATAATCCATTAAATGCCAATGGAGGTTCTATCACATTACCCGATTCGGATAATGATGCCAGTACGGGAGGTGATGTAGATTATAGAGATGCTATTGATGATTCTTTGAATGAGCCACCTACCATAACAGCTACAGGCGATCAATCTTATTGTCCAGGAACAACAGTCCCAATTGTTGAATCTGTAACGATAACAGATCCAGATGATACTAATATTGCGGCGGTTTATATTCAAATATCTACAAATTATGACAATACAGGTGATGAATTGGTTTTGACAGGGTCTCATTCTGAAATAACAGCCTCATGGGATGTTTCTGAAGGAAAACTAAGTCTTGTAGGTCCAGCGAGTTTAGCATCGTTTGAAGCTGCTATTTTGGCGGTGGTATTTCAATCATCAGCAACGCCTATTGGGGGAACTTTGAAAGAAATTTCTATTGTTTTAAACGAAGCCAATTATTTACAGGCTACTCAGCATTATTACGAATATATTCCAGCTTTGGGAATTACTTGGACGGCAGCAAGAGATGCAGCAGCACTTAGAACTTTTTATGGACTTCAAGGATATTTAGCAACCTTAACCGTTGCTGAAGAGTCAGCTTTATTAGGGAAACAATCAAGTGGAGCAGGTTGGATAGGAGCGAGTGATGCCGCAGTAGAAGGTCAATGGCGTTGGGTAACAGGCCCAGAAGCCGGTACGCAATTTTGGAGTGGTAATGCTACAGGTAGTGTAACAGCTCCTTATAATTATGCCAACTGGAATAATGGAGAACCAAACAATTCAGGAGGTGAAAATTATGCACATATTAATGCACCAGGAACTGGTTTTGATGGTTCTTGGAACGATTTGTCAAATACAGGCTCCGGAAGTGGTAATTATCAACCAAAAGGGTATCTTGTCGAATATGGTGGTACAACAGGAGATCCAGCCCCACCTCAAGTTTCTGCAGTGACTAGAATTTGGGTTGATAGTGTTAGTCCTACCGCCAGTAATCCACCTCCAATTTCAGTTTTTTGTAGTTCAGATGTGCCAACACCAAGTGTAAGTGTTATAACAGATGAAGCAGATAATTGTACTACAAATCCAACAGTTACCTTTATAAACGATATTTCAGATGGAGGGTCTGATCCTGAGATTATTACCAGGACCTATCGAGTAGCTGATGAAAGTGGTAATTCAATAGATGTTACACAAACAATATCAATTCAATCTATTGTTGTGAATACCCAGCCAACAGATCAAGTCGTCATTTCTGGTAGTCAAGCATCATTCACTTCGAACTGGACAAATGCCGATACCTATCAATGGCAGGTCAGTACAGATGGAGGAACAATCTTTAATAATATCCTAAATGGGACAGAGTATGCGGGAACACAATCAGCGGCATTGACCGTAAATATATCAGATGTAACTAAAAATGGCTATCGGTTTCGGGTTTCGGGTTTCAAATCAGGAGCTAGTTGTCCGGCTACAACTTCGGTTTCGGCTTTACTAACAGTTGAGGTAGAAACAGTAATAACCAATCGAAAAATTACTTATAGAGTGAAAAAGTTTTAAATCTATATAAAATTCCTGAAATATAAAGCCATTATCTAAAAGGGGTTAATCGACCAAATCATTTAATTTTTAAAACGGTCTAATTTTTTTTAATGAGTTACACCATAGGAATACCTTCTTTTATAGCTCATAAGATATAGGTTCACAACATTTTTTAGGGCTAGCACATCTGTATGTTTATTTTAGCCAATGATTTATGCGATTTGTATCATTTTGATATAGATCGCATAAATCATTGGCTTAATACATATGAATTTAAAATACAAATTTACTTCTCTCTTCTTAATTCTGATTTCTACTTTAATATATAGTCAGGATACCTACTTGGATAGATTCAATAATGTTTCCTATTCCAATAATAATGGTACTCAGAATTTTAATGGTAACTGGGTTGAATATGACGATGATAACTCACCTTCAGGAGGTAAAGTTGATATTAACTCAAATAAACTTAGGTTCAAAAAACTTAAAGGAGAAAGTATAGGGCGGCGGGTAAACTTAGCTGGCGCATCTTCAGTAGTTTTTACGATGAATTATGACGCGAACAACCGGGGGAATCAATCTTTGGGCGTTTACATCTACAATTTTTCTAATAATAATTTTAACTTAATACAAGATTTAAATTCGAATAATACAGGAACCGTCTCTTATACACTTTCAGCCGCAGAGATAGCGTCCAATCCAGGAGTGTATTTTGCTAGTACAAGTGATAAATGGGATAAAAAGGACGAGATTTTCGTAGATAATGTTCAATTTTCAGCTACGTTCGGTCCAACAATAACCATTAATGATATAACAATTACTGAAGATGCAGGTAGTGCAATTTTTACTGCTACTTCAGGAGGTTCTGCCTCGGGAAGTTCATTTACGGTCGATTATCAAACTGTTGATGACACAGCGACTTCAGGGTCTGATTATACTGCAATAACAGGAACGATGACCTTTAATGGTAACGTTGGGGATACAGAAACGATTACGGTCCCAATTTTAGATGATGTTGCTTTAGAAAACGTGGAGACTTTTAATATTCAAATGACAAGTACGTCTAATTTGAGTGCCGATATTTCAGATACAGCTACTGGAACGGTTATAGATGATGATTCAATAATCATGACCAACGGAAGTAATAGCAATGAATGTGGAACGGTATTTTTAGATCCGGGAGGATTGAACAATTACGGTAACAATCAAAATATCACCCATACCTTATGTCCTAAAATGGGTACAGATTATGTAACCGTTGATTTTACCAGTTTTGATGTTGAGGCTGGTTTCGACTTTTTATATATCTATGATGGGAATTCTACTGGAGCTGCATTAATTGGACAATATGATAATAATAATGTGCCTACTACCATAACCGCCTCTGCGGGTGGGTCTGGTTGCTTAACCTTTCGGTTTACTTCTGATAATAATGTAAATGGAGCAGGCTTTCAGGCTGATATAAAATGTTATCAAGAAGGGCCACGCATAGTTATTGACGACGTTTCTGTTGATGAGGACGCCGGTATAGCTGTTTTTACTGTTACCTCTACACGTGCAAGACATGGTAGAACGGTACCTATTACAGGTTTTGTAAATACTCAGTTCAATGTTAATTATACAACCACAAACGGATCGGCATTGGCTGGTAGCGATTATACTGCGACAACTAGTACATTAACCTTTAGTGGAGCAATTGGAAATCAACGTACTATATCTGTACCCATCTCCAATGATGGTATTCCAGAATCAGCTGAAAATTTCTTTGTGGAATTTACGGGAGTTAATGCGCCAGATGCTCAAGTCAATTTTGACGATACGGGTATAGGAACCATCAATTCCCAAATCTTAGCCAATGATCCATTAACCTTAATTAAAGAATTTGACGGTGAATTCGATTATACCTCTACAGGTGGTACTTTAAGAACCGAGAGTAATGATGGCAATGCTTGTGCTATAACAACGAGTTCATCCAATACGTTGACATCGCCAATTCCCAATACCGGAACAGTTGCAGCTGCTTATCTTTATTGGGTGCATTCTAGTTTTAATCGAGATGAACAAGTCATTTTCGAAGGGCAAACGGTAAATGCAAGCTTTGTATACCAATCCACGCTGACTAATCGTAATTTTTATGGCTATGTGAGTGATGTTACCAATTTGGTTCAGGGTGTTGCAAATATCTCCACCAATGTTTTTGATTTTTCTGGTCTAAGTATAGACACAAATAACCCATATTGCAATTCAGCTACGGTATTAGGAGGGTGGTCATTAATTGTATTTTATGAAGACCCAAACTTGTCCGCGGTGAATATAAACTTATATCAAGGATTTGATGGCCTTAGCAATGAAGGTACTTCATTTACTCTAGATTCTTTCTATGCGATTGCGGGATCTGGTGCAAAAGCTACATTTCTTTCTTGGGAAGGGGATGATACTTTAGATGGTAATACAGGTACTAATCCTGAAGCTCTTTCAATAACAAATCAAGGTGGAATAACCTTCAATTTGACTGGAGATGGGGGTAATCCAGGTAATAATGCATACAATTCCACAATTTATGACAACACCATAGCACCGGTTTATAATACACAAAATATATATGGTGTCGATTTAGATACGTATGATATATCCAATTTTATTACACCTGGTGACACTCAAATAACTGCAAATGTTGACATGGGTCAAGATTTTGTAATAAATATGGCTGTGGTCCTTAAAGTGCCTTCCAATTTAATTGCGGGATCTGTTTTTGAAGATATTAATTATCCTGGTGGAAATGGCAGAAATAATGTAGTATCATTAGGAGTTGGAGTCTCAGGTGCAACCGTTGAGTTATTTGAGTCGAATGGTACTTTCGTTGAGAGAAAAATAACCGATGTAAATGGTGATTATTCCTTTGGTGGTATGCAAGATGGCGACTATCTAATTAAAGTAGTGAATTCAACAGTAAGTTCGACACGAGGAGGAGGGTTGAATTGTAATGATTGTTTCCCTGTACAAACATTCAGGAGTTTTGGCGATGCCACTGCAATAACAGAGGTTACCACAGAAGTAGGAGGTGCAGACCCTTCTGCCACCTTAGATGCCGCGTTGGGGATTTTGACCAATGCACAATCTGTATCCTCGGCAAGTGTTGCAAGCAATGGGGTTACAGGAGTCGATTTTGGCTTTAATTTCAATACTATTGTTAATACAAATAAAAATGGGCAAGGGTCTTTAGAACAGTTTATTCTTAATTCTAATAATTTAGATGAGACAGGATTAGATGTGGAAGCTAACAGTTTGTTCGACCCAGTTGCAGGTGAAGATATTTCTATTTTTATGATTCCGCCTACAAGCGATACTTTTGGAAGAACGGCTGATGCAAATTTTGCAAATGGCTATTTTGATATTTTAATGTCCATCGGAAATCCTCTATCAATAATTATAGGAGACAAGACAATAATTGATGGGCGAACCCAAACAGCCTATTCTGGAGATACCAATACAGGAGTTTTAGGTTCTGGTGGAAGTACCGTTGGCGTTTCAAACATTATGTTGCCAAATTACAATAGGCCCGAGATACAAGTACATAGTGTTGCTGGCGATGTTTTTAGAACAGAAGCAAACAATGTGGGTATAAGAAATCTATCTATTTTTGCCGCTAATAATTCTGGAATTCGGGTCGACGCAGGTTCAGTATCTGTAAATCGAAATATAATTGGTCTCGATGCGACTGGTATTACAGGCAATGATTTAAATATTGGAATAGAGAATGTAGGAGGAGATATAAATATAGACGGTAATTATATCGCTAATGCTGGGGATTATGCAATTTCGATAGATGGAGGTTCCTCCAATATAATTCAGAATAACCACCTAGCAAATAATGGTATTGCCGCATGTGATGATGCAATCTTACTTACTGGAGGTACAGGTATTCAGGTTTTACAGAATTTAATACAGACATCTGCCTCGACTGCAATTGACGGGGAAACTAGCTCAGGTGGTGTCATAATCTCAGAAAATTCGATTACCACATCAGGTCAAGATGGAGGTGATTGTAGTGGTAGCCCGCAACAAATGGCTATTAAACTAGCAGGGGATGGTTCTGAAATAGCAAATAATAAAATTTATTCGAATGGAGGAGCCGGTATAAGTATCATTGGCGGTATTTCTAATCGAATCAGTCAGAATTCCATTTATGCAAATGGTACGGCCGGTGATGCTTTGGGTATTGATTTAAATGATGATGGTGTTACGATAAACGACCTTGCAGATGGTGATTCCGGACCTAATGGTTTAGAGAATTTCCCTGTGGTTTCAGGAGCATATGTAGCAGGTAATACTTTGGTGGTAAACGGATGGGCAGCACCAGGAATAACTGTAGAAGTATTCTTTACCGATATTAATGAAGGTACATCAACTTTAGGAGATAATAAATTAGGTTTGACACAAGACTATGGCGAAGGTCAAATATATATTGGATCTGCTGTAGAAGGTAGCGCTAGTGATCAAGATAGTTCATCTTCTCCCTATACCGATGTAGATGGCAATACAGACAATACCAATAGGTACAAGTTCGAGTTTCCTTTACCACCTGGTACGGTTATAGGAAATCAAATAACTACAACAGGGACTAGATCAAACTCAACTTCTGAGTTTTCACCTATGATTGAAATTAAGGCCTATACCGTCATCACAAATTGGCGCATAACGTATAGGGTGAAAACTAATTAATTTTTTTATTTACTATTTCTAAAACAGATTTTAAAATCAAAATTTATCCTAATTCTCCAATCTGTTAACTTCATATTCATAGGATGAATTTAGGCTTTAAAAGGCTTCTTCAAAGTGTGAAATTTTGAAGTTTATAATACGTTAATTCGTTTCACTGTATTTTAAAAAATTAATAAGTCACACATCTGATATGTGTGACTATAGCTGTGTTTTTTCGATGAACCATCACCACTAGGAAAGCCGAAATTAAAACCCTTACCTCATTTTTTCTTACATATACTATGCAATTACCCGTCTACACAACATTTATTTTAAGGAGCACTAGATATAATTAATATTTGTGGGTCTTGATTACAGTTGATTCATTTTCTTAAAATGATTGGATTAACTGGAATCTACAACTTGAATAACCTATATGAACAACGAATTTTTGAAGGTTGAATTGAATATGAAATGTATGAAGAGTCAAACTACTACAACCCTAGGTAATACCATTAAATCCTTAATGGTAATCTTTGCTTTAATGTTGTCAGGCATCTCAATAGCACAAACCACAGTCACCTTAGAAGATCAGTGTAATTGTGAAGTACTCCAAGGGACGGATGTATCATCTCCTGGAGCTTTAACACCTGCTGGTGCTGATATGGGGGATCTATATGTGAATACAACCTTAGGTACCATATTCTATTGGGATGGGGGTTCTTGGGAATTAACTTCTAGTAGTGATCAACAAATTCAAACATTTAGTTTTGACGGCGTAACAAACCAATTGACACTAACTATTGAAGATGGAGGAACTAGTAGTGTTGATTTAAGCAGTTTAAGTGATACGTTTATCGACACCAATACGACCAACGCAAGCTTAACGGAAGACGGAACTAATCTTATCATCACTGATAGTGAAAACAATACCGTTACTTTAGCTTTAGCTGACATAGCAGCGGCAACGGACACGAACACCATAAATGCCACATTTGCGGTAGTAGGGACAGACCTAGTAATCACCGATAGTGAGAACAATACAGTAACCGTTGCGTTGGCGGATATCGCAGCAGCAACAGACACCAATACGACCAACGCAAGCTTAACGGAAGACGGAACCAATCTTATCATCACTGATAGTGAAAACAATACCGTTACTTTAGCTTTAGCGGACATAGCAGCAGTAACAGACACAAACACTACGAATGCCACATTTGCAGTGGTAGGAACAGACTTGGCGATTACGGATAGTTCAGGCGCAACAGTAACAGTTGCGTTGGCGGATATCGCGGTCGAAGTTAATACCGACGATCAAACAGCTATAGAAGTAAGTATTGCAGATGCAGCAGGCAACTTTACATCAATTGAAGTTGAGGGCGCATTGGCTGAATTAGCTGTTGGTAGCACGGACGACCAGGGGTTGAGCTTGGCTGCAGGTAACATATTGACCTTAGAGGATGGTGGAACAGTAAACCTGTCTACCTTCTTGGATAATACGGACGATCAAACGATCACGACATTCAGCCTTGATGATACGACGGATGTACTGACCCTGACCTTAGAAGATGGAGGGACACAAACGGTGGACTTCACTACGGTATTGGCGGCAGCGGGTACGGATGATCAAACAGCTACTGAAGTAAGTATTGCAGATGCAGCGGGCAACTTTACATCAATTGAAGTTGAGGGCGCATTGGCTGAATTGGCTGTTGGCAGCACGGACGACCAGGGGTTGAGTTTGGCAACAGGCAACATATTGACCTTAGAGGATGGTGGAACAGTAAACCTGTCTACCTTCTTGGATAATACGGACGATCAAACGATTACGACATTCAGCCTTGATGATACGACGGATGTACTGACCCTGACCTTAGAAGATGGAGGGACACAAACGGTGGACTTCACTACGGTATTGGCGGCAGCGGGTACGGACGACCAGGGGTTGAGTTTGGCAGCAGGCAACATATTGACCTTAGAGGATGGTGGAACAGTAAACCTGTCTACCTTCTTGGACAATACGGACGATCAAACGATTACGACATTCAGCCTTGATGATACGACGGATGTACTGACCCTGACCTTAGAGGATGGAGGGA
>NZ_VAUW01000060.1 GCF_005771495.1 Maribacter sp. ACAM166
ATGATTTGGGAAAACAAGGTTATATTTAACATAAGAGAAAGGTGTGGTTTTGAGTGCACCACAAAGGTAACTTTGAGGAACAGAATTCCCTTTCTCTTTTTTAATCGTTTAGGACGCTATTGATTCTTAAACATACTTTTTACGGAACTCACGCGGATTTTCATTGGTAATCCTCTTAAAAATACGATTGAAATACGACAAGCTTTCAAAGCCCGAACCATAACAGGCATCGCTCACACTCTTGCCCGTCATTAAATCTCGTTTTGATTGGCTGATACGGTACCGGTTCAAGAATTCGGTAAACGTGTATTTTGTCCTTTTTTTAAAGTAACGGCAGAACGCTTCTTTGGTCATATGGCTGAGAACAGCCATATCTTGAAGTTTTATTTTATGCTGATAATTGTTATCGATATGTCCGAAAATCGCACTGATTCTTTTCTGATCTTTATCGCTAACCTGATTGTCGTAAGGCCGATTGTGTAAAAGCTCAGTTTTCTCTGAATTAGATAGCTCACGTAATATTTCAAGCAGTTTAAGGTACTGTTCTATGGGCGCTAAGCCTTCTAATGCAAATAATTTATCTCCCAATTCTTTTTTTAGTTTTCCCTTAAAGACTAGGCCATGCTTTGATTTTTGGAACATGGTATTGATTGATACTAATTCTGGAGTTTCGTGAAAGTTGGTCTCTACCAACTCTTTCTTCAAATGAACCACTACTTTTCTATAACCCGTTTTAACCCCATAGTCAAAATTTAAATGAGGAATGTTCGATCCTATTAATACCAGATCACTCCCTTGGTAGTTTGAAATATGATTGCCTACATGTCGGGTACCGTTAGCACCCTCTATATAGACCAGTTCATACTCTGGATGAAAATGCCAAAAGAACAAATCATTTAACCTTGGGTCGAACATGATGCTGAACGATCTATTTACTTTGTTGGTGATGGTTTCTAGCTGAACTTTCATAATACTAAGGTATAAGAATATACATTAGATCTACTTACAACAACATGAGAAATCAATTTAGTACAAGTTTTGGTTAACTGCGGTAAACTTTCACAAAGAGATCCTACTCATCTTTGTCTCGAAGATTTATTAGAGTCATGTATTTAGCTTCAACTCAACACCTGACAGGAATAAATAAAAGGTGTGCATCCCGTAAAATAAAACATAATGTGCTTAATATCAAATAGTTTAATACAAAAAAAGGGACCTTGTAAATGTGCCAATGCTTGTCTTAAAAACAACTTTAAGGGAAAGGGTTTAGTACAGTTCCAAAGCGATAAAATTAAACTTGTAGTACAATCAGAGCGGTTTCGCCCAGTTTTTAAAGCTATACTCTTAAACGAAACCCATAGTGAGAACAATCAAGTGGCATTTACGAATTGAGATAAATATCAATAGGGTGAAACCATTTCTAAATAAAAGAACACTACACGATAGTGAATTAAAATTCTTAAAACATGAAAAATAAAGCACAAACAATGGTTCCTGGCAACAAGCACAAAGAAATTCCGGGTAACCCTTCTACTGCGAAAAGCAGTAAAGCGCAACTACGAAACGAGGCAACTGTCGATTCACTTAAGGTCTTGACCTTAGAGCAATGGAAGTTTTGGAAAGAGAACGGCTATGTGGTCGTTAAAAATGCAGTATCTCCAGAACAAGCGAAAAAAACGGCAGCATTTCTTTGGGAATTTGATGAAAAAGACTCCAACGACAAGGAAACGTGGTACACCACGGCCCGAGCCGAAATAAAAATGAAGGAATTGGCAGGGACAGGAATGGTAGAGGTCTATAACAACCAACATTTATGGAACAACCGGCAAAGCCAACGGGTCTATGACGCTTTCACCGATATTTGGGGAACCGAAAAATTATGGGTAACCATAGACCGAGCTAATTTGAATTTCCCTATGCGCCCCGGCCATGAGTACAAAGGGTTCATTCATTGGGATTACGATCCTGAAACAAAACCTCAGAATGTACAAGGGGTATTGGCTTTGGCTGATCAAACCGATAAAGATATGGGAGGTTTTCAATGTATTCCGTGGTTATACAGAAATTATGATACATGGAAATTGACACAACCGGAAGACAGAGATCATTTTAAACCAGATGTAGCCGGCTTGGAGGATAAATTGGTAAAAGTTGCCATGGAGGCAGGAGATCTCTTAATCTTTAATAGTTCACAACCCCACGGCATTCGCCCAAATACCTCCGAAAATCAAGTTCGAATAGCGCAGTATATTTCAATGATGCCAGCACAGGAGGATGATAAAGCATTGAGGAGTTGGAGGACTGATTCTTGGGAGAACAGGGAGTCCCCTGAAGGCTATGCCTTTCCTGGGGATCCACGAAACTGGGAGCAGACAAAATATGAAAGAGCAGAATTATCGAATCTCGGGGAGAAATTATTGGGATTGAAAGATTGGTAATTGATGGTAAAACACTTTTGCAAGTGGGCCCCCGGTATGGTAGCCCCATTTTTAGCGTACACTAAAATTAAAAATAACTAAACCGAGCAAAACTTTAAAAATGGAATTTCTAGATATCGCGATCATCGTATTATATTTTGGCATCATTCTTTGGATTGCCCAATGGGCATCAAAGGGGAAAAAGAATGCAGCCTTTTCGTCTGTCGATTATTTTTTGGCAGGCAAAAACCAAGGCTGGTTGGTCATAGGGGCTTCTTTGTTTGCATCTAATATTGGTTCGGAAATCATTCTAGGAGTGTCCGGTGCAGGGGCACGGGCAAGCATGCCTATGGCGAATTTTGAGATCCTGGCTGCCTTGGTGTTAATCCTTTTCGGTTGGGTTTTCGTCCCATTTTATTTACGCACAGGGGTGTACACAATGCCTGAATTTTTGGAAAAACGTTATTCAAAAGCCTGTCGTAACTATTTATCCGTTATTTCCGTTTTGGCATATATCATCACCAAAATTTCGCTTATCATCTTTGCTGGGGCGTTGGTCTTCGAAGTACTGGGCATTCCGTTTTGGACCGGTGCAATTATTACAGTGGTGGCCACGGGGTTTTATACGGTTCTAGGGGGACTAAAAGCTGTTATTTATACCGATATGGTGCAAGCCTTTATATTAATACTGGGCACTATGGGGGTGGTGTTTTTCGGATTGTACGAATTGGGCGGCTGGAATGAAATGATACGCACCATTGACATGGCGGCAAACACAACGGGTAATCCACCTGTAGATCAATTTTTTAATCTTTGGCGATCTACCGATGATACGGAATATCCATGGACAGGGATGTTGTTCGGCGCACCTATCTTGGGAGTTTGGTATTGGTGTACCGATCAGTTCATCGTACAACGTGCCTTATCTGCAAAGGATGTTAGCAATGCTCGAAAAGGAGCTTTGTTTGCGGGATACCTTAAACTACTACCTGTATTTCTCTTTTTTCTACCAGGTGTTATTGCCTATGCACTTATGCAAAAAGGCATGATAAGTTTCTCTATGGAGAATGCAGACCAAGCCCTTCCCACATTGATTACAGAATTTTTACCAACCGGATTAAAGGGATTAGCTATTGCTGGACTTTTGGCTGCTTTGATGAGTTCACTCTCATCCGCATTTAATTCCAGTTCCACTTTGCTGACCATCGACTTTTATCAGAAGTTCAAACCTGAGGCCTCTGAAAAAGACCTTGTTAGATTTGGTAGGATTGCCACAATAGTGCTGGTCTTGCTTAGTTTGGGCTGGATACCTTTTATGAACGCACTAATGGGCGGGGGTATATTTCACTATCTACAAAGTATTCAAGCTTATATCGCCCCGCCTATAGCCGCTGTTTTTCTGCTAGGCCTTTTTTATAAATGGATAAATGCCCGTGCCGCAATTGTTACCCTATGGACCGGTTTTGTAATAGGAATGTTTCGTTTGGTGGCAGAATTCATGGTCAATGAGGGTTCATTACTACTAACTGATGATAGTACCTTGAGTTATTTTCTAGGGATTAATTTCTTACACTTTGCCTTGTTCCTTTTTCTTTTTTGTTCTGCTGAATTGATGATTATTAGCAAGCTGGGGACTCCACAATCCGCCCTATCATTGGAGGCTGTAACTTTTCAAAAGAAAAAAGGGGCATCTTTTAAATGGACCACCGACGTAATTTTAACCGTGGTATTGATTGTTTTGGTATTGATTATTTGGTACATTTTTAGCCCATTAGGGATGGGGGGATGATATATGATGGTTGTACAGGAGTATAGTCAATGTAGACTAAAATTATAACATCCAAGACATAATTACGGTTCAAATAATATCATGATATAAAAATGAACTAGTACACTTAAAACATATAAATTAAAAATTATAACTATGAATTTTATCCAAAAAGCGTTGATTCCAACCGTACTAATATGTAGCATAGTAAGTACGGCTTGTAAGCAAGAAGTAAAAGAAGAAGAAAAAAACAACAAAAAAGAAGTAACAATGAAACAAGATATGGAGAAACAAAACAAACTTTTAAGGCATGTTGTTCTATTTAAATTTAAGGATGATGCCCCTGCGGAGGAAGTTGAGAAGTTAAATCAATCTTTTAACGCTTTGCCCAAATCAATTCCTGAAATACAGGATTTTGAATGGGGAATAAATGATAGTCCAGAAAATTTTCATCAAGATTTTACCCATTGTTATATGGTAACGTTTGAATCTGAAAGTGATAGAGACAGCATATATACCCCACATCCAAATCACCAAGCGTTTGTAGCTAGCCTGCAACCCTATTTAGAAAAAGTTTTTGTGATAGACTACTGGACTAATCCAAAATAAGACCAGATATGACGGTCCTAACACACTATACAAAACATGGTAAGGTTAACGAATAAGAGGATTGGATGGGGTCAGATTAGTTTTAAAATAACATGAAATACAAAGAGGTACGGCATCCAATCTACCTCTTTATAATCAAAATCAATTAAATGTAAACTGATGGAAAAAATTTTAAACGATGGCAATAGAATTCCAATTGTAGGTTTTGGCACCTACAAGGCAAATGAAGAAGAAGGAATCAAATCCATTCAGAGTGCTTTGACCTTGGGTTATCGGTTAATCGATACTGCTGCAATTTATCAAAATGAAGAAGCCGTAGGCAAAGCAATCAAGGCCAGTGGAGTTTTAAGGGAGGAAATTTTTGTGACTACTAAACTTTGGCGTGAGAATCTAGGATATAAACAGACTAGAAATGCTTTGGACGAATCTTTGAGAAAATTAGATTTAGATTATATAGACCTGTATCTTATACATTGGCCGGCTAATGCGATAAACTATACCGATTGGAAAAAAACTAATGCTGATACATGGCGTGCCATGGAGGAGTTACAAGCTGAAGGAAAAATCAAATCTCTTGGAGTCAGTAACTTTTGGCCAGAACATCTGGAAGCACTTTTTCAAACAACAAAAGTAATTCCCTCAGTCAATCAAATTGAGTTTCACCCAGGCTATTGGCAACCCCAAGTGACCGATTTTTGTAAAAGTCACGGAATTGCCGTAGAATCATGGTCCCCTTTAGCTAGAGGGAAAGTTTTTGGTAATGAGCTGTTGATCGGGCTTTCAAAAAAGTATCAGAAATCGGTTTCGCAAGTTTGCTTACGATGGATAATTCAACACGATGTAATCGCTATTCCGAAATCGTCATCGCCCGAAAGGATAAACGAAAACATTAACTTATTTGATTTTGAACTATCTGAAAAAGAAATGAAAGAAATCAATGAACTTCCGCAAATAGGTTTCAGTGGCGAATTACCCAACATCTGGCCTGAGAGAATTTAGTGTACTCCTATTGTAGCTTGTCCTTTTAGAATGACTGCTATAGTAAGTGATCTATTTCCTCCAACTTTAAATTGGAGGGTGGACCGTATGTTTTACAACGTATTGCTTTCATTCCTCAAAGTAATTTTACAATTTCTAATATTTGTGTTTCTAAGTTCTCGACTCCGCTCGAAATGATAGTAGGGGCTTTGAATCTTGGCTCTTGGCTCTTGGCTCTTGGCTCTTGGCTCTTGGCTCTTGGCTCTTGGCTCTTGGCTCTTGGCTCTTGGCTCTTGGCTCTTGGCTCTTAATAAAAAATCAATCTTCAATAACTTTCAACACCAATTTACCCAATTTATCGCCAGAGAAAAGTCGATTGTACGTCTCTGGGAAGTTTTCAATTCCTTCATAAACATCTTCACGAGTTTTTAACTTGCCTTCTGCCATCCATTTGCCCATTTGTTGACCGGCTTCCCCATATCTTTCTGCCCAATCAAATACGACCATCCCTTGCATGGTTGCTCTATTGACCAATAAAGAAAGGTAATTGGATGGCCCTCTCATGTTTTGCTTGCTATTATACTGGGAAATCGCTCCGCAAATAACCACTCTTGCATGCATTCGTAATCTGCCTAAAGCGGCATCCAAAATTTCCCCTCCAACATTATCAAAATAAACATCCAACCCTTTTGGACATTCTTGCTTCAATCGCTCCTTTACATCTTCATTTTTATAATCGATACATGCATCAAAGCCTAACTCCTCAACTACGTATGTACACTTATCCGCACCACCGGCTATGCCAATTACGGTACATCCCTTTATCTTGGCTATTTGTCCGACAATGCTACCCACTGCGCCAGCGGCACCAGAGACTACGACGATATCTCCTTCCTTTATTTTGCCTACTTCCAAAATTCCAAAATAAGCGGTCATTCCTGGCATTCCCAAGGTGCCAATGTAGGTAGGCAGCGGAGCTAACTTGGGGTCCACTTTATAATATCCTTTTCCATCCGTGGCAACATATTGTTGTACGCCACCATGGCCTGAAATGAAATCCCCTACCTTAAATGCTGGGTGATTCTTCCCTTTTATGACCTCGCCAACCGAACCTGCGCGCATAACAGCACCAATTTCTACCGGTTCTATATACGATCTTCCTTCATTCATCCATCCACGCATGGCGGGGTCAAGAGATATGTAGTGATTCTGTACTAAGACCTGCCCCTCCTCTAGTTCCGGTATAGGGTTCGTTTCTAAGGACCAAGTGGAAGAATCTGCTGCTCCTATCGGTCTCTTTACTAATATGAGTTGTTTGTTCATCTTATTTTATTTATTTGTTTTTTTATTTTTATTGGTAAAACTTTCTACATACCCCTTCATCTTGGACCTAATTTCGGGCTTCCACCACAATATTGTTGATTCTTTCAAAGAATTTTCGGCATTTAAATCGAGCTTATCCCATAGATGCTTCCGCAGTTTTTTCTTAGTATTCATCAAGATTTCTTGATCAGCTTTCAAATAGTGCTTCATCTGTTTTTCCGAACGTTCCAATACTTTATCGAGGGGAACCAATTCATCTACCAGCCCTGCTGCTAATGCTTCCTTACCATTCAATAATTTTCCTTCCAGAATATAGCGATGTGCTACCCCATTACCCATCCAAAAGGCATAAATTTCAGTGAGGTTTTGACTGATTTGAATATGTACGGCCACCTCGTTTAGACCAATAACATACGTATCACCTTCTGCCATATACCGATTATCACTAGTAACGGCCAAAACACATCCCCCAGCTGGAGCATGGCCCGTTATGGCTGAGATAAAAGGTTTTTTAAACTGTACCAATTGCAAATACAGTCCTCCAAAAGCGGTAAAAAATTCCTGTATTTGCTTTTCATCATATTCATACAATTCAATCAAATCTAATCCCGCAGAAAAATAGTGGGGCCGTCCCGTTAAAATTACGCCCATAACCGTAGGGTCTTCTTCCAACTTCTTGAAAAGCTCGGTTAGCTCGTTCACCATCTCCAGGTTTATGGCGTTTACCTTTCCCCGGTTCATTTGAACTATGACATAGTTTTCCTTTTCTGTTACTTCTAATGTATTCATAGTTTGCTATTATAATGAAGTTCCTCCGTCCAAGGTTATCGTCTGCCCGGTCATAAATTTTGAATTTTCAGAGGCCAGCCAGCAAATAGCTTCCGCAATTTCCTCCGCTTCCCCAAACCTGCCCATAGGTATAAAACGTTTTAACTTATCATCCATATCGGGACTTACGGAAAGTAATTGTTCCAACAATGCCGAATGTGTAAACCCAGGGCATACTGCATTGATTCGAATGTTTTTCCTTCCATACTCCAGGGCGGCCGATTTTGTCATTCCCACCACTGCAAATTTACTAGCGGAATACGAAAGGTTATTTCCCAAAGCCTTTAAACCCGCTAAAGAAGCAACATTCACAATAGTACCATGTCGCTGTTTTAGCATCTGTTGTATCGCAAGTTTCATACAATAGAATACCCCCGTTTGGTTTACCGCTATTACATTATGCCAATCCTCAAGTGAATAATCTGCAGTCTTTGCTTGGTGTTTACCTCCTATTCCGGCATTGTTAACCATAACATCAAGACTGCCCTGTTTTTTAATTACAGTTTGAAGTAATTCCTTCACCTGATCAAACTGGGTTACATCTGCTACCAAGGCCAAGGCTCTACCGCCCTCATTTCGGATTTCATCTGCCACATTTTCCGCACTTTCCAGATTAATATCGGAGACAACTACAATGGCCTTATGTACGCCAAAAAGTTTTGCCGTGGCTGCCCCTATGCCACTACCAGCTCCGGTAATTACCACTACTTTATCTTTCAAATTCATTTTTCCGTTTTTCGTTGATTTATTATTTTTGATTAGGTGTACAATGAATTAAACGCGAGTTCACTAATGCTTGCTCCCTCAAATTTGAAGGATATCCTTTGGCCATTAACATGCTCATGAAATCGGAAACTGAATTGTACTTTACGATAAGTACATCATCCCATAAGGTATACTCTTCAGAACCAATTAACAGATGCTTGAGCGAACCGTAATACACAATTTCCGTATTTGCTTTAACAATAAAAGGAGTCGATTGCCGCATATATTCGCTGGAGGATTCCTTTCCCTTTATTCCCGTTTCAGGCACAAGCGCTTTATATTTGACCATATTAAGCATAACCACAGGATTTTGGGATATACTTTTTGCAAAGTCTGATACTTGGTCTGGATTCATGTTCAAATGGTATTGCTTATCCATAATTAATACAAATTATCTATTTGATTTTTCTGAATGGCCTGCCATGCTGTATTACAACATAAAGCAGAAGCCTTATTCAAATTCGCAAACTTGGGATCACTGGTATGGCCATGTTTATATCGGTAATAAATCTGTTGGGCAATTACTGCAATCTTAAAAAGTCCGTAAGCAAAGTAGAAGGTCAGATTATCTATATTTCTACCACTTTTTAAAGCATAGTGCTGTACAATTTCCGTTCGCGAGGGATTGCCTTTCATAACCGTTGGGGAGGGAAGCCCTTGTTTCATAAACTCAGGGTCACCTGCCGTTGTCCAATAGCCCAATGAAGTTCCCAAATCCATCATAGGGTCACCAAGCGTGCACATTTCCCAGTCTAATACAGCTGAAATATTCTTCCAACTATCATCTGTAAAAACCACATTGTCATATTTAAAATCGTTGTGAATAAGGGTATGGTCATATTTTTTGGGTTGATTTTCACTCATCCACGTCATTACCTTTTGTGCTGCCGGTACCTTGTCGGTTGCGGCGGCCAGATACTGCTTGCCCCAATTATTCACTTGACGTTCTACGTATCCTTCGGGTCGTCCCAATTCGGATAATCCTGCAGCCTTATAATCAATATTGTGAAACTCAACAAAGGCATCGACCCAGGTATCGGAAATAGTTTTAAATTCATCGGGCGAAACCTGTTTGTCAAGCGCAGATGTAGCCGTTAGAATTTCTCCGTTAACCTTCTCCATAATATAAAATGGAGCTCCTATAGTTTTGGTATCCTCATTATAGACAACTACTCTAGGGCTCTTATCATAAACAGGATTCAACTGCTGTAACACCTTAAATTCACGCCTCATATCATGCCCGCGTTTTGGTGCTGCAAATGGCGGTCTTCTTAATACGTATTCCTTGTCCTCAACTTGAAGTAGATAGGTTAGGTTAGAGTACCCATTGGTGAATTGTTTTATAACCAATTCGATATTCACCCGGTTTATTAACGCATGTTTTAGCAAAAAATCCTTAAGTTTGACCTCATTAATTTCCTCCCCTTCCCGTACCGGTTTTAAGTTTTTTTCGCTAGACATTCGAGTTCTTTACATACTTATTTATCGTACTTTTTCCCAATTGACTCATATGAACTTCATCCGGACCATCGGCCAAGCGTAGCGTCCGTGCCGCAGCATAGAAATGTGCCAATGGTGTATCACTCCCGACCCCTTTTCCACCCAAAATCTGAATAGCTCTGTCAATCACCCTCAAAGCCATTTGGGGCGTGACTATTTTTATCATGGCAATTAAATCCTTAGCCTCTTTATTTCCTGCTTTATCCATTTTATCAGCTGCGGACAGCACCAACAAGCGCGTCTGTTCAATTTCACAGGCAGAAAGGGCGATATCTTGTCGTACACTACTAAAAGTGTCTAAGGTTCTACCAAAGGGCTTTCTTTGTACGGTACGTTCCGACATAATTTCTAAAGAACGTTGCGCCATGCCAATTAACCGCATACAGTGATGAACACGGCCCGGACCTAAACGGCCCTGAGCGATTTCAAATCCTCTACCCTCCCCTAATAACAAATTGGTCTTTGGTACGCGAACACTATCCAAAATGATTTCAGCGTGCCCTTCGGGCGAATCGGTATAACCAAAAACGCTTAGTGCTCTTTCAATCTTTAGGCCAGGGGTATCCATCGGTACCAAAATCATACTTTGTTGCACATGCCGGGGTGCATCAAAATCGGTCTTACCCATCACGATGGCAATTTTACAATTGGGGTCCATCGCACCGGAAGACCACCATTTCCGACCATTGATGACATAGTCATTCCCATCGGCACTAATAGCGGTTTCAATGTTGGTGGCATCAGAAGAAGCAACATCAGGCTCCGTCATTAAAAAAGCTGAACGTATTTCTCCGTTCATCAATGGCCTTAACCATTTTTCTTGTTGTTCTGGAGTTCCATATTTAGCGAGCACCTCCATGTTTCCCGTGTCAGGAGCACTACAATTAAAGATTTCCGACGACCATATAATACGTCCCATGATTTCTGCCAAAGGGGCATATTCCAAATTCGAAAGCCCTGGGCTAAGTTCTCCATACGAAGAGGGTAGAAAAACATTCCAAAGTCCGGCATCTTTAGCCTTTTGTTTTAACGCTTCCAACCCAGGCCAACGTTTCCAACTATTTTCCGGATTCTGATGGAACAACTCCACCTCTTTTTCAATAGGGTGAACGTGGGCTTCCATAAAACCCTTCAATTTTTCTTGAAGTGCTATCGATGTATCGCTGTAGTCAAAATTCATAGTTCTTTTTTATTAGCCTGAAATTAAATAACCTCCATCTGCAGTATACACTCCGCCTGTCATGTAGGAGCCCGCATCGGATGCCAACAACATGACTATTCCAGCCATTTCATCAGGTTCCGCTACTCTTTTCAAAGGAACGATACCTGTATATTGTGCCACGAGTTTTTCATTCGACCATAGACTTTCGCTGAATTTTGTTTTAATCAATCCAGGGCAGACCGCATTGGAACGGATGCCGTAGCGGCCCCACTCCTTTGCCTGGTTCTTGGTGAGCATAATCACTGCAGCTTTGGTCATACTATAGAGGCCCAATCGAAATCCGGGATGTATACCTTCTACCGATGCAATATTGATAATACTACCACCGCCATTTGCTTTCATATGCGGCTGTGCCAAATTAGAAAGTATCCAAGGTGCCTTAACGTTTACGTTCATTATTTTATCAAACACCTCTTCCCCTGCCGATTCCAATGGTCCGTAGAACGGATTTATGGCAGCATTGTTGACCAAGATGTCTATTCGCCCATAGGCGTCCATCGTTTTGGCTATCAGTTGTTCTCTTTGGCTACTGTCCCCAATATGACATTCAATTCCTATGGCTTCCAAATCAGCTTCAGTAAACTCCTTCGCCACTGCATCAACAGCGGCTTGTTTTCTGCTACTAATGACTACTTTGGCCCCGTTTTCAGCAAGACCCTTGGCGATGGAAAGTCCGATACCCTTGCTTGAACCCGTAATGATGGCAACTTTTCCCGTTAGGTCAAATTTTGATTTTATACTACTCATGTTTCGTTGTCGGTTGTTAAGTTATAAAAGTATTTTTTACTTTTTTGACTTTTAAATCAAGCAAACACCTGCTTCTCCGTATTCAGTGTCAATGCCTGTTTGTCTATCAATATTTCAGAAAGCCCAGTTGTTTTTGGAAGTTCATATTTAAAATAAAACTGCATGGCGTGGATTTTGTTTTCGTAGAATTCAGCACTGAAATTAGTATCACCGGAGACCAATGCTTTTTGGGCTTCATGGCCTATATCCAACCATTGCCATGCTATGACGATTGTACTGAAAAATTCCATAAAGGGTGTGGCGTCTGCTAAAAATCTTTGGTAGTCGCCTTTCATTGCATACCCCATAAGGGATTCTAGCACTTTTTGGGTTAGTTCCAGTTTACTTCCTAATTTCTCAGCCAGCGGTTTCAACGATTCGTGTGCCATACTTTCTTTGATGGAGTTCCTGATTTCCTCGGAGAGTAATTGCAGCGCTTTCCCGTTTTCCATGGTGATTTTTCTTCCCAAAAGATCTTGAGACTGTATGCCAGTTGTTCCTTCATAAATGGCCGAGATGCGAATATCTCGTAAATACTGCTGTAAAATATAATCAGAGCAAAAACCATAGCCCCCTAGTACTTGTACCCCATTATTTACAGAAGTAATGCCCATTTCAGCAGGGTAGGTCTTAACTACTGGCGTTAATATCTCCAACAACAACTTGTATTTTGCTCTACCCTCTGTATCTGGAAGCGATTGCGACAGGTCTTGATACCGTGAAGTCAAAAACACCAGGCTCAAAGATCCTTCAGTAATCACTTTTTGCAACAGCAGCATTCTGCGTACATCGGGGTGATTAATGATGAGGGTTTGTTCTTGGGAAGCATCTTTTTTCCCCGTTCGTTGCAGCTCCCGACCTTGAGGTCTTTCTTTAGCGTAGTTAACCGAGGCATGGTAGGCACCTGTGGCAATTGCTGCCGCTCCACGCCCCACAGCAATCCGCGCGCCATTCATCATTAAGAACATATACTTTAAGCCTTTATTGGGTTCACCGACCAACCAACCGGTGCAGTCTTCCTTATCTCCAAAAAACAGGTGCGTCGTACAATACCCTCTTTGACCCATTTTTTGAAAATCACCAACCGTAGTGACGTCATTGCATTCCAAATTACCGTCTTCATTAAGTCGATTTTTCGGTACCACAAAAAGTGAAATTCCCTTAGTTCCAGCAGGTGCTCCTTTTATACGGGCCAAAACAAGATGAACGATATTTTCAGCTCCTTTATAATCCCCTCCGGAAATAAATATTTTTTGTCCGTTTATTTTATAGGAATCTCCATGAGGCACGGCAGTAGTCACAATATCTGATAACGAGCTACCTGCCTGGGGTTCCGTGAGGCACATGGTACCGCTCCATGCTCCGGTCATCATTTTGGGCACATAGGTGTCCTTTAAGAATTGATTTCCAAAATGCACAATCAATTCCGCTGCACCTACTGTAAGACCAATGTAATTGGGTAGGTGGTTATTGGCCGCTTCCTGAATAAAGGCGGAAGCATTAACCACCATCGAGGGCATTTGCATACCACCGAACTCATAGGGGAACGGTCCGGATAAAAAACCCATTTCACCCCCCGCTTTCATATACTTTTTTACTTGTGGATGAACAATAATTTCCCCATCCTTAAAGTGGGCGGGGTTTTCGTCCATTTCTCGGAAATAGGGATAGAGTTCCTTATCCGAAAAATCCTTTACGGAGTCGAGCATCATGGCAATAGATTCCTCATCGTATTCTGTAAATCGATCTAGCTCCAGTACACTTTTAAGGTCATGTACATTGAACAACAAAAATTTAAGGGTCTCCATTTCTATATAGGTATTGGCCATAACTATTGTTTTAAAGATTAGTGCGATTCAAGTTAGGATTTATTCCTAGGAATCTCGTTAAACTGGTTTAATAAAATTGGAATGCTAAACCCTGATGAGTTTATTGTATTTCTAAGTAGAACGGTATTCGTTTAAAAAAACCGAATACTTTAGAATTATTGACGAATTAAGTAATAAGCACAGTAATTCGCATACCCAATTGTTAGTGGCAATTAAAAATAAAAAACTCTAAATACATGATGAATCAAAACATCAGATTACTTAACTTAAAGCCTAAATAAAATTTTGTTTTTAAATTCCCTCTATCAAAATGTAATGATAAAAAGCGAAGCCAGTTTTAGAAATATATTTGAACGTCATGATGCAATAATGCTATTGATAGAACCAAAAACAGGTTTAATAATCGACGCAAATAATTCAGCAATTAAATTTTATGGATATGAAAAGGCAAAACTTTGTTCCATGAATATTGATAAAATTAACACGTTATCGCAAGAGCAAATTTTGATTGAGCGAACAAATGCAATAAATGAAAAGAGAAATTATTTTATTTTCCCTCATAAATTAGCAAATGGAGAAATACGAATTATTGAAGCGCATTCTTCACCCATTGAATTTAATGAACAACAACTATTATTTTCAATACTACATGATATTACCAAACGAAAAAATGCTGAACAAGCATTAAAGGATAGTGAATTACGATGGAAATTTGCTATAGAAGGCAATTCTGATGGATTGTGGGACTGGAATTTAATTACCAACGAATTATTTTTTTCAGAACAATATAAAAAAATGTTAGGCTTTGCAAAAGAAGAAATAGACGCTAACTTAAAAGAATGGAATAAAAGAATTCACCCAGATGATAAAAAAAAGGTTTTTGATGATTTAAACAAGCATATTAATGGAGAGATTGATTTTTACGAAAACGAACATCGTGTGTTATGTAATGATAATACCTTCAAATGGGTTTTAGACAGAGGTAAAATTATTTCATATACTTCGGATAACAAACCTGAGCGAATGATTGGAACTCATTCGGATATTACCAGCCGCAAAAAAACAGAAGAAGCACTAAATAAAAGTGAAGTCCAATTAAGAGAACTGAATGCCACAAAAGATAAATTTTTCTCAATAATTGCACATGATTTAAGAAGTCCATTTAATAGTATTTTGGGCTTTTCTGAACTACTAATTGAACATGTAAAAAAATATGATGATGAAGAAATTGAAAAGTATTTAGGCATTATAAATTCATCAACTCAAAGCACGTTAGTTTTACTCGATAATTTATTGAATTGGGCTAATTCACAAACCGGACAAGTTAATTTTAAACCAGAAACAGTCGTATTATCTTCTATTATTCAACCAATATTTGAACTTTTAAATTCAAGTGCAAAAAATAAAAGCCTAGCACTAAATTACGTTCAATCAGAAGAAATTGAAGTTTTTGCTGACCTCAATATGATTAAAACGGTTTTAAGAAATCTAATTTCCAATGCTATAAAATTCACTACATCTAAAGGAAAAATAAATGTTTACCCAGTACAATACGACAAATTTGTTGAAATTGCAGTTTCTGATAATGGAGTTGGAATGAATGAAGAAACTCAAAATAAATTATTCAATCTCGAAACAAACAAAACAACCCTTGGAACAGCAAAAGAAAAAGGTTCAGGTTTAGGCTTAATACTTTGCAAAGAATTCGTAGAAAAACATGGTGGGAAAATTTGGGTTGAGAGCGAATTAGGCAAGGGTAGTAAGTTTAAATTTACTTTACCTTTGAATAAATTAGAATGAAGACCTGAGGTGAAAAACAACTCTTTTCTTCATTAATTTAAGCCTCTAGTATTTTAAGCTCATAGATTCGTTTTACTACTTCTTTGAGATTTATTATTATTGGATTTCAACTACTTTACTCGCCATACATAAACGAAAGTTTCATCATAAGGCCTACCCGATTTAGCTATAGCAAAACCGTTAAAAACTATCCCTTTCCCAAACGTTTCCTAAGTTTTGAGAGACCCACTGGCGTTAGTCCCAAATAGGAAGCAATCAAATATAGTGAATGCGTTCACTAAAAATGATATAGAAATTGGTGAAATTGAAATTCCGATTGGTAATTATTACAAACAAAATGTTCTTAGTAATCTTCAAATTATTGAATAATTAGAAGTTGGAAATAAAAAAACCTGAAGCACTAGTCAAATCTCTTTTTCGGCTTGTCTAAAAGTTAAAACTACTTACAATAAATATAAGTCATTAGAGGTCAGTAGTTAGTTACTTATTAATTTTGCTTGACTAATTTTATCTCCTTGCACCATTTTGACTATTAGATTGTTGAAGATGGTAGCTTTGTTTTGAGACCTGTTGATCCTAAAGCAGAACTC
>NZ_VAUW01000061.1 GCF_005771495.1 Maribacter sp. ACAM166
ACCTTTGCTCTAAGGTCAATTGTTTGTAATGTTTCATCAAAACGAATATAAATATTGAGCCTAAAACAGATGGGGCTAGCCCCATCTGTTTTAAATATTCGTGTTGCACTTATGACTTGAACTTAGAAATAATGCAAATTGATGATATCAGAGTTAAAGTGTCGTTATCTTTGCAAAAAAATATTTCATGTCAAAGCAGTTTTCAGATTTAGGGATTAATGAACAATTACAACAAAGTTTAGCGGATTTAAAAATTTCTGTTCCAACAGATATTCAAAAAAAATGCATTCCTGTTGTACTTAATCAAAAAGAAGATCTTGTTGCTTTAGCCAAAACCGGAACCGGTAAAACTGCTGCTTTCGGACTTCCCTTATTACAATTAATTGACACTGAAAACACAGCTGTACAAGCAGTAATATTGGCACCAACAAGAGAATTAGCGCAACAGATTCATGCCAATTTATTGTCGTTTGCTTCTCATAGTCCCGCTATTTCTGTAGCTGCGCTATGTGGTGGTATTCCTATAAAACCTCAGATCGAACGTTTGCAAACTGCCACTCATGTGGTCGTAGCAACACCAGGGCGTTTGGTAGATTTGGTGAAACGTGAGGCCATTAACATTAAGAATTTAAAGTATTTAATTTTAGATGAAGCTGATGAAATGGTGAGCGCTTTAAAAGAAGATTTAGATACTATTATCTCAGGGATACCAAAATCGAGACGAACTTTATTGTTCACAGCCACCATGCCTGGAACGATAAAGCAGTTGGTTCAAAATTACATGTCAAAACATGTGATACATATAGAAGCAGATATGTCTACGCTGGGTCATCAAGGCATAGACCATCAATATGTAGTAGTCGAACCCATAGAAAAACTAGATGTACTGCTTCATTTTTTAACTACTAAAGAAGGCCAAAGAGGTATTATTTTCTGCAAAACCAAAGCGGCAGTTAATAAATTGGCAAAGAACTTAGCCATCAATAAATTTTCATCTGGGGCTATTCATGGTAGTTTGTCACAAGGCATTCGTGACCGTATTATGGGGCAGTTTAGGGAAGGCCATATTGACATTATGGTCGCTACTGATTTAGCTGCTCGTGGTATTGATGTAAAAGAAATAGCGTATGTCGTTAATTATCATTTACCAGACACCTACGATGCGTATGTTCATAGAAGCGGACGTACAGCAAGAGCAGGAGCAAAGGGACTATCGTTAACCATATTACAAAAAGAAGAGGTTGCAGAAATCGCTGATTTTGAAAAAGAATTAGGAATCGTCTTTAAAAAATTTAAAAAAGCGGATGTGCAAAGCATTGAAGAAAATAATGGCCTATTATGGGCTAAAAAAATATTTAAAACCAAACCTAATCGTGAGGTATCCGAAGATTTTATAACCAAGGTAAGAACGATTTTTCACCACTTAACAAAAGAGGAGTTAGTAGATAAAATAGTAGCAAATTATCTTTCGCAATCTGGAACTTTGAATACAAAACCTGAGGAACCTAAAAAAAAGTAATCGTATTGAAAATCAACCCGGCATATTAAAACCAATAGGGCTGCACTAATTAAAAGTCTCGGACTTTACAGAAAAACGTATATTTTACCTCTATTTGGCTTAAAAGGTATAGGTCTAGTAGATCTTTGCCTTTTATGTTTTGAGCGGTTTAGTACGCTGTTTTATTTAGCACCTCACTTTTTTTTTGCTGCTTCAACTCGATACAAAATCTTCTTCAAAAAAAGTAATGAAGCCGAACTTATTTTGAGATTCATAAACTACTTTCAAAACAATAATCAAGTGATAGATAAATTCTCTTTATTCGAACCAAAGGTAAGAGGTGAGTATAATGCGTATGGTATGAAAGTTAATTATGTGATTTTTTTATAACCCCAAACTGCCAAGCCATTCATTATAATAACATACAGAAGTGTTTATAATCTTTGCGGGATTATATCCATAAAACCACAACATTTAAGCAAAATCATACGTAAGGCTTCAACAAAATATTTTATAGGGTTAGCTTATTTTGACACATTTTTTTTACTTCATCTATAGCGCGTTGTATTCTAACTTGTGAGATTCCAATATTTTTCATTGTTTTAGTAGCATCAATCAATTCTTTAACTAAAACAACATCATTATTTATAAGTTTATGTTTTTCCTTTTTGGTCAATGTTGTTAACGTAGTCACAGGATATAAAGCCAAGGTATCAATAGTTGCTTTTAAACCATTATTCTTGGGGTAATCCCAACTTAATAATGTTAGTCCAACGCATTTAGCATAGTTTATGGCATCTGAGGTAAATCGTGTATTAGTTACTAACCAACCTTGTTTTAAGTGTGTTTTATTGTTAGAATTTGTATTCCATTGTTCTTGAATATCTAAAAATCTAGAATTAATGTATAATGGCACTTTGACATTGCTTGCCGCTTTAGCATCAGAATGAAACTTACATTCAATAGCATATGCATTTCCATCTTTTTCTGCCAACACATCAATTTCATGAGTGACACATTCGCCATTTAAAATTACACTTACCTTGGTTTTATATCCTTTTTCTTTTAATAGTGCGCCAACCAATCTTTCAAAAGGAAAGCCTGTTGGACCTAAATCAAAAATAGCTCGTTTTAAACTATAGCGAGAAGCAGAGAGACGATTATGATTTTTTAATAAGGCATAAGCTTTTCTATAAATTTCGTTTGAAGAAATACCATTATAAATATCAGGTTGAATTGTGTTTATAATTAGTTCTATTTCGTTTTTTGATGTACCACAAGACCGAAGCGATTGTTCTAATTTTTGAACTGAAAAAGGTTCGGTTTCTTCATTACTTTTCTTGACGAATAGTTGATTTTCTGTCATAAACTGTTGCTTTTAAAAACGTAATATTTCGGTCATAATACCAAATCGAATAACAGACATTTGGTGTTCAAAATAAATATTGTAATAATCCATGCCATGATAAAATTGAACGAACAACCCAATATCTTCTAAAAACTTTGGGTGGTAATATAAGGTAAGACTGGCATTGAATCTATCGAAGTCAAAAACATCTAAATCATTATAATTATCAAGCATTATTGTTGTTTCTGCTTTTAAAGAAAAATTAGCTCTATTGGTGTTAGACATTTTAAAAGGAAACTTATATGATGTAAATGAGTTATGCCACCTTAAACCACTATACTTTCCTTGTAATTCTTGAAGCAACCAACTTTTCGGATGAATTTCAATCGAACTTTTTATGGTTTTAACTGCTTTAAGTCTATTGCTATATGCCGTTTTAAGAAAACCAAATTCGACAAAATTAGTAGCAAAATTTCCTGATTGTAAGTTAATTGTAGTGTCCTCATTGTAAAAATTACCATCTTGTCCATTAGAATGATGCGCTATTTTTCCAAAGAAAACCAAGTTATCAAGGGCTTCTTTTTTATTGGTTAGATAATAAAATGTAACCTGTGGTATATAACTGGGTGTACGAACAGGATACGATTCTTCATTATACATCCTGATTATTATTTGAGCTGTTAACACTGCCATTAATTTGGAATCTTTTCGCTCTCTAATAATAAATGACGGACTAACATTGGCTTCAAATAATAAAGGTTCTATGTTTCCAATATCTGTTGGGAATGTGATATAACTATCGCTTTGATTGATTAACGCTATGTTGTACAAATCAAGCTGTGGCAATGTATCAACTTCTTCTTGCGAAAAAACAAAATGCGCAGCACACAAAAACAAGATGTAAACTTTCGTTTTCATTTGGTTAGTTTTCGTTATTATTATCTTTGTTGTGCGTTGGTACTTTTAAATCTTTGTCTTTAGAGCCACTTACTATTCTTGAAATAATTCCTTTTTGGTCTGTAAATTCTGCTATTAATACACCTGCTAAATGGATTGCTATAAATGCTATCAGGTAGTAAATACCAAGCACGTGGATTTCTTCCATCGATTTTTTCAATTCTTTTGGTCCTAATTCTATAATTAGTCCTGTAATAAGTGAAACTATGACACAGACATAAAAAATGATATAGGTCCATTTCTGAAATTTCATTTTTGTGGATAGGTTTTTATCAAATGGATTTTGAATCTTCATAGGTCCAAATGCAGGAAGTATGAAACGAATACTAAATAATCCAACCAATACATAACCAATGTAAATATGCCAATTCCACATTGGTTGTCTTATCTTTTTTGCTAAAACAATGAGTTGGTCTTCAGATAAATTCTGCCCAGTACTACTCAAATAATCTTGAATAATAGCTGCGACGTTATACTTATTCATCCACGTTAATCGTAAAAAAATCGTAATGAGCAATAGCAAAAATGAAACAGCAATTGCCCAATGAATAATTCGATAGACTTTAGAATACTTTGTATTTTCCATAATGTTTGTTTTTAGTATGATGAATAACTTTCGTTTTTATCTATGCTTTGGTTTTATTTATAATTTACTTTTACTACTACTGTTGTGTCTTTATTTAGGTTAAAATTAGCTTTGTTAAAATTTGGTCGGTTGCTTAACCCAAAATCATCATAATTTGAAAATCCAACACCTTCATCTGGCAATGGTAACATGAATTTTGTATCTATTTTTCCATTGTTATTTTCATCATGAAGAATAGTTACAGCGTATAAACCTTGAGGCAAATTATTAAAAGTTATTTCTGATTTATTATTAACAATACTTGCGCTTTCTTTTCTATAATACTTTTTAAATTTTTGGTCTGGTATAGAACCGTCTTTATTATATATAGCAAATACCACAGTGCCTTCAGAGTTTTCTAAACCATTAGCTTTTATAGTTAATGAATAAGAATCTGTCTTAGTATTAGATATAATTACGCCAAACAATAGCAAACTTAAAATGACTGTTTTCCCCATAATAATTTATTAAATTTAAGTAAAGCTATGAGTGAAAAGGCTAATGTGAGTAACATTCTAAAAATCATCGCTTTTATTGTTTTTTCCTCATAAATCCCACCATTATTAACGTAAAATTGCAATGCAATAAAGGCAACGATTAAGATAACTAAGGCTGCAATTAATACCCAAAAAGTCCACTTTGTTCTTTTTATAAAGCCATAAACTGCAATTAAATATAGAATGCTGGAAATAAAATTTGCCCAAACTATAAACAAGACATAGTTGCCTTCTTTGGCTCTAATGCCAAACCAATCAAAAATTACAGAGCTACTTAAATATAACGTGAGCAATGCAAACAATGCTAAAACAATAGCACTTATAATGGTAATTATCTTATTGTTTTTCATATTATATTGATTTATTAATTGGTTCACCAAGCCACCATTTTGGTTTGACTTGTTTTTCAACTAACCCATATTTTTTAATGGAATGTGTTTCAATATGTGTGATTAAATCTTCCACCGAGTCGGTTACAAATAGTAGTTTCATATCTTCTGAACTGATACTTTCATTTTCTGCCATTATTTGAATATGCTGACACAATTCTTTGTGGTATTTCGAATCGAAAACAACCACAGGAAAATTTTGAATTACTTTGGTTTGGATTAATGTTAATGCTTCAAACAACTCATCTAAAGTGCCAATTCCTCCAGGCATTACTACAAAAGCGTACGAGTATTTTACAAGAATAACTTTGCGCAAAAAGAAATATGGAATGTTAATCCATTTATGTAAATACGGATTCGGTTTTTGCTCAAAAGGCAGAATAATATTGCACCCAACCGAATTTCCTCCAGCTTCAAAAGCCCCTTTATTCGCAGCTTCCATAATACCTGGTCCACCACCTGTCATTACGGTAAATCCTGTTTTTGCTAAAGCAGCACCTATTTTTTCTGCATTTTTATAATGGTCAGAATCTTTTGTGAATCGTGCAGAACCAAATACAGTAACACATGGACCAATAAAATGCATTTTCCGAAAGGCCTTTATAAAATAAAAAAACACTTTTAATGCAAAGGATAATTCCTTAAAACGCGACAGAGGACCTCGAACAAACAAAGATTCATCTTTAGTTAACTTTATTTTTTTATTAGTTTTCATATAAGATATTTTACGTTTTTTTTACTCAAAAGAACAAACCATTCATTTAAAATGTAAATATGGTTCTAGTTAAATTTGAACTAATCCAATTCAACCGATCTTTAGACATTACCCAAACGCTATAAGTCCGTTTACCAATGAATACACTATCGCTGATAGTAAACCAACTAAAAAAATGGTAACTGATAAAAGCAATATTTTTTGTTTAATAGCTATAGTCTGACCCAAAAAATAAATATCGTGAATCATTTCATCATAGATTGTTTGTCCTTTTTCCATAATACGTTTGAATTCAGATTTAAATTCTTCTAAGGATAATGAAGAGAAATTTTCTGCATATAGAACTCCTTTGTAAGCACTTTTTTTATAGGCTTTACCAAAATAGCGATGTGGAAGCATACTCAACAAGGCAAAAACCATTGATAGCATGCTACAAATAAGTAATATTCTTGTACCCAGTTCAATTTTGAATCCCTGTGTTTTTGGTGCGATGTATAAAACTCCTAATAAGAGCGAAGTAATTATAGAATTAACGGTAAGTACAATTCTTGCCTTATTGTCAACCATTTTTAACAAGTTGTAATGATTTCGGGAAAGTGTTCTGAACAATGTTTGAATACCGCGGATATCATATTTATCCGCTTTTTCCTTTTTCAACTTGAGTTCATCAGGTGTCTGTTTCTCTTTTCCCATGTCTTAGAATTAATTAATATGAGTATTCATCATTATTTATAAATTACCTTCACTACAATGGTTGTGTCTTTATCTACATTAAAATTGGCATTTTTAAAATTTGGGCGGTTGCTTAATCTAAAATCATCATAATTCGAAAACCCTACGCCTTCATCTGGTAGTGGCAACATAAATTTAGTGTCTATTTTTCCATTTTTATTTTCATCATGTAAAATTATAACTGCATATATGCCTTTTGGTAAATTATTAAATGTGATTTCTGATTTTTCATTGGCAATAGTTGCAATTTCTTTTCTGAAATATTTTTTAAACTTTTGATCTGGTATAGAACCATCTTTATTGTATAAAGCAAATACCATGGTACCTTCCGAGTTTTTTAAATTTTCTGTTTTTATAGTTAATGCATAAGAATCTGTATTAATATTGTTTGTTAATGTACCAAACACTAGCAAACTTAAAATGACTAATTTTCCCATAATGTCTTATTAAATTTAACTAAGGTTTCAAGTAAAAAAGTTAATGTTAACAAATTCAAATAATACTATTACATTAATGCTGCTGATACTATTTTCAATTTGTCTTTTTATAACTCCATACAGCCAATCCATTCATTACAATTGCATAAGCAAGTGTTTTTAAACCAAGTGGAAGAATATCCATAAATCCAGAACCTTTCAGCATTACCATTCTAATCACTTCTACGAAGTATTTTATTGGGTTAAATTCTGTAACTATTTGAGCCCATTTTGGCATACTTTCAATTGGTGTAAATAAACCACTCATTAAAATAAAAATAACCACAAAAAACCATGCAATAAACATGGCTTGTTGTTGCGTATCGGTAAAATTTGAAATGAATAAACCCATTCCAAGTATTACGAGTATATAAATAGAAGTATATGCATAAAGTAGTACTAAACTTCCAAGCATTGGAACATCAAAAATAAGTTTTGCGAGTATCAATCCAATGGTTAGTAATGCCATTCCTACAACCCAAAACGGAAATAATTTTCCAATAATAAACTGGCTTTTTTTAATAGGTGTCACGTTGATTTGCTCCAGCGTGCCGATTTCTTTTTCGCGAACAATATTCATTCCTGAAAGAAACAACGTAATCATTGTAACCAGTAAAACCAGTATTCCTGGAACCATAAAGGTTTTGTAATTTAAGGTTTCGTTATACCAGAATAGAGGAATAGTTTCTATATAAATTGGCTGTATTTGTTTATCTGAAACCTGTAATAAGTCCACTTTTAAATGTTGATTAAAGTTTTGTACAATTTGGTTTACATATACATTTTCAACACCAGCTGCAGCTCCATCAATTGCATTAATGGTAACACCTAAATTGTTGTATTTTTCTTTTTGTAAATCACGTTCAAAATAGTGTGGAATTTCTAAAACAACATCTACTTTTCCTTTTAGCATTTCTGAACTTGCAAATGCTTCCGAAGGAAAATCTGTTAATACATCAAAATAAGTGGAGGCATTAAATTTTTCTACTAATGCTCTAGATGTTGATGTGTGATCGTTGTCAATGTATCCAAATTTGATGTTCTTAACTTCAAAAGTGGCTGCATTAGATAAAATAACGAGTTGCAATATTGGTAAAACAAAAATGATAGGAAGCATGCCTTTATTTCTAAAGATTTGCTTGAACTCTTTCTGTATGATGTATAAGATTGTTTTCATATTTTTAAAAGAATAAAGAGAATAGAACAGAGAATAAAGACGCTTTTAGTGATGAGCTGCCTTTTCTGTTTATTCTATTTTCTAGTATCTATTTTTTACTTTTGTTTTTGTTGCCACAAATACACGAATATTTTTCTTTTCTTTTTTATTTGACTGCTTACTGAGGACTGAAAACTGCATACTGTTTTACTCTAATCTAATTTTATATTTCTTCACACTCAATGCGATACAGAACACTGTCATTCCCACTAAAATCAAGGTTTCTTTCCAAATAAATTGTATTCCTACACCTTTGAGCATAATGCCTTTTATGATGATGATAAACCATTTGGCAGGAATGATATTACTGATAAGTTGAAGTGGAACTGGCATACTTGAAATAGGAAAAATAAATCCAGATAATAATATTACAGGAAGCATTAAGCCCATCAAAGAAATCATCATTGCTGTTTGTTGTGTTTCTGAAATAGTTGAAATTAAAATACCTAATGCCAAAGCTGAAATGATAAATAGAACACTTTCTAAACCTAATAAAAACAAGCTGCCTTGAACTGGCATTTTAAAGATGAAAATGCTTAACAAAACAATAACTATAGCATTAATAATGGATAGAAAAATATATGGAAACACTTTCCCTATAATCACCTGAAACGGTTTTAATGGCGACACTAATAGGATTTCCATAGTTCCTAATTCCTTTTCTCTAGTAATGGAAATAGATGTCATCATTGCTGAAACTAACATTAAAATAATAGTCATAACACCAGGAACAAACATATAGACGCTTTTTAATTCTGGGTTGTAAACCATGCGTGTTTCTGGAACTATTTGATAGGCTATTTTAATTTCTTTGTTCTGTTCTTTTTGATACTGCTGAAGAATTGCATTTACATAATTACTAATCGTATTTGCGGTATTTGGATCGGTAGCATCTGTAATAATTTGAATGGTTGCTTTGTGTTCTTTAATTAAATTTTTACTGAAATCTTTTTCGAAATTCAAAACTGCTTTAACGTGTCCTTTTTTAAACACCGAAGTAATATCTGCTTCACTAGTCACAATTTTTTTAATGCTGAAATATTTTGAAGCCGCTATTTTGTTAGTAATTTCATTTGTGGTTGCATCTTTAGAATGGTCAAGAATTGCTATGTCTACATTATTGATTTCATTGGTAATAGCAAAACCAAAAAGTAAAATTTGGGCAATTGGCATTCCGAAGAGAATAAACAATGATCGTTTATCTCTAAAGATGTGGTAGAATTCTTTTTTTATGAAGCCTATAAATCGTTTCATTTTACTTTAATTAGAATACTGTGATTTAAAACTCTCTCTCATCCTCTTGCTAGTTTTAAAAACACATCGTTCATAGTAGCAGCATTAAATTGTTTTTTTAATTTCTTAGGAGTATCTAAAGCTTCTATTTTACCATTAACCATAATAGATACGCGATCACAATATTCGGCCTCATCCATATAATGCGTCGTTACAAAAACGGTTGTGCCTTGGTTTGAAGCTTTGTAAATCATTTCCCAAAATTGACGCCTGGTAATTGGATCTACCCCTCCTGTTGGTTCATCTAAAAACACAATTTTAGGATCGTGAAGCAAAGACACAGAAAATGATAGTTTTTGTTTCCAACCTAAAGGCAATGAGCCCACTAATTGGTTGGCTACTTTTTCAAGTCCTAATTCGGCAATTAATACATCTGATTTTTCTTTTATTATTTTTCTCGACAAACCATAAATACCACCAAAAAACGTAATGTTTTCTTTAACGGTTAAGTCATCATACAAGGCAAATTTTTGACTCATATACCCAATGTTTTTTTTGATGTCTTCTGCATGCGTAAATACATCAAATCCTGCTACATTAGCTTCACCTGACGTTGGTTTAGAAATACCAATTAGCATTTTCATAGCTGTAGTTTTCCCAGCTCCATTTGCTCCTAAAAAACCAAATATTTCACCCTTCTCCACCTCAAAAGTAATGGCATTTACAGCTGTGAAATCTCCAAACATTTTGGTTAATCCTTCTACTTGTATGACTTTGTTGTTATTCATTATTTCTGTAGGGTCTCATCGAACGCAGTCGAGATGTCTTAATAGTTTAGGCCTGCGCTCGAACAAATATCTATTTTGCCAATTCCATAAAAGTATCTTCAATAGTCGCTACCGTTTTTTCAATTTCTACATTGTTTAAATCATTCGATTCTAAATACAGTTTTAAATCCTTCGGATTAAAATCTGTTCTACTGTCAGTATAATGTACAACCTCACCAAAAGGATACACGCTATGGTTGTGTTCATACTTTTTTAAACTATAAATTAGCTGGTACATATTAGTTGCACGTACATTATAGATCTGTTTTGGATAATGCTTCACAATAGCTTTAGGGGTATCTATCTCTAGAATTTTTCCATCTTGAATTAGGGCAATTCTATCACATAATGCTGCTTCATCCATATAAGGTGTAGATACCAAAATGGTAATATCCTTCTGTTGTAGCCGTTTTAGCATTTCCCAAAATTCTTTTCTAGAAACTGGATCTACTCCTGTGGTTGGCTCATCTAAAAATAACACTTTTGGTTTGTGAATGAGTGCACAGCACAAAGCGAGTTTTTGTTTCATTCCGCCAGACAATTTACCAGCACGACGGTCTTTAAAAGGTTCAATTTGAACGTAAATGTCTTTTATTAAATCGTAGTTTTCTTCAATGGTAGTTCCGAAAATGGTCGCAAAGAAGTTTAAATTCTCTTCCACCGTTAAATCTTGATATAAAGAGAATTTTCCTGGCATATAGCCAACGCTATTTCTAATATTTTTATATTCTTCTACGACATCAAAACCAGCAACTGTGGCACTTCCTTCGTTAGCGACTAAAAGGGTTGTTAAAACCCGAAACAACGTAGTTTTACCAGCTCCATCCGGACCAATAAGTCCAAAGAGTTCGCCTGGTTTTACCTCAAATGAGATGTTCTGTAAGGCCTTTACATTTTTATAGGATTTTGATATGTTGGAAACCGTGATACTCATTTATTCGAAATAATCAGAATATGTATTAATATTTTCTTCAATACTTTGTTTAATTTTTGAAGCATCTTCAACTAGTTTAGTTTCAGAAAGCAACTCAATTTTCTTTATTAATGGCAAAAGCCAAACGTGTAAATTATCATGTGAGGCACCTTTCATAGTGCACTCTTTTACCACATTGTTTTTTGAATCATTAAGTTTGTTTGCTAATTGATGATAGTCTTCAATAGATTTTGTTCTTTGAGATTTTAATAGTGCTTGCATTTTTTTAACACCTTCACTCGTTTCTATGTTAGCTCCCCATTTTGCACCTTTATTCAACTGCATATTATTCATCCACTGGGTACTTAAAACACCATCAACATGTTCCTGTATAGCTTCATTAGCGTTTATGATTTCCTCTTGCTTTTCAGTGTTTTTACAACTTGCAACTACGGTTACAATCAGTAGGATAATGAATATTAAATGTCTCATAAGTATATCGTTAGTACCAATTTAATTCTCAATCCACATTTCTGCAGGCATCCCTATTTTTAGACTTCCATCATTAATGACATTTATCTTCAGCGCATAAACTAAAGCTACACGCTCTTCTTTAGTCTGGATTATTTTTGGGGTAAACTCGGCCTCGGAAGCAATCCAACCTATGGTGCCTTTATAGGGTTTCATAGCATCACCATAGTCAATTTTCACAGAAACTTCTTGACCAATTGTTAAATTGGCTAGTTGCGTTTCGCTAATATAGACACGTAATTGCATGCTGTTTAAATTGGCTATTTTATAAAGCGGTTTGGCAAAAGCCGTAATCTCATTGGGTTCAGCATATTTGGTTAAAACCGTTCCCGCTATAGGATTAATTATTTTACTTTTTTTGATTTGATCATCGATTTGTCTGAGCTGCACATCAATAGATTTAAGCTCATTTACAACAGGTGCATTCTGCAGTTCGACGCTACGAATTTGGCTTTTAACAACATCTATTTCACCATCAACATCATCTAATTGTTTTTGTGTCGCTGCATTATCTTTTATTAAATTCTCAATTCGATCTTTGTTTATATTTCCATTTTTCAATTTGGCATTTAGCACATTAATCTGAGACAAAACGCCTTTTGATTTTGAAGTAATTACACTTTTAGAAACCTCTAATTGCTCTCGTTTTAAAGTCAATGGAATAGTATCTATATACCCCACAAATGCTCCTTTTTCTAGTTTTTGGCCTTCTTCTATGGTAAAAGACATTAATTTACCATTGTTTTCAGCAGAAATAGTTATTTCTGTAGCTTCAAAATTGCCATAACCATCTGCTTTTCCATTAGAATCGCTACACGAAAAAATGCTTGTGATAATAATGCTTAGTGCTACTGTATAAGTAAGGTATTTCATCTGTATATTTTTATTGTCCTTTAATAACATTGTAATTTGCTTTTGCCAATTGCAATTGAATTTTATGCCGTACCAACATGTTTTCATCCTCGTATAAATTGGTGAGTTCTGCAATATATGCGGAGGACGTAATCACGCCATTTTTAAGTTGCGAATCTGCCGATTTAAGTACTTCTTTTCTAAGATTAATAATCTCTATATCGGAAACAATAAAACCTTCAACTTTATCAATTTCCTTTTGTTGCTGATTTAGTGCTATGTTGGTATTTAGTTTGAAGGTTTCAGATTCTGTTTCGATAATATCTTTATTGATTGCTAAAGATTGTCGTCGTTTTTTGTTGGAATTCCAATCAAAAACATTCCAATTCAATTTAATACCAGCAGTATAAAATGCTTGAAACGAATTATCAAGCATATTTAAACCTGGATTACCATAGCCACCTGTTGCAAAACCCAGTAATTTTGGGAAATTTTGCTTGGCTATTACCCTTTCAGAATTTTCTATTTCTTCTTTTTTGAATTGAAATAACTCTAGTTCAGGCCTTGTTAATTCAGAATTTAGTTGCGTTTCTACAAGTGGCTTTTCAAATTGAGTAGAAACATCTAATGGTTTACTTATTATTCTTGATAGGGTTTCAATAAGTGCAGTTTTATTGCTTTCTAGTCCTTGAGATTGTTGGCTTATTTTTAATAATTCGGCTTCTAAAACTTTATTAGATGATGGTAAAATGACTCCATATTTAATACCAGATTGTACTTCTTTAAGTTTGGCTTCTAATTGTATTTGTTTAGCGTTTAATAACAACTCAGATTCCTGCGTTAATAAAACAGAAAAATAGAGTTGGTTAATTTGTTGTTTTAATTGGTATAAATTGACTTCCACTTGCTTTTGTTTGGTTTTGAGTTGAGCCGATTTCACTTTTAATGCAGCATCTGTTAATCCACCATCATAAATTAATTGATTGACCGAAAGTGTTGCACGATATTGGTCTTTGTTTAAGCCTTCAATATCAGCATTTGGAATAGGGATTTCAATAACATCAGATTGATAAGTTGCTTGTGCATCTAAACTAATCTGAGGAAGTTTTGAAGTTAAAATTTCTTCAGAATCTAATTTATTTTGTGCCTCAAAAAGTGCCGATTGTTTTGCCAATGGATAATTTACGTTTGCTAACTCATAACAATCTTGAAGTGTAAGGGCTTGTTGTCCAAAAACAGGAACTGTAAATAATGCTATTAAAATGATAATAAATAATTTCATTATTATTGATGTTTTATTGAATTGTCACTAAAGTTATTGACCTCTTTTATTATTTTTTAGCTCTAAATGTTTAATATAAATCACTTTATAAACATAATTTCCTGATAGTCTATTTTAATAATTATCACAGCAATAAATCTAAAGGTAATTTTAATCAGTATGAGTAGAAATGACCAATGTCAGTTTAAAAAATAGTCTTTCCTGACTTCTGTTTTATTTAGTCTATCTCTTTCCCTTTTTAAGAACATATTGAATTAATAATAAAGTCTGCAACTTCAGTTTTTCGTTGTTCCATAAGCTGTTTAAAGGTTTTATCATCTGTATTTGTAAAAGCCATGATTAATGGTTTAGCTACAAATGGAAAAATATTTAATGCCATAATATTGATGAATAATTGTTCAGCACTTATCGGTTTTATAATGCCTTTTTTTACTTCATATTTAACTTGTTCTTTAAATTTTTCAAGTTTAGGAAAGCCTTTAGTATCTTTTAGGTTTAGAATAAAATCCGGATTTCTATTTAATTCTTGAATGATAAAATTGGGTAAGTAAGGGTGCTTTATTACAAACTCTATATAATTGGATGTGAATTTCTTAACCTTTTTCTCTATCGAAGAATCATCATTTAAAATTGCATTTAATTGAGGTGCTAATAAGGAGAATGCATTTTTAAACACAGCCTCAAAAAGCAGTTGTTTGTTTCTATAGTAATAATGAAGCATGGCTTTATTAATACCTGCGTGATTTGCAATCTCTTGCATACGGGCACCATCCATTCCTTTAGCTTGAAATACCTTTTTTGCTGCGTCGAGAATTTGATGCTCTGTATTTTCGTCTTTTACTTTTTTCATATTAACCATATAGTTTAACCAAACGGTTAACAAACATACATATTTATAAATTGAGATAGTCAGTAATCTGCTAAAACTTTATTTAGAAAGCTATTAATCAGAAAATTAATCTATGTAGTGGAGGATAAAACCAAACTTAATTAGAACAGGTATGCGTAAATGCCCACAAAATATCTAAAAGAGTACTTTTTAGCTTGTATGACAAGCACACATAGTTTTTTCTTACGCTTAAAAGCAGAGTACGATTTGTGCAGTCATAATCGTTTAGAATTGAGTGGCTCTTGTTGGAACCTTACTAACCTGAGTTCGATTAAAACATAACTAGTTGATTTGTTTTAACGGTTTGATATTTGATGCTAGGTTTCTTGGGCAAGAAGCTATATGCAATAAGGCCTGAGATAATATTCACCAAGAAATTACCAAAG
>NZ_VAUW01000062.1 GCF_005771495.1 Maribacter sp. ACAM166
GATACTTGTACCCAGATTTCTCACATCCTTTTGTGTGACCACATTTCATACATTTAAAACCATCGTGCCATTTTATTTTCGCTAAATATGCCTTACAGGCATCATCATTTGGCAATTCTTTTACAAAACTCAATATATTCTGTCCTTCAAATACTTCCATAAACGTTGTTTCTATTGACAACAAGATACAGAACTTAAATGACTAACTCGATTTAAATTGATAGACTTCAGTGTATTACTGCGAAGCTTTGGTTTGCAAGCCATTCAGGAAATGATATCTGAGTAGTATAGTGATGGTAAAGAAAATAATTAATGTGGATAATTTAAAGGTTAATTGTAATTACCACACCTTAGACTAATAAAAACAGAGATGAAGTTTTTTATTAATTAGCAAAAGCTAACTATAGAAATTAATTGGGTTTTGTTGGCCTTTTTATATAACTGTAAATAAATATTTGTCATTCTGCACATTCTTAAAAGTCTTTCAAAAAGAATTGTATAATGAAAATCATAACTTCTGTCTATGTTAAAAAATATAAAAGAAGAAATTCAAGAAACTGCCATAGCAATTGATGATCTTGATGTCTTAAGGGCTTTTGCCATTCTACTCGTAGTTTTAAGACATTGTTTTTCCCCTTACATGGGCTCATGGCCCGTAAGTGCTTTTTATGACCATAATATATTTGCCGATATAACCGGTAAATATATTTCTACCATATCAATGCCATTGTTCGTATTTATTTCAGGCTTTCTTTTCAGTTACCTCAGAAATAACCTTAAAAAATACCCAAACTTCACTGTTTTACTGAAAAAGAAAACAGCAAGACTTTTGCGGCCCTATTTTATATTGGCCCCTCTATATATAGTGCTTTTTATAGACTTTAATTCTACATTTGGTTTTTTAAAACAAATTTGGGAGGGAGCAGGCCATTTATGGTTTCTTTTGATGATTTTCACCATTTTTATGCTGTTTCACCCTTTAGAAAGCTATTTCAAAATAAAACCACTAAAAAGCTTTGTAGTAGTCCTATTTTTTTCCTGTATCCCGGTTTCTCGGTTCTAGGGCTCTATCCTATATCAAAAGCGTTTCATTATTTACCTTTCTTCTTTGTAGGTTACTTTTTTCATTATAAGAGTGCAGTTATCATAAAGGCATTAAAAGGTAAATTTTGGATCCTATTTCTTTCGCATACACTACTATTTATAGGGTCTTTGTTGATTCCAGAATTCATTCAAAATAGTATATTAAGAACCCTGTTCAAAGCATTTATAAATTTGCCATTAGGGCTTATGTCGGTTTCCATGCTCTTCCTTCTTTTCACAATAGCAAAAAAACGTAACACTTCTATGGTCAGTCCAATTATTGCCAATATCAATGAGGCGAGTTATTATATCTATATTATCCATCAACCTTTACTGTTGTGGCTCTATCAACTAAAGTTTTCACACAATTGGCCTCCTTTGTATGTGATTTTGTTTGCCTTCCCAAGTGTTATATCGGCATCCCTCATGTTGGGCAATATATTATTGAAATTTAATTGGGGAAGAAAACTGATAGGAGCTTCTTGAAACCTTTTACGTTCTCGCATTTTGAACGGGAAATAAATAGGTTAGTTTTTCTAAATTGCATTTTATAGGAGGGTATTAGTCTAAAAGGTTCTAAGTGGATAATCTTAATAAGCTTACCGCGTAATAGTGCTGCTTATTATTTAATCATTTTTTCAGCAAACTAATATTTTCCTCCTTCGCAAAACTTATTAATTAAATCACAGTTAAAGTATGAAATACTACCCAACTCCAATTATTGGATTAATCTATATGAATGATAGTATAAGGTTACCGAGGACGAATGTATTCCCGTATTGAAAAAATTAGTGGATTGACCTATAATACAGATTTCTTTGCGGGGTATTCACCGGAGCGTATCAATCCAGGTGATAAGGAGCATACGGTAGAAAAAATATTAAAAGTGACTTCAGGATCCACACCCGAAGTAGGCAAAAAAGTAGACGCTTTGTATGCTTCTGTTATTACAGCAGGTACGCATTTAGCCCCTAATATTAGGGTAGCTGAAGCTGCTAAGGTCATAGAAAATTCGCAACGGGATATTAACATTGCCTTTGTAAACGAACTGGCAAAGATTTTTAATTTGATGGGAATTGATACCCATCAAGTATTGGAAGCTGCGGGTACAAAATGGAACTTTTTACCCTTTAAACCAGGTTTAGTTGGGGGTCACTGTATTGGTGTAGATCCATACTATTTGGCACAAAAAGCCCAAGAATATGGCTACCACCCAGAAATAATTTTGGCGGGGCGTCGTATGAACGATACGATGGGGAATTATATTTCCTCAGAAATTATAAAGTTGATGGTACAACGGGATATTAAAATTAAAGGGAGCTCCGTTTTAGTTTTGGGCTTCACGTTTAAGGAAAACTGCCCTGATGTTCGTAACACCAAAGCTGTGGATGTCATCAACAACTTAAAAAGTTATGGAACAAATGTGACCGTTTATGACCCGTGGGCATCTAGTAATGATGTAGAACACGAATATGGTTTGGAAATAATCAAAAACCTACCAACTGATAAGTTCGATGCTATTGTGTTAACGGTGGCGCACAACCAATTTTTAGGTATGAATTTGAAGGATATGCTCAAACCCGATGGTGTAATTTATGATGTAAAGGGTATTTTAAAACAACATGTGGATGCACGGTTATAAATAACCCCTATTTTATTTTAAAATGGATTTCTTCCCTCTTGTTTATTTTAAAAATCCTACTATTTATTGCAAATCAAAATTGGAGTTAAGGATTTTAAATTTCCACTTAAGTCAAAAAAATAACCATTCCAAATTCTATGCTTGACTCAATTTTTCCTGATGGTATTATTCAACAGTCAAGTTTGTAGTGCTTAAAGGGAGACATTTATTGACAATGTAAGTTATATGGGTAATTTTAGCATATCCCCAATTTGGTAATCCCATTTTTTTGGTTTGAATTTACCAAAGCCTGATTCCGGATGAAAGGTCAATTCCCCAAAATAAATATTTCCTTGCACGCAATAAAAATCTGCGCGAACAAAAATAAAATCTTGGGCAAGTTTTTCTGCCAATGATATCATTTGTTTTAAAAGATGCGGTTTTACAATATTTCGCCCATGTGAATATTTTAGTTCAAAGGGAAGTAAGTTCCAGTTCGTATCATACATATTCCGTTTATGTATTTCTGATCTATCCATATCAACCTGAATAATCTCTACTTTTCCATTACAACAAAAAAATTTAAAATCCGAGGGTATTTGTCCGTTCTCGTCCATTAGTAATTTTTCAACTACTAACCGGGGCACAATTCCTTCATACTGCCACTCGCCCTTTCCCCTCTCATTATCATAGGTATTTTCCAGTTGTTCCCCAAAAAAAATTCTTAATGCTTCCCAATCGATTTTAGATTTATCACGTATAATCTTTACTCCCCCACTTGTGTGATTTGCCTTAATGATTACCGGATAATCTGGTAATTTCTGAGATACAATATCAAACGCATTTTTGGTCGAAAATGCAAGAGGTACAAGGTATTTTTCCCCTATTTTAGTTTTTATGTATTCACGTACTGCAAACTTGTCGGCACATTGAACGTGCAAAGGGGACCGATCGTTCAATTTTAACCATTGTATCTTTTCGTTAAACGATTTAGGCGCTTTTAAATTTAAAGAATAACCAAGCATTCTTGTAAATCTCCATTTCAATATGGTTTCCTCGGCAAAGATTCGGTTCCTTAACCTAAGGAAATAATTTATTAAATTTCTCCCCCACAAGGTGTTACGATATATTTTTCTTACGATTGTTATCATTGAATTTCAATTCTTAAGCGGTAATAAAAGTATCTGTATTTAAGTGCGAAGTTAATGCTATTACTTCCAGTAAGGTCCTTAGACAATCCTTTAAAATTAACCAGCAATCTATGAAATTTCAAAACGACCACTATTTATGAAAACAAATCATAAAGAAAAGAGTTAATTAATTATGATTGTAATCTTATCGAAAAAACCAACATTCAAAATTGATTATCTTAATCAATTTTCCACGATAGTACTATCATATTATTTCAAACACTACACCAAAAAATAGTAAAACATTAAAATAAAATAACCTACTTCCAAAGCATAAAATACATGGTTTTTAAAAAATCACTTCATGGTAACTATTTTAGTTTACACAGTTCATCAATTTTCACGAAAATAAGTGTATTTCATCGAGTTTTAAAAAAAAAAGATGCATTTCAACGAAAATAAACATCCAATCATCCTACTTGCTCCGTATACACCCGCAAGTAAAATGCTCTAGATAAGCAAACAAATCAGAAAAGTTATTTATTAACGATTGAAAATATTATGTTTTATTCATCTTTAAAAATTTAAATACTGGCTCAAAACTGTAGTTCATCGAAAATATTAGTTATTTCAACGACTTTACTGAATATTGACTTATAATTGTATCCCAAATCATAGTTTTTTTTTAATTCAAATAGAAAAACCCTACTTATGCGCCTATTTCAAACTTCCTTTCCAAAACTAGCCCTCTCAATCTTTGTCTGCTTTCATATCTTTTCCTGCAGCAAAGATGCCGATCTATTATCGGAATATGTTGTCACCAATACTGATGGTATTCAAAGCATCACCTTATTAGCAGACGATACGTTTTATATAGCTCCTGGTCAAAATGCTATACTAATGGATGTCTTAAACAATGATTCATTTAGCACTGATGCAGAAGTAGCCATTGTGTCTACTTCTACCCCAAATAAAGGTGATGTTACTATTAATGAAGACAACACCTTGACCTATACCCCACAAACAGTTACGCCACCTGCGGAAGAAACTTCAGCACCAGAAACAACTACGCCACCTGCGGAAGAAACTTCAGAATCAGAAACAACTATACCACCAGCGGAAGAAACTTCAGCACCAGAAGAAGATACCTTCACCTATACTACAGAGGTAACTACGGAAAACACCACTACTAGTCAAGAGGCTACGGTGACCGTAAACTCATCTAGAATGGAAGCGTTAGAAGAATTAAAGGCGTTTCCGGGGGCGGAAGGGTTTGGTAAAAATACTACTGGAGGTAGGGGAGGAATTGTTGTTGAAGTTACTAATCTAAATGACAGTGGCCAAGGCAGTCTAAGGCAAGCGCTAAAATTGACTGGACCAAGAACCATTATTTTTAAAGTAGGCGGAACTATCAAGCTAAACTCTTACCTCGTAATTCCTTCTGCATCAGGTGATGTGACCATTGCCGGCCAAACTGCACCAGGAGACGGCATCTTAATAGCAAATGGAGAATTGCGTATACAAGCAAGTAATGTTATTGTAAGATATTTACGAATTAGAGTTGATGATAATAACGATTCTTATAATGCGGACGGAATAAAAATTCGTTCCTATACTGGTTCTAACCTTAGCGATGTTATCATTGATCATTGCTCAGTGTCTTGGAGTGAAGATGAAAATATAGCAATATCTGATGCCGAGAATATAACCATTCAAAACACCATTACCAGCGAAGCTAACTATGCCTTTTTAATGCAGAAAAGTGAAAACGTAAGTATTTTAAATAATTTATTTGCATTAAACTCTGAAAGAAATCCTTATAGTAATACCCCACAACATGAAGGACTAAGCTATGAATTTGTAAATAATTTAGTACATGGAATGAATTGGGGTTCTTCATATGCGTCTCATGGGTCGAAATGGAATGTGATAGGAAATAAATACACCGTTACAAGTCAAGATATTATAAGTATTACTAAAGTAATTGGATTTGTAGCACCAAACCCTGCCAATGGAGATACCGGCGATATTAAAACTACACATTTATATTATAATGATCTAATATACCCTGCAGGTATATTTACAAGTATAACTGCCAATGATTTAGACCCTTATATTTTTAATGAACCATACCATACCTCTGATTACGCACCTACACCAGCTTCTGGTCTTGAAAATAAAATATTAGCAGGTGTTGGCGCAAGTTTACCTGTTAGGGATGCCGTTGACACAAAGGTAATTAACCATTATATCAATGGAGACGGAATCAGAAATGCAAACCGTACATTCCCAACAATAGCAGGAGGAAATCCTTATTTAGACACTGATAAAGACGGTATATCGGACCAATGGGAAGATGCTAATGGATTAGATAAAAATGACATTGCAGACGGTAGCCTAGACCGTGATGGTAATGGCTATACGAACCTAGAAGAATTTTTATTCTTCCTAGCACTATAACAGAAAAGTGGTTATTTCCACCGTATTTTTCTTTTACATGCCAAATTTTATTTAATATTTGTAAAACAAATACATATTTGTTCTCTAGTCATGAAAGAAAAAATAAAATTTCTTTACCAAAACACTGAACTTGGATTTATTTTGATAAAGCCTTATGTCAATATTTATCAGTACTTCCTGCATAAAAAATACCAATCCCATGAGGTCTTTGTAAAACAAAAGTTTAAAAAAGTCTTTGGTTCTGTATTGGATTTACAAAATCCCAAAACCCTAAATGAAAAAATTAACTGGCTTAAACTAAAGTACTCCCATCGCTTAGCAACTCAATTTGCTGACAAATATGCGGTTCGGTCATATGTTGCGGATACCATAGGGGAAAAATACCTCATACACTTGTTTTTTACTACCAAAAACCCAAAAGACATTACACCTGAAAACCTACCTGACGAACCCTGTATTATCAAAACAAACCATGACAGTTCTGGTGGTATCATTATACGGGATAAAAATGGTCCGCACAATTGGAAACAAATACAAAGCCGTTTGCGAGCCAATATGTCACAAAATTTCTATTGGAATGGAAGGGAACAGCAATATAAATATATTGTACCAAGAATAATAGTAGAGAAGTTATTAAGCGATTCCAGTGGTATGCTTCCAGCAGATTACAAAGTACATTGTTTTAATGGCAAAGTACGCACGATTAATGTTGATATAGGCAGAGGAACAGACCATCATAATAGAAACTGGTACAATCGAAATTGGGAACGAGAAAGCTTTAGTTGGTCTTCTGTTTTAGGAAATGGTAAATTAACAAAACCTAGCGAAAGTGATGTGAAAAAGCCTCTTTTATTAGACAAAATGTGTGAGTTGTCAGAACAATTAGTGATTGACTGTCCTTACTTAAGAGTAGATTGGTATATTTTCGAAAATCGATTATATTTTGGAGAATTAACCTTTCACCATAATGGTGGCATGAGACCTATTGAGCCTAAGCAATGGGATTTAAAATTAGGAAAAGAACTTAATCTACCTAAACTAAAGTAATTTTTAAAATTGATACAATATGTCTGTCTTTCTTTTGATTTTGAAATTAAAAGATAGTAGCCCCTAGGTTATGATAAAATGTGATTAAATATTTTTGAGCTATTAAGTGCTACAGTAAATTTTTTTAGATTCCACAATCTTTCTGTAAAGATAATTAGCAAATCTATTATTAACTTATTGGATGTATTTATAAAAACCAAACGTGTATATTAGGGATGTCTGGTTCCTCATTCTTTTTTATGATTTTTTGTAAAATTTTCACTTAGTCCTAGATAGTATAAAATTAATTCTTAATCAAGTTTTTGGAACTATAGCCTTATATTTATTTTTTTTGGAATGTTACGATAATACCCTCAACTAGGATTTAACCACAAGGTTCAGGCTTTTAAAGAAATCTAATTTCGTATGCGAAGCAAGTATCCTCCTTTTAGTACACAAAACGCAGCTTTAATTTACCTTGCCTAACGTAATCTAAAAATATCTTGGACAACGAAAACTTAGCAATAGCTTTTCTCTTGCAATCTACAATCATCTTTAAGACTTTTAAATGGATTACTTCCGTTGCGCTGTAAGTCTATAAAATGAAAACTTTGGAAGAAGGAATCCCTCTAAAAGGTAAACCCTGAGTTTATAAGGACTACTAATACCTAAAGAAGAGTTATTTTTGTTCAAATAAAAACGAATGGCAAGTATGCGACTTATTTAAATATCTTTCCAAAAAAGCAATATTATAATATAACAAGCGTTGAAAAATCAATGATAATCTATAGGAACGTACTTTCAACAGTACTATTTTGAAGTTGTTCTATATCAAAAAATTAACCTACTATTGCCCATGATGTACTTTTTAACCAAGATAAGGACACATATGGTCAAACTAAAGGCCTCATCGAAGCATAAATTCAACCCAAAAGTACTTGGGGCATTGGCCCTTCGTACTTCCAAAATACCCATGGTGAAATTTATGTTTACCGTAGGTGTATTGACCTTACTAGCAAAGGTATTCGGATTTTACAAGGAAATGGTCATTGCCTCCGAAATCGGTCTCTCCGAATTGCTGGACACCTACTATATTGCCCTTTTAATCCCAGGCTTTTTGCAAACGGTCTTTATAGGTTCCCTTAATAATTTATTTATTCCCAACTATATAACCGAACTTAGCACTTCGAATAAGAAGGGGGAATTCCAAACGGTTAGTTTTATCATGATTACTATTCTGGTAGCTATACTTACCCTTTTATGCCTAGTATTTTCAGCCTATTTTTTAGAAATGGTATTCCCAGGACATCCCCTTGCATATTATGAACTGATACGGAGCCAATTGTATATTATTTTACCCAGTTTATTATTTTGGGGGTACTCAGGTATGTTTGGTGGTCTATTGGAGATTAACAATAAGTTTTTTTTCTCCTCGCTTTCCCCTATTCTAATATCTATTACCTTTTTGGTCTGTCTTTTTGCCTTTAGAGCAGAATTAGGGAATATGGTATTGGCCGTGGGCACGCTGGCGGGGGCGATAGTTACCTTTCTATTTCAACTGTTCTTTGTAGTCCGTAAGAAAATTTTGGAATTTGCCAAACCGGTAATCAACCCCAATATCAGATTAATGATGGGGCAACTCCCACCAAAAATTTCCTCTGGGCTTCTAACTGGCCTTAACAGCTTTGTAGACCAATTTTTTGCCGCCCAACTGGTCGTTGGTTCGATAGCCGCCATCAACTACGGGACAAAAATTCCGGCCTTTGTTGTGGGTATTATCATTATGGTCATTGGAGCGGTACTTTTACCCCACTTTTCACGTATGGTCAATACCGACCTACAAAAAGCATACAAGCAATTGTTTCGAATTTTAAAAATTGTATTTTTTGGTGCCTTGATCGCTACACTTTTCGCATATTTATTTTCCAATCAAATTATTGAACTCTTGTTTGAACGCAAAGAATTTAAGGCAGAAGATACCCTAGTCGTGGCACGAATTCAGCAGATTGCCATACTTTATGTGCCCTTTTACCTCTGTACTTTGGTTTGTGTGAGGTTTTTAACGGCCATCAACAAAAATAAGTTTATGGCCTGGACTTCCTTTTGGAATTTGGGCTTAAATCTAGTGCTTAATATTATATTGATGCAGTATTATGGGGTGTATGGCTTGGTGGCTAGTACCACGGTGGTATATATCATAGCATCCTTTGTTTATGTAGGCTTTACATATAAACAGTTTAAAGCATTGAAGGCGGCCAAATAATAGCATATATGACAATAAAACCGACCTATAGACAGTTATAAACCTAATGAATATAATGAAGATCGACTTTTTAATAACCGCACTAAGCGGTGGTGGTGCAGAGCGAGTTATGGTGCTACTTGCCAATCATTTTCAGGAAAAAGGACATACCGTATGCCTAATCACTTTTAACGTTGGTGACGCATATGAAGTAACATCTGGTGTAATGCGCAAAAAACTGCATGATGGAAAGTTTAAAAATCACAAGTTAAGAACCCTCAACAACTTGCGAAAATACTATGCTCTACCAAAGAACAGGCCGGATGTTATGATTTCCTTTTTAACTCTGAATAACCTAAATACTATTCTGATTGCTAAACTATACGGGATAAACGTAATTGTCTCAGAACATATTAGTTCTCTTGGAAAAACAACTCCTGAATGGTTGACTCGCATTACGAGGAATTGGATCTATCGAAAAGCTGATTTTATAACGGTTTTAACTGCTTTTGATATTGAATTCTATAAAAAAAGAAAATGTAAGGTGGTCGTAATGCCCAACCCCTGTACTTTTCCTGTGCTCTTGCAGAACGATCATCCCCGTAAAAAAACGATTTTGGCCGTTGGTAGTCTCAATCGTTACCACCATAAGGGTTTTGACAACCTTATCGGTTTTATTAAGCCCATTCTGGATGAACATAGTGATTGGACGCTAAAAATAATAGGTGGAGGGGTAACTGGCAAAAAACTCTTGACTAAATTGGTAGAAGAAGAAGAAGGGCTAGCGAAACGTATTATTTTTACAGGGTTTACCAATGAGGTGGCTCAGTATATGAAAGAAGCGGCTATTTTCATACTTCCATCCCGCTTTGAAGGACTGCCAATGGTGCTGTTAGAAGCCATGTCACAGGGAATGGCATGCATTGCCTATGATTGTAAAACAGGCCCGTCAGATATGTTGCGAGACCATTATAACGGTTTATTGATTCCAGACCAGGATGTTCCAAGTATGCAGAAAGGGCTCTTAATGCTTATGGAAAACGAAAAATTAAGGCATACCTTAGGTAACAATGCGTTAAGGAGTTTGGAACGTTACTCGATGAACAGCGTTGCTAGCCAATGGGAGGAGCTATTTAAACAATTGCGAACATGAAAAAAAGAATATTTATTTGCTTTTATATTCCGCTATTTTTTAACATTCTAAATACTCAGGCCTTTATTTCCAAATTTATTTCACCCAACCTAGCACAATTATTTGCCTATGGCACTTTGGGCCTTATCCTTATTGGCGGGTTCTCTATGTTAAACCAAAAGGGTAGTTTTACGCCCCTTATTAAGACTTGGACTATTTTTTATTTGGCCTACTACAGTTTTTCCCTTTTGGCTAATGCCGTTTTAAATACAGATCCTCCTATTCTAAAAAATCTAGTCCCCGTTATTTATTTTTTTGGTTTTGCCATGCTGTTGCGCCTCCCAAGCCAACGGCCAATATTGTCCAAAATACTAGCCATCGGCTTTTTTATAAGCTGTCTGTTTTTAATTTATTTTCAAAGAATTAATTTCTCCATGGACCATGACGGTATCTCTGAATATGCCTTGGACCGGGCCGGAGGGTTATACGGCGACGCAAACAATTCTGCAGTGGCCGCCATCCTGTCCTTTCTCTTTATCGATTTTAGTTTTGTGGCTAACACGAAACTTCATAAGCTGCTCAAAGGTCTGGCCATGGCTATCTCAGTATACGCACTCTTATTGACCTTTTCCAAGACCGGCTTCCTAGTATTCATTATTGTACTAGGCTTCACATATCACAAGTTTTTTACGGTAAAAAGAATACTTTTTTTGATTATTTTTATTCCAATACTTCTTTTTAACCTTGTCAATTGGGGCTTGGAGTCAGATGCCCTTAACATTGTTCAAAAGGAACGGGTACAAAGCTTGGTTAATTTAGTAACCCTGCAAACCGACAAGGTATCCTTTTCAGGTCGAGATGTGTTGCTTGAAAATATGCTGGGCTATATCAATGAAAATCCCATTTTAGGGAACGGGCTTAATTTTGGTAATCAAATTCGCGGCCATAATACCATAATTGGGGTTTGGGCAGATGCCGGCATCCTTACCTTTTTAATTTTTCTCTTTTTACTTGGTTTTTACCTAAAAAAAGCAGTACTAGCACCCCAAGAAGTTAAGTTTTTTGTGTTAGCTGTATTGGCAACCCTATACATTTATATGTTAAGTTTACAAACCATTATTAATCAAGGGTATTTAATCAGTGTTTTTGTTTTGCTAGGGTATTTATTATACGAAGAAAAAGAAAATTCAGAGCTAGTTTAAAAATCACATAAATAAAAACAATGATAAACAAAATTAAAATCATTTTTGTTTTACCTTCTCTCAGAGCCGGAGGGGCAGAACGGGTGATGTCTTTTATCGCTTTAAATTTAGATAAAAATCTTTTTGACGCTTCACTTTTAATAACGGGTAGTAAACAAGACCAAGCCTATACTATTCATGAAGATACGCCTATTACCTTTTTAAATAAAAATAGAGTTAAAAACGCTTTGCCGGCCATAGCCCTGAACATTCTGCGCCATAAACCACATATAGTTATTGGGGCCATTGGCCATATTAATTTTGCCCTCGCCATTTTAGCTATATTCTTTCGGAACATTATTTTTATAGGACGAGAGACCTATGTTTTGGGATACAAACTTCATTCTGTAAAGTCAAAAGCAAAAAAAATTAAAATACCGGATCTTAGACCTTTGACTTTGGATAAGATTATATGCCAGTCTGACGACATGAAAAATGATTTGGTGAAAAATTTTAAGTATCCTGCACAAAAAATCGTAACCATAAATAACCCGGTAACAAATAAATTCAAATTAAAGGCTGCCCAGGGTAGACAAACTTTAATACATTTTATTACGGTAGGGCGACTTAGTAAACAAAAAGGCCATATTCGACTATTGGACGTGTTAGCCCAATTAAACACTCCCTTTCAATATACCCTAATAGGTGATGGTCCTGAAAAGGAAATAATTTTTGAGCATGCCGAAAAATTGAATTTGAACAAATATATTACACATGTACCCTTCACGACTAAAGTTGAGGATTATTTAGCAAAAAGTGATTTGTTTTTGTGTGGTTCTTATGTTGAGGGCTTCCCGAATGCACTTATAGAAAGTTGTGCTGTTGGAACGCCAATACTCGCTTTTAATGCGCCCGGTGGACTTAATGAAATTGTAGAAGAAGGTATTAATGGTTATTTGGCAAATGATGAAACTGACTTCTTGTTGAAATTACGAAAATCTATCACAACAAAATGGGATGCAAAAGCTATTCGCCAATCGGTGTTGAGAAAATACCAAGAAGAGTTAATTTTAAATAAATATGAAACACTATTTTTATCTCTTCACGAAGGTCCATCAACAAAAAAAAATAATAACTGAAAACACCCTTTTTATTGTCAGAAATGACTTTTTATTCAGAATTTAGAAATGAAAAGTTAGTACCGCACATATGAAATGGAAAAATTGAGAAAATGGTTCAATTACCTATTTGGAAATATTTGATTACCTCAAATTTTACATTAAAAATGCTTTTTTTGGGTCAAGGTCAATACCTCTTCAGTATATTCACCAAATAGAGGTCCATGAGTTGCCTGCGAACCTATTGATTGTCCAAAAATATTATATTCAATTAAAATAGGTTTATTTTTTTTGTCTAGGGCTATGTCCCAAGAAATCATTTTGAAGTAAGGTACTTCTTTATGCATTTTTTTAACCATACTCTTAATTTCATCGTAATTGGGAATTAAAAAGTTATCGATACTTGATGTTTTAATATAAGATTCACCTTTAAAAGAGTACTTAGTTTCATTTAAGCTTCCATTGTCATAAATATCTCTGTAAGAACCCCCACCTGTTATATTATCTAAGAAACTACCTTTACTACCAAAACGAACAATTGCAAAAAGTATAACAACCGAAGATTCTCTTAAATATGTACAAATTCGAATCGTATTCAATGAAGTTGGATTCAATTCCATCATGGTTTCGCTCTGGTCTACAATGTCTTGAACAATAAAGTTCTTCTCATACCCTGAAAATAACGTCTTAAAATACTGTTCGTTACAGGTATTCTCATTACCCAAAATATCAACCTTTATTACACTCTTCCCCCCATAAGTATGTAACGTAGACTTTACTATGACGCTAGCATACCCTAAAATAGTTTCAATAGCCTCTTCTTCCGTCACAAACGTGCCATTTATTTTGAAAAAACCATTTATATTTTGTACAATTGTTTTAGGCTGGTTGAAGTCCTTAAATAATTTATTCAACAAATTTTTATCTTGAAGAGCATAATATTCCGTATCGTTTAGTGTGTTTTCAATGTAGGAAAAAAAGATATCCTCGGGTATATATTCAGTCGAAAACTCCTGATAAAATCCACTGTAAAACCTATGCCAATTTATGTTTAAATTTTTAAAGCCATACTTAGCGAAATAGCCTTGAACACTCATTTTTTGTTCGTTTGATAGTTTTTGTTGAGGATTATTCTTTAGATACTTTTTAATAGCGATACCATACTTAATGGTATTCCCTATACGAACTAAACTAGTTAATAAATAGGTTATAAAAATCTTTAATTGTTGAAAAATACTTCTCATTTTAAAAGTGTTTTAAAAAAGTAAAAATAGGATTAAATAATGTTCATTTTTAAACTTTAAAGACCTAATTTTTTTTAAATCATTTTTACCAAAGAATAGAACCAGCCTTAAACAACACCATAAGTTATTCGGTATCGGAGGATAAAAAAATATTGGATAAGTTCTTCAATAAATCATTTCTACCATATAGTATAATTAAAACATTAATAAACTTTTTAATCTCGACGATTTTAAAATAAGTTTAGGCAATGCAATTAAACACTGTTTAAAATATAAATAATTTGTAATAAAACAATCTATTGGGGCTAACTAAAGCGTAAGCGTTTTAAAATTAGAACAAAACTCTACAGGTAACGCCAATGAAATTTTAGTAAATCTTTTTTTAGAGGTCAGTAGATAAGTGCTTATCTTTAGTATTAGTGAATACGTTGAATTATGGACATATTTAAGGGTCAAAACATTCTAGAGTTCTCTGATCGGTTCAAAACGGACTTGGATTGTAAAGAATATCTAGCTGGTTTAAAGGGAAGAAATACATATAAATGCCTTAAGTG
>NZ_VAUW01000063.1 GCF_005771495.1 Maribacter sp. ACAM166
ATTACTGAAAAAAGAATAAAGGAAGTAGAAAGATTATTAAATTACAGACCTATTAGAAAGTTTAATTATAATAACCCAATTGAAGTCCTAAAAAATAAGTGTGTTGCACTTATGGGTTGAACTCAGCTTTCAAATTAATGTAATAATATTTTATTTCACCTACATGATCATATTCGGTAGAATTTTGTTTGAGCGATGCCCAATCGAACTGATTATCTAAATTATGCGCTTTATAATAATCGGTTAAACCTTTGGTGAGTAGTAAATAGTCATTGAGGTCAATTTTGTTCTTTAAAAGCTTGTGGGCGACAATTAAGTCTTCACCAAAGAGTTTTATACTATTACCCACTTTAGTTAGAGCAATCTCTTTACCGTAGTGTAAAATTATTTTCAATCCTAAAATATCTGGTATAGCGGCAGCATCTTTGTTCATTTTGTACTTATCCCGTAATACTTCCAATTCCTTATAAAATTCGGTGTAGAAGACCCTGCATTGTTTGATCAACTTTTCTAAACTGGGCATTTCGCCTGTCTTAAAAAATAGTACTGCATCACCTTCAATTTCCGATACCTTAAGTCCAATTTCATTGGTATAAATAATTTGATTTAGCAACGCCGGAATTATTTTTGAACTCAATTCAAAATCGGTCTCACTCATAAATTCTGTAAAACCACTTATATCTGGTATACATATTAACATCGGGGATCCTTTCATAACTAATTTTAGAAAATTATGCGATAAGGTATTTAATAATTAGATGTCAATTCACTCCGTTCACTAAAAATTTTACTTCAAAAGGCATAAAAATAGTAAGAGTATAAAATTCTAACTTTCATCATCTTTTTCAGTTAATATTCGGTTCAATACAACAAATATAGTTGGTCCCTTACGATTAAATTTGTTTCATAAATAAATTTAAACAGTAAACATTATGGAAATGAAAAAGGTATCAATTTTACTAGTTGCATCTATAGTAATGATAGGTTGTAATATCAAAAAAGAAGAAAAAGGAGAATTACCTGAAATGGATATAGATGTTTCAGCAGATGCTGGTGAATTACCTGAATATGAAATTAACTGGGCAGATGTTAACGTTGGCACAACTACAAAAATGGTAAAAATACCCAAAGTGGTAATTGTAATGGAAGAAGAAGAGGTTGAGGTACCTGTCATTGATGTAAAAATACCAGAAGGTGATTATTCCGAAATGGAAGAACGGACATTAATGGTAGAGGCCGAAGTTACTGATACAGAGCATGCCATTGAAATTAAAAAGATTTATGCCTCGAACGATAAATTATATGTTGTATCTGAATTAACAGCTATGGATAAAAGTATTGGAGATAAAAAGATGAGAGTTTCTGACCAGGTAGTATTGAATGCTCCCGACATGAATGTTGTTTATTATGTGGTTGGTCAGAAGCCAAATCGCATGTTTAACACGCGATACAAGTATATGGATTCGATGACTGACGTTGACACTAAGATGGAGGGACATAAAATTATTTATACAAAATAAAAATTTTGGTTGGTTGTTTTAAATGGTTCCGGCTACTTGGTCGGGACCATTTTGTGTTTACTTCAAAAAATAGTTTAAACTATTTTTTGCTAAGGCATTGATGATTAAATAAAAGATTTATTCATGGATTATTTAGAACTAGGTTGTTCAAGTGAGCCACATAAATTGGCGGCCCATATGCACTTAAAATATGTAAATAAGGACAAACTCTCTATTCTTATCATAATGATAAATTTCAATATGTAAATAGGAATAAGCCAATGGGTGAAAAAGCTAAATTATCTCGAATCAAGAAATTGGTGATTCCTCCGGTTTGGCAAGAGGTTAAGATTGCGTCAATTTCCAATGCGCATTTACAGTCTGTTAGATATGATGCAAAAAAAAGGCTTCAATACTGATATCATGATCTTTGGATAAAGGTTAGAAATAAGACGAAATTTTCAATAATGACCCTATTTTGCGAAGCATTACCTACTATTAGAGAAAAGGTGGATGAAGATTTACAACTGAAAGGATGGCCCAAAAATCAGGTTTTGAGATTAATTATGCGGTTGATGGAAGAAACTCATATTCGTTTTGGCAATGAACAATATGCCAAACGAAATAAAACGTATGGTCGAACTACCCTTAGAATAGGGTATCTAAAAATAAGCAATAGTAACTTTAAATTTACAGGAAAGAAAGGGAGGAAGTATAGCATTACCACAAACAAAAAACCTTTGAGAAAGTTAGTAATACAATGCGAATAGATACTTGGTTGGTTACTTTTTCAATTCTATGATGAAGAGGCTGTAAAAATAGGCGTAGATAGCGGTATGGAAAATAAATGCTTACAGAGTAAACGTAGGCAGTTTTTCACGGCAAAATATGATAGAACGTGGGCAGGAACAATTATTTTTTTGAATCCCTCATGGAAAATGACTCGACATCTGATGAAAAAGCAAAAAAAATGTTTTTAATGCTCTAGTTAGAAGAGCTGAAGCATTTGGTAACACTAGAAATATTTGTAGAAAATATTATGTACACCCATATTTGGTAAGCACGTATGAAAACCAAGAACTTTCAAATGTATTTGAAAAATGTAGGTAAAACGGATTCACCAGAATATCCAACAGTTGCTGAAGTTGCACTATTAAAACTCATTTCGAACTTCAACCCAATATCAGCCTTGATTAAAACCGCATGAAAAAACTATTCATGGAACCGGATTAACACTTATGAATCAGTAGTAGTCTATACATTCCACTTCACTTTCACTTTTAAGAACATATGCCACCATCATTTTGTTTGATGAATAGTGCGTTATAGTTCCAGTAACCGCTTCCGGTTAGATGATTTTCTTCAATTGTTTTGGTTGTTTTTGAGGTGTGGATTTCTTCAATAGTCCTTTATAAGGTACCGCCGTCCCAATACCATTTAACTATTGTGCCTTTTCGTATTATGTTTTAGTGAATTAAGGTTTATACATGCTATCAATTCTAAAGTTTTAGAGAACCAGTGATGGAACTAAGCCTGTTGAAAGGTACATACACTAGAGAACTATTTTATTAGCTCAATTAATAAATGAATAATAAAATAGTTTTTTTTAACGCAATAAGTATGAAATATAACCTTTTCTAATGGAGTTAAAAGTCTTGTTTTTCAGGATAATACGAAAAATTTATCCGATTTATCTTAGTAGTAAATTATAGGAGTATGATGAGTATTATACAATGGATAGCAGGTGTTTCTTTTTTTTTGGCGGTAGGTTTTATTGTCTTGTTTTTTAAAGATTATCTAACCGTGGACAAAGTTGAAAAAGAAGGTAGTGAGGAGGAGGCTTTTTGCGAAATTAATGTGGAGAATCTGATAATGAACAATCAAAAATATTTTTATAATAGCGGTAATGTTTTATCGAAAAAGATTCAAGAGTTTAAGCATAGAAATAGATTTTATAAGATGTAATTGTGATTGACATCTTTAAATAAAAAAATCACATAATTTAATATTAAAAATGATGAGTACATATACACAAGAAGTTGGTGAAAAGTTAAATGCTATTTTGGAGAAAACGTATGATGCTGAAAAAGGATTCAAAAAAGCAGCCGAAAACACGGATCATATTCAGTTGAAAACGTTTTTTCAAAGTAAGGCACAGCAACGTTATGATTTTGGGCATGAATTAAAATCAGAAATTAAATCTTTCGGTCAAGAAGTTGATAAGGGAGATAGCCTAGCAGGTAAAGCACATAGGGCTTGGATGGATGTTAAAGCACTATTCTCTTTAGAAGACGCAGAGTCTATGCTCGAAGAAGCTATAAGAGGCGAGAAAGCAGCGCTTGATGAGTATAATGATGTGTTGAAAGATACTTCTTTGCCTTCAACAACATCGGCTGTTTTAAAAAGTCAAAAACACGCTATTGAAAATGGTCTATCTAATATAAAGATGTTAGAAGATTTACATTAGAAGCATAGTTTTTATGTAAAAAGAGGCCATTTGGCCTCTTTTTTTATGCTATTATACTATCAAACGCCTGAGTTTTATACGATTTTGGACTACAATTATATTTTTTCTTGAAAATCTTACAAAAATAACTTCTACTGGTAAAACCTATAGAATATACAACTTGAGAGATATTAAGATCTGAAGTTCTAATTAATAGCTCTGCTTTTTTAAGGCGTACTTCTCTAATATATTCACCAAGGGTCATATCATGCATGAACTTAAAACCTAATTGAAGTTTGGATGGGGAAAGTCCAGATTTTGCTGATAGGGCGTTAATAGTATGTGGTAATTCTGGATAATTAATTATGAAATCACCAAGTTCACTAATCATTTCCAATTCCTTTTTAAGTAAGGTTGTTGGAGATTTTAAACCATTGCTTAAATCAAATTCAAATTGCTCCAGTTGCTTAGCCATAATGATATGACATAAGCCTTGAAAATACATAAGGTTGGAAATGGAATCGGCATATTTTGCATTTTCCAGCTTTTTGATTAGTTCACCAATCTCTAAATTGTACTTTCCAAAATGAAAATACCCTAGACTCTTGTTGTAATTCTTTAAAAGCGACATGATATCTAAATCACCCTCGTCAATAGTATCGTTAGTTCCATGTACAGAAAGATTTATCCGAATACAATTTAATATAGTGCGTTCTTCCTGTTTAAAAATAAATTTACTTTTATTTTCATCGTCATTAAAAAGAACCGCTGTTTGTAACTCATCTAACTTATTAACAACCTCGCCACCTTTAAATTTGTGAAAGCAATGTCCTTTTAAGCAATAGAACAAATAGACCATATGGTCTTCTACCTTATCCAATATCAATTCACAATCTTTATTTAATTGAATATCAAACTCGAAGGCAGTAAGCCAATTATTTAAAGTAACACAATGTATTTGACCATTGCCAATAGCCGGGTCCAGTTCAAGTAGTTGTAGTCCGTTTTTCTTAATTATAGCACCAAGTAAATGGTCTTTTAAAAGAAGCAACTCATTATGCGCATTAATTTTTCTAGTATCCATATTGATGTAGGTTTTATTTGGGTCAAAATTAATACCATTTGCAATCAGTGAGTAACATTATACAATAAATGTTTAACGAAATACCGTTAACGATGCACAAATAACACAATGTATTAATCGACTTGTTTTTAATGGGTTAGCTTTTTATGGTAATGAAACAACTGTTGGTTGGTAATTTTACGATCTTGCAATATAAAAGCTAAAAACCCGTATGTATTTTAAAATTTCGAATACAGCAGAAATGAAGGAGATAGAGCGTGAAACCAAAGCTTTGTTCAAATATCCAAATCTATATGAACCTCAAATTGTAATAAGTGGATTAACTGAAGTTTCTATACCAATTATAACCATGGAAGATTCAGATATAGTTTCATTAGCTATTTGGGGATTGTTGCCAACCGATTATAAGGATGATTGGGAATTATTCCAAAAACTGACCAATACCCTTAATATTCATACCGACACATTAGAATCAGATTTGTGGTACAGTGACTCTTTTTATAAAAGAAGATGTATTATACCGGTTACAGGTTTCTACGCTTCGATATTAAGAAATGGAGAAATCTACCCGTACTTCGTGAGTGCTAAGAACGGAGGGTTAGTATATCTCGCAGGAATTTATACGGTTTTAGACGATGGATTTATTACCTGTTCTGTGTTAACGGGCCCTGTAAACGAGTATTTAAAGGGGTATCAGAACTTGGTAAATTTTATGCCACTGATCATTCATCATGATGATAAGGAGGAGTGGCTTAGTGAATACACTAAAATAACTAGAGCTAAAGAAATATTAAATTCATCTCAACCCACAAGTTTGAGAACAAGCCCTATTGCAAAAGGCCTGTTCAATCAAGATATATCATACGATAGTATGTTAATGCCTTTCGAACACCCAGAAAATTATTAAGTAGATACATTTTTATTCTTCAATTGCTTTCTATACTCTGTAGGAAGAATTTCATAGGCTTCAAAAAATATTTTAGAAAAGTAACTTCTACTCTTAATACCAATCGCATAAACAATTTCTGAAACGGATAAATCGGTATTTTTAAGATAATCTCTAGAAATCTCTAATTTTAATTGTCTTATATATTCATTGACTGTCTTAGAATACAATATCTTAAAACCCACTTGAAGCTTTTTAGGGCTTAAGCCAGATTCTGAACTTAGAATATTAATTGATATATTCTCAGAAATATGTTCTAGTATATATTCTGTTAACTTGTGAATGCGTGTGATTTCTTCTTTAGAGATTGCTTCAGGGATATTCATTTTTTCTTCAAAATTATGGTGCTCCAATAGCTGTAAGGATAATATAAGATATAACCTACCCTCTAAAGAAAGAGTCCTTAGAATACCGCTATCATGAACATTATTTAATTGTTTTATTTCATCTGCGATTCTGAGACTGAAACTACCGCGATGTTGGTAACCAACATCGCCATTTGTATCATTGAACAATGATACAAGCAAGTCATTTAGATAGCTGATATTATTATTTTCCTTTTTCAAGTATTCATCACGTATTATTTGAATGAAATTAACTTTTAAGTTCTCGTTCTTTGGGAATAGAAAGGTTTTCTGTGCGTTACGTGCAGGTGAGATTATTATATTCTGAAACTTTTCAAAGTTGGTATAATCAACAATAGGGTTATCATTATACTTTAAGAATCCTTTAGAAATAAATATAAATTCTATAGGGGATAATTCTTGAGTATCGAATATAATTTTAGTCTCATCGGTAAGTGTAATATCGAAATCAAGTAAAGAAATTCCCCAGCTAAAAGGTAGAGTTCTTATCGTACCTTTTCCCAATTCATTATCAAAAGTGAAAACACGTTCTCCCCACGCTTCTTTTAACTCACCTTTTAAACAAGATTGTAATTGGGAGAACATAGCATTTGGCTCCGAACTTCTTATTATTAACTGTCTCATAATCCAATTCTGTAATACACATATCTGTATTTTACAAAAAAACTGGAAATCAGACAACTACATTAACACTTATGAAATATTAATTAACAAAAATGAGCACTTTTGAAATTGTTGCAAATGTTAATTTATTTTTAAAACAGTGAAAAACGATAATTTTCTCAAATAGATTAACTGGTTTTTTTCTTACTTTGATCACCTGATTCCAATTTCTGAAGATATTGTTTTGGGGTCATGGCATACCGTTGTTTGAATAATTTGGAAAAATAACTTCTAGAATTAATGCCTATTCTATAGGTGATTTCAGTAATATTTAAAGATGTCGTTTCCATTAAATGGCGCGCCATTTCCATTCTTTTGTTCTGAGTATACTCTTTGACAGATAAGCGAAACAGAGTTTGAAAGCCGTTTTGCAATGTATTTTGGTTGAGTCCGACTTTTTTCGATAGATTGAGAATGCTAGGTGCCTGTTCCAAATTACCATCAATAATGCCAGCGGCTTCTTCAATTTTGACTACGGTAGATTGCCGTAAAATAGTGCGCTTTTCATCGGGTGAAGAATCATTTACGTATTGCCGTAAATGATGGGCCAATATTTCATAACATTTACCTTCGACAAAGACACTCTTGGTAAACCCAGTATCTTCAGATTCGTTAATTTCTTCGATGCACTGGGCAATATCTAAACTATAATGACCTTTGTGAAAAAATAGGTTTATACCGTTCACATCCCTAAATAGGCTTTCAATATCTTCGTTCATTTCTGGAAGAAAAGATTCTATTTTTTCTTCGAACAATTTTCTGTTTATTTCAAGATTGAAGAAGCAAATAGACTCATTAGCTTTCATCGTTAGTACGTTACCATATTTACCATTACATGAAAATATAGCACTCTCCAAATGGTTTATTTCCTTTTGTTTTTCTTGACCTTCAAACTCGTGTAGAATTGTGGTTTCCCTGTTAAACACTATTTCAAGTGGTTGAACCAAAGATTGATTAAGCGCAAACCTGACCTCTTTTTTCAGTCGAATATCCACATCCATAAGACCAACCCCATGAGAGAAGCTTATGGCCTTTATGTGACCGGTACCCGCCTCTTCAGGTATATCTAAACATATTTCGTTGTTCTCTTCTTCATAATCAACGTTTAGCCTTTTGGCAATATCCTTGACCACATCTAATACATTCAACTCTTTTAGTTCCCTTCTGATACTCATATCTTATTTCTGATAGATAGGTACAATATAAGGCAAATAATAATAAATTTTAATACTCCCATAAGTTTGAATTTTGTTGGTATAATCTTTCAAAACATTGAAAATCAAATTGTAATCGCAGATGAGTTAATTTTTAATTTTTTACAACCAAGGTTTTTTATTTTATTATTAGATTTTTGTTTCGACAGATAAAGAGAATTTAGTAGTTATTAAGTTTCTCTTTAGCTAACGTTAAAAATGTTAACCTAATTTTTAAAATTTATAGTATGAGAAAATCAATATTTATGTTTGTCTTTGCGCTTATGACTGTTAGTGTTGCAATGAGCTGTAGAGAAGAAAAATCAGCAGGAGAGAAAATGGAAGAGGGTATTGACGATGTTGGTGATGGTATTGAAGAAGGTGCAGAAGAAGTAGAAGATGCAGTAGAAGATGTGACTGACGATAACTAGTATAAAGTAATTGTAATTAAAAATTCAGGTAGTGTTAGCTGCCTGAATTTTGTATTTGTACTACTTTGCACTTAAGGTAGTATCAATCTTTCTTCCCGTTTCCTGTTAAAACATCTAATAGCCCATCTTCTAAGCTTACCCATAAATAATTGAAAAAAGATTTATTTTCACCCCGTTTCGTTGAAATGTCTCCATATCTATACCCATTAATATCTGCCTTAGAACCATCACTTACAAATAGGTTTCCAATAAAAGAAAGTACCTTCTTTACATTATTCCTTTCTTTATTCAATACTTGAAATTTAAAATCCTCATACTTCATTTTAATATCACCGGTAGCCGTATAGTCATCGCCAGCAATGGTAAAATAGAGTTGGTCAATAGTTCCTGTAGTTTTGGTTCTTAGATTAGGGACAAGAAAATTATTTAAACTTGCCGTATTGAAATTGAATAGTCCTCCTGAAATAGTGAATGCACCACGGGGATCTTGAACATTAAATTTCCAATTCAGGTTAAAATCACCCGCACCCATTAAATCGGCTTTAAGCTGAATTATTAAATTTTCTTGGTTGATGGCTAAATTTGAAAAATTACTTATGGAGGCATCAAGGTTTTCAAATCGTAATGAACCTGCTTGTACTTCATTAGGTATATCTTCTTCGTAAAGAACTGTTGCTTTTTCAATTAAAACGGAATCAATGACCACTTTAAAGGGTAGTTTCCGTAACATTTCGGCATATAGCGGTCGTCTTTTAAAGTCTTCCAATCTCGATTTGTCACGGTACACCTCTAATTTAAGCGCTAGTAATTTCAATAATTTGAAGTTAACTTGAAGTGAGTCATTCTTCATTATATAGCTATGGTCATTGACTATAATTTCAGGGATAGACAAATTAAGATGGTCACGTTGATATCTTATTTCTTTGCTTAATTCTGATTTTGAAAGCGCTGTAGTTAAAGAAACATCATTAATTTTTAGTGTAGAGCTATCCAACGTCATAGCTCCCATGTTCAATACTTCGAATGCTCCTAGAGGTGCTTTTATGTTTTGAATGGTTATACCATAATCTGAAAACTCAAACGGAACATAATTCGTGATGACTTTTGGGTCGGTAGATACATTTTTTAAATTGAGGTCTATCGATTCAACGGATAGAAGTTCTATTTCTTTACTTGAATTCCAAATCTCAACCATACCAGAATCAAAAATTAATTCCTCAATAAAAATTTCTTTTAGAAGATTAATAGGATTGGGTTGGGCAGCATTATCAGCCTCTTCCTTTGGGCAAGTCTTAAAGTTTAGATGTGGTTTTGTAAGCATGAGGGTTTTTAGATATATAGACTTTTCGAAAAAAACGCTCCAATAACTAAACCCTTTAATGGATAGCTCATCGGCGTTGATTAGAATTTCACACGATGAGGTTTGTCTACCTAGACTTAGCACTTCTACATTTTCAAATTCTAAATTACCTTTAAGAAGGTTTATTTTAAGTTTATCGTAAGAAAAATCGATATGGTCGGGAACCTTGTTGTTTAAAAACTCAACTACTTCGAACTTCATTCGCCATTTGGCAGCCATATAGCTGCCAATTAAAACAGCTATCACTAGTAAAAACCATTTGAGAAATCGGGTCATGAGTGTTGATAGTTAACGTAACCTTTTATAAGTATAAAAAAACGTAAACCAAATTTCACCCTGGTAATTGATGACCATGTGGCATTGTATTTAATCTTTGTTGTACGGCTTATCTATGCCTGCACTATCAGGCTCCATATATTGTATGAAGTCTGAAGCGCTTTTTAATTCGATACATGTTTTTCCTTTAATTAATATCGGATATTTCAGTAAACTTGGATTTTTGTCCAATACCTTTAACCAATCATCATCATTTAAATCTACATCATTCGCTCCATAAATAGATTTAAAATCTGGGTGATCAATATGTATTAAACTAGAGAGACTTTTGCCAAGTCCATCAGCCAATTCAGCCCATTGTGTACCGGTAATATTGGTCTTAGAAATGTCAATTGTTAAATGTTTTTTATCCGAAGATTCGACATAGGCATTGAGTTGTTTTCCCAATGAATTCTTCGAACTATAATAAAGTGTCAGCTGTTTCTTATCCATAGCAATTACTCCCATCACTTTTTTTTAAAATTAAGTAGAACCTAATGTAGTCATTAACTCGTTTCAAATGAAAAGTATCTTAAAAGGAATTAAAAAGTAGCGCTTAACCAAATTATAGTATCTTGTTAATGAACAAATAATTAATCGATGTATACTTTTTTTTGGCTTGCCTACACAACGGTAACTTTATGGAGTATTGTCAATATAATTTTTAATGGTTCAAGGGCTACAAAGATGATTAGCTGGTCATTATCTGTTATAATTCTTCCGTTTTTTGGGCCGCTTTTTTACTACTTATTCGGGATCAATAGAAGAAAATTCAAACTCTTCAAATTAAAACAAACAGAAAAGCGAAAACTATATTCTGAAACCTATAAAGAGCTAAAAGGAGGCGAACAAAGTGTTCATAATTTTGAAGATTATAAGCAAGATAAATTAGCATCCTTAATTAGAAATAATAGTTATTTTGCACCCTATGAAGGCAACGAGATAGCATTATTGAATAGTGGTGAGGAAGCCTTTAGTGCAATTTTCAAAGCAATGGAAGAGGCCAGAGTGTTTATACATCTTCAATATTATATCTTGGAAGAGGGCATGCTCCTAGACCGATTTCACGAATTGTTTCAAAAAAAAGTTAAGGAAGGTGTAGAGATTCGTATGCTGTATGACTCACTAGGCAGTAATTCTATGCGAGGTAAGGTTGTGAAGCGTTTTAAAGAAATAGGAGTGAAGGCCTACGCTACTATGCCCATACGATTTGGCAATCTCTTGTTCACTCTTAATTACAGGAATCATAGAAAAATTGTAATTGTAGATGGTAAAATCGGATTTACCGGTGGATTCAATGTTTCTGATAAATATATGAAGCCCATTTCTGATTTAGGAGTATGGCAAGATTTACACTTACGCATACAGGGGCCAGTTGTGAACAGTCTACAACGCATATTTGTTAAGGATTATCATTTTGCTGGCAAAGAAGAACTTTTGCTTCAGGATAAATATTTCCCTAGAATAGAACCTGTGGGAGAAACGGTTGTCCAAATAATTTCAAGTGGCCCAGATTCTAAGTATCCAGCAATTATGCAGCAATATTTAGCGATGATCAATATTGCAAGAAAGAGTATTTCTATAGCTAATCCATATTTTATACCAGGGGAACCTGTGCTTGAAGCCTTAAGAATTGCCGCATTAAGTGGCGTAAAAGTCATGTTGCTCACCCCCAAAAGGTCTGATTCTCTACTAGCTCAGTATAGTATGTTTTCAACCTTTGATAACCTATTGGAAGTGGGGGCAAATATATATTTACGACCAGATTTTTCACATAGCAAAGTTATTGTTATCGATAGTGAAATAGTGTCCGTTGGATCGGGCAATTTTGACTACAGAAGTTTTGAACATAATTTTGAAACTAATGCTATTCTTTACGATAAAGAAAAAGCAACAGAAATTGAAGATTTGTTCTTGAGCCATTGTACCGATGAGGTAAAATTAAATTTGGAAGAATTTAAGAAGAGATCACGTTTGACTAAATTTTTAGAAGGTCTTGCAAAATTCTTTAGTCCGTTGCTTTAATAATATCCTTATTTTGAAAAGTATTGAAATATTTACTACTCTTAATTTTAAGTACCAATATGGTTGCATTTGCACAGCATAAAATTCCGAATGAAATAGCGTCAGAGGCAAAAATTGCCTTATCTCATTATCCAGAACTTGCTAGAACGCCAATTGAATTTAAATTTAAAAAACACATTAAAAAATCTACGATGCAGGCGCAGCCTAAGTTTTTGAGCGTGTTTAAATCAAAAAAGAATAGGGCTTATAAAATATTAATAAGCGAAAAAATAAAGATTGTCGATTCTGTATACTATACAAAAGATATGCCTTCTGAAATTATGATTGGGTGGTTGGGTCATGAATTAGGTCATGTGATTGATTTTGAACAACGAAGCGGTCTGAACTTAATCGGATTTGGAATAAGCTATTTGACCTCAAAAAAATATATTAGGGGTGCTGAACGGCGAGCAGATTCCTATGCGGTGGCCCATGGTATGGAAACGTATATTTTGGCAACCAAAGAATTTATTCTAGAGAAAGCAGGTCTATCCCAAAAGTACGTTGACCGAATTAAAAATTTGTACCTATCACCAGAAGAAATCATGTTATTGGTAGAAGAACGGGATATGGTAACCGAGGACTGATACCAAGAAAATTAACTTTGTTTTTCAACAAATTCTTCCCACTCCGCAAATTTTTCTTCGTTCATTACACGTTCCATTTTTACTTGACCACCTTTTTTTTTGTTTCGGTCGTTCCAGCTATAGAACATATCAGGTTCTACCATAAAAACTTTAACCCCTTTTAATGCTTTAGATCGGGCAACGGTATAATTTTTATTTGCATCTTTTAGAGATGCATCTAATTTTTTGGCTATTTCTTTTGAATCATGTTTCGAAGTAGTTCCTAAATACCAAGTATGATAGAATCCGTCTTTATATTTTTTGGCACAGAGTGTATATTCTGGTATTTCAATATCGAAGCTTTTCATGATGTCTTGTAGGGCATCATCCAATTTATTGACGGATAATTGCGATCCAACGGTATTCAAGAAAAATTTGGTACGACCGGTAATTTTGATTTCTGCTCGTTCTACATCCGTAAATTCTATGGTGTCACCAATCAAATAACGCCAAGCACCACTAACGGTGCTAATAATCAACACATAATTCTGCCCTGTTTCAACTTCTGAAAGGGTAAGTGAGGGTGCGTTTTGTGATAGAGAGCCATCTTCCAATATATATTTAGGATCAAACGGAACAAACTCAAAGTAAATACCATTATCCGCAACTAGTTTCATGGCATCAGTTTCTGGTCGGCTTTGAAAGGCGATAAAACCTTCAGAAGCTAAATACGTGTCGATAACCGTAACCGGTTTGCCCATTAGGGCGTTAAAACTCTTTTCATAAGGTCCAAATGCCACTCCACCCGAAGTGAATACCCTAAGGTTGGGCCATATTTCATGAATGTTGTTGAGTTTATGTTTTTTGATGACCTCTTTTAGCATTAACTCTATCCATGAAGGAATACCACTTAGGGCACCAATATCCCAGTCTGGGGCTTTTTCGGCAATTTTGGCAACCCTTTGGTCCCAGTCTTCAATTTTAGCAATTTCTTTTCCAGGTTTGTAATATCCACTAAACCATGAAGGGATATTGCTAGCGCTAATCCCACTAATCTCACCTTCAAGATGGTCATCGTTTTCGATTAAATCTGTAGAACTACCTAACATCAGTATTCCCGTTTCAAAAAAATCTGCAGGCAAATCAAAATTAGATAATGCCAGTACTTGTTTAATTCCTGCTTGCCTTATGGAGACTATCATGGCATTGGTAACAGGTATACGCTTACTCGTTTTGCCAGTGGTACCAGAACTTAGGGCGAAATAATCTGGACTTCCGGGCCATGTAACATCTGTTTGGTCTTCATGTAATTTATGCCACCATTTCTCATTTATTTCAGTATAGTCAAAATAAGGAACTGCTTCTTTAAACGATTTCTGAATATTGTCGTTTTTAATAATATCTTCAAATCCGTAGGCTTTACCAAATGAAGTTTCTTTAGCAGATTCTAGAAGGTTTTTTAAAACCTCTTTTTGTTCTTCAATCGGGTTGTCATCACCTGTGATTTTGTCGGTTACGGTAATGACTCCTTTTATGAAATTTCCAATGATATTCATTTAATAACGTATTTACCAGATTAGGTTCATAAAATTAATTATTCTCTAGCATAAAGAATGACCCGAATCTAAATTAAATAGACGGTATTCAATTTCTAAGTTCAAGTCATAAGTGCAACACGAATATTTAAAACAGATGGGGCTAGCCCCATCTGTTTTAGGCTCAATATTTATATTCGTTTTGATGAAACATTACAAACAATTGACCTTAGAGCAAAGGT
>NZ_VAUW01000064.1 GCF_005771495.1 Maribacter sp. ACAM166
ATAACTTCAACCACCCACATAAATCTTTAGGTAATAAATCACCTAAAGAGTGTATGCCCAGGTTTGATGAAGAATTTAAATTCTTCATCAAACCTGACCTAAATAATAATTATTTATCGAATTTAGACGTGTCCTAAGACGGGGAAGCCTACAGCTGTGTCTCAAATATTCTACAATGGTACAATAATTACTATGAGTGGAAACGAACCAGCTTTTGCGAAAGCGGTAGTAGAACTAAATGGTGAAATTGCTTTTGTTGGGAGTTTGGAAGAAGCAAAAGCAAAATTTTCGAATGCTAAAAAAATAGACCTTCAAGGCAAAACATTGCTACCTGGTTTTATTGACCCACATAGCCATTTTGGAATGGTGTCAAATTCAATGGGACAAGTAGATTTGAACCCAGAACCTGTAGGAACAGTTACTAATATTTCAGATATTACTAAAAGAATGAAAGCCTACAAACTGGATAATAATATTCCTAATGGTGAATGGATTTTTGGTTGGGGTTACGATAATGGCGAGTTAGCAGAAAAGCGTCATCCTACAAAAATGGAAATCGATGCGGTATTGCCTAACAATCCCGTGTATTTACAACACACTAGTGGACATATGGGCGTAGCCAACTCAATGGCACTTAAGATGATGAATGTAACTTCAGAAACACCGAATCCTACTGGCGGCAACATCGCAAGAATACCAAATTCAAAAGAGCCCAACGGTTTGGTTCAAGAAACTGCGATGTATCCTTTTGTGGGTAATATGCTTCAGATTCTAGCACAAGACCAAACTAAATACTTTGATGCTACGCAAGAATATTATGCTTCCAATGGAATTACAACTGCACAAGATGGAATGACAGACCGTAATACTATACATTTCTTTCAGTCTCAAGCAGATGCCGGTAAACTTAAAATTGACTTGATTGCATTGGGTGGAAATAACGATTTAAAAACAAATCTTAAAGACAGTTTAATCAACTTTAAAACCTATAAAAACCGTTTTAAAGTTCAAGGTACTAAGATAGTAGCAGACGGTTCGCCACAAGGTAAGACTGCTTATTTCACAGAGCCTTTCAAGACAGTAGTTCCTGGATGTTCTCACGATTGTAGAGGATTACCAAGTCTTTCAAAAGAGACACTTAACAACTTGTTTGTTACTGCTTATACAGAAGACAATCAACTCTTCATTCATAGTAACGGTGACGCAACTATTGATATGGTAATCGCCGCACACGAATATGCTTGTGATAAATTAGGCCAACCTTTAGACAAAGATCGAAGAACCATTGTAATACACTCACAGTTTGTACGTCCTGAACAATTAAAAACATTCAAGAAACACAATATGGAACCCTCCTTTTTCACAAATCACGCATATTTCTGGGGTGATGTTCATGTGGAGAATTTAGGAAAAGAAAGGGCAGATTTTTTAAGCCCCATGGTAAGTGCAGAACGTTTAGGCTTAAAACCTACTAATCATTCAGATGCTACGGTTACACCGGTAAGTCCTTTATTCACGGTATGGTCAGCGGTAAATCGTGTTTCTAGATCAGGAGCCGTTATAGGCGAAAGCGAAAAAACAACGCCATATCAAGCATTAAAAGCAATTCCAACCAATGCGGCTTACGAGTTTTTTGAAGAAGATTCTAAAGGGTCTTTAGAAGTGGGTAAACTAGCTGATTTTGTGATTTTGGATAAAAATCCATTGTCCATTGACCCTATGAAAATAAAGAATATTCAAGTTTTGGAAACTATCAAAGAAGGTAAGACTGTATTTAAAGATTGAACCGAAAATGAATATAATAGAAGGTAATAACCCTTGCTGGGGAAATATTACCGGTTTTGAGTCAGTAATTTAAATTTAGCGAAGACATAAATCTTACTAAAATTATCATCGAAGCTTGCGATAACTGCGTTGAAAAAAATGAAAGGATATTCAATAAGTAGGCCAACTGCTCTGAGGAACATTTCCACTGTATTGGCATCTTGACAGAAGCAAGAATGAGAGGCATAAAAGGATACAAAAATTATAATAGGAATTCTAGTGGGTCTCGCGAGACTCTTCAAACTAGTAACACTTAAAAACAAAGAGAACAGAAATTGAAAAAAGAACCACAAAATAAAGAAATTGTATTGGCCGAACATCCTTCGGGAGTTCCTACGCAAAGTACCTTTAAAATCAATACGATTGAGATGCCCGATGTTAAGGATGGTCAGGTGATGCTTAAAAGCCTCTACGTATCAGTAGATCCTGGAATGCGAGGATTTATGGATAAAGGTCACATAGGCTATACCGGACAAAAATTCAATCTAAACGAACCGATAACTAGCAGAACGGTGGCACAGGTCGTCAAAAGTAGAAACGGCGGTTTTAAAGTCGGAAGCATTGTTCATGGACGATTAGCTTGGCAAAAATTTCAAAGTATAAACTCTGACACGCTTGAACTAATTGACCCTGATTTGGCCCCAATATCGACGGCAGCGAGCCTACTAGGCATACCAGGATTGGCAGCCTACTTCGGCATGTTAAAAATTGGACGGCCAAAGAAAGGTGAAACGGTAGTAGTTTCGGGCGCAGCAGGTTCGGTCGGTGGTATTGCTTCACAAATTGCAAAAATCAAAGGTTGCAAGGTCATAGCTATCGCGGGTTCATCGGATAAAATAAATTATCTCGAAAACGAATTAGGACTAGACCGAGGTATCAATTATAAAAAAACGGCTGATATGACAGCAGCAGTTAAACAAGCCTGCCCAGACGGTGTAGATATTTTCTTCGACAATGTGGGTGGAGAAATTTTCGACGCGGTATTTGCAAACATTAACAAGAAGGCCAGAATCGCCATCTGCGGTCAAATCGCCGAATATAATGCATCGGCACCAACTAAAGGTCCACGTCCGATGCACAATCTTATAAATAAAAGTGCGCTGATGGAAGGTTTCGTGGTCTTTGATTTTAAAGACGAGTTCGAAGATGCAAAAAAGCAGCTCGCAAGCTGGTACAACAATAGCGAATTAAAGTATCGTGAAAATTTGGTAGAAGGCTTTGAAAATATACCCACTGCTTTTATCGGACTCTTTTCAGGCCAAAATATCGGTAAGCAAATGGTGAAGGTCGCAGCTATTGAATAACGTCAAAAAAAATATAATATCAACTATCGAATTTCAATCAAAATCAATAATTTTAAAGGAATAACATAAATAATGAACACAAAGCGAATTTCTGACAAAATGGAAAAATTATTGAACACTCAAATGACCCGCGAGGCTTATCAGGCTCAAGTGTACCTATCGTACGCTTCTTGGCCAGGGGTCAATAGTTTTTCAGGTATCGCCACATTTCTTTACGGCCACATGCATGAAGAAAGAGAGCATATGTTCAAAATTTTAAAATATATCAACGATCGTGGCGGTAGTGCTAAAATAGAGGCGATAGATGCCGCACCCGCAAATCCGAAAGATATCGGTGATTGCCTTGCTAAGATATTGAAGCATGAAATAAACAATTCTAAGGAAATTGATAAAATCGTTAATCTGGCGCACGAAGAAAAAGATTGGGCAACCTTTAATTTCGGTCAGTATTTTGTTACCGAGCAAATTGAGGAAGAAACGTTAATCAATGGCATCATAGACAAGTACAATCTTACCTCAACAGAGATTAAAGGAAATACCAATCTTTATGAGATGGACAAAGACCTTACAAACGCCTCTCAATAAGGCACATTACCACGCATAGAGAAATTTTAAACGGTACTCGTTATTCAATTTCAGACGCGTGTTTAATTAATAATCTTGTAAACAGTATAGTATGGACACTTCAAAATTATTTGATTTAAAAGGAAAAACTGCAATCATCACAGGTGGTGCTGCAGGAATAGGAAAAGCAAGTTGTGAGATGTTGGCGGCTTATGGAGCAAATGTGGTAGTCTCAGATTACAATCTCGAAGCTGCCGAAAAAACAGCAAAAGAAATTAATGACAACGGCGGAAAAGCTATTGCTATTGATTGTAATGTTCTAGAAGACGATGCCTTGGTAAACCTTGTCAATCAAACAGTAAAGGAATTTGGCAGTATTGAAATTCTTGTGAACAATGTAGGAGGCGGTGGTGCCGGAAAAGAAAGCCCTTATGACATTGAAGTAGCACAATTCAAGAAAGTCTTCGATATGAACGTTTTTAGCATGTGGCGTTTATGTCAGCTAGTTGCTCCTCATATGAAAAAATCGGGCTACGGTAGTATTATCAACATGTCTTCTCTGGCATCTATTAATAAAAGCCCGGCGATAAGTGCATATGCATCTTCCAAGGCGGCAATCAATCATATGACACGTAACCTTGCCTATGATTATGGCCCAGACAATATCCGTATGAACGCTATAGGCCCTGGAGCTACACGTACCGCTGCTTTAAGCACTGTACTCACTCCTGAGATTGAAAAGGCAATGTTGAAGCACACTCCAATAAATAGGCTTGGAGAGTCTGAAGATATTGCAGGAGCAGTATTATATTTCGCAGCACCTATCTCTAGTTGGGTAAGTGGTCAAATCATTTTTGTAAATGGTGGTGGTGAGCAAACATTAGACATGTAAGTAAAAAACATGAACTGGGTTTTACTGTTTCAAATTCTTTATATCATATTACCGTAATCATAGAAAGATTGTTATTATCGATGGTATAACAATCTTTATTAGGTGGTGCTGTTTTGGTGTACGTCTCATTTCTTAATCTAGAAGGACGGGACAAACGTGGCGTTGTTTTGTTACGCAAACGTCTTAAAGGACAAGATTTGAAAGGATATATACGTGAAGTTGAAGTTCAAAACGATGCACAAACTATAGAAGAAATAAAAGCTGCCGGTGCTGCAGCTGTGTAATATGCTAAGTAAAATATTAAAATAATGTAAGAGAATGAAAATGAAAGAGAGTTCGAATGAATACAGTATCTTGATAGAAGAAATAGGTGTGATTATTGAAGAGCGCGCATTCTTGTCTCCCCTCGCTGCACGAATTTACGCTACCTTAATTTTAGAGTCTGATGAAGGATTAACTTTTCAGGATATTACAGAATTACATAAAGCAAGTAAAAGTTCGGTTTCAAACAACTTGAATGTATTGGTAAAGCTGAAGTATATCGAATATTATACCAAGCCTGGCAAACGAAAACGGTACTTTAAAGCATCAAAATTATATGTGAAAACTGCTATGGAAAAATATTCTCAATTATTTGAGAAAGAGATTAAAGTTGTTGAAAAGATAAATGAATTCAATAAAAAAAATCATCTTGAGAAATTTAAAAGCAAGGAATCAGCCGGAACATTATATCAGGAATATCTCATGAAATTACAAGAGGAATTAAAAACAAAAATCAAGCAGGTAAATGAGCTTGAAGACCAGTAATAACATTGTGTTAGTAAACGTTTATATCTGCTTAAAACTATACTAAATGAAAGTATCAAAAAATAAACATATTGTAATAATAGGTGGTGGATTTGCAGGTATAAATCTCGCAAAGCATTTAGGTGGTAAGAAGGGTCTGCAAGTGACGCTAGTAGATAAAAACAATTATAATTTTTTTCCGCCATTATTATATCAAGTAGCTACGGGAATGCTCGATATTTCAAGTATATCTATACCGTTCCGTACACTGTTAAGTAAAAAAGAAAACTTGCATTTTAGGTTGGGAGAGCTCGTGAAAATTGTTCCAGAGGAAAACAAAGTTATACTATCAACAAGTGAGTTGGAATACGATTATCTGGTGTTGGCAACTGGTACTAAAAGCAACTTTTTTGGCATGGACAATATTGAGAAAAAAGCGTTACCAATGAAGACCGTTGACGAAGCCATAAAACTACGCAACTATCTTATCATGGAGGGAGAAAAATATACCTTTTGCACAGATGAGGATGAGAAACGCAAAATGCGGAATATCGTGATTTCTGGAGCTGGACCTTCTGGAGTTGAAATCGCTGGTATGATTGCCGAAATGCGTAATCGTAAACTAAAAAGTATCTACCCAGAACTAACAAACGAGGCTTTAAATATCTATCTCGTAGATGGTGGTGATAGCGTACTCGGACCCATGAGTAAAAAAGCACAAAAGTATTCTCAAAAAAGTCTAGAAAAAATGGGCATAAAAATATTGCTCAACACTTTTGTAACCGATTATAAAGACGATAAGGTCTTTTTTAAGGGTGGACAAACCATTGAGACTAAAACGCTTATTTGGACTGCAGGGGTTACTGCAATGAAATTTAACGGTATTCCAGAGGAATATTACGCAAGTGGAAACCGAATCAAAGTAGATGCTTATAATAAACTAATAGACTCTGAAAACATATATGCTATAGGTGATTCATGTATTCAAATGACAGATTCAGACTGGCCAAAAGGACATCCGCAATTGGGTAGCGTTGCGCAACAGCAAGGCAAAACCTTGGCCGAAAATTTTACGAGAATGATTGAGGAGGACCAACCAAAGCCTTTTTCATATTTAGACAAAGGTTCTATGGCTATCATAGGCGACCAAAAAGCGGTAGCAGATATGTCTTTTCCCAAAACCACACTAACAGGTTTTGTCGCATGGTTTGCATGGCTTTTTGTGCATTTATTTCTATTAGTGAATTACAGAAACCAATGGAGAACTTTTTGGAACTGGGCAAATACCTATTTAGGAAGAGGACAGTCTCAAGGGATTATGATAGGAAAAACAGCTGAACAAGAGCAATTTATCCGCAAAAAATGAATCCACAACTAGAAGCCACTTTTTGGGGCCTGATTACAGGGTCTGCATTATTAATTGGTGCCTTAGGTGGTTATTATTTAAAACTTACGCAAGGTTGGATAGCCATCATTATGGCTTTTGGTAGTGGAGTACTCATTTCAGTATTGTCTTTTGATTTAATGGACGAAGCTTTTCAAACAGGCGGTATCGAAGCAAGTTCCATTGGTTTCTTAATAGGCGCATTGATATACACTGGTGCAAATGTTATACTCGCAAAAATGGGAGCACGACATAGGAAACGATCTGGTGCTGAAGTGAGACAAGATGAAGAAGATAATGGAATCGCTATCGCAATGGGTGCCTTGTTGGATGGAATACCAGAATCTATTGCAATAGGTCTGAGTTTATTAACTAGTCCTGGTGTAAGTCTCGTAGCAGTAATAGGTATTTTCTTATCAAACATCCCAGAAGGATTATCAAGTACGACAGGAATGAAAAAAAGCGGGAAGAGTAAAACCTATATTTTTGGCTTGTGGCTGGGAATCACCGTAATTTCTGGAATATCAGCTTGGGCAGGATATACATTGTTCGATAATGTAAGTCCAAGTATTACAGCGGGTACAACAGCACTTGCTGCAGGCGCCGTACTAGCAATGGTATTAGATACAATGATACCTGAAGCATTCCAAAAAACACGTTCGGCAACAGGTCTTATTGCTGTTATTGGTTTTTTGTGTGCATTTTATTTAAGTAAGAGTTTAGTGGAATAATTAGGTATTTAACAACCAAAAAATTGAGTGTAAACTTTCGAAAAATATAAAAAGATATTACCATGAAAGAATTTTTAATACTTTATACATCACATATCATCTGGACAGTAGGTGTAATCGTAACAGTGGTTGTGCTGCGGTTTTTAACAACGTTATTACATAATTGGCTTGTTAAAAAAGAAGTAGAAAAATTTCCTGGAGAAACAACAGAGCCAGTAGATTTAATTAAGCGTATTTTAAACACATTGTGGCTGGTTATTGGTGTTATTGCTTTAGGTTTCGTCTTTGTGGATCGCGAAATGGACGCTGTGATTTTAGATAAGATAGAACTTGTTTTGTACTTAGGCTTTTTATCTGTTTTCGTGATTGTCGCAGCAGCCACAACTAATATGTGGTTTAAGAAAAGTATCCAGCGTAAGATTGAGTATCAATATGATTACACTAGCTATAAGTTTTTACGTTACGTTGCAGTTTTTGCAATTTATTTTGTTGGAATTATTTTTGCACTGTTAGCCTTCCCTTCTATGCGTGTGGTTGCAAATACCGCATTGGGTGGAGCTGGTGTAATAGCTTTAATTGCAGGTGTAGCATCGCAAGAAGCACTAGCTAATGTAGTCGGTGGTGTTTTTATAATCGGCTTTAAACCTTTCAAGTTAGGTGACGTAGTTAAAGTGACGGATACTATGGTCGGAACAGTTACCGATATTACACTGCGACATACAATCATTCGTAATTTTGAGAACAAAATGATTGTGATTCCTAACTCTATTATTAATAAAGAAAAACTCATCAATTACGATTTAGGAGATCTTAAATGTTGTGAGCATATAGAAATGGGAATTTCTTATGATAGTGATGTAGCTATGGCAAAGAAGATTATGCAAGAGGAGTGTGAGAAGCATTCTTTAATTTATGATAACCGATCAGAACAAGATATAAATGACGGGAAACCAATGGTGAAAACTGCAATGATTAAGATAAATGAGTCTACTATGACGATTCGTGCTTGGGCTTGGACAAGAAACTTTAGTGATTCATTTTCACTTAAATGTGATGTAAACGAAACCATAAAAGAACGCTTTGATGCTATAGGTGTTGATTTGGCATACCCAACGCGAACTATTTATTTGAAAAATGAAAATGAATTAATTGAAAAATGAATACAGAACAGCAAAGAAAAAATGACCTAAAATATTTATTGTTTAGGTAATATAATCTTCTCCGGCAGGTCTGCTCGTGGCGTAACTAATGATTCTTCTTCTTGATTGTCTTCTTTAACATACCCCCTACTCATAGTTAATTTTAATGACATATTTTCATTTTACCCCTCCTCTATCAACATAGAATACGGTATTTTAAAGCATCGACTATAAATAATAGTGTGGTAAAATTATGCGCAAAGCCTATCCTTGCATGAAGATAAATTGACTGTAAAGCTTATCCAATTCAACACGAACCTTTGCAATATTTTCCAATTCTTCTTTATCTGTAAATTTTAACAAGGCTTTTTCTCGCTCCCCAATTAATTGACATAACATAGGCAGGTTTTTACAAAACAAAGGATCGTGAACCACTGGTTTTGATATCTCTTCTGAATCAGAAGTTTGTTTTCGTTTTGATGATGTAGGTGTTATATCATGTAACTTGTTGTAGGCTATTTGTTGTGCGCGACGCTGTTCTGATTCCTCAATTGCTTGACGCATTGCAGTCGTTATTTTATCGGCATATAAAATAGCCTTGCCATTGGTGTTTCGCGCCACACGACCAATAATTTGAATTAATGCTTGTACTGAACGTAGAAAGCCAGCTTGATCTGCATCAAGTATTGCCACCAACGATGCTTCTGGTATATCTAACCCTTCTCGCAATAAATTAATACCAATAAGCACATCGAACTCACCAGCTCTTAGCGCATCAATAATTTCAGTTCGTTTGGAGGTCTTAATATCAGAATGAAGGTATCTCACTCGAATACCTTTGTGACCCATAAAGTCGGTTAGTGCCTCTGCACTTTTCTTGGTTGTGGTCAATACTAAGACGCGTTCGTCTTCTGCAACCCGTTTAGTGATTTCTGCTAACAAATCATCCATCCTGTTTTTTGATGGTCGCACCTCTATGTCAGGGTCTAATAAGCCAGTAGGACGAATAATTTGATTAATAGTTTCTCCCTTTGAGCGTTTTAGCTCATAGCTACCAGGTGTGGCGGAAACAAAAATAGTTTGAGGTTTTAATTTTTCAAATTCTTCAAAACTTAATGGGCGATTGTTTTTTGAGGATGGTAAGCGAAAGCCATACGCTATCAAGTTGTTTTTTCGACTTTGATCACTGGCATGCATGGCCGATATTTGCGGTATCATTACATGCGATTCATCAATAAACAACAGGCTATCTTTGGGTAAATAATCAAGTAAGGTGGTTGGAGGTAATTTAGGATCACGGTCATTGAGATAACTTGAATAATTCTCGATGCCAGAACTGTAACCTTTTTGCTGCATCATTTCTACATCATCCATCGTGGGCTCATAAAGTCTAGCTGCTTCAACAAAACGGTTTTCATCGTTAAGCTCTGCTACACGGAGATCCAATTCTTCAAGAATTTTTTCACTTGCAAGTATCAACTTATTCTGGGGTGTTGAATACAATGTTTTAGGTGAAACCAAATACTGATCTAATTCACGTATAACTTGGCCACAAATTGGATCTATAGAATAGAGTCCCTTGATAGTATTTGCAACAATTTCTATGCGTATACCATATTGTTCGGCGTCAGCAGGAAAAATATCAATAATGTTACCATCTACTTGAAACATAGCACGTTTTAGTTTCTTTTTATTTTTCCCTTTCTTTTGTTGGCTATACCGAAGCTGATTTAAACGTTCGAATAGCCATTCCTTTTTAATTTCTGTATCTCGAGCTAATGGTATTTGAAGTGCACGATATGCTTCAGGACTACCTAGGCCATAAACGGACGAAACAGATGCTACCACAATAACATCCTTTCGCTCAATTAATGATTTGGTAGTCGATAAACGCAGTCGCTCTAATTGTTCGTTAACCGCAGAGTTTTTACCTATAAAGCGACTGTTGCCAGGGATATAAACTTCTGGCTGATAGTAACCGTAATAGGAAACAAAATATTCAACCGCATTTTCTGGAAAAAAAGTTTTCATTTCACTGTATAGCTGTGCTGCCAAGGTTTTATTATGTGCCAAGATTAAGGTTGGCCGTTTTAAACGATGAATGACATTTGCCATAGTAAACGTTTTGCCAGAACCGGTAACCCCTTTCAAGGTCTGATGAGATGCTCCATTATTTATACCAGCAATAAGTTTGGCAATGGCTTCTGTTTGGTCGCCAGAAGGTGTATAGTTTGAATGTAAAATAAATGAATCTTGTCCCATGTTCTACTGGTTTTGTTAGTAGTTTTGCTTAAAACACAATTGTCCATACAAAGTTTGCTCGTATTTGGACACTAGTTGCTCCCCAACATTTTATTAATTATTTTTTTTTAGAGAGACGAAACAATCAAAATTTCTACTTGATCATCTTCTTTTACAAATCCTCTACTTACAATTTACTTCATTTTAATGACGACTTTGCCTTTGGTTCTTTTCAGCTAAATTTGAAAATACAATTACATTTTTTTTGGAGGAATAATATAGGTTAGGGTAACCACAAATATTAATCCTAGTGCTAATTTGTAATTAATGAAAATTAATAAAAAAGCAATTACTTCTATAAGTGGCCCTTTAAGCCAGCTTATTATAGTATCATTCCTTAATTCTTTTTTTGTCTTTTCTGTTTTATATAATCCACTTTTGAATATTGCATAGTGATGAAGCAATCTAAATGTTACGGCCTTAACGAAGTAAGCACCAACTAATAACATAGTTGCAGTTTCTTGATTATGAACCTGTCCAAGTAACGCCGTTGGATAAACGATTAGCGAAAGTGTAAATAAAAACAATAGATTTAGCCAAATAAAAGTAGCATCTACGGCTTTCATTTTGTTAAACAAAATATGATGATTGAAGAGGTGCACCGCTATTACCAAAAAACTAATTGCGTATGGAATTAATTGAGGAATCAAGTATTCTAGTAATTCAAAAATTGAATATTTTTTAATTAAAAAATCTTCCGGAATTTCAAATGCCATAACCAAAATGGTTATTAAAATAGCAATAACGCCATCGCTAAAATTTTCTAATCTAGCCTTGTCTATAATATTCTTGTCCGTCATATTACAATTCAATAACTTCTATTTTTATATTTTTCTTATTTACAGGGGGTTGAAGTAAGGTTATATCACCGACGTTTTTATTTCCTGGCACCTTTGCTATTGGAGATAAAAATGAGATTTTATATTAGGAAACATTAGCTTCATCTGCTATCTGATATTCACAATTTTGCTATTGTTTGAAGAGGGTTAATGTTGCTCCAAAATGAATTTTATTTTTGAGGTAGGGTTGAAAAATCACTTATTTAATCCAAGTTTATTTAATCTTAAAGTACCCTTAACTTGGTGGTAATTTAGATTATTTGTACACGATTAATCTCGATAGGTTGCTCTATAAATATTTTTTGTTCATATACTCACAAATTTTGCTTCTGCTTCAATTCTTTTAAGCCTTTATTTGTAAGATAATTGACAACTCCGAAAACCCAATCGGCTCTTGGTGTTGCCATAGGAATTTCTTCCTGATCGACTTCTTTCTCAAATCCTCAACTTATAATTTAGGTTATTTTAATGACAACTTTGCCTTTGGTTCGTCCTTTTGTAACATAAAGTATAGCATTTAAGGCATCTTTTAAAGGAAACACTTTATCAATAACAGTTTTTACTTGACCTGATTCTACTAGACCTGTCACTTCATTTAATTGTTTTGCATTTGCTCTCATTAAAAGGAGACTGTAATACGCTGATTTATGCTTTATCTGCTTTGTTATTTTTCTTCTTTTCCATGTCAAATAGAGCTTGACGAAGAAATTTAGTTTCATTCGTTTGGCAGTTTCTTTATCAACGGGACCTACAAGGGTAATTACTTTCCCGCCTTTTTTTATTACTTTAAATGCGTCTTCAGTGTACTCATTTCCAAGTGTATCCAGTACCATATCCACATCTTTCACAATAGTTTTATAGTCTTCGGCTTTATAATCAATGACGCGATCGGCTCCAAGTGCTTTAACCCATGCTACATTATCTGTGCTAGTAGTAGTATACACGTAAGCGCCTTTTGCTTTGGCTAACTGTATGGCTAAGAAACCAACGCCGCCAGAACCTGCTTGTATAAGGATTCTATCACCAGACTTTAGTTGACCGCGTTTCAATACTTGTGAAGCTGTAAGACTAACTAGTGGCAAACTTGCAGCTTCTTCAAAGCTAATATTCTTTGGTTTTAAGCTTAGAATGTTTTGTTTTACTGAAACAAATTCGGCAAATGAACCTTGTTTATCTACATAGGCATACACTTCGTCTCCAATATTAAAATTGATGACATCCTCTCCTTTCTCAACTACTTTACCACTTACGTCATAGCCCACTGTTGCGGGTAATGTATATTTACCTAGCGCTTTTAGCTTCCCTTTAATAACTTTTATATCTAATGGATTTACGCTAGCAGCAAATGTTTCAATTAACACTTCATCCTTGCTAATAGTTGGTTTTTCAATTTCAGAAAATTTTATGCTTTCGGAAATTTCTCCGTAACGTATATGTTGTATTGCTTTCATAATCTGTTATTTTTTAGTGGTATTAACTTCTTCTTTATTTAGGCTTAAAAATTTCAAGCCAAGAGCCAATAGAACAATGGAAATAGGAAGAATTACAATTTCCCATTTAAGGTTATCAATATTCACAAAAACGACCTCAAGAAATTTTACAAAAAGAATTATGACAATAACCTCTGCGAGTACATTTTTTAAATGCCCAATATTTGGTGTTCGTATCCATTTTAAGACGTTTTTTTCATCTTCATACTTTTTGTTTGAAATAAATAAGGTGTAAACACCATGTGCAAAAATGAAAAGTACTAGGGCAATTAAAAAAGTGTCCAGTGATTTTATTAGGTAGGTTGTTGCTATATCTGCAGGATGCAAATGTGCTTTGCCTTCTGGAATATAGTTGAAAAGAACAACTCTAAAGGCATTAAAAGTTTTTAAGGCACCTGCTACAAAAAGCAATAAAGACCCAAGTAGTGAACCGATAATAGCAGTCCAGCTTATGTATCGGAATAGGTAGAAGATTTTTTTCATAATTCTAGAGCGTTCAAATGTTCCTATTATAATTTAAGGTTTAAAAACAATAGCGTCCTAAACGATTAAAAAAGAGAAAGGGAATTCTGTTCCTCAAAGTTACCTTTGTGGTGCACTCAAAACCACACCTTTCTCTTATGTTAAATATAACCTTGTTTTCCCAAATCATCTCGA
>NZ_VAUW01000065.1 GCF_005771495.1 Maribacter sp. ACAM166
ACCTAACTCTCTCGATACATCTCCTACCGACCTTCCTTGTTCATTTTCCTTTAGAGCTTTAATAATCTGGCTCTCGCTAAACTTGCTGCTTTTCATGATGACAGTTTGAATTTAAAGTTAGTAAATTCGAATTATTAACTGTCCTACTTATGGGGAAGCCTACAAGACGGGGAAGCCTACAAACTCAATAGCCTTTTCCTTAAAAGCTACGGTGTAATTTCTTTTTTCTCTTGACATTTTTTAAAGTTAATTTTAAAAGCAAACACGCTTTTAACTTTATGTCCAGTTAAATATAGTAAGTCCAGTATTCCAAATAAAATTCTTTGTTAAATTGAAATAAGGGAATTTATATAATTTGCTATACAGCACTATTGGATATTCCTGTACCCAGGGAAGAAAGTATTCGCAGTTGTGTTTAATTCTTTAAAGTTTTCAATTTCTTCCATTCTTTTGGAAACCAGATTATTATAAATTTTTTGGTTCAAAATTTTTCTCCCTGTATAAAAAATCAAATCTTTATCTTTTGGAGAGAATGACTTTTTATACGTATATAATGGATCATTATCTACCCTGCCACCACCCAATACGTAATATTTAAAACCATTTGATCTAGCCCAATGTAAAACCTCCACCTTGAGAAAGTCATTGGGACGTGTTTTAAAAAATTCTGAATTAGTACCTCCGAGGTAAGAGTAAATTGTGTCGTTTGATAGTAATAAAAATTCAGTAGAAATAGGGATGTCATTAAGATAAACCATTGCTATAGCACAGCGGGTGGGATTATTTAAAACATAATTTTTAAAATACGCTACAGAGTAAAATAACTCATTTTCAGCATTTTTACGTATCATGGTAGCGTGATAAATATCGTAAAAGTTAACAAGTATTTCATCTGTTATATTATTTGAGCGAAGTTTGAACGTCAACTTATTTTGTACTGCTTTTCGATAATTGTTTCTTACCTTTTTATCAAATCTTTCCCACTGTTCCGCTTCATCAAAAACTTCAACTTGTACATTTTTTAAGGTAGGAAGAATTGTACCACTGTAACATCTATTATTGTTGTTCAGACTAAACCGAATGAATTCGGTAATTATATTGTTGCTTCTATACCAGGTGTCCACCAATACCCAAAAAGAACTTAACTCTTTGTCTGTTGTTAACTCAGAAATTAATGGTCCACTATACCCATATGGACTCACAACATCTTTATAAGAGGTTTTATTAGAATTTATTTTTATTTTTCTAGTATTAAAAAGCATAATTACCTTAGGAATGTTTCCAGGAGAAAACAAAAAGTAATTAATTTTATCTTCTTCTAAATTATCGTTTAAAATCAAATCTATTTTGTAGAAAGGATTAGAGGAGTCTATTAAGGAACACAAGTTTTTATACCTCACAAAATTTTCTTTATTTTTCAAGCTTAAAACTTGTATTGTATTTGGGGTCATTCGTATAAATATTAATAGATTCAATGAGATTGGCACTAAACTGTTAGGTTTTGAGTAATAATCAGTATAGTTACCTAGGGTTGTTTTTAGTATAATTGTTCGATATGCCTAACATCGTCTGTAAAATTATTTTTTTACCTTTCTTCTTGAATTTCGGATAAAGCGTATCAAAAGAATCCTCCGAATTAACTTTTATAGGTACTTGGAATAATATCTCTCCTTTATCATATTCGTGGTCTATACGATGAGTTGTGATACCTGTAATTTTTACCCCATATGAAATGGCATCTTGAATGGCCGTTTTTGTAGCTAAAAAACTGGGAAACAGGGAGGGGTGTATATTAATGATTTGATTTGGAAAACTGTTTAACATATCTTTTCTAATAAGATATTTATAATTCATCATAAAAATAAAATCTATCTCTCTTCTTTTTAATTCAATAATAAGTTCTTGTTGATGCTCTTCATAATTATTAAAATCCGACCTTTTAATTTGCAAAGTTTCGATACCTGCTTTTTGAGCCGTTTGCGCTGCACCACACTGCTCTGCATCATAAATAAGTAAGGCTATTTCGAAATTTTCAGAAACCTCTTCATTACAAAAGTACTCCTCCATGACGTCAATGGCATTTGCTCCCCAGCCACTGCATAATATGGCCCATTTTGTTCTCATCATATCTTATATTTAATTTGAATAGAATTAATTATATCTTTTTTTGAAGTCCCATCTGGGAATATTGCTTTCAGTTTTGGCATTCACATATTCACTTATAAAGATGTGGATACAATCTTCAGAATCAACAACCATATAATAGTCATCGGTAAAGTTTTTGTTGCCATACTCGAAAGGCACTTAAGATTTTTTTGCTTTAACTGCCTATCCTTTTCACTATTGATTAATGTAGGTGGGGAAAATCAACTTGTATGTAATGCACTTGCCAGTGTTCCAATCTGCTTTCCAGCAATTCATGACATACCACTAGAATCTGAAAGTCCCTATCTTTTGGCCGTTTATCGATTTAAGACTACGGTTCACTAATCTGCTGAATTTATCTCAATCGGAAGAAAGCTTTTTGCTTTTTACGGGTACAAGTAAGCATATCATATTTATATTTTTAAAATTCAGAAAAAAGTGGCTACAGTGCAAACTAATCTACAGTCATAAATAATATTGGTTTAAGCGGGTATTAGTTTCATAACTTTTAGACCTAAAAATAGGAAAGCTTTAGTATTAAAAATTGGCACAAATATGATATTGTAGATAAGACTGGTTTTACCCTCCCCAATTCCTCCTACCTTGGTATCAATTGGGTATGCTTCAAGTGTATTCAACTTGGTCAATATTTTTTCGAGGTCTTTAAAACTAAGTAGACGATATTTTAAAGTTCTTATAATTAGCGCAAAAACTAAGCCTTGCTGTTTGCCCTTCAATTTCTTTACCACTTTGTGATAATACAGATGTGAACTGTTTAAGTCTTTAATCAATCCATGAAAATGTTCAACGGCATAAACCATTCCATTTATAAATTTTAGGTTATGTGCGGGGTCTTTGCTTGTCACAATCGAATTTTCAACTACGGCATATCGATGAACGTCCATATCCACTTTCGCCATGCTACAAGCCTTTAAAAACAAACTGGCGGTAAAAATGGCATCTTCATATAAGGAACCCTCAATAAATTTTATTCCAGTATCCGTCAAAAGATCTTTCTTAACGAAATATCGCCAAGCTTCATTTCTGAAACCATATTCTGCAACATATGTGATACCATCCATAATATTTAAAGACACTTCTTGAGCGCTTTTTGGCAAAGATTCAAGTATTTTGCCTTCTGTTATTTGTTTGGTATTGAATTCTAATATTTCAAGGTCATGTTGGGCAACTAATTCAAGAAGAGAGTTCAAAACATTGGAGACGAGGTAATCATCGGCATCCAGAAAATATAGGTAATCTCCTTTTGCTACCTCCAGACATCTATTCCGGGCAGCACTTGGCCCTTGGTTTTGTTGCGTAATTAGTTGAATATTCGGATTTTTTTCAGCATAATTCTCAACAATTAACGCACCGGAATCTTTTGAACCATCATCAACAATTATGATTTCGTATTCATTTAGGGCTATGTCTTGGGTGACTAAACTTTTCAAGCAGCGCTCAATATATTTTTCCTTGTTATACAGTGGAATAAGTATGCTTAATTTCATTGCTATCTTGGTTAATTTCTATGGTTGTATTTTGAATATGTTTACCCAAAAACTATGTTGGCTGAATGGGGTCAAAGGCTATAATGATCAGGCCTTTTATGTCTGAATACTCATTTAAACGCCGAAATCGATTTAAAATTATTGAATAACCGCTATATCAACTAATAAAATTGTTTATGTTAGGCTTATGAGATAAAATACTTCTAACGGGATGTGGTCAAATGAAGATACTTTAGTTACAAAAAATTATCATCATAATAATACGGTGAGCCTTATTTGTAATCGTCTTCATTAAAGGGTTTTAGCCATTCTAAAATCATGTTTTCTCCTTTGTTATCAACAATCTCCAGTAGATTTTTAAATTCATCAATTTTACTATTGACCTCTGTAATTGAAGGAGCTACTAGATATATTCTAGAGAAAACTTGTTTTTCAGTTCCTAGCATATCAGAATGAATCATATCACCAGTTTCAAACCGTTCTAAAACAAAGACAACATTTTTATCAGCTTTTATCTCGTTTAAACCTTTAATTGAATCTATCATTCCTTCTGTCAATAGCACCCAAATGGTACAGGCAATCTGTCCTTTGAACAAGTAATCATTTCTTTCAGGAAAATCATCTTCACCTAGAATTCCTGTAAACGCATAATTTATTAGCATTTCACGATGGTCAAACCCGTTGATATGGGCTAAATGAATATTAGGTGCTTCGCCTTGTAATCGAAACCCTGGGTCGTAGGCATAAATTACATTATTCTCCACAAAAAACTGAATATTAAGTATGCCGTCTTTAATTTTTAGCCCTTTGAATAGTTCACATAATTTTGGATGAACGTCCCTTACAAACAAGTCTGAATGTTTCGAAGGATAAACCGCCCCTATACAAACCGGACTGGCATCTCCTTGTTTTTTGGTGGTGACTCTATCTGATAGTGCTGAAATATAGGGAATACCATTTCTAAAGGTATAGTATGCGGCCATATCATCACAATCCATATATTTTTCTACCAACACCACTCCTTTTTTAGAAAATTGTAAGGCAGTCTTTATAGATTCTTGGTAATCTTTGTCGTCTCTACATATTTTCATACCCACACCACCACCGTTATCAACGGGCTTGATCATTAATGGGTAGTCGATACTCTTTGGTTTATCGATGCTTGATGTTTCGTTTAGATAGATGCCCGGTATGTCTTGTATATCATATTCACGGCAATATATTTTGAAACCATCTTTACTACAAAAGGCTTCTACAGCTTCTTTGGTTGCATAACAATGCATATTTAATTTCTCGCAAATTTCTCTATAAGGTTTCACTAAAATATCTGCAACACCAACCAAAACGGCATCAACCTGAAGGTCTTTGGCCAGCTGTACAATTTTGTCAACCTCAAAACCATCGATGTCGTGCGTTTCGGATGCATTTTTTTTTGCCGGTGCATTGGGATTTGGATCAACAACAATGGTATAAATACCCATTGAAATTGCGGTGTCAACCAAAATTGCTGTCTCAGGATTTCCACCTAGTATCATGAGTTTTTTCATAAGTAAAATCGTATTTATTTTTTATGGGATTGTAAGTATGTTGTTAATGCCTATATTCTATCTTATTAACGTTCACTAAAATTTAATTTTTTTGAAATTTAAAGTCAGCATCAAACCCCAATTCAACTAATAGTTTGCTGATTTCCTTCACGTCGGTGTTAATTTTTACAATCTTTTTTTCGTCAACACCCATTAGGCCCAACTCTTTTTTAATCCAATCATAGTAGGATGGGTTTATCGTCGCTATAATCAAATAGTCAAATTCAACGTTATTTAAGGAACTGATTGGGTTTACAAAATTTCCGCCAATATTCAACTCATGATAATCAAAATCAACCCATTCAATAATATCAAAAAAATTATTTTTAATATTGGTTGATAATATATGTTGTCCGAAAGACCCAGAGCTATAGACAACCACCTTTGATTTGGGCTCAATATTTAAAAAAGGATTAAAAATTATTCCCCCTTTTTCATCGTAAATCAAACCCCCAGATCGCACCAAAATTTGAGAATATAAATAATAGGTGATTTGTTCTTTTAAATTTTTTTCATCCAACACCTTTAGCAGTTTCGATTTTAAAAAATTCATCAGTAATCCTAATCTGTAATATTCAGTTTTCGAATTTTCAATAGATTTTACAATAGAGTCATGTCGCTGCCTATAATAATAAAGTGGTATTCTGCTTATAACTAGACTTTTTGAAATTGATAGGTAGGCGTATGTAATTGCAGCATCCTCTCCCATAACAATTTCGTTGGGCACATCAAAAAGAATACTACATAGTAATTCTCTTTTGAAAAGTTTATTCCATACATAGGTCGATATTCCATGTTCACAAAATTCGCCGTTGTAAATGATAGTGGGTAGTATTGTAGATTTTAGTTCTTTCTCATCATAAATACCTACCATTTTTGGTTTAATAGTTTCAATTTTCCCATCAAATTCTCTAAAATGGCCAGTCACTACGAGGTCAGCATCATTTGCTTCAGCAAGTTTGAATAATATATCCAGATAAAATTTGTCTACCCAATCATCACCGTCAACAAAACAAATATAGTTGCCTTCAGCATTTTTCAAACCTTCTTTCCTAGCACTTACAAGTCCTCCATTTTTTTTATGAATAACTTTTATTCGAGTGTCTATTTTGGCATAATCATCACAAATTTTACCACAATTATCTGGACTACCATCATCTATCAAAACCAACTCGAAGTTCGAAAAAGACTGATTTAAAAGACTATCAATACATTTAGGCAAATATTTTTCTATTCGAAAAATAGGAACAATTACACTAATTTTAACAGTATTCATAGCTTCAAATTTTATTTAATTCAATGTAAAACAACCCACCACCGTACATGTCTTTTTCAGATTCGGACTTGGCCGTAGTAACGTATAAGTTCGAATGATTATCAAAACAGCAAGATGTAACGTTAATACATGGCAATTTTAGTTCTTTTAGTCTCAAACCATTGAAAGGATTCCATTGAGAGACACATCCTCCTCCCCATTCCGCAATCCATAACATACCCTCGTTATCGACACACATTCCATCAGGACGGCCTGCACCCTTAAACTCTATTACGTTTGATTCAAATTCCACTGCTCCACTTCTTAAATCATATGAATACTTCGCAACTTTTTTTGTTGGTGTATCAATAAAGTAAAGTAATTTATGATCTGGTGAGAATGCTAAACCATTAGAAATAGTAGTATTTTCAATAATTGTTTTGAACTGTCCCTCATGATATGAAAATACCTTTCCTAAATTTTCCTGAACCTCAGGAAATCCCATGGTTCCTATTATAAACCTTCCTACTGCATCTTTAATCCCGTCATTATATCTGACTGAATTAGCAATATCAATTTGAAAAACAAATTGCTTTTTCAAAGTAGAAAAGTCAACTTCGAAAAATCCATTTTTAGATGCTGCTAATACTTTCTTTCTTCCTAATATAAAAATACAACTGACTGGCGAATCTAGTTGTATACTTAGAATTTCTTTAGTGAGTGGATTATAAAAATAAATTAAATAGTCTAAGATGGAGACAAAATAGAGGTAATTATTTTCTTCATCAAATACTGGTCCTTCTAAGAGTTCGGAATTAGAATGAAAAACTAATGATTGAATCATAAAGTTAATTATATATATTGACCTGCAGTTATTCTAATTAAAGAGCCAGTGGTCATAGCAGATTCATCAGAGATTAAATGCATTACTGCTGGTATAGGATCAAAACGATTTAGCATACGACCCATTGGAAGAATTTTGGCGGCTTTATTTTTTAATTCTTCTTCACTCATGCCTTCTGATTCTCTTAATTCGATTTCTCCTTCTGTATTTGTCCATCCCATTACCACATAATTTGATCGAATTCCGAATTCAGCATAATGATGAGCAATATGAGTTGACAACGTGAAAAGCGTACTTTTGGTAAGCGCATATGCAGCTCTGTTTTTCATACCAAAATCCATGTGAGCAGAACCAAAAAAAATAATAGAACCTGTTTTAAATTCCATCATAGATTTTAAAACATGTTTTATTAAAAAAAATGGAGATTTAAGATTAACATTAAAAACACTATCAAAAACGTCTTCTTCAGTTTCAACTATAGAAGATATAGGAGTTATTCCTGCGTATAAAACTAAAGCATCTATACGTTTAAACCTTTTTATAGTTTGAATAAAAAAATTTTCAATTTCATCGATACTAGTTAAGTCAACTTTATGAAAATAAAGCTTGTTCTCTGCCTGTGAAGATTGGATAATTTCATTACCATCATCGGGGTTTCGATCACAAAAAGACACGTTGTACCCTTTTTTTAAGCAGGATTTAAGTATTTCGTTACCTACGCCTTTGGTTCCACCTACAATCATTACTGTTTTCATTATCACACTTTAAAATTGAATAAATATAACGAACCCATACTAGTATTAGTATTACTTAATCGTGATTAAGGTAATTGTTGTGCGCTATAAGTCAGTTTTATATACTAAAACTAACTAAAGATTATAGTTTTCCAACGAAGGTCATGCATTTTTTTGATAAACACAACAATTGCTCTTTAACCTTATTTACGGTCAAAAAGCAGGGTTTTTGAAGCAAATTAAAAATAAAAAAATAGTTAATATTTCTGAATTTGGCAACTGGTAAACGTTTAATCAGGTGTTGGATTGTTTTGAGAATACTTAGTTTTTTAGATTAGGAATACTTCATAGTAGTTCTAATGCTGTTTTTGAACCACTATTTGAAAAAGAAGCCAAAAACCGATCTTTATACCCTTGGGCACAATCTAAAATCTATGTTTGATTGTGAACTATTCTTTTTAAAATGAAAAAGCTAGTGAAGCTAAGCATTAGGTACGCTGTTCATTTCCAATAAACTTTTCCATGGTCGTGTTATTCGATGCTGAAATATCAGCTCCCTTGAATACTTTTTGAAGGGTCATGAATAATATTTTGACATCAAGTGCGAAAGAGATATGTTCTACATACCAAACGTCGTATTCGAATTTTTTGTCCCAAGAAATCGCATTTCTTCCATTGACTTGCGCCCATCCAGTAATACCGGGCTTTACTAAATGTCTTTTTTTTTGTTTCGTATTGTATAATGGAAGATAGGAAACCAATAGAGGTCTTGGCCCTATAAGGCTCATATCACCTTTTAACACATTTAACAACTGCGGTAATTCATCTAAAGAGGTATTTCGTATAAATTTACCAGTGGCCGTCATGCGCTGAAAATCGGGAAGAAGGTTGCCTTTCCTATCCTTTTTATCGTTCATGGATTTGAATTTCCTAATTTTAAAAATTTTTTCATTTTTTCCAGGTCGAGTCTGTTTAAAAAAAATGCTTCTTTGATTTATATATAAGATAATGCCAACTAGTGCTAATAATGGACTTAGCGCTAATAGTAAGCAAAAGGAAACCACTACATCCAATAGTCTTTTAAAAAAGTGTTGATACATATTTTAATGCCAGTTTATATTTTAGATTAAAGGACTATAAATTATCACAAACATGACATATTAAATATTTAGTATATCTATAATCTGCTTATTGATTATTGCAACATCAAACTTTTTCTCGGCAAGCATTCTGCTTTTTTGGCCCATTGAATCAATTTCGTCAGGCTTTTTAATAAAAAATTCCATTGCTTTTACTAGGGTATTCAAGTCTTGAGGGGGTATTAATATCCCATTGGCACCGTTTTCAACGGTTTCTTTACAGCCAGGTGTATTGGTGGTAATTATGGGCATTCCTATACTTAGAGCTTCTAAAATCGATCGCGGAACTCCCTCTCTGTAATAGGTAGGTAAAACAAAAATATCATTTTGGGATACCAGTGGACCTATATTATTCTGATTACCATGGTATACAACTACCCCTTGCTCTTGGTAAGAAGTTAAACGGTCAATGGAAATAGCGGTTGCTTGATTTTCTGGCGGACTGCCTATTATATGAAATTCAGTATTAGCATATTTTTTTCGTAGTATTTTGGCCGCATCTAAGAATAAATCGATTCCCTTTTCTTTAATTAATCTCCCTACGATTACAAAACGAATGATATCACCATTGCTTTTAGTCCTTTCCCTGAAAGCAAATCGCTCTAGGTTTATACCTGAGCCATGTACCACCGCTGTTTTCTGTGATTTGCTGATTACGTTTAAATCCTTGAATAGTTGTAAGTCATCACTATTTTGAAATATTACGGTATTATTTTTTTTAAGGCCAAATGTATACAAACGTTGAGTAAGCATTTGAAGTATTTTCGACTTCATGCTTACGGCGCTAAAGGTAAAACCCAATCCTGTTATTAATGAAACAACTGGTACTTTTGCCTGCCTCGCTGCTATAGAGCTGTAGATGACAGGTTTTATGGTGTAGGCAAAAACTAATTCTATGTTATTTTTTTGAATTATTGTTTTTAAGTTTCTAATAGTCGCCAAATCTTTAAACGGGTTTAAACCGGTTGGTTCCATAGAAAAATTAACCGTATTCCCGCCCATTTGATGTAATTCGTCTATGGTCTTCTGTTCAAAATCAGGAGCTGCACAATAAACTTCATAACCTGACCTTATCAGATCAGTGATAAGGTCACCTCTGAAATTCAGTAAGGAACCATGAAAGGAACATACTATTAAGATTCTTTTGTGTTGCATTTTAAGAAATATTGAGATTTTTAAAAATAGTATTATTAAAAGAACTTAATGTCCTATTAGATAAGTAATCATCAAATAAAATTCTATTTGCACTAGTACCTTTAGTAAGGATGTCATTTATGGCAATACGAAGTTCTTCAACAGAGTTTGTTTCACAAGTTTTAAGATTCGGTATTTCATTTATACCTCCGGCACTTAAGGTAGCCACTACGTTATTGTTTTGAGACATCATTTGTAATAGTACATTTGGAAAACCTTCTATACGGGAGGAAAGTACACAAACCTTTGCTTCTTTAAAATACGAATAGACATTCTGCACATAACCTGGCATATATATCTTGTGTTCAAGATTTAGCTGTTTTATTTTATTTTGTAGTAGCTCCCTATCTCTACCTTCCCCTAAAATCACCAAATACATATCTCTATGATTTTGGCTAATTTCGTAAAAGGCATCAATTAAAATATCAAATCCTTTGGCTGGGGCCAAACGGCCTGCTGCAACCAAAAATTTTTTATGCCTTAATTCGGGAAGGATATCCCCGGATTTTTTAAATATATCTTCAAAATCAAAAGGATTGGGAATCACCTGTAGGTTTAGCTTTAAAGTCAATTTTGGCAAAGCTTGAATCAATTGCTGCTTCATATAATTCGTCTGGCAAATCACCAAACTAGAACCTCGGTAGCCTAAATGATAGAAAAAAGTATATATTTTTAGCTTAGTGCCGCTCAACAAATCAAAAATAGAATTGGATTCACGTAGAATGACTTTAGCCTTTTTAAGCAGCCCTATTTTTTTGGCAAAACCAATACTACCATTAATTAGAGTTTGGGATGAAAAGGTATAGCCTATGCTATTGTACTGCTTAAAATTAAAAATGAAATGGGGGAGAAGATATAAAATTCCCAAGAAATAGGATGTAAAAGGAAAATAGGTTAGGTGCATGGTCTTTTCTTCTTCTGCCCAGCCCATGCTTCGCTTTTTGGTCAATATGATGATGCTACATTGCCCGCCCCGAATATCAATAAATTGCGCCAAACTTTTAACAATATGTTCGGAGCCTTGAATACTATCTGTAGGAAGAATAAACAACCATTTTTTTTTACGCATCAAAATAATTTGGATGTTTTTTGGCGACTTAATTCGTGTTGTAATGTTATACTTGTAATAAATAAATAAATAATTAGTCAAAGATAAAGGATTTAATTAAAAAATTACAAAGTGGATAATAAGAACCTAAACAAAAGAAAGTAAAAGTGGGATAAATCGAAATATGTAAACGCTGCGTTTTAAAGTTTTAAATAATATAAACCTTTAAACTTTAAAGATTTATATTATTTAATCCTACTTTTATTTATTTAAATATTTTTTTAATAACTATTGAAATGAGAATTTTTTTTCAACAATTAAAGATTTTTATAACCTATTTATTAACTAGTTTAGTTCGTTTAGGGAATACCATTAAGTATGGTTTCGCTATTAAAAAGTATCTAAAGAATAATCCTCAACAAAAATTATCAAACGAACAAAAAAGGAGTGTTCAAGGCTATTTCGCTAAGTATGGCTTTAAAAATTTAAACATAAATTGGCATAGGTTTTACAGTGGGTTTTATCAGAAGTTTTCGACTGAATATATACCTGAAGATATCTTTTTTTCCTACATTGAAAACACACTAAACGATACGGAATATTATGCTCTTCAAGATAAAAATTTGTTGAATAAATTATTTAAGGACTTCAACCAGCCTAAAACAATTGTACAAAATATAAATGGTTTTTTTAAAATAAATGGCACGTTTGTGACGGAAGAAGAGGCTATTGAAACTATTTTAGGGTATGCTAGCGTCATAGTAAAGTCTACGTTACATACTTACGGGGGAAAGAGTGTAATAAAGGTTGATATCTTGGGTAATCAGCATACCTGTAGCCAACAATATTTTAAACAGTTGTTTTTAGGGTATGAGAAGAATTTTATTGTTCAAGAGGTCGTAGACCAGAGCGAAACCATGATGAAATTGAATCCAACTTCATTAAATACGATTCGAATTTGTACATATCTAAGAGAATCTTCGGTTGTTATACTTTTCGCAATTGTTCGTTTTGGTAGTAAAGGAAATTTTTTAGATAGTGTTACAGGTGGGGGTTTTTACAGAGTTGTTAATGACAATGGAAGCTTAAAAGAAACTCAGTATAGTATTAATATTATAGATGATAGCTATAACAAAACATCAAGTATCGATAACTTTTTAATTCCCAATTACGATGAAATTAAGAGTATGGTCAGAAGAATGCATAAAGAAGTACCTTACTTCAAAATGATTTCTTGGGACATAGCCCTAGACAAAAAAAATAAACCTGTTTTAATTGAATATAATATTTTTGGACAATCAATAGTATTTCAGGCAACTAATGGTCCTCTATTTGGTGAATATACAGAGGAGGTATTGACCTTGACCCAAAAAAAGTATTTTACTTAGCATATGTTCGGTACTAACTTTTCATTTCTAGGTGCTGAATGAAAAATTATTCCTGCACATTAAACATGGTCTTCAAGAAGATACCGATATAACATGTAACTCGACGACATTTCAGCGATAACTTTTATTTCTTCATATTTCTTTGTTATATAAATTGCTTTTTCGGTTTCATAGCCTTATTTTCAGGGGTTAAAGTAGCGATGTACGTGATATAAATTTCTTTTATGATTTTCATGACGGTATATGTCAAATTATATAAAGTCTACTTTACCATTGTAGCTAAACAGTCTATAGTCAATTGAAATTTTACTTTTGTTATTTAATAAGTACTATACTAAATTGCCATTATTTTTTGCCAAATATTACATAATTAGTTTTCAATTTTGATTATCAATAGCACAACTAATATCAACCAAGCTCATATTGTTTGTAAAAGATTCAAATTTTCCAATTCTAATAACTACTAATAAAACCTGGACCTTATTTTTCCGTAAATCGGAAACCACCCTAATTGATAAAGGAAGGTAATATTTAACTTGCTAAGTCAACATGTTTCTGAAGTATGGTTTGGACTTATAAAATTTTCTTATACCATTAAAAAAGATAGAGGTCAGTAGTTAGTTACTTATTAATTTTGCTTGACTAATTTTATCTCCTTGCACCATTTTGACTATTAGATTGTTGAAGATGGTAGCTTTGTTTTGAGACCTGTTGATCCTAAAGCAGAACTC
>NZ_VAUW01000066.1 GCF_005771495.1 Maribacter sp. ACAM166
CTTTGGTAATTTCTTGGTGAATATTATCTCAGGCCTTATTGCATATAGCTTCTTGCCCAAGAAACCTAGCATCAAATATCAAACCGTTAAAACAAATCAACTAGTTATGTTTTAATCGAACTCAGGTTATTAAAAAGGGAATAAACTTAATGCGCATAAATAAATAACTTTTTTATGTAAAGATAAAGTGAGTGAATTACTAATCAATAAGGCCAAAAAAACGTGGCAACCAAAGGGAAATTTCTGGAAAATACGTAATCAACATTAAAACAAAAGTCATGGCTGCCAACAAAGGCAATAATGGTCTAATAACTTTAGAAACTTGTACTTTTGCCACCCCGCTACCCACGAATAATAAAGTACCTACAGGTGGAGTACAGACCCCAATACATAAATTTAGCACGATGACCATACCAAACTGAACTGGATGCATACCTAATGTCATCGCTACAGGTAAAAATATAGGTGTGAATATGAGCACTGCAGGAGTCATATCCATGAAAGTACCTACAATAAGCAGAATAAGATTTATAAGTAAAAACACTGCAATTGGATTACTTACGGAATCCACTAAAAGACTTGTTAGCATTTGTGGTATTCCCTCAAAAGAAAACAACCAGGACATTGCCATCGACGTCGCTATTAAAAACATGACTATGGCAGTGGTCTTAGCACTTTTTAATAAAATTCCTTTAAAATTGGAAAAATGTAATTCCTTGTTCAAAAAACCCAATATAGCTGCATAAACAACCGCAATAGCCGCTGCTTCAGTTGCTGTAAATATACCGGCTACGATACCACCAACGACTATGATTAATAGCGTAAGACTCAAAAATGCATTTTTAAAATCGACAAACAATTGCTTAAAACCAACTCTATCGGCTTTTGGTAATCCTTTTCTTTTTGCGTAAATGTAGACCATTAACATAATAGCCGATCCCACCAAAATACCAGGAATATAACCTGCAATAAATAATGCCGCAACAGAGGCCGTTCCTCCACTAGCAAGAGCAAAAATTATGAGCACATTACTTGGCGGAATCAATAAACCCGTCGTCGACGAGCTAATATTTACAGCTGCACTAAACTCTCTAGGATACCCTTCCTTCTCCATCTTATCTGTAAGCGTACTTCCAATAGCTGATGCCGCTGCAATCGCCGAGCCAGAAATAGCTCCAAATAGCATAGCAGATATAACATTCACATAGGCCAGACCACCTGGTAAACTGCCTATAAGTGATTTTGCAAAATCTATCAAACGTTTGGCTACCCCACCTCTATTCATAAGCTCACCAGCCAATATAAAGAACGGAATGGCCAGCAAGGCAAAATTATCGATCCCTGTAGTCATACGTTGGCTAGCTGTAGTTACTGAAGGCAGAAAGGCAATATTTATAATTAACACAAGCGTTGTTGATATACCTATAGAATAAGCTACAGGAACACCATAAGCCAATAGACCTGCAAAGCTGATAAAAAGCACCAATACACTTATAAGTTCTATGCTCATCTATAAAAAATTTAGTTTTTTAACATTGTAGGCTGAAAAGAAAATTATTATAAGTCCGCATACTGGTACAATGGCGTAAACATATCCTAAAGGTAGATGTAACGCAGAAGAAGTCTGGCCGAGGCTGAGTGTTGTATATACCAAATTACCTCCGCCAATGACCATCACGATTAATGCAAATAATGCCATAAATACCTGAATAACTTTTTGCCTTCCTTTTCTTTTTTTAGCCGATAGTTTTGTTAATAAAAAATCCATAGATAAATGACCTTCTTTCTGCCCATTGATATAGGCAGCCCCTAATACTGTTAACCATATTAATGAAAATCGAGCAAACTCTTCAGTAAATGAACTTGACTGTCCCACTATGTAACGAGACACCACCTGCCAAACTACATCAATCACCAGAAGTCCAAAAATGGTCACCAAAAGATATTCAATACTGCAATTAAGTATGTTGTATGTTTTTTGCATTACTCCGCTATTATTTTTTTAATGACCTTTTTCATATTCTCATCTTGCATCATTTTATCCATAACTGGCTTCACCTTTGATGAGAATTCAGTTTTATCAGGGTATAAAAATTCCACATTGGCCTCCTCTAAAAACTTCATGTTTTCGGCCACGGTCTCTTTCCAATATTGTTTTTGCTTTTCTACACTTTCATCTGCCGCTTCTTGAAGCCAGACTTGTTCTTGATTGCTTAAGGTGTCCCAAAATTTTACCCCGATTACAACTACATCTGGCACCATAGTATGCTCATCGAAAGTGTAATACTTACATACTTCATAATGGTTAGACGTAACAAAGGAGGGAATATTGTTTTCTGCACCATCCACAACATTTTGTTGCAATGCGGTATAGAGTTCGCCATAGGCCATAGGAGTTGCAGAACCACCCAATATATTTACCATATCGACGGACATTTGGTCATTCATGGTCCTAATCTTCATTCCGTCCAAATCTTCAGGAAATTTTATCGGTTTTTTCTTTGCATAAAAACTACGTGCGCCAGCATCGTAAAAACAAAGTCCACGAAGTAAATATGCAGAACTACTTAGCAACAACTCCTTTCCTACCTCACCTTCAAGAACGCTGAAAAGATGCTTTCTATCTCTAAACAAATAGGGAATACTAGTTACTTGATAAGCCGGTGCAAAGTTAGACATAGAGGCAGCGCTTACCTTGGTCATGGCAATACTCCCAATTTGCAGCAACTCCAGAACCTCACGCTCCGAACCTAACTGCCCATCAGGAAAAATTTTTATTTCCAAATATCCGTCAGACTTTTTCGCCAAGGCATCCCTCATCGCAAGAATACCCTTGTGCACAGGATGGGATGTCGGTAAGGAATGTGCGAAATAAAGTACTTTCTTTTTGCTATCGATTGCACATGAATTAAAAAGGAAGAAGCAACAACAAATGCAAAAGGCCCATTGTATGCTTTGTAAATATCTCTTATGTTTTCCAACTATCAACTTCATGCAATACATTTAAATGTTCAACCCTAACCTTACCCCTTTTTCCAATCCAGATAATTGTGCTAAGCCGATAGCTCTCCCTATTAAGGAATAGCCAGCGTAAAACTCATTTTGACGTTTTTTATCATCTAACAACACATGACCATGGTCTGGTCTCAAAGGGATTCTGACAATACCATTACCATTCTCATTTCTTTTATGTTGTTGCTTAATAATTGCTTCCATTACTTTATCCATTGGTACCGAGCCACCAAGATGATCTGCTTCGTAAAAACTACCATCATCTGATCGAGCAACATTCCTTAAATGTATAAAGTGAATTTTATCTCCAAAATCATCAATTATTTTCACCAAATCATTATTCGCTGATGCACCTAAAGAACCGGAACAAAACGTTAATCCGTTGCTTGGTGAGGGACAACATTCCAATAAAAATTTAATTTCTTCATAGTTAGAAACGATTCTAGGGACACCAAAAACTGAAAATGGTGGGTCATCTGGGTGAACAGCCATACGTACGCCTATTTTTTCGGCTTCTGGTATTATGGCATTCAAGAAATAAGATAAATTATCTTGTAATTGTTGTTTGCTTATTTTTAAGACCTTAGCATGGTTGGCTTTGAAATCCTCTAAAGCAATTAATTTCTTAGAACCTGGCATACCTGCCAAAATAGATTCTTCCAATTTCTTTTTTTGCTCCTTTGAAAGTCCATCAAAATAAGCTTTCGCTTTAGTATATGCTTCTTCAGGGTAAGACCCTTTTGCATTTTCACGATTCAATATAAACAAATCGAAAGCTGCCGCAGAAATTGGGCTATAGCGTAATACCGAAGCACCCGTAGGCAATACAAAATCTAAATCTGTACGTGTCCAATCTATCAATTGCATGAAATTGTAGCACACATTATATATGCCATTTTCAGCAAGATTCTTTAGCGTTTGAATATAATTGGCAATATAGAGGTCTCTTTCTGGAAGTCCGTATTTAATGGCCGTATGAATATTAACACTTTCCACGACCGACCACTCCATACCCTGTGCCTCAATCTCTGATTTAAGGGCGGCAATAGTTTCGACAGGCCAAACCTCTCCAAGGGGTACTTTTTGACAAGCAGCTACAATTCCTTCTACTCCCAACTGACGTATATCAGCCAGAGTAACTCCAAATTCAGGTCCGAACCAACGAAAGGTTTTCTTTAAATAATCCATATTCTTTAATTAACAAAAATTATATTCTGTACTACTTTCCCGATATTGAAACTAAACGGTAATCGATTGCAAAAATAGATATCACAATTTAATTGAATAGCTCATAAGCCATAAATCAAAAAGTCTACTTAAAAAAGTAGTTACACTCCAGAAAATGAACTGAAGCCACCATCAACATCAAATATACTACCCGTAACAAAACTAGATGCATCACTTAGAAGGTAGTGAACCATACCGTTTAATTCAGAAGCGTCACCAAAACGACCCATTGGTGTGTTTTTTATAATACTATTCCCTCTTTTGGTAAAGGAACCATCTTCATTGGTTAATAAACGTCTATTTTGATTCCCTATAAAAAATCCGGGAGCAATTGCATTCACTCGTATTCTATCCCCGTGCTTAGAAGCTAATTCGTTCGCCATCCATTTTGTGAAAATATCTACTGCAGCTTTTGCCATTGAATATCCCAGTACTCTAGAGATACTTTGCTTGGCAGCCATCGAAGAAATATTAATGATGGAACCATACCCTTGCTCAACCATCAATTCACTTAATATAACAGTGGGCGTTACTGTTCCGAATAAATTTATGTCCACTACTTTCTGCGTATCACCCATGGCAATATCACGTATCGTTTGGTCTGGCTTTAATGTTGCCCCAGGGATATTACCCCCAGCAAGATTCACAAGTCCATCTAAATGATTGAACTGCCTTTTTATTTCATTCTTTACTGCCAAAAGCTCTTCTTCGTTCATGACATCTACCTTAAAAATATGGGTGCTGTCAGCTACGATATCATTTAGTTCACTTTGTTTGGACTTTAATTTATCGACAGACCTACCTAACAACAGCACTTTCGCTCCGTTTCTTATCAGGTATTCGGCAATTGACCCTCCTAAGGTTCCCGTTCCTCCGGATAAGGCATAATTCTTATTTTTTAAAGACAGTAACTCGCTCATTTAATTCTCTTTTGCTTTTTTATATGCGGCTATGGTTGTGTAATATTTGGTTATCATGTTCGGAACCTCCCAATCGGGCAACTCCCCAGAAGCCAAATAGTTTAAATAATTTTCAGTGACTTGGCCAAAATGGGCCTCATGTCCTATTTTAAATTGCTCTGGAATAACGATTTTCCATATACCCTCTTCCTCTTTAATAACAGATGTACCAGGAAACTGTTCAGGTATTTCATTTTGTACCGCCAAGTTAAGGGATTTCTCAAAATCAGCTCCTAATTTTGATTCCACATATAGAACAGGTTTATAATTTTCAGCCTCACCTTGTTTAATAATCAAGTTAGATTTTGAGCCTCGCATAACACTGTAATGTGTATCCCCAGTACCTTCAGGAGCTTTATAATTCCATATTACAGAAACCTTTGCGTATTTGCCATTGATTTTATAATTCATTTCACCATTGCAATATACATTCAAGCTATCTTCCGTAACATCCTTTTCAAGATATTCTGGATATGATTCTGAACCGGTCACAGTCTGAAATTCTTCTAAAGAAAGAACTGTTGGCCATCTGCGAGCAGATACCATTTCTACTTGAGAAGAATCTATAATCTGGTTAGGAAAAGCCTCCCATTGTATCAAATCGACCAAGTGTGTAGTTACATCAACTATACCTTCTCCCTCCTCGTTTACATCGAAAAACCACGATGGGCGTACCAATGGATTTCCAGAAACATACTTAAAAAAATGATGCACACTTTCTTTACTAATTGCAGGTTCATCTAGCGTACCTTCTAGTAGTTCACCAAACACATCTGGAAGCAATGAAAACTGCTTCTGCATCATAGTAGTTGATTCAAAACGCTCTGTCATGATATCATAAATCAGCAGACCTTTCTCCTCGGCAATTTCAAAAGCCTCCTTCAACTTTTCAAACCCTTGCGGATTGATGACCAGAGGTTTATCAGCATATACATTCAACCCTGCCTTAACGGCAGCTAGTATGTAATCTATCTTTTTTGAATTCTTACCGGCAACAACCATGACGTTACCTGGCTTTTGGGAAATCATTTTTTCTATATAATCATCGCCCAAATAGGCGTTGATTTCCCAAGCGGTAGGATTTTCTTGTCTGGAATTATATTGGTTGATCTTACTTAAAAAATCCTTCACTTCTGGACCTTCGGCAGCAAATACATGAATTGTTGAATCTACCTGAGGGTACATTGTCTTTTGCACTAAAGCAGCGTGAAAATGGCCAGGATCCAAGGTCATTAATTTCACTTTTTGCATTTCTTCTTCTTTATTCTCTTCTTTATTCTCTTCTTTTTTCACTTGCACACAAGAAATACTGAAGAAAAGTAACACTAGTACGGTACTATATCTTATTAAGATTTTCATTTCCCCAATTTTTATAAAAAAACATACCCCCTAATAGTGGTCATGTTTTAATTAAATTCAATGATGTTAAGCGAAAGTAAATTAGCACCCTCTTTATTTAGTTTTAAGTTTTAATATTATTAGTGCCATATGACTTTCGCTGTGTGCGTTCAAGCATGGCATTTGCTTCTGGATCATTTATGAACCATTCGTTTTTGGGGTCCCAATTCAATTTACGTGAGAACTGCATGGCTATATCACTAATTAAACAAACAGTACAAGCCTTGTGTCCTTTTTCAATAGGAGAAATCGGAGCTTTTCTAGATTTCACACACGCTAACCAATTACCATGCTGATCATCTATTTTTTCTAAATGAATTTCGTTGTCCTCAATAACAGATTCCAATATTGTAGGATCTGAAGCATTTAACGCTTGCGAACTTTTTTCCTTATCAACCGGATCGGAAGCAGATGCGGTATAATCACCCCTTGAAACAAATATCCATCCATCATCACCTATATATTCAATACCGTTAGTGTAGCCACCACTTGTATAAACGGAGATATCATTATCATATTCATGCTTGACAAAGAAGTCTCCATGAACATTCCATAAACCCGATTTAGGAAATTCTGCCAAAGCCTCTACCGAAACTGGGCCTGTCAACTCTGTATTCATTCCCCATGCAGCCGAGTCATAGTGGTGTTGTCCCCAACCGGTAATCATTCCTGCTCCGTAGCTACGATTTCTTAACCACCCCGGACGGCTATAATCATCTTGTGGGTGCACACCAATTTCGGTATACGGAACTTCTGGAGTAGAACCCATCCACATATCAAAATTTAAATTCCTTGGCACGGGCATAGTCGTTGCTATAGGACCCGCAGGATCACCGGGCAATCCAATTTTTACCGTATGTATTTTACCTATTCTCCCGTTCCGCACCAACTCGGCCGCTACTCTAAATTGCTGCATTGCTCTTTGTTGCGTACCCACTTGTAGAATCACATTGTTATCCTGCACCACTTTTCGCAACTGCTGCCCTTCTTTCACCGTAAGTGACGTTGGTTTTTGAAGGTAAATATCCTTACCTGCAATTGCTGCTTCCATTGCTGGTTGCGAATGCCAATGATCTGGTGTACTAATAACTACAGCATCAATATCTTTGTTCAACAACATTTCGCAGTAATCGCCATACATTCTAGTATCCATGTAGTTAGCCTTACCCGTTTTGTCCTTGTAAAACCCATCAACCAAAACCTTGGCATCGTTCATACGTTTTGAATCCAAATCACAAACTGCTATATACCGTGCAGCGTCAAAACGGATAGTATCATGAATATCATGTCCACGTGCAATGCGCCCACATCCTATCTGACCTATATTAATTTTATTACTTGGCGCATTTTTACCAAATACGGTGGAAGGGACTATCGTTGGAAAAGCCACTGCCGCTGCTGTACCCAGCGATGATTTTTTTATAAAATTTCTTCTTTGCATCTGTATCTATGATTTAGTTTGAAATTTGTTCTACATGTGGCGGATTAGCAAATGACTGCCAATACGCTTCAGCTTCTTCTTTGGTCAATTCACCTTCAAATACCACCATTCTATATTTCAATTCATAAACCTTATTTGGTTCTATCTGCCATTCTTCATGACGAATTGGGCAAAACTCAAAAAACATATCACCTCGGCCATCGTTACCATCTATAGGCCAAACACGCATGGGCTCTGGGTGCATTCTGTTGTTAGGATTACTTAAAAACAATATTCCATTTGTACCCTTACCATCACTAGATTCACCTCTTACAATTGCCCATCTAGCATTGGTACCATCGGCAGTTAGACGATCTTCACCTTCTGAAGTAAATACTTCACAATTATCCTTATGCCATCTTTCTGTAAATCGCATTCCTAGACCACCACCATATCTATAGGCCTCAAATAGAATTCCTTTTTCTAATGGCGTGCTAAACTTCGTTGTATAGTCTAACATATAGCGGTCATCTCTTTCTAAATCCCACAATTTCACTTGAAGATTTTCGTTTAAAGCTATTTGTGGTTCTGATTTGGTCTTAAAATCTATATGTTCTTGTGCTGCATTAAAACCAACAGAAACAGCACCTTCGGAAATGGCATTAAATTCTTTAAAAAGTACGGTCCCCTGCCCTTCTGCAAGATTCCAAAAATCGACACGCATCGTATCTATACGTGTGTGCGTCCATGGACCCCAAAGACCATAGTGGTGCCAATGATCTGGAGCATTTGTCCTTGTAAGCGTATCCCCTTTTGGGGATAAAATAGGATGTATATATCCTGATTTTTTAAAAATGGAGTCAACTCCTTTTGGCGGATAATGCATATCATACCTATAACCAACCAGAGAAGTATTACCTTTTTCAAGCATTAAATCTCCATCCTTTTTAATAGCCGATAATTTTTTAGCGGTACGATCTGAATCAGTTTTTGTTTCAATACAATAACTACGTGTTCGTTCAGTATTATGTATAAACCACAATGTATTAGTTGTGGTATCAATGTCAAATGGAACGACGTCATCACCATTCATTAAAGTAATATCAGCACCTTCTATTGCTCCTAAATCCAAAGATAAAGGTCCGTTAATGAATAAGCAGTTGCCCTCCTGAACTTGAAATGAATGCTTGTCTTTTTTCCCCGTTGTACAAGATGAAAAAATCAAGAATAAGGCAAAAAAAGATATGTTCCTCATTTTATTAAGCTTAGGTCCTTAGGTTAAAATATGGCACATATGAATAAACAAATTGTTTATTTGAATACAAATCAAATCTAAATAATCAAATTAATCTACACAACCCATTGCACATTATTTTTAGCATAATTTTTAACATATTCTTTTATTTATGGTATAAAGTTTACATATTATTAATTAAATACTATTTTTAAATAAAAATAGTAAGCCACAATTAAATTTGTTGCGTAATATTGTTGCAGTAAAAATTGAATAAATGTCTAAAAAGGTTACTATTTATGATTTAGCTGAAATGTTAAATGTTTCACCTGCAACAGTAAGTAGAAGTCTAAATAATCATCCATCAATAAGTGATAAAACCAAGCAAAGGATTATTTTAAAAGCAAATGAGGTAGGATACAGGACCAATAAATTTGCCGCTAATCTTAGCAATCAAAAATCCAATACCATAGGTGTTATAGTCCCCAAACTAAATTCCTATTTCATGTCTACCATTCTTGCAGGCATAGAAAAAGTTGCCAATAAAGTAGGCTACAGTCTTATAATAAGTCAATCTTTAGAATCTGAGGAAAAAGAGAAAATAAATGCCAAAACCTTGCTAGATAGCGGTGTAGATGCTTTATTGATTTCTCTTGCCAACGATACTAGCGATTATAAGCACTTTGAAAACTACACCAAGAGAAAAATACCATTATTGTTTTTTGATCGCGTTATTGACTTACCAAATTGCCCTACCATTTTAATCGACAATGAAGCCGCAGGTTATGAAGCTACCAAACACCTCATAGCACAAGGCTGCTCTAATTTACTGCATATTAGCGGTAATCTACAACGAACACTTTACGCTGATCGTTACAAAGGTTTTAAGCACGCCTTGCTAGAAAACCAGTTGAAAATAACCGAGACAAATTTATTGGAAACCGATCTTGACCCTAAGAATATTCAAGTAGCAATCGATTATATTAAAAATTCAACAAAAAAGATAGATGGCCTTTTTGTGGCCAGTGACAATTTTGCAGCGAATTGCATAAAAGAACTGCAAAAAGTTGGTTTTAAAATACCCGAAGACATTAAAGTAGTTGGATTTAACAACGACCCAGTTTCTGAAATTATTAGTCCAAACCTAAGTACTATTGAATACCCTGGTTACAAAATGGGAATCTTAGCTGGAGAAAGTATCATAGCACATTTAAATGGCTCCATAAACCTGCAATCTACGAACACCATTCTATTACGACATAAATTAATAGTAAGGGAATCATCTACTCAACAACCTGAATAAAATGAAGAAATCTTTACTATTATTACTAACCTTATATTTCTCAATAAACTGTTTTACCCAAGCGCAAAGTCTTGAACCTTTAAAGATAACAGATGATTGGGTAGCAAAGATTGAACAAATCACCCCTTCACCAACAGTTAAAATAAAAGAGAAACGAAAAATACTTGTTTTCTCGAAAGCAACTGGGTTTGATCATTGGACCATTGCACACAATATAGAAATGTTGAAAGTATTTGGAAGAAAAACAAAAGCATTTGAAATACATATTGGATTAGATATTGAAAATTTTGACAAACAAAACTTAAAAAAGTACGATGCTATCGTTCTAAACAACTCCAACCCTAACGGGCCTAAAAGAGACTTATTTTATGATCTTTTAAAAAATTATTCTTCACTTTCTGAAAGCGCTATCATTAACAAAGCCGCAGAGTACGAGAGCAATTTAATAAACTACGTAAAAAAAGGTGGCGGCCTTATGATCTTGCATGGTGGAATTGTTGTACAAAATAACTCCAAAGCTTTTAGTGAAATGACAGGAGGCAGTTTTGATTACCATCCAAAACAACAAGAAATACATATTAAAGAAGTAGATAAAAACCACCCCTTGGTAAGAGCGTTTAAAGGGAAGGGGCTAGTACATACAGATGAACCATACTTCTTTAAAAATGCCTATTTTGAATATAACTTCAGACCACTTTTGTATTTTGAAGTGGACAAAATAGAGGGAGTAAAACACGAAGTCACTAATAACATCAACTATGTTGCTTGGATAAAACAATATGGAAAAGGAAGGGTGTTTTATACATCTCCTTCACACAATGCTCAAAGCCTTGAAAACCCTGAGTTATTGCAGTTTTTAATGGATGGACTGCAATATGTAACGGGAGATTTAAAAGTGGACGATAGCCCTATGGGCATCCCTAAAAAATAAAATAACCTCACTTTATACTTTCTTAATTCCTGACAGAATCTTTTAAAACTTTCTCCTTCTAGTCTTTAGTTGCAACCTTCAACATATTAAATCTTATAAACCACTTCTAAGGTAGAATTTTTTATTGGAAAATAAATTCTCTGAAAAGCTATATCATGATTATGACTGCAAAATACCGATTATTGATTATCACCTATCGACATAGGCAATATTCAACTAATTTTACTTTACAAAACAACTAAGCATACTATCAAAAACTAGTTTCTTTTAAAATATGCTACAAATATACCAGAACAGTAAAAGGCATAGTTAGAGATATTTGAGGGTAAATACATCCTAGTTTGCCCTTAGGTTTTTGAATGAATCTTGATTACTCATATTAGCGTTGTTATCGCTTTGATGTTACTTAGTTATAATCCGATTAAAAAACCTTAACACTCCTTTAATTAGGGTTAATAGTATCGGTTAAGTAAAAATACCCTATAAAGGCATTTTTAGTCCCTAAAAGGTGAATTTCTATTCTTCGCAAGTATCTTTGCAAGACCCTAAGTGCCCTCTGTGAAGAAAGCAATTCTATTTATGATTATAAGTACATTCTCATTCACGCTCATGAATGCGTTTGTGAAGTACCTAAGCAACTATCCAACCTTTGAAATTGTGTTTTTTAGATCCGTTGGTTCGCTAATTTTGGGTACCACCTATATTTTAGCAAAGGGTATTTCAATACTTGGCAACCAACGTAAGCTAATGGTTTTCAGGTCATTTGCAGGGCTAACAGCCATGAGTCTATTCTTTATGTCGTTACAATACTTACCAGTAGGAACTGCCGTTTCACTTAGATATTTAGCTCCAATCTATGCAGCTATCTTTGCCATATTCTTACTAGATGAGAAACTACGAACTATACAATGGTTTCTCTTCTTATTAGCCTTTAGTGGCGTATTAATGTTGAAAGGATTTGACCAAGAACTCAATACTACAGGTTTATTGTTAGTATTAACAGCTTCTGTATTTAGTGGGTTAGTTTACGTTATTATACGTAAAATAGGAAGAAGAGACCATCCTTTAGTTATTGTCAATTACTTCATGTTTATCGGTACACTTATTGGAGGAATCCTTTGTATTAATGGATGGGTGAAACCAGAAGGAATAGATTGGTTACGATTATTTAGTCTGGGGATATTCGGATTCTTCGGACAGGTATTTATGACTAAAGCTTTTCAAATTGCCAAGACGAATTTAGTAGCACCTTTAAAATATATTGAGGTTGTTTTTACAATACTAGTTGGTGTTAGTTGGTTTGGCGATGTATATACCTTATGGAGTTTAATTGGTATTTTGATGATTATTGTCGCATTGACAGCCAACGTGATTATTGGGAGACGGTAAAATCATACACCTACTTTTGTCCCAAACATTAAAAAAATACCGATTACAAAGTACAGGAAGTATATAATTATGTTGGAAACTTCGTCTATTTACGAGCAGATTCCTGCTCTGCCAAACTAGTATTAACATCTTTAAGCGAATTGACAATAACAGTAGTAACCTCATCTTCAATTTCCGTAGAATAGTTTAAATAAACTATCCCAAAAACAATCAACGTAAAAGCTATCATTAAATTTACAATCATTTTAGAATCGAAGAATTTTTCGTTAGTCTTCATCGCTTATAAGTCTCTAGTTTACAGAACTAATATAGATATAATTAAGTTAATTAACAAATTTTTAACAAAACACCGTTTTCATAGTTTTTCCAGATTCATATTCTTCTCAAACATAACCATGTTAAATAAAACTCAAATTCAAACTAACAATTAACTGATTTTCGATAACTTAAAACTTATTAGAATTAAATTTTAGTATAAATAAGGCAACGTTCACCGTTCAGCGATTCTAGCTTTGTAGTGATTAATTACTAATTAAAAATAGATTTAATTTAAAGCTGAGTTCAACCCATAAGTGCAACACACTTATTTTTTAGGACTTCAATTGGGTTATTATAATTAAACTTTCTAATAGGTCTGTAATTTAATAATCTTTCTACTTCCTTTATTCTTTTTTCAGTAAT
>NZ_VAUW01000067.1 GCF_005771495.1 Maribacter sp. ACAM166
CGTATTGTCCAGCAAAGGCAATGGCTAGCGCAGATACATATAATACAGATGAGCTTATATCATTTCCGCATATAGCTGTGGATGCTAATACAGATAACTTTTTATGTTCTTTCATTAGTTTTTCTTCATGCTCTTTAATAATTTTTTATTTGTCAGAAATGCAATTCTAAAAGTTCTTTTGAAATTGGGCACAACAATGGTATAGCAACATTGATGATATCCCACTTATATATCTAAGGTAATAATAGTTTCTTTATACTTCGTTCTTGTATGGTCTCAACTTACCAATCTGTACACCAATAAACAAACTACTTACGGGAAGTTATTTTACTACAACTTTTTCTAAGACAGTTTTTCCAGAAATATAATCTTCACCATAAAATAGAACATATTTGGCTTTAACATTGATGCCAAAAATTCCATTTTTAAGTTGTACGAACATTTTGTCTAAATACATCTTATGCTTATTAACAGTTACATAAATTTTAGCTCCTTCACTTACATCATAATTGAGATAAAAAAATAATCTTTTCCTTGAAGCAAGGCGAAATTTGAATAAATTGGGCTGTGACTCTAATAGAATCATTCCATAGGCGAATTTTCTTTGTATACCCGACAACGGTTTTTTTATGCCATTTTGAGTATAAACTATTCGATATTCATTAATAGGTTGAGACGGATCAATAATCTCTCCTTTTATATTTGCATCATACACGTAAGTATTATGGTTATTACTATGTTGAATGTAAAATAGCCGGGTAGGTTTTTTTGCTGGTTCGGGATAATCGTTTTGTGAAAATCCAGAACAAAAGCAAAAAAACATGAGAAAAAAAATAGCAATAATTTTCATCTTGATTAATGTTCTATTTCTAATTAATAATAGCCATATTTTAAGATATGGCTGCATTTCAATTATGCATAACGTTTAGTATAAAATGCGTTTTAATGTATTTTTACACATTATTGTAGTCAGTTATATATTTATCTGTATTCAGGATTTTCAAATTCCCAACGCTTTCCATCATCCCATTCTTTACGGGAATTCCCATAACTAGGATAACCATTATTTGTCTTTAACAGAGATGCCAGATGGAGTAAATTATAGGTCATAAATGTTGTATTTCTATTGCTGAAATCGCTTTCAAAACCAATAGGAGTTTTTAATTTTTTCACCCTTCCATTTCTTGTCTCCATAACTTGGGCCTGGCCCAACTTCACCTAACCATCTGCAATCAGCCTGGGGAGGAACAGAGTAACCTACATGCTGAAGCGCATATAATATACCCATTACACAATGCTTTACTCCATCCTCATTTCCGGTAATTATACATCCACCTAATTTACCATAAAATATGTACTGCCTCTTATCATTCATTTTTCCGCTCATAGCGTATAGTCTTTCAAAAAAAAAATTAGCTACTGAAGACTTTTCACCAAGCCAAATAGGTGTTCCCAAAATAAGTATATCCGCTTCTATAATTCTCTTAAACAAGGAAGGCCATTCGTCTATTTCCCAGCCATGTTCAGTCATGTTTAGTCATGTCCGGATATACTCCAATAGCTAATTGATGGTCAATCAACCTAATCTCATCAATCCTGACTTTTTCTTTAGACATGATTTCTTTAGAAACTTCTATTAAGGATCCGGTATGACTATTTTCTGGCGATTTTTTCAAAGTACAGTTCACGTAAACAACACTTAAAAGACTAAAATCTAAATTTGTCATATTTATTTAAATTTATTAGTTAAGTTCCAAATGTCTTCGATATGAAACGTGAGGTGTAGCTCATTTTTTCTTATCCGTTGTTGTCGCTATTTTATTATTCTTTTCGCATTTACAAACTCCAGTGCTTTATCCAATTGCCTAAAAGTTTTGTTACTTAAGCAATACACTTATGCTCAGATCGTGTTTATCATCGACTTTTACAAAGAGTATACTCGGCCTCTCTACGTTATAATCGGTAATCCTGAGCGACCAATCTGCTATAAGCTTTAATCCATTTTTTACCGGCTCCAGACTTCCCGTTATAGTTACTTGTCTTGTGACGCCTGCCAGAGTAAAATCGCCTTTGACTTTTACTATTTGTTTTCGGTTTTCCTTTTTATAATTATCAATCAAACTTCCTTTAAAAAGCACATTTGGGTTTTGCTCAACATTCAACAGTTCATACATGTCATTATCGCGCTTGTCTATACCTGTTTTTATAGATTTTACAGGAAGGCTAAATTCCACCACATTAGTTTCCAAATTTATCATGCCTTGTAACTGGTCTGAACTGCCGTCATAAGAATTAAAGGGCATGGTTGCCTCAAACTTAGCCTTGCCGTTTTCAGTAGCATATAGCTGAGCTAACAAATCATGGCCATAAAACAACCCTATTAAAATGGTTAAAAAGTACGCTTTCATAATCTTATCGTTTTAATTGAATTTATTGTTTGGGAACAATTCAGTATCAGAACCCACTTCTTTTTCATTGATCCTTCCCCTTATTAGTCCTTTATGGAGTTCCTTTCTGTGGGCAACCCTATTGATGTCAGAAACTCTGTAAAGGCTTCCAGTGGAAGGGTATTGCTCTTAAATATTTTAATTCTCTCTATCATAATTATAGATTTGTGGTGCTTTAAATCGATGTTACGGTTGCAGATTCTTCCTCATAGGATCGCCACTGCTTATCTACTTTTTTGAAAATAAAACTTCTGTTAAGTTGATCCAGAGATGTACACCCTGAGGCTGCGAGGAGTTTTAAAAATTCCTCTACTGTATTGTCATGATAATTCTTAACCCTTTTCCATTTTTCAGAAACGACTAAACCTTTTACAAGTCGTGGGTTGTTTGTGGCTACACCGGTAGGGCATTCATTTGTATTGCAGCGTAAGGACTGAATACAACCTAAGGCAAGCATCATACCTCTCGCAGAATTACATATGTCTGCTCCAATACAGAGTGCCTTAAAAATATTGAAAGCAGTAAAAATTTTAGTAGCTGTTATTACGTTTATATCTTTCTTTAAGTCATATTTATTTAATGTGTCAGTAACAAATATTAAGGCATCTTCCCATGGCATACCTACATAATTTGAAAAGTCAATTGGCGCAGCTCCAGTGCCACCTTCCGCACCGTCAACCGTAATAAAATCTGGCTTAATTCCCGTTTCTACTATTTTTTCACAGATCTCAATAAATTCTTCCTTGCTGCCAATCGCCAATTTGAAACCGACTGGTTTCCCATCGGATAATTCACGTAATTGCTGCACAAAATGCAATAATCCTTCGGCATTATTAAAAGCTGAATGTCCGGGAGGAGAAATGACATCAGTATGTGGCCTTACCCCACGGATTCCTGCAATTTCCTCATTGTTTTTTGCTGCTGGCAATACACCTCCATGTCCGGGTTTAGCTCCTTGTGAAATTTTTATTTCCACCATTTTCACTTCATCCCAGTTGGCTTTTTCTTTGAATTTTTCAGCATCAAAATTACCTCCGTCCGTTCTGCACCCAAAATATCCAGTCCCTATCTCCCAAACCAAATTGCCACCATTTCTATGGTATTCGGAAATACCACCTTCACCCGTGTCGTGAAAAAAATTGCCCGCTTTGGCACCTAAATTAAGTGCCTCGATAGCATTTTTACTTAATGCTCCATAACTCATGGCTGAGATATTAAATAGGCTGGCACTATACGGTTGTTTGCATTCAGTGCCTCCAATGATAACCCGCGGCGGTGTTTCCAATTGTTTAGCTGGATAGATGCTGTGCTTCATCCATTTGTAATTTTGATTATATACATCGAGTTCGGTACCAAAAGGATGGGTTTGCCGCTGCTCTTTTGCCCTTTGGTATATATAACTTCTATGATTTCTGTCTATGGGCTTGCCATCAGTACCTGATTCCACAAAGTATTGATTGATTTCAGGCCCTATCATTTCCAATAAGTAACGCATGTGACCGATGACAGGAAAGTTCCTGAGAATGGTGTGCTTTTTTTGAATTATATCGTAAAAACCTAACCCCAAGAGTAAGGATACAAGTATTATACAGCCTGGTAGTGGCCAAATCATAATTCCAACGAATATGGCAATTATGAACAATACGACAGCTGAGAACTTGATGGCTTCTTTCATAAATTTATTAATTCTTAAAATGATTATTTTAAAGAAGCTCTTTTAGATATTTTATATCCGATTTAGCTATGTCAATGACTTCAGCAGTTTTACCATTCATCATGAGCTTGGCCATCGAATTGGCCATTCCTATCACTTGTTCGAGCTTGATGGTTGGAGGCATTGCTAAGGCTTCCGGATCTGTAAAAATATTGATAACGGCAGGGCCATCATGGTTAAAGCCATTGCGTAATGCTTGTTCTACGTCTTTGGGTTCTTTCGCTTCCCAGGCAGATATATTCATGGATTCTGCCAGTTTTACGAAATCCGGATTTACCATATCGGTTTGCCAATCCACATAGCCTTCCACCCTCATTTCCAACTTCACCATACCCAAGCTTCCGTTGTTGAATATGACGATTTTGACAGGTATTTTATATTGGCTAATGGTCATTAAATCACCTAAGAGCATAGTAATCCCGCCATCTCCACAAAATGCAATTACTTGTCTATCGGGGTGTGAAAGACCTGCTCCCATAGCCATTGGCATAGCATTAGCCATAGAGCCATGATTAAAAGAGCCTGTGAGATAACGGTTTTTTCCAGCCTTTAAATAACGTGCAGCCCATACGGCACTCATGCCTGTATCTACTGTAAAAATAGCATCATCATTGGCGATTTCATCTATCAGGTAAGCCACATATTCCGGATGAATGTGTTTCTCTTTTCCTTTTTCCTTGACATAGCTATCATACTTTTCTTCAACCTCCTGATGCATGCTACGCATCTTATTCAAAAAATCTGAATCGGACTTCTTCTCTACCATTGGTAAAAGTTCATGGATGGTGGATTTAATATCACCACAATAGCCATAATCCACTTTGCCTCTGCGTCCCAGTCTTTCCGGTTTGGTATCAATTTGAATGATTTTGCATTTCTCGGGTAAGAATTCGCTATACGGAAAATCGGTTCCCAGCATAACCAGAACATCAGCCTTATGCATGGCTTCAAAACCCGATTTATTGCCCAATAAACCATTTAAGCCAACGGCAAATGGATTGTCTTTACGTTCAAAGAATATTTTTCCTCTAAAGCTATACCCCAATGGCGACTGTAGTTTTGCAGCCAGCTGCATCACTTCATCAACAGCATAGCGGCATCCATGTCCACAATAAAGCATAACTTTTTCATCGGAATTGATAACATTTGCTAGTTCTTTAAGATGTGCTTCACTTGGTATTACCTTTGGCTCAGTGTAAAAATTTTTACCAGCAGAATACACGTCTTCAATGTCAGCACTCGCCACATCTCCTGGTAAGCCTAAAACCGCCACACCTTTTTGACTGATGGCGTGTTGAATGGCCGTCTGCAATCCATTCATGGCTTGTTTAGGTGTATTGGCCAAAAACACGTATTTAGAACAGTCTTGAAATAAAGACTCTGGTCGTGTTTCCTGAAAATTCTCAAGCCCCATTTTTTCCGTATGTATGGTAGAGGCGATGGCTATTACCGGATTGCCCGCTCTATTAGCATCATATAATCCATTGACCAGATGTACGTGCCCCGGGCCACTGCTACCCATACAACAACCAATACCATTTAACTCCGCTTCCATAGAAGCGGCATAAGCTCCAGCCTCTTCGTGCCTTACATGAATCCATTGTAATCTTCCATCCCTTCGTACAGCGTCATTTACAGGGTTTAAACTATCGCCAGTAATTGCATAAATACGTTTGACACCGGCTTCTACGAGCATTTCTACTAAATAATCTGATACGTTTTTGGACATGATTTTTCTTACTTAGATGGTTATTCAAATTTGCTATAATGGTTTGAGATTATACCATTGTAAGGAGTACTCTCCCTGTCAGATTTCCGCTATGTTAGTGGCTTTATTTAACGAAATAAAGCATTTCCTGTGGGTTACTCATCATTATTATTTTATCACCTTTCATAACAATAGGTGCCTTTAATATGTCAGGATTATTTATCAATAGGTCTAACCAATCTTCATCTGATAATTGATTTAACCGTCCGTACTTTTGAGAAAAGTTAGGATGTTCCGTGTTCACTAAGTCTCGAACATTAACTTTCATCTTAGAAGCCAATTCTGCCCAATGTGTAGTAGTTAATTTCATATGCTTTATATCTATGTCACGAATAGGTATGATTTCCGTTTGCGCATAAGCCAGAATTTGCCGGCCGATGTGTTCTTCAGAGTTATAAATCAGTGTTATCTCTTTATCAGTATTGGCGAATATCATAATATTTATTTTATTTAACTAGGCTATGAGCATTAGCGTCCCAGAGAATGCTATTGATTATAATTTTTTAGTATCATATCAATTCCTTTTGCCAATTGGAAATCCTTATTTGTGAGTCCATCTGCATCATGGGTGTTAAGAGTAATATTCACTTTGTTATATGTATTCTTCCAAGTTGGATGATGGTCTGACTTTTCAGCTATAATTGCAACTGATGTCATAAAAGAAAATGCTTCAACAAAATCCTTGAAAATAATTTCTCTATAAATGGATTTGCCTTTTAGAGACCATAAAGTATCAATTTCTTTCATTCTTTCCTGAGCTTCTTGTTTATTTAAATTTTTCATTTTTGTTTATTTTGTTAGTAATATAATCGGGAACACCTGCTTCTACTAGGATTTCTACCAAATAATCTGATACGTTTTTGGACAATATTTTTTTATTGCTCATGAATTAAGGCCGAGCTGATCATTTCACTGCTTCCTGTCACAATTACTACTTCGGTTTTATTATTCATATTCTTCTTCTAAATATTACAAAATAGAGAAGGATTTCAATAAGAAGGATTTGGTATAAACCACATTCTCTAGCCCATTATTTTGTATCCACTTCTTTGCTTACTCCATTCATATTCAATTCCATTTGGGAGAGTTTTTGCCCGCCTTTAATTCCAAAGTCCAATGTTCGAATGGGAAAAGGAATAGTAATATCTTGTTCATCAAAAGCGCTCTTAATCGCTTTGATGGCTTTGTTTCTCATCTTCAAGTAGCCGGGTTCGCCTGGATACTCTATCCAAAATCGAATATTAAAATTGATTGAACTGGAGTCGAATTCAGAATAGTCAAAACCTATTTGATCCTTATCTATCACCCCTTCCAAATTTTTAATTGTGCTCAGCACAACATCTTCAACTTTCTCAAGATTATCTGCGTAAGAAACTCCTACAGCTAAATCAATACGCCTTTTTTCTAAAACAGAAAAATTGTAGATGACACCCTGTAATACGTCACTATTTGGAATGTAAACTTCTTGGCCCTGGAAAGTTTCAATAACCGTAATCCGCAAGTCAATTTTACTTACTTTACCCATAATATCCTTTACTGCAATTATTTCCCCTATTTTAAAAGGTTTCCTAAAGGCCAGGATAACACCCGAAATAAAATTTGCAGCTATATCCCGAAAAGCAAAACCCAATGCCAAACCTATCACACCAATTCCTGCGAGCACTGAGGTTAAAGCCTTATCTAGCCCGAGCACTCCAAGCATAATAAAAAAACCAATACCTAGGATTGCAGCATAAACTACAGTGGAAAATAAATGTCTTAATGCTTCGTTATTTGATGCTTTGGAGAAAAGTTTTGTAAATAGTTTACTTCCAAGATTGGCAAGGACAAGAAAGATAATTAATAACAACAGGGTCACTGCCATATTGGGAATCAAACTTATGAAGGCATCAAGCCAACCTTCTAACTTTTGGATTAACATTTGTACTGGTTCCTCTTTCATTGTCTATTATAAATTAAGTATTATTTATTAGGCAGCTATTTTATGAATTAAGTTCGAGCCTATCATTCCACTGCTTCCTGTCACAATTACTACATCGGTTTTATCTTTCATTAGTTTCATCATCCATTTCTTTTTGAAAGGTTGTTAAACTTTTATCTAATGCAGTTTTAAGCTGATTTACTTCCTGTTTTAAAGCTTCTTTTTTATCATCTACAGCTTGATTTAACTCTTTTATTTTGTCCTGTAATTGCTCTTTTTGTTTGTTAAGTTCAGCTTTCTTACTTTTAAATTTATCTTTAAACTCGTCATTCAGCTCATTATATTCATTGCTGACTTTTTGCATCTTTTCATCAATTTCTGCATTCATCTTATCCCATTGTTCAACAGTATAGTCTTTTGATATATCTACCACATCACTTACTTCTTCCTTCAAGTCTTCACCCGTTGTTTTATTTTCTTTATCAAACGACCCACAAGAGGCGAAGAAAAATAAAATGAATACAATTGAAAACAAGGAAATTATTTTATTCCATCCTTCTTTAAAAGATTCAGAAGCTGATGAAAACGCATTTTTCACTTCATCCCATTTCTCTTCTGATGCATTTTCCAGTTCCGTATATTTCCCCTCAAGGGCAGTCTTTTTTGCCTCTAATTCTTTTAGAGATTCCTCATATTTTGATATAGAATCACCCTGTACAGACTCTTTTTTTGCTTTCAACTCGTTGATTTTCGAAGATACTTCATCTATTCTCTGACTTGCTTTTGCTTTGAATTCTTCTTTTTTCATGTTTTTACTTATTAGTTACAGTTAATTGTACTTCAAGGTTACCACGTGTGGCGTTAGATTATAGACACAATTGATGCGCTTGTTCTGCCAAATCCTGCGCTTGTTCTAAGCTTACTTCTGAAACATTTACTGCTAATTCTGCCGCTAAGCCAAAACCACCGTTTTTGATTCAGCCGATGCTTATTTTTGCATTTACGCTTGTTTCGCCTGTCTTTACTTCATCTTTTTTAATAACTAAGATTAGGGCACTATCGAATTAGGTTCCAATGGAAAAGTCAAACACCACTTTTGAACCATCTGGTGCAATAGCAAGTATTTGTATTATCCCACTTTGAGCAGATAATAATGCCACATCGATATCTTCTGGATTATGAATAGGTTTGCCGTTGATAAAAACGATGATAGTACCCGCAGGAATGCCTGCCTGATCAAAAAAACCACCCCTGCGCACCTTGGTTACCAAAACACCGGTACTTATATTAAAGTGCTGTTTAATTTCGGCAGTAAGTGGGGCGAAATTGGCTCCAAGTCTGTTGTATAATTCTTTAAGCGCTGTACCACTATTAGCTTCAGTGTTTTTGGTTTTTACAACTTCTTCACTGTGCAAAGTAACCGAGGCTATAGCGATAGCCCCATTGCGCTGGTAGGTTAATTTAATAACGTCACCAGGTTTGTGTCTTGCAATCCTTTCAGAAAACACGGTTGACGAGTTGAGAACAATACCATCAATACTTTGTATAATATCACCTTCTTTAAGACCAGCCTCTGCAGCGGCACTTTCATTTTGCACACCAATAATATAAACACCATTTACCAAGGCAGGATTAAGTCCCTGTTGTTTCAGGTACTGGTCTTCTGCAGAGGGCGACGGAAAAGAAACACCCAACACACCTCGCTTTACCACTCCAAAGTTTTTTAAATCATCTAAAATCTTTTTTGCGAGATTTACAGGTATCGCAAAAGCATAACCTGCATAACTACCAGTTTGCGATGCTATAGCTGAATTAATACCAATCAATTCTCCGTTGGTATTAACAAGTGCACCTCCGCTATTGCCAGAATTAATGGCGGCATCGGTTTGAATAAATGACTCAACAGCCATATTACCTTCAGACGCCTCATTATTTTGCCTCCTATTACTGCCCGGCCGGTTTATGATTCCAATACTTCTGGCTTTGGCACTTACAATGCCGGCAGTAACCGTTGTATTAAGTGACAGAGGAAACCCTACAGCTAAGACCCATTCTCCTATCTGCACCTTATCAGAGTTTCCAAATTTAACGACAGGAAGATTGTTAGCCTCTATTTTTAAAAGTGCTAAGTCAGTATTGGGGTCACGGCCAATCAACTTTGCAGAGAAAGTTCGTTTGTCATGAAGTGTAACGTCTATAGCGGATGCATTTTCAACCACATGATTATTTGTAGCTATAAATCCATCAGGACTTATGATTACCCCTGATCCTGATGCGCCATATTCCGAAGAGGCATTGAAATTAATTTTTATATGCACTACTGCCGGCATCACCATCTTTGAGGCCGTTACGAAGTTTACATTGCCACTTGAAGTGTTTATGGCAGCAACATTTTCTGTTGGGTGTGTTACGCTGTCTTCTGTACTACCACTTTTATTCGCTCTTTGCTTATTCTTACTACAACTAATGGCCAGACTTAGTAGTATTATAAATAAAACAGAAATCAGGTTGGCATATGACTTATTCATATTCGGGAGTATTATTCTTAATTATTGGTTACAGTTAATTCAACTTCAATGTTACCACGTGTAGCATTGGAGTAAGGACATACTTGATGTGCTTTTTCTGCCAAATCTTTGGCTTGTTCTAAGTTTACTTCTGGAATATTTACT
>NZ_VAUW01000068.1 GCF_005771495.1 Maribacter sp. ACAM166
TCCCGTTCCACTCACGACGGCACTCTTAATCAAGGCAACAGTTGGAGTTTGGGTGAAGGTTGTTACCGTTGGCGTGTCATTCTCGTTTGTTGTACCAGAGGTATCGGTTATGTCATTCCCTTCAGGACCTTTAGCCGTAGCCAAAGCCGAGTTGGTTACCCCTCCTGCATCCATATCATCTTGTGTAATGGTATATGTTCCAGTGATTGCATCGCTAGAATCTCCCGCTTCCAAAGAAGTAATTGGACTTCCAGTGATCGTCAATCCTACCATTGGGTCGGTTACCACGACATTGGTTAAAGTCGTATTACCCGTATTTTCAACTCTGAAGGTATAGGTAATAACATCTCCTAGGGTTCCTGTTCCACTCACGCTGGCGGTTTTCACCAAGGCAACAGTTGGAGTTTGGGTGAAGGTTGTTACCGTTGGCGTGTCATTCTCGTTTGTTGTACCAGAGGTATCGGTTATGTCATTCCCTTCAGGACCTTTAGCCGTAGCCAAAGCCGAGTTGGTTACACTTCCTTCATCAATATCATTTTGCGTAATGGTGTATGTTCCTTTGATAGCTGAGCTAGAAGCACCCACTTCTAAAGAAGTAATTGGGCTTCCAGTGATTGTCAATCCTGACATTGGGTCGGTTACCATGACATCACTCAAAGCAGTATCTCCAGTATTTTCAACTCTGAAGGTATAGGTAATAACATCTCCTAGGGTTCCTGTTCCACTCACGCTGGCGGTTTTCACCAAGGCAACAGCTGGATCTGAATCTACAGGTTCATCAAAGCAAAGTGTATCATTATAAATTACACCTGTACTAAACCCAATGGCTCCACCAGTAGAAAGCATTCTTCCCTCAATACTTGAATTTGCTCCTGCGGTACAGGCTCCTCCATGGGAAATAACTGTTCCTTTCATATACGTGAAAGTTCCTATAGAAACGGCACCGGTAGCAACTCCTGCTCCACCAAGCCAAAAAACATTACAACGCTTCGCTCCATTAGTTAAAATCACTCTTGATTGTGCCGCTACTGAGAATGCCCCTGCGAACTTGAAAACAAATATTGAATTGGGATCATTTTGACCGTCTAAAGTTATTGTTCCTGCTAAAGATCCTGCTCCTGCAATAGAATAAACCCCAGAATTTATAGTTTCACCACTTCCAAAAGCCGGCGTGTGTCCAGTTTCCGTATTTTCTAAAAGCATAAGTTTCTCATAAGCGTTATCTAAATCGATTACGGCTTTTTTCGTAACAGCATCTGCAGTGTAAGAATTTCCTTTGGTGCCGTCTTTATTCGTATGAGTTGAAGTTAAAAAACCACTTATAGCACCAGCATTTGTACCAATATCACCAACTATACCGGATGTAGCAGCATTTGCCACAGCACCAGCACTAGTAAAAAGCGCAAAATCCTTAAGACTTCCTAAGATGTCCAAAGCATCAACAGCTGTACAATCACTTAAACATTTTATTGGAATGGTACTATTACCAACAGGCATTTTAGCCTCACCGCCAGCAGCAATAGTTACAGCTCCTTCAGAGGTGAAGAGTCTCCCATTTATGGTACTATTCACTCCAAGAGTAACAGCTCCAGGGTGAGCAAATAAAGTTCCTTCTATAGCACTTGATGCAGCAACAGAAATAGCTCCTTGAGAAATCCAAAAAACATTAGCAGCACGTGTCTCATTACTTAAAATAATTTTTGAACCTGCCCCTACTGTAAGTGCTCCTTCAAATTTCATTATAAAAAAAGCATTAGGATCTCCTCCTCCATCAAGAGTAAGAGCTCCAGCTACAGATCCAGCACCACCTATGGAATAAACACCAGGTGAAATAGTTTCTCCACCACCAAAAGCGGGAAGATGAGTGCTAGGCTCCGTAACAAACACATCATCAAGATGTATATATACCCGAAGCAAATCTATTCTAGCCTGAACAGTTGTAGGATTATTAGTGTATGTGGTACCTGTATACCCGCTTGCCGAATCAAATCCGGCACCGCTAATTATTCCAGCATTTGTTCCGGCATCGCCTGCAGAGGTTCCTTCATTTGTGATAGCACCAGCTCCTGCAAAAGTTTCAAAAGGGGCTAGTGTCCCTAATTCAAGTGTTTGACTAAAACTTACAGTAGAGAAAAATAATAGGCAAATAGTTGTTAAACTAAATAGTAGTTTTTTATTCATCGTGGGTGGTTATAAAAAAGGAATTAATCTAAACGACTAACTACTTGTAGGATTTATCCTATGTTTAACAGTGTCAGCTGTTTGTAAGGCGAACCTACATCTGTTTACACCTTATTAATACTAATTATCCTTAAACGACCATTTAAACGGTCAACGAACGTTAATATGAAATTATCCGTCCAAATACGTAGCTGATAAGTTTTTTTAAGTAGTGAACTAACTTAGTGTTCGTAAGATTATGGCTATAAATCAGTACTATTATTTACCTTCGGTAAGAGCCTTTTATCTATAGTTGAAAGTGAGAAAAGTGTCGATGAATGGAGTTATTTAGTAAAAGAATGAGTTTTATTACTTTTTAGTACAGTAAAATCATTAATTAACCCAAAGTGTATACCCTTTTTTTAAATATAAAATAGCACAGAATGTTTAGGTCTATTCGTTGTTCCTCAACTGAATACCTTATAGTCGACAATATCTATTCTTGCTACTGTGCTATCAAAACGGCCAGTGCCACCTATTGTATCAAAACCAACTGTATAGTTGTCTGCAGAATAGGGTCCAGGCAAGTATAGTTTCTGGCGAAAACATACTAAAAGTCTCTAAAAAGTTGTGTAACCTCCTAACCTACAAAAGGTTCTTGTTTGGCCAAGCTTAAACTGTAGGACTTTCAACTTCCGGGGATACTCAGGTATAATTTGTTTTATACCTGAGTATGGAAATTAATCAGATATTCCCCACCTATTCAAGTTGCTCTTCTTTTTTCGAAGACTACTCCATACTACTAATCGACCAATTAATTTTTTATTGGTTGAAGAATAAATGAATAGGTATAGGGCTGAGGGTTGATAATATATTCATCATGCACCAAAGCTCCCCATGAATTATCGCCACCTACACCCATTTGCAAATAATCTATATTCCATTGTACCGTGTTTCCGATTTTAATATCCGCTCCATGATTTTTGGTAACGGGTACCAATCCTGATGCAGATTCGGCACCGTCTTTCTCGGCATTGAAATCAAGTTCGGTCATTACAAAGGGCCAAACGCTAGTATTTAACAAATGGTTCCCTGATTGGACTTTTAGCGAAATTTTGTCGTTTGAAATTTTTGCCCAATGCACGTCGGTCTTATTTCCCGTTTCCTGCGGTCGTGGATAGCGATGAAACTGATCAACTATTTTTCCGTTGTAAATTCCTGTTTTCACCGCGGTTTTACGGTCCCAATAGCTTTCTTCCGGCCCGTTCCCATACCATGTGACTTCGGTGAAATTCTGGGGTAGGGTCATGTACATTCCGATTCTGGGAATCTTCGGTAAATCTTTTTGCTTGGGTTCGAAGTTGTAATTGACCTTCAATCGCCCATTGGATGCCAACGTATAAACTATCATTACCTCGGCCTCATTGTTCGGAAGGGTGTATCGGACTTTAAATACAACCTTCTGTCTTGATTTTTTTGGAGGTTCTATAAGTTCCGCTTTATAATTATAGGTTGCGTCTTGCCAAATTTTCAACCGATTTTGCATATCATTACCGAGGTCGTTATCCGTAGGAGGTCGCCAAAAATTTGGTCGTATCGGCTGGTTGGTGATTTCCGAACCTTGAAAGATCCACGAAATGATTTCCCCAGTCCTGATATCGATTCTGAGGTTGGTTTTTTCATTTTCTATTTGAATATCCTCACCAGAAGTATTGATTTTTAAAGGCTTGCCATAAGGTGCAAAAGAAAGAGGCTTTATCGCTTCATGCAGCATAAACTGATCCCAAGCAATTTCATGTCCCTTCGGCAGCATGGGCGATGCCTCTTTTTGGATAAGACTTATTTCTAGAATGTATTCATCTTCCGGAATAAAGGTATTTGGAATAGGGTCAAGTTTGATTTCTTGAAACTCTCTTGGCAGTACATTCACAGTAATACCTGTCCACTTATATTCCACTTTGCCATTGACAAGAAGTCGCATATGTAGTTCAGTATCAGAAAAATCGGCGAAAAAGTTTTTATTTTCAATTTCTACAGTTCCGTTCCCTTGGTACTGAAATTGTACGGGTTCATATACCTTTTTGACTTCCGAAAGATGGGGATGCGGATTCCGATATGGATCGACAAGACCGTTATTCAAAAAATTCCCATCGGTAGGTAGGTCTGGATGAAAATCGTGACCATAAGCTAAGTACGGTTTGCCATTTTCGTCTTTGTACTCCAAACTCTGATCTACCCAATCCCAAATAAAGCCTCCCTGAAGGTTCGGGTATTTTTCGATGATGTCCCAGTAATTCTGTAGATTCCCGACCGAATTGCCCATTGCATGAGCATATTCAATCATAATGGAAGGTTTGTCGGAATCCGATTCTCCGTGTTTGATCAAATATTCGAATTTTGGGTACATGGGGCAATACAGATCGGTATAATCGTCCTTTCCCGCAGGTTCGTATTGCACGATCCGGTTGTCGTCGTGTTCTTTTAACCATTTATAGGTAGGCCTAAAAACCTCTCCTTCCCCGGCCTCATTGCCTAAAGACCAAGAGTAAATGGATGGATGGTTGCGGTCTCTGTAATACATACGCTGAGTACGAGTTATGTGTGCGGGAAGCCAGCTCATTTCGTTACCGATCTGTGTTTTTTCGTCGATAGCCAAGGGATGGCTCTCGATATTGGCCTCATCTACTACATAAAGCCCGTATTTATCACAGAGTTCCAACCAGTAGGGGTCATTAGGGTAATGCGAACTACGCACGGCATTAATATTGTTTTCTTTCATTAATTGAATATCCTTCTCCATGGATTCTCTAGAAACCACGTGGCCGGTAAAAGGGTCGGTCTCGTGGCGATTTACGCCTTTGATGTATATAGATTTTCCGTTGAAAAGCACTTGACTTTTTTTGATTTCTACCCGTTTGAAACCGACCCAACGTTTGATATATTCTTTGTTTTTCGTATTTTCTTCATCCTCCAAAATGATTTCTAATCCATATAAGTTTGGAATTTCCGCTGACCATAGTTTTATATTTTCTAGAAGCTTATCGGTATGAAATTCAATGGTGCTTTTCGCAGGAATTTCCAAAGTTTCGGTAAAGCTATGAACCGATGTTTCGCCGTCGACCAATTCAAGCCTTATTTTTCGGGAAGCCAATTTAGAGCTAGCATTGCTAATAGAAACCGTACCCTTAAAGATTCCGTTTGAATAGGTGTCGTCCAAATTGGTGTAGGCGTAATAATCCGAAACAAAGACCTTAGGTTGGGTATAGAGGTAAACATCTCTTTCAATACCGCTCATACGTAGCATATCTTGACTTTCCAGATAACTGGCATCACTCCAACGAAATAATTGTAGGGCGATTAGGTTCTTTCCTTCTGATAGTTGTTCCGTAATATTGAATTCCGCAGGGGTTTTACTGCCTTGAGAATAGCCAACATAGTTACCGTTGACATAAACGTACATGGCCGATTTGGCACCAGCAAAATGAAGAATAGTCTCTTCAGATAAAAATGCTGCAGTAAGATTAATTTCCTTACGATACGTGCCAACCGGATTATAATCCGTAGGTACATTTGGCCATTTGGTATCGAATGGATAGCGCTCATCTAAATAGATAGGATGGTCATAACCTTCAACTTCCCAGTTTGAGGGAACGGGAATCGTTTTCCAATCGCTGTCGTCAAAATTCGTGTTTTGAAAAGCAACAGGTCGTTGCTTGGGGTCTTTTACAAAATGGAATTTCCAGTCACCGTTCAGGTTTAGAAAACGTTTTGAATTTCGGATGTTTGAAATATCCTCGGATTCAAACCCAAAAAAAGAGGCCCTAGGCGGAAGTTTATTCTCCTCAAATATTTTATGGTTAAAATGGTTGATCTGTTCAGGTACTTTAGGCAAAGGTTCTTGAGTGAATCCGACCACTACCGAGAGTAAGAAAGCAAGGGTACTAAGTTTAGCGTTCATATTTATAATTTTTGACTACTTCTTCGTTTCGAATTAATTATTACAAAATCCTCTTTATATAGCTTCCTAAGATAAAACTACAGTTCTTCGGTATTTCTCTTGACAATGCGTTTAGAGTAGAAGGTTTGTGTTATTTTAATGGACATAATTAGTATTCTACTATTAATGATAGCGTTAAGACGTATTGAAATACAACAGTTATAATTTAGAAAATTTTCGAGTATTTTATTCCATTATTTAGGTCTATTAGTCATTCAATAAATGAACCGTTAAGTTGTTAATACATAGTATCTGAGACAAATTGATTTTACGAACAAATTCATTCCGAAAGTTACCTAATTTGAAAGAATGAAAGTAATAATTTAATATTGAGTGAAATATATGGTGATTGCTAGTTCTGTCCTCTCGAAGAAATTATAAAATGTGACCTATTTTAGGTTCACATTTTTGTGTTGTGAATAAACGCTATTTATACGCTCTAGAAGGATTAATACTTATAAGAAGTAAAAAACATCAACAAGGAGTATAGAAAAGTGCACGGATTTATTTCAAAAAAGATACTTTTGATTTGGATACAAATTCCACTATTAAATAGTTATGTATACTTATGACAATTAAATTTCAATCTGCTCTATCTTATTTTTTAGCAACTGTAGCCATTTCACTAGTTATTTCTTGTACTAATAGCGTTGAAAAAGAGGTGCTATTTTCAGTTACAAACACTATATCCTTAGATTCAGATGATACCCAAGATTCCATACGTATAAAAGCTGCGCACGTGGTACCAACAAAAAACCAATATGAAGCCTTAAAGGATGAGTTTATAGCCTTTGTACATTTCGGGCCAAATACTTTTACAAAAAAGGAGTGGGGCAATGGTATGGAAGATCCCAGTGTTTTCAACCTCCAAAATTTAGATACAGACCAGTGGTGCCAAGTTATGGTGGCTGCTGGTATGAAAAAGGTAATCTTTACAGCTAAACACCATGATGGTTTTGTGCTTTGGCAAAGTAGGTATACAGAACATGGGGTAATGACATCACCATATAAAGATGGAAAGGGAGATGTTCTAAAAGAATTGTCCGAGTCCTGTCAGAAATATGGTCTTAAGTTGGGTGTTTATCTTTCTCCTGCAGATTTATATCAAATTGAAAATAAAGACGGTCTGTATGGTAACTTAAGTACATACACCAACCGAACGATTCCTAGGCAAGTAGAAGGAAGGCCTTTTGATAACAAAGCAACCTTTCAGTTTGAAGTGGATGATTACAATGAATATTTTCTCAATCAATTATTTGAACTATTGACTGAATACGGCCCTATTGATGAGGTTTGGTTTGATGGTGCCCATCCAAAGCGAAAAGGCGGGCAAACCTATAAATACACAGATTGGAAACAATTAATCAATTTATTGGCGCCAAACGCCGTTGTTTTTGGGAAAGAAGATTTGCGTTGGTGTGGTAACGAAGCTGGAGCCACTAGGGAAACGGAATGGAATGTGGTACCCTATATGGATGATCCTAATACGATGAATTCTTTTGCGGATATTACGACTACTGATGTAGGTAGTATTTCAAAATTAGTAGGTTCCAATTTTTTACATTACCAACCTGCGGAAACAAATACTTCAATAAGAGAAGGATGGTTTTATAGGGATGACACGGACCAAAAGGTAAGGAGTACAGATGATGTGTTTGATATGTATGAAAGATCGGTGGGTGGGAACTCTATTTTTCTTCTGAACATACCACCAAATCGTCAAGGTAGATTTTCTGATGAAGATGTAAAAGTGTTACAGGAAACCGGTAAACGAATTCAAGAAACTTATGGATCAAATCTTTTGGCTGATGCCGATGGACCTAAAGAGCTTTTAGATTCAGATGAGGATACTTTTCTAGTCCTGACCGGTAAACAACCAATAGTAGAGATAACCTTTCCTAGTGCATTAAAGATCAACAGGTTTTTAATTCAGGAAGATGTTAAACGACATGGTGAACGTATATCTAAACATGCCTTAGATACTTGGGTAGATGGTGCTTGGGAAGAAATTGCTACGGCTACAAACATTGGTTACCAAAGAATACTGCGTTTCCCAGAGGTAACTACCAATAAATTACGATTGCGTATTCTAGAATCTAGGTATATACCCATTTTACAACATATTTCTGCTCATTATTACGAGAGTAGACCACCACAACTACAATTGACTAGAAGTTGTGAAGGTGAAATTTCCATATCACCGAAAATGTCAGATTTTGGATGGAATCCTCATGGAGAAAATGCAAGTGCCAATTTAAATAAAGGATTGCAAATATTTTATACCAAGGATGGTCAAGAACCAACGCAGGAATCTAAAATGTTTACAAAACCATTTTCATTTGGTGAAGGAGAGATAAAGGCGGTAGCTTTTATGAACGGAAAGCCAGGAAGTAGTACTAATATTAAATTTGGTTTACCCAAAAATACATGGAAACTGGTACGTGGAGATAGCGAACTAGAAACGCACGGTGCCAATTTGATTTTTGACGAGGACCCACAAAGCTATTGGCAGTCTCAGGCAAAAACTAAAAACCATTTTGTTATTCTAGACTTAGGAAAGAAAACGGAAATCAACTCGTTCGCATATACTCCGCCAATTTCAAATGCTGACGGAATGATTCAAAAAGGCCATATTTTCTCAAGTGACGATGGTAAAATTTGGACTAAACAAGACACCTTTATCTTTGGAAACTTGATCAATGACCCAACTCAGCGAATGCATCACTTCAAGCAAAATTTCACTACGCGATTTATTAAATTAGAGACCGATGAAATTGCAGGTATAGGGAATTCGGTGGCGATTGCAGAACTTGATTTTTATTCTAATTAGTTTTTGCATAAAATGCTAGTTCATGATAGTACCAAAAAATGGTAAACTATAATACCACAGTTCTAAAGGATATTTTCATGTTACATTCCTGTACTATGACTTTACTCATAGGTTAAGTTCTAAATTTCAGGTTACTTTGATTTTAAGCAATTGAAGTCTCATGCGTAATGTTACAATTATCACACTTATCCTGCTCTGCTTTTCTTGTGAACGGGATCAAGAAAAAATACTTCCTCAAAAAACAAGGTTAACATCATCTGTATATGCATCTGCAACCATACAGCCAGATAGTTTGTACCAAATATATTCTGCCGTGGCAGGTATTTTAGATAATAATTTAACAGAAGAAGGGAATTTGGTACAAAAAGGGGGGGCTATTTTACAAATCATTAACCGTACCTCTCAACCTGAGTTCGATTAATAATATTTGATTATTATGCAACAAAAAAGATAGATTTTCAGTAAATTAAAGTGTTGAAATTCAATTCATTAATCTAAAAATCTATCTATGGTAATCTACTCTAAAGTTAC
>NZ_VAUW01000069.1 GCF_005771495.1 Maribacter sp. ACAM166
ACCTTTGCTCTAAGGTCAATTGTTTGTAATGTTTCATCAAAACGAATATAAATATTGAGCCTAAAACAGATGGGGCTAGCCCCATCTGTTTTAAATATTCGTGTTGCACTTATGACTTGAACTTAGATTAATCCCTTTTTTAATCTAGATGAATTTTGTTCTTCATAAAAAATATAAATGCTTTAACGATTAAGCAATAATAATAAAATAATGCAATATACAAAAATATTTAAGCCTTTTTTTGCGTAATTAGTAATGTTTTTTACAACCTTTTACTTAATTCAATAATTATGTTGTTTAATACTCGAAATCTAATGTTAACTTTCAAATTCTAAGCTTGTATTTAATTTAATTTGAACAGATTTAGAATCTGGGTGATTAATATTTTCAATAAGAATTCTTAAAGCCTCTTCTCCCATTTTTTTAATTGGCTGACTAATATATGGCACAAAATTTTCTAAGAAATGGTAGGTAGAATTTTGATCAAAAACAACAACATCAATTCTTTGCAAAACATCTCTTCCCAAGCTAATTAATTGTCGAAGACCTTCTTCAGCTAATGTATTCGTTTGAAAATAGATGGCCTCTACTTCACTTCTATTGATTAACTCATCCATAGCTTTTTTCATGTCTCTTTTTAAATACAAATGATTCACCCTTTTCATCATATTTTCTGATGGAATTATATTCGCGCAATTTAAGGCATCAATGTAACCTTCATATCTATCGGTGTAGTGAGATAAATCTGATTGATACCCTATTGTTGCAATTTTCTTGTGTCCCTTGTTAATTAAATAATTTGTAGCTAAAGAAGACGCATTGAAATTATCAGCAACCACATAATTATATTCTAATCCTTCGAAATATCTATCAATTAAAACAAACGGAATTTTCTGTAATTTCAATTTCAAAATACTCTGCTTTGAACCTTGGGGAGGTGCTATAATCAACCCATCAACTTGACGATCCAAAAGCAATTCTAGAACTCTATCAAACTTCTCCATTTTTTCATCAGAAGAACCAAAAATGACAGTATAGTTTTGATTAAAAGCTTCATCTTCAATGATGCGTGCCAAATTAGAAAAGAATGGATTTGAAATATCAGCCAGAATTACTCCTATGGTCCTCGTTTTATTCGTCTTTAAACTTCTAGCATTTAAATTTGGTCTATAGTTTAAACTCTTTGCAACTTCTTTTATTCTTTTCTCGGTTTCCTCTGATACCCGATTTTCTTTTCCCTTACCATTTAAAACATAAGAAACTAATGGAATAGAAACTCCAACTATTTTAGCAATGTCCTTCAAAGATACTTTTGTACTCATATTAATGTTCTCATTAAGTAATGAAAGTAATAAAAAATAAATGACTTTAATTTTTTGAAAATTTCAAAAACACTAATAATTATTATAATAGTAGGCTAATAAAGTGGTCCATAATTTTTGCACGCCCTGTAATCTGCAGCCTCTAAATCTGTTCCAAAAGAAGCCCAATCTTTAGGTCTGAAAATTCTATTTTCCTCTACATTATGCATATTAACCGGAATTCTTAACATAGAACAAAGGGTAATTATTTCATGACCATAATGACCATAACTAAATGCTCCATGATTAGCTCCCCAATTAGACATTACACTATACACATCCTTAAAGGCATCCTTATCATTTAGTCTTGGCACAAACCAAGTTGTTGGCCAAGTCGGATTAGTTCGCTGATCCAAAATATTATGTGCTTTTTCAGGAATTTCAACCGTCCATCCCTCAGCAATTTGCATTACAGGTCCCAAACCTTTCACTAAATTAATTCTACACATAGTTACTGGCATTTCTCCTTTAGTAACAAAATGGGATGAATAACCTCCTCCCCCAAAATATTCGTACATAGCAGGAGGCCAATCGGTAGCCTCTAAACATTTAGAAGCTTCATTTTCAGTAATCTCCCAAAATGGTTTCATAACAGGTTTACCATTATCAGTTTGCTGTCCGGTACCATCTAATGTTGATGAACCTGAATTAATTAAATGAATAATACCATTGGCGGCTTTACCCTCTAATTTATGGCCCGTTACTCTCTCTACTGATGATTGACTCCAAAAAGTTCTAACATCAGAAAACATTTGCGCTTGATTAGTCAATAAATAGCCGAGCAGCATTGAAATACCATTTAAGCTATCATTTTCTGTAGCCATTATATATGGATTCCTAATTCCGTTCCAATCAAAAGATGAATTCAAAATTGCTTCTAAAAAATCTCCATTTGGCATATAATCGTTCCATTGACGTTGCCCTTGAAAGCCTGCAGCTATAGCGTTATGTCCCAAAGCCTCTTCTGCAAATCCTAACGCTACTAATTTTGGGTTACCAATCATTAAATCTCTAGAAATCAAGGTCATTTTAATAACAGTTTCCCATTCATCATTCATTTGCTCTCGAGACTTTACAAGATTTTCTGGATTATAATTTTTACCTTCTTTACAATTCTTCTTTCTCCAGGTTAATGCTTTCTTAAATTCATCATGGTCATATATTCCTTTTTCCAATCTTCTGTTTACTTCACTCATGTCAACGTATTCGTTTCTCATTCCAAGATATTCTTGAAAGAAACTCTCATCAACAATTGATCCTGCAATACCCATTGAAACACCACCTACTGACAAATATGATTTTCCATTTAAAATTGCGACGGCTAGACCCGATTTTGCAAATTGTAGTAATTTTTCTTTTACATCTGATGGAATTTGCTCGTCATCACTTTCTTGTACTTCTCTACCATAAATACTAAATGCAGGAATACCTTTCTGAGCATGACCTGCTAAAGCTGCTGCTAAATAAACTGCTCCAGGTCTTTCGGTGCCATTAAAACCCCAAATTGCTTTTGGTCTTGTTGGGTTCATATCTATAGTTTCGGTACCATAACACCAACATGGCGTTACTGTAATAGATAAACCTACACCTTCTCTTAAAAATTTATCTTCACAACGCTGTGCCTCTGGTACTCTACCAATCGTAGTATCTGAGATAATGCATTCAACCGATTCTCCGTTATAATATTTTAGAGTGGTGGTCAAGAGCTTTGCCACGTTTTTCGCCATATCCATGGTAATTTTCTCCAGCGACTCACGTACTCCACCTAAACGAGCATCAATAACTGGCCTAATTCCAATCTTAGGCATTTCTCCCAATGACTTATTTTTTATTTGCATAATTTGAATGTTAATGTTTAATTGGTTTTATGATCTACAAATTCACCAAATATTGAATATTTAGCGTAGAGTATTTTATATATTTCTGTATTTTGAAGAATAGGAATGTATTCTTTTTCGAATCCGGCTCCCATCGCTTTTTGAGCGTCAGGTATGGTAGTGTAAATTCCTGCAACAACCGCTGCGGACATTGCGGCTCCAAGAGCACAAGTTTGTTTAGACCTAACAACTCTGATAGGAAAATCTAATATATCTGCAAGCGTTTGCATTACAAAATCTGACTTTTGAGCAACTCCACCAACTGCAATAATTCCAGAAATAGTAACACCTTCCTCTAAAAACCTATCTATTATTTTTTTTGAACCAAAACAAGTCGCTTCGACCAAAGCCTTAAACAATTTTGGTGCATCAGTACTCAATGTTAATCCTACTAAGCCACCTTTCAAAGCTTGATTAGAATTAGGGGTTCTTCTGCCATTAAACCAATCTAAAGCAATAATACCAGTATCTTCTATAGGTAAGACCTTTGCTGCCTCACTAAGCTCAAACAACATATTTTCCCTTATATCTATTGCAATTAATTCTTTCGATTTTTTTTCAAGAACATGACTGTTTAGAATAAAATTTTCCAAGGGCCACATTAAAAACTTGTTGAACCATGCATATATATCTCCGAAAGCAGATTGCCCCGCCTCAAGACCTATCATGTTTGGTATAATTGAGCCATCCACTTGACCACAAATACCACTAATTACTTTTTCTTTTATTTCTTCCTTAGGAATAATAAGCATGTCGCAAGTAGAGGTTCCAATAACTTTAACTAAATAATTAGGTTTGATTTCTCCTCCAATTGCTCCCATGTGAGCATCTAAAGTTCCAACGCCAACTAAAACATCTTCTCTTAAACCTAAAATATTTGCCCACTCCCTAGAAATTACTCCAGCACTCTTATCGGAAGTATACGTTTCAGCATACATTTTTTCTCGAATACCTGTGAGTAAAGGATCTATATCTGATAAAAATTCTTCGGAAGGCAATCCATTCCATTTTTGATGCCACATAGCCTTGTGTCCTGCCGCACAACGACTTCTCTTAATTTTCAATGGATTGGCATTAGCTGTTAACATTGCAGGAACCCAATCACAATGTTCCAACCAAGTAAAGGCAGCGTTCCTTACTGATTCGTCAATACGCATTATATGTAGAATTTTTGCCCAAAACCATTCTGATGAGTACTCCCCTCCTACATAGCTAGTATAATCAATATATTTCTTTGAATGTGCCAGTTTGTTAATTTCGTTAGCCTCATTAATTGCCGTGTGATCTTTCCATAGAATGAACATTGCATTAGGGTTTTCTTTAAAACCTTCTGTCAACGCAAGAGGAATTCCCAATTCATTAACGGCAACTGGTGTAGAACCGGTAGATGCAACCGATAATGCCATTACATTATTTATAGTAGAATTTGATACTTTTGACAATAACTCTTTAAATGAAGTTTTTAAAGCATTTATATGATCAGTAGGATGTTGTCTAAATTGATTTATTTTAGAATTACAGTACTTACTTTCCTTCCATAATTTGTAAAAGCTACATCCTTCAGATAAAACTTCACCCGTTAACGTATTAACAAGAATGGTTCTGACTGAATCAGTTCCAAAATCAATACCTATAGTATAAAATTTATTCACATTTTTTGTTTAAAGGTTTAAGCTAAAAATTAAAAAAAACACGATAAACAAAATTTATTCTTGCTTTATCGATTAAGCAAGAATAACATATATATTTTTAATATTATAGGTTTAATCAATTTATTTCACGAAAGTTAACTCTCCAATCTAAAAAAAAACCCAAAAAAGTAATTATATATATTATTAAATCCATAGACTTTAGTGTTTTGACCCCTAAGAAAACAGACCTTCGACAGGTTTCGGTCAAAAGGATAAAAGAAGTAGAAAGATTACTAAATTACAGACCTATTAGAAAGTTTAATTATAATAACCAAATTGAAGTCCTAAATAAAAGATGTGTTGCACTTATGGGTTGAACTCAGCATATTCTAAAAGTTAAGGAATCAAACTTAAGATGTGTATAAAATCATAGTGGCTAAACGCCACTATGATTTTATACAGAAACCGTTGGTGAACATTTATAGATGCACAGAAAAAAAATATTGTTTATAACACATGCAAATGTAGATGTAAATCCAAAATTACCGGTTCCTGATTGGGGATTATCGGTCAAAGGGAAAGAACGCCATGTATTATTTAATTTTAATCCAGAAATAAATAATATTTCAGCAGTTTATTCAAGTTATGAGCAAAAAGCAATTGACGGTGGGAAAATCTTGTCTAATCATTTGAGTATTGAATTGCAAAAAGTTGAGTCTTTAAAGGAGAATGATAGGTCATCAACTGGATTTCTTTATGAAGAAGAATTTCAAACTACAGCCAACATTTTCTTTGCGAAACCTTATAAATCTGTGCGAGGTTGGGAAAGAGCAATAGACGCTCAGAACAGAATTGTTTCTGCAATAAAAACGATAATTTCAAATGATAAGAGTGATGGCGATATTGCGATTGTTGCGCATGGTGGAGTTGGTACGTTGTTATTCTGTTCTTTAAAAGGTGAAAAAATATCGCGACAGTATGACCAACCATCTAATGGAGGGGGTAATTTCTTTACTTTTTACAAAGAAAATTTTGAAATACTTCATAACTGGCGTGACATTTCGTTAGCCTTTCCTGCATAACATATTTTGCTAAAAAAACGATTTACCAACAATGCCTATAATTAATACGGACTTGTGGTTTATACGCCAAGGTCTCTGTATATTTATAAAGTCGCAAAATCTTATGGATTTTGCTTTAACAAAAAAAGATAAAACAAAACCAAAAAATTTTGCTTAGCGCGAGACAAGAAATTCGCTGGATTTCCGCCCCAGCAATCATAGCCAGAATTTTAGCATCAATCAAATAAAATGAAAAAAATATTTCTTATTCCGTTTTTATTAAGTCTAATAATTGCTTGTGATTCAAGTCAGAAGGCAACAGTTCAAGCTGATAAGTACTTCATGCCAGCAGAGTATTCACCACATGAATTCGTCTGGTTAGGGTGGGAGGAATATGCTCCCTATCATCAGCCCTTTGTTGATTTGACTAAGGCACTTGTGGATAAAGTGCCTTTAAGAATCATTGCTAACGATAGCCTTAACCTTAGAAATATCAAAAGCGAACTTTCTGAAAATGGAATTGATACTTTGAATATTCAATTTTACATCATCAACGACAATCGACTATGGGTGAGAGATCATGGGGCTACCTATGTAATTAATAAAAATGGTGATAAAAAAGTTGTTGATTTTGGGTGGACTTTGTACGGAAAAAAAGAATACTTAAAAACCTATTTCGAAGGTAACATGGACAGTGTGACGCACCAATACCAACAAGATTTAGGCCAAACAGGGCGTATAGATAGTATAATGGGTTCAATAGACCATCTTTCAACCATTAAAACTGATGTAAATATGGAAGGTGGGTCAATTGAAGTAAATGGTAAGGGTACCCTTATTTTATGTGAAGCTGTCACCATGCAAAGGAACCCAGAAAAAAGTAAGGAATATATCGAATCGGAGTTCAAAAAAACACTTGGTACTGACAACATTATTTGGATGAAGAAGGGACTGGTTGAGGATCCGTTCTTGTTCAATCAAATATTTGATGATTATTTTGGGTGGGGAACATATGGTCATACTGACGAATTTGTAAGGTTTGTTAATGATTCAACTATCCTACTAGCTTGGGTTGATGAATCAGAAAAGAATCTTAATGAATTCAATAGAATTAACTTCGAACGAATGTCTGAGAATTTGAAAATTCTTGAAAACTCCAGAGACCAAGATGGTAAATCATTTAATATTATAAAAGTCCCACTTCCTGATTTAATATTTACTGAAACAACCATAGTTAACCACGATGTAGACTGGAGTGATGGAGAAAATTGGGAGGTACCTCTTAGCTGGCTGCCACAAAAAGGAATCAAAAAAGTGGGAGATAGTATTAAACTTGTGGCTGCCTCGAGCTACTTGAACTACCTTGTGACAAATGACCTTGTGGTACTACCCACATACATCCAAGAGGGATCAAGTCCTGAGAAAGAAGAAAAGGTTAAAGCAATATTTACAGAAGTATTTCCCAACAGACAGCTGGTATTTTTAAATGTAACAAATCTAAATTTCAATGGCGGAGGAATTCATTGTATAACACAACAACAGCCAAAAAATGATGCTAACAAGAAATAATCCCCATTAAAATGGGTGTTCATTCAGGGCATTGCTAGCAATTAAAAAGAACCAACCAAAATGAAAAAAAATAGTAGCTCAATTGACAATCATTTCTTTATTGCTTTTGACATCTTGCTCAAAAAAATTGACTTCAATTCCAGATAAAACGTCTGAACAAATTTCGGCTACATATGAAATAATGAAAAATGTTTCATACGGAACAGATGCCGAACAGAATATGGACATCTATCTTTCCAAAGATGCAAAGTCATACGGAAAGAATAATTATACGATTGTTTTCCTGCACGGAGGAGGTTACTATTTAAGCGACAAAAGTGAAGATGAAAAATACATTGAGCCATATTTAAAAAAAGGATTAAATGTTGTTAATATAAATTACCGATTGAAAAAAGGAATTCCAATTGCGACAACAGATTTAACAAACGCTTTGAACTTCCTAAAAGCCAATAACAATAACTATGATTTAAACTTGAACAATATAATCGTAACAGGTTTTTCAGCTGGAGCTCACATTGCAACAAATGTTGGTGTATCTCAAAACAACCCTGAATATCCAAATAAATTAAATAACGGAATTACGATAACTGGAATAATCAACTTTTCGGGACTAGTTGATGGATTAAATGTGGTGGAAAAGATTTTTTCGGGCAATGAAAACGAAGTTTTTCGTGATATTGGGAAAGCTCTTTTTCCATCAAACGATAGTTATGAATTAATAGAGAAGATAGCAGTTTATGAACCAGTAACATATTTTGACAAAAACGACCCACCGATTTTTTTATGGCACGGAGGAAAAGACAATCAAATTCCACCTGAAACTTTTGAAAAATTCGTTCCAATGTTAAACAAAAATAAAGACTTTGTAATTTATAAACTAAATGGACTACACAGTCCAAACGAGGAAGAATTAAAAAACGCTTATGTAGAAATTTTTACTTTTTTAGATAATTAATGAATAAAATAACTGCTAAAACAACGTTTATAAAACATAGCGCAAGTACTTACTAACACAAAGGTTTGTGCGTTTTTGGTAAGTCGCCTAATTTTTAAATTTGACAAATTACCAAAAGCAAAATAATAAGTAAAATTTAAAAATTAGGTATGTGTTTAATCCGAAACGAAAATGCTTTTAACCGCACTACGTTTCAAGTCTCACAGTATTCTATGACTAAAACAAATTATATTTCACATTTTTTCAAATTAATTTTATGCTGCAAATTTCATTAAATCTACATAGGGAGATTTCCTTTTAATGACAGCAAATATCCTAGCCAATA
>NZ_VAUW01000006.1 GCF_005771495.1 Maribacter sp. ACAM166
CTTTGGTAATTTCTTGGTGAATATTATCTCAGGCCTTATTGCATATAGCTTCTTGCCCAAGAAACCTAGCATCAAATATCAAACCGTTAAAACAAATCAACTAGTTATGTTTTAATCGAACTCAGGTTTTTACCCAAATAGGCTAGTTTGTAGCCTTCCTGTATATCTGTGAATTCTTTGCTGAATGCTGTTATAATATGAATATCGCCATCAGTGTCTTTAAGAAATAAGGGGACGATGTCAGCGTCGGCCTTTGTGATTTCTATCAAACCTTCATAATGCTCTGTATCATGAAGTTCAATTTCATGTATCGCCGGATACTTTCTAGCAGCTTCCGTCAGTTTTATGAAATCATCGGTATGGGAAAATAAACCTTCTTTCGGATTATTTTCAGGATCTCCCATTTCATCGGCATCCACCAATCTAAAAGAACCATTTTCTCCAAATGCACTTTGAAATTTATTAATGGCATATTTATTAATATCAGAGTTGCCAGTCAATGCCATTAAATACCCAATGTCATTAAGTTCTATATTATCTGTCAAACTATCGGAATAAATATTGGCTGAAATTGCTTCTAAGCCCAGTTTATTCGCCTTGTCAATATTTGATTGATTATTATCAATCAACACCACATGCCTAGCGTTTTGATGTAAATAGTTGCCGATAAGCCTAGATGCTTTTGAGGCGCCCAGAATTAAAATTCCCTCTGATTTGTTCAGAAATACGCCAACCAGTTTAGCGAACATACGAGCAGTAGTGGCGTTCAATAGAACGGTACCCAGCACAATCATAAACACCAAAGGGGTAATATACTCAGCACCCGGTTCACCTTTAGATAATAGCTTAGAACCAAATAGAGAAGCTATACCTGCTGCAACGATACCTCTAGGGCCAACCCAACTAATAAATAGTTTTTCGTTAAACTTTAAATTAGAGCCCATTGAACTAAGGAAAACTCCAAGCGGCCTTATTAATAAGACAATGGATAAAAATAAAGCCACCGTTTTCCATGTATATATTAATTCAAGATCTGCAATATTGATATTGGCTGCAAGTAAAATGAATAATATTGAAATTAGTAGAATACTCAATGATTCCTTAAAGTAGAGTAGCTCTTTAATATTGGGTAAATTGGTATTCCCCATGACCATCCCCATGACCACAACGGCCAACAGTCCAGATTCATGCGCGAAAACATCTGACATTACGAACACGCCCAACACCACTGAAAGTGTGACTACGTTCAATAAATAATGTGGAATAAAGTTCTTTTTAATTAAAAAAGTAAGGGCATGGGCAAAGGTGAAGCCGAATGTAAACCCAAACAATAAAATTTTTCCGAATTCAATCAATGCCGTCACCGTATATGCCTGTCCTTCTCCTACGCTGATAAACTCGTATACCAAAACGGCTGCCAACGCGCCAATGGGGTCAATAAGAATTCCTTCCCATTTTAGAATGGCCGAAACATCCTTTTTAAGTGGAATATTTCGTAGAATGGGCGTAATTACCGTTGGCCCTGTAACGATAATCAATGCCGAGAACAAGAAACATAGTTGCCAAGAAAGACCGAACAGAAAATAAGCTGCCAATGCGGCACCAAAAAACGTAGTGACACTTCCTAGTGTGATTAATTTAGTAATCACTGGGCCAATACTGCTTATCTCAGAACGCTTAAGGGTCAATCCGCCTTCAAATAATATGATACTTATGGCAAGTGACACAAAATAATACAGACTGTCCCCCGGAAAGAGACCTTTTTCCCCATTCCAAATTGGCTCTATGATTTTAGAACCATCTACCGTATAAAGCGTAGAAAATGGCCCTACCAATAAACCAATAAGTATCAAAGGTAATATGGCAGGCAGTTTTAAACGCCACGCCACCCATTGAGCGAGTATTCCCAAAATAATAATTCCAGCAAGCTCTAGCATATTATTTTTTTGTTAAAAATAACAATTATACAGGATTAAATACCATAAATTTTTAATCTAAACCATGCATTTTAACCAAGTGAAATAGCAAGCCTGTTTTCCATCTTATAATTAAATGTTATCTTGGAACGCACAACCCTATATTACACATCTTATCAAGCTATATAAATCAATTTTATTCGGATTTGCCTTTTCCCCTTCGCTTAGGATAAATATCCTTGAAACTACCCGTATCGCTAATTTTCTAGATTGTAAGTTGATTTTATTGCATGTTGGAACAAAAACTCCGGCGAAATCAGAGAAAATCAATACCATAATTTCACAAACCGAACACGCAAACCTTTCCATAACTATACTTTGGGAAGAAGGAAACCCAGAATCAGTCATTACAGAAGCCTGCTTAAATTTAAAGATTGATCTCTTAATTTTAGGCGCTTTACAACGTGAAAATAAGTTTCAGTTTTACTTAGGTTCTATAGCCAGAAAGCTGACGCGTAAGGTTAACTGTTCGGTTCTTTTGTTGATAAAACCTTCTGATAAAAGAGTGCCATGTAAACATGTTGTCGTTAATGGACTTGATGCTCCAGAAACTGCTATGGCAATAGAGCATGCCTTTTACTTTTCTAATTTATTGGGGGCACAACAAATTACGATTGTAGAGGAAATTCTAACCAAAGAAATTCAAGTTACCGTTGAGGATGACCGTTCCTTAAAAAAAGCGAATATTATTAAACAACGTTTACGGCAAAGAGAAGAGTCTAGGGTCAAAAACATTGTTGAAGCACTACCTGTCGATATTACCAAAAACCTCAAAGTAAAGACCCAAAGTATTTTTGGAAAAAGAGGCTATTCAATAGGGCATTACGCAGAGGTAGTTAGGGCCGATCTTTTAGTATTGAACGCCCCTGTAAAGTCTGGTATTTGGGACCGTATTTTTCCGCATGATATTGAATATATATTATCTGATTTACCAACCGATTTATTAATTGTTAGAAAGCAAATTTGAGCGCTAAAAAAAAGAAAACCGCTACGTTTTTAGGTACGCTGCCCAAGAATTTATTTTCTGGTTTCGTGGTGTCTTTAATAGCCCTTCCCTTAGGGCTCGGACTGGCTTTAGCGAGCGAGGCCCCTCCTATATCCGGTATTATTGCTGCAGTGGTTGGCGGCGTAGTAGTTTCGCTTTTAGGTGGCTCGAATGTCACCATTACTGGACCAGGGAATGGAATGGTGATTGTGTTATTGAGTGCAATTACAACTTTAGGCGCAGGTAATATGTATGAAGGTTATCTTTTTACGTTAGCTGCAGTTGTATTTTCCGGTATCTTAATGCTTATCCTTGGGTTTCTTAAAATGGGCCGACTGGCAGATTTCTTTCCGGCATCTGCTATTGAGGGTATGCTGGCGGCCATAGGCTTAGGCATACTAGCCAAACAGTTTCATATTATGATCGGTCATAATAACGAGCAAGGTAGTATCGTTCACTTATTGTTACAAATACCAGAAGGCATTCTTGGCCTATATAATAATTATCATTTAGAACAGCTAATTGCCGCAATTATCGGGCTGATCGCTCTACTGATCATGGCAAATTATTCTAAGATCAGAAATAAGTATTTACATCTTATTCCCGCCCCAATGTGGATATTGATTTTAACTGTGACCTTCAGTTATGTTTTTGATTGGATAGACGTGCCCTATCCCTTACAGGGTGAGTTTTTGGTCAATATTCCAGATAACATCCTGTCTAATTTAGCCTTTCCTAATTTTTCAAAAGTGCTTAAATTAGAATTTATAGTGGCTGTTTTCTCTATCACCCTTATCGCTAGCATCGAATCATTATTAAGCATAAAAGCAGTAGACAAGCTTGATCCTGAGCGTAGAAGATCTAATGTAAATAAAGACCTTAAAGCTCTTGGTCTCGCCACTACACTTAGTGGTTTAGTAGGTGGTTTGAACGTAGTCACGGTGATTGCGAGAAGCTCCGTTAATGTAAACAACGGAGCGACCAATAAATCTGCTAATTTTTTTCATGCCCTTTTCCTAATTATATTTGTGCTCCTTTTTCAAGATCAATTAAAACGAATACCGTTGGCTGCTTTAGCTGCGATTTTAGTATATACTGGTTACAAGCTTGCTACACCGAAGAACATTAGAAAAATTGCCCGAATCGGTAAAGAACAGATTATCATTTTTACAGTAACCCTACTAACGACCTTATTTACAAATCTGATAACCGGTATAGCAATTGGGATTGTAATGACCTTCTTAATTCACGTTGCGCTTAATAAGAGTATTTTATTGTTCGTAAATAATTTGGTAAAGCCCAATATATTAATGTTCAAAGAAAAGGATGGAGGTAATTATTACATCAGCGTAAAGTACTTCTCTAGTTTTCTTAACTTTTATAGATTAAAGAATAAATTGGATATTATTCCGGAAAATGAAAATGTAATACTTGATTTTTCATTATGCAATTTTGTAGACCACACCGTAATGGAAGGCCTAGAGAATTATGTGGACAACTTTACTAAAAAAGAGGGAAGTATTGAATTAATTGGGCTCGATAAGCATGGTGCAGATTCCAAACATCCATTTGCAATTCGTAAATTGTTGCCATTGGCCAAACTTGGGCCTATTCAGAAATATTTCACCAAAAGACAGGGTCTTTTGAAAGTTATGGCCAAAGAATACAACTGGTCGTATATGCCAAATCGATCTAATAAAACTAAATTTTTAAATAAGTTCATTTTCTTTAGAACGAGAAAAGTCCCTTTTTTCTATAACAGCTTTTACGACGAAACAAAAACGTTTCATCTATTTGATGTGGAGTTTAGTGAGGGTGAATTCATTGCGCGCGAAGTAGTAAAGGCAACGATATTACATATAAAGCTAAAGCAACCAATGCCAGTATTTACATTGGATAAGGAAGGGCTTTTAGATTTCATATATGGTATGGCAGGTTTTAAAGACATTCAATTGGAAAATCATCCCGATTTTAACAAACGCTTTTTCTTAAGTGGTGAAGATCAATCTGAAATTCAAAATCTGTTTACTGACGAATTGATATTGTTTTTAGAAAGCAACCCGTATTACCACGTTGAAACAAACGGGAATTCTATTATGATTTTAAAGAAAGAGCGCCTTTTAAGTGTTAAAGAAATTAAAGCAATGCTTTATTTTGGAAAACAATTAAACCTACTGTTGAATCAAAATAGTACCGCTTAAAACTTGTATAATACAATACGTATTAATTTAAACCAACTCCTCATTCTACTGACACAGTAACTCTAGAGTATCTATTTATTTGGTGTTCTTAATAGGGTATTGGGTAGGGGTCAATATTAATATAAGTACCATTAAAATTAGTTATAAATCAAAATACTGTGTTGCCTATTCGTTCAATTAGACATGCTATTTTTAATATCTATTTAGGGGTGACATTGTTAAAAGATAAAGGTAATCCTACAAGATAATAAGAGAAAACTTAGCTTTATACGTGTCTTTTCTTAAATTTGTTAAAAATTGCCAATTTTATGTTTAGTCCCCTGGTAATATTTAATTCAGCATACATCAGCTATTAATATTTAATCATGGTTCTCCTTGACAAAATGTACTGTATCAATTTTAGTATAAAAAAGGCATGTACAAATTAAATTTAGTTAGGCAAATAATGGAGATTAATACGGTTTATTGTCTTGCCTACTTATACATAATTCAAATTATATGAATGCTGCCCTAACTTCTAATTGCAAAAATTCATATAGTGCTTAAAACTAAACAACCCTCTTTTTTCAAAAAACCACTAACTGCAGGTGTTCTGGTGTTTATTTTGGTATGTATTATTACTCAGGTAATTAGCTATCAGAGATTTCAACTATTGCAGAAAACTGAACAACAAGAGGTCAATGAAAGAGTCTTAAGCTTAAAAGAGGATTTACAGAATGTGCTTGGACAAAGTTTTATGGCGACAAAAACCTTGTCGTTTATTGTGGAAAACTATGGTATTCCCCATGATTTTGACCGCATTGCTCAATTATTATTAAGCAGCAATAAAAATATTGAAGCTTTAGAGCTTGCTAATAGCCAAGGTGTTATTACCCATGTGTATCCATCAAGGGATAATGATGTTTTAGGTTTTAATATCCTACAAGATTCCATAAGTAGGTACGCAGCGCTCACAACAGTTAAAAGAAAAGATTATTTTACGGCGGGTCCGTTTCACTTAAAACAAGGGGGTGCGGGTTTTGTGGGTCGTACACCATTATTCAGCGCAGGTGACTTCGCTGGTTTTGCTTCTGCAATTGTACGTTTACCCACAATTATAAGTGCCGTACAAATAGATTCTTTAAGTGATACTCAATTTTCCTATCAATTGGCTAAAATCAATCCTGATCAATCGGAAGATGTCTTTTACCGTTCTAATGAAATTTCAATTAAAGATGCTATTAAAGTGCCCCTGACCACAAGTCAAGGGGAATGGAAGCTTTATGTCATCTCTAATCAAACACCACCATATTCAACAATTCTTATCTTTTCCTTTTTGGGACTACTACTTGCTATTGTTTGTGGTGTTCTTGTTTGGTTTCTTGTACTTCAACCATATAGATTAAATCAATTAGTACAAGAAAAAACAGTATTGTTAAGGGAAAGCAACAACAAATTCAAATCATTGGTGGAACAAGCCTCAGACGGCATATTTCTTACAAGTCCAAAAGGTGTCATTTTAGAGGTAAATAGCAAGGGGGCTGAGATGTTGGGCTATACCTTAAATGAATTAATAGGTTTAACCTTAAAGGATATTTATGACTCCGAAGAAGTACGTTATAACCCTATTAAATTTAAGGAATTAAAAGCAGGTAAGGTTATTCTGCATGAGCGTAAAATGATTAGAAAGGATGGTAGCCATTTTTACGGAGAAGTCAATGCTAAAATGGATCTCAATGGTAATTTATTGGGCGTTTTGAGAGATAGCACTGAACGAAAAGAGGCAGAAAAAAGTTTAGAAGCTCAAAATTTAGAACTTACGAAAACTAATTCTGAACTAGATAGTTTCGTCTATAGCGCCTCACATGAACTAAGAGCTCCCCTATCTTCGGTTTTAGGACTCATAAACATCATATTATCCGAACAAAACAATCCTAATTTGGTTTTTCAAATAAATATGATGGAAAAATCGATTAAAAGATTAGATGATTTCATCAAGGATATTATAACGTACTCTCGAAATAAGCACTTAGAAATTGAGGTGAGGAATATAAAATTCAGTAATTTAATAAAAATTTCATTGGAAAATTTCTCGTATTTAGAGAATGCAAACAAAATAAATATGCATTCCAATGTCAATGATAAAGTTGATTTTGTTTCTGATAATAAGAGAATTTCAATTCTATTGAATAATTTTATATCTAATGCAATCAAGTACCATGATGTAAGTAAAGATTCCCCTTCAATTTGGATTAATATTGAAACCACAAAAAAGGAAGCTATTATAAAAATAAAGGACAATGGTCTGGGAATGGAAGAAGAGCAATTAGATAAAATTTTTGATATGTTCTACAGAATATCATCGCAAATAATGGGAACAGGTATTGGTTTATTTATAGTCAAAGAAGTATTAGCAAAATTAAAAGGCTCTATAGAAGTAGAGTCTGTATTGGGGGCGGGAACAATGTTTACCTTAAAAATACCAAATGAATCAGATAGAAAATAAAATGAATGAGGATATCAGCGTATTATTAATAGACGATTCGGATGTGGATAATTTTATCAACAAAGTCATAATTTCGAAAGAAGAATGTATTTCTAAAATCACGGTCAAGACTTCTGGCGTTGATGCTTTAGAATATTTGAATAGTATACTCGACAATCCAAAAGCGTATCCAGATATGATTTTTCTAGATATCAAAATGCCAAGAATGAACGGTTTTGAATTCTTAGATCACTATATGAAATTACCGGAAACACTAAAAGAACACTGTAAAATATTCATTCTTAGCTCCTCATTAGACCCGCTAGATTTTGAAAAGGGAAAAGAATATAGCGTGGTAAAAAAACACCTAACAAAGCCTTTGGCGCATCATCAAATTAGCGACCTGTTCGTAGAGGCTTAATGACCTCAAGGCACATGGTTTTTTATAAGTTTTACCTTTATTTTCTAATACAATAAATTGTTCTAATTTCTATACATAGGTCAAAAATCACTTTTCTGCTCCTTAGCCAAATGATAATATATTCTTAATCCAACCTAGGATTTCATACGCTTTTATTATTTTGCCCCTTATGAAAATTTATCCTGTTGAAACTGGTAATTTTAAATTAGACGGTGGTGCAATGTTCGGCGTTGTTCCAAAGACCATTTGGCAAAGAACGAACCCTGCAGATAGTCGTAATTTAATTGATATAGCCGCACGTAGCCTTTTAATTGAAGATGGTGACCGCCTTATTTTAGTAGATACTGGAATGGGAAATAAGCAATCAGATAAATTTTTTGGATACTACTATCGCTGGGGAGATTTTAATATTGATTCGTCCTTAGATAAAATTGGTTTCCATAGGGATGATATTACCGATGTTTTTTTGACTCACTTGCACTTTGACCATTGTGGCGGTGCTATTCAGTGGAACAAGGATAGAACAGGGTATGAACCCGCGTTTAAGAATGCGCGTTTCTGGTCGAATGAGAAGCATTGGAAATGGGCAACGGAACCAAACCCAAGAGAAAAAGCTTCGTTTTTAAAGGAAAACCTCATCCCTATGCAAGAAAGTGGTCAATTGAACTTTATTGACCACACAAACAAAAACTACCTTAATAATAGCCCGTTAGGTTTTGATATTCGTTTTGTTGACGGACATACTGAAAAACAAATGTTACCCCAATTTCAATATAAAGACAAGACCATTGCCTACGTAGCAGACCTTATACCTACTGTAGGCCATATTCCATTGCCTTATGTAATTGGCTACGATACTAGACCGTTGATTACAATGACAGAGAAAGAACTGTTTTTAAATCAAGCCGCTGAAAACAACTACTATCTGTTTTTTGAACATGATGCACATAACCAATTGTGTACCCTAAAACAAACGGATAAAGGTGTTCGTTTAAATCAAGTATTTACCTTTGATGAAGTTTTCAATTAATTTACGCACTACTAATATATTCACAAATAAATTTTTTATTAAAAGTTGCCCACATATGACAAATACCTATATTAAATCGTTGTTCATACTATCCTTCTCTATATTATTATTCGGCTGTGGTAGTACGAGTCCGGCAGGAGGTCGCGGATTAATTCTCACTCCCGTCGAAAACATTGATGCCACTCCATTAAAAATAACAGACCTCACTGAAGATGAAAAGAAGAATTGGGGCCATTTGGATCTGGTTGCCGACACCATACCGGGTATGAGTGTCAACAAAGCATATGATGAAATCATCAAAAATAAGAAAGGGACCAGAACCATCGTAGCTGTTTTAGATTCCGGCATCGATTTAAACCATGAAGATCTTGATGGTGTTCTTTGGACGAATACCAAAGAAAAAGCTGGCAATAATATTGATGATGATGGCAATGGTTACGTAGACGACATTCATGGATACAATTTCTTGGGAGAATCTTACAACGAACAATTAGAATATGTGCGCATGTTACGCCTTAACATCGGTGATGCAGCCACGTTATCTAAAGCAAAAGCAGAATTAGAAACAAAGTATAGCGAGGCATTACAAGGTAAACAGCAATATGAGCAAATCTTACAAGCTGTAAAAAATGCTGATACAGAGGTGAAAAAATATTTAAAAAAGGATGCATATACGAAAGAAGATTTAGCCGGCATAAAAGCAACTGATGAAACCATGCAACGAAACTTGGCGGTGTTAAATCAAATGTTCAGTATCAAAGAAACCATCCCAGAAGTTATAAAGGAATTAAATGATGGGCTTACCTACTATTCTGAACAGTTAAACTATAATTTAAATAAGAATTTTAATGGGAGAACACCTGTAGGTGATGATGCGTATGATCTTACCGATGTAAATTACGGAAACGGCAATCCAAAAAATAGGTTCGATGATGAAAGTCATGGAACGCACGTAGCCGGAATCATTGCTGCAAAACGCAATAATGGCAAAGGGGCAAATGGCGTGGCAAATAATGTTGCCATTATGAGCGTCAGAGCCGTTCCAAATGGCGATGAGTATGATAAGGATATCGCACGTGGTATTCGTTATGCCGTTGACAATGGTGCACGAGTTATAAACGGAAGCTTTGGAAAATCGTTTTCCCCAAAAGCCGAGTGGGTTTATGAAGCGATTAAATATGCTGCAGAAAAAAATGTTCTTTTCGTACATGCAGCAGGCAATGATGGTGCTAATTTAGATGACCCTAGCATCGGTAATTTTCCAAATGACCAAGTAAAGAATGGACCTGAAATTGCTGATAACGTAATTACAGTTGGAGCCTTAAACCCTAAATATGGTTCAGAGTTGGTTGCCTCCTACTCCAATTATGGCGCTATAAATGTTGATGTTTTTGCCCCTGGCACCGATATCTACTCTACGTTCCCCAACAACGAATATGAGTTTTCGCCAGGTACCTCTATGGCGGCTCCGGCGGTTGCAGGTGTAGCGGCACTGGTAATGTCACAATACCCATCATTAACAGCTGCGCAAGTAAAACAGATTATTTTACGTTCTGGTCTGCCTATAAAAACGAAAGTAATTCTTAGTGGCGATACTACTAAAAGTGCATCTTTAGATCAAATTTCAACCTCTGGAAAAATTGTAAATGCTTACAACGCATTGGTAATGGCAAGCAAGGTCGTTGCAGGACAGATTCAATTATAACATTTATACAACAAACATGACTAAATCAATATTTTCATTTTTTACAGTATTATTTACCATTGGGCTGATTGCCCAAAATAAAACAAATTACTGGCAACAACACGTAGATTATACGATGGAGGTTGACATGGATGTAGACAATTTTAAATACACCGGAACGCAAACACTGGTCTACACCAACAATTCTCCTGATGAATTAAAAAGAATTTTCTTCCATTTGTATTTCAATGCTTTTCAACCAGGAAGTGAAATGGATATACGTTTACAGACCATTGAAGATCCAGATGGTAGAATGATTACAGACAATAAAAAAAGTAGAATATCGACCCTTTCTGAAACTGAAATGGGATACTTACACGCTACTTCTCTAGTGCAAGACGGAAAAAAGGTGACATTTTCTGAAGAAGGCACTGTGTTGGTCGTAGATTTAGCTTCGCCAATACCTGCTGGTGGAAAATCAACTTTTAATATGGATTTTAAAGGTCAAGTTCCGTTGCAGGTAAGACGTTCTGGCAGAAATAGTAGTGAGGGTGTTGCGCTTTCCATGAGCCAATGGTATCCTAAACTTGCGGAATATGATTTTGAAGGGTGGCATGCAGACCCCTATATCGCTCGGGAATTTCACGGTGTTTGGGGTGATTTCGATGTGAAATTGACCTTAGATAAAGAATACACCGTTGGTGGAACGGGATACCTTCAAAATGCTGATGAAATAGGACATGGCTATGAAACACCTGGGACAAAAATTAAGAAGCAAAAAGGTAAAACATTGACTTGGCACTTTAAAGCTCCAATGGTTCATGATTTTATGTGGGCGGCAGATCCAGATTATATTCATGATATACAACAAATTCCTGATGGTCCAGAATTGCATTTTTTATACAAGAACAACCCTGAAATTTTAGAGAATTGGAAAAACCTTCAACCAAAAACGGTAGAAGCTATGGCGTTTTTCAACACGAATATTGGTCCTTATCCGTATAAGCAGTATTCTGTTATACAAGGTGGAGATGGCGGTATGGAATATGCTATGGGAACACTAATAACTGGAGAGCGAAAATTTAGCAGCCTTGTTGGGGTGATGGCGCATGAAATGGCGCATTCTTGGTTTCAACAGGTGTTAGGCACCAATGAAGCTAAACATGAATGGATGGATGAAGGCTTCACCTCATTTATTTCTACACTTTGTATGAATCACATTATGAATCAAGAAAAGAATAATCCTTTTGAAAATACGTATAAAGGGTATAGAAATTTGGCGCTATCTGGTAAAGAACAGCCGCAGTCTACTCACGCAGATCGGTATGCCCTCAATTTTGCCTACGGCATTTCTGCGTATAGCAAGGGTTCAATCTTTTTGTCACAATTAGGATATGTAATCGGTCAAGATAAATTAATGGAAACTATTCGTACATATTATGCTGATTTCAAATTAAAGCATCCGATACCCAATGATGTTAAGCGTACTGCAGAAAAAGTATCTGGAATGGAGCTAGATTGGTATTTAACCGATTGGACACAAACAACAAACACCATTGATTATGGCATAAAAGAAGTGACGGCCTCAGATACGAATACCAAGGTTACCTTAGAGCGTATTGGATTAATGCCAATGCCTATGGATATTTTGGTCGTATATACTGATGATACTAGAGAAACGTTTTACGCTCCTTTGAGAATGATGCGTGGTGAAAAAGAAAACCCATATACCGGCATTGAACGAACGGTATTGAACGATTGGCCTTGGGCATATCCTATCTATGAATTTGTGATTGACAAACCATTATCCTCAATTAAAGGAATTGTCTTAGATCCATCTCAGTTAATGGCAGACGTTAATTTGGAGAACAATGTTTGGCAGGCAGAGTAATTTCAACGTGTAAATCTTTAGGTGGTAATACCTCTTTTAAAGAGGTGAATTCTTCATAATAATTCTTTTAGAATGGACAAATCCTTCGGTAAAAAGGAAAAACTTAAGAGCAAAATACGCATCACGCAATTATTTGATGAGGGAAAAGGTGTTTCAAGTTTTCCATTGAAGTTGATTTATATGCCTGTTCAGCAAAAATCGATTTCTATACAAGCCGGTGTAACTGTTTCTAAACGTAATTTTAAAAGTGCCGTCGACAGAAACAGGATTAAACGCTTGCTGCGAGAGTCCTACCGACTTAATAAAGCGCTAGTTTTTAACAATACAGATGCCAACTTTGCGTTTCTATTTTTATACCTTGGTAAGGATATGCCCTCCTTTGAGCTCGTAGATCAGAAAATGAAGCTCGTATTGAACAAATTTAAGCTCCAGATTGATGAAAAAAATAGTGCGTAAAAAAGTTCTTATCCCTATTATAGCGGTGGTATTTCTATTTATTGGGAGTAGTTATAAAAGTGACTTTTTTGAAATAGCAAAGCAAATAGAAATCTTTACCACGCTGTTCAAAGAATTGAACATGAACTATGTGGATGAGACCAATCCTGCAGAATTAATGGACACCGCCATTAAAAATATGCTAGAAGAATTAGATCCTTATACTAAATTCTTAAATGAACAAGATGTTGAATCTTATAGAATTAATAATGCAGGTGAATATTCTGGTATCGGTGCTCTAGTTCGTTCTTACGATGATAAATTATTGATTGTTGAGCCTCACGAAGGCTACCCAGCAGATAAAGCAGGCTTAAAGGCTGGAGACGAAATCATTCAAATTGGGAATATAAAAGTGGCTGATTTTGAGAATAATGCTAGCGAACTTTTAAAAGGTGCAAACGGTTCAACTGTGAGCGTAACGTATAAAAGACAAGGCAAGCTAAGTACTACTTCTATCACCCGTGAAGGGATTGAGGTAGATGCAGTTCCTTTCTTTAAAATGATTGATGCTAAAACAGGATACATTGTATTGGCAAAATTCAACGCTAAAGCAACAGAACAAACCAAATCTGCATTATTGGACCTTAAAGGAAAAGGAGCGGAAAAAATCATATTAGACCTTAGGGGAAATCCGGGAGGGTTGCTTTCAGAAGCCATTAATGTAACCAACCTGTTCGTGCCAAAGGGGGAATTAGTGGTTACTACAAAATCGAAAGTCAAAAAATTCAACCGTGAATACCATACCAACAATCAACCTGTAGACGAAGAAATTCCTTTGGTGGTTTTGGTAAATGGCAGTAGTGCCTCAGCTAGTGAAATTGTATCGGGTAGCCTTCAAGATTTAGATAGAGCTGTTATCATGGGCGCACGGAGTTTTGGCAAGGGCTTAGTTCAGCGTCCACTAAAGTTAACCTATGGAACGCAATTAAAAGTTACCATTTCAAGATACTATACCGCTTCTGGTCGTTGTATACAAGCTTTAGATTATTGGAATAGGGATGAAGGTGGCAATGCCGTTCGAAATACACAGTTCAATGATTTCTTTACACGTAACGGTAGAAAGGTACAAGACGGTGGTGGTATTCTACCAGACATAGAGGTGGCAACCTCCAAAACCAATGACCTTACCTTAGCGCTGCTTCAGAATAATGTAATCTTTGATTACGCTACTAATTATCATTACAAGAATACTTATGAAACTGTAACAGATTTCAAATTTACCGATACAGATTTCAATGCCTTTAAAAACTACGTAAAGCAAAGTGAGTTTTCTTTTGAGACCAAGGCAGAAAAGGCCATAAAGAAAGCACTTTCAGGTAGTGAAAATGATTTTTTAGGAACAGATGTAAAGGATAGTTACAAAACGCTTTTGGCCAATATAGAAAAGGGCAAACTAAATGCCCTTGACAAGTATCAGAGTGAAATTCAAAAAAACCTGGAGGATGAAATTGTAAAACGATACTTCTACAGAGATGGCTTATACCAGTACTATTTAAATAATGACGATGCTATACTTGCTGCAGCCGAATTGTTGGGTAATCAATCTAAGTATAGTGCTATTCTAAAATAATACTGCCTGCCATTACAAGGTTTATACCGTGTTTATCAATAAATACATGATTCTAAATCTGAAGTCATAAAATGAGCTTTATAATTTTTGGCCTTAGGGTCCGTACATCCTCTTAAATTTCTTATTTTTATATTTCTAAAATCAATAGGCTGCCCTTCGCTCTGTAATGCAATCAGTCCCTCTCTCAATGGCTTGCCATCTACTTTTATATTGGGGTCAAACCCATTTACTACACCTCCACCAATTTGTGGTTTGGTGTATTGTAATACCGTTTTTCCATTTACAATATGGGTAATCAACGAGTCATGTAGCACAATTAACTCTGCCGTAACCCACTGATCGCCAAAATAGGTATCTGAACTAGAGTTTATACAGTGCCTAGGGTCTATTTTGCCTTCGTAGACCACGTCTGTGCCAGGAGAGCACATATTGCCTGTGGGGCGTTCCTTCCCTTCTTCAATTCCTGCTAAAAATTGCATTTCTACACTGATAGGCCAATCTTGTTCCTTGAGCATCGTCTTCGGGTCTTGTGAATGAAACATGATACCGCTATTTTTCATGGTATAGTCTGGGGCGCCAGGATGTTGCTCTCCAACAAATCTATATTGCATAGTTAAATGAAAATCAGAAAAAGGTTGGTTGTAATATAGATGTGAAAAACGTTCATTAAACTGGCCTTCATATTGATCATAGCGTACCTTAATCATTTCATCCTCTGCCCTAAATGTATCTCCATGATTGTCTCCCACTTCATAATGATGGATTTTTGTGGTCCATCCGCTTAAGTCCTCTCCATTGAACATAGCCACCCAATCGTCTTCTGTTTGTTGAGAGTTTGATACCCCGCAGCCCATTAAAAAAAGTAATGCTGTAGAAAAGAAACTCGTTCTTAGAAATAGTGCTTTCATTTTTAGTTTTTTATGTTTAATCAGTTTTTTTGATACAAGTGACTAAATTAATCAAAGATAGAATCAGAGTCGCCTGAAGGGGGTTCGAATTTTCTCAAATAAATGAATCGCTCTTTATTAATTCTCCTATTTATAAAATCTTCTTTTGTTAATTTAGGGTCGATTTGGCTATAATGACATTTGTACGAGTCGAAGGCTTTATTAAAGTCTGCTTCCGTATAAGAAATTTTGGTTCTCAAGTATGTTCTATCCTGACCTCTCAATATTTTGCCATCAGCGTCATGAATGGTTTCTGAAGGAGTACCGTAATAGAACAAAGATGTTGGTTTTTCCCAATTCTTACTTAAAAAAACCTGTGTTACCGAGGCACCCACCAATCTATGGTCCATATGTGTTGAGCCACCATCAGGTCCCCACGTAATCAAAACATCGGGCTGCAATGTTTCAATAATATCATTTAGTTCTAAAAGTATAGCCCTTGCGTGTGGCACATGACCATCATACCCTTCTTCTGCTCGTAATTGGTCATGGTACTCTAAATGAATTAATTCTACCCCTAATTGATTGGCTGCGCATTTCATTTCCTCCTTACGAGTGGCGACTAGAGTTTCTCCTGCTTTTTGCTCATGAAAATCATTGATGCCATATCTGCCGTCTGTGACAATTACCAAATGTACTTTGGCCCCTTCCCTTCTGTATTTAGCCAAAATTGGAGCTACTGTGCTTTCATCATCTGGGTGCGCAAATACGGCTAAGATTGTCTTGCCTTGGTATGGTTCCTGACCTTGTAAATCAGAAGATTTAAGAAGCATTAGTGCTATAAGGGCCGTTAGAAGTAAAAGCTGATGCTTCATAAAAAGCAAAAACGTTGAATATTTAGTGTTCATAGCGCATTATTTTACCGTTGAATATTATAAAAATACTGACTCTAAAGTTCCCTTCTAAATATAATAAATGTTGGTCTGTTTACTATTTTATACCCTATGCTATGAATCTATCATGTTGATGCGAAACTTAGCTCATTAGCATTGTCCTTAAATCGAATTAAAGTATAGTGTTTTCTTTTACTTATTGAATTCAAACTTTGAAATACATTTTTTTCTTATTTAAAAAATACGTGATGAACCAAAAAATAAATAAAACTACCAATGAATTCAATACAAGTATTAGTGTTTCTGATACGCCCAACGGTGCCAATAACCCATGCGTCCATATTAAACCAAAATCCCTAAACCATTGAACTCCTACTGTTTCGGCAAAAAGATATATAAAGATAGCATTGGTGCCCACTACCGAAAAAACAGCGCCCCATTTTTTATGGTTTGCCCTAATATCTATGAACCAGTAAAAAAAGGATAACGTTAATATGGCTAGTCCACCAGAAGCGAGGGTAAAGGAAGATGTCGCAATTCGTTTGATTATTGGAGTGATATTTAAAATATCTAAGACAATACCAATAATCAATATCGAGGTACCCCAAATCAAAAAATACCGTAATTTATGCGCTGCCGATTTGTTCTGCATTAAGAATTGTCCACATAGCACACCCCAAATGGTGTGTGCGGCAGTAGGAATAAAGTTTACAAAGACCCAGTACCCACTATTAATCTTCCCCATAACTAACATATCAATATAGGAACCAAAACTATCATGCCCTTCTGCATAGGGTGCTTCAGGGTCATAACTTCGATATAACAGCTCTGTTAACATCAATAGTGCTACGGATATAACAATTTGATTTTTATATGACATGCCCATAATGGCATACGCTATTATAATTGTAAAAGACAATTGGACCAAAACATTCCATAATTCCCAAACCAAAGCGTGGCTGTAAACACAATGCAGTAATACCCCAAAGCTGAACAATAGAAAACATCGTTTTAAAATATGTCTAGTTGCGCTATTTCTAGTGCCAGTCGCTAGACGTTTTCTCAACGAAAAAGGCATGGCAACACCCACAATAAACATAAAAAAGGGTTGAATTAAATCCCAAAAACGTAATCCATTCCAAGGATGATGGTGAAGTTGTAAGGCTATTGGCTCTAATAAGGTGTTTTGGCTAAGTTCTAAAACGTTATGGTGAAAACCCGCAGCTTCCGCTATTAACATAAACATAATGGTTCCTCTAAATACGTCTAAAGAATAAAGTCGTTCAGAAATAGATGAGGACAATTGAGGCATTATTTTTTACTTGTTTAAACTTCCTCTTAAAAGTAATAGATTTTAATTGAAAAAGTGACTGTTCATATTTTATCCCTACTTTTAAATTGATAAACTAAAACCACTAGCAATCAATAACTCAAATTATGCGAAACCATTTTTTAATAACAACCATCTTGTTGTTTTGTCTACTATCAAAGGCTCAAGAAATTAAAAAAGACACTGCTCCTAAACCCATTCCAGAAGCCAAATCTTTTATCACAAAACATCAGGGTTTTTATGGTGGCAAAACTATTGAGTATACCACCACGGCGAAAGAAACTTTTCTTACCAATAAAGCGGGTGATTCAATAGCTGCTTTTTGGTCTGTAGCCTATACAAAAACGGCTATGGGCGATGTAACCAAGCGACCCGTAACCTTTATTTTTAATGGAGGCCCTGGTTCTGCTTCGATGTGGTTACATTTGGGTTTTTTTGGTCCTAAAATTGTAAAAGTAGATTCTGACGCCAAGAAGGATGATGGTGCTGCTCCCTACAATCTAATCAATAATAAACATGGCCTGCTTGACCTTACGGATATGGTGTTTATTGACCCCGTAGGCACAGGCTACAGTAGGCTAGTCGGAAAAGGAGAAGGGAAAGATTTTTACGGACTTAAAGAGGATGTGGATTCGTTTGCCCAATTTATTCGGAAATGGGTGACAGAAAACGAACGCTGGTTTTCCCCTAAATACCTGGCCGGTGAAAGTTATGGAACTACACGTGCGGCAGCTCTTGGAAAAGCCTTAGAAGGCTCAGGGCAAAATATGGCCTTGAACGGAATGATTTTGATATCTCAAGCGCTCGATTACGCAGGCTCTACATCAGAACCTAATAATATAACTTCATTTATCACCTATTTGCCAAGTATGGCTGCCACGGCTTGGTATCACAAAAAAGCTGGGCAAGGTAAAACGTTGAAAAAGTTCACCCAAGAATGCCGTGATTTTACCTACAACACGTATATTCCTGCACTGCATAAAGGTAATTTACTCCCCGACCATGAAAAGAACGAAATAGCAGAAAAACTAGCTTATTTTACCGGGTTGGACAAAACGTATATTCTTCGTTCAAACCTAAGAATATTAATGGGCCGCTTTCAAAAACAATTATTAATGGATCAAGGTTTGGCTATTGGTCGTCTTGACGGACGCTTTATGGGAGATGAAGAAGACAAAGTCTCTGAAAAACCTCATCTGGGCGATGCTGCCAGTTACCAAATTAGCGCAGCCTACACCGCTAGTCTTAACCATTATTTTGCGTCTGAACTTAAGGTAAAAATGGACCGACCTTACATTACCTCTGGCGGAGGTTCAAATTGGCGTTGGAGAACCGTGCCTGACAGCGAATATTGGGAACCAATGCCCGTAAATACCGCACCAGACCTTGGTGAAACAATGCGTAGAAATACAGCAATGAAAGTAATGGTCGCCAGTGGTTATTATGATTTAATTACTCCGTTTTTCGATGCCGAATACACTTTTGCCAGAAATGGAATAGTGAAAGAACGGGTTCAAATGAAATACTATGAAGCAGGTCACATGATGTATACCCATGAGCCAGATTTGATTCAGCTAAGCAAAGATATCCGCGAGTTTATTACTAGCAATTGATTATTCTTTAAATAATTCTCTTCGGATAAAGCTATTAGAACATAATTGGCAACCGCTCTGAATAAATGCTAATCGTTTAATTTTTTGTGTCGTGGAGCTATTTTAAGTTGATTTTACCGGAAACCAATTAACCAACAACATCCACCATGAGAGCTAATACTAATTTTTTATTAGTTGTAATTGTATCTCTTATAACCCAAATGGGTTGTAATAAAAAGTTAGATGGTAATAAGGAAAAGGCTTACGATACTTGGTCCTCGTATTTAGGTGATTCTGGCAGGAGTCATTTTACCACGCTTGACCAAATTACCTCTCAAAATGTTTCTCAATTACACGTTGCTTGGCGTTATGAGGCACCCGATTGGGGACAAATGCAAATGAACCCTTTGGTTGTAGACAGTATTGTTTATGGGGTTACGGCTGCATTACGAGTAGTCGCCCTTCATGCAGAAACTGGAAAAGAACTCTGGCAATTTGGTAATTCTGTTCAAGTTTGGCATTCTACGAGCAGAGGTGTTTCCTATTGGCAGAAGGGCAATGACAAACGTATTCTTTGTACTCGTGGCGCAGACCTTTATGCATTAGACGCCCTTACCGGTCTGCCTATACCCTCGTTCGGTATAAATGGTAAAATAGATATGCGTAGCGGTATGCCCGAGTCCGCCAAAGAAAAATTTGTTATTTCAAATACGCCAGGAACTATATTTAAGGATATTATAGTAATGCCTTTGCGTATATCTGAAGGCTCTGATGCAGCACCTGGTGATGTTATGGCATTTAATATAATTACCGGAAAAGTAGCATGGGTATTTCACACGATACCACACCCAGGAGAGCCGGGATATGAAACTTGGGAAGACCCCAACGCTTACAATAGCCCAATGGTAGGTGCTGCCAATAATTGGGCGGGAATGGCATTGGACGAAGCCGCAGAAATAATTTATGTGCCAACAGGTTCTGCTGCTCCTGATTTTTATGGCGGCAATCGGTTAGGAAGCAACCTCTACGCCAATTCATTGGTGGCGTTGAACGCAAATACTGGTGAGCACATATGGCATTTTCAATTTACACATCATGATATTTGGGACCGTGACCCTCCTGCCCCGCCGAACCTATTAACCGTTGAGCATAATGGCCAGAAAATAAAAGCGGTGGCACAAATCACCAAACAAGGGTATGTTTTTGTGTTTGACCGAATAACAGGAGAACCCTTGTTCGATATTGAAGAAGTTCCTGTTTCACCTTCAATATTATCCGGTGAAGTTGCTTGGCCAACGCAACCTATCCCCACAAAGCCAAAACCATTTGCGAGGCAATCTAATGAGCTAACAAGTGAGGATATTAGTCCTTATGCGGAGAATAAGGAGGAGCTTCTAGCGTTTTTTAAATCCGCAGAAAAAAGCGTGTATAGTCCGCCAAGCCTTGAACCGACGTTGTTGTTGCCTGGTTATGATGGCGCTGCCGAATGGGGAGGTGCTGGCGTTGATCCTGACGATGGGATTATATATGTAAATTCTAATGAAATGGCTTGGAATCTACAGGTTAAGGTCAATGACACTGGTGCTATAGAAATACCTTTGGGTAAACGCCTCTATAGTCTTAAATGTGCTACGTGTCATCAGCAAGATAGAAAAGGTCTGGTGGCTAGTGGTTTTCCTTCCTTAGTGGATATTAATTTGAGAAAACGCAAAGAAGAAGTGCTGGCGATTGTCACTCGAGGAAAAGGAATGATGACCGGTTTTCCTACGTTATCCGATTCAGAAAAAGATGCTCTACTTCAGTTTCTTTTCAATGAAAAAAAAGCTATAGCGTCTCTAGGAAAAATGGAGATAGCAAATACTTTAGAAGAGAACCCCTACCTACATGATGGGTACAACAAGTTTTTAGATAGTAATGGCTTACCCGGTATTGCTCCGCCCTGGGGAACGTTAAATGCTATTGATTTGAATACAGGTGATTTTCTGTGGTCCATTCCATTTGGGGAGACTAAAGCGCTCAAGGAAAAAGGATTCCCTACTACGGGTAGCGAAAACTATGGCGGACCAATCATTACCCAAAACGGATTATTATTTATAGCTGCCACCAAAGATGGATACTTTAGGGCATTCGACAAACGAACGGGTAAAATGCTTTGGGAATATGAACTGCCTGCACCTTCTTTTGCTACACCGACCACGTATGCGTATAAAGGTAAACAGTATATCGTTCTTGCGTGTGGAGGCGAAAAATTGGGGACTAAAAAAGGAAATCAGATTATTGCATTTACCTTGAAATAGGAGAGGTTAATGATCACACTTTGTATTAAAAAAGTGAATAATATCTTTCACATACTTCTTCTTAAAATCTCTGTTTTGTGTCTTCTTTACGAGTTTTGGGTAATTCGAAAAATACGCTGAGGCTGCCTTTTTAAGGTTTTTAGTACATAGTTGGTTTATGCCTAAGTGAGACAATTCACCATTTTCCTCTTTTTTTACATATCGGTTTTTGATATCATAAAAATTACCGCCCATTATATTTACATGTCCTTTGGCTCCACCCACATACATACATGCGGAATAGCCTTTTTGTTACAATACATATAGATTTACAACGCCAGCTTCCAATTCTTTTACAACATCAAAGTGACCATCTCATATTTCAATATAGATAGAGGTTAAAAACTCCTCTTGATTGTAGATGATTGCTTGTTGCAAGGTGTTAAAATTTAATTTTTAGGCCTTTTGAACTTTATTTGGTCTTCTCCAATTAATCTGTTTTACCTCATTAAATAGTAATGTTGCGGGGTCATTTTTAGCAAGTACAGGCACAGTTACAAAAATGCAAAATGAAATAGAGCGATTTTTTTATAGACACGTAATGAAATGAAATTGCCATTAAACGAGTCTAATGCGTACTTGGTATGCTGTTCTTTGAAAAATATTTAAAACAAGCCAAAATTATAAAACGAACCTACTCTTTAAAAATCTTCAGATTTTTTAAATCCTTTAAAAGAGGGTCGTTTTCTTTAAACACCCTTTTGGTTCGTAAATAACGCCCAACATTATACTCATCATAATTTGGTTCGTTCTTGTCCACACTGCTTATGCGAACCATTTGGGAAGAATGAATAAATTGGTTGTCCCCAATCCACATGCCTACATGAACTACTTTTTCTGTCGTCGAATCAGTGGCTTTTCTGCCAAAAAATAATAAATCTCCTTTAGCTAACGTATTAAAATTTGCGACGGAATCTATAAATTTCCCGGCGTGCACTTGTTGCGAAGCATCTCGCGGAATCACCATGCCGTTTAAGAAAAAAACAGTTTTGGTGAAACCACTACAATCCACACCTTTTGTTGAGGTTCCTCCCCAAAGATAGGGAACGCCCATCAGTGTTTTAGATGTCTCGACCAAAGCATCTGGCTCAACACTTAGGTTAGATAACCATGTAGTATATTCTTGAGCTTCGTCTTTTGGTACAAGGCCTATTCTACCATCAGGAAATTGAACTTTATAAAAATTGCCCTCTTCACTTAAAAGCTCCAACAAACTTCCTGCAACAAGATCAGAAACCCTATAGGTAGCATCAACGGAATAATAAGCATGACCATAGGTTCTTGTATAAATTATTTTATTTGAAGCGAACCATTGTGATAGACTATTTTCATCCATTAGTTGTATTCCGCCCGCATCTACCCATGCTAAATATGCGTCTGGTGTTTGAATTAAATACCAACCCCCTTCTTTTTTTAGAACATTTACCACAGTGCCTAACGTTGCTTGTGTAGCTAATTCTGAAGCATGTTTCGGGTTGCTTCTTAAATTTGCCGTAGATACATTAATAACTGCGTATGTCTTACTTTCTAACTCAAAAGAAGGTAGTGCCCTAATCTCATCCTTAAATTGAATTCCGTTTACTTTTAATACCGCTCTTAATGAATCTACCGCTTTCGGTAAATTACTTTCTCCTGCCAATGTTAGACTTGATGTACCTTCCAAAACCCCTATATTGAAAAGTGCGGTACGTTCATCTGGAGCAAAGGTGCTTTTTATGTTTTCAATTTCATTATCTAAAATTTCCTTTTCTTTTAAATTGATGCCGCATGCCATATTCAATGCTATCAAAATCAATACAAAAGCCTTCTGGAACAGTATCTTCTTCATGCCTAAAATAATTTCTTGTGGTATTTGCCTTGTGAATTTATGTAAATTTAGCGCAAATGAAGAAACTTAAGGTTATAGAACTTTTTGCAGGAGTAGGCGGTTTTCGTTTGGGATTGGAAGACACGGGTAACTATCAGGTAGCTTGGAGCAATCAGTGGGAGCCTAGTACAAAAACCCAACATGCATCATTGGTTTACGAAGCTAGGTTTGGAAAAGAAAATCACAGTAATAAAGATATTTCAGAGGTAGAAACGGCAGTAATTCCTGATGCAGATGTTTTGGTTGGCGGTTTTCCTTGCCAAGATTACTCGGTTGCCACAACCTTGCAAAACTCTAAAGGTCTAATTGGTAAAAAAGGTGTTTTGTGGTGGAGCATCCATAGAATATTGTTGGAAAAGAAGAATCCACCCATGTATCTTTTTTTGGAAAATGTAGATCGCTTACTTAAATCTCCGTCTAACCAGCGTGGACGGGATTTTGCCATAATGCTTAAAACTCTTGATAATTTAGGGTATGCCGTTGAATGGAGGGTGATTAATGCCGCAGATTATGGAATGCCACAGCGACGTAGGCGTGTATTTTTTCTAGGATACCACAAATCTACATCCCTATATCAAATCTTTAAAAATAAAACTGCAAAAAACTGGATATTTGAATCTGGAACTATTGCATCTGCTTTTCCAATTACGAGTACTTCATCAAAAATAGATTCATTTAAAATTACAGATGATCTTGTAACAGTATCAGAAACTTTTAATGTCGGAGAGAAATTATCACCCTTTCAAAATACGGGTGTTCTTATGAACGGTAAGGTTCACACCACTAAAACCCTCCCTAGCTTTGAAGGTAAGGGAACTGTTTTAAGAGATATTTTAGAAAAAGGGCTAGTCCCAGATGAATTTTACATTTCTGAAAATGAATATGCTAAATGGGAATACTTAAAAGGCGCTAAAAAAGAAACCCGCACGGCCAAGACAGGGTTCTCATATAACTACAGTGAAGGAAGTATGATATTTCCTGATGCATTGGATAATGCTTCTAGAACTATCATAACGGGTGAAGGAGGTAAAAGCCCTTCGCGTTTCAAACATGTGGTACAGACAACAAATGGACTACGTAGATTAACACCTTTGGAAATAGAGCGTTTGAATATGTTCCCAGAAAACCATACTGCTCTTGAAGGTATATCGAACACAAAAAGGGCTTTTTTTATGGGTAATGCTTTAGTGGTTGGTGTGGTCAATAAAATAGGGAAATCGCTCTTTGATAAAATTAGTTCAACGTGAAAAGTTCATTCACATCTGATTTAAAGAAGGAGAAAAAACTTTCCCTTCTCATGGATGTGTATTATCAAAATCACTTAAACCACTATAATACAAAACGTGTTTTTGATATGAAAAATCAAATGGCAGGAGTTGATGTAGTTTTTACACATAAACAAACTAAAAACAGGTTCTATATTGATGAAAAAGCTCAATTAGATTATATTAATGATGATTTGCCCACATTTGCTTTTGAGCTAGCATATAATAAAAACGGTACTTATAAAGAAGGTTGGCTATTTGATATAAATAAAAAGACAGATTTTTATGCATTGGCTACCGCTATTTATGAGGATGAGCCAAGTGTTTTTACCACATGTAAAATTACCTTGGTTAACCGTAAAAAACTATGCACCTTTTTAGAACATAGAAACGTTACAAAGTCATCATTAGAAAAATATAGTAAGAAAACTACCGAAAAACATGGTAAACTAAAACTGAATGAGTTGCACCATAGAACAGAAGGATATCTCTACTTTTCAAGGAATAATAAAGTAGAAAAACCCATCAATTTAATTTTAAAACTAGATTTTTTAGTTGGACAAGGAATTGCAAAACGTTTGGTTTAAGGAGTATTCAATAATCTTAACATATTGTTAATCAATGGATAAAATTTGTAATTGTCCTTTTTTTTGTTATCTTAATAAGTATGGTAAAAGTTGAAAAGTTAGAAAACGTAAAATTTTTAGAAAAGTCAATCCAACATTTAGAAGCAACAGGATTTGAAAATATTAAAGCAGATATGGAGGGTTATGAAACTCCAAAGTCATTTACTAGAAAAGGTAAAGAAGATTCTGTTACACCAGATATTGTTGCCTACAAAAATGGTAGAAAATATTTTTTTGATCTTAGCCTAAAATCTTCCAAAACAAGTTTACTTAAATCTAAATGGTTATTCTTGGACACCTTAAGTAGATTGAAATCGAATCGATTTAGAATAATAACAACACGAGGTCATTACAAGTTTACAGATACCATGCTCGAGGATATTAATCTGAGTAATAAAAAACCAATTCGCATTTAATAGATTTTTCACCTTAAATAATAAAAGAGTTGCAAATTGCAGCTCTTTTTAATTTTTAACCATTTGAATATGTGGAATACCATCTTCTAGATAACCTTCCCCAATAGACTTGAAACCTAGTTCGTTATAAAATTTAGTTAAATATGTTTGTGCTGATAATTTTATTTTATTCTTATGAAATATTTCTTCTACCGCTTTAATAGAGGCGTCCATAATTTCTTTTCCGTAACCAATTTTTCTATGTTCTTTATGCACTGCAACCCTACCTATACTAGATTCTTTAAAATAATCCCCAGGTTTAAAAATTCGAGTATATGCTACAACTTTACCATTCATCATACCCAGTATATGAAGGGCCTTACTGTCTTTACCATCTAAATCTTGGTAAACGCAATCTTGTTCTACTACAAATATGTCGCTTCTCAACTGCAGAAGGCTATATAATTCTTCAATACTTAATTCACTAAATTTCTTAACTAAAATATATAACATTAGTCCTCTAAAATTAATTATTTACTATCACATATACTTTATTCTGGATGAACCGTGAGATGACTAATCCCAAAATTAGGATAAATTTAACCTGGAATATATTTAAAACTAATATAAAATTTGCGAGGCCTATAGCTTCTAAAGTAATCTACTATATATTAAATAACCATGTAAATGATGTATGTTATCTATCTATTTTTTTAGGGTACATATGAGCTCGGCATTTACTTAAATAGGAATTTTTTCAACTCTACGTTCATGGCGACCACCGCTAAAAGAAGTATTTAAAAAGGTTGATACCATTTCAAGTGCTTGTGGTAAGGAAATATATCTTGCTGGTAAACTTAAAATATTAGCATCATTATGTTCTCTTGCCAACTGCGTTATCTCTTTAGTCCAACATAATGCTGCTCTCACATTTTGTTGCTTATTAGCGGTCATACATGCACCATTACCACTACCGCATATTAAAATACCAAAATCAACATTCCCTTCTTCTACATCTTGGGCGACAGGATGGGTAAAATCTGGATAATCTACACTATTCGTGCCATCTGTACCATGATTAATTACTTCTACGTGCATAGATTTTAATAAACCAATTATAGCTAGTTTATATTCAGTTCCTGCATGATCATTGCCAATAGCTATTTTCATATATAAAGGTTAATAAGTTTATAGTGTATATACTAAGGGAAATATAAAAATCTTTTTAAAGATACGATAATCAGCTACTGGCAACAAAATTTAAGTAATTCACAACATATGTTATCTACTTAAATTTAATCATTGTTAATTACTATGTTATAAACAGGTTTACTAGATGCATAACTTGTTTAAAAATAAATGCTTTAAAAGTTGCTTTTTAAAGTTGACATCTGCTTACACTTTTAAAGTTGAAAAACATAATTAAAGTTTTATAAAGAGTTAATGGATTTTCATCAAAAAAACTCTTACCATTAACATTAAATTTACATTTAGTTATTAAAAAATTCATGTTAATAGAGGTTATAAACCATTACTAATAACTTCTCAAAATTCTGATTTACAAGTATATTTAAAGATGATATTGTGTCAACAACTTTTGGTATCTCATAAAATCAAGTAAACTTTGAATAAGTTATACCAGTTATAAACAGACTATAATAACCATCAATATTTAATTTAATTTAAAAGAAAAACTGTCTATTATTATATAATTGTTGATAACCATGAAAAAGCTTAACTATTCATTAAAAAGTTGACTTACATGTAGTGGATTATAATTCGTAATTTTCCAACAAATAAAAAGATTAATGTCGAAAAGTAATAAGAAGGCGAAGAATCATAGAACCAATGAAATTACCAAAGGTATTTTTACAGTTCTTGAAAACGAGCCAAGTAAAAGTTTTAATTATAAACAAATAGCCGCTAAGATAGATATAACCGATGCTCAAGATAGAAATACCCTTATAAAAAGGTTAAATGAGTTAAAGGAAAAAAAGCGCATTCAAGAAATTGACAGGGGACAATATCAGGTAGTAGAAAATACCAAAACTTATCATGAAGGTACTGTAGATGTTACAGGAAAAGGTAATGCATACATTGTAGTGGAAGGTATGGACGATGATATATTCATTCCAGCCAATAAATTGAACAAGGCTTTTCATAAGGATAAGGTTGAAGTATATATATATCCCAGGAAAAAAAGTAAGAAATTAGAGGGTGAAATTGTTAATATACTAGAGCGTTATAAAACTACCTTTGTCGGTGTTGTCGACATGCAAAAAACGTTTGCATTCGTTAGACCGTCTGATTTTAGAATGTATACTGATATTTTCGTATCCAAGGATAAATTAGGGGATGCTAAGGATGGAGAAAAAGTTTTAGTTGAAATTACTGATTGGCCAGATAATGTAGATTCTCCTTTTGGAAAAGTAACTGAAGTTTTAGGTATACCTGGTGAGCATGATACAGAAATTCATTCAATTCTTGCTGAATATGGATTACCCTATTCATTTCCTGCTGAAGTGCAAAATTTCGCCGACGGTTTAGATACCAGTATTAAAGAAGAAGAAATAGCAAAACGTAAAGATGTACGAGATGTACTAACATTTACTATTGATCCAAAAGATGCAAAAGATTTTGATGATGCGCTTTCTTTTCAAAAGTTAGAAAATGGTAATTATGAAATAGGAATTCATATTGCAGATGTTTCTCATTACCTTGAAAAGGATACTATACTTGATAATGAAGCGTATGAGAGAGCAACTTCTGTTTATTTAGTAGACCGTGTAGTACCAATGTTGCCAGAAGTTTTATCGAACAATGCGTGTTCATTAAGACCTAATGAAGAAAAATATACATTTTCTGCAATTTTTGAATTGGACGATAATGCAATTTTAAAAAATCAATGGTTTGGTAGAACTATTATCAATTCAAATGAACGTTTTGCCTATGAAGAGGCACAGCATATTATCGAAACTGGTAAAGGTTATATACCACAAGATATTTCTATAAGAGATGCTGCTTATACGGTTTCTGATGATGTTGTTAAGGCAACCTTGACTATGAACCGCTTATCAAAAGTAATGCGGGATAAACGTATGGATAATGGTGCATTATCTTTTGATAAAGTAGAGGTTCGTTTTAATCTTGATGAGAATAGCGAACCTATAGGAGTATATTTCAAAGAGTCTAAAGATGCTAACAAGCTTATAGAAGAGTTTATGCTACTCGCTAATAGGAAGGTTGCTCAGTTTATTGGTAAACAAAAACCTAAAAAGACTTTTATATATCGTGTACATGATGATCCGGATCCAGATAAATTAATGACTTTAAATGGTATTGTGGCTAAATTTGGGCATAAACTAGATTTTAAGGATAAAAAATCTATTAGTACTTCCTTAAATCAATTGTTGCAAGATGTAAAAGGAAAGAAGGAACAAAATATGGTTGACACACTAACCATACGTAGTATGAGTAAAGCCATATACACTATAGATAATATAGGTCATTACGGTTTGGCTTTTGATTATTATACGCATTTCACCTCTCCGATTAGAAGGTATCCTGATATAATGGTACACCGGTTATTGCAACACTATTTAGATGGTGGGAGTACTGCAAAAGAGGAAGAATTCCAAAAGAAATGTAAACATTCGTCTGATATGGAATATCTGGCGTCAAGTGCTGAACGAGATTCTATAAAGTATATGCAAATCAAGTTTATGCAAGATCATAAAAATGAGGAGTTTCGTGGTGTGATTAGTGGCGTAACAGAATGGGGTCTTTATGTTGAAATTATTGATAATAAATGCGAGGGAATGATTCGTATTCGAGACATAAAAGGAGATTATTATATCTTTGATGAAAAGCAGTATGCTATTATAGGTGAACGAACCAAGAAAAAATATCAATTAGGTGATGAAATAACAGTAATGGTTAGGAATACCGACTTGATTAAAAGACATCTTGATTTTGCTTTGATTCCTGACTAGAGTAAATAAGTTGGAACGAATTTTGGTATAAGGTCGCTGAACTAGAGAAGTAACTATTAGCTTAGTAAGCTTATCTATTAAACAAATTTATACGTAAAGAATGAGGCAAGTACTAATTATAATAGTTCTTTTCGGAAGTCTTTTGGTTAAAGGACAGGATAATAAAATCACTCAAAATTTAGATGCTTTTAAAGAAATTAAGGGTTTTGATGGTATTTCTATTAACCTGATTAATTCAACTGAAAATAAAGCTGTTATTACGGGTGAAAATACGAGTAGTGTGGTTATTATAAATAATGATGGCATCCTTAAAATCCGTATGCAAATCGGTAAGATTTTTAGTGGATACAAAACATTTGTTGATTTACATTATTCTGGAAGCCTATTTGTTATTGATGTTAATGAGGATGCAAGAATTATAACTAAAAATATTATAAAACAAAAAGTATTAGAGCTTAAAGCTCAAGAGGGTGGTGAACTTATTGTGAATGCAGAAGTTGAACAAATGTTGATAAAATCGGTTTCCGGAGGAGTTATTAAAACAACAGGATCAGCTGATTTACAAGATGTGCAAATTAATACAGGTGGTATTTATGAAGGTAAAAATTTTAAAACCAATTTTTCAACAGTAAACGTAAATGCTGGTTCTAGAGCGGAAATTAATGCTAAAGATTATGTTAAGGCAACAGTTAAGGCTGGTGGTGAAGTACTTGTATATGGTAATCCCAAAAAATTAGAAGAAAAAACCATTTTTGGTGGTACAATTAAAAGAATGTAAAGGCTTATGTTAGAAGATGTACAGGCAGCAATTCCTTTAGGCTTTTTTTTAAGTTTTATGGTTGGTCCTGTTTTCTTTGTGCTTTTACAAACTAGTGCGGTAAAAGGTTTCAGAGCTGCCATTGTTTTAGATTTAGGAGTTTTAATTGCTGATATCTTATTTATTCTTTTAGCTTATTTCAGTAGTTACCAACTGTTAGAAAATCTAAGTAATCAACCAGGATTATATGTTTTCGGGGGTGTTATACTCTTAATTTATGGATTGTTTACCTTTTTCAAGGGTGATACTAAAAAGTTACCCGATGGATCTAAAAGAATTAAAAAGTCCGACTTTTTAGGTTTATTTATAAAAGGGTTCCTTCTAAACTTTATTAATATAGGAGTGCTTGTTTTCTGGTTAGGTATTATAATTATAATTGGTCCAAGTCTAGATAATCAACCTAGTCGATTTTTCACATTTTTTGCCACGGTATTACTTTCTTATTTTATTACCGATATTTTCAAAATATTATTAGCTAAACAGCTAAAGAAAAAATTAACGTTCAAACGAATCTGTTTTATTAAAAAGGCTATAGGGATAATTTTAGTAGTATGTGGAGTGGTGCTAATTGTAAAAGGGTTTTTACCGAAAAGTAATTTTGATATTGAAAAGGGATTTGAACGACTTGAACATACAATAATAGAATAAAAAAACCGGTAGAGTATACCGGTTTTTAAATAGTATGTTGAAATGTTACTTCTTGTATTGGTCGTTTAATAATTTAACAACTTCATTTGTTAAGTCATTCGCATCAGTACCGTACAAAACACTGCCACCATCACCACCACCAAGAATGTATGAGTATCCGTTAGCTTTACCGTAAGATTTAATTTCTTTTTTAACAGAAGATACTATACTGTCCATTTCAGTTTGTCCTTCAAGTTGTAATTGTTGATCTTGTTGTTGTAGTTGTTGACCAATAGCTTGTCCTCTTTGTTGCATAGCTGCATACTCTTCTTGTGCTTTGCTTTGAGATAATGATTGCGCTTTCGTTTGAAAAGACTGAGCTTCCATTTGAAAAGCTTGAGATATACTATCTCTTGTTTTAGCTAATGCATCTGCTCTAACTTTGAATTTAGCTTCAACATCAATTTTTTGTTGGTATTCATCCATCAATCTTACATTATCAACATATCCTATTTTATCTTGTTTGCAAGATGCCAATAATACGATTGCTAACAATACTATTACGTTTTTCATTTTTTTCATTTTTAAGTTGTGCAAAAGTAATAAAGCTTTTTAGAATTGGAATTAATTTTTAATTAGATAAATATTTAAAAAAGATAAACTATAGATAAAAATTATAATTATAACTTAACTTATAAATAATAATTATTATATATAAGTGTTTTAAAGCTGTATAAGCTAATTAAATTTTTTTTAAAGCAAACACCATAGTTTTTAATTTAAACCTCTTTAAATAGGCGTTATATAAGAATTTAACCTCTTTGAAGTACATATATAAGGGATGAATACTCTCCTGTCTTGTTTGCTTTTCTATTTGACAACCATCCATAATAAATGGCCCTTAAATAATTGCGTTTCCCTGTTTTATATTTTTCAGATAATAGTGATACATAATAAGAGTCAAAATACATGGGTAGTGTTTTTATAACTTTAAAACCGTGCTTTTTAAATAGTCTATAAATCGAATCTTGTGAAAAATGCCATAGATGTCTTGGTGTATCATAAGCGGCCCAAAATTCTTTATAATGTTCAGCGTCGTAAGATTTGAAATTAGGTACCGCAATTATAAGTGTTCCGTTTTTTTCTAAATGTTTTTCTATTATAGCAATCTGCTCATTTATGTTTGGTAAATGTTCCAGTACATGCCAAAGTGTTATTACATTAAATTTTTCATCTGTTAGATTCGTTATTTTTTCTTTAATGTGTATTCCTTTTTTTTCTGCTTTTAGTTTTGCCTCTACGCTAGGTTCTATTCCAAAAGTTTTCCATTTTTTTTTTTTTGCCTGTACTAAAAATTCACCGGTACCTGATCCAATATCAAGAAGACTTTTACTTTCATTTATAAATTGATTTATCAATTTCACTTTTTTGTTTAAAGTGTATTTTTTTACAATCTGATATATTTTTTCAAAAATCGTTTTCGATTCATCATTGTGAGATATATATGTTTTTGTTTCGTAATAAGAATTTATATTTATTGGTTGAGGACTTGTCGTAAGCATATCTAAAGATGGGTCATGTATGAGCGTAAAATTTTCTTTTGAAACTAGAAAATCTTTTGTTTTTAGGTATACCTTCAAGTTTGATAATTATTATGAGTTAATCTCAATTTGGAATTTTATTACATATTAAATGCGGAGCCAATAGCGCTCTAAATATTTTAGATTAGTAGTATTGATTGTTCCACGTGGAACAATCAATACTACCTACCAAGAAAAACTAAGAGAACACTTATATCACTTGGAGTTACACCACTTATTCTTGATGCTTGAGAAATGGTAACTGGTTGAATGTTTGTTAGTTTTTCTCTTGCTTCATAAGACAAAGATTTTAATTTATAATAATCAAATTTTTGTGGAATTCTCACAGCTTCTAGTCTATGCAATTTTTCTGCATTAACTTTTTCTTTAGCAATATATCCAGAGTATTTAATTTGAACTTCTGCTTGCTCTAGTACTTCGCCATCTAAATTATTTTCTGATATATAGGAGGAAACATCATTGAGTTGTAGCATATGATCCATTGTCACATTTGGTCTAGAAAAAGCTTTGTACATTTTATCTGATTGTTTTACCAAAGCAGAATCTACACTTTTAAGAATAGGATTAATATCTTTTGGGAGTACACTAGTTTCTCTAAAGAATTTTACTAATGCTTCTGATTTTTCTAGTTTATCCTCCATCTTTTTCATGCGTTTTTCTCCGGCTAAACCTATCGCATAACTTAACGGGGTTAAACGTAAATCTGCATTGTCTTGTCTTAATAAGGTTCTGTATTCAGCGCGTGAGGTAAACATTCGATAAGGCTCTTCAGTTCCTTTGGTAATAAGGTCATCAATGAGTACACCAATGTATGCTTGATCTCTTTTTAGAATAAGGGGCTCTTGTTCTTTTAATTTTAAATGCGCATTTATTCCTGCCATTAAACCTTGCGAAGCTGCTTCCTCGTAACCGGTAGTTCCATTTATTTGTCCAGCGAAATATAGGTTGTCTACCAACTTTGTTTCTAAAGTATGTTTCAATTGTGTAGGTGGGAAATAGTCATATTCAATAGCATAACCAGGCCTAAAGAATTTTACTTTTTCAAACCCTACAACAGAACGTAATGCTTTAAATTGTACGTCTTCTGGCAATGAGGTAGAGAAGCCATTCACATATACTTCTACGGTTTTCCACCCTTCTGGTTCGATAAACATCTGATGACTATCTTTATCTGCGAATCTATTAATCTTATCCTCTATTGATGGGCAATACCTTGGCCCAGTACTTTTTATTCGACCATTGTACATGGGCGATCTATCAAAACCTTCTCTTAGTACATCATGGACTAATTCACTCGTGTGGGTCATGTGACAATCGCGCTGGTGTTGTAGTGGTTTTGTATTTGTGTATGAAAATTTTTCTGGTACAGCATCCCCGGGTTGGATAATCATTTTAGAATAATCTAATGACCTTCCATCAACTCGTGGGGGTGTACCAGTTTTCATTCTTCCACTTTCAAACCCAAAATCAAGTAGTTGTTCTGTAATTCCCGTAGCTGCCTTTTCCCCTGCTCTACCACCACCAAATTGCTTTTCGCCAATATGAATGAGGCCATTTAAAAAAGTACCGTTGGTAAGGATTACCGCTTTCGATTTTATAGCTATACCTAACGAAGTTTTGACCCCTATAACTTTGTTCTTTTCAACTAAAAGACTAGATACCATTTCTTGATAAAAGTCAACATTGGGTGTTGCTTCTAACATTAAACGCCATTCCTCAGCAAAACGCATTCTGTCGTTTTGAGTTCTAGGACTCCACATTGCAGGTCCTTTTGACTTGTTGAGCATTTTAAATTGTATGGCAGACTTATCGGAAACTATACCGCTGTATCCACCCAAGGCATCAATTTCCCTCACTATTTGTCCTTTGGCAATACCACCCATGGCTGGGTTACATGACATTTGTCCAATGCTTTGTAAATTCATTGTAACCAAAAGTGTTTTTGATCCTAAATTGGCAGCAGAAGCAGCCGCCTCTGCGCCTGCATGACCTCCGCCAACTACGATTACATCATATTCTTCTCCAAACATATCTTCTATTGTTCCACGTGGAACAGCTTTATTTTTTCTTCTTCTTTAGCGCGCATTTCGGCAGTAGCTGTATCCATTTTATCCGAATAGCCCATTAGGTGTAACACCCCATGAACCATTACCCGCTTTAATTCATTTTCAAAGGTAACACTGAATTCTTCCGCATTTTCTCTTACCCGATCTATAGAAATATATAAGTCTCCAGATATATCTTTTCCTAATACATAATCAAAAGAGATGATATCGGTTAAATAATCATGTTGTAGATAGTCTTGATTTATCTTTAATAAATAAGAATCGTCACAAAAGATATAATTTAATTCATTAATATTAAAACCTTCAGTTTTACAGACTTCTGTTAGCCATGATTCGTATAAACCTTCAGCATCTAATTTAAAATCAGTTAAATAATTGTAGTTAATCATTGGCTTTGAAATACTCTTTCACCTTGGTTTGAAAATTTTGGCGCAAAGGTAGGCTTTGCCTATTTAAAATCTCTATTTCATTACGATAATTATCTAACAATGAGGGCTTAGTCGTAATAGGATTATTGAAATATTGTTTGTTTCCGCTACTCTCCCTTTCCGATTTTTTACCTTGTTTGAGCGCAGCATTTTCCAGCTTCAACAACTCATATTGTATCGTATTGGCTTTATTAATAGTACGTTGTGTTATGCCATTTTCTAATAAATCATTTTGAAAATCTTCCATCTGCTTGACCAATTTTTCACCAAGCTTTTGGTCATCGGTGTTAATCATATTCTGAAGTTGCTTCTCTAAAGATGCTCTGATTTTTTGTTGACTTTGATATATCTCATAGATTTCTTTCAAGTCTGCTTCGCTCATTTGACCCTGACCATTGTCTCCGCTTCCATTGCCACCTCCTTCTCCCTGTCCATTTTCTCCACCTTTCCCATTCTTATCGTTTTCTCCCTGTCCATTTTCACCACTCTCTCCGTTTTTGCCATTTCCTCCTTCTGAACCTTGTTCTCCTCCTTGCCTTTTTTTACCACTTTCGCCCTTCCCTTCTTTCCCTTGACTACCAGATTTTCCTTGTTCTCCCATTTTTTCGCCCAGCTGTTGTTGACCTTTAATAATATCAGGTAGTTGAAAACCTGCTTCGCCTTTTCCTAACCCCTTACCCATTTGCATGCTTTCCTGCATATTGTCCATAACTTCTGCTAGAAAATCAGCAAGACCATTCGCTGCAGTAAGCACATATTTTTGATGTGAAATCCCTTGAAACGTTTGACCATCGGCCATGGTTTCTAATGATTTATCAATATTGTAATATACTTCGGTAATCTGTTCATTCACAAATTCAGAGAGTTCTGCTTGTCTAAGGGATAATGCAAAAAGACTATCGTCTACATGTTCGAATAGTCGGCGTAATTCATTTTGGTCACGCACAGTTTCCGAATACTGAGACGCATCCTGATCTACCTTGGCACTAAGCTTATCAAAAAGGGATTCCTGTTTGAAAGAAAATATAATGAGATTATCCAATATCTGACGTAGCATTTCCGCATCTTCAGCAACAGAGGAACCTCCAGAGCCTGACGAAGATTCCCCTAATTGCTTGCTCATTTCCTTTATTTTTTGTGCCGCAGATTTTTGTTTTTCTTCAGCTTTGTTTTCAGTATCATTCTCTATATTCTGTTCTTTTTGAAGTTCTTCTAGGGCAGATTTTTGGTCTTTTTTTATCCTATCTTTTTTAGTTTCATCAATATTTAAATCGATTGGTTTTTTTAGAGCAGCATTATCCTTTTTAAGGGCACTCAATTCTTTGGAAAGGTCATTGAATTTTTCGTTCAGCTTTTTCTGTTCATCAGCGTTGTTTGGGCTATTTTTTTCTTCTGATAGTTCTTCTTGTTTTTTTGCAAGCTCTTCTAGGTCTCTGGCCAGTTGCGAAGCTTTTTCGGTTACATAATACCGTTTGGTCAGTTCTAGTAATTGCTCAAGACTTCGTTCGCTGTTTTGTTGCTTCTTTGCAAGTTCTTCTAACCGTTCTGAAAGCTCTTCTTTGTTTATTTTATCTGCTATTTTGTTCAGTTCTTCAAGCAGTTTTTCGTTCTTTTTCGCCTCTATTTCTTGGCGTTCTAATCGTTCTTGTAACAATTGGTTTAATTTATCGTCTTTTTCTCCTTTGTCTAAGGTTTCTTTAAGCTCTTTGCTGAATTTCTGCATGAATTGTTCTTGACGCTCCTGCTTCTTTAAAAAATCTTTTATCTGATTTTGATCATTAAAATTTAAACTTCCTTTTTCTTTCTGATTTTGATTTAATTCATCTAAAGTTTCTTTTTGCTCCTTCGCACGTTCTAAAGATTTATCCAGATCCTTAATGAGAGATTGTTGTACTTCGAGCACTTTGTTTTTTAGTTGATTGTCATCGAGTAGGACTTGCTTAAAAATTTGACTTTTCACTGTTTTACCATTATGTATCGCATCATTATCCGTTACCTGAAAGTAGAAGCCGTAGTTTTTTCCAACTTCGATTTCTAAACCAGAAGGAAACGTATAATAGAACTGTTCAAAATTCGAAGTTGGTTTTATAAGGGTGACCGTTTTTTCAGACTTCTTATCCCCTACTTCGAAATAGGTAACAGTTATTTTACTTAAACCATAATCATCGGTTGCATTACCCGTAAAGTACGATATATTAGAATTTATTGAATCTAGAACCTGAGTTACTTTAATTGTAGGATACCCATCTTTTATAACCTTAAAATCATATGACAATTGCTCATAATCTTTAATGTTTTTGTTCGAAGTAGTTAGTTGGTAATTTAGATTATGAAAAATGCGTTGACCCAATTTGAACTCATCTTTTGCCTTTACAAATTGGTAGGAAGTGTCTTTGGTTATTAATTTAATCTCATCGGTATTTTTTCCTTCAATTTTCCAAGTAATTTTTGTACCCTCTGGTATTACTGCGTTTCCGGTGCTTTTTATTGTTTCACTTCGTTTCTTTAGATAGACAGGATAGGCTAAATCCATCGTAAAATCAACAATTGAGGGAGTTTCTAAAGCAGTCATGGTATACTTACGAGATTGAACTTCATTAGCCTTAAAATTGAATGTCGTGGTTTTTACTGGAGGTGAAAATGTATACATATAAAGCCCATTCTCTTGTTGAAGCAGAATATCCTTCCCGTCGATATGCACATAAACATTTTCGGGTCTTATATCGCCCTTTGTGGCAACCTGAAGCGTGAAGGCTTCATCCTCCAAAACATTCAGGTTTGATGTCAAAAGTTCAAATCTGAAAGGAGCGGGTTTATCATAAGCTAGGTTATAATTAACTACACGTTCGTAAGTGCCAAAAAACGTGTTCCAATTGCCGGAGATATAAAGCAAACCTAATATCAGCAAAGGGGGTATTGCATATTTTGTGTAGCCAATCGCCTCTTTGTAAGTAACGGCATTAGAAAATGGTATCGAATCCAGTTGTTTTGAGCGTTGTGAAATACTAGCCAACAACAATTCCGACTGCTGTTTGTCTTCCGCTAGATCCAATAGATTCGTCAACCTATCCCCCACTTCGGGAAAATGCTTGCCAATCATAGTGGCAGCATCTTTTGGCCCAATTCCTTTTTTTAATCGCAAGAGATAGAAAATAGGAGTAAGAATGTAGCGAAATAATAAGAAAACTTCAACCAAGACAAATACACCAAACAGCATCATTCTGCCTGAAGTACTAAGCCACAAAAAATATTCTACCCCTAATATGATTAACAAAAACAATAGTCCGAAGACAAAAAAAAGTAAAACCCCTTTAAGTAATACTTGAGAATAATGCTTTTGAATAAACTGGTTTAATCGGTTTAATATGTGATTATAGTCTTGCAATTATTTTTTTTATACCAAGATAACGGTTATCACCAATGTTTGTTGGGAAATATGTGTTAAAACAGGGTGTTACTAATTTGATGAAACGGCAAGCAATGAATTAGTATTACACAGTAATGAGCGAATTCCTATTTCCAATTTTAGATTTAAAAACGGTTGGTTGTGTATCTTTGCACCTTTATAAAAAGCATATGTCACAAAAAGTACGCGTTCGTTTTGCACCAAGTCCTACAGGACCTTTACATATTGGCGGGGTTCGTACCGCGCTGTTTAATTATTTATTTGCCAAAAAACACGGTGGTGATTTCATTCTTCGTATTGAAGATACAGATCAAAACAGGTATGTTGAAGGAGCTGAACAATATATTATTGATGCATTGAATTGGTGCGGAATTCCTTTTGATGAGGGTATTGGAAAAGAAGGTGAATTTGGACCATATAGACAGAGCGAGCGTAAATCGTTGTACAAGCAATACGCCGATAAACTTATCGAAAAAGGAAAGGCTTATTACGCTTTTGATACTTCAGAACGATTGGATTTTCACAGAAAGGACCACGAACAAAAAGGAAAGACATTTATTTATAATTGGCATAACCGGCTAAAACTCGACAATTCTTTATCGCTTATGCCTGAAGATGTCCAGAAACGGTTGGACAATGGGGATGAGTATGTAATTCGATTTTTAACCCCACCGGATGAAAAATTACAATTGACCGACATTATCCGTGGGTCTATGGAAATAGACACTAATGTACTTGATGATAAGGTGCTATTTAAAAGTGATGGAATGCCGACCTATCACTTGGCAAATATTGTAGATGACCATTTGATGAAAATTACTCATGTTATCCGTGGAGAAGAATGGTTACCTTCTTTAGCATTGCATAAACAACTGTATGATGCTTTCGGATGGGATACACCACAATTTGCACACTTACCATTAATTATGAAGCCTGTTGGAAAAGGAAAATTAAGCAAGCGTGATGGCGAGAAAATGGGATTCCCTGTATTCCCTTTGTCTTGGAATGATTCTCAAGGGTATAAAGAAGCTGGATATTTTCCGGAAGCGGTCATTAATTTCTTAGCCCTATTGGGATGGAATCCAGGCACGGAACAAGAATTATTTTCGTTAGATGAGCTAGTGGCTACTTTCAGCTTAGACCGGGTAAACAAGTCTGGTGCTCGTTTTGACCCAGAAAAAACTAAATGGTATAATCAATATTATTTACAACAAACTTCAGATGCTGTGTTGGCAGAGAGTTTCTTACCTACAGTAAAAGGGCACACTACGAATGATGACTATTCAAATTTGGAGTATGTTACAAAAGTGGTTTCTCTTATAAAAGAGCGTGCGGTTTTCGTTTCTGATTTTTGGGAATTGAGCGATTATTTCTTTGTAGCACCAACGGATTACAATGCGAAAGCGGCGAAAAAATCATGGAAAGCCGATACCGAAGATATCATGAATGATTTGATTGACACCTTAAATTCCATTGGTGATTTTTCATCAGAAAATCTGGAAACTTTAGTAAAGGCATGGATAACTGAAAAGGAACTTTCGTTTGGTAAAGTTATGCCACCTTTGCGTTTGTTCTTGGTAGGTGATATGAAAGGCCCACATATTTTTGATATAATGGGCATGGTAGGCAAAGAAGAAAGTATCACCAGAATTAAAGTTGCGCTAGAGAAATTAGGTTAGAAAAAGGTATTATCTCCACGTTCGATATTAGTTAAAACTATAGGCGAAATCTTTTATTTTGGTGATTGAATCGAGAGTTGTTTTAAAAAACTTTTCAAAACATTCATCGCTAAGGGGGTCATCGCTATAGGGCCAAATATGTGATTATGCTGAAAAGCAGCAACCACATTATAATTAATTTTGGGTTATTTTACTGCTGTTGAAACGATGGTAGTAACGCAATAGCATGAAGTGAAGAATGAACGGTTAGGCATTATCCATTAAGTTGTGAATTCGTAAGCAAAACTAAACTCATCGGTATTTGTTTTAGAAAGGATTATTATGACTTATTTCCGCTTCATTGAATTCGAAAAATATATGTTCTCTTGAAATAACTGTTGAAGTAGTAGTATTGACAAAAACATATGCTCTAGCGTTTAGCTAAGGCTTTAAACCTTTTAAAAGCACATCTAAATCTGTTTCTCCTACCGTAAGCGCTGTTTTAAGAGGGTAACTAAAGAAACCAATGCCCAAATCCCTTCAAGGATGATAAAGGGTAGGTAGTTCAATAAAACGGAAGCCAAACAAGCCATGCTCGCTCCAATGAAATTTAAAAGAAGAAAAAGGGTAGATTGGTTACTTGCGTTACCGGTTAAGTTAAGCACATAGGCCAACAAAATTTGAAATACTCCCGCAAAACCTATCCAATCTTCTACATTCATTTTTAGCCGCTTTTATATCATTTGGACAGATGTAGAAACGAATATATTTATATGTTGAAATACACTATAAACAAATCAGGCACATCAAAGTAATTCCAGCTATTTTCAAGCTTGATTGTTGTGCATATCATTTCTTAGTATGGGATACATCTAAAATATTATTCTACAGAATTTTGCCATCTTTCGGCTGACCAAGACGCCAGTTCTTTTTCATTTAAAAAAGTCCAGGCAACGATTCTACTCATTTTGTTCCCGTGTCCCATTGGGATCGTCTTATGTTCAGTAGCTCCAATTTTTTCCAACCGATCATAGAACGAACGTAAGTTGGACTGTTTGGACACTAATGTTGAAAACCACGCACAGTTTTTAGAATACTGGGCACTTTCATTAATCATGTTGAGTACAAAACGTTTCTCACCACCATCTGTCCATAATTCACCACCTTGGCCACCAAAATTAAGTTCGGGTTTTTTTACCCTTTTCTTTTTTAGGTTACTTAGCTTCCGCAAAGTTCCCGCTTCGGCTTCCGCTTGTGTGGCATGAAACGGTGGGTTGCATATGGTTAAATCTAGTTGTTCGTCTGCGTTTAATATCCCAGAGAAAATATGTTCAGGTTTTGACTGAAGTCTAAATTCTACCTTGCCGACAAGTGAAGGATTGGAATGGACAATGTTTTTGGCAGCTTCAATTCCTTTGGGGTCTATATCCGTAGCGATAAAAGACCATCCGTAGGTATTATTTCCAATTATTGGGTATACGCAGTTTGCGCCCACACCGATATCCAAGCATTTTATTTGCTCTCCCTTAGGTACAGCGCCTCCATTGCTAGCCGCTAAAACATCTGCTATGTGATGCACATAATCTGCTCGCCCAGGGATGGGAGGACAAAGAAAACCATCTGGTATATCCCAATATTCTAAGCCGTAATGGGAAATCAACAATGCTTTATTAAGTGCTTTGACTGCTATTGGATTAAAAAAATCTATAGAAAGGTTGCCATATTTATTTTTGGCGACGAATTCTTTAAGGTCAGGATTTACTAGGCGGAGGGCCTTTAAATCGTAACGACCTGTGTGCTTATTGCGTGGATGTAAACTCGGTTTTTCTAGACCTTCTTTTTTTATAGGGCTTTGCATCTTTCTGGCATGTGTTCTTTAGACTACAAAGCTAAAGCTAATTTTTACGTGGCACTATTATTTCTTCTCATGCGTTTAGGGCCATACCAGAGCCAAAAGCCGGTAATAGTAAAAACCAACAGCGCAATACCCATAACAGAAGTGTAAAATACTTTGATTTGGTTGTCACTGGTGCCTACGTAATTATCTAAAATAGAACCATCATGTATATGTTCAATTATGTCTGAATAACGACGCTCAGTGTGAAGTAGGTTGCCGGTCGCGCCATCAAGTTGTAGACCCCAAAAATGATTAGCGTATATAAACTTCACCATTCCTTTTTCCTTTCGAACATCAATACGGTCAATTTCGGTAGAAAGTTCGGTTGAAACAGTTTCTAGAAGATATGAATTCGCCAAAGTATGCAGACTATCTAAAGGCAACCAATCTTTTAGATTCGTAGAAGTGCCGTTATGGGATTTTGACATGATAATACCTCCACTATGTTTTTTCCAACCCAAAAGTAGTCCGGTAATTGAAATGAAAAAGAAAAATATAAAAAGAGCGGCACCAGTAGCTCTATGAACCTTTCTGAACCATCGCAGCAATTTTGCTTGTCGTTTTCTCTTCGTATCCTTCCCCTTTCTCATAAACCAAACTTGCTGCGCAATATAGGTAGATTAAAAAAGATCGATATAAAAGAAATTGTTAAAAGACTTGGGTTTAACACCATTAATTGTTGTGTTTGATACTAGATATGGTTTGCCGTGTACTGTAGGGAGTACGGGAAGTTAAATTTAGAATTTCACTTTCCCATTCTGTTTAGAAACGGCCTCGTTTTTATTGTATTTTATACTATTCAGTCTAATTTTATTATTTTAATTGAAATCAGCATGAATTTTATGGTTAAAGGCAATCAAAACACGCTCGCACCAAAATGGTAACTGCGAAGCTAGCACTAAAATAGAGTGGTTGTTGGTGCTATTTTTCCAATTCAACGGGTCTTCTGCGCCCCCTACTAATGTGCGATGCATAGTAACAAACCAATTTTGTTTGGTATGGGTGTGTTTAAGTATCCCCTCAAGTTAAAAGGTTCATTGCACCGGTACTTTTTAACGGACACACCCACCACAAGTAAAACGGTATATTCAGCTAAGTTTAATAGGTGCGTTACTTACCTATTCTTCCTTTTCACCCTCAACACGTTGTATAGCGTCAGTAGATGACCACTCCTCGTTAACTTTATGATTGTTTGGAATGTCATTAGCATAAAATAGCGCGTTGAATAATGAACGATAGGTACCCATTGGTTGTCCTCGCCATTGGGGCTGAAAGCCAAAGAGCACTACGTGACCTTTTTTATAGTGAACATCTAAAGCTGCCGCATTGTTGTTCATATATTCTTCGCCAACTAAATAACCGGATAAGAGGGGCGAGCCTTTTTCTTGATACCGAGCAAGAACCTCGCCTTTAAAACCTTCTTTGGTTTGAAATACCGGACTATCAAATACAAAAACACTTGATTTTTCGGGCATTCCGGCCATTACAGGATGTTGGTTATTGTTTTCTACTTCCATGATTGAACCTCCAGTGAAAAATGCGCTTCTTTCTACATCTTTAATATTGTTTCTTACCGGTAAGTGAAGAGCGTTAATGGCAAAATCACTGCTTTTATTAAGACAGACCAATGTTCCACCTTCGCTTACAAATGATTCAATGTTACGAGTACCTTTTCCGCTAAGTCCACCTGCATATTGTGGGGGCGCCATTCCTTTTTGAAAACCGTTTTCAATAACGCCAGGTCCTTCTGAAGCCATTAGAATTACATCAAACCGATCATTCAACGTACCATTGACAACATCGGTATTCCTAATTATAGTATACGGAATTCCAAAACTATCTAAAAGCCACCTTGTCCAACCCATATCCATACTCGCCGTCCAAGGGTCGTAAACCGCAATTCGCGATGTAAGTTTTGTTTTGGATGAACTAGACCTAAGCAAACCATTAACGGCGTACTCTTTTATCCATGTTTGAATTTGTGAACGATTTGCATTTTTAATACCATATGATTGCGTTTTTGAATCATAGAGTAGTGGCAAGCCTTTATTCATTGCTTCTCCAACCACCCTAAATGTATTATTCTCTTTAGGATTTAAAAATAACGTTCCACCACTCCCTTTAACTGAACCTGGCAAAGGCACAATGCCTGCTGCAACTTCATTTGTATTAAAACCGGCTCCACCAACAAAATCAACCTTACTAAGGTCTCCTTGTCCCTCTTGGTCAGCATCTAAAGCGATGCCTTTTACCGGAATTAACGCTTCGTTAAGCGCTTCTGTTAAAGGAGACATCGCCGCAATCACTTCTAATTCCATTTGATAGGGTAAGGTCCAACCGGCTGCATCATAAGGTTGTTCTAAAGGTCCATCTGGTGATTCTCTCAAATCTGGGTATTCTTGAACATCCATTAACTGGCGCACCAACTCACCAAATTCTTGGGCCATAGGTATTACCCAAGTTCCCTTTGGATAATTCATGCCTTCAAAAAGAATTGCTTTATCTAACTGAGAAATTTTAACACCATTAAAAGCTAATCTTCTTAGTAATTCCACTGGGCGAACGGGATCCCGTTGCTTTTGTTTTATGAAATACGCATATGGGGGTTCTTGCTTGTATTTTTCTATAACACCAATGCCCGATTGATATTTGTTAAATAGGAGTGTCTCTTTGTATTTCGAGGCATAGTCTAAAACTGCAATAGAAGCGGTCTGCATATATTGCATGGCATCTTTTAATCGCCACCAGCCACCTTTCCATGGGCTTGAATAAAGAGACTCTACCCTTAAGTCGGCCCTATCTTTTGGGAAATCACGTATAGTGTAAAGGTGTGGTGTTGCGAATCGGTAGAGTGCAGTTTCTGTCCAAAAAGAGGGGATGTTTTGCATAACAGGCATATAGTCTATGTAACCTGGGTACCAAGCGTCAAAACCTTTGCCCATATGCACGGCACCCGGCAGTCCTTCAGTTTCAAGTTCCTGCGCTATTGCCATTCCGATCATATTAACTTCACGGGCAACTATTGGGGGAGTTTGTGGGGCAATTGGTTCAGCAAAAGGAGGCAACCAAATACGTGTGGGAAATGGGGAGGATTGATGGTGAACATGAATGATGCTTGGCTCCCATTCGCGCCATGTTCGGCCTACCACCCGAGACTCTAATTGATTCAACATATAGGCATCACGATTATTATCATGACCAACATACTTTTGATACAACCAGGGTGTTGGTGCTGTTTCATACGGTGTTCCAACATTACCCAAGTACCAATTTGCAATGATATCTTGTCCATCAGGATTAAGGGAGGGCCATAACACAAGAATGACATTATCTAAAATGACCTTGAACTTCTTTTCATCTGCCTTGCTTACCAATTCGTGGGCTAACGTAATAATGTGCTGTGCACCCGCAACTTCAGAGGCATGTAATCCACCGCTTATATCAACAATCGCTTTCCCTTCTTCAGCAAGTTGTTTTGCCATTTCTCGACTTAGCCCCTGTGGGTGAGCAAGTTGTTGTGAAATCGATTTATAATGCTCAACCTTTTTAAGGTTTTCGGGTGATGATATCAACACATAGTTCCAGTCCCTACCTTCTGAGGTTTTGCCAGCATAGCGCATTTCCACCAAGTCACTTGCTTCGGCTAGCTTTTTAAAGTATGTAATGGATTGTTGGTAAGTGGCCAAATGAAAATCGGACCCTATTTCAAAACCTATCACATCATTAGGATTTGGTATATTTTGTGCGTGTATTTTAGATGTTCCAATTAGAAACAATAACAAAGCGGAACAAAACGGTATTAAAGAGTAAGCACGTGTACCAAAGCTTATTAAAAAAGTGGAAATTTTGGATAAAGCTGTTAAAGATGATTTACAGAGCATTGCGAAAGGTTTTAGTTGGTATCGCTAATGTATTAATAAAGAATCTTTCTCCTTTCTAAAATCTCAATTAAAGAAGAAAATTTAGGATATCGAAAAAATTATGGAAGAATAAAATGTCACTTGATAATTCGATAATAGAAGGGTTGATTAAGTTTGAAAACACGCCATAGGTTTTATCTATCGATAATGATATTTTAATAAACAAAATATTTATAAATTTACTATTCAACTAAAAAACAACCTTATAAATAATATACTAATGAGCAATAACAACGGAAAAGGAGAAGCTTTGGATGTAAATGAATCTTCAGCAGCAGATTGTCCATTTTTGAATGGTGAGTTAAATCAGGCAGCAGGCGGCGGTACATCTATCAAAGATTGGTGGCCAAACATGTTGAATCTGAATATTCTGAGACTGCATTCAAAGAAAGCAGATCCAATGGATGATGATTTTAACTATGTGGAAGAGTTTAAATCTTTGGATTTGGCAGCTGTTAAAAAGGATTTAACGGATCTTATGACAAATAGTCAAGATTGGTGGCCTGCAGATTATGGGCATTATGGACCTTTCTTTATTCGTATGGCGTGGCATAGCGCAGGCACCTACCGTATTGCGGATGGCAGGGGTGGAGCTAGTTCTGGAAATCAACGTTTTACACCATTGAATAGTTGGCCCGACAATGCGAATTTGGATAAGGCTAGGTTATTATTATGGCCCATCAAACAAAAATATGGTAGAAAGATTTCTTGGGCAGATTTAATAATATTAACCGGTAATGTCGCTCACGAAAGTATGGGATTACCAATGTTTGGTTTTGCGGGAGGTCGTGAAGATATTTGGCAACCAGAAGAAGATATTTATTGGGGCTCAGAAACAGAGTGGTTAGGGAATAATAAGCGATATGATGAAGATGGCAGTGAATTAGAAAATCCCTTAGGTGCTGCACATATGGGTTTAATCTATGTTAATCCTGAAGGACATAATGCAAACCCAGATCCATTAGAGGCTGCACACTACATCAGGCAGACGTTCAAGCGAATGGCGATGAATGATTACGAGACGGTTGCCTTAATTGCAGGTGGTCATACCTTTGGCAAAACTCATGGGGCTGCAAACCCAGATGATTATGTTTCTGATGAACCGGCCGCAGCCGATATTACCGAGCAAGGTTTAGGATGGAGAAATAGTTACAAATCAGGTGTAGGAGCAGATACAATTACTAGTGGACTTGAAGGAGCCTGGACACAGAGTCCTACGCAATGGAGTCATAAATACTTTGAAAACCTTTTTGGTTTTGAATGGGAGTTGACCAAGAGTCCTGCAGGTGCTTGGCAATTTAAACCAGTAGGTGATGAGGGAGCAGGTAGTGTGCCAGACGCACATATTGAAGGTAAGACCCATCAACCCTTTATGTTGGTTACGGACCTTTCGCTTCGCATTGATCCAGAATATGAAAAAATCTCAAGAAACTTTTTAGAAAACCCTGATGAATTTAAAGATGCGTATGCCCGGGCGTGGTATAAGTTAACGCACCGTGATATGGGACCTGTCAATCGTTATTTAGGTTCAGAAGTTCCACAAGAGGAATTACTATGGCAAGATCCTGTGCCCAATGTTAATTTTGAATTGGTAAATGATACTGATATTGAGCAATTAAAAACGAGCATTTTAGCTTCAGGCCTATCCACTTCAGAGTTGGTTTCTGCTGCATGGGCTTCTGCTTCCACATTTAGGGAATCTGATAAACGTGGTGGCGCTAATGGGGGCCGTATTCGTTTAGCTCCTCAAAAAGATTGGAAAGTTAATAACCCAGCACAATTGTCAAAGGTTATCAATACATTAGAAAGGATTCAAAAAGAATTTAGTGATAGTCAATCTGGCAAAAAGAAAGTTTCTTTAGCAGATTTAGTTGTTTTGGCAGGCACAGCTGCTGTTGAAAAGGCCGCTAAGGCTGCAGGATATGATGCTAATGTAGCTTTTACAGCAGGTCGTACCGATGCTACCCAAGAAATGACAGATATTGAATCCTTTGATGCATTAGAACCTATTGCTGATGGCTTCCGCAATTATACCAAACGTAAATACTCTGTGAAGGCTGAAGAATTGCTGGTTGATAGAGCAAACCTTCTTTCGTTAACCGCTCCTGAAATGACTGTTTTAGTGGGAGGTCTAAGGGTATTAGGCACGAATTTTGACGGTTCTAAACATGGGGTTTTTACCGACAATCCAGGTGCGTTGACAAATGATTTCTTTGTTAATCTTTTGGATATGGGAACTACTTGGAAAGCGACTTCCGATGATGATACTGTATTCGAAGGTAGAAATCGTAAAACAGGAAACGTAAAATGGACAGGTACAAGAGCAGACTTAATATTTGGTTCTAATTCTGAACTACGTGCGTTGGCCGAAGTATATGGTACGGAAGATGCGAAACGAAAGTTTGTTCGCGATTTTGTAAAAACATGGACTAAGGTTATGAACCTTGACCGTTATGACGTTTAAGGAATAAAGTAGATTTTATTTTGCATAAACCAAGGCAGCTCTAAACGGGGCTGCCTTTTTTTTATCATGGTAATGAGCTAGAAATGTAACATCTGAAATTTGAGGAAATAGAACATTAACAACAATGATGTGTAAACGAGTTGTTTAATTTAGGGAAATGTCTGACCAAAGGTCAATAAGTTACTGTCGGGGTCTACTAAAGAAAATTCCTTTTGACCCCATGGTTTAACCTCTAGTTTTCCATTAGGATGAATAGGCACCTTGTTTTTTGATAACAATCGGTATACTGTGTCTGTTTGATTTGTTCTAATATAGAGCTGACCATAATTTTCTAGTGTGTCTAGTCCCTTAAATAAGAAAAAATGAATTTGAATATTGTCTTTTTCAACCATTAAATACTCAGGATAATCAGTAGTTCCAAATTCATTAAATCCTAGAAAATTAATATAATAATCTCTAGTAACAGCCTTGTTCCGCATTGGTAATTTCGGATTTATGGAAACTAACATTTAATATCTTTTTATAGTTGTAACTTGATTTAAAGGTAACTTTTATAATAAAAGAACAAACAATAATAGAGGGCACTTTTTTTAGATAAGATATATGTGAGAGGTTATAATCTGATGAATTTCCCATGCTTTCACCATGATTTTTAGGTTTTTTTGATAGTACTTTGTTCATTGTTACTGTAACAATTAGCAATAAATTGCTACCAATGCTAAGAAGGCTTTTACTATCTTTCAATATTAACTATAAAATCAAAACACCATGGGAGCGTTCATTTGGATTCCAATCGTAATTTTTGTGATTATTACAGTCCTTTCAGGAGTATTTATTGTAAAACAGCAGACGGCTGTTTTAATTGAAACGTTTGGAAGGTTCACGAGTGTACGTCATTCAGGTATTCAATTTAAAATTCCGTTTGCACAACGAATTGCCGCACGAGTTGGTTTAAAAATTCAACAGTTAGATGTGATTATAGAAACGAAAACGCTTGATGATGTTTTTGTCAAAATAAAGGTTTCTGTTCAATATGTAGTCATTAGGGAAAAAGTGTATGACGCTTTTTATAAATTGGAATATCCCCATGAACAAATTACATCGTACGTGTTTGATGTGGTACGGGCAGAAGTGCCAAAAATGAAATTAGATGATGTTTTTGTAAGGAAAAATGACATTGCAATTGCTGTTAAATCTGAACTGCAAGAGGCAATGTTGGATTATGGATTTGATATCATTAAAACATTGGTAACTGATATTGACCCTGACGCCCAAGTTAAAGAGGCCATGAACCGTATAAATGCATCTGAGCGACAAAAAACAGCCGCACAGTTTGAAGGTGATGCTGCCCGTATATTAATAGTTGAAAAGGCAAAGGCTGAAGCTGAAAGTAAACGTTTACAAGGAATGGGTATTGCAGACCAAAGAAGAGAGATTGCTCGTGGGTTGGAAGAATCTGTTGAGGTACTGAACAAGGTCGGCATTAATTCACAAGAGGCTTCTGCGTTGATTGTAGTTACGCAACATTACGACACGTTACAAAGCATAGGAGAAGCCACGAATACCAATTTAATTTTATTGCCAAATTCCCCGCAGGCTGGAAGTGATATGTTAAATAATATGGTGGCTAGTTTTACGGCAAGCAATATGATTGGCGAAAGCATGAAAAAATCGCAAAAACCAAAACCGAAAGAGTAAACTAAAGTTGTAAAATGTCATTTCATAAAAAACGCCCAGAAACTATTAAGTATCTGGGCGTTTTTGTTTAGGTTCTCAGAGTTAAGGACAAAAATTACTTAACGAACCCCTAAAGCAACCGAGGAACAACGTAAAACACGTTCCACACACATGTGGTTTAAAAACACAAAAAAGCCCTTAAGATGGAGTTCTAAGGGCTTTTTTGTGTTAGAAAATTTAATGCTACGTAGTGTATTCAATACCTAAAACGTAGACCCTAAATTCACTATAAATAAAGTAGGTTACTTCTTTTCTTGAACTTTTGCCCAAGAGTCTCTCAACCCTACCGTTCTATTAAAAATAAGTTTTTCTGCAGTGGTATCAGGATCAACACAAAAATATCCGATTCGTTGAAATTGAAAACGATCACCTGATTTTGCGTTTTTGAGTGCAGGTTCAACATATCCTGTAATAACACTTAAAGAATCTGGATTTATAAAATCTAAGAAATCTTTGTCTTTATGTGTATCTGGACTCTCATCTGTAAAAAGGCGATCATACAAGCGAATTTCTGTTGGAACTGCATGTGCTATAGAAACCCAATGCAAGGTGCCTTTTACTCGACGCAAACTTTCTTCTGTACCACTGCCACTCTTACTTTTTGGGTCATACGTACATTGAACCTCTATAATATTCCCTTCGGTATCTTTGGTGCAAGACTCAGCCTTAATGATGTAACCGTTTTTTAAACGAACTTCTCCACCCAATTTTAAACGGAAGAATTTCTTGTTTGCAGCTTCCTTAAAATCTTCTTGTTCGATATATAATTCCCTAGAGAAAGGCAATTCTCTTGAACCTGCGGTTTCATCTTCTGGTGAGTTTTCAGCTTCCAGCCATTCAGTTTCACCTTCTTGATAATTGGTGATTACCAATTTTAACGGATTCAAAACACCCATTACCCTATGGGTGGTTTTATTCAAATGTTCGCGAATATTGAATTCAAGTAGGGATACATCAATTAGATTATCTCGTTTTGCAATACCTATTGTATCAACGAAATTTCGAATGGATTCTGAGGTATACCCCCTTCTACGCAACCCTGAGATGGTTGGCATTCTTGGGTCATCCCATCCGGTAACATGTCCTTGTTCTACCAATTGTAGTAATTTACGTTTACTAACGATAGTGTGGCTTAAGTTGCGTCGCGCAAATTCACGTTGTTTAGGGCGTATGTTTTTAGTAGTATATACTTGATCTAGAAACCAATCGTAGAGCTCACGGTGCATTGCAAATTCTAACGTACAAAACGAGTGCGAAACTTGTTCGATATAGTCACTTTCCCCATGAGTCCAGTCGTACATAGGATAAATACACCAATCGGTATTAGTACGGTGATGAGCTTTATGAAGTATTCTATACATAATTGGATCCCTCATTAACATATTCGCTGAGGCCATATCGATTTTAGCCCGCAGAACATGAGTGCCTTCTTTGAATTCTCCACTTTTCATTTTTTCGAACAGGGTAAGATTCTCTTCAACGGTGCGATTTCGATTTGGACCATTGACCCCTGGTTCCGTTGGCGTACCTTTTTGTTCTGCCATGTCTTCAGATGATTGGTCATCTACATAGGCCTTGCCATCTTTAATTAAATGAACTGCCCAATCATGAAGTTGCTGGAAATAATCTGAGGCATACCGTTCGGTATCCCACTTAAAGCCTAACCATTCCACATCTTTTTTAATGGCATCTACATACTCTTGTTCCTCTTTTGCCGGGTTGGTATCATCAAACCTTAGGTTAACAGGGGCATTGTAGCGTAGCCCTAACCCAAAATTCAGGCAAATAGAACTGGCGTGTCCAATGTGCAGATAACCATTGGGCTCTGGTGGAAAACGAAAACGAAGTTCGTCTCTGGTATACCCATTCTCTAAGTCTTCCTCTACAAGTTGTTCTATAAAATTCAAAGACTTTGATGTCTCGCTCATGTCGTTTTATTTCAGTCTACAAAAGTAGCAAAATTGCCTGAACTAGGAGGTTTAAAATAAATACACCTTATTTTAAATGAGTTTCACAACATAAATGTTCCTTCCGACAACAATAAATTCCATTTCACCGTTATAAATAACATATTTGACTATGAATTGACGGCGAAACAAAAATGTTATTAACCGACTTTTCAACCGTAGTGGCCCCATAACTACAAATACTTATGAAAACTTTTACCAAAAATTTCGTTTTTAGCGTAATATGTATGCTTTTTAGTGTCACACAGTTAATGTCACAGGCAATAGTAATAAACGCACCAGAACCAGCAGATAACCCCAATTTAGCAGGTAATTCGCCTTGGACAGCAGTTTGTGCTGGAAATGGCGGGTTCAATGAATATTATGTCAACATTACCTGGGCAGGAACCGTGAATACGGGAAACGATTTTGTTTTAGAACTGTCGGATGCCAATGGTAGCTTTACAAGTACTGAAACTTTGCTGACAATAACGGATCAAAATTCTGTTAATAATTTTGATGTTAGTTTTTCAATTCCAACCACTACAAGAGGTCAGGGGTATAAGATGCGAGTACGTAGTACCGACCCTGTAAAGGTGGGTACGGCTTCTCCAACTTTTAACATGTACTACATGGATGTCACCAGTAGTCTTAACATTAGCGAAACAGGTGACGGGGTTCCTCCTGGCAGTGTGTGTAGTACAGGACCAATTTCATTACAGGTAGATAATATTAGTAATCCTGAAACCTATCAGTATATTTGGTATCGTAGTGGTACTGAAATTGTCGGAGAAAAAGGACATACACTTTCTGTTACTCAAACAGGTATGTATAATGCCTATGTCGATTACGGTCCTATTTGTACGGGATCAGGAAATACAGATTCTAATATTGTTGATGTAAACATAGGTGCATCAGGAAACGGAATTGCAATTACCAACCCAACTAATACATCTCTTTGTAGTACAGATGCCGAAACATTAAGTATTAATAAAACGGAAACTGATTGGAATTACCAATGGTATAAAGATGGTGCGGCTATTTTAGGCGCTATGGGAACTTCGTATACTGTTAACGCATCCACTACTGGGTTTGAAGGAGATTATGTTGTTGAGATTGCCGGGACAGGAATATGTAATGAACAATCAGCAGTAGTAACGATAACGAATGCAGAGGCCTATACGGTAACTGTTGATAATGATATCAATTTAATTTTATTACCATCGCAAACACAAAGTTTATCGATTACTACAACTGCAAATACACCAAGCTTTAAATGGTTCAAAGACGATGTAGAGATAGCGAGTGAAACAAATAGTACGCTAAGCGCTACAGAAGCAGGACAGTATTATGCAGAAGTTTCACAAACAGGAGGCTCTTGCGCAATCACTTCAAAAAAATCAGAAACCACAACCCTTGTTTTACCAACTTCTTTTGAGATGACTATTGATTATACCGATGCGTATGCTGTATGTGAATCGACTAATACGACACTTAGTGTACAAACGATAGGTGCCGTAGCGTCCGATGGCACTGTTACAGATGTTACTAGTGCATTGATTAATGTTTTTTCCTATCAATGGAAAAAAGACGGTGTAAATATAGGTGGTGCCAATAGCAAGAATATTAGCCTGGCTTCAAATGCTGAAAACGGAAGCTATCTTTTGACCGCAACAATTGAAACGTTCAATGAAAGTTCTAATACATTGTCGATAAAACTTCTAACTAATGAAATAGTTGCTATCACTAGTTCTGGGACAGTATATTGTTCTTTAGGTGAAACGATTACATTAACGACAGCTACAGATTTAAGCGCAACTAGCTTTGAATGGCAACTAGATGGTTCTTCGATTAATACAACAGACCTATCTTTTAATGTATCCACCCCAGGAACATATCGATTAGTTTTGGACAGAGATGGTTGTTCTTTACGTTCAAATGAAATTATTATTTCTCCCTTAGATGAAAATCTAATTACGCTTGATCCAGGCACAGAAATCGTTATAACAGGAGGCACTACCAAAACGGTAACTGCTAGCGGAGGTTCAGCCTTCAGATGGTTGGATTCCAATTCTATAGAACTTAGCAATTCTGATAGTGTTACTTTTTCTGAGGCAGGTAGTTATACGCTAATTGCTTCGATAGATAATTGTGAAATAATAAGACAATTGGAAGTAACGTTATTAGACACATTCAGGGTTCCTAATGTAATTACAGTCAATGGAGATGGTATTAATGATCAATGGGTAATCCCGAATTCATATTCTAATAAAGAAGATGTAAATGTGATTATTTATAACGAACAGGGTCAAGAAATTATTAATGAATTTGGTTATAAAAATAATTGGCCGCAGTCAGCAACTGCGTTCACGAAACAAAATATGGTGTTCTATTACAAGATAAGGAACGCTAGTGAAGTACTCAAACAGGGTACTATCACAGTAATACGTTAAGCTCGTCATGCTAAAAAAAAGTGTTTTATATCTATTGTTATTAGTGCTTGCTACTGTAAAGGTTAGCGGGCAAGAGGAAAACCCATTTGTATCTTATGATGTTCCTGCACAGAACCTATTAAAGTATAACAGGTTTTTAATCAACCCAACCTTTTCAACCGTAAGGGAAGATAAGTCCTATATCAATTTGCTACACCGAAACCAATCGGTACAATTTGATGATAACAATCAAAACTATTTTTTAAGCTATAGTGGTCGTATTAGCGATAAAACTGGTTTAGGCCTTAGTCTGTACTCCCAACGTTTGGGTACGCTTAGTAATTTTGGAGTCTTGGCCAACTACGCTTACGGAATAAAGCTAAATGATAAAAGCAACTTTACCTTTGGTGCAAATGTATCTTACTACCAAAGTGGCTTTGATCAAAGTAGAGCTTCAACAGTTGAAGAAGATCCTTTTTTAGCTGGTTTGCAAGATCAAAACCTAATTTCATTTCAACCTGGTTTCAACCTTTCTTATGGCAAGTTTGACATAGGGGTGTTCGCAGAAAATTTATTCGATTATAATATTAAAACAAGTGAGTCTCTAACTGAATTTAAGGATAAAACCTTTTCTGGCCACTTACAATATACCCATCAGTTTGAAAATCAAACAGGAATTTTTGAAGAAGGTCGACTAATGCCATTGACAAGAGTTAGAAAAGTGGGTGAAGAAGATGTTACGTTGGGTGGAAGTTTAATTTTAGACCTTCCTAAATTAGGATGGATTCAAGCTGGGTACGATAGTTTTTATGGTGCAGCCGCTGGTGTTGGTTTTAACCTTAACCGTAGAATTTCATTAGGGTATACTATGGAAAAAGGATTGTCTAACAATTTTGACAATTTTGGACTAACCCATGAAATCTCTTTTGCATATTCTTTCTCTCCAAACCTTACAGAAGACCGGGTAATGCTGGAGGATGATTATGAAGATGATTTAGTTATGAATGACATAGTGCCTGAAAATATTACAACGAACGAGGAAATAGAAGAATTGAAGCAAAAATTAGCTGAAAATGATGCAATAATAGAGGAGTTAATGTTTCGTCAAGACTCATTAGAAACAACTCGACAAGGTGATTTGGAACGCCGTTTTGAAATGGTGATGCGTATGGTACGGAATGAAACAAATGGTGATAGACCAGATTTGGAAAAAAGGGCCAAGAAGCTTTTTATGTTTGACGATAACATGACGGAAATCACATCAACTCAAAATTCAAGTAATAGTGGAAGGGATTTAAATTCTGATAATTCACAAAATGAATACAAACGAAATACGGTAGCAGTTGCAAATACAATCAATAGAACGAATACTGCCATTGAAAAGCAAGAGATAGCTGAATCTAATACCAATCGTCGCAATGGTCAATCCAAAAGAAAGAAAGAACAAATACAACCAAAAGAGGCCATTGCAGTCAACAGACCTAAACTACAAAACGTACAGGATAAAGTGAAAAGTAAAAGGTTTAAAGATTTACCGAATGTAACCGACGGGTATTATGTTGTAGCCAATGTATATAAAGGAGGAAAGTATATGGATAGATTCTTGAGCACCTTAACTAGTAAAGGTATCAATGCAGATTTTATTGATAATCCCAATAACGGACTGAAATATGTTTACTTGCAACGATATGAAACATTTGAGGAAGCTTTGGTCGCACATGATTCTAATCTAAACGGAATGTATGAAGGTGCTACTTGGATCATGAACGTTGCTAACAAGTATACAAACAAAGCCTATGCCAACAACGTAAATAAAATTAAGGAGAAGTCCTCTAAATATGAGACGAATATGCTTAGCAAAAATGTTGTTGTTAAGGATAATGTAGCATCTAACGACACAGATCCAAAATCGTATCTTATAGATGGTGTAGGGTCTGATTATTATCTTATTGCAAACGTCTTTGCAAATCCTAACAATGCGAAGCGATTTGTGAAATTATTGAATTCTTTCGGGTTGAGTGCGAGCTATTTTATTAACCCTAAGAATAATTATAGGTACGTTTATCTTAAAAAACATGATTCTTGGACCAATGCTCTTATATCGTACTATTCTAAACTTAACGACGCATATAACGACAAGATGTGGATAATGCGTGTGAATCATGAGCAGCTGGTATAGAAGGGCTTAAAGGCCACCTGACTGTGTGCTTTCTAGGTTTATTTTAATGTTGATATTCTTTTCATTTAGTAATCTTTAGGTTTATTGACTCAATTACTGCTATTTTTAGTAGGACAGGTTCTACTCTGACCATCCGAACCAGTAGGTTTACTCTACCAGCCCCCTTCTTTCAAATAGCTCCGGTTGAGCACATAACAGTATTCATTTAAGTAACCTTGTAAATCAGTAACATGGTGATGGAATCTCCTTAGTTATCCTTACAGGTTCATTATAACCCTATAGAGATCTGAAAAGTGTCTTCCTTTCCCCTGAAAATATTTATTTCAGGTTTTCAATTTTTTTTTAAAGGCTTATACCCTGGCCATTTATCAGGGGTAACCCTAGCACTTGACTTTACGTAAGACTTCATAAAATCTCCCGGGCTATTTCTTTCCATCCGCTTTTTCTATGATCCTGAAATATGAACGGCTTACCCCTTTTTTCTATTTCTCTAGCGCAATTAAAACAAGTTTCTTGGTTTTGTTCTGACGCCGCTTCATCCATATTTCCTGACCCCAAATGACAGTTTCATTTACCACTGCTTGCTCTTCTATAAGGTAGTCATGTGAACTTTTCAGCGCTTTTGTGACTTTACGCTTAAAGGCCTAACTGGTTTTCTAGGATAGGTATAGTTTACCGCTAAGTTGAGTAATGGTAATTCCTTTTTTGTTCGTACTGACAAATTATAGAATGTAAAATGCTATGAACAGATTAAACTTGACCTAATGGAAGACAGTATTTTGCAGTAGCTGATTCCACAGAGTTAAAACAGGTACAATAACGGGAATAAGTATGTAGGATGCCTTAGCAATATCGGTCGTGCCCACATTTGTGGCAAGAATAGCCTTCCTGTCATTTCATTTTAGCCTAATAGCGGGGTAATTAATCCTGCTTAGGAAATTGCTCCTGAAATTCGAATAATGATAGGCTTTTGAATAGTTGCTTCATAAAACATATATTATTATAGCCTAAATCGCTAAGCTTTTGACTACTTGTAAAGTGCCTAAATCAATGGCTTTAATAAAAGACAAGTACTAGTTATCAATGCCGTTTTGAGAAATAGCCACCAGCTTTTTATTTTACCTATTTATAAAGGTTTTAATCAGTAATTTCAAATTGAAAATTAAATTCACTTCCTACTCTCCAATTATTATTTGTCCGCAAAAGTATACGTATTTACCTCATAAGAGGAAATACAAATACCATTGAATTACTGTTAAAGATACTAAGCAACAGGCTTTTCAATGAAATCAAACCCATTCTAATGGCTGTTTCACAACAGAAATGGATCATATAACAACAATAAATTTCTTACTTAATTACTATAGTGAATATTTGTTATTGGGAAATTCGAATTTGTCACAATTTTACAATGACTAATTGCAATGTCCAAACAAATGACCAAGATGTTCATATTATTTGATACTATTAAATCTGCTAAATTTATGAAACCGACTATTGTAAAACTTGTATTTTTGGTAGGCATTATTTGTTTCTTCGGAATCTCTCAAAGTAATGCTCAAGAATATGTTCCATTTACGCCGAGATTAACCGGAGGTAACATGGAGGTTAGAGGCGATATTATTTTTGTTGGGAATAATATTTTAAATAGAGCATCTGAATCCAACCCATCACAGGCGAATGATCCTTATAATGGTACGCAGAATAACAATTCTTTGTGGATGGAGTATATCGATATCGATACTGACCCCACAACATTTAGCTCAAGTAGTGCAGAACTTAACGTAGCTGACCCTGACTGTTCTCTGGTAAGATATGCAGGACTATATTGGGCAGGAACCTATCCGAATGAGCGCAGTACGGACGGTGGCGCACAGTTTAACGGGACACCAAGAATAGAGGAGTGGAACGAGATAAAGTTTAGGGTTCCAGGAGGAACTTATGTAGATTTAATAGCAGACAACAACCCCGACCCTGCTGGGCAAGAAGATGATATCATCATGAATGGATACCAGCCCTTGAACCCTACTGTTTTTGCAAAGGATGGCCCAGTTATATGTTATAAAAACATTACGGATTTAGTACGTTCTAACCCTAATCCATATGGAGAGTATACAGCGGCGAACGTTAGGGCAACAAGAGGCAGGAGAAATGGTTCAAGTTCTGCGGGTTGGGTGATGGTTATTATTTATGAGAATCCAAATGAATCAGGAAAATTTATATCAACCTTCGACGGTTACGCAGGTCTTTCTGGAGCAGTGGGCAATGTAGACGTGGATATAGATGGATTTAGAACACTTCCAGCGCCTTTTCCAGTTAGAGCAAGAGTTGGTGTGGGTGCTTTGGAAGGTGATAGAGGTATACGAAACGACCGCTTTTTCATACGGGCAGACCTTAATTCTGGCTCTACTTTTACGAATCTTACAACGGGACTAAATCCGGCCAATAATTTTTTCAATTCTACTATAACCTTGAACGGGGCTGAGGTTTCTACGCGTACCCCTTTTGGCACAAATACGTTAGGTACAGATTTGGACCTTTTTAACTTGAACAATCCAAGTGAAACCGTACTGCCCAATGATGAATCCGGGGCAACTTTGCGTTTTACCTCCAACGGAGATGGGTACGGCCCATTTTTGGCCACATTTTCGGTAGAAATTATTGAGCCAAATATTGTTCTTGAAAAAAGAGTAGAGGATATCGCTGGTAATGATATTACTGGTGCTGGTGTAAATTTAGGGCAGACCCTTGACTATGTGCTTTCTTTTAGAAACTTGGGCAACGATAACGCAGCAGGATATACTATAAGGGACGTATTACCTGTCAATACAGCGTTTACAAGCGTAGACATTAGTAGTGCGCCAGGCGTTACCCATACTGTAAATGCCGCCACAAATGAAATTACATTTAACATACCCGATGACTTGGTAATTATGGGAAGGCCAACCTATACTATACGTATGAGGGTAAGGGTAGCCGAAAACTGTTTTGATTTTGTAGACGCCTGTACAGACGTAGTCCAAAATTTAGCCTATTCTACTTATCAAGGAGAAATCAATAGTGCTGTAATTACAGATGACCCTAGTGTTTCCGATTTTGACAATTGTGGGTTTGTAACTCCCGGAGCAACTAATTTTTTGTTGGATGACCTTTCTTCTTGTAACTTTTCAAGGACGACACAACTCTGTGGTGATAATGTTATTTTAGATTCGGGTGATGGATTTGATAATTATGTCTGGTATTTGGATGTAAATGAAGACGGACTTATAGATTCGGGAGATGTAAATATCACAGGGCAAGATGGAAATCCGGATAATGACCCAAGCACTATTGTAGTAACCGAAGCTGGGGTCTATATCGTAGATAAACAAATTGCTGACCCATGTAAAGGGTTTATGGAAATAATTACGGTTGAACGTTTTGGTACAACACAAACAAACCCGATAATTGACTTTTTTAACGATAGTAACTCAGATGCTAATAGCACCAACGATATTCAAGGTGAAATTGTTGTCGACTGTAATGATGGAACTACGCAGTTCCCAAAAATCGCATTATGCGGCATAAACGATTCTCAATTATTGCAGGTAAATATTTTCGACGCACAGAGTCTTACTTGGGAAATATTAGATGAAGCTAGTTGCACTGCTCAACCAGAAAATTGTTTAAATAGAAATTTAACATGTACATGGAATCAAGTAGGTACGGGAAGTGATTTTATGGCAGACACCGCTGGTAAATATCGCTTGTCCATTAGATACCAAAACGGATGTATCAGTCGTTTCTATTTCGATGTATTCCAGAATAATCTAGACATACAGTATACTTCACGAAACGTAGTTTGTGAAACGGAGGGTAACATCACCATCACCAATTTAGGTAGTAACTATGGTTACCAGTTGGTAAACGCTGCCAACAATACGATTGTGGTGCCTTTTAGCGCAACTAACGGGCCAAGCTTTGATTTCAGCACCAATGGTGCCTACAGAGTAGAAGTAGTCCAATTAAATCCGTCTACAGGAAATCCTATACCAGGGGCATGTACATTCACTACTCCGGATATTGGAATTCTAAACAGGGCCCTACAGGTAGACGTAATTACCACCGATGCCAATTGCAATTCCCTTGGTTCAGTACAAATAAACGCAAACAATGTCTTTCCTAATTATAGTTATGAACTAAGGTTGAATGATGGAACTGCAGCTCCATCATCTCCTGCATATATTGGTCATCCAGGGGGTACTTTGGTGGACAGTGAAACTGCTCAGCCAAATAACACCCATACGTTTAACAATGTAAATCCGGATGACTATTTTATAGTAACCAGAACAGATGATGGTTGTGTAGATGTTCAATCTATAACGATTAACCGTATCCCGGACCCTGTTCTTTCAGCAATAACTTTAGCTGATATAGGTTGTTCGGCCGGAAGTATTGAATTGACGAGAACCGGTGGTCAAGGAAATCCAGATTTTCTATTTGCTATATGGAGTAAAGATGGAACACTGATTCACAGTCCTGGTGGAACTCCTACAGAACAGCAAATCATCGATAATATAGACCCCAATGATTTCCAAGTTGAGACTACATTTACATTTGGATGGAGAGATACGGATGATGATGGAAATGATGAATATTTTCCGAACGAAAATGGCGTATATCAGTTTATTGTCTTAGATGCGAACAACTGTTATGGCATTTCCAGTCCAGTAACCATAAACGATAATGGGGTTTTAGTAATCGATTCTGTAGATGAGGTAGAGCCTTCTTGTAGTGGAGATTCAGACGGGGAGCTGACAATTAATATTTCTAACGGGGTAGGACCTTATCAATATAGTATCGATAATGGTACTACGTATCAACCTACGTCTAACTTTGTAGGCCTTTCTGCCGGTGCTTACGAAATAAGGGTTCTTGATAGCTCAGGATGTGACATTACGTTGCCATATAGTTTAAGCGAACCCTTTCCATTGAGTGCTTCGGCAGGAGTTTCTAGAGACGCTACTTGTAACCCAATGGGAGGCGAAGTAAGAATAACCAATGTTGTTGGTGGTTCTGGCACCTACGAATACAGTTTTGATGGCGGCAGCACTTGGGTTACTACTCCTAGCTCATTATTACCTCCAGGCGATTATACCGTACTGGTTCGGGACGATTCATGTTCATTTCCTATGAATGTTTCGGTGGAAGATTTGCCCGAGCCACCTAATGTTTCGCTAACACCTGAGGTCGGTTATAATTGTGATGGTTCAGGAACGATAACTGCCTCTCCTAGTATCACGGGATATGATTATAGATATGAGTTGGACGGGGTTCCAAATACTCCAGACCCTACGAGCAATGTGTTCAACGATGTTTCTCCTGGCACATATACGGTAACTACGTATTATACTTCACAAACACCTCCGACACCAAGCCTTCTACTATCAGAAGATTTTGGCGTAGGAAACGGAACTATTCCAAGTCCGGACACTATTGGCTATGCTTATGAAGACCAAACTACTAGCACCGCAGGAGGGGGAGATACAAACCGAAACATCAATGATTTTCAATATAGCGTAACCAACAGGATTGTTGCTCCTTTTGGAGCATGGGTAAATCCTAATAATCACACGAACCCTGCTGATCCTAATGGCCGTTTTTTGGTCATTAATGTAGGAACTCCTAGTCCTGGTCAAATCATTTACACAAAACCTATTAATGATGTAATACCGAATAGACCATTAACAATTAATCTGTACATATTTAATTTACTTAACGGATTAATAGGAAACACTCAGTTAAACCCCGATTTGACCATTGAAATAAGAACCATGGGCGGAGTTGTAATCCAATCCATTAGAACAGGACAGATACCAAAAAATACAGGACCAGATGATTGGGAATTGTTTACCACTGATTTTGATCCGGGAGCCAACACCAATCTAGAGTTTGTAATTCGTTCGGAGATTTCTGGAAATAGCGGTAATGATTTAGCGTTGGATGATATTGAAATATTTCAGGTTCCTGAGGTATGCGAACTCTTTGTAGAAACTCCTGTTACTGTAGAAGCGGGTAGAGTTTTCTCAAGCTCGTTTCAAAGCGCAACAAATGTTTCTTGCAACGGCCTTTCTGATGGTACCATAACCTTTTCAATTGAGAATTTTGATGCTACCGCAGGGTTTGAATATTCTGAAGACAACCAGTCAACATGGATTCCATCAACAAGTTCCTCGGTAACAACCAATCCAGTTTTTGGTGCGGGTAGCCAAACGGTATTTATAAGAAAAGCAGATGAAATTACCTGTACAACGTCGGTAACCCGAACGATTACTGAACCTAGTGCAGTTGTTGTAACTTCAAGTATCACAACAGCTTTGACGTGTAATAATGATGCCAGTATTACAGCCAACGCTTCAGGTGGAACACCAACCTTTGTGTATCAATTAGAAGATAATAGTGGTGTTATTATTGGGCTTTTCGACTTTACAACTAATGGAAATAATCGAGTTTTCTCAGGTCTTTCTGACGGAACTTATGTGGTTAGAGCAAGAGATTCAAATACTTGTGAAGAAGCTGCTACACCATTAACTATTGCGCCCTTAGATCCAGTTGCTTTCAACATTACCGAAACCTTATGTTATACTGGGGGTAATAGCGCCAGTATTCAAGTTGACGTTACCGATGGTAATGGAGGATATCAATTTAGAGTTAATGCAGGGCCATGGTTAACACCAACACCTTCATCAGCAACCACATATACATTTAACGGACTTTCAAGCGGTATTTATGATATTGATGTTAGAGATCAATCTGGTTGCCCGGTCACCTTGGCAACGCAAACAGTAACTATAGAAGCGCAGCTGACGGTTTCTGCAACAGTACCTAATATTTCTGCTTGTGATACAGATGCCCCAATAACGATTACGGCTAACGGTGGAGATGGGAATTATGTATATTCGATAGTTTCAAGCGGTAATACACCTACCGATGCAAGTTTTAACACGACCAATCCAATAACTGGTTTTACTGCTGGCAACTATGATGTTTATGTAAGGGACGATAACGGAGATACAGTTTCAGGTTTTTGTGAAGCTTCTTTTGCAATTACGGTAACTCAAGACCCACCTTTAAACTTCACCCCAACACCAACAGATGTTCGTTGCTTTGGTGGTTCTGATGGAGCTATAACAATAGTGGTAAATTCTGGCGGACAAGCACCGTTTAGCTATAGTATTGATGGTGGTACAACGTATCTGACCGGAACTAATTTTCTTAACCTTAGTGCGGCAACATACGCAGTACGAGTACGGGATGCTAATCTGTGTGAATCCACAATACAAAATATAGATGTGGACGAACCTATTGAATTGGTAGCGGAGGCTGTCCAAACTCTGGAGTATACCTGTGCGCAACTAGGGCAAATTTCTGTGGGTAGCGTAACCGCTACAACCGGAGGTTCTGGAGATTATCAATATAGCATCAATGGAAGTACTTGGACGACTAGTACGACGGGAGGACACCTATTTACGAATTTGGACGACGGCAGCTATTCCATAAGAGTTCGAGACGCTAATGCAACAGGTTGTTTCATTACCATAGGGGATGTCACCATAGACCCATTGCCTATGGCTCCTACGGTAGACTACATAGTTGATTATAATTGTGATGGAACAGGAAATGTAACTATAATGCCGAACGACAGCTCCTACATTTACATTTTGGATGGTATTTCGCAAGGCCCGGGAGTAGGAGCTGCTTCATTCAATACTATTGCGGTGGGCTCATATACACTTAGAGTCACATACAGTACAGATTGTCATGTAGATACTACAGTAATTGTTTCGGATGGTAATGCTTTTGAAGCAAGTGTAGCCACATTTGAGAATTTAGATTGTAACGCAGATGCTTCCGGTAGTATCACAATTGACGCATCAAATTATGGCGCGGGTGGTTTTGAATACAGTGTAAATGGCGGCACCTTTCAAGGTCCGTTTACCACACCTCAACAGATTACAGGTTTAAACGCCCAAACCCATAACATCGTAGTTAGGGATGTAAACAGCCCAACCGTTTGTACAGTTCCTTTAAACCAAATACTTACAGAACCAGCGGCACTAAATGCTTCTGGTAACGTCACAACAGAAATTACATGCAACTCTGGCGCAACAATTACAGCTAGCGCTACTGGTGGAACCCCTACGTATGAGTATCAGTTAGAAGATGATTTAGGAAATGTGATTGCAGGTTACGATTTTATTACCAATGGTAACAATACGATATTTAGCAATATTACGGTTGCTGGAGATTATATTATACGAGCACAGGACAGTAATAATTGTTCTGATTTTAGTTCAGCGGTTACGGTAGTTGACCCTAATACGATTGTATTTGATGTTACTCCTGCAACGTGCTACACTGGCAATAACGATGGAACAATTGTAGTTAATGTGACTGATGGTAATGGCGGCTATCAATTTAGAATTAACGCTGGCCCTTGGAGAACACCGACTCCAGCTACGGCAATTACATACACCTTCCAAAATTTAGCGAATGGAATCTATGATATTGAGGTTAGAGACCAGTTTGGATGCCCCGTTGCATCAAACACCCAAACCGTTACTTTAAACCCAAACCTTTCCGCATCCATTGATGTTGTAGATATTAGTTCTTGTGCGGATGGAAGCGTTACTGTTAATGCCATAGGAGGAGATGGCGATTATTCTTTTGCCTTTATGCCAACAGGTTTTATTCCCGGTTTTGCGGACTTTGGCGCCTCTAATACCTTTACTGTTACCACTGGAAATGATGGGGATTACGATGTTTATGTAAGGGATAATTTTGCGGTAGCACCAGACGCTTGTAATTATATGGAAACCGTAACGGTAGACCCTGCCGTGACTTTAGCGTATACCGCAACTCCAACAGATCCAGAATGTTATGATGGCACAGGGTCTATTGCGGTAAATATTACTTCTGGGGATAGCCCGTATACAATTCAAATTATTGATTTAGATAATGCAGGAGCTTCAGACCAAACCAACACAAATGTAGTCAGCACAATACAAAGTTATTTTAACCTTGCAGCTGGGGATTACACAATTATAGTTACAGATGCAAATGGATGTGATATTACGGAAACACCGGTAACCATAACCAATCCGGATGAGCTTACCGCCGATATTGACCCTATTTTACCTCCTGGATGTGACCCAGACCCGAATTTATATGGATTTGAATTTGATAATTATCCACTAACATTAGGAGCCTTGGAATTTAGTTCTAATGGTGGTTCAACATGGCAGGCTGGTGATACTTTTGTTGGTGTGACATATGCTTCTGGCACAGAAGTAGAACCGTCTATTAGAGTGGTGGGTACTAATTGTCAAACAGACCTTCCTAGATATACGATTCCATATCCTTTGGACGATTTGGATATTACCATTGCAGCAATTATTATAGATTGTAATGATTTACAGGTAACCGTGCAAGGAACAGCGGGAGTTTCACCCTATGAATATACGTATTCTGAGGACCCAGTTAACTTTACTCCTGGAAGCGCTACATGGACCGCAGCAACTCCGGGAAGTCATGTGTTTACTGGCCTTATTCCTGGCAGGACTTATGTTTTCTATGTTCGAGATTCATCAGGTCCTCCAGGGTGCGTACGTCAAAGTAGTGTCAATGTAAACGATGTGGCACCACCGCCAATACAAATAGACGGAGTAGTCACACCAACCTGTGATGGTCTTACAAATGGTCAAATCACCTATACGGTTACAGAAAATACACCAGGAGAATTAGGAGGAACCTTTGATTGGGAATTATTTAGAGTAGGAAGTCCTGCGCATACCTCAGTTACCACAGGTACTATAGCTGCTTTTACTTCGGGAGATTCTTTTGTGGCACCTACTCCAGCGAGTTTAGGGGCAGGAGACTATTTTGTAGAAATTAGAGGAGCGGCACCCAATAATTGTGTAATTGGAAGTGAGAACATAGAAGTTGAAGCGTTAGACCCAATAACATTTACACCAAATGTATTGACTCACATAACGTGTGCTAATCCGGGACTAATTGAAATCCAGAATCCGCAAGGAGGAGGAGGAATATATACGTATACCTTAAGCAGTAGTAATTTTGTTTCTGATATCGTTTCAACGAATAACCCTATAGCCGTTCCGATTTCTAATTTAGTTGATTTAACCGCAACACCTTTTAATGTACTTGTAGAGATAGCTGACCAATATAATTGTCCAGTGGCCACTTTGCCGTCGCATACGGTTTCCATGGATATTTCTCAAAGGCCTACTATTGATAGTGTAATAACCTCAAATTGTACAACACCATTCGGAATTACGATAAATACGAGTGGTGGCACTTCGCCTTACCTATATTCTATTGATGGCGGAACAAGCTACCTGAATAATGCAGGTATATTCAGCAATGTAGCTGTAGGAACTTATGCAATTTCCATAATAGACGCTAATGGCTGTACCGCTGTCGATACGGCGGAAATTTATCCAACATTACAGGCAAGTGCTGTCCAAACAAAGTTATTGGACTGTACAGCATCACCAAATGCTGAAATTACGATTTCGGCAAGTGATGGTTCGGGCTCATACGATTATCAAATTACAGGACCTGTAAATCAGCCAAGAACAGCATTGCCTTCACCCGCAAATTCAACAGTTTGGAATTTAGCAACAACAGCAGGCAGCTATTTAGTTCAGGTTTATGATAATAACAGACCGTCTTGTCCTGCAAGAAGCTTTACAATTGAGGTTCCAGCCGCTATAGTGCCGCTTGTTGATATGTTTAGCACTACCCCTATTACCTGTGTAGGTGATGATGATGGTACAATCACCATTTCTGCAATAGACAATGCTACAGGACCGTATATTTTTGAAATTACGTCATTAGACGGTACGCCGCAAAACATCAGTCCTACAAGCAGTGCCAATACTACGGCTACGTTTACAGGCTTAGCACCTACAACAACAGCTGCAGGCTATATTGTTACTATTACTGGTGACTCCTCAACCAATAATTGCAGTACCAATAGCACATCGATTACTATTGCAGAGCCTTTGATAATCTCTGTTGTCATGGATCCAACGGTTGAATTTGCGTGTGCCGTGGGTAACAATGATAACAACGCCAGTATTTCGGTTCAGAGTGTATCAGGTGGTTCAAACACTTTTATTCGCTATCAATTTATAAATGATTTGAACCCTGGAACACCTGTTCAAGATGGCTCTAATGACACCTATGTCGAAACCGATAGGACCGGTGGTAATTACACCATCAATGTATACGATGATAACGGTTGTATAGGAACCACAACAGCTAGTATTGCTCCGTTTGATGAACTTCAGCCAGCTACAATAACAGTTGACCAGGCTATCTCATGTACAAATGGCGGTGAGGATATTACAATAAACGCATTTGGTTCTATAACGGACTCTGGCACGCCTGCCGGTCTTACAAATTATGAATTTAGGGAATTGCCTTCTGGCACTTTCAATCCCTCCAATCAATTTACCAACCTTATATCGGGCACACATACGTTTGAAGTAAGAAATGTAAACACCAATTGTGTGGTGATGGTTCAACATACAGTAGGAGAACCAAATAATTTTGAAATAACTTCAACAGTAGTGGATGTGATTTGTGATGGAACAGATGGTTCGGTAAGCTTTACCATAAATGACCCTATTACGCCATACGCTGGGGGTTTTGATTATCAAGTTTTTGAACAAATAACCAATACGTCACAAACAGCGGTTTTAAATCATCCAAATCCTGGGCCTACAGCGTTAGTCAACCTAACTTCAGGTGATTACTATGTCATTATCACTCAAAATGGAAACCCGCTTTGTAGTAATCCTGAGAGTTTTAGTATCGCTGGTCCAAACGGACCAATTACAGTAAACACACAAGTATCACCTGTTACTTGTGTTACGGATCCGACCTTTAATGATGGTGTTATTGAAATTATTGATACTCAAGGTGGTTGGGGAGGCTATGAATATTTTGTAGCACCAGCCTCTGACCCGGCACCTATAAACAGCACTCCTTTCTCAACTAATCCAAGATTTACAGGACTTTTTGGAGCACCTATGCCTACAGGAACGGATTATCAAGTTTGGGTACGGGATAGTAGCGGTTGTATGCAGAGAATGACTGATGTAAACTTGGCACAACCAGACCCAATTACAGCAGACCTTCAAATCAATCAGCCAAACTGTACAGATTTTTCAGGCGAGATACAATTGACCAACGTTCTTGGTGGGCAACAAAGTAACTATACCTATCAACTGCAAAGAAATGGAAGTCCGTTTGGGCCAGCACAAACAACCTCTATTTTTAGTGGATTGGGCGCAGGTTTATATACCGTAGAGATCTCTGATCAGTTTAGTTGTATAGGAATAAGTTCAGCAGTAACACTTTATGACGTTATCGCTCCAAGAGCGGATATAGTAAAAACAATAGACTGTAATTCAGGAGGAGAGATTACCATTACACAAACCGGCGGATCGGGAGCTTTTGATTATGAAGTTAGATATCCAGGTACCGTAGCATCCAATCCTGCCGATGACACAAATAATACTGGTATTTTTACGGGCCTTACTACTATTGGGGATTATATATTTATCGTGACCGATACTGCAACAGGCCATGTGTGTAGCACAACCGTTTCTCAAAGATTGGAGGACAGGGTATTGCCAAATATAAGTATAGATGACTTTAGTAATGTAACCTGTAATGGCACCGATGATGGCACCATTACCGTAAACGCCAATCCAGACAATGGCATTGGACCTTATACGTTTACTATTATTTCTGGTGCGGCTAGCTCAATAGCATCTCCTATACTTCCAATTAGTAATACAGATGCCACGGCGGTATTTACAGGTTTGGAAGGAAGCACTGCAGGTATAACCTATACGGTTAGGGTAACATCTCCAAATGGATGTATAAGAGACGTTACACAAACGATTACAGAACCTAATGTAATTTCTAATTTTACGGTTATACCGGTACAATTTGGTTGTGCTGTTGGCAATGATTCCAATACGGCTAGTTTATCTGCAGGTTTATCTACCCTATCTGGCGGTTCCAACAACTTTGTCAGATTTAGGTTTGTAAATATGACTACTGCCACCACGGTTCAAGATGGGCCAAATCCGGTATATGTAGAAACAAACTATGCGGGTGGAACATATGAAATAACAGTATTTGATGAAAATGGATGTGAAAGTCCAGTAGAAACGGAAATTATAAATCCTTTTGTACAAATCAGCGATCCGCTAATATCCGATTTGGTTGGTGTTACCTGCAACCCGGGTGATGATGCCCAAATCCAAGTCGGCGTTACATTGAATCCGATAACAGCTACGCCTAATTTGGAATATGTTGTAACGGGAATCAATGTGGTATATACCCAAACAGTTACCTCAACGAACAATACTGAGGCCTTTTCAGGACTTGCTGCAGGAAATTATAGTGTAGCAATTACTAATTTGGAGACGGGTTGTGTACTGCAAACGGTACATACGGTTGAAGAGCCCATTGAAATGGATGTTCTAGCTACAAAACTAACCGATGAGGAATGTCTGAATAATGGCGTGGATGATGGTAGTTTTGGAATTACTATTTCAGATTATGTAGGAACGTTTGCGTATCAAGTTTTTGATGCTGGAAATAATCTAATTGCCGGTCAAGCAGGAACTGGAAACACCACAACCATAGTACCTCCTATCACAAATTTACCTGGTGGATCGTATTACGTAAGAATTACACAAACCGAAGCTCCATTCTGTGTTGAAAACTCGAATGTAATTACGGTGATAGCTCCACAATCTCCTATAACTTCGGTGATAACAGAACAATTAAGTGTGAGCTGCTCCAATGATCAAGGAAGATTATTGGTAAACCCAGATGGTGGACAAGGGCCCTATACGATTGTTTTGGATAATACCATAACTGGTCAGGTGTACACACAAAATAATGTGGCGGCCTTTATTTTCAGCAACCTATCGGCAGGTGTATTTGATATTATAATTACGGATGCTTTGGGCTGTGCTTTTACTGACACAATTACATTAATTAGACCAGATAACATCGTGGCTACTTTAGCCGCCAGTACGCTGGTGTGCTATGGTGATAATGACGCTTCGATAACCGCTTTCGTCGGAGGAAGAAATGTATCACCGATTTATCAGTATCAATTAAATGTATACAGCGATATGATAGGGGTTACGCCATTGCAAACATCTGTAAAACAGGCATTGGTCAATTTTGATGGTCTAGGAGTTGGAATTTACAGCATAACAGTTACGGATGATATTGGATGTTCAAGTGAAACCAATAGAATTTCAATAGTTGATCCAACACAGGTGAACGCTCAATTGGTTACCTCCAATCCATTAAGTTGTGCTACAGGTGCAGAATTGGAGTTAAGGGCAAATGGGGGAACAGGACCTTATCGTTATAGTGAGGACGGTATTAATTACTTGCCAATGAATGAAATTAACGGGCCAAACACCCATGAATTCACAGGGCTTAGCGCAGGCACCTATCGTTATTACGTTCAGGATTCCTTTAATTGTACATCCGTTCTTTCTAATGAGATTATAGAAGACCCTATTTCACCTTTAATGCTTGAAGTGGACAGCTCAGCAGCATTTATCAATTGTACCGGGGAAAGTACGGGAATTGTTTTTGCAGACGCCGATGGTGGGTTGGGCAATTATCGATTTGCACTTTATACAGATGTCTCTTTAAGCGTGTCATCTAGAATCGATGGCCCAAAAGCTTTGGGAGAGTTCAGGGGGTTAGCTGCTGGAATATATTTTGTAGAGGTTATAAGTGATGACTGTATTACCGCTCCAGAGCGGGTTGAAATAATAGAGCCTACACCTTTATCTTATACCGAGAGTATAATTGATGTAACCTGTGCAGGAGAGAATAATGGTGAGATTACTGTAACCTTGTCTGGTGGAGCAGGAGGATATCAATATGCAATTTCACCTAATTTGAACCAATTTTTTAATAATAATACATTTGCTGACCTTACACCTGGGGAGTATACCATAATAGCACAAGACCAGAATGGATGTTTCGAGTATTTGACGTATACGGTTACAGAACCGGCAATGTTAGACGTAAGTGTTACAACAACGCCAGAGATTTGTGTGGACAGTCAAGATGGTACGATTACCCTAGAAATTACAGGAGGAACCGCACCTTACAGTACTGCTTTGAATGCTAACGAAGATGTAGATTTTGTACAGAACAGAACGGACTTCTTTGATATGGCTTCTGGCAACTATTTGATATTTGTTAGAGATGCGAATGGTTGCGACACTAATGTAGTAGTTGATATTGACAGAGGCGTGAATCTTAACGCAACAATAGAAACAATCTATGAATGTTCGGGTGCCTCTCCAAGTAATTATGTAAATATAACACTGGAGGACGATAGTGTAATCGGCGATGTATTGTACGCGTTAGATTCTGTTGATTCAGCCAATTTCCAACTGAATCCAGATTTCAGGAACTCAACGCCAGGCAATCACTCTATTACCATAGCACATGCCAATGGTTGTATGCAAACAATAGACTTTGTCATTGAAGCCTTCGATCCGCTGCTACTTTCTTTGGAACAACGTAATTTGAATGAAATTACCGCAATTGCAGAAGGAGGAAGGGAAGAGTATACCTATTACTTTGACGGAATTGATAATGGCAACAGTAGTACATTCTATATCAATAGAACGGACACCTATGAAGTTCGTGTTGTAGATCAGAATGGTTGTGAAGTCATAGCGAATATTTTCATGGAATTCATTGATATTGAATTGCCTAATTTCTTTACTCCGGATGGGGATGGCATGAACGATTTATGGATTCCGAGAAACATGGAACAATTCCCAGAAATACTAATTAAAATATTTGATCGTTATGGTAGGGTAGTTTCCAATCAATCTGCAGATTCTGATGGTTGGGACGGTCTATATTCCGGAAAAGATTTACCAACGGGAGACTACTGGTATGTTATAAAACTGAACGGAGAAAGAGATGAAAGAGAATTTGTAGGACATTTTACCCTATATCGATAAACCTTATAACCTAAATGACAATGCGAAACAGTGTATTGACCTTGGTCTTTTTTATAAGCGCCTTTGCCCTAAGAGGTCAGGAGCTAACCATACCCCAATTATCGCAATACCTTGCAGACAATCCCTTTGTGATGTCACCGACATACGCTGGTATTGGGGATCATGTGAAAATACGGCTCAATGGTCTTACACAATGGGTCGGTATTAAAGACGCCCCAGATACCCAGTCGTTGGCTGCAGATATGCGAATCGGCGAAAAATCTGGAATAGGTACTTTACTGTATAACGACAGTAATGGAGAAACAAAACAGCGTGGTGCACGACTTTCTTTTGCGCATCACCTAACGTTAGATCGATACGATGATGAGTTTTTATCCTTTGGTCTTTCCTACAATTTCAACCAATTTAGAATAGATATCCAAAACTTTGACGCTTTGGATCCTTCAGTAACAGATGATAGGGCAACCACAAATCACAATTTTGATGTGGGTTTATTGTATCGGTATGATAAGTTTTATTTTAGTGCAAACGCATCTAACATACTAGATAAAGATTTAAGCAACTTCAACCCTGTTTTTGAACCGAATAGACTAAGAAACTATTATGTGTATACCGGTTATAGGTATATGAAGAAAAGAACGAGCAAAGTGGAGGTAGAGCCTTCTATTCTCTTCCAGTTGTTTGAAAGTGATGGCCGTTCAGTAACCGATTTGAATCTAAAATTCAGGTTTTATGATTTCGAGGATTATTACTATGCAGGTATTAATTATCGATTTTTGAATGATCAAATTGGAAATCCACTTTACATTGCGCCTATAGCAGGTATAAAGAAGGATAATTTTTACTTTGGATATTCGTATCAAGTTATTCTTAATGAGCTTCTTGGCTATAGTTCAGGAACTCATGTGGTAACCTTAGGCGTAGATCTTTTCCAAGGAATCAGTAATTGTAGATGTACCTATTAAACCTTTCGGTAGATTGATTAAGTTTGTACTCCAGAAAATAACTAATGGGTAAGGTACTACTAGAAAATATAAAGGCATACGCACATCATGGTTGTTTGCCTCAAGAAACCAATATTGGGAGTGATTATTTAGTTAATGTTTCCGTTAAAACGAACTTATCAAAAGCGTCAACATCAGATCAATTAAAGGATACGGTCGATTACGTTCATATTAATAAAATCGTTAAGCAAGAAATGGCCATACCATCTAAATTACTGGAACACGTTGCTAAAAGAATTATAGATAGAATATTTATAGAACTTCCATCCGTGGAAAAATCAAAGGTTTCTGTTTCAAAAATTAATCCACCTATAAATGGAGATGTTGAAAAGGTAACGGTGACCTTAGAACTAAATAAAATGAAGTGATTTTTGTTTAACAGTATTACTGGTGTTACCTTTGAATAGGATTGGCATTGTGGCTGAATTGGATAAGCAAGGTCTCGCAAGGATCTTCATGGTGGTTCGAGTCCACCCGATGCCTCAAGTATAGATTTCTAAAAGTCAAACAAAACATGTTATTATGACTTTTAAGTCAATTATTTATTTATTTTTGCTCTCTATTAAAAATGGCATCGTGGCCGAGTGGCTAGGCGCAGCTCTGCAAAAGCTTGTACAGCGGTTCGAATCCGCTCGATGCCTCCAAAAACCCTCCATAAGGAGGGTTTTTTGCTTCTTGGCAAGAAGTGCTACACAATATTTTAGTCCGCAAGAACCATCAAAGCTTTAGTAACGCATAATTTTTTGCCATGTTGGGCACGTTAGGTAATGCGCCTTAAAGTATCCAGCTTATCTTTAATAGACTTATGTTATAACTGTAATAGAAATACCAAAAAGACGGAAGGTATAAAGTAAACAACAATAGTTTTTGCCCCTTCATAATCTTTAGCAACCCGCTGCCCAAATAGCAGCATGAGTAGTGTTATGCATGACAATATTGCACCATATAAAGCGAAAGAGGTATCACTAGCACTTATAAGTTGATAAGTACCTACTAAACAAAGTACGCCTGCTATAACTTCAGTAACTAGAATTATACCGACCATTACGGGGACAATATTTTTAAGGGGTGTTTCTGAAAAATGTTCTTTCAACCATGAGACATTTCCATTCCAATCTCTTAGTTTATCAAAACCACTTTGTAAAAAGGTGATAATCAAAAATAATAAAAGTAAAATTTCGGTGGTATGGTTTAATAATGTCTTCATAGTAACTTAATTAAGTTCGGCTTTTTTTCTATGTAATAAGCGCGTTAGTTTAATAGATAGGTCTGTAAATATTATCTTTGAATTTCCGTTTCGTTCTATATGATATATGGCATCTTCAAGCTCTTTGGTTATATCTAAAATATTATTTTCATGCACAAACGGGGCAAATTTTTTCAATTGAAATCCCTCTGCATGTATTTTAAGATAAGCAAGTTCTTCTGCTCCGTAATTAATCATTAATGCCTGTCGCATTACAGTTATACAGTAGTGTAAAAAATTCTTTTGGGTTTCTCTACCTGTTTTGGCAACCTCTTCTCCCCAGAGCAATAATTCATGAATGGCAGCTTTGTTTCCCTTTGCCTTAAAAGCACTTCGCACCCATTGTACGAACCAATTTTCAAATATTAAATCTTCAGAATCATTATTCAAAAGATCCAAAGCTTTATTGAAATTGCCATTGGCTTCGTGTGCTATGCGCATTGCTTCTGGTTTGGCCGCTCCTTTTTCAATTAGAGCGTGCGCAATGACATTTTCTGCCAATGGTGGAAAATGAACTACTTGACACCTCGATTTAATGGTTTGTATGATTTGCTCTTCATCTTGGCATAAGAGAAGGAAAATTGTCTTATCAGGTGGTTCCTCAATTAATTTCAACAACTTGTTTGAAGCAGCCGTGTTCATTTTTTCGGCCATCCAAATCAACATGACTTTATAACCACCTTCATATGATTTAAGGTATAGTTTTTTAACAATATCCTGTGCTTCATCGACACCAATTTGAGCCTGCTTCTTTTCTATTTCAATATAGCGATACCAATCAAAAAGATTACAGTAAGGTTGCTCCAAAATGAATTGACGCCATTCTTTCATGTAATGGTTGCTTACTGCTTTTGTTTTTACCTTATCAGAATTGGCAACAGGAAAGGCAAAATGGACATCGGGATGGGAAAAGGAATTAAATTTAAAATTACAAGTTTCATTCTCTCCTTCATTCTCTCCTTCATTCTCTCCTTCATTCTCTCCATTTCTATTTTGGCATATAATATATTGAGCATATGCCAATGCCATTGGTAAAAGCCCACAGCCTTCTGGCCCAACAAAAAGTTGTGCATGAGGTATTCGACCTGCATCAGCGCTTGAAGACAAGTGGTTTTTAATATGGGAAAGTCCTAAAATATCTTTAAATAGCATGGATTCAAATATAGTTGTTTTAAAGCATAACAAAATTAATGCAAACGAGCTTAAATTATCCAGGTAAGCACTTTAATCAAAGGCTATTAATCTTTACATTTGTTACCTAATAAAAGGAAAATCACATGAAAGTATTGAATGACTTCAATTTTGAAAATAAGAAAGCGTTGATAAGAGTGGACTTTAATGTTCCCTTAAATGATAAATTTGAAGTAACGGATACAAATAGAATTGAAGCAGCTAAACCTACTATAATTAAGATTTTGGAAGATGGTGGCAGTGCTGTATTGATGAGTCATTTGGGTAGACCCGATGGTAAACGCAATCCAGACTTGACTTTAAGTAATATTGTAGCAGCTGTTTCTGATATTATTGGTGTTACCGTTAAATTTGTAGAGGATTGTATTGGTGAAAAAGCAAAAAAAGCGGTGGCTGAACTGAAGAGCGGCGAAGTACTTTTGTTAGAAAACTTACGGTACCATAGCGAAGAGGAACAAGGAGATGAGGCGTTTGCAGAAAAGCTTTCAGAGCTTGGGGATGTTTATGTAAATGATGCCTTTGGAACGGCTCACAGAGCACACGCATCTACTACTATAGTTGCAAAATATTTCCCGAATGCGAAGTGTTTTGGGCTTTTAATGGCCAAGGAAATAGAGGCAATCGAAAAAGTGATGGCGACAGGAGAAAAACCAGTATTGGCAATTCTTGGAGGCGCAAAAGTTTCTTCAAAAATCACTATTATCGAAAATATTTTGGATAAGGTAGACGACTTAATCATTGGCGGAGGAATGACGTACACTTTTATTAAGGCACAAGGCGGAAAAGTGGGTGATTCTATTTGCGAGGATGATAAAATGGATCTAGCCATGGAAATTTTAGCAATGGCTAAGCAAAAGGGTGTAAATGTTCATATTCCGGTGGACGTTCTTGCAGCAGACGACTTTGATGCTAATGCAAATACACAGGTAGTTGATGTAGATAAAATACCTGACGGATGGCAAGGATTGGATGCGGGTCCAGATACATTGCAAAATTTTAAAAAGGTAATTTTGGCTTCTAAAACTATACTTTGGAATGGACCTATTGGTGTGTTTGAAATGGAAAAATTCGCAAAAGGGACTATTGCAGTTGGTAATTATATTGATGAAGCAACAAGAAATGGTGCTTTTTCACTTGTTGGTGGTGGAGATTCTGTTGCTGCGGTCAAGCAATTTGGCTTTGAGAACAAGGTAAGTTATGTATCAACAGGCGGAGGAGCCATGTTGGAAAGTTTAGAAGGTAAAACATTACCGGGTATTGCCGCAATATTAGCGTAGTAAAGGCGTTATCGATAAACGGGTTATGACGAAAATTAGTGCATTTTAAGAGGATTAATTTTATTTTCATTAAAAAATGTGCGATTTTCGTTTGTTCTGTTAACAAATCTCCCCTCAAATGAATAAACTAGCCTACACTTGTTTTTACCTATTAGGATTAATTTTGGTGCCAACCTTAGGTTCGGCTCAAAACAACGATGCGATACCGTCGGAGCAAGATTCATTGGAACATCATATAATCATCACCAAGAAGGATAGCTTAGGCCTTGAAAAATCTAACCTAGTACCACAAGACCAGTTAAAAGTTATTGTGAACTCTCCTAAAGAAAAGCGTGTACTTTTCAAGCCTACAGAATCTTCAATATATGACCTTAAGGACCACGAACTAGCTGCAAAGTTTGACAGCTTATGGATGAGGGAACTGGTAGCAGCAGCGCCTCTTTTTGATGAAATGTATCAAGAAGTATTAGAGCTTGACACTATTAGTAGTATACCTGAATATGATTTAAATACAGACACATTAAAATTTCGGTTAGCAAGAATAAATGAAAAAACACCTTTTAATGTAGAGTATAATGCATCATTGGAGAGTGTTATTAAATTATTTCTTACTAGAAAAAGAGATTTGATGGAGCGTATGCTAACCGTAAGTCAATTCTATTTCCCATTATTCGAACAGCAGTTGGATAATCATGATATTCCTTTAGAAATGAAATATCTTTCCATTGTTGAATCAGCATTGAACCCAAAAGCACGTTCTAGTGCAGGAGCTACGGGGCTATGGCAATTTATGTATGGCACCGGTAAGGAGATGAAACTGAATATCAACAGTTATGTAGATGAAAGAAGTGACCCAATTAAGTCTACTATTGCAGCCTGTAATTACCTAAATAGGTTATACAGAATTTATGAAGATTGGGATTTGGCTTTAGCTGCATATAATTCTGGACCGGGTAATGTGAATAAGGCGATACGAAGAAGTGGCGGTCATAGAAACTATTGGAATATTAGGAGAAACCTACCAAGAGAAACTGCAGGATATGTGCCGGCATTTCAAGCGACGATGTACATTTTTGAATATGCTGAAGAGCATGGGTTAAAGGCAAAAATAGCTGAGCGAAATTATTTCGAGACAGATACCATACATGTTAAAAGCCTAATAACGTTTGATCAGATTTCAGAATTGACCGGTATTGATAAAGAGGAATTAAAAGTATTGAATCCTTCTTATAAGCTAGATGTGATTCCATTTGTAAAAGGAAAAGAATATGCGTTAAGATTACCAGTGCATAAAATGGGAAAATTTGTTGCCAATGAAGCTGCAATCTATGCGCATGTAGAAAAGGAATTAAAAAGTAAAGAAAGCCCTCTTGCAGAGATTACGAAACAAGCGAATCAAAACAGTATAAGGTACAAGGTAAAAAGCGGAGATTTTCTAGGTAAAATCGCTGAACGCCATGGTGTACGTGTAAGTCAGATTAAACAATGGAACGGTTTACGAAGTAATAATTTAAGAATCGGACAGCGATTAACAATTCATCCAAGAAAGGATGCAACAGCTGCTGTGAAGCCTAGGAAAACGCCTACAAGAGCTGCTGTATCGAGTAATTCAAAAACACACGAAGTAAGAAGTGGGGACTCTTTATGGACAATTTCTAGAAAATATTCTGGTGTTACTATCGAGAATTTACGAAAATGGAACGGTATTAGTGGTAACAATTTAAAGTTAGGCACAACACTTAAATTGTGTGACTGTTCATCGTAAATCTATACATAAATGAAAAGAAGAATTTTACTTTGTTTTTTAGTAATTTTAGGAGTATCGATTGCTTGTAAGGAAGAGAGCAAACAAGATTATTTGCCTGATTCAGTTGGGGCTATGAATACGTTGACCGTGGTAATTGATAATGAGCTATGGAAAAGCAGTGTAGGCGATGCAATTCGCGAAAATTATACTGCGGCAGCGCAAGGGCTTACTTGGGACGAAGCACTTTTTAGTATCACTCAAATACCACAACAAATCTTTTCAGGTTCGATTCGAAATACAAGTTCTGTTTTGTATGTTATGGAAGATTCCCTAAACGTGGCGCATATGAAATCAAATATGTATTCCAAACCACAAAATGTAGGGGTGGTCAAAGGGCGTAACAAGCAAGAGCTTATTGAAAACATTATTAAAACTGCACCTGAATTTATTAAAAATTTTAAAACTTTAGAAATAGCAAAAGCTCAAAAACGATTTGAAAAATCGTTGAATAAAGAAAAAGCGTTGGAAGATAAATTTAATATTTCAATGAAGATTCCTTCGGCTTATAGGGTGGGTCGTGAAGAAGATAATTTTGTCTGGATTGATCGCCAAATACAAAAAGGAAACATGAATATCATTGTATATACCATGCCTTGGAATAGTTTTCAGAACGATTCAACATTTGTAAAGGATATTGTAAAAATGCGGGATTCTATTGGAAAATCATTTATTCCAGGATCAGATGTGGCAGGAAAGAATAACCACATGATTACTGAAAAGGCATTTTCGCCATATGTCTTTCCGACTGAAGTTTCGGGACAAAAGGCAGTGGAGGTTAGAGGAATATGGGAAATGTCAGCATACCCCATGGCAGGGCCGTATTTGACCTACATAATCAACGATAAAGAAAACAATCGAAGACTTATTTTAGAAGGCTTTGTTTTTGCCCCCGCAACCAAAAAAAGAGATTATATGTTTGAACTTGAAGCGATACTAAAATCGGTTAAGTTTAATGTAGGGGAGCAATTAAAATAAGGTTCACCTAGAAAAAACAAAAAGGGGCATGATATCATGCCCCTTTTTGTTTTATAAAATTTGCGAATTGAGCATATCTTTATGTAGACTGTAAGTATATAGCAGTAAAGAATTAACGCTAAATCATATTGATTGTTAGTTGCTAAAAAAACCCAGCAGATATTCAATTAATCGATGGCCAAAGCTATCAGAATAAGACATAGCCAAGAAAACACAACAAAATTATTTTCAAGTATATAGCTCCTCCAACTTCTAAAGGCCTCTGTATATAGTTCTTTAACTAGAGAAGTTTTTTCTTTGTTGAATAATTTAGACCTTTCTGAAATCTAAAGGTGCTTATTCATTCAACCTTCATTAAAAAGATTAGCTAACGAGATAAACTGCCCTATGAAATGTACCAGCATTAAGTAGTTCTGTGTACTGTAAATAAGTGGTGTAAAACACAACAGGGCATAAATACTATTGTTCGGTGAAGCGTAGTAAATCATGACCACCTGACTGTAATTTTTTTCTCTTAATAGCCTCTTTATTTAAACCAATGTTAAAAACCTGATTTGATTTTTGATTACACTAAGTAAAGGGGTAATAGCGATATCAGATTGTAACCTTTATGTGTTGAGTTACATAGCTACGATAATAAACTCTGACCTGCGGTTAAGATAATGTTCTTCTTCTGTGCAAGCTACACTACCATTACATTCGTTAAGTAATTGCTCTTCTCCATAACCTATAGCACTCTCAATTCGCGCTGGATCAATACCCTGGGCTATTAAATAGTTCATGGTTGATTTGGCACGCTTATCAGAAAGGTATTTGTTATAAATAGCAGCACCTCTTGAATCGGTATGGGATTCAATTTTTATGACGATGTTTGGAGATTCTTGCATAATGGCAACCAATTTATCCAATTCTATCGCTGCATCTTTTCGAATATATGATTTGTCGAAATTAAAGTGAATCATCTCTGTCTTCAGCTTTCTAATTCCATTTTCAACTGCAATCATATCATTAAGTTTCCTCATTGAAACATCAACATTTACGATTTCATTATTTTTTGTTGCTGCGTCTCTGGTGTCATCATAGTAAGATCCCTTTGTAGTTTTTAGCACATATCTTTTATCCGATTCCAGATCTTCAAAAACGAAACTTCCATTTTCGTCCGTCTCCATTTCTTTAAGTTTGATGTTGTTCTCATCTAATAGTTGTACCAATGCATTTGGCATAATATCACCACCTACCAATTCTGTAACTATACCGGAAATAGCGTTTGTATTCGTTGGAATTTCCTCAATCTGTAATGTTTTAAACGAGTAAATATCATCATCACCTTTACCACCTGCACGGTTAGATGCAAAATATCCTTTTTGTGCATCCTCATCTACTATAAATGAAAAATCATCCTTTTTACTATTTATGGGTTTACCAACATTTCGTACTTCTAAAAAGCCAATTTCGTCATCAAAAGCGACTTCAAAAACATCTAAACCTCCTAAGCCAACATGACCGTCCGAAGAAAAGTAAAGCTTCTTTTCATTTATAAAAGGAAACATTTCTTTATGTTCTGTATTGATTTCAGGACCTAGGTTTCTTGGGGCAGAGAAAGAACCATCTTCTAAAACATCTACCACGAAAATATCCGTTTCGCCTATACTACCGGGCATATCTGAAACGAAATAAAGCTGCTTACCATCTTTGCTTAAAGCAGGGTGGCCGGTTGAATATTCGTCACTATTAAAAGATACTTCATCTGCCTTTGTCCATTCTCCATTAATTTTTTTAGAACGGTATATTTTAAGGTGGTTGATACCATTCTTATCTCTTTTTAATTTTTTTCCATAGTTATTTCTCGTAAAATACATGGTTTCATTGTCAGGAGAAAAGGCAACAGATGCTTCGTGGTACTTGGTGTTTATTTTTTTAGAAAATTTTAGGGCATCTTTAAGATCATGTGATTCCTCATTTACCTTAGCTATAAATAAATCTAAGTAAGGTTGATTATTCCGTTTATACCGACGCGTATTATATATAGAGGAATCTTTAGAAGAAGCAAAAACAATTTCATCTCCATTATAATACATAGGTGAAAATTCAGAATAATTTGAATTGATACTAAGGTTTTTAACATCAAATTTATCCTTCATTCTTAAAAGGCCATCTAATATAGTTTCATTGTGAACACTATTTTTCTCGATTTTTTCACCTGCCAATCTTCTGTTATATAATTTCATTAGGCGTTTAGACCTTTTGTAATTTCCAGTACCTTTAAGTGAATGAGCATATTTAAACATATAATCGGACGTTATTTCATCCTCATATTTTTCAAAAAGAATAGTATACCATTTATAAGCCTTTCCCATATCGGTGTTAAAGTAATGGGCATCACCTGCTTTTTTTAGCACATCATACGTATAAGTTTGGTCATATTTGGTCAGTGCAAGTTCGTATAGTTTAGCGGCCTCGGCATACCGCATTGTATTAAAGTACTCATCTGCTTTTTGAATAAGTTTACTTTTAGATTGAGGAGACTTATCTTTTAGTTCTTCAACGTTCTTGGATAGTGCAGTTATTTGTTTTGACTCCTTTGGTATATTATAAGTAACTTCTTTTATGGGTGCTAACTCTGCGACGGGCAAACTGTTCAACATTCTAAGAACCCAGATATCCTTAGTATAGCGATTGTCAAATTTAGAATTACAATCGGCAAACGCAGTTTGCCATGAATCATAATGGTTAAGGTATAGATAATACAATTCGTTATCGGTATTTTGGAAGTAACCAGAATTGAAACCTTTCCTATTTAACTTTCTAACCTGTGATTTTAAATTTTTACTATTTCTAAAAATACCTGATACTACATAATATCCATTTTCTACATCGGTAAGGTTGTTAAAGGTCTTTTGGAGAATAGCATACGATTCGGCGGCTTTCTCAAATTCTTTTTCATCAGAATCGATATATGCAGAAGGAGAAGTTATTTCATAATCATCAGAACCCTCAGAAGTTAAATCGGTCTGAAAACCTTGAGCTTGAACGATAATAACAAAAAGCAAAAAAGATATTTTCAGTAAGGTTTTCATGTACATATTTGTTAGTTGAGCATAAGGTTCAACAACGACATGGAGTATAGCAAAAGGTATTAATCTGAACCTATTAAAGCTGTAATCCTAGTCGAAATTAAGGTTATAGCAATATTTCTAATATTTTTTGTTGTGAAAGAAGTGTTTTTTGTCGTGAAAACATAGCATTTAGTGGCTGTAGGAGCGATACTTGTGCAAAAACTAACAATTTTAGGCTTCGTTATTGAAGGTTGCTTTTAAACTATTAAAATAACGAGCATAAAAAACGCCTTGCATTGCAAGACGTTTTAAGTGTTTAAAGAATTTAACAATGAGTTAATCCTTTTTCTTTTCTTCTAATTGTTCATCCTCTTTGGAGGCATCTTTGAATTCTTTAATTCCACTGCCTAAACCTCTCATAAGTTCAGGTATCTTTTTTCCTCCGAATAATAGCAGAATTACCACTACTACTAGGATAATTTGTGGAGCACCTATGGCCAAAAAAGTAGATAAGATTGTCATAAGACTATAATTTTAATTGGAAATCAAAGATACTAAAAACTAGTATAGAAAACTGGGTATTATCGAATAGGATGTTAATTATACATAATTTAACTAATAATTGGGTAATTAAGGCTCTTTAGGTCAGAATAGAGCTAGTATATTTCTCTACCTAAACGACTCATAATTAATTTCTAAGTTTATCTTTGTCAGGATGGCCAAAAAAGTCAAAAAACGAAAGGAAATAAAACGAAAGCTGCTTCACAAGTACCGCTTGGTCATTTTGAATGAAAGTACTTTTGAGGAAAAAATATCTTTCAAATTAAGCAGATTAAATGTTTTTGTGACTGGGTCACTTTTTATGATTGCCCTTATAGGATTTACAACCGTATTAATCGCTTTCACCCCTCTGCGCGAATACATACCAGGTTATTCTTCAACTAGGTTAAAGAAAGAGGCAACAGAGCTTACCTATAGAACAGACTCTTTAGTAAGAATATTAAATTATACCAATAAGTATTTAGATAATATTCGATTGGTCTTAAAGGGAGATATTGAGAATACAGTGGTTAACAGAGACTCCCTTTTTCTGCAATATAAATTGGATCCAGCATCAGTAGACCTAAACCCTATCAAAGAAGATTCGTTATTAAGGGCTGAAGTTGCGCTCGAGGATAAATACAATTTATTTGAACGTGCTATAGACAAGAAAAATTTGGTATTATTCACGCCGGTTTCAGGAGCGATATCTATGGGTTTTGATCCAAATGAAAAACATTATGCCGTTGATATAACCGCTAGGAAGGATAGCCCGGTAAAAGCGATTGCCAACGGAACGGTGATTTTTTCTGAATGGACCGCAGATACGGGTTATGTTATAATTATTGAACATGAAGGCGGTTTGCTAAGTGTATATAAACACAACGGTTCATTATCAAAATTTCAGGGAGATATAGTAAGAGGTGGAGAAGTAATAGCTTCTGTAGGTAACACGGGGGAATTTAGTACTGGACCTCACTTACATTTTGAAATATGGGATAATGGAACGCCTATTGACCCGATAAACTATATTGATTTTAATTAGAGTCTACATGTCCTTAAAGACCATTGCTGCTAAAATATTTGCCCACCGCATTGCTAAGCGGACGGAGAAATGGGTGAATAACCCTATTAAAACTCAAGAAAAGGTATTCAGGGAATTAATTAAAAGTGGAAGGCAAACTAAATTCGGCAATGATCATTCTCTAAAGACTATTATCAACCATTCAGATTTCATCAATAAAGTACCAATAAGGGATTATGAAGACCTTAAGGACTACATAAGTCTAATTGTTGCAGGAGAAAAGGATATACTATGGCCCGGTAAGCCTGTTTACTTTGCAAAAACATCTGGGACAACATCTGGCGCTAAATATATTCCCATTACCGAAGGTTCAATCAAAGAACAGGTAAAAGCATCAAGAAATGCAATTTTGAATTACATTCATGAAACGGGCAATGCTAATTTTGTAACAGGCAAAATGATTTTCTTACAGGGGAGTCCAGTATTAGAAGAGAAAAATGGAGTTAAATTTGGTCGGCTCTCCGGTATTTCAGCCCATTATGTGCCCAATTATCTACAAAAAAATCGGTTGCCTACTTGGGAGACCAATTGTATCGAAGACTGGGAAACAAAGGTCAATGCGATTGTGGAGGAAACCAAAGGTGAAGATATGACCGTAATTGCGGGCATACCTTCTTGGGTTCAAATGTATTTTGAAAAACTTAAAGAAAACACTAACCAGTACATTGGTGATTTGTTCGAGAATTTAGAACTTTTTATTTACGGTGGGGTAAATTACGAGCCCTATAGAAAAAAGTTTGAATCTTTAATGGGTAGAAAGGTTGCTAGTATTGAACTTTTTCCTGCGAGTGAGGGCTTTTTTGCATACCAAAATTCCCAAAAAGAAAAAGGGATGCTGTTGCTTTTAAATGCGGGGATTTTTTACGAATTTGTGAGGTCTGATGATTTTTTCTCTGAGAGCCCTAAAAGAATTACAATAAAAGATGTGGAGATTGGAGTTGATTATGTCATGATCATTTCAACAAATGCGGGGCTATGGGCATATAATTTAGGTGATACCATTCGGTTTATTTCAACGTATCCCTTTAAAATAGTCGTTTCAGGAAGAATTAAGCATTTTATTTCAGCCTTTGGCGAACATGTAATTGCAAAAGAGGTAGAAGAAGCAATGTTAATTGCTACCGATTTAATAGATGCGAGTATAAGTGAATTTACTGTGGCACCGCAGATAACTCCTGAAGGTGAAGAATTACCTTACCACGAGTGGTTCATAGAATTTGAAAAGTTACCTAAGGATATGAACTCTTTTATTCAACAGTTGGATAAGGCGCTGCAAAAACAGAATAGTTACTATTACGACCTTATCGTAGGGAAAGTCTTACAGACATTAAAGGTCACCCCGATTATAAACGGCGGATTCATGAAGTACATGAAATCAATAGGTAAGCTTGGTGGGCAAAACAAAGTTCAACGATTATCAAATGACCGGAAAGTAGCCGAAGGTTTGTCAAAATTCAAAGTGACAAATACGTAACTTTTTTTTAACAAATTATAAATTGTAATTTTGTTTAAATCTTCCATGGGAAAATCAACTACATCCACTAGAGCTCAAGAATCCACAAATGCTATTGAACGCATGTATATTACTATGCGGCACTTGTTTAATCGCGGTTTTTATAAACCCAATGGTGTTTCGGGAGAGGCATTGAAAAATGCACTGTTGCAATTAAGACCAGAAATTTACGGTTCGGTCGGTGAGGAGAAGGCAGAATTAAATGGACTCATTTATGTGCTTGAACGGCTTCCTGAAGGAATTGAACAGTGTAGGTTTATTAGTTTAACCTCAGATGAGGGCTATGGCATTTCCCACATTAATCCAATTATACCGCCAAAAAGAAGACGAAATTGTTACCGCATTGATGATGAGCAGATGAATATTGAGATTACCAGAGGCCGTTCTGATATCTATGATATTCTTACCCATTTGACCTTCTTGTTTATTGAATCTGAAAAAATTTGTAAGAGGGTCTTAATTCCAGAATCTGAAAAAACCATTAGGGATTGGTCAAAGCTTGAAAATGCAGTTAATAAGGAAGAACTGACCCAGCCGGAACGAGAAATAGCCTTAATTCATACAGCAAATATTTTAGGTAGATCTTTTGAAGAAATATTGGAAGTATATAAAAAGTTCAGCACCAAAACCAACCCTGAACGATTTTTAAAAATAGTATACTGGCTTGGAAAACTAGCTCTGGAGGAAGAAATTACTGGCGAGAAAAGGGCTATTACTTTTAGTGCATTATTAAGAGAACGATTAGGACATCATATCCATGGTGAAATATGGGCCAATAATATCAAAAGTGTTTTAGTAAAAAACAACCTATTACATAGGCCAATTCATATCATCTCGGCTAATATGCACAGTGTTATGAATTCACTTTTTGCAAAAGCCGCATTATCAAGTGAATTTCCAGATTCTGGTTCTCTAAATATATATGAGGCATTAAGTAGTTCGGGAAATGCATCCTTAAGAAAAAAGGTAACCGATTTGGCAGAAAATAACGGAATGATATCAATCGATGATACGTCGGGAACTAATATTGATGTTCAGATATTCGACACGGCAAAGATTGGAATAAATAATTGTTCCTATGTATTTCCTGCCAAAAAGAATGATAAAAAACCTGTTATATTTGTAATGGATTACGCATTCGGAGAACAAGCATATGAGACTATCGATGAACTATTAAAACCTTATAGCACAAAAAAGGATAATGAATCTTTAATTAATGTTGAATCTGTTTCAATAATGGGTAAAGCAGGAATATTAGAGGGGGGTAAAGGTGATTTAATGATACCTTCGGCTCATATTTTTGAAGGAACGGCAGATAATTATCCATTTAAAAATGAGTTGTGTGCTAAGGATTTTGAAGGATATGGCCTTAAGGTATTTGAAGGTACGATGGTAACCGTTTTGGGAACATCATTACAGAACAAGGATATTCTAAAGTTTTTTCACAAATCGACATGGAATGTAATTGGATTGGAAATGGAAGGCGTGCACTATCAGAAAGCGATACAGTCTGCATCTAAAATAAGAAAAAGTATTGGTGAGGATGTTAAAGTCAGATATGCCTATTACGCATCAGATAATCCTTTGGAGACGGGAAGTACTCTAGCTTCTGGAGGACTCGGCACTACTGGGGTAAAACCGACATATTTAATTACCGATAAAATTTTAAAACAAATATTTAATTCATAGAATGGCCGAGAATCAAACACCAGAAAACCAAAATTCTTCCGATGAAATAGATTTGGGACAATTGTTCAAGTTGATTGGAAAAGGTTTCAATTCCGTATTTCGGTCATTCCTAAGGTTTTTCCTTTACCTGAAGAAAAATATATTTATACTTATTGGATTAGTAGTAGTCGGTTTAGCGGTTGGTTACGGATTAAATAAAATTATATCGAAAAAGCTTAAGACAGAGGTCATTGTAAAACCTCAGATGGAAAGTAAAAACTATTTGTATGATGTTATAAATGAGATTCAATCAAATATAGATTCAAAAGATACGTTGTTTTTCAAATCGATAGGAATCGAAGAAATTGATTTTGACGGGTTGGAAGTTCACATTAGTCGCGTTGTAGAAGAAGGTAATTTAGAAAATGACCTTCAGTATTTTGAGTTGCTTCAAAGTTTTGAAAATACGGATGCAATAGCGGATATTGTAAAGGCAGAACTCCAAAATAAAAGTTCTTTTAATCACCGTATTACCTTTTATTATAAAAATGTAGAACTTGGAAAGAACTTTGCGAATAAGGTCATGTTATATATCAATACAAATATATATTTTGATGGACTTATTGAGGTGTCTCGCGGCAATGCAACTAGTAGAATTGAACAAAATCAAGTTTTACTAAAGCAGGTTGATGAAATCATTACCAATTATACGAATAGTTTAGCTGTAAAAAAGGAAAGGCCTATAGGCGAACGTATTGTGTTGGATAATCAAGAACAAGTTAATATTGCAGATTTATTTCAGTACAAAAATTTGTTGATACGTGATATTGAAACGAAAAAACTCGAGCTAAAGGAACGGACAGAGCCTGTAAGTATTATTAACTTCGGCCAGCCACAAGCAGTTAAAAAGTCGTTTTTTGGGAAAAGTATTGTTTTCATCCCTTTACTACTTTTATGTCTTTTCTTTTTTGTGTCTATACTAGGATATCTCAATAACAAATCAAAAGAACTATAGTAAAAACAATATATGAATATATTAATTACAGGGGGAGCAGGTTTCATAGGTTCTCACGTGGTAAGAAGATTTGTTGATAATTATCAAGACTATAACATTTATAATCTTGATAGTCTTACTTACGCAGGCAATTTGGAGAACTTAAAAGACATTGATCAAAAGTCAAACTATAATTTTATAAAGGGAGATATTGTTGATGAGTACTTTATTAATGATTTATTTAAGCGTATTGATTTTGATGGCGTAATACATTTGGCTGCGGAGTCACATGTAGATAGATCTATAGAAGATCCCCTAGCTTTTGTAAGAACTAATATTATTGGAACGGTTAACCTCTTAAACGCAGCAAAGAATACTTGGAAGAAAAACTATAAGGATAAACTCTTCTATCACGTAAGTACAGATGAAGTTTATGGCTCCTTAGGTAAAGATGGCCTTTTCACAGAAGAAACTTCATACGACCCCAACTCGCCTTATTCAGCATCAAAAGCAAGCTCAGACCACTTTGTAAGGGCGTACGGTGAAACGTATGGATTGCCATTTGTAATTAGTAATTGCTCCAATAATTATGGGCCTTATCACTTTCCTGAAAAACTAATTCCTCTATTTATAAATAATATTATAGAAAAAACCCCCTTACCCGTTTATGGGGATGGTAAATACACTAGAGACTGGCTTTTTGTAGAAGACCACTCAAGAGCCATTGATTTAGTTTTTCATAAGGGAAAAAATCATGAAACTTATAATATTGGTGGATTCAACGAATGGCAAAACATAGATTTAGTTAAACTACTTTGTGAAGTAATGGATAAAAAATTAGACAGGGATGTTGGTACATCGCAAAAGCTAATAACCTATGTTAAAGATAGGCCAGGACACGATTTAAGATACGCCATAGACGCCACAAAAATCAGCAAGGAACTAGGCTGGAAACCTTCTGTTACTTTTGAGGAAGGTTTGGAAAAGACAGTAGATTGGTATTTATCTAACACGGAATGGTTAAACCATGTTACCTCAGGCGGCTATAAAGAATATTATAAAAAAATGTATTCTTAAATCACCATTAAATCATAAAATATGAAAGGAATTATCTTAGCAGGTGGGTCTGGAACAAGGCTGCATCCATTAACACTTTCCGTAAGTAAACAATTGATGCCTATTTATGATAAGCCAATGATATATTATCCCCTGTCTACTTTAATGTTTGCAGGTATAAGGGACATTTTGATAATCTCAACCCCTAAAGATTTACCTTTGTTCGAAGAACTATTGGGTGATGGGGAAAAATTGGGTTGTTCTTTCTCATATGCAGTTCAAGAAGCGCCAAACGGTCTTGCCGAGGCTTTTATAATAGGAAAGGATTTTATAGGGAAAGATAAAGTTGCTCTTATTTTGGGTGATAATATTTTCTATGGTTCTGGTCTTGCTAAATTACTACAATCTAATAATAATCCAGACGGAGGAATTATTTATGCATACAGAGTACATGACCCAGAACGTTACGGTGTTGTAGAATTTGATGATGAAGGAAAAGCCAAGACCATAGAGGAAAAGCCATTAGAGCCAAAATCTAATTATGCGGTTCCTGGAATTTATTTTTATGATAATGAGGTGGTACAAATAGCTGCTAATATCCCTCCGAGCTCAAGAGGCGAACTAGAGATTACTGATGTTAATAAAGAGTATTTAAAACGTGGTAAGTTAAGTGTAAGTATTCTCGACAGAGGCACCGCTTGGCTTGATACCGGAACCTTTCAATCTTTAATGCAAGCCTCCCAATTTGTTGAGGTAATTGAGGAAAGGCAAGGGCTTAAAATTGGAGCTATAGAGGGTGCGGCATATGAAATGGGATACATTAATAAGCAGCAATTCAAAGAATTAGCTGAGCCTCTTATGAAAAGTGGTTATGGCAAGAATTTATTGGGAATATTAAATAAGAGTAAATGACATTTACCGAAACTAAACTTAAAGGATGCTTTGTTTTAGAACCTACCATATTTGGTGACGATAGAGGGTATTTTTTTGAATCATTCAATAGTAAAAAGTTTAATGAAGGAATAGAAAAAGAAGTTGGCTTTGTACAGGATAACCAGTCATTTTCTGATTACGGCGTTGTGCGCGCTATTCATTACCAGCTCGGAGAGCATGCACAAGCAAAATTAGTAAGGGTTTTAAGTGGTAAGGTTATTGATGTTGCGGTAGACCTAAGAAAATCATCACCTACATTTGGTGAGCATGTAGCTATAGAATTAAGTGGTGAGAATAAAAAACAACTGTTTATTCCAAGGGGGTTTGGCCATGGCTTTTCTGTTTTATCTGACACCGCAGAGTTTTTTTATAAATGTGATAATTACTATAACAAAGAATCTGAAGGAGGTATCGTTTATAATGATACTACTTTACAAATAGATTGGAAGTTAGAACCAGAACATATAAAGGTTTCTGATAAAGATTTGATTTTGCAAACATTAAACACAGCAAGACTATGAAGAATATTCTTGTAACCGGTGGTAGTGGACAATTGGCGAGTTGTATTAAAGACCTATCAGCTAAAATAGAGGATTTTAATTTCATTTATGTAGATATAGATGAACTGGATATTACTGATATTAATGCAGTAAAGGCCTTTTTTAAAAACAACAGCGTTTCATATTGTATTAACTGTGCAGCATATACAGCAGTAGATAAAGCAGAATCAAATAAAGAAGCCGCTGAAAGGGTAAATGTACTTGGGGCAATAAACCTAGCCAAGGCTTGTAAAGCTAACGATGCCTTTTTAATACATATTTCAACGGACTTTGTTTTCGATGGTATGCAAACAAGTCTTTATGAAGAACAAGACAAGGCAAACCCCTTAAGTGTATATGGGTTGACCAAACTTAACGCTGAGTTGGCTATTGCAGATGTTTTAATGGAACATATTATCATCAGAACATCCTGGTTGTACTCTGAGCACGGTAATAATTTTTTAAAAACGATGCTAAAGTTGGGTACAGAAAGAGATAGCCTAAATGTTGTAACGGACCAAATTGGTACGCCAACTTATGCTGGTGACTTGGCAAAAACAATTATGACTATTATTGAAAAGGAAAAACCAAAATATGGCACATATCACTATAGCAATGAAGGTGCTGCCAGCTGGTATGATTTTGCCAAAGCTATTTTTGATATTAGTGGTGTTAAAGTAATGCTATCACCAATTAAAACAGAAGCATATCCAACGCCAGCGGTTAGACCAAGCTATAGTGTTATGGATAAGTCCAAGATTAAGGAAGAATTAAAGATTACCATACCATACTGGAGAGATAGTCTTAGGGTGTGTTTAAAAAGACTTGAAGAGAACGTAATTGACATCAATTAATTAAAAATTGTATTTGTGAGCAGTCTGGCCAAAGGAAGTTTACTTATTGCTGCTGGAACTTTATACAAAATTCTATTGACCATTTTAATTGACAAATACCTTGCTACACATTTGGGTGTCGAGGACTTTGGGAAATTTAAGTACGGTATTACCATAGTTTTATTATTGAGTACATTGTGCACACTAGGTTTCAATTCCTCAATTATCCGTTCTTTGGCAATTCAACACTCTTTTGACAAAAGAAAGATATTAATTAGTCTCTCTCTGGTTTTAACAGCTATTATGACATTTTTAGTTGTTTCGTTAGGGCTTATGGCTCCTTCTCTATTTGGAGTTGATTCCCCGTTCTTATACGCAACAGTTTTTTTTAGCCTGAACACTTTATACGCAAGTATTTATAGTGGAATGGAAAGACCTAAGCTGAAAGTTTTTATAAATGATATATTTGGATTTTCGGCATATCTGCTTTTTATATGGGTATACTTTCAATTTTTTGACCAGTCTGTTCATATCGCACAAATATATTTGGCCTATGTTGTGATTGTTTTTGTATTCAACCTGTTGGTTACAAAATCGTATTATAAAAAGATTAAAGCAATAGATTTAAAGCGCAAATTAATAAAGGAGTACACATCCTATACTATGCCATTGTTTGGAGTTTCGGTCCTTATCATATTAAGCGCAAATTTGGATAAAGTTGTTTTAAATTTCTTTGTTTCAGAAGAGCAGCTAGGTATTTACTATTCCGTTTTTAACATCAGCAATTTATTACCTCTTATTCTTACCATATTAGTTTTTATGTACTTGCCAAGAATGAGTAGATTTTTGCAAAAAGGTAAAAAGATTAAAGCTACCTTATTGAGTAGTTACTCTTCTAAATGGACCATGATAATGGCTTCTGTCTTTTTTGGCGCCATTTTTTTTTACGGTAAAGAAATAATTGGGCTATTGTATACTAATGATTTTGTTAGTGGGGTTAAGGTATTACAAATATTGGCCTTTGGTCAATGGATTAATGTTTCCCTTGGTTTTACGGGTCAAAACTTATTAGCATTAGGGGATAGTAAAAGGCAACTTTATATTAGATTATTTTCATTTACAATAGGATTGATTTTACTTTATTTTGGCGCCAAATATTATGGAAATCTTGGTGCTTCAATTTCAATTTTAGCAGCTTTGATATGTTCTAATTTACTCCAAATAGTAGTATTAAAAAAAATACATAATTTTGTTGGGTATAGAAGGCAAAATTTTTTTACGCTAGGTATAGTTGTGCTAATTGGACTTTTCCTCTCATATTTGCATAAATCTACATTTTTTGAGAACCTTCATTTTGTAGTTTCTATGAGTATAGATTTAGTCATTTTTGTAAGTGTACTATTTATGGTTAATGTAATAGGTAAAAAGGATTTAAAAGTGTTGAAAATATCAGAAGGTTAATGGCAGCAAAGGAAGTACATGTTTTTATAGTTTGGAGTAAAGGATTAAACCAAAAAGAAAAAATCTTAAAAGATATTGGTCAGTGTTTTGAGGTTTTACAATGTGTAACCACTACGTGGTCCAAGCAGAAGTTTCCAGAAAATTTATCCCGTTTTTATGGTGAAAACCTTCCCAAAAACTCCTCAAAAGAAAAACACTGTGGAACAGATACCTTTTTCTGTATTATAGTAAGAGACAACCAGCCTATCTATGAACTAAGGGAAACTTCTAAGGGCATAAAGCCGGTAAATATAAACATGTTTGATGCCAAACAGCGCTATCGTGAATGGACAGGTGGAGGACACAAAATACATGGGTCAGACAATGTTACTGAGGCACAGAGCAATATTTATTTACTATTTGGCATTACGTATGAAACGCTCTTGAGTTCTAAAGAGGTTGGGGTAAAAAAAACTTTTGCTAATGATTTGATTGGAGCTGATGGCTGGGAATCTTTGGATCAAATATTTTTAGCCTTTAATGAATTAGCAAATTATGTGGTTTTAAGAAACTTTGTAAACATTGAAGATGAACTCAAGAACCTTCACCCAGATATAGATATACTAACGGATAATAAGCGTCTTTTAGTAGATATTTCTAATGGTAAGCCTACTTACAAGGATAAAAGAAGAGTGCAATACTTAGTTGTTATTAAGGGCGAAAAGGTATTTTTTGATTTTAGATTTATTGGTGATGATTATTATGACTTTAAGTGGGAACAACAAATTTTAAGCTCCCGTAGAAAATTCAAGAATATGTTTGTTCCCAATGACGAAAATTATTTCTATTCTTTAATGTACCATGCCTTTATACATAAAGAAAAGGTAATTGTAGATTATGTTGTAAAGCTAATACAGCTATCAAAAGAAATAGGTTTAAATTATAGCAACATGTCTTTTTTAAATTATGATGTATTAAAAGATTTGAATACTTTTATAATAGGCAATAATTACGATTATGTGGAGCCTAGGGACTTAACGGTGTTTTTCAACACTAAGATTATAGCGTCTTTAAAACAGATTCTCTTATCAAAAGAGAGAAAAAAACATGAAGACTTTAGAGCTTTCAAAAATCTAATTAAGAAAGTATTTAAAAAGTTTGGAATAAAATTAGGAAAATAAAGTAGTGATTTTTATTTCTCAGTTGTTATACTGGTATGGTCGTAAAATGTTTTTTTGTACCACAAGGAACACCCTATCTTTAATGTAAAACCATAAAATGTCGTTTTTAAGATACTACTTAAGCTTAATTTATAGAACTATAAAAAACTTAGTTTTCCATATTAAAAATAGGAGCTTTATAAATGGGTTTTTCCAAGAGAACGGGTATCATCAAACAAAACCCTTTAATCTAAGTAAATGGCATCATGAATTGTATTTGTTTACCGCAGAAGATAAGAAAGGTAATCCAGTTTTTATAAAGCTTACTAATTTGCCCAGAATTTTGAAAAACGAGAACAGGGCCTATAAAAAACTAAGGAAGAAAAGCTATTTAAAGAATCATTTAATTGAACACAAGGGATATATAAAAAAAGACGGTTATAAAGCACTTATTTTAAAACGCGCCAATGGTGTAGTATTGAATGAGGAGTGGGCTTATCAAAATATTGAAAAATTAGGTACACTCATTAAAATAGTAAATGAATTTAAGGCCCTGTCTTTGATTCATAGAGACATTAAACTAGATAATTTTATCTATGAGGATGGAAACATCAAGGTTTTTGATTTTTCTTTTATGATAGATATGACGGAGGATAAAAAACTTAAAGAAATTGACCTTACCGATAATGAGAACATGATCAAACTCATCACCATGGGCGTTGGGTACAAACCGGCACCTTTAAAATGGGATGACTATTTTTCATTACATGTGGTTTTTAGCAGGTTATTAAAGAATAATACTACAAAATTGGCATTTCAAGATAAGGCTTCTTTAGAGCGGTATACTACAGAATGCGCTAACAAAGTTGATACCAACAGTTATACTATCTTAAAATAGCGGCTGATAATTATTAGAGCATGAAAAACCTAACCTGTACCGTACTAATAGTTTTTATTGGAATGATGTTTTCTTATGGGCAATGTGATTCCGTGGATGTAATACAAGAACCGGGTTTTGAGATAAATGCTAAACCGCCTTTTTATAATAGTAATGAAGGGGCATGGCTTACAAACGATGGTCACATTATGGATCAAGAAAATCCTTATGAAGGTAACTTTTCATTTTGTTTTGCTAATGGATCTGTTTCTCAAGAATTTGATTTATTACCAAACAAAGATTATCTACTAAGTTTTTGGGTTAGAGTACCTGCTAACAAGAGTATGATAGGTGGGGTCTACAAATCATTATCAAATGGCAATACAGATCGGATAGCTTCTAAAAGCTGGACAGAAACGAATGGCTGGGAACAGGTTTTTATGCCTTTTTCTATTGAGTCGGAATATTTAAATCTAATCCTTGATTTTGCAGGAACTAATGCTTGTTTAGATTCATTTGAACTTTGTATGGTTGATTCTTATATAAATTCCAACATAATCCGCGTACCACAAGATTATGATGCCATTCAAGATGCTGTGGATGCTGCAAATGACAATGAAATAGTGTTGATAGCACCTGGCACCTATACGGTTACGGAAACCATAATAGTAGATAAACCCATAAAGATAACTTCTGAGTATTTAAATTCTGGTAATGAATCTGATGTTGATGCTACGGTTATTACCGGCCCTTCCAATTTAGACCCACTTGTTCTTTTTACTGAAACAGCTACAGGTGCTGAATGTACCGGTTTAACTTTTAAAGGTGCTCATAAACAAGTAACCTTAGAATGCGAGTTTATGAAAGTTACCTATTGTAAATTTTTTGATAATGGCAGTGATGCTTTAAATATTGAAGGTGCGGGGGGTTATTTTGCCTACAATTACTTTGAAAATAATGGTGATGAAGCTATTGATGCCGATAATAGTTTAGATTGGATTGCAGAGTACAACACTATTATTAATCCTGGTGATGATGGGTTTGAAATTAGGTTACATAATAATGATGGTTCGCTTAGGTCGCACATCATCAGGTACAATTATATCTCGGGCGCAGATGAAGATGGTATTCAACTCATAGATTATGATGGTGATTCGGGTAGAAAATTTAAAATTCATAATAACGTGATACGTAATAGTGCTATGGTAGGCTTGGGTACTACACGCAGCGGCAATACGGTGGAGGATTTTGAGGGGTCTTACATGGAGGAAGAAGTATTGGTGTACAACAATGTGTTTGACAATAACAATTATGGTATTACAGGGGCTAATAATATGGCAGTTTTAAATAATATTATCGTAAATAATGAAACGGTTGGTCTTAAAAAATTGGACAACAATTCTTATGCAGATTATAACTGTTTGTTCAACAATGGTACTGACTTTGACAATGCAACGGCAGACCCCAATAATATTTTTGTCAACCCTTTATTGAAGACCGATTATACATTAGAGCCGACAAGCTTATGTATAGATGCAGGCGTTAGTTTTTCAAGTAAGAATGGCTTGATTACCGCGGTATATATAGCTAATATTTCTGGGAACAGTATTGATATAGGAGCAAAGGAATTTACTGGCATTGAGGAAGTGGCTAATACCGCTCCAACGGTGTCATTAGGTAAAAACGAAATACTTTTGAGTCCCAATAATAATTTGTTACTACCCTCAGAGGTTTCCGATGACGGCTTGCCCCAGAATGGAAGTTTAACAACCTTATGGACTTTGGAATCTGGGCCAGAAGGCGAAAATGTAATTTTTGATGATAATACAAGTGCAGAAACTAATGTTACCTTTAGCAATCAAGGTGTTTATGAATTAAAATTGATGGCTAATGATGGTGAAGAAACCAGTAGTGATATCATTACCGTATTTTTTGTAGATGATTATAGCGACACCGCAGTAGAGTTAAACGAAAGCACATATATTGAAGCAGAAGACTATAGGTATTTGGTAGGAAGCGCTGAGCTTTTTGATTTTACTGGTGCAAGCGAGGGTGAAATAGTAACTGCACCTTTAGGTGCCGGCACTTATGCCTATAGCGAATATCGTTTGGTAACCTTTTCTGAAGGCTCCTATTATGTTTGGGTTAACGCTTCTGGCTTAGATGAAGGGAGCAATGGTTTAAATGTGTCTTTCAATGGTCTAGAAAATGAATTTTCTCTCGAAACCACCGTTACAAATAGCTTTGGCGATGAAAGTTGGGTAATGGTTGCTTTTGAAAATATTCCAGAAGGTGTGTATCCTTTAAGAATATCGGCAACTGAAGAAGGGGTTGGTTGGGATAGAATTTTTGTGACCACAGATGCAAACGAAATCCCATTCGAAACAAAGCCTAGTGACTTGAAAGTTTATCCAGTTCCTAACCAGGGAGAATTCATTATTGCTTTAAAAAGTACAGAACTAACCAAACTCAATGTATTTAATATTCAAGGGCAATTAGTTTATAATACAGAAGTGATTAATACTCTTTTTGCATCCATAGATGTAGGAGTGGTTGGAAAAGGGGTTTATGTACTTAGTATAGAGAATGAGGAAGAGATTATTACAAAGAAAATAATAATCAATTGAGTTAAGGAACCTATGGTAAAGAAAGCACTTATAATTTTGACATATATTTTTTTGACCTCATGTTCAAACAATAATGGTGGTACACAAGTAATAGTTGCCGAAACAACAGCTATCTGTAAATTTATATCTGTAGGTCCTTCTGATCAAACCACAGACTTTATTATCCATCAAACACATACCTTTCAAAAAATAATTGAGGCCGGAGACCTGTTGACAGATGGAGGAACCTTACCTCAAAGAAATGATTTCACGGGGTATGTACCAATCAATAAAAGCAGTGCTAATGGGGTGCCTAAGCGTTAATTCTGAAACTAGTCCGGGAGGGGTATCCATTTTAGATGTTAGTTTCAATTCAAATTCAAATCTTTGGGATATTACTGCATCTGTGGTAGTTGATTTTTCTAGTATCGGGGGAACCAAAAATAATTGTTCAGGTACTGTTACACCTTGGAATACAATAATTTCTTGTGAAGAAAGAATACAAGAAGTAGATGAAAATAGTGATGGATACAATGATTTTTGATTGGCTGTTGAAATTAACCTTGTAACAAAAATGGTTACTGATAAAAGATGGGCTTTAGGTAATTTTGCACACGAAAATGTAGTAGTTTACTCTAATTTAAAAACGGTATATGAGAGTGCGGATTCTAACTCAGGTTATCTCTATAAATTTGTTACGGACAAGGAAAAAGATTTAAGTTCTCGAAAACCCTATTTGTATATAGGCGGTAAAGACGGGACAGGTAATTCGGAACAATTGAATAATAGTATAATAGAAGAAAGAAATTCAACACTAGCAAAGAGCGTTGCAGTTGGCGCTAAGGTTTTTGGCGGTATCGAAGATGTGGAAATAGGCCCGGATGGAATGGTATATTTTGCGGTAAAGCCAGAGAACAAAGTATATCGTTTTCAAGATAGCGACCCGTGAAATGGGCTTAATGCTTGTATTGAAATTTTTGTAGGTGCTATGGAATATTCTATAACTCATAAAGTATGAGGGACCATGGTTTCTTGGGAAATTGGGTATGATAATCTAGCTTTTGACGAAGAGGGTAAATTGTAGGTTTTACAAGATGGTTCAAAGAATTATATATGGGTGATAGAAGAAGGACATACGCAAGAGAATCCAAGAGTAAAGTTATTCGGTATTGCCCCTTTGGGCGCTGAACCTACTGGAATCATCTTCACTCCAGACTTTAAATATCTTTTTCTGTCTATTCAAGGACCCGATGCCACTAATAATATGACAGAACAAATTGATGCCGCTGGAAATAGTATTAAATTTGACAATCACGTTTCACTAGTACTTGCTTTAAAGGAAAACTTAGGCATTATAGAATAAAAGCTCTAGTTTTCAAATGACAAGATATATTTAGCTTAAACGGTAGAATAAAAAAAATTTGTCTTTTAGCGATGTTCAAACTACTAAAAAACCCTTTTTATATATATGTCTTAGGCTTCGCTCTGACTTTTATAGTATACACGTTTAATTGGTCAGACATCTACCCAGACTTGACTGTAGGAATGAAATTATTTTTTACCATAACGTTTATTTCCTTCTTTTTCGTTGGAATAATAGTAGGTAGATTGAAATTGATTGGGAGAACGGTGTCTACAACAGATCATAAATTAATTAAAATCTGTTTTTATATTATTTCTATCCTGTACGCTGTGGAGTTCTTATTTGAAAGAGACATTCCCTTGATTGCTACGCTACTTGGAAGATCAGGAATTAGTTACCGGGAGTTTGGAATACCAATTTTACACGGAATTTTAATATCATTTAATTCTTTTTTAATTGCCCATTCTTTTGCGGTTTATATGTTTAATAGGAATAAAAAGATTTTAATATATAATCTTCTTTTATACGTTCCAGCCCTATTAATTATTAATAGGAGTATTATTATGTTTGGTGTAATAACTTCTGTTTTTATTTATCTTCATTATATAGGTAAGGTAAAATTTAAAAATAAAATAAAATTAATTCTATTAGCTCTTGTGGGCCTTTTTCTATTTGGATTTGTTGGGAATTTAAGGTCAGGTGAGGAGTTTATTTACACACAGAGTAAGGTTAAAAAAGAATTCATGGAATCATCAATACCAAAAGAGTATTACTGGACATATCTTTACGTTGCTTCACCATTGGCCAATTTTCAAAATACTGTAAATAAGAAATATGTTGAAGAATATGATCTAAAGGGATTTTTGTTTTATGAGAATTTACCTAGAATTATATCTAAAAATTTAGGAGAACCTTTAAACATTGAACGTAAAGATTTGGTAAGAATAGTTCCATGGTTAACCGTTGGAACAACATATGCGAGATCTTATTCGTATTTAAGCTGGGCAGGCCCATACTTATTATTTGTTGCCAATCTATTGATATATTTTTTAATTCTGTTTCTGGTTCCAAAAAAGAGTAATTACCATATTACCACAGTCGCTATATTGTCGGTTATTGTTCTTCTAAATATTTTCACCAATATATTAATTGTTACTGGTATATCTTTTCAATTGGCATATTGTGTAATTTTTGCATTTTTTCAGGATAAAAAAATAGTTTACAAAGAGATAGAAACTAACTAAACAATCAATGTACCTAGGTCAACATGATAAATTTTGGTAATAAAGAATCTTATTTTCCCCTGATGATTGTTCTGGGAATTTTATGTTCTACCTTTTTATCCTCTTTTTATTTAGGTCGTATAGAAAACAAGCTTCTCCATGATTTTTATGGCTTTAAGTTCATCTTAGAAAATGACACACCATTTGATGCTTCATTACTCTATAGCTACAACCAAGCATTTAGCTCTGATTATGTTTTGACCGATTTGAGTCCCGCTACAGACACATTGTTTTTCAATTTACCCAATTCAGATAGGGTGTTAAAAAAATTCAGATTAGACTTTGGTAATAAAAAGGAAATAAACCCACTTAAACTCAAAGAACTACATCTATATTTTAACAATGATACAATTGTTATAGGGGAAGATAAGTTGGCTCAAAAAATTTTTAATACAAGCCCTTCTGTATTGTTAGATAAAGGGAATGGGATAATAGATTTTAGAAGAGAAATATCACCTTTTGATCCCTATATAATCTTTTCCCCATTGGTTGAAATCACCATAGACAAAAAAGAGTATGCCCTGTTTTTATTGACGCCTTTTATTATTTTACTTATATTATATCTTACCCTTGTTAAGAAAAAAACAACACCTAATATTACAGAAATCTTGTGTCTAATTTTTATTATTTGCATACCATTAAAGATAGCTTGGACAACATTTATTGCCATACTCTTAGTGATTTATGGGCTCTATGACACCAAAGTTAACAAAAGAGAATTGGTGTCTAAACCGTTGGTATTTCTCTTTTTAGGATATTTCTGTGTACTCTTATTTTTTGGAAGACCATCTGACCTATCTGATATTGACATGCAATTGGGGCTTTTGTTATGGGCAATAATTGGCGCTACTATTCGGATGCCCAAAGAGAAGATATATAAATATTACATAATGACCTTTACCGTCATTAATGCCATAGTAATAACTTCTGGCATTGGTTTTTTATACTGGTTCAATGAATTATATGGACTGCAACTCACTGATTATTTTCATGATATTAAATTATATAGTAGAGATGTTAGAGGATGGCTCTACTATGACCATGCTGCGTTTCTTTCGTTTTTTGCAATAATTGGGCTATTGTTTCTACACGAGCTTTATCAGCAAAAAAAGGTCAATAGAACAGTGGTCTGTCTTTACCATATTCTTTTGGTTGCCTTTGTCTTGATTACAGCTACTCGTATAGGCCTCATTATTTATTTGCTTGTCTTGCTTAACGTTTTAGTATCTCTAAACTATAGGTTACGCTTGCTTGTAAATACTGCTGCTTTGGGCATTTTTTCCTTTTTCTTATTTTTAAAAATAGAAAGCATTGATTCAAGTAGGGCCATCTTATGGCAAAATTCTTGGGAGGTTATAAAATTCAATCCCTTTCTTGGTCACGGTGTAGGGCAATCAAATCAAATGTTACAAACAGCTTATATTGGCAAGGACAATATTGGTTTGCCGGTATTGGAGCTTAATCATTCCCACAATCAGTATTTGACATATCTTTTAGAATTAGGGTTTATTGGTTCTTTTGCGCTTATGCTTGGCCTGGTTTTTGTCTTACATAAGACAAAACAGTATAAAAACAAAAATCTAATAATATTTTTGTTTGCAACAAGTTTTCTGTTTTTAACAGAATCAGCTTTACAAACTTCTAAACCTTTATACGTATTGTCTTTTCTGCTTATACTTGTGTATTCAAAAACAACAATTAATTCTTGTAAAAGAAGAAAATAAAAGAATGTAATCTGTGTTAATAGCTGATTTTCAGGCTTACCCGTCTTAGGACACCTCTAGATTCGATAAATAATTATAGAGGTCAGTATTTAGTTGCATATAATTTGCTTGTGGTATACTTTATCCTTTTTGACCATTTTCGTTATTCGATTGTTGACTTACTCTGTGAACGGTTGATTCTGAAACAGAACTCGTTAAAATATCTATTGATATTAAAATCGCTTACCCAGGAATACGTTGTTCTTATTCAAGATTTTATTTGATGAATCATAGTATTCAATGCCTTGAAGTTCATTCCGCCATTACTATCGATCTGCGTTATGTCGTAGGCTTTTGCGATCGGCCCGTAACCTCTCCATTTATCGGTCGTCACCGTTGCATCGCGGCTAATATGGTCAACAAAAACATATTGTAGGGGTCTTGCTGAAAAGTCCTTGATATGCATTGCATACATCCTTTTCACCTTGCCTTCTTCCGTTAGCTCGACAGCGGTTATCGCTTTCTTTTTCTTCGCTTTATAGCTTCGTCCTATCTTACCTTTCTCGCGTCCACCAAGAACGAATTCATCAACGTGGACAATACCGTCCATTGGATTGTTGCCACTGCTCTGCATTGCCTCTCGTACCTTGTGCATGAATAGGCGGGCCGTCTTTTCCGTAACACCGAAACGAACCGAAACATAGCTCGCAGAAAGGCTCTTGGTACTTGTGGACATCTCAAAAACAATGAAAAAGGCCTTCAGGACTCCGAACTTGACTTTATGAAAAAGTGTGTTCGAGGTAGCCGACTCCTGATGCGAGCAGATATTACAGGTACGGGAGAAATCTTTCCTAATCTGCGATTTTAGATGACCACATTTGCAACACTTAAAACCATCGTTCCAATTGATCCCTGCCAAATATTGCTTGCAGTCACTATCGGTTTTAAAGCGATCAGAAAACTATAGAAGGTTTTGACCCTTGAAAATATCCATATTATCCCTATTTTTATTCATATTAAAGATATGAATTTAACTACTGACCTCTACAAATTTAATATAAAGCGATTTCCGTTTTAAAAAAAACTTGATTCTGTATACAGTATCAGTACTTTTGTCGAGGATAGCCTCAAACCTGAATTTTTGTTTGGGTCCTATAATGAAGATTTCACCGCAGATAAATTACCCTAGTGACTTCTAAGCAATGGCTCATAAAAAACCGTTAAATTTATAATCAGAACTTAAAAAAGAGGAATTGAATTTTTCGGAATACCACTTGTAATAATTGAAGGATACATTATGACTCATAAGAAATACTTCTCTTTTGTCATTTTTTTAAAGGGCCACTGAAATCTTGTTATTTAACAATATAAAAAGTTATGTTTATCCTCGAAAGTATTTTTTAATTCACATTATTTTAAGTGGAAAAGAAGTAAGAACAATTTCTCTAATTGAAGATGTTTTATGCAAAGATAATTTTGTTTTGAAATAACGGAATAAGAGGTATCCTTCAAAAAGTAGAATTCATGCGGTAATTATATTCTGTATTGCATATTTTTGTTCAACCTACTAAAAACAAATAGCGAATAGATTTTAAATGGTTTTCAGCTCTACAATATTCCTTTTTATTTTTTTACCACTTGTTTTAACTATCAACCTTTTACTGAAAAAGGAGTATAGAAATGTTTTTTTGTTGGTTGCAAGTTTATTTTTTTACGCTTGGGGAGAAGGTTTACTGGTTTTACTTATGTTATCTTCAATAAGTATTAATTATATTTCCGGCTTAGGGATTGCATACTTTTTACAAAAGAACAACAAAACTTCTCAAATTGTCCTTAGTATTGCCATTTTCGGAAATTTAGCGCTATTATTTTATTATAAATATGCAAATTTTATTATATCTAATCTTCAAGAACTAGGTCTTTACATTGATTATGATAACCCTAGTATACTTTTACCAATTGGTATTTCATTTTTTACCTTTCAGGGAATATCCTATTTAATAGACGTGTATAGAAAAGAAGCTGAAGTACAGAAAAACCTTCTACAATTAGGGCTCTACATTTCCTTTTTCCCTCAACTTATAGCCGGTCCTATAGTAAGGTATCATGATGTAGACCAACAAATAAAAAAGAGGGAGATTACTACGGCACTGTTTTCTGAAGGAATAATAAGATTTGTTCGTGGTCTTGCTAAAAAAGTCATTATTGCAAATAATGCTGCTTTTTTTGCAGACCAAGTATTTTCTGTGTCAGCGTCAGAAATATCAACCAGTTCTGCATGGTTAGGAATTATTTGTTATTCTATTCAGATATATTTTGATTTTTCTGGATATTCAGATATGGCCATAGGTTTAGGTAAAATGCTTGGCTTTAATTTTAAGGAGAATTTCAATTACCCTTATATATCAAATTCTATCCAAGATTTTTGGAGAAGATGGCACATATCCTTGTCTACATGGTTTAGAGACTATCTATATATCCCATTAGGGGGCAGTAGAGGTAATTTATTTATGACTTATAGAAATCTAATAATAGTATTTCTTATAACCGGCTTATGGCATGGTGCGAGTTGGAATTTTATCTTTTGGGGGCTTTTTCATGGATTTTTCCTAATACTAGAGAGGGCTAAAGTTTTAAAAACAAATAATTGGCCGAAGTTTTTTCAGCATTTATATGTGCTTTTTGTTGTGCTTACCGGATGGGTTTTTTTCAGGGCAGAAACTATGGCAGAAGGCATTATTTTTATTAAAAGCCTTCTTGGTCTAACTACTGGTCAGAATCAGATGGCATTTGTTTATTTAAACCCTTACACGAGTATTGTGATTGTTTTGGCATTAATTTTTTCTATGCCTATCAGAGAAAGAGTAAATGGGCTATGGTTTAACACGGAATATATATATGTAAGGAATGCAAAAAACATTTCAATATGTTCATTTTATATTTTTTTGCTTTTACTATCACTTATAGAATTGGCTCAATCTAGTTATAACCCATTCATCTATTTTAGATTTTAAACCTATGAACTCTAGCTTAACAATTAAAAAATATATTCTTGCCATTGTTGGCTTTCTTGCCTTTATAGGGATAGGCTTTTTGTTGAAAAGTATGGAAACCACTACTCATAATAATCTACAGGTTGTTTTAACAGTAAAGATGGCACAGGATGATATGTTTCAATTATTTTATGAGGAAATTGAAAAAGATGGTTTTTCTCACAAAAAAACTGTAGACCTAAAAATTAAAGGGAAAAAAGAATTTCAAAAAATTACATTTATTGTACCAAAATTAACCAACTTAAATAGGTTAAGATTAGATATAGGTAATAATAAAGCTCAAGGTCCAATACTAATTAAGGACATTACATTTTTATTAGATAGAAGTAAAATCACTTATGACGTTGCTGGTTTTAACAGACTTTTTAGACCAAATAATTATGTTAATAAAATAGATGATGAAGGGACTTTTAAAGGAATGTCTGCAATACGTAAGAGTAAACAAATATATGACCCTTATTTTAGTTCAAGAAGAACTTCCAAGGAGCTAATTGCATTAAAAACTCAAAGTATAACAGCATATCCTTTTGGGGTATCTATGTTTGTAATATCGGTCTTATATTTGTTTATTTATTTCAATATTGAAAGAATAATAATAACAAAAGAAACTATTTTTATAGGTGTCTTTTTCATCATTTTAACCCTTCCAGTATTTCAGAATATATTTGAATTAATAGATTCAGGAAAAAATTTGGAAAAGAGAAAACTGGCAACTAAACCAGAATTTAATGTGTCGGAAAAGTATCCAAAACAATTTGAAACATATCTTGATGATAATTTTGGTTTTAGAAATTATTTAATCAATTGGGGAGGTTCTTATAGAACCAAATTATTTAGGTCTTCTATGCATCCAGAATTAGTAAAATTTGGAAAGGAAGATTGGCTTTTTTATAATAAGATTAAAGGACATATTTTTAAGAGCTATACGAACTCTAATTTACTTTCTAACGATTCACTTAGGAGAGTGGTAAATAGGTGGGAAAAAAACAAAGAAAACTATAATAAAAAAGGGGCAAAATATTTTTTAGCATTTTGGCCCAATAAACATACTATTTACCCAGAGTACTTGCCAAGAACCATGAATGCCCAAATAAAAGACACCATATCAAGAGCAGACCAAATATTGGAATATTTAAAACAGACGAGTTCACCTATAAAACTATTAGATTCTAGGACCATTTTAACTGAGAATAAAGTAAATCATCAACTTTATTATAAGTTTGATACCCATTGGAATGATTATGGGGCCTTTCTAGGGTATCAAAATTTTTTTAATGAGAATAAAGATGAATTGGGCATAGATCCTAAAAGCATTGAGGATTTTAATATTGAGTGGACGGAATTTAAAAAAGATGGGTTAATTCGGATGTTAGGTGTTGTAAATAATGGTTACTTCTTTGAAAAGGCACCTGTATTCGAACTAAAGGAAAATAAGGACCAAATAGAGTTTTTACCTATAAAAGGATTCCCTGAAAGTACTAAGATAACAAGAAACAAATATTGCGGAAATAATCTTAAAGTATTGGTTTTCAGAGACTCTTTTACAAGTAACATGATTCAATTTTTTTCATTACATTTTTTTGAAGTAACGTATATATGGGGTCATGGAGAACGCTATGTTGATGAATTAAAACCAGATATAATTATTGAAGGTTATGTTGAGAGGTCCACAGCCAATAAAATACAATAATTGAAGGCATAATTAGTAATTTGTTTTTAAAATAGCGAATGTATAAACAAAGTTTATGGAGATGATATCAGTATGTATGACAACATATAATGGAGAACTGTTCATTGAGGAGCAGTTATCTTCTATATTGCCACAATTGTCTCATAACGATGAAATATTAATTTCTGATGATGGCTCTACGGATAAGACTATTGATATTATTAAATCGATTGAAGACTCAAGGATAAAACTATTTCAAAATTCATTCAAAAACGTAATACTTAATTTTGAATTTGTCTTGGGTGAAGTAAGTGGTGATGTTATTTTTCTTTCTGATCAAGATGATATTTGGTATCCTAATAAGGTAAAAGATTCTTTAAAACTATTACTTAATAATGATTTAATTTTCACTAATCTAAATGTTTTTACAACGGAAATTTCGAAAGGAAAATTAATGTATGATCCTCAAAGAAATTATCAAGGTATTTATAGGAATTTTCTAAAAAACCACTGTGTTGGTGCTACCTTGGTGTTTAAATCATATTTACTCAAGTATGTTTTGCCAATTCCACAAAAAATTGAAATGCATGATATGTGGATATTCTTTATTAGCTCATTTTATGGCCGTACAAATTACCACAAACTCCCTTTGATTTATTATAGGAGACACGGAGCCAATGTATCCAACACGGGTGGAAAAACTACAAATTCATTTTTGAAAATCCTACAGATACGTTTGAGATGGATTTTGGTGCTTTTGAGCCGTATAGTAAGAATCATAATTAATAAAAAATAGTGTTTTAAAAATATGGCTACATTATAATGCTAGTTAAATACCCCCAAAAAAATTTCATATTTTTGCTTTAAACAATTTAAGACCAATTCGTTTGGCACGTATATATACCATTTTAAAATAACCAAAGTTGAGTAAAAAAATTCTAATTACGGGTGGATCAGGTTTTATAGGTACAAATTTGTCTTTAAAGCTTATTAGTAAAGGGTATCAAATAACTGTTTTGGATAATTTGTCGGAGCAAATTCATGGCAATGACCCAGGTTCATCTAGCTTATATTCTCAAATTAAAAACAAGGTCCGTTTTATAAATGGAGATGTTAGAAATAGGGATGATTGGACAAACGCTTTAAAGGGTCAGGAAATAGTAGTGCACTTTGCTGCGGAAACAGGAACTGGTCAATCAATGTATGAAATTGAGAAGTATACTGATGTCAATATTAAGGGAACAGCTATTCTTTTGGATCTATTGGCAAATAATAAAGAGCATAAAGTTGAGAAAATAATAATTGCTTCTTCAAGATCAATATATGGGGAAGGCAAATATGAATGTTCTGAGCATGGCATCATCTATCCAAAAGAACGTAAGGAAGAGGATATGCTGAATAAGGATTTTGCTGTAAAATGCCCTATGTGTAATCAAGACGCAGTATTACTTGCTACAGACGAATTCAGCAAAATACATCCGTCTTCTATTTATGGGTTAACGAAACAAGCCCAAGAAGAGATGTGTATGATCGTAGGTAAGTCATTAAAAATCCCTGTAGTTGCTTTTAGGTATCAAAACGTATACGGACCCGGTCAATCGCTTTCAAACCCTTACACGGGTATCTTATCCATTTTTTCAACAAGGATTATGAATGGCAATGATATTAATATATTTGAAGATGGTCTTGAAACTAGAGATTTTGTCTATATTGATGACGTGGTTGATGCTACAATTTTAGGTATTGAAAAGCAAAGTGCCAATTATAATATTTATAATGTTGGGTCTGGTGTGAGAACAAGCGTGATGGAGGTCACAGAGACTTTAGTAAAAGAATATGGAAGTAATAGTAAGTATTCAGTTTCTGGGAATTTTAGAATAGGGGATATCCGTGATAATTATGCAGATTTAGAAAAGATAAAGAATGATTTAGGATTTGAACCAAAGATTAAGTTTAAGGAGGGAATTCGACGGTTCTGTAAATGGGTGTCATCTCAGGAAGTAGAAAATGATGCTTATAATAAGTCTATTATAGAAATGAAAGATAAAGGACTGCTCAAATAAGTAAATAGTATATGTTCAACGATAAGAAGATATTGTTCTTTTCTGCAAATTTTTTTGGTTATCAAAATGAGATTACTTCTAAACTAGAATCTTTGGGTGCAGAAGTGCATTCATATGATGAGCGCCCAAAAAACTCTTTCTTTTATAAGGCGATGATCCGTCTTGATAAACGTCTTTTAAAAAGAAAGCTTGAGGAATACTATTGCAAAATCATAAAAAATAATAAGAAAGTAGAATTTGACTTTGTGTTCTTTCTGAAGGCAGAAGCTATAACGGAACACAAATTAAAGGAGCTAAAGGAAAGCCAACCAAAGGCGAAATTTATATTGTACATGTGGGACTCAATACAAAATTGTCCTTCAGTAGAAAAACTTTTCCCCTTGTTTGATATAATCAAGTCATTCGACGCTAAGGATGTTAAGGAAAACGACTGTCTATCTTTTAGGCCGCTCTTTTATTTAGAAGATTATCAAAATCTTGAGAATTCGTTGGGAACGGATTATGACATTACCTTTATTGGAACAGGGCATACTGATAGATACGAAATAGTTACTAAGGTTAAAAACTTATGTGAGAAGTCTAATTTAAAATATTATTTTTTTATCTACATGCAGGACCCTAAAATTTATTACGCTAGAAAGTTGTTTTCAAAAGCTTTTAGATTTGCTAAAAAGTCTGATTTTAGTTTTGTTCCATTGATGAAGCAAGACATTTTAAAAATTATACAAAGCTCTAAGTGCGTTCTGGATATAGAAAGACCAGTTCAAAGAGGTCTTACCATGAGGACTATAGAAATTTTAGGGGCTAGAAAGAAATTGATTACAACGAATAAAGATATTGTAAATTATGATTTTTACAACCCGAAGAATATCCTACTAATTGATAGAGATAATCCTAAAATAGAATTAGGTTTTATTTCAGAAGGCTATCATGAAGTGCCTTTGGATATTTATGAGAAATATAGTATTACCAATTGGATTTATGAAGTTTTTCAATAGGTGGTTAAAATAAAAAAAATAAAGTTCAATTTGAAAAAAACAGCTATAGTATTTGGCGGTTCTGGGTATATTGGAAGAAATATGTTGAGTGTTTTTGTGAAAGAAAAACTTTTTGAGCAATACATCGTGTGTGATTTAAATGAATTGAAGGGATTTGAAGAAGAAAGTAGAGTAACATACTTTAAAATCGATGTAAGGAATAAAATAATCCTTGAACTTAATAATTTAGATAGAAAGGGCTCTTGGATTTTCAATTTCGCTGCTATTCATAGAGAGCCTGGCCATGAGTTCCATGAATATTTTGACACAAATATCCCAGGAGCTAAGAACGTAACCCAATTTGGTACAGCGTCGGGAATAAAAAACATTTATTTTACCAGCAGTATTGCACCTTATGGGCGATCTTTAGACAAAAGAACAGAAGATTCAAATCTGTACCCGGAAACTGGATATGGAATTTCCAAGGCATTAGCGGAAAAGATTCATTTATTATGGTTGGCTCAGGATTCTTCCCGTAGACTTATTATCGTTAGGCCTAGTGTTATTTTTGGCCCAAAAGATCCGGGTAATGTATATAGAATGATTAGCGCCATAAAAAAGGGAACCTTTGTTCTGCCAGATGGAGGGAAGGTTATTAAAGCCTATGCCTATATTTATGGCCTAATTGATAGTATTTTATTTACAATGGGTCAATCGGATGAATATATATTATATAATTATGCGGAAAATCCATTGGTCCCTTTAAATGAAATGACAGGCATTGTTAAGGATCAGTTTGGATATAACAAACCAGTGTTGAAAGTTCCAGTGAAGATGCTAGCTATAATAGCTTTCTTTTTAGGGGGTATATTAAAGTTTTTTGGTAAAACTACAGATATTCATCCTGTGAGAGTAAAAAAGGCCGGGTTTCCAACTAATATTGAACCTAGGTATTTAATTGATTCTGGTTTTAATTTTAAATATGATTTTAAATCCGCACTAATTCATTGGAATGAGGTTTCTCCTGAGGATTTTTAATAAAAATTATTTAAGCTAAAAAGAGTTGGGTATAGAATAGTAGATTTTGATGAAAAAAATGTTTTTTAAAACGGGAAGATATTCTGGATTTATAACACCCTTGTCCTATATTCTGGATTTATTGGTGGTGAATCTATTTACTAACTTTCTCCCTATCAACTTTCAAAACCCTATTTTATTCTACAGTTATATTACCATTGCTTGGGTAGTATTATCTTTTAAGAACGAATTTTATGAGGTTCATAGATATTCTAAGGTAGTAGCATTGCTCCGAAAACTATTTACCCAATTTGCTTTCTTTTTTCTTATTCTTTACTCATACATTGGTTTCTTTAAGCAGCCATTAATGAGCAGATTGGCTTTGGGCCAGTATTTGGTGCTGGTTTTTTTTGGTATTGCCTTTTTTAAATTTTTAAGTTATGTCTTACTAAAGCAATATAGAGGTTTATGGAAAGGCAATATTCGAAGAGTAGTCATTATTGGAAAGAATAGTAAAACGGATCAATTAATTCAGGTTTTTAACGAACGAGAAGAATTTGGATATGAATTTGTAAAACAATTTGATGCGAAGGGCAAGAAATTTGATATAATGTCTTGTTTTATGTTCATAGTCAACAATAATATCGATGAAATATACTGCTCGGTTTCAGAAATGTCGAATAAAAAAATTAATGCTTTCATAAATTTCGCTGATAATAATCTAAAGACCTTAAAATTTCTTCCAGACAATAAAAATATTTTCTCTAAAAAACTCAAATTTGAATATTATGATTACTTGCCTATATTGTCTTTAAGAGATATCCCTTTACATAACTCGGTAAATGCTATTTTAAAACGTTCATTCGATATTGCATTTTCTTTATTTGTAATTTTTGGAGTTTTAATTTGGTTTGGTCCAATTTTAGCTTTATTAATTAGTATCGAATCAAGAGGCCCTGTTTTTTTTATTCAAAAACGCACAGGGTTCGATAATAAGGAATTCCAGTGTTTTAAATTTAGATCTATGGCGGTTAATGATTCATCTGACCAACAACAAGCTGGTAAAAATGACATGAGGGTAACTAAAATCGGAAATTTTATTCGGAAGACCAGTATAGACGAGCTACCTCAATTTTATAATGTTTTATTTGGTAACATGTCTGTGGTAGGGCCTAGACCTCACATGTTAAAACATACAGATGAGTACGCTGGTCGTGTTGATAAGTATATGTTGCGACACTTTGTTAAACCAGGTATAACAGGCCTAGCTCAAATAAGAGGATATAGAGGTGAAATAGAAAAAGAAAGCGATATTCAAAACCGAATAAAATTTGATATTTTTTATGTGGAAAATTGGTCTTTTTTCTTGGATCTTAGAATTATAGTTCAAACGGTTGTGAATGCTTTAAAAGGCGAGGAAAAAGCTTATTGATTAAATATGAAAAAAATTTTAATTACAGGCGCTGCGGGATTTCTAGGTTCTCATCTATGTGATCGTTTTATTAGTGAAGGATTTCATGTCATTGGCATGGATAACTTAATTACGGGTGATTTAAATAATATTTCCCATTTGTTTCCTTTAGATAATTTTGAGTTTCATCATCATGATGTGACTAAGTTCGTTCATGTATCTGGTACTTTGGACTATATTTTGCATTTCGCATCACCAGCGAGTCCAATAGATTATTTAAAAATACCCATTAAAACATTAAAGGTTGGGTCTTTGGGCACACTAAACTTATTGGGTTTGGCTAAGGATAAAAATGCTAGAATTCTGGTTGCTTCTACTTCTGAGGTGTATGGAGACCCAATGGTTCATCCTCAAACTGAGGAGTATTTTGGCAATGTTAATCCAGTAGGTCCGCGTGGAGTTTATGATGAAGCAAAACGGTTTATGGAGTCCATTACCATGGCATATCATAGACATCATGGCTTGGATACTCGAATCGTCGCATCTTTAATACATATGGGCCTAGAATGCGTTTAAATGATGGTCGTGTTGTGCCGGCTTTTATGGGTCAAGCATTAAGAGGTGAAGATTTAACGGTGTTTGGAGATGGTTCTCAGAGCAGGTCCTTTTGCTATATAGACGATCAAGTGGAAGGAATATACCGATTACTGTTTAGTGACTATATTAATCCGTTAAATATTGGAAATCCTCATGAAACAACAATTAAGGAATTTGCAGAAGAGATTATTGCGCTTACAGGCACGCAACAAAAGATTGTTTATGAGCCCTTACCTCAAGATGATCCAATGCAGCGTCAACCGGATATAACAAAAGCAAAGGAACTATTGGGATGGGAACCAACTGTTGGTCGTTCTGAAGGTTTAAAAATCGTATACGATTATTTTAAATCCTTGTCAGAGCAGGACATGCAGAAAAAAGAGCGCAGAGATTTCTCCGGTAAATAGTTTAATTCTATAGCAAAGTTTATTTTTGCAAAAATTATAAGCATGAACATTTTAATCCTTGGATCGGGCGGTCGTGAACATACATTTGCCTGGAAATTGTCTCAAAGTGAAAAACTTACCAAACTTTTTGTTGCTCCAGGTAATGCGGGTACTTCAGAAATTGCAATCAATATACCAATTGGTGTAAATGATTTTAGTGCAATAAGGGATTTTGTTATTAAAGAAAATGTGGAGTTGGTTCTAGTAGGGCCTGAGGACCCTTTGGTAAATGGCATACATGATTATTTTCTTCAGAACGAAAACTTAAAACACGTTGCAGTCATTGGTCCGGAGAAGTTAGCAGCTACACTTGAAGGCAGTAAAGAATTTGCCAAGGAGTTTATGATGCGACATCACATACCAACTGCTCAGTATAAAAGTTTCACGGCTCGTACCGTGGAGGCTGGATTTACTTTTTTAGAGCAACTAAATCCGCCCTATGTTCTAAAGGCAGATGGTTTGGCCGCAGGCAAAGGGGTTGTTATTTTAAATGATTTGGATGATGCGAAAGCAGAATTAAGGGCCATGTTGGTTGATGAAAAATTCGGTTCGGCAAGTTCTACGGTTGTAATAGAAGAGTTTTTGGACGGAATCGAATTAAGTGTTTTTGTTTTGACAGATGGTGAGAGTTACAAAGTATTACCAACGGCAAAAGACTATAAACGTATAGGGGAAGGAGACACAGGACTCAATACTGGGGGCATGGGCGCAATTTCACCGGTTCCTTTCGCTAGTAAGGAGCTTATGGATAAGATTGAGCAGCTAATCGTAAAACCTACAGTAGAAGGGCTTAAAATCGATAAGATGCCTTATAAGGGTTTCATCTTTATCGGGTTAATTAAAGTAGGCGATGACCCTAAGGTGATTGAATATAACGTTCGCATGGGTGATCCTGAAACAGAAGTGGTATTGCCTAGAATAAAAAATGATTTGGTTGAGTTGCTTCAAGCAGTTGCGAATCAAACTTTGACCGATATTGATTTACAATTAGATGACCGAACTGCAACAACGGTTATGACGGTTTCAGGTGGGTATCCTGGTTCTTATGAAAAGGGTAAAGAAATAAAAGGTATTGCAACGATTCAAGATTCTTTGGTCTTTCATGCCGGTACAACGATAAAAGAAGGTAAAGTGGTTACGAACGGAGGTAGAGTAATGGCAATAACCTCCTTTGGTAGCGATTTTAAATCAGCGTTGGCAAAATCCTATCAAAATGTTGAAAAGCTTTCTTTTGAAGGAATGAAGTATAGAAAAGACTTAGGGTTCGATTTATAAAACAATAATAGTTCTTATTAGATATTTCGAGAAAATCCGATAAGAACTATTTCTGATTCTTATAAAAAAGAGTGTGAGGTGCTTGAGGTATCTTCTACACCTTTGTCATTATACTTTTTTAATTCGAGCATCCAGTATATAAAAGCGGCAGAACCTATTAACATAAATACCCAGTTTAGGATATTCGCAAGAGCCCAACTGTCGGTAAAACGTAAAAAATCAAAAGGCGCAAACAGCACGTTCACGAACAAATCTCCAATACCTTCAAAAAATGATTTCATCTTATTACTATATTTACAAGCAAAAATATAAAAAGCTTAGATGATTTCAAGCATTTTTGATAAAACAAAACCAGTCAATTTTATCATACTACTGGTTTTTTTGTTTCTTTTTTACTGGTCAGTACAATTTTACTTGTTCGACTACACGTTTTCCGAAATAGAACTTGCTTCATCAATTGCGGTGTTAGTGACTCTTTTGTTTAGTGTTTTTGTGGTTGATTTTGTTGTGAAAAGAAATAAACTGACAGGCAGCAATTCCTACGCAATCCTATATTTTACACTTCTATTTGTTATTTTCCCAGAAAGCTTAGGTGATAGTGATGCTATATTCACGAGCTTTTTTTTGTTGCTCGCAATGCGACGATTGTTAAGTATAAAATCGCTCAAAAATATTAAACTTAAAATTTTTGATGCTGGTTTGTGGATATGTGTTTCTAGTATCTTTTACGAATGGGCAATACTCTACCTTATCTTGGTTTTTGTCGCTATTTATATTTATGAGCCTAAGAACATAAGAAATTGGTTGATTATTTTATCTGTTGGTATCTGTTTCTTTATGATTCTGTATGGTACATTGGTTTTGCTTGATGAAACCTCGTTTTTAAATAATCATTACCATTTCACTGTGGATTTCAATTCACTATTTCCGATTAAATGGTGGTCAAACATCAAACTTACGTTGTATGCACTGTTCAATATCGGACTTGGTTTTTGGATTTTTATTCATTTGAATAAAGCTGGCATGGGAAAGTTTGTTGTAATGAGATTAATCGGCCTGTCCTTTATTATTGGATTGGTAGTGAATATTTTGGTAACCTCAGAGAACACCAATGCCGTTATAATAACCTTTTTTCCATCCGTGGTTTATATTGTCAATTATTTGGAATCGGTTAAAAAACCTAAATTTTTAGAATTAATACTAATCTTAAGTATTGTGGTGCCTATTTTAGTGTTTATAACCAAAGTATAGTTTAAATCATTAAACTTTATCTTTGTAAAAAACAGAATATGTTCAGCGACTTAGCCTTATCCATATTTAATAATAGTATTGAAACGTATCATCTAAAAGATGATGTGTATCAAAATTTTTTGAATCCCTATTCACAGGAGAAAATAGAACATTTGTTATACCGAAAGAATTGGATAGACACTGTTCAATGGCATTATGAGGACATTATTCGAAATCCTCATATAGACCCTATAGCAGCCTTAATTTTAAAACGAAAAATTGATGCTAGTAATCAAGATAGAACAGACCTTGTCGAATATATTGACAGTTATTTTTTAGAGAAATACCAATCGGTAGGTGTTAAACCTTCGGCTACTATAAATACAGAAAGCCCTGCTTGGGCTATTGACCGACTTTCTATTTTGGCTTTGAAAATATATCATATGAGCGAAGAGGCTAATCGTGTTGATGCCTCAATAGAACACAAAAAAAAGTGTCAAACGAAGTTAAATGTGCTATTAGAGCAAAAAAAAGACCTTTCTCAAGCTATAGACCAATTGTTGACAGATATAGAGAGTGGTGATACGTATATGAAAGTCTATAAGCAGATGAAAATGTACAATGATGAGGAATTAAACCCCATCCTTCGTGGAAAAAAATAGTCCTTTGCATATTTTGGTTATACGATTATCCGCTATGGGTGATATTGCCATGACGGTACCTGTACTAGTAGGTCTATGTGAAAAGTATCAAAACCTTAAAATCACAGTACTTACAAAACCCTTTTTTGGAACGATAGTATCAGGCATACCTAATGTTACGGTCTTTGAAGCCGATGTAAATGGCAAGCATAAAGGTATACTGGGGCTTTGGAAGTTGTATAGGGAATTAGAAGTTCTTAGGATAGACATGGTCGCAGATGTACACCATGTGCTTCGAAGCACCATTTTAAAGCAATTTTTTAGAATCAAATCAATTCCTTTCGTTCAGATAGATAAAGGAAGGACAGCCAAAAGGAATTTGGTCAACCCTAATAGGTCCGTTTTTATACCTTTGAAATCAACTTTCGAACGTTATTCTGATGTATTTTCCAAGCTAGGTTATCCTTTGGGTTTAAAAGAGATGAATACGCTCTCAAAGAGGGTGATGCCACATCAGTTAGAAGGATTTGCTAGATTAAATGGTACTATGCTATTAGGTATTGCACCCTTTGCCGCGTTCAAAGGTAAAATGTACCCTTTGAATTTAATGAAGGAAGTAATCAGTCAATTAAACAATACAAATAAGTATAAAATAGTTTTGTTCGGTGGAGGTCAAAAGGAAATAGAAACACTTACCTCATGGGAACAGCAGTTCGATAATGTAACGAATATGGCTGGTAAGTTGACATTTTCCGATGAGCTCAGTTTGATTTCGAACTTAGAACTCATGTTGGCTATGGATAGTGGTAACGCTCATTTAGCTGCTATGTTTGGCATACCTACATTTACACTTTGGGGAGTAACCCATCCCTTTGCAGGTTTTTATCCATTTAGACAACCTGATACTAATTCATTATTGGCGGATAGAGCGAAGTACCCAATGATACCTACATCTATTTATGGGAATAAGTTGCCACCTAATTATGAACATGTGATGGAGACTATTTCACCAGATGCTGTGGTTAAAAAAATCGACGCACTATTAAACGTATCGCTATAATCTAGAATTTATTTTAGGTGTTAACGGTTTTCGCCTCTATACTTTTTAAATAGTGACGTAGTTGCGTCATGAACCTATACTTTTTAGCGCTTGGTGATGCCCCTACCATTAAAGTTCGGACTCCAAAATAAGAACTCATTAAAAAAGTAGCAACGGCTTCACAATCAACATGACGATCTAAAAAACCGTTGAGTTTTCCTTTTTGTAATGTTGTCACCAAATTAACTTCCCAAACGGTTACAATTTCATTTAAGTGTTGTATAATGATGTCATTCTTTCCATTGAACTCGGTAAGGAAATTACTTAAGATACAGCCAAAGTCCATTTCGTTATGTACGGCTGTTTCCATTGCATCATCAAAACATTTGGTTATTAAGGTCAAGGGATTATCGTGCCCTTCAAGAGGTTCTATTAAGCTGTTATATAACTTACGAGCCATTAAGTTTTGAATTATTTGTACAAAGAAATCTTCCTTAGAATCAAAATGATAATAGAATGCGCCTTTTGATAATTCTAATTTCTTAAGGATGTCATCTACGCTTGTATTATAATATCCTTTAGCATAGAATAATTCAAATCCTGTTATCTGCATGCGTTGCATGGTTGCCATGCGTTTTAAACTCTTGTTCATACTATAGAGATTTGGGTAAACTGACCATTTGGTCTATTCAAAGAACTTGCTTAAGGTTTAAAGCATGCAGATTTATAGATGTATTAGCTTGAAAATCTGGTAAACGTTCATTATGTCGACAAAATGAACGTTTTATTAAGCAGATTACAGACTAGGCAGTCTGTTTAAGTGTACTGTAATAGAGGTGATTAGCGTGTAAAATGCTAAAATGTGCTAAACTAAAAACCGCTCGAGCTTAAACATCGAGCGGTTGAATTCAAAATAGGATATACTCTTTAACAACAGCCACCACCATCATAATGGAAAGTAGATTTACTTATAAAAATATCTTCCCTGCCTAATGCAGCAAGTGCTCCTGCGGTTTTATCGCAAACTGCCAAGGGTTGGTTTTTTAATAATATATGACCTTTCTTATCATCAAAGTAATCTTCATTACCGTAATAAATAGCAGCTTTACCAGTAAATACACAGGGTCCGTCGGCAGGCATAGGGTCTTTAATAGCAGCAACTTCAATAGATTCAATATAGATTAATTCCTTTGTTGGGTACGCCCCTGGCGCTAATATTCTATAAGGCTTTCTAGCTCGTATTTCTATCGTTCCAAATCCAACATCTGTAAGGGCTTTTACATACTCCTTAATCGGAATACTTCCACTAAGACAAAGTGCTCTTAGCCTGTCATCACTTCGTAAGGCTTCATTCATTTGTTGTTCACAAGTAGGATCACTCATCACTAATTTACCGTGTGGCTTTAAAACTCGGTACATCTCTTCAATGGCGCGTTTTAAATCTTCTACCTTGAATATATTGAATAGACAATTTTGGGCTGCCACATCAATGGTGTTATCAGCTACCGGTAAATTAAGGGCATCTCCTTTTTTCAAATCAACAAAATCTGATTTAAACCAATCGTTTTCTTCTTCTGCAATTTTAAAGTTCTTTCTGCTCGCTTCTAGCATTTCGTCTACTACATCGATACCAACAACACCGCCCTTTTGACGATTAAAATAGGAAAATTGCAATAACTCCATACCTCCTCCAACACCTACATATAACATTTTCGGATTATTGGAAAGATCTCTAGCATGTACTGTGCTTCCACATCCATAATTCATCTCTTGCATTATTTTCGGTATTTTCAAACCGGGTAGCTCCCAAATAGGATTCGTGGTACAGCATAAACCTACGTCTGGCGTAAGTGCTGCTTGCTTGTAAAGATTGTTTGTTGCTTCTAAATAACTCATAAGTTCATTTTATTATTTTAAGCTACCGTTCCTTGGCAACTACTACCTGCTCCAGCCGTACAACCATAACAATGTTGTGAGGTAATGATATTTCTATCATTTAAGACATCTTCATTATAATCTTTAATATGTTTGACCTTGCTGGCAACTTTTAAATCTAGCATTTGGTTAAAGTCACAATCGTATAACCATCCGTCCCAACTTATTGAAATAGTATTGGTACACATGACGTTTGCCACTGCAGAAGGATTATATGCTTCTACTAAGGCGTACATATAATCTTCATAATTTTCAGAGGCTATGAGGTAATCTAAAAATCGTGCTATTGGCAGGTTGGTAATAGCGAATAAATTATGAAACTGAATATCAAAATCCTCTTTAAGCGCCTTTTTGAAGTCCTTTTCCATTGCAGTTTGGTCGCCTGGCAAATAGGCCCCTGAAGGGTTATAGACCAGGTCTAATCGCAAGCTACTACCCGGTAACCCATAACCTCTTTCGTTCAATTCTTGTAAGGCTTTCACCGATTTGTCAAAAACACCATCGCCTCGTTGTTTATCTGTCTTGCCTCTAGTGTAATGCGGCATAGAAGAAATAACGTGCACATTATGTTTTTTGAAGAAATCTGGCAAGTCATAATATTTTTTGTTCGCACGGATGATGGTTAAATTCGAACGGACGATAAAATCTTTGATCCCTACCTTGGAAGCTTCCTCCACGAACCACTTAAAATCTGGATTCATTTCTGGGGCTCCACCGGTTAAATCCAATGTATGAGCGCTCGTAGTTTCAATTACCTTCAAACATTGAAGCATAGTTTCGCGCGTCATGATTTCCTTACGGTCTGGACCTGCATCTACGTGGCAATGCTCGCAGACCTGATTGCACATATAGCCCATATTTATTTGTAAAACCTCCAATTTTTTAGGCCGAAGAGGAAAATGCCCTATTTGCGCAATTTTATCTTTGAAATAGGGTAATTCTCCATTGGCAAATACTCCACCATTTAGTATTTCTAGTTGTTTGTTAGCAACTGCTAAATCGTTTCCTTTTGCTTTTAATGATTTTGTAGCCATTCTTTTTAGTTGATGATTGAGGGTTACCAGTTGTTCGAGGGTAATTCTTGTACGAACAGCAAACTAACCGTTCAATTTAATTTAATTTCTTTTTCAATAGATAGCAATTTCTATTTTTTCACTGAATAAATATCGTATACGATATTGATTATAGTATAAAAGTACTATGAATCAGCACCAAACAATTTTCAACCATTTACATTGATAATTTATTATACTTATTCATCATCTGTACACCGTGTACTAGGGTTGCACCGCTTTCAATAGCCGCACCAACGTGTACGGCTTCCATCATCTCTTCTTTAGTGATTCCTTTTTGAAGTCCATCTTTAGTGTAGGCATCAATACAGTAAGGACATTTTACCACATGGGAAACTGCCAAGGCAATTAACGATTTCTCTCGTGCACTTAGTGCACCTTCTTCGAAAACCTTACTATAATAATCGAAAAATTTTGTTCCAAGTTCTTCGCTCCATTCTGTAATTTTTCCGAATTTTCTTAAATCTGCTGGATCATAATACGTATCTGCCATTTTTTTCTGTGTTTTAGTTTTTATCGAATTTTGTTGTTCTAGGTTAAAATGTATCGGAATTCCCTGTCCCATTTTTTCTACTTCAGGAAGAATTTCCAAGTTATCCCATATGCCAGAAGTAAGGGTGTCACCGTAGGCTTCTGGCAAATGATTTTTATACATTAATTGTTGTGCTGTTTCTGCGTCATATTCAAAAGACTTGTGTGTATACGTAATCTCGCCATCCTCAATTGTCAAAATCATATACCACACTCTAGTAGTACCGTCATTGGCAGGCATACCTATCACACCCGGGTTCAACCACAATTTATCTTTGATGGATTGATGAAACGGTAGTCCGCAATGTCCGGCAACTACAATATCACTATTGGACTCATCAAAACAACGTTGCTTGCTTTCATTTGCATTAGAAGCAAATATGAATTCCGAAACATTGCCGAAGTTACCATGAACTATGGCAATTTTTTTGCTTCCATATTCAAAACTTAAATATTCTGGTATTGTTTTGATCCAGCCTAACGATTCTTGCGATAGGTGACCTTTCGTATATGGAAACCACATTTTTGAAAAATCATCACAACGGCTGCCTGCTTTAAAATCGCAACCACAATCTTCACTGTCATTAGCCAATTGTAATTCTACATTTCCTGCAATACTTAAAGCACCCCATTTTCTAAATAATTGAACTGTTTCTTCAGGCTGGGCACAGTAGCCCGTAATGTCACCTGTACACAAGCAATTTTCAGGAGTAATTCCTTCCTGATTGGCTAAGGAAATTAATTTTTCTAAGGCCTGTAGATTGCTGTACACGCCACCGAAAAGCAATAGCTTTCCTTCCTTAGAACCAATATGTTTTATTTCTTTATCCATGTAGGTATTAAATAAACTAATAGACAAAAACTAATACCCCAAAAATTAATCCAAAGTAAATCGGCATGCTTGCCTGTTGTGAAAATTAGAGCTTTAGGAAACCAATTGAAAATGAGTAAAAATCCAAAAAATATTCCGCTAAAAACACTCAAGTGAAAGCTTATTTTGGACGCTTTTCCTTTCCAAAAAAGAAAAACGGGAGTCAAGCCAATTACCATAGTACCACTAATGGTGGTAGCGGATAGTATTTCTGCATTTAAAAATACCGGAATCGTACCCAATACTGCGATTGCTACCATTGACCATCTACCGAATTTGAGGGATTTACCAAATTTTAAATCAAGGGTCATTAGTTTTGAAAATGATGAAAACGTAGAATCTAAGGTAGATGCGGCAGAAGTAATCATAATGAAATTAATGACCAATAAAATGACTACCCCAAGAGCTTTACAGACCTCTACGGCAGCTTGCCCTTGCATACCTTGCGATTGGGCATAGACGCCAATAGTACTAAATAGAATGATGCATAAGGCTCCAAGAACACTAGCCCATAAAAAACTTGTCAAGGTAACTTTAGGGCTGCTTAAGAACCCCCTATCCGTCAAAACCGGATCATGAAATGGATAACTGAAGGATTGTAATAAAGCGGCAAACAATAAATTCAACCCCATTTCAAACGACCAAACACCAGAATTGGCAACTTCGGCTACGGTCATGGTGGTGGTGTCTTTTCCAAAAATAGCGAACAATATTACCGTTAAAAGGATAGAAAAAAGCCCCATTTGGATAATATCGGTAAAAATTGAGCTACTCATCCCGCCTTTTAAGACATAGGCCAATGTCAATCCAGTAAATACTAGAATGGACCAATAATATGAACCTGTACCTACAGGACCAAAATAGGAGCCAATCACCATAGTGTTACTCCAAACTTCATTAAATAATCGAATTGCTATCAAAACAGAAAACACGGTAACTGCGGTTTTTCCGAATTTTGACGAAAGAAAATGATGAATGCTCGTGTAGTTTCCATGAAGCCGCATCTTGTAAATAACAATTCCTGCTACGGCAAATGAAAGATAATACCCCGCGTATGCTACACCACCCACAATGCCAAAGTCTAAGCCTAAATTTGCGGCGTTGGTAATGCTCTTGGCGAATATCCAAGAGATAATCAAACTGCCCATTAACATGAAGGTATTAGGCACCTTCTTCTTTTGAACTGCCTTAAAAAACTGATTGGTATCCTTTGCCAATGGAGAAAGCAAGAACAACACCAAACTTGATGCTATTATTAAACCCCATTGCCAAATCTTTACTTCAGTCATTTAATTTTTCTTTTTTCTCAACCATCAACCAATTACTCATTCCACCAAACTGGCACATTTATACTATTACCATCAGTTTTGCTTGCCGCATCTGCATAATTCACACTATTTAAAGCTTCTTCCTCTGAAGGATAGGGCATGCGGATAGGAATTAGATTGTCATTTAAACTAGCGGATATAGTTTTTAATAGTGGAAACCCTGTTCTACGAAATTCAACCCAACCTTCATAACCGTTAATGATAGTAGCTATCCACTTTTGAGTAATGATGTTTTCTAAGGGATTACCATTGGTTAAAGCCCCTTCTGCAGTTAAATAATTAGTAGGTAGTTCTACTTGCCAATAGGCAAATGCTTGGGTTACTCCTGTGTCATATAAAACCTGAGCATCTGCCGAAATAAGACCTTTTTGAGCAGCTTCTGCTAATAGAAAATTTGTTTCCATGCTGGTCATGAAATTAGCGTCTAAAAGTCCTGTGTTTTCCCTAAAAATTGAACCCGTTAATGAGTAATCGGCCAAAGAAACCCCAGAAGAGGCATCTATACCGTTCAAAAGTCCATTGAATTCATTATTTGTACTATTTCCAAATGGTCGATACAAACGGCCAATACGGGGATCGCTCAAACCGGTCAAGATTTCATCCATCGTTTCAGAGAGCACATAGTTGTTGAAATCACCGATTCTAAGCCGTGCCAACCTAAAATTATTGGGTTCACCATCGGTAAAATTGAAAATAGCATTTTCACTATTTTCATTAATGAAATTACCTTCTGCCACGAGTGACTGTAATTGTGCGGCCACGTCTATCTTATTGGAGATTCGCATTAAATATTTAATTTTTAAAGAATTTGCAAAACGTATCCATCCATTTAAATCTCCATTAAACAGAATGTCACCCTCCAAGGAAATTGTGCCTGAGTAACTTTGCATTGCTGCAAGACCCTTATCAAGATTATCTAAAATACCGTCAGTCTCCATATAAATGGATTCTTGTGTGTCGTAAACCGGAGTTACCGTGGCAACATCTCCTTTAAAGGCTTCAAAATAGGGTACATCTCCAAACAAATCGGTTAGAGATGCAGCCATGTAGGCTTTCATGATTCTAGACGGACCTTCGTAAACTGTAAAAGCCGGATTCTCTTGTGAAAGATTCAATATGATTTCATTGTCTCTAAGATTTTGATAGAAGATAGGCCATGGATTACCACCTAATTGTGGCGACTTCAAATTATGTCTATCAAATAGGTTAAAATCAAGAGCTGTACTATACTGCCCTAATAAATTGCCTGCGGTAAAACCTTCGTAAGACATTTGTTCACCGTAATCATAGATGATCTGTCGTAGCAAGAGGCTGGGTTGCACGGTTACAGGTGCATTTGAATTGGTGTTTATTTCCTCAAAACCAGTCGTACAGCTTACGGCCAACAATAAAATTAAAATGCTATGTATATACTTCATTGTCTTTTCTTAAAAGTTAAAACCAGCTTTAAATCCAATACTTCTGGTTGTAGCATACGACATGTCTTCAACGCCACTTATAAAACCTTGGCCTTGAACTGCCAATTGTTCTGGGTCGAAATGTGGATTTTCGGTTATGGCAAACAAGTTCTTTCCAATCAACGATAAACGTAAACTAGCCTCTTGATTTAATATGCTGAGGTTACCGAACGTATAGCCAATAGACAATTGACGTAGTTTTAAAAAGGAAGCATCATAGGTGTTGTTTTCCTCATGGTTTCTATCGTAAAATTGGCGGTAATAGCTTTCTGCAGAAACTGCTACTGTATTAGGGGTATAAACAGGGTTGGTTTCAGTGCCTGTGTTCACTACGCCTGTGGGTATAATACCCGTTTCTGGTCTAAAAGTAGTTTCGGCCAATTGACCACCAACATTTCCTAATGCCTTGGTTCTTGAAACTATAATTCCACCTTGTCGCCAATCGAAAAGGAAACCTATGTTCCACTTCTTATAATTGAACTGGTTGTTAAAGCCTAACATGAAATCTGGATTGTAATTACCCAGTTTTTGGAGGTCATTATCTGGAATATATCGACCAGCATCAGTTAGAATGAAATCTCCGTTTTCATTCTTTAGATATCCCGTACCGTAAAGATCACCTACACGACCACCTTCTTCGACTTGAAAAAATACCGTTTGGTTTTGACTATCATAAATACGTGAATACGCTAATGTTAATCTGCCGTCCTCCTGCGGTAAACTTTCTACGTTAGCTCGGTTAGCGCTAAAATTTAGAGTACTGTTCCATTTTAAATTTTGGCTAATCACTGGAGAAATACCTAAAATTACTTCCAAGCCTTTAGAACGAACTTCACCACCGTTGACTACTTGTTGCGTATAGCCAGAAGAGATACCTATCGGCAAAGAAATAATTTGGTCTTTGGTCAATGCATTATAGTAAGAGATATCAAAACGCACTTGGTCGCCAAATAATCGAATGTCTGCACCTCCTTCGAATGATGAGGTACGCTCTGGCTGTAAATCAGGATTCGCAATAATGTCTGAATTACTAAATGTAGGTTGACCATTAAATGGCGTCTGTGCTACAAAAGCGCTTGTTGTTTGGTAGGGATTGGTGTCATTACCAACCTGTGCCCAACTGGCCCTTAATTTTACAAAAGAAACTGCCTGAGGCAGATCAATAATTTCAGATAAAATGAAACTACTGGATACCGATGGATAAAAGAAAGAGGTATTATCTACAGAAAAAGGCGTTGCCAAGGCACTTGACCAATCATTTCGCCCTGTAATATCTAAGAACAGGAAGTCGTTATATCCGAATTTGGCTAAACCGTAAAAGCTATTGATTCGTTTATTCGATTCAAATTCAAACACTTCAATAGGTGATGCTGCATTCGACAATCGAAAAATACCCGGTTGTGCCAAACTCGTTGTTTGTGACTGCGAGGTGAATGCTTTTTGGTTCAATCGATTTCCACCAAGGGAAACATCAATACTAATATCATTAAATTGATTGGCATAGTTTAAAAGAAAATCGGTATTAATTTCTCTAAAAAAGACATCATGTTCTGCATAACCTCCATTTCTAAAACGATTAGAACTGTAGGCTCTACGTAATTGCCGTAGTTCACTGGAATAGTCCATACCAGTTCGAACTGAAGCAGTAATATGGTCTGTAATGTCATAGCTGGCGGATATATTTCCAAAAACTCGATCTCTATTAAAAGAGTTTCTATTCTCATAAAGAATAAAATAGGGATTATCAAAAAAGGTGTAGTTATAGGAATACTGTTGTATACCCTCTAAACCTGGTTGCCAATAATTTTTGAGATTATTAATATTTAAGGAGCGAGGTCCCCATGCAACCAAAGAGTAATTTACATTTTCAGATCCATATCCACTAGATGGTCGATTATCACTTTTTGAGTTAATGTAACTAATGGATGAATTGATACGTAAATTTTCAATTGGCTGAAAATTTAACCGTGTTCCAATAGTCTGTCGGTCTAAATTAACACCTGGTATAATAGATTCGCTACGTAAATCGGTGAATGAGAGTCGGTAGTTTCCTTTGTCAAAACCTGATGCTATCGAAATATTATTGATTAGCGTAGTTCCAGTTTCATAGAAATCCTTCAAATTATCAGGGTTCGACCTAAATTCTGTTGGTGTCATGGGAATACCACTATAAAGTGCAGTATCTCCACCACGAACCATTGTTCCATTAGCTAGTGTAACCGGACTATCAAATTGCGGCACTAAATTACCAATATCTAAACGTGGCCCCCAACTGTAGGTGATTAAATCATTTGTACCTCCGCCTAATCCATCTACAAAGGCAAATTCTCCAGCATTCCCTTGTCCATATTCATTTTGGAACTCAGGCAACTTAAATGCTGAATCCACAAAAAAGCTAGTATTGTAGCTAATACCTAACCCTTTGGTGTTTTTACCGCTTTTAGTTTCAATAATAATAACTCCGTTAGATGCCCTTGTACCGTACAAGGCAGCAGCACTGGGTCCTTTCAGCACCGATACTTCGGAAATGTCATCTGGATTCACCTCCATTGCACCGTTTCCAAAATCTATTTCCTGAAATCCGGCAGCGGCTTCAGTAGTGAAATTGAACACTGAATTATTATTGACGGGTACCCCATCAACGACGAATAAAGGGTTGTTGTTAGAGAAAGATGCTTCTCCTCTAATCGTGATTTTAGAAGAAGACCCTACTCCGGTAGCGCCTTGATTGATGGTAACCCCAGCTAGTTTACCAGAAAGATTATCTAAAAAATTCACCGATTTAACTTCGGTTATACCCTCGGCATCTAAGCTTTGCACAGCGTAACCCAATTCTTTGGTTTCCCGTTTAAGCCCTAAAGCGGTTAATACTACTTCATCAAGAATTTCAGACGAATTTTCGAGGGTTACATTTAGGGTGCGTTTGTTGTTAATAGGAAATATTTTAGTTTGATATCCTAAAGCTGAAAATTCAAGTACTTCTGAAAGGTTGGGTACATTCAAGGAATAAAAACCATTACCGTTTGTGGTTGTTCCCGCAGTTGTTCCTAATAATACAATGTTTACAAAGGGTATGCCATTTCCATCCGTATCTGAAATAGCACCTGTAATTGTCTCTTGAGCATTGACCGCTGTTACCATGAACAGGATCAACGTCATTAAAATATATTTCATAAATACGTGTTGACTGAGTTGTACAATTGCCCAATTATTAGGCAAGCCTGGGTTTAGGCAAAAGAAACTTGAGGCGAACCTTTATTGTACATAGACCTGTTTGGAAACAGATCAGGGAATTCACGTAATTGATGATATTTTGCGTTTTTGTTTCCTAAAAGGCTAATAATCAGTTCTACGATTGAAAATGAAAATGACCTTAAATGATTTAATAAAGATTTTAAATCTTTTTCATTATCAAGGTCTTGAAATACAGGAAGCTTAATTATTTCTGAGGATTCTCGTTGAAACCAAGTTGAGATGCAGTTGAAAAGGCTAAAGCGTTGCCAAGGTAAATTCTTAAACGCATGAATATTAAAATTTACTTTTTGTAAACCCAACAGATAGATACCTCCGTCTACAGCCGGGCCTATTACAGTTTTACCTAAAGCCAATTGTAGCGCCGCTTTTTTTAAATGTTGGGTCCTTAATTGCGGAGTATCGTTGCCAATGGTTATGATATTGTCAAAACCTTTTTCAAAAACTGTAGCAATAGCGTTCGCAAAACGTTCTCCGAAAGTAAAACCTACTTGGTCTTTTTCAGTAAAATGGAATATGGGTAAACCTGTATTTTTGGCTTTTAGAAGTGTTGTTTTGGTAAGCGTATTAAATAATTGTTCGCCTTTAGGAATTGACTTGTTTACCAATTCTTCCTTAGCGGAATTGGTAAATACCAAAATTGCTGTAGCACTTAGTGAACTCAATTAAATCTTCTTTTTCGTTGTTAAACTTACGTAAAATAATAGCAAAGGTTTTTTTTGTTCGTATAATAGACAGGAATAATTCAAGTGAATATCTTACGCAAAGTCAAAATGTCGGTTTCAGACTGGTTGGTTTTAGTGAGCTAATTAAGTATTTAATACATGTTAGAACTCCATTCAATGTCAAAAAAAACAGTTGAACTGCTCTTAATTGGTTCACTTTTTGTAATTAAAAAGCCTTTACAAACCAGTTAGTCTAAAAAAATACTTAAAATTTCAGTCAACTTTAGATATTTTTTAGCATTTGGCAGTAACCGGTGGCATAGCTATTGCCACTAGTGTATTGAAAGAAGTTAATTTAAACTATACATTAATATGGAATCAAACACAAACAACAAAAGCGCTTGGAAGTTATATTTCTTCTCAGCCCTAATTGCCTTTATTGTTAGTTACGGTGTAATTGAATTAAACAAACAAACAACGAAGGATTCTACAGGCGTTACGGTAATAGACTCTGTTGCCGGAAGTAATGTGCTTTATACTGCCGACAAAGAGGGGAACATTAAGCCCTTAGATTTTACTGAGACATCAAAAAAGGTGTTAGATGCCGTTGTGCATATTAAGTCTACACAGTCTAATTCATCTTATAGTAATCAAGGTACACGTGAACTACCTGACCCCTTCAAAGAATTTTTTGGCGATATGTTCAAAGGGCAATCTCCAGAGGGTATGCAATCACGGCCAAGGGTAGGGACTGGTTCTGGTGTCATCATTAATGATAAAGGATATATTATAACTAATAATCACGTTATAGATAACGCAGATGAAGTGGTGGTAACTCTTTATAATAAAGAATCATATAAGGCAACTGTAATAGGGACTGACCCAACGACAGATTTAGCACTTTTACAAATCCAGGCTGATAATTTAAAAACGATGGCCTTGGTCAATTCAGATGATGTAGAAGTAGGCGAGTGGGTCTTGGCGGTTGGTAATCCGCTAGGTTTAAGCTCTACCGTTACTGCGGGTATTGTGAGTGCAAAGGCAAGAAATATCCATATCAATACCGACAAATTTGCCGTAGAAAGTTTCATTCAGACAGATGCTGCAATTAACCCAGGTAATAGCGGTGGTGCTTTGGTAAACTTAGATGGTAATCTGGTAGGAATCAATACAGCTATTGCAAGTACAACAGGCACCTATACAGGATACGGTTTTGCCGTTCCGAGTAATATAGTGACTAAAGTAGTTGAAGACCTTTTAAAATATGGTAATGTTCAAAGGGGTATGTTGGGTGTTACCATCAGGACTATGGACGGGAATTTGGCTAAAGAGAAAAACGTAGATTTTTCTAAAGGAGTTTGGGTAGAACAAGTAGGTAAAGAAAGCGGAGCTGATTTGGCGGGTATAGAATCGGGCGACATCATTATGAGTGTTGATGGTAAGGAAACCGGTACTTCACCAAGGCTACAAGAAATAATTGCGGGGAAAAGACCTGGTGACAAAGTAGTTCTTTTGGTCAATAGAAATGGAAAGGAGAAAGAGTTAGAAGTTGAACTTAAGAATGCTGAAGGAGGCACTAGCATCATTAAAATGGAGGAGAAGGAAGTGTTGAATTTACTAGGTGCAAATTTTGAAAACGTGAGTGATGATTTGGCTAAAAAGTTTGAGTTAAATGGAGGCGTGCAGGTGACCAAACTGTATCCGGGTAAAATTAAAAATGAAACTCAAATGCGTGAAGGTTTTATCATCACCCATATTGATGGTAAACGAATTAATGATGTAAAAGATGTACAGGAGATTCTTGAAGGAAAAAAAGGTGGTGTCATGTTAGAAGGAATCTATGAAGATGGTGTTAAATATTATTATGCCTTTGGATTGGATTTATAGTCCTCTTTTATCCCTAATTTTATGCCGAGCGAAAAATAGTATTCGCTCGGCATTTTTTTTGAAATCAATTCTAGATCGATGCAAATACGTTCAAAGTCCATAGGGTTAGTGCTTTCAGGTGGGGGAGTACGTGGTATGGCACATATAGGGGTAATAAAGGCTATGCAAGAATTTGGCATTGAAGCCACAGTTGTCGCAGGCAGCAGTGCGGGTGCTTTGGTAGGAGCATTATATGCAGCGGATAAGCCAGTAGTAGAGATGCTGCGTTTTTTTAAGGAAACACCATTATTCAAGTACAATTATTTCGCCGTTGCCAAACCCGGGTTCATAAATACCGAGCGGTTTATAGATACCTTTCAACAGTATTTCCCTGAAGATAATTTTGCTGCCTTAAAAAAGAATTTATTCGTTGTGGCTACAAATCTTGAAATGGGTGAAGAGGTTTTCATTAATGAAGGCGAGTTGATTAGACCTTTGTTGGCATCGGCAGCCTTACCTCCTGTTTTTAGCCCGGTAGAATATAACGGAGCACTACATGCAGATGGTGGAATAATGAACAACTTTCCTTCAGAACCGGTATTGAGTAGGGTTGATTATGTTATTGGCAGTAACGTTTCCTTAGTTTCCAAATTAGAAAAAAAATACCTCAACAATTCCTTTCAATTAGCTGGACGAGTTACGGGACTTATGATTTACGCAATCAACAGGGAAAAAATTAATAATTGCCACCTAATCATTGAACCTCAAGAATTAGAACATATTGGTATTTTGGATCGCAGAGGTATAGAAAGGGCCTACGCCATTGGGTATGAAGCTGCAGTAAGAACGTTCGAAAAAGTTCTTTAATTTTGATACAAACCATATAAAATAGAAATTCAGTAAAATTGTTTTCTATTTAAAGTTACACATCATCATAATCTACCTTTAGGGTAGGTGTCGTTGGATGTGCTTGACAGGTAAGAATAAAACCATCTTCGATTTCTTTATCCGTCAAAATCTGGTTCATGACCATTTCAGCTTTTCCTTCAGTTACCTTAGCAATACAACTGCTACATACACCACCTTGACATGAATATGGAGCGTCAATATTTTCTTTTAATACCGCATCTAAGACCAAAGTCTTTTTATCCATTGTAAATTGAAATTCTTCATCATCTACAATAACGGTAACGGCAGTTGAGCCTTCAACTTGAATAGGAAGTTCTTCCTTAATTTCCGTTGAGGTGAAAAGTTCAAAGAGAATCTTATCCTTATTAATACCGTTATCTAATAGGGTGTCCTGCACTTTATTAATCATAGCCTCTGGGCCACAAAGATAATAGGCGTTAAAATCAACATCCTTATGTTTGTTTTTTAAGGCGTAGTTTACGGTTGAGGTGTCTATACGACCAAATAGAGCTTTGTCTTCACGGGTTTGACTATTCGTGAAATACACAAAAAACCTATTGGAATATTCTAATTCTAGCTTCACCAAATCGGTGTAGAACATGGTTTCTTTGTACGATTTATTACCATAGACAAGTACGAATTGGTTTTTAGGATTACCATCTAAAACCGATTTCACGATACTCATTATTGGTGTTATACCACTACCAGCGACAAAGGCAGCAATATGTTGAACCTCTTTAGAAGGCTTAAATAAAAAACGCCCTTCTGGCTCCATTACTTCAAGAGTATCACCAACTTGTAATTTACTATTGGCGTAGCTGGAAAATCCTCCGTTATCTACCTTTTTTATACCAATGGTAATTCCATCTTTTTCTGGAGACGAACTAATGGAATAGGCTCTCCTTAATTCTTTACCCTTAATTTCTTTTTTGATGGTGATATATTGACCAGCTGTAAAAGCGAAAGTTTGTGCCAAATCTTTAGGGATAGCAAAAGTAACGGCTACAGAAGTTGGCGTTAATTTTTTAATATGCTTTACCGTTAGGGCATGAAAATGCGACATATGTTCTTTTTCTTTAAATAAAACACAAAATTAAGCATTGCTTAAACGATATAAAATGAGATTGATAAAAAATATAATTTTTTGTAACAAATCAAGAATGAGCAATACCAATACCTTGAAGACTAAAACCAACCGCATGTTCAAAAAATTCACTGCATTACAATGGAAATCTTTTTTTAGGTCTTCAAATCTGGGTAAAAGTCTCGGTATAAAAATTTTGATGGGATTCTTTGGGGTCTACATGCTTTTATCCCTCGCAGGTATGGGAACGGGAATGTATTTCATCCTTAAAAAAATTCTTCCCAACCAAAGCCCTATGTGGAGTATAAGCCAGTATCTTATCTATTGGGTGTTGATTGAGTTATTTCTTAGGTATTTCATGCAAAAATTACCAGTGATGGACATAAAACCGTTTTTGACCACGCCGGTAAAGAAAAGTACCATTGCCCATTATATTTTAGGCAGGTCTGCCGCTTCCATTTATAATTTATTGACCTTCTTTTTTGTAGTTCCATTTGCAATTGTACTTATATTTCAAGGGTATCAAGTGTTGAATGTATTGCTTTGGGTAGTAGCGGTTATGGCACTAGTTCTTTGTATCAACTACGTGAATCTATTGATTAATAAGAATGAGAAAGTATTGATTGGTCTCGTCAGTATTCTTCTTATAGGATATGGACTTGATTACTTTGGCATTTTTTCGGTGAAGGAACTGTTCGCACCTATTTTTCATGCATTGTATGCGTATCCGATAACGGTTATGATTCCGATTGCATTGGCAATTGGTATATATTATATAAACTATCAGTTTTTAAAAGATAAAATTTATTTGGATGCCAGTTTAAAGGTGAAGAGTGTGGAGGCCAACACCACTGATTTGGCTTGGACGAAGCGTTTTGGAGAAATGGGTTCATTTTTACAGCTCGATTTAAAAATGATTTGGCGCAACAAAAGAACCAAGTCACAAGTCTTTATTTCTCTACTTTTTGTTTTTTATGGATTGGTCTTTTATACTCAAGATATATATAGTAGTATGGTTCCTATGAAAGCTTTTGTAGGGGTATTTATGACTGGTATTTTCTTGAGTAATTTCGGACAATTTATTCCTGCATGGGATAGTAGTTACTATAGTATGATGATGTCTCAGAATATTCCTATGCGGAAATACTTGGAGTCAAAAGCAACCTTGATAACCGTTAGTGTAGTCGTAATGTTTTTACTTACGATACCTTATGTTTACTTTGGTTGGGACGCATTGGCTATTAATTTTGGCTGTGCATTATACAATTTAGGAGTAAATATACCGGTCATTTTATATTTCGGTTCATTCAATAAAAAACGGATTGAATTAGATCAGAGTCCGTTTGGAAATATGCAAGGTACTAGCGCTACACAATTTCTGATTATGCTACCGGTCTTAGCGGTTCCAATCATACTATTTTCAATTTTTTATTACCTTATTAACCTTCAAGCAGCAGTGATTGTACTTTCAGTTTTAGGTCTACTAGGTTTTGCCATGAAAAATTACTTACTGAACTTAATTACGGAACAGTATAAAAGAAAAAAATATGGTATGATTGCCGGCTTTAAAGAAAAGGGTAGTTAGAAAGCTAATTACATAATCTATCATCTTATAAATACAATTTGAATTTCCAGATATGATTACAATAGAAAATTTAACTAAAAAATACGGATCACAAATAGTTTTACATATCGAGGAATTATCCATTCCTAAAGGGCAAAGTTTTGGCTTGGTAGGTAATAACGGCGCAGGGAAAACAACGCTTTTTAGTTTGTTGTTAGATTTAATACAACCAACCAGCGGGCATGTCATTAACAATGAAGTTCAGGTAAATACAAGCGAAGCATGGAAACCGTTTACTTCTTCATTTATAGATGAAACGTTTTTAATAGGTTATTTAACTCCAGAGGAATATTTTTATTTTATTGGGGATTTGAGGGGACAGAGTAAAGCAGATGTAAATGCGCTGCTGGCACAGTTTGAAGACTTTTTCCACGGGGAGATTTTGGGACAGAAGAAATATCTACGTGACCTCTCCAAAGGAAATCAGAAAAAGGCGGGTATTGTAGCATCGTTTATCGGAAACCCAGAAGTAGTTGTCTTAGACGAGCCCTTTGCAAATCTAGACCCTACGACACAAATTCGTTTAAAGGAAATTATTAAAGACCTTGCAGCTAAAGACAATGTAACCGTGTTGATCTCTAGTCACGATTTAATTCATGTGACCGAAGTTTGTGAGCGTATTGTAGTATTGAACAAGGGCGAAGTGGTAAAAGATATTCAAACGTCTACGGAAACTTTAAAGGAGTTGGAGCAGTTTTTTGCTAAATAAACACCGTGTTCTTGTTTTAACAACTGTATTTTATCGATGTTCGACATATATACCATAAACCGACTATTCAGTTGGTTTAATGATTTAAGGAGAAATTCTAGCATGAATTAAAAGACGATTTTAACTACAAAAATTTCGTTGACTGGTAATACCACCTTTGCGTAGTCTAAGAAAAGTGGTGGAAACAGACCGGCCGGTCGGTAAGATTACCGACGTATAGGTGTTATACTTTTATTTTAGCATAAATAAATTATCCTTTTACCGATGAACTGAATAATAAAATGGTTGTTTTTAAGTTAATCATACATACGTAGATCATCTAATTTGAATCTTAGAAAAAAACTTATTTTATTCGGTATTTTAGGAACCTTGCTCTTTAATGCATGTTCCACTAAAAAAGATGCTTTTATAAATCGTAATTGGCATGCACTTAACACCAAGTATAACACCTTGTATAATGGTAATATTGCTTTTGAAGAAGGCCGTAATAGCTTAAACGACACGTATCAAGATGACTACTTTGAAATCTTGCCCGTAGAGCGTTTGAAGGTAAGTGGTGAGGTGAAGTTAGATTCAGAAGACAACAACCCTAATTTTTTAAAGGCAGAAGAAAAAGCGACCAAAGCAATTCAGCGCCATAGTATGGATATTAGAGATGAGGAGCGTAACCCACAAACAGACGAGGCTTTTCTTTTACTTGGTAAGGCCCGTTATTTTGATGAACGTTATATTCCTGCACTAGAGTCTTTTAATTATATTCTGAATAAATACACTGAAAGTGATAAACTGAACGAAGCTAATATTTGGAGAGAGAAAGTCAATATTCGTTTAGATAATGATGATTTGGCAATTAAGAACTTGAAGAGACTATTCAAGTTTGAGCAACTGAAAGATGAAGAATATGCAGATGCTAGGGCAATGATGGCTCAAGCCTATATTAATCTTAATGTTCCAGATACAGCAGTTCAAAATCTTAAAATCGCATCGCACTACACTAAAAAGAATCCAGAACAAGGAAGGTATTATTTTATCATTGGGCAACTATATGATCAATTGGGATATAAGGATAGTGCTAATTATGCATTTGACAAGGTTATTGAATTGAATAGAAAATCGCCACGGGTCTATATGATTAATGCTGAAATTCAAAAATTAAAGAATACAAAAATCACTGCCGAAAACAGGGAGGTTATTTTGGAGTATTTAACGAATTTGGAAGAAAATAGGGAGAACAGGCCTTTTTTGGATAAGATTTTCAGGCAGATAGCGGAGTTTCATTTGGAACAGGAATCGGATAGTTTGGCAATTAATTATTTCAATAAATCACTTAGGGCTTCACAGAATATACCAAAGTTGAATGCCCTTAATTATGAAAACCTGGCAGAGTATAATTTTGATGAAAGCAGTTACAAAGCTGCTGGGGCTTATTATGATAGTGTGCTCACCAATTTAGTGGAGAATACCAAGAAATACAGGTCCATTAAAAAGAAATTAGACAACCTTGAGGATGTTATAAAGTATGAAGATATTGTTCAATATGCTGATAGTGTAATTACCCTTTATCAAATGCCCAAGGAGGAGCAATTGGCCTATTTTGGCAAGTATATTGAAGATTTACAGAAAGCAAAGGAGGCAGCCCAGAAAAAGGAAAAAGATAGAATTACAGATGGTTTTCTCGCCTTTAACAAAAGTAAGGGAGGTAAAGAGAATAAAGGAAAATTCTATTTCTACAATATTACCAGCTTAGGTTATGGCCAGAACGATTTTAAGAATACGTGGGGCAATAGGGAGTTAACCGATGATTGGCGTTGGTCAGACAAATCTCTTATCGCTTCACGGGACGATATTGCACTAAACACAGAAGCGCTAACAGATACGTTAGGGCTCGTGGGTGAAGATGAGCAGTTTTCTTTGGATTTTTATATGAACCGTTTACCTACCGATGTCGTAGTAATTGACAGTCTTAAAACTGAACGAAATTTCGCCAATTATCAATTAGGGTTGATTTATAAGGAAAAATTCAATGAATTTATATTGGCGGCTGGTAAATTGGAAGATGTGTTAGACTCTAATGCTGAGGAGCGTTTGATTCTTCCTTCAAAATACAATCTTTATAAAATATATGAAGAAGTAGGTAGTCCGTTAAAGAATAGTATGAAGGCCGATATCATTGCCAATCATGGTGATTCTAGATATGCCGAAATTTTATTGAATCCCCAGGCGGTACTCGCTGATGATTCCAATAGTCCAGAAAAACGGTATGAGGCCCTGTACAAACAATATAAGGACCAGCACTATTTGCAGGTTATTACGGGTGCAGAAGAAAACATAAATAGGTACACAGGTGACCCCATTGTTCCCAAATTTGAAATGCTGAAAGCAAATGCCATCGGAAGGTTACAGGGTTTTGAGCCGTTTAAGGAGGCGTTGAACTATGTAGCATTGACCTACCCAAATAATCCGGAAGGTAAAAAGGCAGAACAAATGGTAGCCGAACAACTTCCAAAATTAGAACCTAAGGAATTTTCGCCAGAAACAGATTCCAAAGGAACATCCAACTGGAAAGTAGTTTTTCCATTCAAAAGGAGCAATACTGAAAAGGCATTAAAATTGATGGAATTACTAGAGAAGTCTATTGAAGATTTACGGTATAAAAATATCGTTTCAAGAGATATATACACTCTTGAAGATCAATTTGTAGTTGTGCATGGTTTTAAATCGAAAAATTTCGCACTAGGGTATGCAGAGCTTCTAAAAAACAATAAGGATTACCGTGTGGCTGATGAGAATTTTGTAATTTTATCAGACAACTATAAGATTATACAGGTACATAAAAACATAATCGAATATCGAAATACGCTTTTAACCCCAAAACCGTGAACAATGTTTTCAGACAGACAAAAACCTAAGGCTATGAATGAAATAGGAGGACAACCTAATAGAATTGAAAAGAACACCAAAATAAAAGGTGATATTATTTCTGAAGCAGATTTTCGTATCGACGGTAAATTAGACGGAAATGTAAAAACATCCGGTAAAGTTGTCATCGGTAAAGATGGTTACATCCATGGGAAAGTTGAATGTGTAAATGCCGATATTGAAGGCAGCTTTAATGGCGAACTTTTGGTGTCAGAACTATTATCCTTAAAGGCATCTGCAGTTATAGAAGGTACAGTTTCCGTTAATAAGTTAGCCGTAGAACCAGGTGCAACTTTTAATGCTTCTTGTACTATGGGAGGTAAAAAAAGTTCAGGTTCGAATACCGGTTATAAATCATCAACGGCAAATAGCAGTAATGAAGCCGCAAAAGCCTCGTGATAATTCTCAATTATTAAGATCGGCAGCAAGCCTATCTAGTATTGCCATTCAAATGGGGGTGACCATTTATTTGGGGAACTTACTAGGCGAATGGTTAGATTTTAAGTTCGAAAAAACATATTTAGAGGATAGCATAACATTACTTGCTGTATTTTTGTCCATGTATTTGGTCATTAAAAAAGTAATGGCCTTAAATAAATAGGGTTACTTGTTAAAAAAAATAGTCATAGTCATAGTCGTGTTCCTTTTAGTGGGCACGACTTCTTATTTTCTCCATATTTTTCTTTTAGAAGAAGAGGTAGAGCGTTTTATACCACTTCTACAAAAAGCCTATATTTTCCATTTTAGCTTTTCTTTGGTTTTGCTCCTTTCGTTTCTAGTACTTGCTCAATTCAATAAATATTTTGAGCAACTAGGATTTATCTATATGGGTTTATTGGTCTTGAAAATTATCATTTTCGCAGGTTTTTTTTATCCACAACTTTTAGGAGATAATTTGTTGTCCAGGTTCTACAGGGCTTCTTTATTAATTCCTGTTATTGTATTTTTGCCGCTTGAAGTGATTTTCATTTCAAAAATATTACAAGGTAAAAAAGCTTAAATTTTAAAGCTATAAATTTGCGCAAATTAGGTTAATAATGACTAATTTTGCGCAAAATTTCAAGCAGCAAAATTTTGAAAAAGAAATAATGAAGAAAGTTTCAAAAACGTTAAAAACGGTAGCACTACTTTTTATCCTATGCTTTTCCTTACAAGGATTTGCATCTTCTGACAAGGATCAAAACCCTGCGGTTGATACTAAAGAAGAGGTAGATGCATATATTTTGCACCATATTAAAGATGCACATGACTTTCATTTGTTTTCTTATACTGCAAGTAATGGTGAAAGAAATCATATTGGGTTTCCACTACCTGTAATCGTTTGGACTAATAATGGTTTGGCAACGTTTATGTCATCTGCTTTTCATCACGATGATGAAGGTGAAGTAGTGGTAGAGCGCAATGGATCGAGATTAGTAAAACTGCATAGTAAGATTTACGAATTAGAAGCAGGTGCTTCAAAAGTGGAGCTTGATGAAGCCAACCATGCAACTAATGCACATAAAGTATTGGATTTTTCTATTACTAAAAGTGTAATGGGAATATTGTTCGTCGGTCTTTTTATGTTAATAGTTTTTTCTGCGTTAGCAAGACAATACACCAATAAAAAAGTACCTACAGGTTTTGGAAGGGTTTTAGAGCCTTTGGTTATATATGTTAGAGATGAAATTGCACTGCCTAATATTGGTGAAAAGAAATACAGAAAATTCACAGGATATCTTTTAACAGTATTCTTTTTTATCTGGATTTTGAACTTATTAGGATTGACTCCTTTCGGATTTAATGTGACGGGTCAATTAGCGGTAACGGCAGCCTTGGCAATCTTTACTTTAGTAATATATACGGTAAGTGGAAATAAAGATTATTGGATGCACATGCTTTGGATGCCTGGAGTGCCCGTTTTAATTAGACCAGTATTGGCTATTATAGAATTGGCTGGAGCATTTATAATTAAACCGTTCTCGTTGTTGGTGCGTTTGTTTGCCAATATTTCTGCTGGTCACATTGTGGTAATGAGTCTTATTGCAATTATGTTCACGTTGAAAAAGAGTTTAGGTGTTGTAGGCGCTACGGGTCTTTCATTAGTGTTAGCATTTTTCATAACCTTAATAGAAGTATTAGTGGCGTTTTTACAAGCCTATATATTTACAATGTTATCGGCGTTGTTTATTGGTATGGCGGTTGCTGAACATGATCACGATCATGCACATGATGTTAAAGGGCACGATGTTCCTGATGCAGAAGATGTAAGAGGAGATTTCATTTAAAAGAGAGTTTTTTTAATTTAATATATAAATCAGTTTACTATGTACAATTTAATTGGAGCAGGTTTAATCGTAATCGGAGCAGGTATTGGACTTGGTCAAATCGGTGGAAAGGCAATGGAAGGTATTGCTCGTCAGCCAGAAGCGACCGGTAAAATTCAAACTGCGATGATTATCATCGCTGCACTTTTGGAAGGTTTGGCATTCGGTGCCTTGTTCTTAGGAAAATAAGAACGCAAAACCAAAGAACATTCTCCTGCAACGGTTGGTTGCAGGAAGTGTTTTTTAATTATTGATTTAGGATTTAAAAAATAAACATATGGAAGTTTTATTGAACGATTTTTCACCAGGCCTGTTTGTTGTTCAGACGATTTTATTGTTGGGGTTAATTTTGTTATTGGTGAAATTCGCTTGGAAACCAATTTTGAATTCGTTGAACGAAAGGGAGTCTGGTATACTAGATGCCTTGGCATCTGCTGAAAAGGCTCGTGCAGACATACAGAATTTGCAAGCAGATAACGAAAAGATGCTTCAAGTGGCTCGTACTGAGCGAGAGGCTATGTTGAAAGAAGCACGTGAAATTAAAGATAAAATGATTTCTGATTCTAAGGAGCTGGCTAAAGTAGAAGGGGATAAAATGTTGAAACAGGCGCAAGCAGCTATCGAAAGTGAAAAGAAAGCGGCTGTTGCAGATATTAAAAATCAAGTAGCAGAATTATCTGTTGCCATTGCCGAAAAGGTTATAAAAGAAGAGTTATCTAGCAACGAAAAGCAATTGAAATTGGTAGATTCAATGTTGAGCGATATAAAACTTAACTAAGAGATATAATGAGCGAATCTAGAGCGGCATTACGTTACGCAAAGGCAATATTGGATATGGCCAAGGAAAAGAAAGCCTTGGATGCCGTAGAAAAAGATATGCGGTCAATAGTCTCTACTATTTCTGATAGTAAAGAACTACAAGATGTATTAGCAAGTCCGGTTGTGTCAGGCGCATCTAAAAACAATGCGCTAATTGAAATCTTTAAGGGTAGTCATGCAATAACCGAAGGTTCTATTAGCATGTTGGTTGATAATAAGCGTATTGGGATGCTGAACGAGGTAGCCTTGAAATATATTATTCTCAACGAACAATTAAAAGGAAAAGACGTAGCTTACGTAACTACCGTTGTGCCTTTAAATGCTTCGATGGAGAAAAAGGTGCTAATACAAGTTGCGAATATAACGGGCAACGAGGTTACTATTGAGAACATAATTGATGAAAGTATCATTGGTGGGTTTATCTTGAGAGTTGGAGATTTACAATATGATTCTAGTATAGCCAATAAGCTAAGTAATATTAAAAGAGAATTTTCGAATAGTCTATAATAACTATATGGGTCGAGGATGTTTTTTACATTTATCGCCTTATATCTTATATCTAATTAAAAATGGCAGGAGTAAAAGCCGCTGAAGTATCAGCAATTTTAAAGAAACAATTATCAGGATTTGATGCTACCGCTACTTTGGATGAAGTAGGTACTGTTTTACAGATAGGTGATGGTATCGCAAGGGTTTACGGATTGGCAAATGCCCAATATGGGGAATTGGTTGAGTTCGAAGGCGGACTTGAAGGTATCGTATTGAACCTTGAGGAAGATAATGTTGGTGTGGTTCTTTTAGGAGCTTCAAGATCTGTAGGTGAAGGTGATACCGTTAAACGTACACAACGTATCGCATCTATTAAAGTTGGTGAAGGAATTGTTGGTCGTGTGGTTGATACTTTAGGTACCCCAATTGACGGTAAGGGGCCTATTTCTGGCGAAACTTATGAAATGCCATTGGACCGTAAAGCTCCTGGGGTGATTTATAGAGAGCCTGTAACAGAGCCAATGCAATCTGGTATTAAAGCAATTGATGCCATGATTCCGGTAGGAAGAGGACAACGGGAACTTGTAATTGGTGACCGTCAAACTGGTAAGACTACGGTGTGTATCGATACCATTTTGAATCAAAAAGAATTTTACGATGCTGGTAAACCTGTTTATTGTATCTATGTAGCCATTGGTCAGAAGGCATCAACGGTAGCTGGTATTGCTCAAGTATTGGAAGATAAAGGAGCTATGGCCTATACTACTATTGTAGCGGCTAACGCATCGGATCCTGCACCAATGCAAGTATATGCGCCATTTGCAGGAGCATCGATTGGAGAGTATTTCCGTGATACGGGTCGTCCAGCATTAATTATATACGATGATTTGTCAAAACAAGCAGTTGCATATCGTGAGGTATCTCTTTTGTTAAGAAGACCACCAGGACGTGAAGCATATCCAGGTGACGTTTTCTACCTACACTCTAGATTATTAGAGCGTGCTGCAAAAATTATCAATGACGATGATATCGCAAGGGAAATGAACGATTTGCCAGAGGTATTAAAGCCAATGGTAAAAGGGGGCGGTTCTTTAACTGCATTGCCTATCATTGAAACACAGGCAGGTGACGTTTCTGCTTATATTCCAACTAACGTAATTTCGATTACTGATGGACAGATATTTTTGGAGCAAGATTTGTTTAATCAAGGTGTGAGACCGGCGATTAACGTAGGTATTTCTGTATCTCGTGTTGGTGGTAATGCCCAGATTAAATCGATGAAAAAAGTAGCAGGTACGTTAAAATTAGACCAAGCACAGTTCCGTGAACTAGAGGCATTCGCCAAATTCGGTTCTGATTTAGATGCAGCTACCTTGAATGTGATTGAAAAAGGACGTAGAAACGTTGAAATATTAAAGCAAGCACAGAACGATCCATTTACAGTTGAAGATCAAGTTGCAATTATCTATGCAGGTTCAAAGAACTTGTTAAGAGATGTGCCAGTTGAGAAAGTAAAGGAATTTGAACGTGACTATTTAGAATTCCTTAATGCGAAGCACAGGGACGTTTTAGATACGTTGAAAGCTGGGAAACTTACAGATGAAGTTACAGATACGTTAACCGCTGTTTGTAAAGATCTTTCTGCTAAATATAAAAGTTAAATAAGTACGGAGTACTGCGTAGTAAGTACAAAGTATTATCATGACTTATTACTTTGTACTGCTTACTAAATACGGATTAAAATGGCCAATTTAAAGGAAATACGGAATAGGATTTCATCGGTTTCATCAACGATGCAGATTACCAGTGCTATGAAAATGGTTTCTGCTGCCAAATTGAAGAAGGCACAAGATGCTATTACGGCTATGAGACCTTATGCGGATAAGCTAACTGAATTGCTACAAAATTTAAGTACTAGTTTAGAAGGGGATTCTGGTAGTAGATATGCGGATGAACGTATAGTGAAAAAGGTTTTGATTGTTTCTATAACTTCAAATAGAGGTCTTTGTGGTGCTTTCAACACTAACATTTTAAAACAATCTGTAAATCTTGCTGAAAATGTACATTTAGGTAAAGAAGTAGATTTTGTTGCTGTTGGTAAGAAAGCTAATGATTATTTAGGAAAGCGTTTCAACGTTATCGCAAATCATAGTGGTGTTTACGATGACTTGACTTTTGATAATGTTGCTGAGATTGCAGAAAGTTTAATGGAACTTTTTACAAATGGAGACTATGACCGTATTGAAATTGTATATAACAAATTCAAAAATGCGGCTACTCAAATTATAATGACAGAGCAGTTTCTACCTATCGTTCCATTGGAAACAGAGGGTAGTACTAGTGCAGATTATACTTTTGAACCTTCAAAAGTTGAAATCATAGAACAGTTAATTCCAAAATCTTTAAAGACACAATTGTATAAAGGGATTAGAGATTCTTTCGCCAGTGAGCATGGAGCGCGTATGACAGCCATGCATAAAGCGACTGATAATGCGACTGAGATGCGTGATCAATTGAAACTAACGTATAACAAAGCAAGACAGGCTTCGATTACCAATGAAATTTTGGAAATTGTAGGTGGTGCGGAAGCATTGAAAAACTAAATGATTTTAATCTTTATGTTATAAAGGTTATTATAATACAAGGCAAAAACGAAACCTCACATTTATGTGAGGTTTTGTTTTTAACAGGTTTTGGGATTCCTTTTTTTATCCGACTTTTGCTTTAATCATGAAATCTAAAAAAACAGCTTTACTTTTTATTTTCATAACCATTCTAGTTGATGTCATAGGCATTGGTATTATACTTCCTATTATTCCTGATTTAATCATGGAATTGACAGGGGAAGGAAATCATATGGCTATCATCTACGGAATGTGGCTTACGACAGCTTTTGCCGGTATGCAATTCTTGTTTTCTCCTGTATTAGGTGAAATATCGGATAGATATGGTAGGCGACCCATACTGCTGTTAGCCCTTTTAGGCTTGAGTATCGACTATATGATACATGCATGGGCACCAACCATAGCGTGGTTATTTTTAGGGAGGTTTTTGGCAGGTATCACTGGGGCGAGTTTTACAGTAGCATCCGCCTATATTGCAGATGTAAGTACGAAAGAGAATAAAGCTAAAAACTTTGGTTTGATTGGTGCTGCCTTTGGAGTGGGGTTTATTATTGGCCCTGGAATTGGCGGATATTTCGGTGAGATCAATATCAGATTACCGTTTTATATTGCAGCAGGATTAACATTTGCGAATTTCTTGTTTGGTTATTTCTTTGTTCCAGAATCATTAGCCCTTGAAAATCGAAGGAAAATAAATTTTACGAAAATGATTCCTGGAGTGTCTTTGGTCGCCCTTAGGAATTACAAAGGACTTTTATTACTCATATCTGCTTTCTTTTTAGCAAACTTAGCTGGTCAAGCTTTGCCTTCTACGTGGTCATATTATGGAATAGAACGGTATCATTGGAACCCAAGACAGATAGGAATATCTCTAATGGTAGTTGGTCTTTTGGTTGCCATTGTTCAGGGTTTTCTGGTCGGCGTGTTGGTGAAAAAGTTTGGAAAGAGAAAAGTAATCACCTACGGATTTTTACTCTGGACCGTGGGCATGTTCTTATTTTCTTTTGCTAAAGAACCGTGGATGCTTTACGCTTTCTTGATACCCTATGCTTTAGGAGGAATTGCTGGACCAACGGTGCAAGGGGTAATATCCAATCAGGTTTCCGAAAAAGAACAAGGAATTTTACAAGGCTCCATAACCGGACTCGTTAGTATAACTGCCATTTTGGGCCAATTAATTTTCTCTCCTGTGTTTTACTTCTTTATACGACCAGAAGGCACTATTTACTTTCCTGGCGCTCCGTATACTTTAGCTGCTTTGTTCTTGATAGTAGCTTTTGGCTTTGCGTATACAGCGATAAATCGTATGGACGTTGAGCCAGAATAAACCGATAATCGATTTACAAGGTCTTGACACTAGCTTTGGTTATCTATCTTTATCACAAATTAAAATATATCATGAGAAAGTTTCTAAACTTAATAGTGTTGCTGTGCATTAGTATGACAAGCTGTACTTCTCAAAAGAAGCTACAAAGTGAAACACCTTTTGAGACAGGAAAGGCTTCATGCCAAGAATGGGTTAGCGGTCGAGAAACAAATGGTTCGGGAACGGAATTAAAAACGCTAATGTCGTTTTCTGATACGTCCACGATAGAAGTTAAAGAAGTCTATTTTCGAGGAAAACAAGTTAAGACAACCCTAACGTCTTCAGAAGATTATTATGTTGTTGCTAAAATTTTAAATTCTAATGAAGAATATTCAGAAACAATTGATTTTGAATTCAAACCAGACGAAGCAGTCTTAAGTTATGTAGAGCATGAGGAAATCAAATATATTAAGAATACAGGGGTAAAGGAAAACTAGCTTTTAACGTATAAAAGTGCCCCCAAAAACTAACTTTGTAAACAGGCTTTTAATAGGTACATTTAAAGCTTCAATTTAAGGTGTTTGAATCCACTCAAAAAATTATTTAAGCAAACAGCTATTTATGGCTTGGCAACTGTCTTGCCACGCATGATTTCATTTCTGTTGGTGCCTATCTACACAGATGTGATGGCTCCTGGAAAGTACGGTGAAATCACATTAATTTTTTCTTGGTTCGCAATTTTTAATGTTTTCCTAGCGTATGGCATGGAAACTGCATTTTTCCGTTTTTATAAAGAGGCAGATAACCGAAAAAAAGTTGTGAGTACCTCGTTGCTTTCTATTTTTGGGTCCACTTTTTTAATGGTCCTAGTAGGCTTGCTCTTTAAAGAAAGATTAGCATCAAGTCTAAATATAGACCTGCCATTCATGAATTCGGTGTTGGGAATTTTGGCCTTAGATGCGCTTGTTATCATTCCTTTTGCATGGCTGAGGGCTACCGAAAAGCCAATGCGTTATGCCATCGTAAAGATTTTGAATGTTTTACTCAATTTAGGGTTGAACCTGTTTTTCTTATTGCTTTTGCCTAAACTTGCCGATGGGGGTTCATCAGGGTTTTTAAATTCTATATATATACCTGACTATGAAATTCCTTATATCTTAATAGCTAACTTAATTGCAAGTGGAATCACACTACTTTTAATGATAAGGGTTTACATACGCAGGCCATATGAATTTGATGTTGAGTTATGGAAACGAATGGTGAAGTATGCAATGCCTGTAATGGTCGCTGGTATAGCTTTTACTATTAATGAAGTGTTTGACCGTTATCTTTTGACAGAATTATTACCTTCTGATATTGCAAAGAGTGAAATGGGTAAGTATTCGGCTTGTTATAAATTGGCGCTTTTTATGACGTTGTTCGCTACCGCATTTCGCATGGGTATTGAACCTTTTTTCTTTAGTCATTCAGAAACAAAAAACCCACAAAAAGCGTATGCTCAAATCACCAATTATTTTGTTGTTTTAGGTAGTGTAATTTTATTATCGGTTGTTGTTTTCGCAGATATATTAAAACAATTTTTGGTACTGAACGAGGCTTACTGGGAAGCGATGCCTATTGTACCATTAATTGTATTGGCCAGTTTTTTCTTGGGAATTTATCATAATTTATCGGTTTGGTACAAGGTAACCGACAAGACCATTTATGGCGCATATATTTCAATGATTGGTGCCGTATTGACGATAGTAATTAATTTCGCATTTATTCCATATTTTGGATATATGGCTTCCGCTATTGCCACGCTATCAGCATACGGTACAATGATGATGCTTTCATTTTATTTTGGACGGATGTATTATCCGATTCCCTATAATTTCAGAAAAATTAGCTTTTATTTAGTAGTCTCAATCTTGTTTTCTATGCTGTCATTTTACATATTTGATAGAAACCTTTTTGTAGGCATACCTCTGTTATTGCTATTCTTGGGCTTGGTATATAAACTTGAATTTGATAATCTTAAACTACTTTTTTTAAAGAGATGAACATAAAAATAATTAATAGATCAAACCATAGTTTGCCAGATTATGAAACGAGGGCATCTGCTGGTATGGATTTACGAGCTAATCTTACTGAATCAATTATTTTGCAACCTTTGGAAAGGGCAATTATAAGGACGGGACTCTATTTAGAGCTTCCCAAAGGTGTAGAGGCACAGATTAGGCCAAGAAGTGGTCTGGCGGCGAAAAAAGGGATTACCGTACTCAATGCCCCTGGCACGATTGATGCTGATTATAGGGGAGAAGTAGGGGTTATATTGGTAAACTTGTCTAACGAATCGTTTACCATTGAAGACGGTGAACGCATTGCTCAAATGGTCCTTGCTAAGCATGAGCGTGCAGATTGGAATGTGGTTGAATCTTTATCTGAAACATCGAGGGGCGAAGGCGGGTTTGGAAGTACAGGTGTCAAGTAGGGGTTTCCACTACCAAGGTCAATTTTAAATATACATGAAGAAATTATTCTTTTTGATGATTTTCATAGTGGAATGTATTTCACTGAAACCTATTTATGCCCAAGTAGAACAAGAAACTGATATAGAACAGAGTGCCGAAGTTTTTTTAGAGGAATATTCAGATGCATTTCAGGAGAATTTTTTTGAGGGATTAAAACAAAAAGGAATACAGAACTATGACCGAGCTATCACCTACTTTTTAACATGTAGACGGTTGCAGCCAGAAAATATGGTAGTGGCTTTTGAACTTGCAAAGTCCAACCTTTTAGAAAAGGAACTTACGTTAGCTCAGGAATATGCAGTTGAAGCTGTTAATGGGGAACCTCTGAATTACTGGTATGCGAAAACACTATCAGACGTTGTTGTGGCAAGGAAAACTGGTTTGGAAGATGTAATAGAGGATGTGCCATGGAGTAACCCAGTGTTAAGAAGAAACATGGCTAAAATCTATTTTTTAAACGGTAATTATCAAACCGCTCTAAAGATTTTAAAAGGATTAAAAGAACCAAAGGAATACGCGTTTTTGGAAAAGCGAATTTTGGACTCCATTGCAAAACAGGAAGCAAATAAACAAATTCTATCCGTTCCCGAACGATTAGAACAAAGTGAAGATTTAAGTAGTGTAGAACAATTTAAAACTAGCTTAAGTAAGCTTCTGGATGGCAATGGTGCTGTTGCCATATTGTTTGAGTTGTCTGAAGAGGCAATAGAAAATTTTCCGACACAGCCATATTTTTATTATGCGAATGGGGCTGCCTTAAACCGGCTCCAAAAATATAAAGATGCCATCGAACTATTGGAAACGGCCTTAGATTATCTAATTGATGATCTTGAATTAGAAAATAGTATTTATAAAGAATTGGCCAATGCATATACTGCTATTAATAATACGTCAAAGGCAAATATGTACCTTAGTAAAATTAAACCAGGTTTTTAGATGATGAAGTTTTTGAGTAGGATTAGAACAATGAAGAGTTTAGTGCTAATAGTTGTTGCATTAGGTGTTTCGTGTAAAAGCACTAAGGTTATTTCAGGTGGAATGGTTGATAAAAAATTATCGGCAAAATCTGTAATAAAGGCACATTACCAAAACGAGGCTAATTTCAAAACCTTGAACGGCAAAGTAAGAATAAGTTATTCGGATGGGGAATCTTCACAAAATGTATCGGTGAGTCTACGAATCGAAAAGGATAAAGCTATTTGGATGAGCGCACCTTTAGGTATTGTAAAGGCCTACATAACTCCAAATCGAGTTTCGTTTTATAACAAGCTTGAAAACGAATATTTCGATGGTGATTTTTCATATTTAAGTAATTTATTAGGTTCAGAAATTGATTTTTCAATTCTACAGAATTTGCTGACTGGACAAGCGATTATTGATTTAAGACAGGAAAAGTATGCGATTGATATTACAGAAAAATCCTATAGGCTTGTTCCTAAGCTGCAGGGAGTACTTTATAAAACGTTATTCAGAATAGAACCAAAGAATTATAAAATGGCCGTACAACAACTTTCACAGCCTTTAGAGAATAGAGTATTGAAGATATCATATGAGAATTACCAACGTTTAGAGAATGAAATACTTCCAAATGAAATAAAAATTAAAACCACGACAAAAAATAATGAGAATAACATAGCCCTAGAATTCAGGAATATTGAACTAAACCGCGCTATTAACTTTCCGTACACTATTCCGAAAGGTTTTAAAGAAATAGAACTATAAATTCATGCTGTACAAATTAAGATATAGCGTTCTACTACTAATGATGGTCACAACTATGGCGTGCTTTGGCCAGACCAGTGAGCAAAAAGCATTGGAGGAAAAACGTGAACAGTTGCAGTCTGAAATAAGGGATATCAACCGTTTGCTTTTTGCAGAAAAAAAGGAAAAGGGAAATGTACTAGATCAAATGGAAGCCCTTGACACGAAGATTACGGTTCGTCAGCAGTTGATTCGAGTTACCAATCAACAATCTAATTTATTGAATAGGCAAATCAACACAAACATTAGGAATATAAGTAAACTGAAGTCTGAATTACAGGAAATCAAAGAGGAGTATGCCAAGATGATTCAAAAGTCTTATCAGAATAAGTCAAAACAGAATAGGCTGATGTTCTTGTTGTCTTCTGAGAGCTTCTTTCAGGCTTTTAAAAGACTTCAATACATGAAGCAATATACCGACTACAGAAAGGAGCAGGGAACGCAGATAATAGCGAAAACTGATGAACTATCACGATTGAATTCAGACTTGAACGAAGAGCGTAAAGTAAAAGAGGTGCTGTTGTCCCAGAACAAAAAGGCAAAGAATCAATTATTTTCAGAAATTCAAACACAAAAGGCTTTGTTAGGTACCATAAGAAAGAATGAAGGTAAGTATGCCAGTGCGATAGATACGAAAAAGAAGGAAGCCAGAAAAATTGATCAGCAAATTGAAAGCTTGATTAGAAGTGCCATTGCCGCATCAAATAAAAAGTCTGGCAGTACCACGAAGAGCACCAGTAAATTTGTACTTACCCCAGAAGCTACAATCGTAGCGAATAATTTTTCTGCCAATAAAGGAAAATTAATTTGGCCAGTTGAGAAGGGAATAAAAAGTCAAGGATTCGGCATATACAGTGATCCGGTGTATCCAGGTATAAAGCATCAAAGTAATGGCGTTATCATCGCAACCGATGCAGGTTCAAAGGCACGTGCTATTTTCGAGGGAGAGGTCATTGCTATATTAGCAGTGCCTGGTGGTAATAAAGGGGTGCAGATTAAGCATGGTAATTTTATCAGCACCTATTATAACCTGTCGGATTTAACAGTTAAAAAAGGTGATAGAGTTTCTAGTAAAGACGAGCTAGGTACTGTTTTCACCAATCAGACCAATGGGCAGACACGCTTGAAATTTTATTTATATCAAGACACATCACGGTTAAATCCTGAAGAATGGGTATACCGTCTTTAAAAAGCGCTACAACATGAGCAAAAATATATCGATTACTGACATTAACGGAAGTTTTACTTTGCATAACGGCGTAAAAATGCCTTATCTCGGTTTAGGGACGTATCAATCTAACAACGACCAAGAAGTTGTGGATGCAGTAAAAACAGCATTAAATGTAGGCTATCGTCATATAGATACGGCATCGGTGTATAAGAATGAAGAAGGTGTTGGGCAAGGTATACGCGAAAGTGATGTGGACCGAAAAGATATTTTTGTAACCAGCAAGGTGTGGAACGCAGATCAGGGGTATGATGCTACTTTAAAAGCATTTGAAGAAAGCTTAAATCGATTGGGATTAGACTATTTGGATTTATATTTAATTCATTGGCCGGTAACAGGTAAGTATAAAGAGACTTGGAAGGCTTTGGAATATCTATATAGTCAAAAGAAGATTAGAGCGATTGGGGTAAGTAATTTTTTAAAGCATCATTTAGAAGATATCTTAGCAGATTGTGTCGTAGTGCCTATGGTTAATCAAATGGAATTTCATCCCCAGTTGGTACAGCAAGAATTAATTGATTTTTGCAATAAAAACACCATTCAGTATGAGTCGTGGTCACCGTTTATGCAGGGCAAGCTATTTAGTTTGGATATTTGTAACGACCTGGCGAAAAAATATGGTAAATCGGTAGCGCAGATTATAATACGTTACAATTTACAAAAGGGTATCGTCGCGATACCCAAATCGGTACATGCAAAACGTATAAAAACTAATACGGAAATATTCGATTTTGAATTATCACAAGAAGATATCGACTACTTGAATAGTTTGGAAAATGGACAACGAACAGGTCCTGATCCAGATAATTTTGATTTTTAGTTTTTCGTGAATAATGCCTTTAATTCAGTTGCATTATTGGGCTTCATTTTACCCGCTAGTACTAGACTCAACTGTTTTCTTCTAAGCGCACCTTCATAACGAATTATTTCTAACTCCGTTTCGGGTACAAGTTCAGGTACCTCAGTTGGTTTCCCCGTATCATCAACAGCAACGAAAGTAAAAATAGCCTCATTGGCCTTTGTACGTTTACCATTGTAGCGATCTTCTATCCAAACATCTATATACACCTCCATAGAGGTGTTGTAAGCCCTTGATACTGCAGCTTCAACTGTCACAACGCTTCCTAAGGGTATTGCCAAATTAAAGGCGACATGATTCACTGATGCAGTAACGGTGATTCTGCGGCTATGTCGACCGGCAGCTATACTAGCAGCACGATCCATACGGGCTAACAATTCGCCTCCAAATAAATTTTGAAGTGCGTTGGTCTCACTAGGGAGTACCATATCGGTCATTGTTGTTCTAGATGCTGCAGGTGTTTTGGCTTCCATCGATTGAATTTTTCCGCAAAGATACGGTCATGAGGGATGGTTATAAAATGTGGATAGGTTTATTTCTTAGATAGTAACCAGGCATCTTTAGACTGGGTACGTTTAATCTCTTTCAAAGCCTTTAGTGCATCTGCTGAATTCGAATGGCTTTCGTAAGTGACAACATGAAGTCCATAGTCGTTAGTGCCGTAATAAGTAGAATTATAACCTTTAATTTTTAGCTGTTCAATTTTTCTATCGGCATTTGCTTTAACCCTAAAAGCTCCTGCAACGATATGATGCATTTCTCCTTCATTAATAGCCGGTAATATGATAGTTGATGCATCAACGGTAACGGTTGGTAATTCTAAAGGGGTAAGGTCGAAAAATGTAGCTTCTTGAATTTGTTTTGTCACATATTCCTGAGCGTCTTGCCTAGCAACTAGTTCATTCGTACGTTGTTGTTGTATAACACGGTACCCTGTCAAGCCAGTTGAAAAAGCCAATAATAAAACAGCAGCATATTTTAAATAAGGTCTAAAACCCTTTACTTCCCTGCGTTCCGGACTTATAATAAATGGTATATTTTCTTCAATCGCAACTATTTCTTCTTTCAAAACTTCTCTAGTAATAGGAATAGAGTTGAAATTTGATAGTCCGAAAGAGGAAGTTAAATAGTTAGGCTCTGAGGCAGGTTGAAATAAAAGTTTAGCTTCAGCATTTCTAGTTAACAGACCAATATTCAACAGGTTTAATGCAGCTTCGTTCCTTAAAGTCTTATCCCAAATTTTAACCTGTTCCTCTATAGTAGAAAGTGCAGTTTCAAATGAAATATTTTCTAATTCTGAGACATAAGACACTAGCAGACCGTCGTTAGAAATCAGTTGTCCGTTAAAGGCTAGTGATTTAGTGGGAGCGCAAAAGGTGTTTGTATCCTGATTGATTCTGGCAGGAGTTTTTTGGGTGAGGAATGCTCCAAAACCGGGAACAACAATACAGTTGTACCGATACAATAAATCGCTTATATAATGTTCAAGTATCATAACTTGCACAAATATGAAAAAAATATAGGGTCTTAAAAACCTCTTTCGTAACTTTTTATTAACATATTTTTTCCTCTTATTTGTGAACAATTCATGAAATGACACAACGCACTGCTGATGAACTTATTGCAATTCTTCGATTGCAACACGTTCCTAATATTGGAGACATACTGGCAAAAAAATTAATTACTCATTGTGGTAATCCGTCCGCAATTTTTGAGGACAAGCAGCGGAATCTTCTAAAGATTGATGGAATTGGCACACACACTATACTTCATTTATTTGAAAAAGAGCACCTAGAAGCGGCGGAAGCAGAATACAAGTATACTATAGAGAATGATATTCTATGCACCTATTTTCAAGATGCGACATACCCTAATTATCTTAAGCATTGTATTGACGGGCCTATACTTATATTTCAGAAGGGAAATATTGGTCTACAGCAACGAAAAATCATTAGTGTTGTTGGTACTCGTAATATTACCAGTTATGGAATGGGATTTTGTGAACAATTCATTTTAGATATAGCTCCGTTGAATCCGATTATTGTTAGTGGTTTTGCCTACGGGGTTGATATTTGTGTTCAACGGGAAGCAGTCAAACAGGGACTTCAAACGATAGGATGCTTGGCACACGGATTAAATCAGATGTATCCAAAAGTTCATGCCAAATATCAAGCAGATGTATTGAAAAACGGAGGATTCTATACCGAGTTCTGGAGCACTAGTAATCCAGAACGGGAGAATTTTCTTAAACGTAACCGTATCATAGCTGGTGTTAGTGAAGCAACGATAGTCGTAGAATCTGCAGAAAAGGGAGGAAGCTTAGTGACTGCCGATATTGCAAATAGTTATAACCGCGATGTTTTTGCCGTACCAGGCAGAACAACCGACAAGTATAGCTTGGGCTGTAATAATTTGATCAAGCAACAAAAGGCACATGTAATGACCTCCGCTGCAGATTTAATTTATTTATTGAATTGGGAGGTAACGCAAAAACAAAACAAGAACATTCAAAAGCAACTTTTTATAGAGTTAAATGAAACTGAACAAGGTATTTATACCTATTTGCAAAATAACGGTAAGCAGTTGCTAGACAGTATTGCACTCGATTGTAAGATTCCAATTTATAAGACATCTTCAACGTTGCTGAATATGGAAATGAAGGGAGTTATACGGCCTTTGCCTGGAAAATTGTTCGAGGCGATTTAGAATTTCTATTAAGATTCTAAATATATTATAATTAGCAACTAAACCAATTTTAGCATTTTACAAAGCTCTAGCTTGTTAAGGTTTCAATGGTTCGTTAGTCTTCTAAGACTAAAATGGGTTTTACTGCTATTATGGAACTCTGGTTGTTTCTTGTTGGACATATGATAAAAAAATTAAACTTATCAAACGTTGTATACCTAGTGCTAGTACTGTAAAACAAATTCAATAGAGAATCCTTTGAAACAATATTGTAGTTATTTAAATCGTGATTTGAAACAAGTTCATTTGTTTGACCAATTATCTGGAATTCAAAATATTCATTATCATATTTTCTTAATATTAGAGGCTTTTGTTTACCTAAATCACACTCTAATTTTAAGTATATAGTTTCCTGCTGAGTTCAACCCATAAGTGTGTTGCACTTATGGGTTGAACTCAGCTTCCATAACTATGGAATAATTACGGATATGCAAAGCCCAAATTAACTATTCCTGTGTCTTTTATATTTTCAAAAAATTAAGATTGGTGTTAGGTCAATGCAAGTGTAATTAAATATTAGTAGTCTAATTTGGATTTCAATATTCAAAATTCCAACGGTTGAAATTGATCCGATATTTAATTTTATAACCGTCATCTATCTTCGCAACAACAATTAACTCTTCCGTGCCATAAATATTATTATTTAAGTTAAAATGATACAGTAAGTATCGATTATCTTTAATTGAAACAAGAGAAGAGAAAAAGTGTCCAAACCTTCTATTCAAATCTGGTTCCGTAAGAAATAGCTCTTTAGAAAACTCGTTTTGAAGTGATTTTTCCTCTGGAATATTATCGATAATACACTTAACTTCTTCATCTGTAAAATATTTATTTAAGCTCTTCAAACTAGATTTAAGTGACTCTTCCAATACTTTTTTTAAGGCTGAATTTTTTGTTATTTTGAATATAATCGGAGTGCTATTTTTTTTGTTCTGAACATATTTTATGCTATCTTGTTTTTTTAATTTTCCATTTTTTATGAAATTATGTAACTTATCAAGTTCGTCAGGACCAATGATTTTGGCCTCTAAAACTACTTTTTCAATTAATGTATAGTACCCTTCATCTTTTATGGTATCATCTTGACTCGATAAATTAAGATTGAGCATGATAAAGACAGAAACTAAAAAGGGTCTAATTACATGGGGACCCGATTGCCAAAATTTCAAAACCAGTACTTTCATCATCTATTATGTTTTTATAATTCTGTTTTACAATTTCATCCAAAAGTGTCCAACCAGTAGAACTTTGAAGACCAGCCCAAGCTAATGCTTGCGCCGTGTTATCACTAACGTTATACCCTTTTAGGTTACCATAATTTTGAATAATTTGAGCACTTTCCAAAACAAGTTCGCCCATAATTTGATGTTGTTGTAAAGCAAGATCAGTCAAAATTTGATTTTGAGGAACACCAGCCTCAACGTGTGCAACATATTTAGACCACTCGTTCGCTAAATAAGAATAGTCTATGTCTGGATTATCAATAGTTATGCCGGCATTGGATAATTGATAGTACATTAGAGCATGAATATTTTCATGAATTACAGTTGCAAATATGGAGAGGTCGGTTGCATCAATTAAAAAGTCGTTGTCTAGTTCTATGTTAATTCTCATTATGTTTCCTTGACTGTTCGTAGTAGGTATTGTTCGTCCTAATACATGGCCATCTGGATTGTCTTGAGGAATGTCTGTATTTGAATAAATCAAATCTGGCCCGCCTTGGCTTCTAAAAGAGTCCATAATCTTTTGTGCAATAGGGTTATCTGCTTTGTTTGCTTCTTCGACAACATCTGAGGGGCAAGGAAAGGTTATCGTATTTATTATCCTATCATCAACATCAACATCAACATCAACACTTCCCTCGTCCATTACAGCATCGATTGCCATCAATACAAACTCAATATTCTCACTCGTATTCCCATTATCAATCAAAAACCAAACCAATTCTTTTGCAATAGCTACTCTTTCCAAGTGGTCTGGGTCTGAAAACCATTCGAATTGACCATATGTAAAAGTGCCATTAAGATAATAATTTAATTTATTGATAGGCTTTGCCGCTGTGTTTATGGCAAAAGTGCCTGATCCATTTGTACAATCGCTACCATAGGCTGTCAGTGTAGATTTGTTTTGATTATTGTCTGGAACAGCACATAATTTAATGGTAAAACCTCCATCAGGATGCATTGTGGTTGTATTGGTACAGGGAGTTCCACCAGAACCTTGTGGATTATAGGAACTACTCACCTGTGCAGTACCTGCGGAAACAGTTTCCGTATATATAGGAGCAGAGGGGCCATTAGTGGCTACCTGTACAACCCCGCTAGTGGCAACTGTGCTAACCGTGTTTACTGTTCCGTTGTTTACAATTGTTGAATTATAATTGTAAGTTGTACTTACGGTCGTATTACTAAAAGTTGTAGTTATAATATGACCATTATAGGAGTTTGTTAGTGTAGTTCCTGGAGCGTTATATTGAATGTCACCACTCCCTCCTGTAGTTCCACTACCGCAATCACCACTTTTACCAACCCTTTTTAATTTACTATCTTGAAAAAAGGAATCAAAAGAATAAAACCGATAGGTAGATTTAAATTGTCCATAATCTTCGTTGGCCATAAAAAAAGTATTAATATCTTCTGGTTCCATCTCAAAACCTACTACATAGTATTTTTTAAACTTACCCTTTTTATCTTTCTCTATTATTAAATTATAAATATGATTAATAGAAGCGCCTTCTACAAAGAGTGCAAAAGAATAACTGCTTTCACCTGGGGTGTTCTTCTTTATAGTTTTTTTAATTTCCTTTAAATCAATAATTACATTATTATGGTTTATTTTGTTGGCAACTATTTGTTTATTGGTTTCTCCTAAATTAGAAAATAAATCGTCTATAACACTTGGAATTTCGTTGTAAGTTATTGTGGTTATTTCAAGATCACTTTCTAGAGTAATTGGTTCTTCAATGTCATTAATATTACTGGTATCAAGGTCTAAAATATCTTTTTCAACACAACCAACAATAAACATACTTGGTATTAAGTAGAGTATAAAAAATTTATAAATTCTTGTAGAAGTAATTTTCATGGAGTTGGTTTTAGGTTTTTGTCAAGGTGTTTTTTTTTTGCAGAAGTCAACTAGAAAAACCTTAGAATTTTTGAGGTTTTAGCATTATTTCATCTTTTTTGAACTTAATGCATACATTCTTATCTTAAATTATTTTTCATATTTAGTTTTTTACAGACCATTTAGTTTGTATTGGTGCTATTTCTAAACGTATAGACTTCTTAATAGTAGTTTAACGAGATAAAGTAAGTTGAAATCGGAGATTTGAATTCCGGCATATATAATGCAAAAGCATAAAACCGACCACTAGGTCGGTTTTATATTATTTAGAATTTCTTGAAATCTATAGGTGATTTAATCAATACCCCAACTTCTCTCGAACGCGTTCCAAAACACCATCCGCTACTTTTTTAGCTTTTTCTGCTCCTAAAGCTAGTGCATCATCAATCTCATTTAAATTATTCATGTAGTAGTTAAACTTTTCACGTGGTTCTTCGAACTTGTTTACAATGACTTCATATAACGCTTGTTTTGCATGACCATACCCATAATTTCCTGCTAAATAGTTGGCACTCATTTCCTCTATTTGAGGTTGTGTTGCTAATATTTTATAAAGTGCGAACACATTATCCGTAGAAGGGTCTTTAGGGTCTTCCATAGGTGTACTATCTGTTTGTATACCCATAATCTGCTTGCGCAATTGTTTATCTGTCTGAAAGAGACTAATTAAATTGCCTTTGCTTTTACTCATTTTAGCGCCATCTGTACCTGGTATGTACATAGTATCTTCTTGCACTTTGCCATCGGGCAACACAAATGTTTCGCCTAATTGGGCGTGAAAACGTGAAGCAACATCACGCGTCATTTCAATATGTTGCATTTGGTCTTTGCCAACCGGTACTATATTCGCATCATACAATAATATATCTGCTGCCATCAACATAGGATACGTAAATAACCCAGCATTTACATCTTCTAATCTATCGGCTTTATCTTTAAACGAATGGGCAAGTGTTAACCGTTGATAAGGAAAAAAACAGCTCAAATACCATGATAGTTCAGTTGTCTGTGGAACATCACTTTGTCTATAAAAAACAGTTTTTTCAATGTCTAGACCAAAAGCCAACCAAGTAGCAGCGGTGGCATAGGTGTTTTGCCGTAATTCTGCGCCGTTTTTTATTTGGGTGAGGGAGTGCATATCCGCAATGAATAGAAAAGATTCATTTTTCGGATTTTGGGCCATATCAATTGCGGGGATAATTGCTCCAAGAATATTCCCTAAATGTGGGGTTCCGGTACTTTGTATGCCTGTTAAAATTCTTGCCATTTGCTTTATCTGTAAAAGAGCAAAGGTAAAACAAATCCAAAAAAGCAAACCTAAATAACTACTTTTGATTTATGCTTAAAGTGGTCAGACAAATCGGTCAAACCCTATACCGTATTTGGTTTTATATTTTAGTGGCCATTCCAATTATTCTATTTTTCCCTTTATTGGTGTTATTTGCCTCAAAAGAGCGTTGGTATCCACAGTTTTTTTGGATGGCACGGAATCTATGGGCAAGGCCAATTCTATATGGTATGTTTTGTTGGCCTAGAATCACGTATGAGGAAAAGATGGTTAAAGGAAGTAGTTATATGCTAGTGGCCAATCACACAAGCATGTTAGATATTATGTTAATGCTCGTGGTTAGTCGAAATCCATTTGTTTTTGTTGGAAAGAAAGAATTGGTGAAGATTCCTCTATTCGGATTTTTCTATAAACGTGTTTGTATTATGGTAGATCGTGAGGATACGCAAAGTAGAACAGGAGTGTATAGAAGGGCTCAAAAGCGACTTCAACAAGGGTCAAGTATTTGTATTTTTCCTGAAGGAGGAGTTCCCGAGGAGCATATTTTACTTGATAGTTTTAAGGATGGAGCTTTTAGGATGGCCATTGCACATAAAATTCCTGTAGTTCCGATTACCTTTTATGATAACAAAGAAAGATTCTCATTTACCTTCCTCAGTGGCGGGCCAGGAAAATTCAGGGCAAAAGTTCATAAGTTCATTGCCACCGAAACCTTAAATGAAGATGAAAAACCGCAATTAAAGAATAATGTGCGCGATTTAATACTTAAAGATTTAAAACAAGTAATAGGCTATAAAGATGCTTAGAATTTAAAACTTAGCCCACTATACACCCCAATAGAATAAGGTCTAAACGTTCCATCAACTTCTGAAAAGGTATTCAGTTGATATTTAAAAATGGGCTCTATGTTAAATCGAACTTTTGGCGAAAATTTATAGTTGAACCCAAGACCCATATTTGCGCTGAAATTAAGGTCATTAACATTATTGGCTTCACCAATTTCAGTAGTTAGTTCACCTGCTGTTAATGACACCGAATTATCGATTAGAAATAAGGAGCTCAATCCACCAATGAGGTTTACTCCAAATTTTTTATCTATTAAAGCATAATTTATTTCAACGGGCAGCTCAAGATATCTAAATTGTTGAGACATATAACCATCTCTTGTTGCACTTTTAGCACTCACATCAAGTGATTTATTGGCGGTACTAAATACTTCTGATGTTACTTTTTTACTGGAAACCGTAAGGGTGTTTGATGTTGAGACGTAATCAATTGTGGCCAATTGTCCATTGTTCGAAAATGAATTTAATGAGGAAGAAAATGAGACATCTTCTGTATCATACCCATAATCTACTTTGCTTATCCCTGAGCGAATGCTCAACTTTTTTGACACAGCATATGCGACCGATACACCATAGCTTAAGTTGATGTTTCCAGATTTAGAATTGGTGACGAAAATAGAGTTTATAGGAGATCCTTTACCATCAGCATTGAAATAAACAGGGGCAATGTTCGGACCTGCAGACCATCTGTTATGGGTAGAAGCGATATTTATTTCTTCTTCTTGATCAACTATTTCTTCGAAAATCGATTTTCTACCTTCTTCGGATACTTCTTGATTCTTTTCAAGAGTAGCGTTGGCTACTAAAGTAGTTTCTGCATCCAAACCAATTGAGTCCTGTTTATTCGTATTCATTGCTTTGGTAGGGGAAACCGATGCGCTATTGAGACTTTCAGTTGTAACGTTAGCATCATTGGGTATTAAATCTCCCATAGTATTCTTTGTGCTATCTGATTCTGCTAAAGCGGTGTTTTCGGTAATTGTCTCTGTTTTGTTTCGTTCGTTTTTAGCCAAGGCATTTTTATTTTGAGACCAATTCCCTTTAGAAATTAGGGGTTCATTGGGGTTTAATTTGGTTGATTCCTCCTGATTTTTACCTTCGGATTGATGATCTTCGATTGATTTTATAGTTTCCTCTGCTCCCTTTTGAACCAATGGGTCATTCCCTATGTTTAGAGAGTCAATCAACTGTTCTTTAGTAGATGTGGATTGAAAGTCATTAGTCTGTTCAACGTCCTTTTGAGTGTCGACTAAAATTTCGTTTGTAGTTTGGGTATCTGAAAATGGATTGAACAGTAAAAAGGTGATAGCCAATGCGGCCGCTATACCACACAATGTCCACCAAATCGGAATAATTCGTTTCTTTTTCTTTTTTTCCAATGAAGCATCAATCGCACGCCAGACCTTATTTTCAGGAGCTTGTTTGAAGTCCAAGAATTTCTCTTGGAATAGTTCATCTAATTTATTTTTATGCATCTTTTAAGGTTTCAGTTTATAATCGAATGAGATTATAAAAAATGTGTTGTTATTATCATTAATATGCCAATAATAGATTGGGATACTTTTGTTTCAATTTTTTGCTTTAAAAGAGTTCGAGCCCTAGCAAGGTTAGATTTCGAGGTGCCTATGGAGGTGCCTAATAGTTCACTTATTTCTTTATGGGTATACCCATCCAATACATATAGATTGAACGTTGCTCGATACTTATTAGGTAATTCTTGTATATAGCGTAAAAGTGATTGTAAACAAATATCGCTATAGGCATTAACCACGGTAATTTCTTCTTCGGTGTTATCAGAAACGGCACTTAAATATTCTTCTCTCCTATATTTTTGAAGTACCGTATTTATGGTAATCCTTTTCATCCAACCTTCAAAAGAACCGGTTCCTTTAAATTGACCAATCTTCTCATAAATTGTAATAAAACTATCGTGTAGGTTGTCTTCTGCTTCGGTTTTTGAATTGGAATACTTTAAACATATACCAAAGAGAGTAGTAGCATAGGCTCTATATAATAGTTCCTGCGCTTTACGATTATTTTTTTTACAATTATGTATGAGTTCTTCTAGACTCACAATTGGGTGGTTATGTTACAATTTATTAACAGGAACGACTACTTCTAAATACTCAGCCTCTCCTTCACTATTATTACCCGTATAAAATTTAAACGTGTATGGGTCATTATAGATTACGGTGAAGTTGAAAGATGCCGTTTGTTCAATTACTTGTTCTGCACAGTCCTCTACATCTGTTCTTACGGAACCGATGGCAACAACATTTCTAACTGTCAGTGAATCTTTGACGATATCAAAACCCTCGTAGTTTGTACAACTATCTGGTGTTAAATAGTTCACCGTGATTTCATAGGTTTCATTGAAATCAAATGATTCTGGTAATGCTGCATCTACAATTTCTAATGCAGTAAAATGAAAATTTGGCGCATCGTCTTCAAATGAACAACCATTGCCTATAAAAGCTATAAAAGCGGCCAACAGCATAATTTTTTTCCTCATCACATAATGTTTATTTACAGGATGAAAATAGCTAGCAATGGTTGCGTAAAACGCTGCTATGTTTTTTTAATATATGTTTTGATTAAGGCTTAAGTGCTTTAATGGCTTCTCTAATCTTACCATCTAACTCTTCGAAAAGTTCAGGATTATCTAAGAGTATAGCTTTTACAGCATCACGACCTTGACCAAGTTTAGTGTCACCGTAACTAAACCATGAACCACTTTTTTTAATTATTTCATATTCAACACCAAGATCAATGATTTCTCCAACCTTTGAAATACCCACACCATACATAATGTCAAACTCAGTGGTACGGAATGGTGGTGCTACCTTATTTTTAACAACTTTCACTCTGGTTTTATTCCCTTGAACATTACCGTCAGTATCTTTAATTTGTGTTGATCGTCTAATATCCAAACGAACAGATGCGTAAAACTTAAGTGCATTACCACCTGTAGTAGTTTCCGGATTACCGAACATAACTCCAATCTTTTCTCGTAGTTGGTTAATGAAAATAACGGTACAGTTTGTTTTACTAATTGAGCCTGTAAGTTTTCGTAGCGCTTGGGACATTAAACGGGCATGAAGACCCATTTTAGAATCTCCCATTTCTCCTTCAATTTCACTCTTCGGAGTCAAAGCGGCAACAGAATCGATAACAACAATATCAATGGCGCCAGAGCGAATTAAATTATCTGCTATTTCCAATCCTTGTTCCCCATTATCAGGTTGTGAAATAATTAAATTATCTATATCAACCCCTAAGTTTTGGGCGTAAAAGCGGTCAAAAGCATGTTCTGCATCAATAAATGCAGCGATACCTCCATTTTTTTGAGCTTCAGCAATGGCATGTAAGGCCAGCGTAGTTTTACCTGATGATTCAGGGCCATAAATTTCAACAACCCTACCTCGAGGATAACCGCCAACCCCTAATGCAATATCCAATCCTAATGAGCCAGAAGGAATCACTTCAACATCTGCAACTACCCTATCACCCATTTTCATGACAGCACCCTTTCCATAGGTCTTATCCATTTTGTCAAGGGTCAATTGTAGTGCTTTTAATTTTGCTTCTTTTTCGGAACTCATTTTTTTCATTTTTTTGGATAGCTAAATTACTATTTCTTTTTTGAATTGAATAATATTGAAACATATAACGCAACCATTTTAAACAATTACTATCTAATAAAAAATAGAAGTTGGTTAATACGTTATAATCTGTTGTTTTAGTGGCAACGGACTTTGGTGGCTATTTCCTTTTTGCGTTTGAAAGAATGCTATGAAGAAGAAAAGAATGGAATAGTCGAAAAGAGCCTTGTTAAAACAAGGCTTTTTTTTGTTCCAATTAGAATAAAGCTATTCAGGGTAAATTTGTATTTTCTATTTAATTCTTACTTTTGCGGTTGAACATATTTCTTTAACTTAAAACTATTGGTATAGCATGCAACTGTACAATACATTAAGTGCAAATGAAAGAGCCGCTTTAATAGAAGAAGCGGGAAAGGAACGCCTAACCATCTCTTTCTACACCTATGCACATATTGGCAATATGAATTTATTTAGAAATCATCTATTTATCCATTGGAATGATTTGGATGTACTTGGTCGAATTTATGTCGCCCACGAGGGTATAAATGCTCAATTATCCGTTCCTGCTGAAAATTTTAAGGTGTTCAAAGAACACTTAGACAGTATTTCCTTTTTAGAAAATGTGCGTCTCAATGTAGCTATTGAACAAGACAATCTTTCTTTTTTAAAGCTAAAGGTAAAAGTGCGCAATAAAATTGTTGCTGATGGCTTGAATGATGATAGTTTTGATGTTACGAATAAAGGTATACACGTAGATGCAGAAAAATTCAACGCGCTTATAGAAGATCCTAATACTGTTCTGGTAGATATGCGAAACCATTATGAAAGTGAAATCGGCCACTTTAAAAATGCTGTCACACCAGATGTAGACACTTTTCGTGATTCTTTAGATATTATTGAGCGAGACTTAGCCAATCATAAGAAAGATAAAAAACTTGTAATGTATTGTACAGGAGGCATACGATGCGAAAAAGCAAGTGCTTATTATAAACATAAAGGTTTTGAACAGGTGTATCAGCTAGAAGGTGGTATTATTGAATATGCAAGACAGGTTTATAAAATGAATCTGGAGAATAAATTCAAAGGTAAAAACTTTGTTTTTGACCATAGAAGGGGAGAACGTATAAGTGAGGACGTTATTGCTAATTGTCATCAATGTGGCGAACCTTCTGATGAGCACGTTAATTGCGCCAATGAAGCTTGTCATTTGTTGTTCATTCAATGCGAGGCCTGTTCCGAAAAAATGACAAGTTGCTGTTCAAATACGTGTAAAGAGATTCATGAATTACCTTTTGAGGAACAAAAGGCACTGCGAAAAGGAAAGGTAGTTAGTAATAAAATTTTCAAGAAAGGGCGGTCAGAAGTGTTGAAGTTTAAAAAGTAAATAGAATCAGTTAGCAGCTTTACTTTGTTGTTGACAATTGAGATATGAAATATCCCTTGCTAATTGATTTGAGGATAAGGAGACTTGCGATTGACACCTGCCATTAAACTTTTTTACGGTATCTTAAAATGGGTTACTGAACTTTGTAACTAAAAACTGTCAACCGAATTGAGCTCATTGAAAGCCGTTAATGAAAGCTGCTCACTGAAAATCGTTACTAAATACAGCTAACTGAAAACGGTTACTGTGAACTTACCTTTTCTATCACATTAAAAAAATAGTATCTTTACCTATAAGTTTTTTATGAACCTATTTTGGTGAATCTTTTAGGATTCAGTCAAATCAATATATATAATATGGGTTGTAGTAGTTGTTCTACCGGTAAGGATGGACAACCAAAGGGATGCAAGAATAACGGTACTTGCGGTACAGATGGTTGCAATAAATTAACAGTTTTTGATTGGCTTTCCAATATGTCGCTCCCTAATGGGGAACGACCATTTGATTTTGTTGAGGTACGATTTAAAAATAGTAGAAAAGAGTTTTTCCAGAACACAGAAAATCTTTCACTTTCCATTGGTGACATAGTTGCCACTCAAGCATTGGCTGGTCATGATATAGGTATGGTTACCCTAACGGGTGAGTTGGTACGTGTACAAATGAAACGAAAGAAGGAAGCTATTAATGCGGTAGATGCACCTAAAGTTTATCGAAAAGCCAGTCAAAAGGACATCGATATTTGGCAGAAATGTCGAGATAGGGAAGAGGAAATTAAAAAGCGTGCACGTGAAATTGCCATCATTTTAAAACTTCAAATGAAGATTTCTGATGTTGAATTTCAAGGAGATGGGTCTAAAGCTACCTTTTATTATACGGCAGATGAACGCATAGATTTTCGACAATTAATTAAGGATATGGCTAAGGCATTTGGTATTCGAATCGAAATGCGTCAAATTGGGTATCGCCAAGAAGCCCAACGATTGGGAGGTATTGGTTCTTGTGGTAGAGAATTATGTTGCTCTACATGGCTTACAGATTTTAGGTCAGTAAGTACATCGGCAGCACGCTACCAACAATTATCCTTAAACCCACAAAAATTGGCTGGGCAGTGCGGTAAACTTAAGTGCTGTCTAAACTATGAGCTAGATTCTTATCTAGATGCACTTAAAGATTTCCCTTCACAAGACACAAAGTTGTTAACAGATAAGGGCCTCGCCTTTTGTCAGAAAACCGATATTTTCAAAGAAATGCTTTGGTTCTCCTATAAAGAAGATCCAGGTAGTTGGCACGTGCTTTCAAAAGATCAGGTCAACGAGATTTTGGAGAAAAACAAGAAGAAGGAAAAAGTCGCTAGTTTAGAAATGTACGCAATTGAAATTGACGTAGAAGAAAAAGTAGTTTTTGAAAATGTGGTAGGCCAAGACAGTCTAACACGTTTTGACAAACCTAAAGGCGGTGGCAACAGAAACAAGAACAAGAATAGAAACAGGAACAAGAACAGAAATAGAAAAAGAAATCAAAATAATGCGTAGTCTATTATGTTCTTTTTTGGCTTTAGTACTGCTAGCATCCTGTAATACTACTATTATCAAATCAGAGTACCGCTCCTTAAACGATGGAGTTTGGAACAAGGACAATATCCTTCAGTTTTCCTTTAAAGAAATGGATACCGTACAAGCACACGATATTTTTATTAATGTTCGAAATGATAATACATTTCCGTATAGCAACTTATTTATTATTGCGGCGCTTACAACACCTGAAGGGGAAGTTATAAAAGATACATTGGAGTATACAATGGCGAGACCAGATGGTTCTTGGTTAGGAAAAGGTAGTGGTAGTATCAAGGAAAATAAATTATGGTATAAGGAAAACATCGTTTTTGAATCTTCTGGCGTATATACTATAGAGGTTTCACAAGCGATGCGAAAAAATGGCAATGTTTCTGGCATTATAGGTCTAGAAGGCATTACAGATGTAGGTATCGAAGTAATAAATAGTAACCCGTAAATTATGGCAAAAGCGGAAAAAAAGAAAACAACAACCAATAGTTTCTCTAAATTCATTGCATGGTTTTGGATACTGTTTGTATCAGGTTTAACCATGGTGGCATTAATATTTTTATCGGCTTCATGGGGGCTTTTTGGAGATTTACCTCCATATGAATACTTAGAGAATCCACAGACTAATTTGGCATCCCAGATCATATCATCAGATGGCAATTTGTTGGGTAAATTCTATTTAGATGATAACAGAACTGACATTAAGTTTGAAGATTTACCCGATAATTTGGTCAATGCCCTAATTGCCACTGAAGATGTTCGTTTTAATTCGCATTCTGGAATTGATGCGTGGGGAACCTTAAGGGCCATTGTGTATTTGGGAAGTAGAGGTGGGGCAAGTACCATCTCTCAGCAATTGGCACGACAACTTTTCGTTGGGGTACGGTCTAGAAATAAGTTAGAGACCATACAGCAAAAAATAAAAGAATGGGTCTTGGCCATTAGGCTTGAGCGTAGCTATACAAAAGAGGAAATCATTAGTATGTATTTTAATATTTATGACTTTGGGAACAATGCAGATGGTATTCGTTCTGCGGCACGTATTTATTTTGGGAAAGAGCCAAAAGATTTAAAAGTCGAAGAATCTGCTATGCTGGTAGGGATGTTCAAGAACTCATCACTATTCAATCCACTTAGGCGGGAGGAAATGGTAAAGACTCGACGAGATGTGGTTTTGGCACAAATGGCTAAATACGATTACATCACAGAAGAAACAAAAGATTCATTGCAAGCTATGAGAATGGATATTAATTATAATCCAGAAAACCATAGAGAAGGCTTAGCCACTTATTTTAGAATGTACCTTCAACGATTTATGAAAGGCTGGATTGATAAACATCCGAAGCCGGCAATGGAAGGAGAGCGTGACCGTTATAATCTTTATTTGGACGGACTTAAAATTTATACAACTATAGATTCAAAGATGCAGGCTAACGCAGAGGAAGCGGTTGACCAGCACATGACTAAATTACAAGCTGAGTTCTTTCATCAGAATACACCAGACAGAAACCCGACAGCTCCTTTTTTAGATATCACTCCGGAAGAAACAAAGAGTATCATGGAGCGAGCTATGAAGAATTCTGAACGTTGGAGAAAGATGAAGGAATCGGGTAGTTCTGAAAAGGAAATACGAGAGTCCTTCACTAAAAAAACCGAAATGACGGTTTTTGATTGGAAGAGTCAAACTAAGGAAAAGGATACGATATTAACACCATTAGATTCGATACGCTATTATAAAACGTTCTTGAGGACTGCTATGATGTCAATGGAGCCACAAACAGGTCATGTGAAAGCATGGGTTGGCGGAATAAATTATAAGCATTTTCAATATGATAACGTAATTCAAGGTGGGAAACAAGCTGGCTCGACGTTTAAGCCATTTGTATATGCCGCTGCCATTGACCAATTACGTCTATCGCCTTGCGAAACAAGACCAGATACTCAGTATTGTATTGAAGCAGGTAAGCATGGAAATATGGAGCCTTGGTGTCCGAGAAATTCAAATGGTAAATACTCTGGTAATAGCTATACGTTAAAAAAGGCTTTGGCGAACTCTATTAACACGATAACTGCACAATTGATAGATGAAGTCGGACCTAAATCTGTAGTCAGTATGGTTCATAATTTAGGAATTACCCGTGATATTTTAGCGGTCCCTTCTATTGCATTAGGTACGGAAATTGTCAATGTATATGAAATGGTTGGTGCATACGGTGCTTTCGCTAATCAAGGCGTGTATGTCAAACCTGTTATGGTGACCCGTATTGAAAATAAGGATGGTACCGTTTTATATGAATACGTACCAGAGACTAAAGATGTATTGAGTAAGGATGTGTCTTATGCGATGATTGATTTAATGAAGGGGGTGACTCAAGGTGGATCCGGTACACGTTTACGTACTACAGGAGCTAATAAATGGAATAAGGTATATGATGAAATAATTACTGGATATCCATACGGACTTACGAATCCCATTGCAGGTAAAACAGGTACGACTCAAAATCAAAGTGATGGTTGGTTTATGGGTATGGTGCCAAACTTGGTAACTGGTGTGTGGGTTGGTGGTGAAGATAGAGCTACCCATTTCAAAGGCATTACGTATGGTCAAGGTGCCTCCATGGCATTACCTATATGGGGTCTGTACATGACTAAGAATTATGCCGATGAAGAATTAGGGATTTCAAAAGAAGATTTTGAAAAGCCTGAAGACATGTCCATTGAAATTGATTGTAGCAATTTTGCACAAGATTTGCAAGAGGATAATGATATTGAAAATGATTTAGATGACTTAGATTTTTAATTATAAAGGAAATCTTGTTTTAAAAAAGGCTATGGCGTTCGCTATAGCCTTTTTACATATATTCAATTATAATCGGTATTTTAGTAACATTAAATTTAGTAAAAAATGATACGTAAAACTGTAGCAAGCGTAACTGATGCATTAGAAGGTGTAAAGGACGGCATGACCTTTATGCTGGGTGGGTTTGGCCTTTGTGGCATACCAGAGAATGCTATAAGTGAATTGGTTAGACAAGGTGTTAAGGACATAACTTGTATATCTAACAATGCGGGGGTAGATGATTTTGGCTTAGGTCTTTTATTGAAAAAGCATCAGATTAAAAAAATGGTTTCTTCTTATGTTGGTGAGAATGATGAATTTGAGCGACAAATGCTTAGTGGTGAATTAGATGTAGAGTTGACACCACAAGGTACACTAGCTGAAAAATGTAGGGCGGCACAAGCAGGTTTCCCCGCTTTTTTTACCCCTGCAGGATACGGAACAGAAGTTGCCGAAGGTAAGGAGGTGCGTGAATTTAATGGTAAAATGTACATATTAGAAGAGGCTTATAAGGCAGATTTCGCCTTTGTAAAAGCTTGGAAAGGAGATGCCGCAGGAAATCTAATATTTAAAGGCACTGCCAGAAACTTTAATCCATGCATGTGTGGAGCAGCTCGTATTACAGTCGCAGAGGTCGAGGAATTGGTTCCTGTTGGTGAATTAGACCCGAATCAGATTCATATTCCAGGAATTTTTGTACAACGAATTTTTCAAGGAAAAGATTACGAGAAACGAATAGAACAAAGAACGGTACGTCAAAAATAATAACATGTTAGATAAGAACGGAATTGCAAAAAGAATAGCACAAGAAGTAGAGGATGGCTATTATGTAAACCTGGGCATCGGTATCCCAACGTTGGTAGCTAATTATGTTCGTGATGATATTAGTGTTGAGTTTCAAAGTGAAAATGGAATTCTAGGTATGGGACCATTTCCCATTGACGGCACGGAAGATGCAGATTTAATTAATGCAGGTAAACAAACCATTACAGCATTACCAGGTGCTTCTTTCTTTGATTCTGTTACAAGTTTTTCCATGATAAGGGGTAGACATGTAGACTTAACTATTTTGGGTGCTATGGAGGTTGCCGATAATGGCGATATCGCAAATTGGAAGATTCCCGGTAAAATGGTTAAAGGTATGGGCGGTGCTATGGATTTAGTTGCTTCAGCAGAAAATATCATAGTAGCCATGATGCATACAAATAGGGCAGGTGAATCTAAGCTTTTAAAAAATTGTACTTTACCACTAACAGGTGTCGGTTGTGTGAAAAAAATCGTAACCAACTTAGCGGTGTTAGAGGTGACTAAGGATGGGTTTTTATTAGTAGAAAGAGCTCCAGGTGTTACCGTTGAAGAAATAAAAACAGCTACTGAAGGTACTTTAATAATAAAAGGTCAAGTTCCAGAAATGAATATGGATTAAGGGTAGGTTAATTATCGATGAAATAACTATTTAATTTTTTTCACAACAACTAGAAGAAACTTCACAACAATAATTTTCTAAAATGAGATGTTTGAATGTATCTTTAGTACGCACAATAGCCCAATTAACCTATTAACCTGAGTTCGATTAATAATATTTGATTATTATGCAACAAAAAAGATAGATTTTCAGTAAATTAAAGTGTTGAAATTCAATTCATTAATCTAAAAATCTATCTATGGTAATCTACTCTAAAGTTAC
>NZ_VAUW01000070.1 GCF_005771495.1 Maribacter sp. ACAM166
GTATGCCTGCAGATATTACATTGTCTGGAAAAATCATCCCGCCTCTGACAAGCCGTATGATTACATCTTGAACATTTAAATGCTGTTCTGGACTTGGTCGAAGCTAGATATTCCTTACAATCATTATACGTTTTGAAGCAATCAGAGAACTCTAGAAGAGTTTGACCTTTAAATATGTCCATAATAATATATATTTACTGACAGTTAAGATACGAACTTAACTACTGACCTCTATTAACTTATATAACTCCCCATTAGTGTATTAATTGAATTGCTTGTATGGAATCATTGTTTTTAGATATGATTATATTATTTCTGTTTCCATGCTTTAACGATTTCAGATCTCTTACATCTCCTTCAATCCATATTCCTAATTTATCATTTTTAACTACATTATAACCGCCTTTTCCATTGCCCTCCAGCAACAGCCCTTTTCCTGCATCACTAGGCCCATATTGAACTCTAAAGGGATAAAAATTACCTGCTAACAAAACATCTAAATAATTATCGCCTGTAAAATCTTTAATTATTGCTCCCTGAATTGGTGAAAATTGTGCCTCTATCGGTAGTGGATGACCTTCAAACGTATCTCCTTTGTTTTCCAGATACAAACTCTGAAGCTCATAGATACTCATGTGTTTAGCCTTGTTCAATTGATCAATCGAAAAAATATCTTCAATTGTTGCCGAAGCATAAGAGCTATATTTCAAGAATTTCTTTTTTAATAAAGGAAATTCATCTTGCATTTCATCGAGGGAGGCAATTGGGTAACTCTTTCCTTGCACATAACTACAAATTACTGACGACGTTAATCCATCTCCACGAAAATCACCGGCATAAACCTCGAGCGGTTCATTGGCCGTAACTTTAAATGGCATATTTGAGCCCATATTCCCGACAATCAAGTCAATATCTCCATCTCCATCTATATCAGCTTCATTAAGACTTTGCCAGAACCCATTACTCTTTCCTAAATTTAGATCGCTGGTTCTTTCAGTCAATCTTCCATCCTCGTTAACAAAAATACGAATAGGCATCCATTCCCCAACCACAACAAGATCCAGCCATCTATCATTATTTATATCGACCCATATGGCATCTGTGACTAATCCTGGCTTTCTTAAAAGTGGATTTACTTCATTAGTCGCAATAGTAAATTTCACTTCACCCGTTAATCGGTCTGTATCATTTCGCAATATTCCACTTGGAGAACTTAATGGATAGTTCCCTGGAAAAACACCTCCGCCAACAAATAAATCTTCATCACCATCATTATCATAATCGCCAGCAGTAACACAACTTCCGTTAGAAAAAGCTAATGGCAGCGAACTCTTAGGCGCACTTTGGAAATTACCCTCACCATCATTTAGGAAAAGTCTATTCTTTAAATTCTCTGAATTTAAAGAATATTCACTTCCTCCACTAACTATATATAGATCGTAGTCTCCATCGGAATCTGCATCAAAAAAAGCTGAATCTATAGTTTCTAAATCAAGGTTGTTTTTCCAACATTCACTTTCCTTTTTCTTATATGAACCGTTTAATTGGGCAACGAATAATTGATCACACTGTCCTGCAGCACCTCCTACAAAAAAATCGTCAAGACCATCATTGTTTATATCAGCCACTGATAATTTTGGGCCTAATCTTGAGTTCTGTTTTAGTGCCAACCGGTCAGTCTTGAATTCGACAAAGTTATTTTCACTATGCAGGAATGAAATTCCAATATCGTTTGTAACGTCACTAAAAATTTCTTTCGGCCTTGAATATTCTTTAATCTCAAATTTAGGTTCTAGTAAAGTTTCATCAAATTGAATCAGTTTATTTATATTAATATTCTGCTGAGTTGTTATTTTTCCATTAGGCCATTGAATTTTAATATTAGCCTTATTGCTTTTTCCTATCCCAAAATTAAGTATGGGATCTACCGATGATTGAAAACCTTTGGTAGTAGAGTTTTCAAGAAATTGAACTATAGAATCCGAGGAAATCCATACTTTAGCCCCTAAGGCAAAGGTATTTTTGTCTTTTCCCTTTAGTTTAATTTTTACAAAGTTATTTTTTGTTTTTTCATCTGTTGTATTCTTATATATACTAGCAAGTTCATTAGTATTGTTTATTATTAAATCTAAATCTCCATCGCTATCTAAATCCGCATAAGCCGCTCCTGTCGAAACCGAGGGATTGGTAATACCCCAATTATCACCAACATTTTTAAATGTTAACCCATCATTATTTTTAAATATATAGTTAGGGACTTTGGTTGATGGCATTTTTTTTACTAATTCATAAATAACATCCGCATATTCATTTTTACCTTTATTGTCTAACAATTCGCTCCCTCTCGCACGAACTTTACTAAGAACCTCATTCACATCAAATTTCATAAAATCCATATTCGTATAATCACGTAGGTAGCCATTTGTAATGAACATATCTTTTAAGCCATCATTATCATAATCTGCTGTTAACACAGCCCAACTCCAATCTGTGTTTGATATTCCTGAGAGTTGCCCTATTTCACTAAAATGAGGAATCCCCTCTTTATCGATTCCACGATTTAACTGTAGCATGTTGCGCATTTGCTGTCGATGATAGCCGCTATCCACTGCCAGTTGATACCTATCATACTCATCAGGACCTTTTAATAATTTTTGTCTGTAATTATCTGCTGGAAGCATATCCAGCGTAACCAAATCAACTAAACCATCATTATTCAAATCTGCAGCATCATTGCCCATAGAATATTTTGATATATGTCCAAATGATTTTTTTGTGGCATCTATAAATGTTCCATCTCCATTATTTAAGTACAAAAAATCTTGTTCATCATAATCATTGGATACTAATATATCTGAAAATCCATCCTGATTAAAGTCGCTAATTGCAACTCCTAGACCAAAATTCAACCCTCCTCCATAAATACCTGCGCTTGAACTAACATTTATAAATTTTCCATTATCATTTCTGTAAAGTGAGTTTCCAAAAAATGGATGTCTAAAGTTTCTCAACTTTGTGCTATTATAGAATGGTGCATAGAACGTTTTTGAATGGTTCAATAGAAACATATCCAAATCACCATCTATATCATAGTCTAAAAAAGCTGCTTGGGTACTAAAACTTCCGGGCACATCAAGACCATGTTCGGCAGCAGCATCAATAAAAATTGGTATAAGGTCTTTGTTATTCCCCTTATTGATAAACAACTGATTTGATCTATCTTCCTTGGTTCCTAAACCAGAATAGCACACATATATATCAAGTAACCCATCTCCATTGACATCGGCAACACTTACACCCGTCTTCCATCCTTCCTTTCCTTGCACACCTGATAATAAAGTAACATCTTCAAATTTAAAATTACCCTTATTAATATATAGTTTGTTCTCTACTGTATTTCCCGTGAAATAAATATCGGGGAGACCATCTTCATTAAAGTCTCCAATGCCAACACCCCCTCCATTGTACAGGTATTCATATTGCATTACATTCAGCATCTGTGTTTCTACAATCTCATTTGTAAACGAAATGTTAGTTTGCCCGGGTCCTAATGACTCAAATAAAGTTCGTTGTTTATCCTTACAACCAAAAAGAATAGTTGCAACTATTAAAAAAGAATAAAAAGCTAATAAAGAATATTTATGTTTTTTAACTCTACTCATAAAAACTAAATGATGTTTAATAATAATAGTCCAAATCAATTACCAATATTTGAATTCAAAAAGAGCCTAATTCAAACTATGGTTAAAATAACTTCCACAAGTTATAAAAAAGAGCTGCGGGCATGAAACCTGCAGCTCTCAAACTTAAACTAACTAAACAATAATTCAAAAAAACTCACTCTTACCATCCTGCTATTTGCTTAGCTGCAGGATTTTTCTCTATCTCAGATTGTGGAATTGGAAATACATATAATTTTGCTGGAAAACTACGTGTTTCAAATTCATATCGTGTATACTCAAACGTATCACCAACTTTTTCTATTTTCATGCCTATTAGGGGGCCGTTTAATAAATTTTCTGCAATACGCCATCTCCTGATATCAAAGAACCGATGATCTTCAAAAACAAGCTCAACTCTTCTTTCATTCCTGATTTTTTCCCGCATTGCATCCTTACTTAGACCACCAGATAAATCAGGTATTCCTGCTCTTTGTCGTATAGTGTTTATTGCGTTATATACACTTCCATCAGGGCCACTAGCTTCGTTTTTAGCCTCAGCATAATTCAATAAAACTTCTGCATATCTAAAATATATCCAATCTTGATCACTACTTTTAGAATATACAGGAAATTGTTCTTCATGGAATTTACGTAATTGATATCCCGTTTTAGAATCTTCCGGTTCAAATGTTACATCAGCTCCTCCGGGATACATTTCCATAGTATGTCCACGAAAAACAGACCCATTATGAACCACAGTTGCCTCAAATCTTGGGTCAAGATTCTCATAAGGATTACTAGGGTCAAATAGGGGAGATGTAGTTTGGGGTTCTCCATCAATCATATCGTAAGAATCAACAAAATTCTGTGTAGGTACACAACCACCCCAACCCGCGTCATTTGGTCCTTTAAAGGAGCGAGGAGAATTAATAACATCAAATCCATTATTTACACCAAAATGAACTTTATCTGGGCTCTGAAATTTTTTGGCAAAAATCACTTCATTGTTATTCTTTTCCAGAAACAAAGTTCTATAATCCTCAAATAAGGTGTATTCAGTATTGATAATTGTATTCGCAGCATCTGCGGCATCTACCCATCGTTCAGCATATAGCAACACTCTACTTTTTAGAGCATAAGCCGCTCCAGTAGTAGCCTTCCCTTCTTCAACCTGACCCTTTTTGGATAGCAATGGCATCGCCTTATCTATGTCTGAAATAATAAAGTTGACCACTTCATCATAGGTAGATCTAGGTATTTGTAAATCATCATCTGGGGTCAACGGTTTATCAATAATTGGAACCCCAGTTGGCTCATTTCCATCAGATTTCATCCCATAAAACCTTAATAATTCGTGATATATCATCGCTCTTAAAAAATACACTTCTCCTATAAGCCTATTTTTAAGAGATTCATCTTCGAGATTTTTAAGGTTTTCTAGCGCTACATTTGTTTTACGTGCCAAATTGTAATAATCAGCCCATGTTTCTGCCCAGGGAGCATTTGAAGGTAAAAATTCTCCACTTTGCAATTGTTCGGCACTTGTCCAAGGCATACATACGTCACCATCATCTGTCGTTCCATCAAGAAGATATATACCTTTACCCCAACCTTCGTAATTACGATCAAACCCCGAGTGTAAATTTCCGTAGATTCCATTAACAAATTGTATTGCACCTTGAGAATCAGACCATATAAATGTTTTGGTAAGTGTATCCTTGGGTAATTGATTAAGGATATCTTTATCACAGCTTAACAGAATCACACTGAATAAAATACATCCAAATCCAAAACGATTTAACTTTTTTAGTTTGTTTTTCATTTTTTTAAAATTTTTTAAAATTGAAAGTTTACTCCTGCATTCCAAATTTTTAACTGAGGATGATCCCATCCTCTTCTATCGCCATTTTCTGGATCAAAGTTCTCTATCTTTGACCATGTAAATACATTGTTTGCGTTTATATAAATGCGTAAACCTTTAATGAATTTTTGCCCTAATGCTTCTAAAGGCACATTATAAGACAACTCTATATTTTTAAGACGCACATAAGACGCATCTCTCAACCAATAGGAAGAGTTTCCGATTTGGTTCATATTGTCTTGCGTAATCAATACCCGGGGTTGACTTGCATTTGTATTTGTTGGAGTCCAGCTATCTAAATTTGACTTCCGTGCACCAGCACCAACGTGAAATGGCCATGCACTTTCATTTGTATAAAATTGATTAACGTTAGTTGCACCTTGGAACAAGAAGGATAAATCAAGATTTTTATAAGTCAACCCTCCTATATAACCGAAAATTATCTCAGGGGTATTGCCCCTTCCTATCTCAACGCGATCTAAATCATCTATTGCACCGTCACCATTGACATCTTTGTAACGAATATCTCCCGGCCCTACATTGGTGCCTATCTGAGAAGCCGCATTATCTACTTCTCCTTGATTTTGAAACAGCCCAAGATCTTGGTATCCAAATTCTGTTCCCAAAGGCCTTCCTGTTCTTCTGATATTAAGATTTCCTGCAATAGGTTCATCAATAAATACAACCTTATTTCGAGCATATGTGAAATTGGCGTTCATCGAATATCGTAAATCTTTACTTATAGAACCTCTATGACCTAAGGCAAACTCAATTCCACTATTGTCAACTTTAGCTAAGTTTTCAACAGGCAGTCCAACTCCAAGAAGACTGGGAACAGATGCATTTCGGAATGCAAGAATATCACTCCTCTTATCAAGGAAAAAATCTACGTTTGCAGACAACTTTCCTCCCCAAAGAATAGCATCTAAGCCAATATTAAGTTTTTTTACGGTTTCCCAAGTAACATTGGGGTTAGAAAGGTTTCCTTCAACAATAGCCGGTTCTACATTCGCATCCCCGAAAACTGCATTTCCGTTTACATTAAATGACTGAAGATAAAGAAACCTAGCTCCTTGCAATCTATCATTTCCCAGTATCCCATAAGACCCTCTAATCTTCAAAAGATCAATGCTTGATGATTCAAGAAACTTCTCTTTTGATATTACATAAGCAGCTGTTGCAGATGGAAAAAAGCCCCAGCGTTTATCTTTTGCAAATTGTTCCGAACCATCCACACGAAAACTAGTTTCAAGTATGTACTTATCATCATGCGTAAAGTTAACTCTCCCTACAACACCTTGTCTTCCGCTACTTCCAGAATAACCGCTATTATTACGATTGGTCGCACCGCCAAAATCCATTTCATCAATACCCAATGTAAAACCTTCACGGAATGCCCCTAAAAAATTCCAGTTATCCTCTGTTTGGGTATACAAAAGCAATCCTGATAATTGATTCTTACCTATTGTTTTCTCATAGTTAAGATGGGTCTCCAAAGTTATAGATTGGTTATCAAAATGATCTTGATTTAATGAATTTGCAGGAAGAGGTTGTTCCTCAAACGTATTATCAGCACCACGGGTGAAAAAAGGTTGGGTGAAAAAAGTCCAATTTTTATTTCCGGTAAAAGTTTTATCATAAGAAACTATGCCTTTTATAGATAACCCTTCTATTGGCAATTGTTGAAGTAATTGGATACGCCCTCTAAACGCTTGTACTCGTTTGTTTCTATATCCATTTTCAGGTAGCGCCGCATAAACTGGATTGCCAGGATATTCTCCATTTGACCATTTTACCGGAAATCGAATCGGAGGTATCCAACTTAACTGTCGAAAAATATTATTATTAGAATTTATAGGGTCTGATAATGAAATATTATTAATTTGCTCATCTCTACCCGAAAGATCAAATGACAATCGAGTTGTATTTGTAACATCTGCATCAATATTAGATCTGAAATTATACCTCTTAAAATTATTACTAGGAACTATCCCATCTTGGTTTAAATAACTCAATGATGTAGCGTAACGTAATTTTTCATTACCACCGGTTGCCGAAAGATTATATTTGCGTATGGTTGCGGTTTTCTTTAAGATTTCCTCAGTCCAATTAGAGCTTGGATGTGTATCGGGGCTACTTTGGTCCAAATATTTTTGTAAATCATCTTGAGAATAGAGAGGGGTATCTCCTTGATTAGCTAATCCCTCGTTATATAACTTTGCATATTCATATGACCCAAGATATTCAGGCGTTCTTGTAGTTTGCTGGACTCCAATGTTCGTTGAAAAATCGATTTGCATTTTTCCTTCGACGCCTCTCTTTGTCGTTACAAGTATAACGCCATTTCCAGCCCGTATACCAAAAACTGCCGCACTTGCCGCATCTTTAAGTACAGAGAAAGACTCTATTTCATTTGAGCTCAATTGGTTAAAATCGCTAGCTGGGCGAACTATACCATCAATGACATAAATAGGAGACGCATTACCCAAAGTACCTATACCTCGAATAAAGATGTTGGAAGCATCTTCGCCAGGCGCACCAGAGCGTTGAGTGGCTATTATACCAGTAGATTGCCCTACCAACGCATTACTCAGGTTTGCTGTAGGATTTCGTTTAATCTCCTTTTGAGCAATAACAGAAACAGAACCAGAAATATTGCTATACTTCTGTTCACCATATCCAACTACCACTACTTCTGATAATTGCTGTAAACCTTCGGTCATAACAACATCCAATAGTATTTGGTTTTCTATAGCGATTTCTATAGAATTAAAACCGGCATATGAAAATACCAGGGTTTCATCTATATTGGTTTCAATAGAATATTTTCCGTTAAAATCCGCAACGACTCCTCGATTTGTATTTTTCACCAAAATGGTTGCCCCAATCAATGGTTCGCCAAAATTGTCAGTCACAGTTCCACTTACCGTCGATTGAGCAATTGCAGAGGACCCAATGAAGAATCCAAACAGTATACTCAGATATTTAAAAAGCTCCTTATGTGTATTTGTTTTCATAAAATTAAATTTTAATTGCTAATAAAATAGTTCTACAATAGATTGTATACCAATAGCGTCCTAAACGATTAAAAAAGAGAAAGGGAATTCTGTTCCTCAAAGTTACCTTTGTGGTGCACTCAAAACCACACCTTTCTCTTATGTTAAATATAACCTTGTTTTCCCAAATCATCTCGA
>NZ_VAUW01000071.1 GCF_005771495.1 Maribacter sp. ACAM166
TCACCCCGCTCTTTTCAATAAAAATATGAACATTTAATAAGATATTAGTCTCCCCCAGACCCCTCTTTTCAACAACATCAATATTAAGATAATTATGTGTTATTTCTAAATTCAAATCTAAAGGAACCGTACGTGATAGTCTCCCATCATACGGCTCTTGTTATACAAACCTAAATTAACGTTTTCACTTTGTATATCCCATTTTCCAATGATAAAATAGATTAGGAAACTGTTCCTGAATTCTAAAAAACCATTTGTAAGCCCGTTTTATACTAGTTTTATAACGTTTATACCTTTTTCTTGCCCATTTCACTAAACGATTGTTTAAAATTTTGAAGATTCCGTGAAGCATTAATTTCCTGAATTTCCCGTAGTAATTGATCCATCCCCTGATCATAGGATTGAGAATTTTAGCGATGCCTACGATACTATTGGAAGTCATTCTATGCACTTTAAGCTCTCCTAACTTAGCTGCAATACGTTTTCTCGAACTTATACTGATACTGCAATCGAAGCCTAGAAATAGTCCGCTTCGCTTTTTAGATTTGGAAGTCCTAGGTTGAAAAGAATAGCCTAGAAAATCAAACTTAACGTTGTGGTAATTTCCTTTTCTGCGATAATCCTTGCAGTACACAATTTTGGTTTTCTTTGGATGTAACTCCAGACCTATTTGTGCCATTCTGTTTCGGATAGCTATCAGCGTTTGTTCAGCGTGCTTTTGACTTTTACAATTTACAATAACATCGTCGGCATAACGAGTATAGCTTACTGCTCTGTCAATCTGTTCTAACCATCTGTCAAAACCGTAATGTAGAAAGAGGTTCGCCAATAAGGGGCTTATTACACCGCCCTGCGGAGTTCCTTTTCCTTGTTTTACGAGTAGTTTTCCAGTTTTGGTCATTACTGGACATGCCAGCCAACGTCCTATATAGAGTCTGACCCATCTTTCGGGTACATGTCTCTCTACAGCAAGCATCAGTTTGTCATGGTCAATGTTATCAAAGAACCCTTTAATGTCAAGGTCAATCACCCAATCTGTTTTCCAGCAGTTTTTCCTGACCTGCTCAAGTGCTTGATGCGCACTCTTTTTTGGGTCTGTAACCAAATGAATTTTGACTGAATTCCTTTTCTAAACGAGGTTCTAAAAAAATCTTGACCACCATTTGCCCTATTCGGTCACTTACTGTCGGTATTCCTAATTTTCGAACTTTTCCATCCTTTTTAGGAATTTCCACTTCTTTGACCGGAGGAGGAAAATAGCTTCCTGATGCCATACGATTCCAAAGCTTGTACAGGTTTGCAGACAGGTCAGTATCAAATTGCTCAATACTAACCAAGTCTATTCCTGCGCTTCCTTTGTTGGCTCGCACTCTTTTGTAAGCTAGCCATATCATGGCTTTGCTTATAGGTATTGATTTTGTTTCATTCCATAAAGTCATCCTCGATAATGAGTTGTTAAATGTAATGCAACTGTATAACCTAACCCCTTTACTCCATCTCCATTACAGAAACTTCAACGCTACTACGGGTTAGTCCGTCCCTGAAAATAACTTTGGTATTCTACCTCTAGGTTGATCCTATTGTGTATTTCCCTTTACATTTATAGTCAGGTTCCCGAGTTCCGTATCTAAGCCTAGATAAAATTCATGCCCCCTGAATGACGCCTGCCGCATAGCCAATAATTAGGTGTTCGCTATACTGTTTAACTCCGTATCATACTTCGTAGCTTTTGACAGGATGTACCTACTTCTCGACACCTCAGAAGGGGTTCACTTTAGTTCATCTCTTTTATCCATACCTGACCAGTTCTTGACTAGCCGTTTCCTAAACGCTCAATACCATTGCTCTTTACAACAGCACCTTTAGGTGGTTTAACGCCTTCTCCTATAAGACGACGTTGGTGGGTCGGTTCCACCATCTTAATTACAGTTCACAACGAGTACTTTGCCGCTCGTTGCTTGCTCGGCACACTAAGAAACGTAGGGCAGGTGATAAGCACTTTCGTTTCGGTTTATTACTTAGCTAAATATAAATATTTTGCTTTTATTTTTTCTTTTATAAACGTCAAATTTTATATTTAGCGGATTTAGTTAATACTCACAGACCTTTAGGTTTAGCACAAACGCCCTATGTTTTTTATACATTGTGTGTGCCCAGCATGGGCATCTTTTTTAACTACAGAAATGTAGTTAATTAATTTAGAGGGTGCAAGTCCCTTATGGGCAGGGGTAACGCCTTGAACCATTAGTAAGTCGCAAGGGTGGTAACCGTGAGGTTACATCTGAAGGAAGCGATCCTACAAAACTTGGTACTGACGAACAGGAATCGCATATGAGGCATTAAAACATGGGTAAGTAAACACATCATTGCAAAGCCCAAAAGAATACCAAAAGTGTATTAATGTAGATGCGGCAGGAATCAAGTTAAAGAAGATGTTCTTACCTGGGGAGGTCTCTACAACTACGAGTTGGTTAGGTAGAGAAGTCAGCCGATGTCATAGTAATCGTTACCCTGATAGTAACAATGAAGGACTGAACAGTAATGGTCTTTAATAGACAGAGGAGCTTTTTGGATTAAGGACAGCCTCCTTTCAAAAAGCAGCCTTTGATTAAGCGAGACAACAGAATACAGTAAATGATTGAACAAGTAATTAACAAGAAAAATCTAAACGAAGCCTATTTGCGCGTGTATGGTAATAAGGGAGCAGCCGGTGTAGATGGGTTACAGGTTACTTACCTAAAATCTACATTAAAAGCACATGGAAATACCTACAACGAACAAATAGAAAGAGAGACGTATCAGGTGTCGCCAATTCTAGGTGTTGAAATACCTAAAAGCAATGGTAAGACCCGATTATTAGGGATTCCTACCGTTGTAGACCGCGTTTATCAACAAGCATTACATCAAGTATTACAACCTATATTCGAGGCAGACTTTCAACAGCATAGTTATGGATTTAGACCCAATCGTAATGCGCATCAAGCAGTAACACAAAGCTTATCGAACATCAATTCTGGCTATCAAGATGTAGTGAATATGGACCTCAAATCATTTTTTGACGAAGTAGAACACCGCCTGATACTAGATTTGATTTACAAGAAAGTAAAGTGTAAAGCAACGATGAAGTTATTACGGTCATTTTTACGAGCGCCGATACAAATCAATGGTAAATTAATCAAACGTAGAAAAGGCGTACCGCAAGGCTCGCCTTTGAGCCCTCTACTATCCAACATTCTACTCAATGAATTAGATAAAGAATTGGAGAAACGAGGACACAAATATGTTCGTTATGCCGATGATTTTAGTATTTACGTTCGCCTTAAAAAGTCGGCAAAGCGAGTAGGTAATAGTATCTATAAGTATTTGCGAGATAAATTACACTTACCCATTAACCAAGAAAAGAGTGGCATTTGCCGCCCTCAAACTTTTAATTTGTTAGGGTACGGTTTTGTACCCACATACAAAAAGGGAGAAAAGGGGAAATATCAACTGATTGCGAAGAAGTCCAAATGGGCAGAGTTAAAGCAAAAGCTAAAATACTTGACCAGAAAGACGATTCCAATGAGTTTTGATGAGCGAATGAAACGACTGAATTGGTTGATAAGAGGCTGGGTAAATTATTTCAAATTAGGCAGTATTCAGGGTAAACTGAAAAAGCTTGATGAATGGCTTAGGAATCGGTTACGCTACTGTATTTGGCATCACTGGAAGAAACCAGACCGCAAGTGTAAAAACTTAATACGGTTAGGGATTTCAATGGGACAGGCATACGCTTGGAGTCGAACAAGAATGGGAGGATGGGCAATAGCCCAAAGCCCTATACTGGGAACTACAATAACCGTAAAACGATTAAAAATGAGGGGTTATATAAGTTTAGTCGAATACCACAAAACTGCATCATTACTGAACCGCTAAGTACGAGACCCGTACGCTTAGTGGTGTGAGAGGCGCAGTCCGTTCCTAACTAGGGGCGGACCCGTCTACTCGATGTGTGCTGTGTAAGCTATGATAAAGATGGAGGTAGGTCCTTCGGATGAGGGTTTTTTAGGAAAACTCATCAAACCACTTCTATGACGCATCCAAGGCAACGAAGATGTGTGAAGCGATAGAAGAAAAGGCTATTTAAAATAGTCAGGTAAGGGTAGAAGAGATGAGCGAAAGCGAACCTTGCGATGAAGTGACGAAATGACCAGTTGTTGTCAAAACCTGATTTATATCGAGGAGTCAGGGATAAGTGTAGAGGGAACCTAATTACTGTCTACACGGCAACCGTCATAAAGCAGGCATGACTTCTATTCAGGCTTTATTGTGGAACCACAGGAAGCCTATGTGCTATGCGAAAAGGAAAACACAAGCAGGAAATACCTGTGAGTCGATTACTAATGAGGGCATAGGTTGCGGATGAAGTTGTAGTAGTGTTGAAACTCCTGTAATGGGTGTGGAGCGAAGGACTTCAGTTATACAGTTTAAATTTAAGAACAACTTAAAATTGTAAGGATGATTTTTAAAGAACAAACAAAGTCGATTCCCATAACCCTATCATTGGGAACTGGGATATAAATTGGTCTAAATTTATTTAGACTTTATCGACTGTATAACAAGAGCCGTATGAATCGAGAGGTTCACGTACGGTTCTGAGAGAGGTTTAGGGGTGAAACTCCCCTTTACCTACTCGACTACCACACGTTTTTTTTAATCACATTATGGTTCTTCATTCCGCCAATATTAAAGCGAATGAGTTTAAATTAAAAATTATATATTATGACGGCAATAAATTTACCATTACCCGAATCCCCAGAATTAAATAATGATATTACAATTGAATCAATTAGGTTAATCTTTATAGAAAAACTACCTAATTTAAGTCCGATTAAGTCAAATGAAATTGTTTTTTGTATCGCAACTTTAATAGGCTTTAAAGATTTACAGTGGGATAATCACTTTAAACAACTTTATAAAACTCATTAGTCAATTCTGGACTTGCGTTCTGTATTGATATTTCGTTCTTTTTATGTTCAGAATCTGTTTTTATAATTAAAGTAGCTCCTTCTAAATTTATTTTATCAATCAGATGTGAGTTCCAAGGTTGTAACAGCTTAAAAGATATTGTTCTTTGTGCTAATCCGTAAATGTTTTTGTCGGTATAAATCTGTTCAGTATTATATTCGTTTAATCCATCATTAATAATAACATTGTTAATCGGTAGTTTTTCAGATTCTTTCATAAAGATTGGTTTTTTTTAATGTGTGGTAACGATTACGCTAAAAAACGTTGCCATCCCATAGGGTGGCTATGTTTTTTTAGTGTTTGTTAGGCAATGTTTTAATTACTCTCCGTAATAGTAATTTTTTCCGTTTTTGTGTTCAATTATCACGTCTCCTTTTGGCGCCAAGACTCTTGAGCACCAACCCGATACCTTTTGTCTGTTGCAACCAACTGAATTTGCAATTTCCACTGCAGACATATTGTCCTCTTTTGTTAACATTGCAATAAGACCAAGAATTTTTACTTCAACTTCAGCAAAGTTTCCATCTGTAATTTCAAATTCTTGGTGTATAATTTCTTCTAATTTAGAATCATCCTCAAAGCATCTCTTGACCTTTGCTTGCGAAACTTCATTCTCTTGATATATTTTATCACATTCTGGACACTTGTAACTTTTCAATTGCTCAGTGGAGAAATAGCCATCAAAACTAGAAATAACATCATCATAGATAAATCTAATACCTGTATAATGATCCTTAGATTCGGCATACTTGATGTTTAAATCTTGACAAATATCATAGTCGATTGAATATAGGTTGTAATTGCCGCCGTATTTTGAAGAACGCCCTTCTTCTAATAAATGCAAAATAAAATTTTCTTTAAAAACGTTCAGGTAGTGATTTCGTTTCGGATCAATTAAAAGATGACTGGCCGGTCTATCAGGATGCTTGTCTTTTTCATAAATAGCCTTACCTATTATGGCATTCCACAGATCATTATAAAAACCTGGGATTAATTTCCTTTTTACAGCTCCTTCATATTGTTTAAAGTAAGTTTTTCTTGCCGATCTTATTCCATAATTAGTTTCCGCTAATCCAATTTTGTTATTTCCTATTTCAGCTTGTTTCCATGCATTTTGAAGAATTAAGCCTATCGTTCGAGTAACACCAATTGATTCTCTTGCTATTCTAGCTACTATCTCATTTTTATTTGCTTTTAGAATTTCTTCAAAAGTCAGACCTACCTCAAATGCTAAAAATCTTTTTTCTACTAATTCGTGGATTAACTCTTCAAATTTATTTAGTGCAGGACTTAAACCACCTAATCTCTCAACATGTTCATTTAAATCCAATGGAATATGAAAAATATCTCTACCAATAATTATGTTTTTTCCAAAGTCAAACCTATCTGTTATAACTCCAATTTTAATAAACAAATTAGTTTTAGAACCTAAAAGGCTTTTTATTAAGCCTGCTAAATGATTTTGTGATTCATTATTTAAATCAGAGTATTCATCAAGAAATAGATATACATAATCAATTTTTGCTTTTTTAATTATGTCTTTAATTTTATTTAAAAACTCTTGAATGTTTAAACCTTTTGTTTGATTGTAGCTCCTAGTTTCTTCTGTTCCATATTTATCTGACATTTGGCCTGTCAAACCCACTTTTTCAGGAGTTACAGTAAAGCCCAAACTATCGCTTTGTTCTGAACTCTTTTTTTCTGTTGCTGCTATTGTTTTAGATTGAGAAATAGTTACCCCTTCTATTAGAAGCTTTTCTATAGCGTCTAAATCGTCTAAAGCAGGATTCTCTTTTTTAAATACAAGTAGAAATTTCTCATCCAATACGGCTTCTATCTGTCTCTTTAAAGAATCTATTAGTTGTCGTACAAAATGAATTTCTAAAAGAGCTAAATTGTTTTTTTCAAAAAGGTCATTACAATTACTTAAATCAATATATAATGGTAAAATTTTGTCTTCATCAAAATAATCAGACTTTTCATCTTTTTTGAGTGTTTTTAAGCACTCAAAATAGCCTTTAAGTAATGCAGTTGTTTTACCTGTTCCTCTTCTGCCTGAAATAAAGTTATCTTGTTTTTGAAGTATGCTGGAAATTGTATTGAAAGGATCAACATAATAATCGCTCAATTGATTAAGATCTTTTATTCTATCTATCGATAAATAATCAGCTCTAAGAATTGAATCAAAAGCGTCTTTAATTCTTATTTTAGTTTTGTTTTCCATCTAAGTTTTAATATTGCCTAACGTACGGATATACGTATGAATACGGTTATTTCCATTTTATTGGTGGACTAATCTAGTGGATTTTTTATTGTCTTAAAAGTATTTGTGGCTACATGGGTGTAGATTTCCGTCGTTTTGCTAGAACTATATCCTAAAAGTACCTGAATTTGACGCAGATTAACACCTGTTTCCAATAAATGTGTAGCAAAACTATGGCGGAGTATAATAACTTTATCAGGATCAAATTTTATACCAATTATCTTGGTATCGTTGATTATAAGATGATATAGACTTAATATGTTTTTTATAAGAAGAATCCATGAGACTGAATTAGACAATAGAATTGATTTAATCGTACCTTAAACGAATAATGTTCGCATAGGCATTCACTTAAGTTTATAGAGATGAGATTACAGCATGAATGTTTGTATTCTCTTTGTATTTGAATATGGGTTTTTAAGCACTAAAAATAGTGGAAAGGATAAATATGTGCTTATAAAATGACAAAGCTATATGGATCACGCTTAAAGAAATAGTATTAACAATTAATCTATAATTTTATATGGAATAATATGCTATCTAGAAAGCATATTATGTTTTAAATACACTACGTTTTTTGTCTCCATATCAAAGTGGGGAATGGCCCCATCTGGTCTCATTTGCATATTGATTATTTTTTGATAACGCTGAATTT
>NZ_VAUW01000072.1 GCF_005771495.1 Maribacter sp. ACAM166
GGGGCATCGGATATGGATGCTGGAGCACGGGAAATATAACGGATGAAATGGTGAACGAGTATTTGGAGCACCATCGAAGACCTGACGATGGCCAAAGCAGTAATTTCATACTAGAGCAATAACCATTAGGTGAATTTAATTCACGGGCCCGAAACTATGGACCTTTAAGTCCATAGTGGTTCATTCAGGACGGGTCGTAATAAAGCACAATGGTTTGGCTAAACTGCGTTTAATGTAGTTACGGTAATTGCTAAAGCATCAACGCAGATGCCACTTAAAACCTCCAACCCAATCCATATAAACCCATAGGAAACTCAGTAGCCACATACCCGGAGTAGTTTAACACCGTATTCATGCTCGGTCGTACCGATCGCACGAATGCTTCTTAATTTTAAACATTTAATCAAAAAGTAGCAGCATGACTCTTAACTAATTGTCCACTTTTTTGTTGCAAGTCCAGAAAATAGAATGAAAAAAATTGGACTTATAGGAGGAATTAGTTGGACTTCAACTTTGGATTATTATAGATTCTTTAATCAAGGTATTAATTCAAAATTAGGTGGCTTAAATTCTGCGGAATGTATTATATATTCATTAAATTTTTCAGACGTTCAAAATAAAGGTTGGACAAATTCTTTTGACCTTATTTTTGATGCTTGCAAAAGTTTAGTCTCAAGCAATGTAGATGCCATAGTTTTATGTGCAAACACAGCGCATCTATTTGCAGACGAAATTCAAGAAAAAATTGACATTCCAATTATTCATATTGTATCTGCAACTGCAAAGGAAATAAATAGGAGAAAATTGAGCAAGGTTGGATTATTAGTGACTAAATTCACAATGGAAATGGGTTTTTACCGTGATAAACTGAAAGAATACGACATAGAAACAATTATCCCAACAGATAAAAAAGATATTGAAATAATACAAAATATTGTCAAAAATGAACTAGGCAAAGGAATTGTAACTAAAGAATCAAAGGAGAAATTTATTAATTATGCTAATAAGTTAGTCGAAAGAGGAGCTGAAGGAATTGTTTTAGGTTGCAATGAAATACCTATGCTAATTGAACAAAAGAATTTTAATTTTCCTGTCTTCGATACAACTAAAATTCACGTAGAAGATATAATAAATTTTGCGTTGGAAAGGGGAAGGCCAGTTGCCAACAAAGCCGTATAAAATTAATTACTAGTGATATAATGCGGAGATGATACAAATTTGGACGGCACTTATAACCATTCTAATCTTAAAAGTATTAAAAACTCAGGCCAAACACCCTTGGTATTTATCAAATTTAGTAGTATTTATAAGATTAAATCTCTTTGTGAAAGTAGAGCTACATAAATGGCTTGACAATCCATTTGTCAAAGAGCAACCGCCACCAAAGTTATATGTACAAGGGGTTCTTTTTTGAAAATCAATATATTTAAACCATAAAGCCAGTAAAATGGATAGGGCTTATGCGGCCTGAATTTATTTAGGACAGGATTGAATTCTGATATAAACTTCCAAACTCTTTACAAAATGCAGATTTTGTGAAGAACAAGCCTGTATTTGATTTCTTTGAAAAGTTTTAACTCTAAAACGAAGAATATTTACTTGAGGCCTATAGTAACAGTATAATTAAATTTAGTATTCTCTTGGAATTTCAATAAAAGTGGGGAATGTCAAGACAGTGAAAAATAAATTTATCAGGTCAACGTAGTTATCTTCCCAGACTTAATACGATAATAGGTTAGACTGAAATAAAAAGGATTTCAATTCTTTTTAAGAGGTAATCTTTACAGTGACCCCTTTCTCCTCAATTTTTTTCAACATCTGTGGAGATACACCACTGTCCGTTATAAGTAGATCCACTCTGGATAATGGGCATATCTTGGCGAAACTTCGTTTGCCGAACTTTGAGGAATCGGCCAATACGATCAGCTTATTGGCGGAGGCCATCATTTTCTGGTTAAGGGCGGCCTCCTCTAGGTTCGAGGTAGTAAGGCCATATTCCAGATCGATGCCGTCAACGCCTATGAATAATTTACTACAGGACACATTTTCCAAGATTTGCACTGCATGGTCTCCCGTGACAGAAAATGAACTTTGTCTTACGAATCCACCTAATTGTAACACTCTTATATTTTTATGTATACTAAGCTCCATTGCGATGTTCAAAGAGGATGTTACCACCATCAAAACGTTATCTGGATTTATAGCTTTAGCCAATGCCTGTACGGTAGTTCCAGAAGCAATGAGTATAGAATCGTTATCCAGTATGAGTTCTGCTGCAGTTTGTGCAATGTCCGACTTTTCCGTAATGAATATTTTTTCCTTTTCGATAACCGACCTATCGTTCGCATAAGGGTTCTTTAAGGATGCACCCCCGTGAGTTCTGAACAAAAGACCCTTCCCCTCTAATAACTTTAGGTCTTTACGAATAGTGACCGCAGATACATTGAGGAAAATGCACAGGTCCGATACCTCTATATGTTTCTCCTGATTCAGTCGATCGAGAATCAATTGATGCCTTTTCATAAGAATAACATTTGTGTAAATATAAGGGATCAAACGAAATTATTCGGAATTAAAACTATTGAGCAAATTGATAAATTCTCAAATATTATATCTTAATCCATTTAATTAACAGGTTTCGTTTACGTTTACTTTCATAATGGGTATAATTTTATATATTTGTAGCATAAATGAAATAAAACGAAACAAATGCATCATAGTGTTTTCGATAGGAAGGTCATCACAGCACATTTAGAAAACGAGACGGATTGGGACCTTATAATAATCGGTGGTGGCGCAACGGGATTAGGTATCGCTATGGACGGAGTAACGAGAGGCTACAAGACGCTGCTAGTTGAGCAATCCGATTTTGCGAAAGGCACCTCTAGTAGAAGTACGAAATTGGTACATGGCGGTGTACGTTACTTGGCTCAGGGCAATATAGATTTAGTAAGAGAGGCTCTTTACGAAAGAGGATTGCTTTTGAAAAATGCGCCGCATTTAACGAAGAACCAATCTTTCATTATACCAAGCTACAGCTGGTGGAACGCTATTTTCTATACCACGGGTCTAAAAGTTTACGATTTTTTATCAGGGAAGCTCAGTCTTGGTAACTCTTCGTTTTTGACCAAATCAAAGACGTTGCAAAGAATCGAGACAATCAGAAGGGACAAGTTAAAGGGAGGTGTTGTGTACCAGGACGGTCAATTCGACGATGCTCGTTTAGCGGTCAATATTGCCCAGACCTGTTTGGAAAAGGGAGCCACGCTATTAAACTACTTTAAGGTGACTGATTTGTTGAAGAAGGATAATGGTAGTATTCGCGGAGTAGCGGTAACCGATCGCGAAACAGATAGAACATACACCCTGAACGGAAAAGTGATTATAAACGCAACAGGTGTTTTCGCGGACGATATATTGAAGTTGGATAATCCAAAGGGAAAAAATATGATACGTCCCAGTCAAGGGATTCACCTGGTCTTAGATAGCACTTTCCTTCCCGGTAAGGATGCGATTATGATACCAAAGACTGACGATGGTAGGGTATTGTTCTTGGTTCCATGGCATGGAAAGGTGGTGGTAGGTACAACCGACACCTTGATAGACGAGCACAGTATTGAACCCAGAGCGTTGGAAAAGGAAATCGACTTCATTCTTTCCAATGCCAATGCATATTTGACCAAGGAAGTAACTAAAAAGGATGTGCTGAGTATTTTTGCCGGATTAAGACCATTGGCCGCACCAGCGGATAAAACAGATAAAACAAAGGAGATTTCAAGAAGTCATAAAATAGTAACTTCCAATTCTGGATTGATTTCTGTCATAGGGGGTAAATGGACCACTTTTAGAAGGATGGCGCAGGACACCATTGATAATGCCATACGGTTGAAAATGTTACCGAAAAAGCACTGTGTTACCCAAGATTTGAGAATTCATGGTGCCAAAGAATCTAATGATAGGAGCGACCATTTATATGTATATGGCAGTGACCAAGAAGGCATACATGAGCTAATAAATGAAAAACCTAAACTTGGAAAAAGAATCCATTCCGAGGCAGTTTTCTTAAAAGCGGAAGTAGTTTGGGCCGCCAGGTATGAAATGGCAAGAACGGTAGAGGATGTTCTGGCACGTAGGGTTAGACTGTTGTTCTTGAATGCACGTGTCGCCATTGAGTCGGCACGCGTTGTTGCAGCAATATTGGCGGAGGAACTGGGCAAGGACGGAGATTGGGAATTGGAACAGGTACGACATTTTACAGGAATAGCAAGTCATTATATGCTGGATGAAACGGATTTACCAAAGGGCTCGCCCAATAAAACAATGGCGACTACATAAAAAATAATCCAGTCTTAAGATAAATAGTTTACTGAAAATACCTGAACCTTATAACCGACCACACTAAAATGGATACATATATTCTAGCCCTGGATCAGGGTACAACAAGTTCACGTGCTATTCTTTTCGATAGAAAAGGGAACATCTTCTCCGTTGCACAAAAAGAACTTACCCAATATTTTCCTAAACCGGGTTGGGTGGAGCACGATCCAATGGAAATTTGGTCCACCCAAGCCGGTATTGCAGCGGAGGCGACCATAAAAAAAGGATTGAACGCTTCCAATATTGCCGCCATAGGGATTACCAATCAAAGGGAAACCGTTGTAGTTTGGGACCGAAAAACAGGAGAACCGATTTATAACGCAATCGTTTGGCAAGACAAGAGAACTTCCGCCTACTGCGACGAATTGAGGGAAAGTGGAAAACTAGATTTAATACGTTCCAAAACAGGACTGGTACTGGATTCGTATTTTTCCGCTACCAAGGTAAAGTGGATATTGGATAATGTAAGGGGCGCAAGAAAACGTGCTGATGCGGGTGAACTAGTGCTCGGAACTATAGATACGTGGTTGATATGGAATTTCACAAAAGGTGAAAAGCACGTGACCGATGTCACCAATGCCTCGAGAACATTGATTTATAATATCAATACAATGGATTGGGACGATGAACTTTTGGAACTCTTCACAATACCCAAGAGTATGTTGCCGGAAGTAAAACAATCCAGTGAAGTATATGGTTATACCAATACGAGCATTTTTGCGGCCGAAATACCTATAGCAGGTATTGCCGGTGATCAGCAAGCTGCATTGTTCGGTAGCATGTGTATCAAAAAAGGAATGGTAAAGAATACCTACGGTACAGGTTGTTTTATGCTCATGAACATCGGGGACAAACCACAGCTGTCCCGGAACAATCTTTTGACAACGGTGGCATGGATGATAAACGGAAAAACGCAATATGCCTTAGAAGGCAGTATATTCGTAGGCGGTGCCGTGGTACAATGGTTAAGGGACGGTCTTAAGTTCATTAAAACTTCTTCGGAAGTTGAGGAACTGGCCAATAGCGTAGAAAGCTCGGAAGGCGTATGCTTCGTACCTGCCTTCGCAGGCCTTGGGGCTCCACATTGGAACCAATATGCCCAGGGAACCATCTTCGGTCTTACTAGGGGAAGCACGGACTCACATATCGCCCGCGCTGCATTGGAATCGATAGCTTACCAGACCATGGATATTCTTAAAGCAATGGAAGCGGACACTAATATTTCCATCGAAGAACTGCGGGTAGATGGCGGCGCTACGGTAAACAACATGTTGATGCAGTTTCAGGCGGACGTTCTGGACACGGTTACCGTTAGGCCAAAAGTTGTGGAAACTACCGCAATAGGCGCGGCGTTCCTGGCAGGTCTTGCCGTTGGATATTGGGAAAATATTGAAGAAATCCAAGAAATCTGGCAATCGGACGTACATTTCAAACCTACTAAGAACAGAACTGAAATAGAGGCGGGAATTAAACGATGGTATAAGGCTATCGATGCTTTAGAACATTGGACAAGATAAGTAAACCAACAAAATTATTGTAATATAAAATCATTTGCAGAAGAAATGTTAGAGTCCAATGTTGTAAACCATGCAAATGTATGCGGTGGTTTGCATTAAGTTATTAAACGTAAAAAGCTTTATCTCGTTAGTTCGAAGCCAATGGTCGCCATCAATAATCAAAATAAATTTGCTACGCAATTCAAAGAACCACTAACAATCAATATTTTTGGAATTCTCGCTAATATCTCTTTTTTAGGATTTACACTCTTTGTTGCCATCGTAGCTTGGCACCCCATATGAAAGAAGGATGAACGATCGGCGGACGGTTATTATTTAGGCTTTAATAACTTGGGAGTCCTAACGATTGAAGGTTCTTTATTGTTTACAAATCTTTCTACCGAACAGAATGTTGGATTGAACGGTAAGTCCTTCACGGAGGTCCTTGTGGTTTCCGCAACTTAATGTACAGTCTAATATAGTAAGCCCAATATGTACTTAGTGCTTGTGTAAAGTGTCGAAAACTAGCTCTTAACTTCTAAAAGAACCGAGAAAAAGTCTCAAAAAAAGCTTATATAACTCCGTTTTATGGTGAATTATGCCTTGTGCAACGGTTACTATTATTGTCCATAGTTTTTTAGTATCTGATCAATTCCTTTTGCCTATTGGAAATCCTTTTTTGTGAGTCCATCTGCATCATGGGTGTTAAGAGTAATATTAACTTCTTTATACACATTTTGCCAATCTGGATGATGCTCTGACTTTTCGGCTATCATTGCAACTGCTGTCATAAAAGAAAATGCTTCAACAAAATCCTTGAAAATAATTTCTCTATGAATGAATTTACCTTCTAGAACCCACAAAACATCAATTTCTTTCATTCTGTACTGAATCTCCTGTTTACTTAAATTTGTCATTTTTTTAATATTTTTATTTTAAACTATTATTATAATTTTTTTCTAAAAAGTCAGCATCTTAAAAAGAAGGGTTCGGATAGGTATAAAAACCTTCGCCTGTAGTTACCCCCAATTTTCCTTGATTAACGAATTTTTCTTTTAAGTAATCCACCACATCTTGTTTCGCTAAATCTCCCGTTTTTTCAGCCTCCATTTTGTTAATGTTATATACGGTGGTCATTCCTACTACATCCAAAATCCCAAAAGGTCCTTTGGGAGAGCCTGTTGCCACCATCCAAGTTTTATCAATAGCTTGAACATCTGCAACGCCTCTTACCAATAGGTCAAGTCCTGCACTTAATAAAGGAACAAATAATGAATTAACAATATGGCCAGGCTGTTCTTTTTGTAAAGGCAAATCGACCATTCCTATAGATTTTGCAAATGCTAAAAGGGTATCAAATACGTCCGCATCTGTCTCAGGATGCCCCATAATTTCAGCCGTATTGTGTTTCCATATCTCGTTGGCAAAATGCAAGCCAGCAAATTGAGCTGGCTTATCTGTTGAATCGGCAAACTGGCTGGGTAACATGGTAGATAAATTACTGGCAAAAATCGTTTTTTGCTGCGCCACAGATGCTAGCTTTTTATAAAAATCCTTTTTTATAGCAGGACTCTAACGGACGGATTCAATTAACAAGTCAGCTTCGGCTAAATCTGAAGAAAAACTTAATCCCTTAATTGTTTTATTAATCTGTTGTTGGGAAGCATTCAAATTAGCTTTATATGCTTCTCCCAATTTCTTAAAAGTAGTTTTGGCTTTTTCTAAAGTTTCATCACTAATGTCGTAAACCATTACAACATATCCATGAAAAGCAGTTTGGAACGCAACCTGTGATTCTAAAACACAGCTACCTGCTATAGTTATATTTTTGATATTCATAAGTTGGTTTTTTAATTATTGGTTACAGTTAATTCAACTTCAATGTTACCACGTGTAGCATTGGAGTAAGGACATACTTGATGTGCTTTTTCTGCCAAATCTTTGGCTTGTTCTAAGTTTACTTCTGGAATATTTACT
>NZ_VAUW01000073.1 GCF_005771495.1 Maribacter sp. ACAM166
TCTTTAACCTGATCAAGTGACTTTACTTTTTCATTGACTTCTTGAGGTAATGATTCGGCTACGGGACAATTAGGAGACGTTAGAGTCATTAATATTTTAACCTCGCAATCTTCATTTACAAACACATCGTAAATCAAACCAAGTTCGTAAATATCAACAGGAATTTCTGGATCATAAATTGTTTTTAAAACGCGAACAATTTGTTCGCCTAGTTTTTCAATATCTATAGTTTGTTCAGACATAATTTTAAGAATTTTGCGATAAATTTAAAGCAATCGCATACATTTTAATTTGTTTAATCATACTCACTAAACCATTTGCTCTAGTTGGTGATAAGTGTTCTTTTAAGCCAATATCATCTATAAATATTAAATCAGCTTGCATGATTTCTTCTGGAGTTTGACCAGAAAATACACGAATTAGAATTGCTACAATTCCTTTCGTTATAATTGCATCGCTGTCGGCTGTAAAAACAACTTTTTCGTCATACAATTCTGAGTGTAACCAAACTCTGCTCTGACAGCCCTTTATTAATCTGTCATCGGTTTTGTGTTGCTTGTCAATCAATGGTAAATGTTTCCCCAAATCAATCAGGTGCTCATACTTACCTTCCCAGTCGTCACCGAATAACTCAAACTCTTCTATTAATTCATTTTCAATTTCTGCTATTCTCATCTTAACATTTTAATTGCTTTCTGTATTCCATTGACCAGCACATCAATTTCTTCTTTAGTATTGTAAAACACTAATGAAACACGTATGGTACCAGGTAAGCCAAAATGTTCCATCAACGGTTGTGTGCAATGGTGCCCTGTTCGCACAGCAATACCTTGTTTGTCTAATATCGTTCCAACATCCAATGGATGAACTTCTTCAATTACAAAAGAAATAACACTTGCTTTTTCTTTTGCTGTGCCTATAATTCTTAATCCTTCAATAGCCAAAAGTTTTAAAGTGGCATATTCCAAGAGTTCGTGTTCATAAGCACCAATATTTTCTAAGCCAATTTCATTTACATAATCAATTGCTGCTGCTAATCCAATACCGCCTCCAATATGCGGAGTTCCTGCTTCAAATTTTAAAGGCAGATCGGCATATTCTGTTTTTTCAAACGTAACCGTTTTTATGATGCCGCCTCCCACTTTATACGGTGGTATTTTATTCAACCATTTTTCTTTTCCATACAGTATTCCAACACCTGTTGGCCCAAATACTTTATGCCCGCTAAAGCAATAAAAATCTGCATCTAAGGCCTGTATATCTACTTTCATGTGAGGCACTGCCTGAGCTCCATCAATCAAGACCGGAATGCTTTTTTCGTGTGCAAGCGCAATAATTTCCTTTACCGGATTTATAGTACCAAGTGTATTTGAAACATGTGTAACAGCTACTATTCTTGTTTTGCTACACAGTAGTTTTTTGTATTCATCAATACGTAATTCTCCATTTTCATTGATTGGAATTACTTTTAATACCGCGCCCTTTTCCTCACAAAGCACTTGCCAGGGAACTATATTGCTGTGATGCTCCATTTCGCTAATGATGATTTCATCACTAGCATTTATGTATTTTTTTCCAAATGAGTTTGCTACTAAGTTGATACTTTCGGTAGTGCCACTTGTAAAAATAATTTCATGCGACACGGCTGCATTCAAATGTTTTTGAATAGTAGCACGGGCATTCTCATACGCAATTGTTATCTCTTGACTCAATTGATGTACACCACGGTGTATATTAGCATTTTGCGATTGATAATAATTGCTAATGGCATCAATTACCTGTTTAGGCTTTTGTGCTGTTGCCCCACTATCCAAATACACTAGGGGTTTGCCATTTGCTTTTTTGGAAAGTATAGGGAAATCCTGTCGGAGTTTTTGACTATTGAAAATATTATTTTTTGTGATTGTTTCCATTTTTATTATTCAAATGTTTTGGAAATTTTTTCTTCAACATATTCGCGTAAAGCTTCAATTTTTATAGTATTTACAACTTCCGAAGCAAACGCGTGCATCAATAATTTTTTAGCATTTATTATACCTATCCCACGTGCACGCAGGTAAAATATTTTTGCTTCATCCAACTTACCTGTTGTTGACCCGTGCGAACATTTTACATCATCGGCATAAATTTCTAATTGCGGTTTTGTATTAATTGTTCCAGCCTCACTCAATAAAATATTTTTGTTTGATTGAAATGCATTTGTTTTTTGCGCATCTTCTCTAACAAATATTTTTCCATTAAAGGTTGCTATTGACTTCCCATCAATAATACCTTTGTAAAGCTCGTTGCTATTACAATTTGGTTTGCGGTGATCTACAACAGTGTGGTTGTCTACCACTTGATTTTTGGCAGTTAAATACAATCCATTCAAATGCGATTCAATGTGTTCATCATCTAACACTACCGTTAAATTATTACGAACCAACGAACCACTCAACGTAAAGGTATGGGTAGAAAATACGCTTTGTTTTTGTTGAATTACTTGTGTGGTATTCACTAAATAACCCAACTCTTTTTCGTCCTGAATTTTATAATGATCAACAATCGCGTGCTTATCGACTACAATTTCTGTTAATGCGTTACTAAATATTTTTGCAGTAGAATCCATCGTTTCGAACGATTCGATAATTTTTGCTTGTGCATTTTCATCAATAACGATTAAATTTCGCGGATGAATAATGGTGTTTTTGAATGCTGTTGAAATGTGAATGATGTGTATCGGTTTTTCAATTATTGCGTTTTTTGCAATATGAATAAACACACCGTCTTTAGTCATAGCGGTATTTAATGCAATGAATGGATCCGTTTTTACATCCGCATATTGCGCATAATGTTTTTCAAAAACAGGTGAATTGCTTTTTTCCGCATCCACTAAACTACATATTGTTAACCCTTCTGGAAGGTTCTGCAAGTTTGATAATCCTTCAACAAAAATACCGTTCTCGATAACTACAACATAGGCATCTTTTAAAAATTTCAGGGGCTCAATTTGCGCATCACTACAGTTTTTATTTGTCGAGAAATCAAATTCCCCTTTCAGCATCAAATCCACACGGATATATTTATACGCTTCGTGCTTTCGTGTTGGAATGCCTTGTTTGTAAAAGCTTTCCATAGCCTGATCACGAAGTTGTGTATTGCCAAATAAAAATAACTTGGAGGTCTCAAATTCAAAAATCAATTTATCTTTTATTGTACTGGTCTTAATAACTGTTTCCATTTTGTTTGTCAAATAAATTATGCTTCAACTTCTTCTTTAATAAAATCATATCCCTTTTCTTCCAGCTCTAATGCCAATTCTTTTAATCCTGATTTTACAATTTTTCCGTTGTGTAATATGTGAACAAAATCGGGTATAATATAATCCAACAACCGTTGATAATGTGTGATAATAATGGTGGCGTTTTCTTTCGACTTTAATTTATTTACTCCGTTGGCAACAATGCGCAACGCATCAATATCAAGCCCACTATCGGTTTCATCTAGTATGGAAAGTTTTGGTTCCAGCATTGCCATCTGAAATATCTCATTACGTTTTTTTTCACCACCACTAAAGCCTTCATTTATAGAGCGACTGACGAGTGCTCTGTCTATCTCAACCAACTTTTGTTTTTCTTTCAGCATCATTAAAAAATCTTTTGCTTTCATAGGGTCTAAACCTTTGTAAGCACGAATTTCGCCAATAGCTGTTTTTAAAAAATTAATATTACTTACTCCTGGAATTTCAATAGGATACTGAAACGCAAGAAACACCCCTTCTCTGGCTCTGTCTTCCGCCTCTAGTTCTAACAGATTTTCGCCGTTATAGATTATTTCGCCTTCTGTAACGTCATATTCCGAACGCCCTGCAAGAACCGCTGCCAATGTGCTTTTTCCCGAACCATTAGGCCCCATAATAGCATGTACTTCTCCAACTTTTATTTCTAAATTAATTCCTTTCAGAATTTCTTTTCCGTCAATTGACGCATGTAAATTTTTTATTGATAACATTTTTTGAATTTTAATTGTTTACTTCTATCCTACTGAGCCTTCTAGGGAAACTTCCAACAGTTTTTGTGCTTCAACAGCAAATTCCATTGGCAACTGACTTAATACGTCTTTGCAATAGCCGTTTACAATTAAACCAATAGCTTTTTCATTATCAATACCTCGTTGTTTGCAATAAAACAGCTGGTCTTCACCAATTTTTGAAGTTGTTGCTTCGTGTTCTACAACGGCAGTGTTGTTTTTTATTTCGATGTATGGAAATGTATGTGCACCGCATTTATCACCCATTAATAAACTATCACATTGCGAAAAATTACGGGCATTTTCTGCGCCTTTTGCAATACGCACTAGCCCTCTATAACTGTTGTTGCTAAAGCCAGCCGAAATCCCTTTTGATATGATCGTACTTTTAGTGTTTTTCCCGATATGTATCATTTTTGTTCCTGTATCTGCTTGCTGATAGTTATTTGTAATTGCAACAGAATAGAATTCACCTATCGAATTGTCACCCTTTAAAATGACCGACGGATATTTCCAAGTAATTGCAGAACCTGTTTCTACCTGTGTCCAAGAAATTTTAGAATTTTCTTCGATACAAATACCCCGTTTGGTAACAAAATTAAAAATACCTCCTTTACCCTCTTTATCCCCTGGATACCAGTTTTGCACGGTGCTGTATTTTATTTGCGCATTTTTATGCGCTACAAGCTCTACAACGGCTGCGTGCAATTGATTTTCATCGCGCATTGGTGCTGTACAACCCTCAAGGTAGCTCACATACGAATCTTCATCGGCAATAATTAAGGTTCTTTCAAATTGACCAGTACCTGCCGCTTCTATTCTGAAATACGTTGAAAGTTCCATCGGACATCGAACTCCTTTTGGAATATAACAAAACGAGCCATCGGTGAAAACAGCAGAGTTCAGTGCCGCATAAAAATTATCGGTATATGGAACAACAGAACTCATGTATTTTTTTACTAATTCCGGATGTTCTTGAATTGCTTCCCCAAACGAACAAAAAATAATTCCTTTTTCAGCTAACGTTTCTTTAAATGTTGTTTTTACAGAAACGCTGTCCACAATAACATCCATTGCTACTCTACTTTCTACCCCTGAAAGGCGTTCTTGTTCTAAGATTGAAATCCCAAGTTTTTGAAATGTTTTTAACAATTCAGGATCCACTTCGTCTAGACTCTTTAATACTTTTTTTGGTTTTGGAGCTGAGTAATAAATGATGTCCTGAAAGTCTGGTTTCTGATAAGAAACATGAGCCCAGTCTGGCTCATCCATTGTTAACCAATGACGGAATGCCTCTAATCGATACACTAACATCCATTTTGGTTCATTTTTTTTGGCAGAAATAAAACGAATAATATCTTCATTCAATCCTTTCGGTGCGTTGTCAGCATCAATATCAGTAACAAAACCGTATTTGTATTCCGTGCTGATTTTTTCTTCTATAACCTCGTTCATACTATTTAAGTTTTACTATGTGTTATTCATTGATAAATCCAAATTCCAATAATCACCTGGATTAATTTATTATACTTATTATTCATTCAATACAAATCCAATACATATTGACAAACTCAATGCAGCGTATTGAACTATTTTCATACTATATTGGCATTACACTAAATGTAATGTGTCTTTCTTGATAAATAATTCTTCTTCACTTTCGCGCCAGTTATCATCATCTACACAACAGTCTACTGGACAAACGGCGGCACATTGAGGTTCATCATGAAAACCGACACACTCTGTGCATTTATCGGCTACGATATAATAAACTTCGTCTGATATAGGCTCTTGCGGTTCATTTGCATCGGCAGTTAATCTGCTTTTTGAGGTAAACATTCCTTTTATTGATGTTCCATCAGAAAAACGCCATTCATCTCCCCCTTCGTATATAGCATTGTTAGGACATTCTGGTTCACAAGCGCCACAATTAATGCATTCATCTGTAATTATAATTGCCATTTTTTCTTTTTTTCTATTGATGTAAGAGCATCCAGAATGGAACATTTTCTAAAAAACATCTAAACGCTTTTAACTTTCCAACTTTAAACTGTCTTACACGCCAAACGATTCTCCACATCCACAAGTTCTACTTGCATTTGGATTGACAAATACAAAGCCTTTTCCGTTTAATCCTCCCACATAATCCAGCTCTGTACCTATTAAATACAAAAAGCTTTTTTTGTCAACGGCAATCTTTATTCCTTTGTCTTCAAAAATCTTATCGGTTTCTATAATAACATTATCGAACACGAGTTTGTAGGTAAGACCTGAACAACCACCACCATCAACACCTACACGAATAAATGTTCCTTCGGGGCTGTTTTCGTTTGCTATTAAACTTAACGCATGTTGTTTTGCGTTTTCTGAAACTGTTATCATTTTGTTTAGGTATTAGATTATTGATAATCTGTTTTTATTCTTTTTAATTGGCATTTTCTTCAAGGAAACCTTGAAAAGTAAACGTAGCTTCCTTTTCGCTATTCGATAAATCTGCCAGTGTTACCTTATCTAATAGCTTGTCAATAGTAGATTGAACCATTGACCAAAGTGAACGAATAGAACAATCAATAGAATTAGTACAAAGTTTTAGTACTCCCACATGATTGGCACAAAAGTCTTCATCAAACAAACGTCCACCTAAAGCTTTCAAAACATCGTTCACTGTAATATCGGCAGCAGGCCTGGCAAGTATATACCCTCCAACATGTCCTTTGGTACTGTTAATCAATCCCTCTATACGAAGTATTCGGGTTAATTTAGAAACATTGGGTTTCGACAATCCTTCCGCTTCACTGAGCTGAGGAATGCTTAATCCAGACTGATCCTTACATTTTGCAATCCGTACCAATATTCTTAAGCCGTACTCGTCCTGTGCTGTTATTTTCATTGTTTAAAAGTTTTAAGTTTAATAGATTTCATGGTGATTAAAATAGGCCTGCTAGACAAATATAAATACTATTTTTTACTTTATACTAAAAAGTATAGATTAATTTATACATAAAAGTATATAAACATTGTTCAAAATAATTTTTACTGCTCCAGTTTCAAAAAACAGATAAACTATACCAGTACGTCCCTAAATGTTGACAATACATCTCTTATTAGATTACGACCAAAAAGGAAAGGCTGTTTTCAATCGGGAGATTTACTAAATATTATTCCACCAAGTGATACCTATGCTAGACAATATTCAATCGCAAAAGTAGATGGTGATATTTTGTTAAGTATTAAATGGCATCGGAAAGGGATTTGCTTAACCTAACACTACACCTTAAAAGACGGTGATACCATTTCGACCGGCATTGAAAAAAAAGTAAAATTTCATTTTCCAAAGAAAGCTCCATCGCTATGGCTTATTGTTAATGGAACTAGAATTGCTCTTTATTTAGGAATGCTAAATGAAAATAATAAAACACCTTTGTAATTAACTTGGGGAGGAGGTCAACAGGGTTAAATTACAACTTAACTTCCTGCCCTAATTTTGGGGGGAAGAATAGAAACTTCTTTTGATTGTTATAATGAAGTTTTAGAAAGTACAGTTTTAGGAAAGGAAATAGAATCATTTCAAATAGCATTATCTCAGACCAAAGAGAAAAGGTATGTACAAGATGTTTTATTGAAGCAACAAACCGAAGTGGCTAAAACACTTAAAAACGGTGGTGTTTTTATGTTATGTGGCTCTATG
>NZ_VAUW01000074.1 GCF_005771495.1 Maribacter sp. ACAM166
ATAGTTATGGACTTAGATCAGAAGCCGAGCTATCAGTCTTTCAATGGATAGAAACTTGGTACAACAGAAGAAGAATGCACTCTACATTGGGGTATAAAACCATAGAAGAATTTGAAAACGAAATGTACAATCAACAAATAGCAGCATGACTCTTATCTAATTGTCCACTTTTTTGTTGCAAGTCCATACTGATTTAGCTTTTTTTTTGAGATTAAGGAATAGGGTAAAGCGATGAATTTTGAACCAATAAACCAAGTTCTTTCATTTCAATATCTTACTGGTGTTGAAAAAGTGCACTAGTATATGACAACTTGGTATTAACGTTATTCAAATTCGCTAACCAAGTTTTTTTGTTTTAGAACTTTAAATTCTTAATTTGTATGATCTCTTATACCTTTATAGGTATTAAACTATCCCAATTATGTTTACCCCATTAAAACAAACCATATCGATTACGCAACAGGTTGAATTAAAACTAACGAATGCTATTTAGGACCGGAAAATATCTTCCAGGAAGTCAAATACCTACAGAAAATGAACTCTGTAAAATGTTCAATGTAAGTAGGACAGCGGTACGAGAAGCAGTTAAAAAGATGAACGCGAAAGGTATTGTAGATGTAAAAAGAGGGAGCGGTGTTTATGTATCGGAGATGAGCATACAAAATGCTTCCGAAAAGATGTTATTCTACAAACAATCAATACAAGAATAATTCTTGAGCCTGGTTTGGCAGCACAAGCTGCTAAAAATCGTAACGAACACCACTTGAACCATTTAAAAGAAAATATGATTGCAATGCGTAATTGTGACCTAAATGACAAGAAGAAAGAAACAGAACTGGATAACGAATTTCATAGATTACTCCTTTCAATCGCCAACAACAAAGTATTGGAGTTGTTGTTAAGTCCAATTTTCTATTTGATGCCAAAATTCAAGACAATAGTCTATGCAAAACCTACAGATGGCAATCTGTCAAATCACAAGAAAATAATGTTAGATCATCATGAAAAAATACTTAAAGCGATTATAGAACAAGATGCACAAAAAGCAACGAAAGCCATGAAAACCCACGTTATTGAAACACAAAGCAACTATATAAAATCGATTCAGAACAAATGAGCTTTATAACCTTTGGAGAAACCATGCTAAGGCTAACCCCTAGCGACAATGCAGCTAAAATCAAATCATCCCGGCTCTTTCAAGTCAACTATGCTGGATCAGAATCTAATGTTGCCAGTTCGTTGGGTGTACTAGGCAATACGGTAAGCCATATCACTAAGTTTCCAAACAACCAACTAGGGGATGCAGCCATAGCTTCTTTGCAATCCTATGGTATTGAAACCAGATATATAGTGAGGGGAGGAATAAGAATTGGCACTTATTTTATAGAAATAGGATCATCCATACGTCCTTCAAGCGTAGTATACGATAGAGCAAACTCTGCTATTAGTGAAATTGGAACTAACGAGTTTGATTGGGATGAAATACTAGAAAACAAAAAATGGATATTTCTTTCTGGTATCACTCCGGTACTCTCCAAACAATGTGCTGATGAAACTATAAAAGCGGCTAAGATAGCCCAGCAAAAAGGGGTTAAAGTAGGTTTTGATATGAATTATCGTCGATCACTTTGGAAAGACCCAGCTGATGCTCGTAAAATTTTTAATCAAATAATAGAACATACCGATACCCTATTTGGCAATGAAGGTGTCTTAAACGATATTTATGACATAAAGCCACCTGGTGATTCAATAGTAAATCGGACTATTGAAGCGTCCACCTTAGCCGCTAAAGAATTCGGAATTAAACAGTTAGCGCTAACGGTGCGAGAGCATCTTTCAGCAAGTAACAATAAAGTTTCTGCAGTTTTTCTATCAAATGCTAAACATCATGTTTCAGATTCTATTGATGTCGCAATTACAGATCGCTTTGGGGCAGGGGATGCCTTTGCAGCAGCAACGCTGCATGCTATTAACCTTAGTTGGGACAATAAAAAAGTAGTTGACTTTGCAACAGCTGCTTTTGCATTAAAGCATACGATACAAGGGGATCAGCATACAAGTAGTGAAAAAGAAATTCTTTCAATTATGGAAGGTAACACAACAGGTCAAGTATTGCGATGAAAAAGGCGGAAATAGTTAAGATAATAAAAGAAGAAAAAATAATGGCAATTGTTCGTATGAAAGAACAATTAGAAGTCCCTATATTTCTAAAAAAATTGATAAACGGAGGCCTGAAAGTACTTGAAATCACCTCAAACACGCCAGGTTTCTCTGAAGAAATTACGAATGCCAGAACTCTGTATTCCAACTCAGATGTGCTCATTGGGGCTGGTACGGTGACGAACATCAAAATTGCAAAAGAGGCAATCCATGCAGGGGCTCAGTTCCTAGTAACTCCAAATACGAATATAGAGGTCATCAAGATTGCCCATAAGCATGATATTCCCGTATTAATGGGAGCTGTAACGCCTACTGAAATCTGTAGTGCTATAGAGAATGGTGCTGACATCATAAAACTATTTCCTGCTGGAAGCCTTGGAATCAATTACTTCAAATCTATTAAGGCTCCCTTAGATAACGTCGATTTTTTTGTTGTTGGTGGTATAAACGTATCCAATATAAAAGATTGGATGGATGCAGGTGCAGCAGGAGTTGGACTAGGTAGTGTTTTGACACAACCTGCAAAACAAGATAATAGTTTGCAAAGTATAGAACGTACAGTGAAGAAATTTATCCAATTAATTGCAAAATAATCATGGACCAGCTTAAAATTGAAAAAGTAGAATTGTTTAAAGTTCCTCCAAGATGGTTGTTTGTAAAGATTACGACCAAATGTGGAATTGTAGGTTGGGGAGAACCCGTAGTTGAAGGAAAAGCTGACACCGTAGCCGCATGTATAAAGGAACTAGAGCACTATTTAATTGGACGTACAGCAAATAATATTGAAGACATTTGGCAAGTGCTTTACAGAGGTGGTTTTTATAGAGGAGGTCCTATTCTAATGAGTGCCCTTTCTGGCATTGATCAAGCTTTATGGGATATTAAAGGGAAGTTCCTAAATGTGCCTGTTTATGAATTATTAGGTGGGACAGTACGACAAAAAATGAAAATGTATTGTTGGATTGGGGGAGATAATCCTGATGTTGTTTTGGAACAAGCCCATGCAAAGGTAAAACAAGGCTATACAGCAGTAAAGATGAATGCTACAGGTGCAATGGATTGGGTATCATCTTTAAAGGATATTAAAAAGGTAGCCACTAACATTAAACTTTTAAGAGAGGAGTTTGGATACAATTTGGACATTGGGTTAGATTTTCATGGAAGGGTGCACAAACCTATGGTTAAGCGGCTTATCGATGAGCTTGAACCCTATGAACCTATGTTTATAGAAGAACCGGTATTAAGCGAAAACAATGATGCGCTAAAGCACATTTATGCCTATACCAGTATTCCTATCGCAACAGGAGAGCGTATGTTCTCTAGATGGGATTTTAAAGGTATTCTTCATGAGGGTATTGTTGACATTATCCAACCAGATCTTAGCCATGCGGGCGGAATATCAGAAGTTAGAAGAATTGCTACCATGGCAGAAGCCTATGACATTGCCATTGCACCACATTGTCCGTTGGGTCCAATATCACTTGCATCGGCATTGCATCTCGATTTTGCTTCATCAAATGCAATCATACAAGAAAGTAGCTTAGGAATACATTACAATAAAGGCTATGATATTTTAGACTATGTTCTAAACCCTGAAGTTTTGAAAGTAAAAAAAGGATGTATAGAATTACTTACAAAACCAGGTCTAGGCATTGAAATTAATGAGGATAAGCTTAAAGAAGGCCAAAAAATTGGGCATAATTGGACAAACCCTATTTGGAGGAATACAGACGGAAATTTTGCTGAATGGTAATTCTTAATGAGAAACGTAAGTAACAAGTCAAACCATACATAACATGATTTATATAATTGCATTACTCGTTTCATTGACCTTTTTGGTTATTGGTATCGTTAAGTTCAACATTCATCCGTTTTTTGCAATACTACTTGCCGCAATCGGTTATGGGTTCATCACAGGAATGGATGCCGAGCTCATTATAGATTCCATTAACACGGGTTTTGGAGGTATTTTAGGGAAGATTGGTTTGATTATTCTTTTTGGGGTCACAATAGGAACAATATTAGAAAAATCGGGTGGAGCTATGGTAATAGCCACACGCATACTGAACTTGATTGGTGAAAAATCTGTACACCTAGCCATGATGGTTACAGGTTATATTCTGTCTATACCCATATTCGCGGATAGCGCTCTTCTCATGATGAATCCCTTGAACAAGGTGCTATCCAAGAAAGCCAGTATTTCGTATGCAGGAACAACCGCCGCCTTGGCCATGGGTTTAACAGCATCTCATGTTATGGTTCCGCCAACCCCAGGCCCAATAGCCGCAGCAGGTATATTAGGAGCTAATTTGGGTGATGTTATTTTATGGGGACTTTTGATAAGTAGTCTTTCCTTGATTCCATGTTATTTCTATGCAAAAAAAATAGCTTCAAAGATTGATATCCCTATCGTCATTGAACCAATTGTAAACCCAGAAAAAAAACCACCCCTATGGAAATCATTGTTGGCAATCGTCGTCCCGTTGGTGTTAATCTTATTGAAATCAATTTTGGACTATCCTGAACTGAATTTTCACCCCTCAGCACTCAAAAGCTGTATTTCCTTTTTAGGGACCCCTGTAGTCGCTCTACTAATTGGTGTATTATTATCATTAGTACTTCCCGAAAAACTAGATGAAAAAATTTTATCGGCCACAGGTTGGGTTGGAGAATCCTTAAAAGTAGCAGCTCCTATTATCCTAATTACAGGTGCTGGTGGAATTTTTGGAAAAATGTTACAAAACTCTGGTATTGCAGCACTAATCACAGAAGGGTTTACCGGATTGGAAATAGGTTTGTTTTTCCCTTTTTTCTTAGCAGCGTGCCTAAAGACCACACAAGGGTCTTCGACTGTTGCCTTGGTGACTACCGCTTCAATTGTTGCGCCGCTTATGACGCCTTTGGGATTAAACGAACCATTTCTTCAAGCTATGACCGTATTGGCCATTGGTGCCGGTTCATCTGTAGCATCACATGTAAATGATAGCTTTTTTTGGGTATTAACGCAATTGACAGGAATGAATGTAAAACAAGGTTATCAGGTACAGACTGCGGGCACCTTCATTTTTGGAACATCGGCAATGCTCATCATTTTTATAATTACGAAATTAATTCACTAAATCATGAAAAATAGTATTATCACAATCGTATCGGGGATTTTACTCTTAAGTGCTTGCAGGGAAAATCAAAAAAAAGAACAGCGTGAAGATATTCATGGGAAAGCGGCCACAGAAATAGTTGAAGAAAAAAATATAGACACCCTAAAGGCTAACTTCTCTATTGAAATTTTGGACAATGAGGCATTACAGGTTATTGATCCCAAAGCCAATTTAGAAATTCTAGCAAGTGGCTTTACTTGGACCGAAGGACCACTTTGGGTCGAGGAAGGCAACTATTTATTATTCTCGGACATCCCAAACAATAAAGTCTATAAACTGGACAATACTCTTGAGCCTACTACCTATTTGGAACCGTCAGGATATACCGGTGAGGGTACCTATGGCGATGAGCCTGGATCAAATGGTTTGGTTTTAAATAAGCAAGGCGAGTTGATTTTGCTTCAACATGGCGACCGCAGCGTTGCCAAAATGAATGCTCCTTTAAACAATCCAAAGGCAGAATTTAGGACGCTTGTGGATAGTTACCATGGGAAAAAATTGAATAGCCCAAATGATGGCTTCTTTGATAAAGCGGGTAATTTTTACTTTACCGACCCCCCGTATGGCTTGCCTTTAAAAATGGATGATCCCCACAAAGAATTGGATTTTCAAGGGGTCTTCTGTTTATTGCACTCAGGGGAACTTGTCTTGGTCGACTCACTCTCCAAACCTAATGGAATTGCCCAATCGCCCGATGGAAGCACCTTGTATGTGGCCGTTTCAGATCCTCTTCATGCTGTTTGGTATCAATATGATATTGAAAAACCAGGCAAGGTATCTAATAAGCGAGTTCTTTATGATGTAACCCATTTGGTGGGTCAACAAGGCGAACAAGGATTACCTGATGGCTTAAAAACCAATAGTAAAGGTTACCTATTTGCTACAGGACCGGGTGGCATGTGGATTTTTAATAGTTCCGCTAAAGTAATCGCTAGGATACACACTGGCCAGCTAACGTCGAATTGTGCATTTACTACAGATGAAAAAAGGGTATTCTTGACTGCCGATGATTATATTTTGGCCATTGACTTACTATAAAAAAGAAACAAGAATTTTAGTGGAACAATCGGGTTTAAATAGTACTGAGATTTTGAGTAATCTACATTAGAAATAGGATAGGCTCTTTTTTATCATTTCTTTGTCGAATACACTGTATGCAATAGGTTTTTTTTGGCGTTATTTATGTTCATAAAACAAACCTTTCAGCTGGTAGACTCGTATCCTCAACCCTTTCATTCGAACTAATTTGAGTATAAATCACTTCATTTGTTACCGTGTTAGCTTTCAAAGAAATATAGATTGAACAATAAAAAAGACACAATGCATAAGAATTATACTTTTACAGTTTTAACAATTTTAATACAAAGAACAAATTCACATTCAAGCATTTGCCCTTGAAAGGACTGTTGAAACATAATATGAAAGTATTATCAGTTGTTTCCCCGGGGCTTTAATAATCCAGTTCTACTTTATTGTCAAATGCCTACTTATCAAATATTTTACCAATGAACTCACACCCGTTATTCACTTTGACATAATTTGGATGCACTTCGCTCGAAAAAGTATTCGTTTCCATAACTCGCAAATCGTCACTTAGTTTGAGCGACTTTCCCGCATGGATCGCAAAGTGCTTCAGACTATAGTTATAAATCAATAGCGTCCTAAACGATTAAAAAAGAGAAAGGGAATTCTGTTCCTCAAAGTTACCTTTGTGGTGCACTCAAAACCACACCTTTCTCTTATGTTAAATATAACCTTGTTTTCCCAAATCATCT
>NZ_VAUW01000075.1 GCF_005771495.1 Maribacter sp. ACAM166
TTTTTTCTTAAAAAAGTTGTCGGGTTAAGAAACAGTTGTATATTTGCAGCCGCTTAGGGAAACACCTAAGGGAAACAGAGGTCTAAAAGTCGAGAGATGGAAGTCCTTTTATAGAAGTTCATTGAAATATTGTGGAGATAAGAATTGGGACAGGTGAGGACCTGTTTCGAGGAACAAGAATTAAGGAAACATACAATTTATATATGTATTGGGTGAGAGTCTGATATTATAAGGAATTGAATCGAGAGTCGGGGCCGGGAGAATTTTTTACTTCGTTGGGACGAATATATACAAAACAACGATGAAGAGTTTGATCCTGGCTCAGGATGAACGCTAGCGGCAGGCCTAACACATGCAAGTCGAGGGGTAACAGGGAGCTTGCTCCGCTGACGACCGGCGCACGGGTGCGCACCGCGTATGGAACCTACCTTCTACAGGGGAATAGCCCAGGGAAACTTGGATTAATGCCCCGTGGTACTATTATATGGCATCATATTATAGTTAAAGCCTTCGGGCGGTAGAAGATGGCCATGCGTCCCATTAGCTTGATGGTAAGGTAACGGCTTACCATGGCTACGATGGGTAGGGGCCCTGAGAGGGGGATCCCCCACACTGGTACTGAGACACGGACCAGACTCCTACGGGAGGCAGCAGTGAGGAATATTGGACAATGGAGGAGACTCTGATCCAGCCATGCCGCGTGCAGGAAGAATGCCCTATGGGTAGTAAACTGCTTTTATACGGGAAGAAAAAGGGGCACGTGTGCCCTACTGACGGTACCGTAAGAATAAGGACCGGCTAACTCCGTGCCAGCAGCCGCGGTAATACGGAGGGTCCGAGCGTTATCCGGAATTATTGGGTTTAAAGGGTCCGTAGGCGGGCGATTAAGTCAGTGGTGAAAGTCTGTAGCTCAACTATAGAATTGCCTTTGATACTGGTCGTCTTGAGTTATAGTGAAGTTGCCGGAATATGTAGTGTAGCGGTGAAATGCATAGATATTACATAGAACACCGATTGCGAAGGCAGGTGACTAACTATATACTGACGCTGAGGGACGAAAGCGTGGGGAGCGAACAGGATTAGATACCCTGGTAGTCCACGCCGTAAACGATGGATACTAGCTGTCCGGAACCTTGAGTTCTGGGCGGCCAAGCGAAAGTGATAAGTATCCCACCTGGGGAGTACGTTCGCAAGAATGAAACTCAAAGGAATTGACGGGGGCCCGCACAAGCGGTGGAGCATGTGGTTTAATTCGATGATACGCGAGGAACCTTACCAGGGCTTAAATGCATTTTGACAGGGGTAGAGATACCTTTTCCTTCGGGCAATTTGCAAGGTGCTGCATGGTTGTCGTCAGCTCGTGCCGTGAGGTGTCAGGTTAAGTCCTATAACGAGCGCAACCCCTACTGTTAGTTGCCAGCATGTCATGATGGGGACTCTAACGGGACTGCCGGTGCAAACCGTGAGGAAGGTGGGGATGACGTCAAATCATCACGGCCCTTACGTCCTGGGCCACACACGTGCTACAATGGCCGGTACAGAGAGCAGCCATGCCGCAAGGCAGAGCGAATCTATAAAACCGGTCACAGTTCGGATCGGGGTCTGCAACTCGACCCCGTGAAGCTGGAATCGCTAGTAATCGGATATCAGCCATGATCCGGTGAATACGTTCCCGGGCCTTGTACACACCGCCCGTCAAGCCATGGAAGCCGGGAGTGCCTGAAGTCCGTCACCGTAAGGAGCGGCCTAGGGCAAGATTGGTAACTAGGGCTAAGTCGTAACAAGGTAGCCGTACCGGAAGGTGCGGCTGGAACACCTCCTTTCTAGAGATTGTCCTTTTAAGGACAGTCCCTGATGAAGTAAAGAAGGAACTACGGTCCCGGTCTTTTGATTTAATATATTGTTTTCTTTAGTAATTGTTCAAGTTATACCATCTCCATAATTATAATATATAAGTAAATGCCGCTGATGTCCGTAAGGGCAAAAGAGGTAGGGACAGTCCCATAGCTCAGCTGGTTAGAGCGCTACACTGATAATGTAGAGGTCGGCAGTTCGAGTCTGCCTGGGACTACAAGAAGCCCAAGGGTTTTGAGAGGAATCCGGGCAACGTTCATATAGATTGAAATACTGAATAGGAAATTTTAGAAGTTGTGCTACCTGTCAACTATAAACTGGCAACTGCCAACTTATAAAAGGGGGATTAGCTCAGCTGGCTAGAGCGCCTGCCTTGCACGCAGGAGGTCATCGGTTCGACTCCGATATTCTCCACAATCCAGTTTGCAGCTTGCAGTTTGCAGTTTTTACTGCTTACTGAGTACTGATACTGCGTACTGAGTAAACGTTCATTGACATATTGGAACAGGTGGTAAGATTTTATCTTACCGACCTAAAAAAGAAAGAAACACGAATCTTTATTAAGTAAAGAGTACGAATAAATTAGAATAGATTAAAGATCTGGCGACAAGCTGGAAAAGGGCGTATGGGGAATGCCTAGGCTCTCAGAGGCGAAGAAGGACGTGATAAGCTGCGAAAAGCTACGGGGATCGGCACACACGATATGATCCGTAGATATCCGAATGGGGCAACCCGGCATATTGAAGATATGTCATGCAGTAATGCAAGCAAACCCGGGGAACTGAAACATCTAAGTACCCGGAGGAGGAGAAAACAAAAGTGATTCCGATAGTAGCGGCGAGCGAAATTGGATTAGTCCAAACCGTACATGTTTCGGCATGTGCGGGGTTGTAGGACCACGACATTCGAGATGCAATGAACTAGAACGCTTTGGAAATAGCGACCATAGAGGGTGATAGTCCCGTATAGGTAAAGAACATTTAGATAGTGGTATCCTGAGTAGTGCGGGGCACGTGAAACCCTGTATGAATCCGGCGGGACCATCCGCCAAGACTAAATACTCCTGAGAGACCGATAGTGAACCAGTACCGTGAGGGAAAGGTGAAAAGAACCGTGAATAACGGAGTGAAATAGATCCTGAAACCATACGCTTACAAGCGGTCGGAGCCCATATGGGTGACGGCGTGCCTTTTGCATAATGAGCCTACGAGTTACTTTTACTGGCAAGGTTAAGTTCTTCAGGAACGGAGCCGTAGCGAAAGCGAGTCTTAATAGGGCGCCATAGTCAGTAGTAGTAGACGCGAAACCGTGCGATCTACCCATGGGCAGGTTGAAGCTGTGGTAACACATAGTGGAGGACCGAACCCGTTGACGTTGAAAAGTCTTGGGATGACCTGTGGGTAGGGGTGAAAGGCCAATCAAGCTCGGAAATAGCTCGTACTCCCCGAAATGCATTTAGGTGCAGCGTGTAGATAGTTTTATAGAGGTAGAGCTACTGATTGGATGCGGGGGCTTCACCGCCTACCAATTCCTGACAAACTCCGAATGCTATAAAATGTTTCTGCGCAGTGAGGGCATGGGTGCTAAGGTCCATGTCCGAGAGGGAAAGAACCCAGATCACCGGCTAAGGTCCCAAAGTATATACTAAGTTGATATAACGAGGTGGAACTGCATTGACAGCCAGGATGTTGGCTTGGAAGCAGCCATTCATTTAAAGAGTGCGTAACAGCTCACTGGTCGAGCGGTTCTGCATGGATAATAATCGGGCATAAGTATATCACCGAAGCTGTGACTTCATATTTATATGAGGGGTAGGGGAGCATTGTAATTGCGTCGAAGGTGTACCTGCGAGGGATGCTGGAGCGATTACAAACGAAAATGTAGGCATAAGTAACGATAATGCGGGCGAGAAACCCGCACGCCGAAAGACCAAGGTTTCCCCAGCTATGCTAATCAGCTGGGGGTCAGTCGGGACCTAACGCGAACCCGAAGGGGATAGTGGATGGACAACAGATTAATATTTCTGTACCTGCTCACGCTAAAAGTGACGGAGGCGAGAAGTTGGTGCGTACAGACGGAATTGTACGTTGAAGCGAGTGGTAACACCGCGATAGTACACCGAGACCACGGTCAAGGTGATAATCCAGCATATCGACTTCCAAGAAAAGCAAGTGAAGCAGCCCGTACCGTAAACCGACACAGGTGGTTGGGATGAGTATTCTAAGGCGCTCGAGAGATTCATGGCTAAGGAACTAGGCAAAATAGACCCGTAACTTCGGGAGAAGGGTCGCCCCCCTTATGGGGGGGCCGCAGTGAAGAGGTCCAGGCGACTGTTTATCAAAAACACAGGGCTCTGCAAAATCGAAAGATGAAGTATAGGGCCTGACACCTGCCCGGTGCTGGAAGGTTAAGAGGAGATGTCATTCCTTCGGGGAGAAGCATTGAATTGAAGCCCCAGTAAACGGCGGCCGTAACTATAACGGTCCTAAGGTAGCGAAATTCCTTGTCGGGTAAGTTCCGACCTGCACGAATGGTGCAACGATCTGGACACTGTCTCGGCCATGAGCTCGGTGAAATTGTAGTATCGGTGAAGATGCCGGTTACCCGCAGTGGGACGAAAAGACCCCGTGCACCTTTACTATAGCTTCGTATTGACCTTGGTCAAGCAATGTGTAGGATAGCTGGGAGACTTTGAAGCTGCATCGCTAGGTGTGGTGGAGTCATTGTTGAAATACCAGCCTTTGCTTGTCCGAGGCCTAACTCTCAAACGAGAGAACAGTGCGTGGTGGGTAGTTTGACTGGGGTGGTCGCCTCCAAAAGAGTAACGGAGGCTTCTAAAGGTGCCCTCAATACGGTTGGCAATCGTGTGTAGAGTGCAATGGCACAAGGGCGCTTGACTGGGAGACATACATGTCGATCAGGTTGGAAACAAGAGCATAGTGATCCGGTGGTTCCGCATGGAAGGGCCATCGCTCAAAGGATAAAAGGTACGCCGGGGATAACAGGCTGATCTCCCCCAAGAGCTCATATCGACGGGGGGGTTTGGCACCTCGATGTCGGCTCGTCACATCCTGGGGCTGGAGAAGGTCCCAAGGGTTGGGCTGTTCGCCCATTAAAGTGGCACGCGAGCTGGGTTCAGAACGTCGTGAGACAGTTCGGTCTCTATCTACTGCGGGCGTTAGAAATCTGAGTGGAGCTGACCCTAGTACGAGAGGACCGGGTCGGACTGACCGCTGGTGCACCAGTTGTTCCGCCAGGAGCATCGCTGGGTAGCTATGTCGGGATTGGATAAGCGCTGAAAGCATATAAGCGCGAAACCAGCCACAAGATGAGATTTCTTTAAAGGGCCGTGGGAGATTACCACGTTGATAGGCTATAGGTGGAAGGGCAGTAATGTCTGCAGCCGAGTAGTACTAATTGCCCGTCAGGCTTGCGCACACGCTTGTCCTCTTCTTCGGAAGGGGACGGCAACGATCTTTATCTCTTTCTTTTTTAATCAGCTCACTTATATACTATACGTGTTGCTTTCCTTTATAGGAATCCTGTTCCATTCATGTCAACGATATTGCGGCGAAGGCCGCGACCGAGAATATCTCGATCTAAAACTTAGGTGGCCATGGCGACGGGGCCCACCCCTTACCATTCCGAACAGGGAAGTTAAGACCGTTTGCGCCGATGGTACTGCTATATCAAGTGGGAGAGTAGGTAGCCGCCTTTTTCGAAAGCCCCTTACAGAAATGTAAGGGGCTTTTTTTATACCCGAAATCCAGATGGCC
>NZ_VAUW01000076.1 GCF_005771495.1 Maribacter sp. ACAM166
AAGATTATGCTTAGTGGGTAGCGGTAAGAAATCGTTTGTTTAGCCATCCAGGTTTTACTTAAAACATTAGCAAAGTTCAATTAAGGCTAATTCCTACTTATTTGAACTAGTATAATTAATCCCACCCATCATTAAACTTTCCTAAACCCCCCAATTAGTTTAAATAAAGAGCCGTTTAAATATACCTTCATACCACCTGAAAAGTTTAGCTCTTTCCAAAATGTGTATTCTGTAATGAGTGCAGATAACATTTTGGAAAGTCTATTTAAAGGTTTTATCACAATTACAATCAATAGCATAATTGATGATATCCAGCTTATATATTTAATCCTTTATTTAACTTTGGTTTCATACATATCCAAGTATATTTTCCACCGGGGAAATGTACAATATCAAAAACTATGAACTCGTACCCTAGTCTTGTTCGCGTATAGTTCTCTTTAAAAAATGTTTCAAAGTAATTGATTTGTTTCTCATCCAATCCAGTAAATTCATTAAACTCTAGGTCGTCATTTAGAATGATTTTTTCTCCTATTCTGGGAAGTGTTTCAAATTCAACGGAGTTGTCCATATCAACATAGTCTCCTTCAAAGTATATATGGCGGCTGTTTTCATTATGAAATAAGAGTTTTGTTTCCATAACTTCTTTAGGTTTTAATTAGGGAATTGTAACGAGTTAAGATAAAAAGCAAATAAACCCTTCATTGATGTTATTTAGTGAAGGCTAAGCAACTTAATTAAAGCCATTAACCGACACCCATAATTTACATTTGTAAAAGATTGAGAATTTATGGGATAGTACTACTTTTAGTAGTGCACTGTCCTCTAATTAATTCGAATACCAAACATTCATACTTTCTAAATTATTTCGTATTACTGTATTGTTCAATAGTGTTCCTCCGAGTGAAAATCCGTGTTTACTAAAGGTAATGTTCAAACCATAGGAAGTAGCCCTAACTAAGGAATAAATGGTTTTATACTCACTCATGTCCATATCTCTTTTGATTTCTTGAACAAGATAATAAGATAGGTTCTGTCCTTTATAATCAGGATGTGTTGCGAAATCGACGATTTCTACATTGGATTCTTCATTATGAATTTTAATGATGGCAGTAACAAGCAGTTCCTCCTCCTGAAAAAGGCCGTAAAACTCATGGTTTTGCTCTACAAGTTCCAAAAGATACTCTGCTGTGTTTATGGGAAACGAGTGCGATTTAAATGCTATCTCGTGTAAATGAACCATGGCGAATAAATCATTCTTGTTAAGCTTACGAACGTACAGATTACTGGGTAGTTCAAAATGGGCATCCTCAAGAGAACTATTGGCGGCTAAAGCAATGGTTTTTACTGATTCTATGGTCTTTAGTTCCTGCTCGCTACAAGAACCGCGCTCTTTTTCAAGATAATCGGCTAAAAAATACCCTGCTTTTTCTCCGTTGTACAATCCGGGTATTTTTGCCTCAATCTCATATCCATTTGATTGAAAAACTTTTATTGCTTCTTCAGGCACCCGGCCTAAAATTTTATCATAACTTTTCTTTTTGGCCAGGTCTTTCATCTTGGGGATAAGCTCATCCCAATTGTTTTGCTCCACCTGCATCAAATACAAGCGACTATGTGTATCACCATGTTGTAGCATAGCCCCTTCTATCTGTTCTACTGTATCGTATGAATCTCCAATTTGCATCGTCTATATTCTATTTTTAATAAAGTTTGATATTATCCATACTACTATTCTCTAATTTGACCATTGCCATAAACGTAGTACTTATTGGATACCAGCTCATTTAAGCCCAAAGGCCCTCGATGGTGTAACTTATCTGTACTTATGGCCAATTCTGCGCCTACGCCCATTTGACCACCATCTGTAAATCGGGTAGAAGCGTTTTGATATACCACCGCACAATCCACTTGTTCCATGAATTTTTTTGCGGCCTCTTTATCAGTAGTCATTATCGTTGCCGAATGACCACCTGAATTTGCATTTATCTTTTCAATGGCATCTGGTAAAGAATCAACGGCGCCAATACAACATTTCATGGCCAAAAATTCCTCTTCCCAAACGGATTCCTCGGAAATAAGGGGCTCTTCCCTTAAAACTTCCTTCACATAGCCATCTACTAAAATAGATATGCCATTGTTTTTTAGAATGTGGCCCAAATCGGTCATTTTTTCATGGAAGTTATCAATATCCGTACTGACCAATACTTTATCCAATGCGTTGCAGGCCGATATTTTATCCGTTTTTGCATTTAGAATGACCTCTATACTTTTTTCCCAATTCGCATGTTGATCTACATATAGGAAATTATTGCCCCTCCCACTTACTAAAACGGCACAGTTCGCATGCTCTTTTACAAAAGCTATCAGGCGTTCGCCGCCTCTTGGTACAATAAGGTCCAATTTTTCCGGAGGATTTTTCAAAAACTCCTGTGTTTCCTCCCTGTTCATAGTTAGGAGTTGTATATAATCGGTAGGCAAATCATTTTCCAACAACGCCTGATGCCAAAAGCTTACAAGAACTTTATTACTGTAAAGGGCTTCCTTACCTCCCTTTAAAAGGATTTTATTATTTGCTTTAAAAGCAAGAACAGCAGCTTCTATAGTCACATCTGGTCGGGATTCGTATATGATCAAAATGGTACCAAAGGGTGCCGTTTTGTTAATGATTTTTAGACCGTTTTGCAATTCCTTAGTGCTGATTTCCTTATTAACTGGATCGTTTTGGGAACGAACTTCTCTAACTGCCCGTATCATTTCTTCGATTTTTTTGTGGTTTACCACTAATCGCTCGTACATGGCTTGATCATCATTGTTGAAGTGATCAAGGTCTTTAACGTTCGCTTCCAACAATAGTGTACGGTTCTTATTCAAAATCTTCACCATACATCCCAAAACGTTATTTTTTGTTTTCTCCGATAATATTTTCATGCTATGTATTTATTTGTTCAAGGGCTACTCTTGTGCCCACATTTTTTCCTTCGATAATATCTATGATCGTGTGATCTTTTTTCCCGTTGGCAATAAAAGTAGGAATGCGTTCTGCAGCGGCCTGCTGAGCATAATTCAATTTAGAGCCCATACCGCCCCTACCGTCTTCTGCTTGTTTATTGTTGTCCTCAATGTATTTGTCCAGATTTTCCTCGGGGTCAACATATGGTACAAGGTTACTTTTCTCGTCGGTAGGATTACCCGTATACAGTCCGTCGATATCGGTCAAAATAATAAGCTTGTCCGCATTCATCAATTGTGCTATCAAACTAGCCAATTCGTCGTTATCGGAGAACATGGACATAGTAACCGATACCGCATCATCTTCATTGGCAATTGGGATTACCCCTTCCGAAAGAAGACCCTCACAACAGTTTATCATATTCTGACGGTGTACCCCTGGACTAAAATCTCGCTTTGTCGGGAGCACTTGGGCACACTTCATGCCGTAATCTTGGAAGATATTGTAGTACAACCGCATCATTCTTGGCTGCCCAATAGCGGAATATACCTGTCTTCTTTGGGTCTTGTCCTTGATGTTCGATTTACCCATAACCTCTTTGCCCGCAATAACGGAACCTGATGATACCAATATTGTGACAATTCCGCGTTCGTACAGTTCCGCTATTTGTTTTACCAATGTTCTAAGAACGGGTCTCACTATTCTGTTATCCTTATTGGTCATTACATTGGTGCCGACCTTAATGACAATCAGTTCTTTATACATATTCTTTCTCCTTTCCCAGTTCAACGGCCCTGTTAAAAGCAGCAAAAGCGGCTTCTTTTATCAATTCCCCTACATTATTGTTATCCATAGAGTCCAAAGCCGCACGTGTGGTACCACCTTTGCTCGCTACCTTTTCCATCCAAGAATTAGGAGATAGGTTATTTTGATTGAATAGTTCTATTGCTCCCGTAAAAGTCTGGCTAACCAAAACTTTGGAAACATTTTCTGAAAACCCCATCTGCAATGCTGCTTCCATCATGCTTTGCATAAAGTAAAACACATAGGCTGGGCCACTACCCGATATGCCAGTAGAGGCATCGATATAGTTTTCGTCGCTTACCAGTACAGATTTCCCTGTGGTATCCAATAAGCTTCCTATAGTCAATAATTCTATTCTGGAAACTTCAGGTGAAGTGTAGGCTTCCCCATAAGTAGGACAGTTAATAATTCGAATTTACTAACTTTAAATTCAAACTGTCATCATGAAAAGCAGCAAGTTTAGCGAGAGCCAGATTATTAAAGCTCTAAAGGAAAATGAACAAGGAAGGTCGGTAGGAGATGTATCGAGAGAGTTAGGT
>NZ_VAUW01000077.1 GCF_005771495.1 Maribacter sp. ACAM166
TTCCCTTTCGAAAGTGTATGAACGTTTAAAATCTCTGTTTAATAAAAAACCAGGAAACGATCAAAATTCATCTTCATCAATTCCTATCAGCATATTATAAGCTTCTTGTAATTCTAACAGCGTTTTTACATCCTTAATTTTTTTCGCAATCTCAATTCCATTTTTATAAATTTCAATTGCTTTCTCTACTTCATTCAGCGACTCATTTAATTTTCCCAATTGATAGTAGCTCGCAACATAGTTTTCATCATCCTTTATCAATTTCAAAAAGCAATCTCTCGCAGTATCATTTTCCTCAACCCTAACATATTCTAATGCCAATGCGTATTTCAGAAAAGAATCATTGATGTCCTCCTTTAAAAACTCTTGTAATTGTTCAACCCTACTTTTCATTATTTTGTTTTTTGTGCTGCAATATTTTTCTAAACGGAAATGAAATACTTGATGGCTCTAATTGAGCGGTGACAACCTGATAAAATAACGGTTGAAATTGGTGGTGATTTAATTTGGCTAAAAGCAATACATTGAAATCATTTATATCATGATTTTAAATGAATTTCAAACTGGCAAAACCGCCTCTAACAACAACGCTGTTTTTTTAATGTTTATATGAATTTTTCATATTGCCAACTTTTTTCTAAGGGCACTTCCCAATTTTGCTCCAACGCTGCTTTTGTATTTACGAGGTTATTGAATACAGTTATTCCTTTTTGTCTTTCAGGAAATGTGAGTACATTTTTGAGCTCAGAAATAGGACATGAAATAATTTTCCCTTGCCCGACTTCGTTATTCAGGTGGGCATTCTTTCTGTAAGCAACATTCATTCTATCAAGGAGAGAAGTGTTTCCGCCTAAGTCGGATTCCAACTGCTGAATGAATTTTACCGACTTGTCAATTCCGCATCCACTGGCGGAAGTAGTTTTTTCATCTACACATACTATAATAAAACGATTGTAAAAGATTTCAATACAAGCATTCATCGTTTTCCCGTGCGAAGTCCACTCAGAAATAAAAACTTCTGCTTTATTTTTTAGTTGCGTAATTTCATTTTCAGAAAACTCACGGATGGATTGGTATATCCATACCCGTGAATGCAATGGCATATCTTTAAAGGTTATCATTTGTATCGCCTTTTTGTATTAACAATGCGCCTCATAAGCTGCCTTTAGGTTCTCAGCAATCAGCTCTGCCGACTTTCCTTCAATATGGTGTCTTTCTATAAAATGAACCAATTTTCCATCTTTGAACAATCCTACACAAGGCGATGACGGAGGAAATGGCAGAAAATGTTTGCGTGCTTGTTCAGTGGCTTCGGTGTCAAAACCAGCAAATACAGTTGTAATACGGCTAGGCCGCTTGGTTGCGTCCAATGAAAGTTTTACTCCCGGACGTGCAGCACCAGCAGCACATCCGCAAACTGAATTAACAGCTACTAACACGGTGCCTTTTGAGTTAACGGCAGCATCTACTTCCGTAGCGTTTTGGAGGTCTTCAAAACCAACAGAGGTAAGTTCTTCCTTCATTGGTAATACTAATTGTTCTGGATACATAGTGTAAAATTTAAGAATTAAAATAAATTCAAGGTTTTAAAGAGAACCCTAATAAACTCTATATAGTTTTTTATTTGTACTCGTAATTATAAATTATTCGCTTGACCTTATATTAAAAACGGGATAAAAGTGATGTTTTATAAGTCCCTTAATTGGCTTGTTGCGCGATAACAAGCATCACTTTGATATTTTACCATTTAACATCTGCCACCTTAACTATCGGTTCTTTTGCATTTTGTATAGACACTTGTTGTGCCACCTTACGTGCCATTTCCATATAGGCAATAGCCTGCGGTGTATTATCTTGAAGTACAGCTGGGTTTCCCGAATCACCAGATTCGCAGATGCTTTGTACCAATGGTATTTCACCCAATAATGGGACTTCTAATTCTTCTGCAAGTTTTTTTGCTCCGTCTTTACCAAAAATATAATATAGCTTCTCAGGCTCGTCTGGCGGACTGAAATAAGACATGTTTTCTACAATGCCTAAAACAGGTACATTTATTGATGGTAACTGAAACATTCCAACTCCTTTTTTCGCATCTGCCAACGCTACAAATTGAGGAGTGCTTACAATGACAACCCCATTCAAAGGCACGGCACCAACCAACGTTAAATGAATATCACCGGTTCCGGGAGGTAAATCAATAATCATATAATCTAATTCCCCCCAATGTGCCTCCTGAAATAATTGAACAACCGCTTTTGACGCCATCGGTCCACGCCATACAAGGGCTTGGGAAGTATCTACAAAGAATCCGATAGATAATAATTTGACACCAAAACTTTCTATGGGCATCATTTTATTTACACCGTCCACCGCTTTAGTCATTGGTTTAGCATCCATTACATTAAACATAATGGTTTGTGAAGGACCATAAATATCGGCATCAACCAAACCAACCGATGCACCTAACTTCACCAAAGCTAAAGCTAAGTTGGAAGCCACTGTTGATTTCCCGACACCTCCTTTGCCTGACGCTACCCCAATAATATTTTTTACGTTTGGCAATAGGGGGCCACTGCCTTTTCGCGATGTCACATCAGATGTCATTTTTACATTTACATTCGCTTCTTCATCTATATAATGCAACACTGCATTTACACAAGCCTTATGAATCATTTCTTTCATTGGGCATGCAGGTGTTGTAAGCACTACGGTAAAATTGACGTTTTTACCATCGACCTCTAAATCCTTTATCATACCAAGCGTTACCAAATCTTTTTTTAAATCTGGATCTTCTACATTTTTTAACGCTTCTAAAACTTGTTCTTTCGTTATGCTCATTTTTGCTCTCCTTCTAGTTTATATAATTATGTTGTAAAAACGAATCGCTAGATTTAAATTACTATCAAATTTTATATTTTATTTACTTCCCTTACCATAACCATTCTATCATCACCGGCAGAAACCAAATAATTATGAAAAGAACTCCAAATTAATTTGTTTACAGAATGTGTATGTGCTTCAAAATTTTCTTTTGTGATGCGTTTTAAAATTTGGTATGTTTTTGCATCCCAAATTTTGATTGTTTTATCGCGACTAGCAGTTGCAAACAAAGATCCATCAGGACTAAATACAATATCATAAATAGCCCAATTATGAGCAGGAATCGACTTTACTAATTCATAATTTCCTACTTTCCAAATATTCAAATGAGCATCTCTTCCTCCTGTTAAAAGGAATTTTCCATCGGGACTGTACCGCACAGTATTTGCTCCAATAATTTTTTCTGCAAGTTGATGTGCAATAAAATCTTTTTTATAATCCAATGTCTGCAGGTCAAATATGAGAACATTAGAATCACCTAAGGCAACAGCAATCTCTGAAGTGGTATCATTAAAATCAATGTTGCGGACTTTCTCCTGTGACAGTTTTTTCATTTTGAGCAATGACATAGTATCAAGATCACATACTGCAAAGTTACCATCGCCACCGGCGGTATAAAAGCAATTGGTTTTTATTGAATATTGTATATCAAAAACTGGCCCTATGTGATGTTGCAGTATTTTGATTTCTTCTTTTTTCTCTAAATCAAGTATGTGAATACTACCTGTAGTTGTTCCTGCGAGTAAAATATTTTTTTCAGGAATATGACAAATGGCATAAATAGGGGCTGGCAATGATGCTGAAAACTTTTCGGCTTGTAGGGTTTCTAAATTCCACAATGCAATAAATCGATCACTGCCACCTGTAAAAACAGTGTGTTCGGACATGCCTTTATCCATCCCGTATACGCAACCGCTGTGTCCGGTAAGTGTTGCGATGTGTTTTACATCAATATTCATCTCTTTTATTGTCTCCATTTATTTTATCGTTCGCCTAAAAAAATCTAATGTTTAGAAGTGCCATTTAATAATACTATGCCGAAAAATTATTTTTGCTTTACAAAATTAATAACCCCACCTTTTAAGATATGTTCAACTTGTCTCTCACTGATACTGTAAGTAAGTGGAATTCTAATATTTTTTCCAAC
>NZ_VAUW01000078.1 GCF_005771495.1 Maribacter sp. ACAM166
TCTTTACCATATAGCTCAGACTTTGCGAAGGACGATATTCAATATGCATGTGGACATGATCCTTGGAAACCAACCCCTTCAATATCCAAATATCCTCGGCATCACAGATCTGCATCAAAAGGGAACGGCAACGGACCTGGATATCCCCTTTCAGAACATGATATCGATATTTAGTGCTCCAGACTATATGGACTGTCAACCTGGAAATAGAACAAAAGTAAAGGTTTTTAGAAGCTAAAGCGAAATGCACTCAAGTGCATAGTTTTAACTATTTTTGAGACCAATAAAAATACGAACGCTCCTTTAATCCGCCAAATTTTGGATCTAGTTCCTTCTTGGATGCTCGCTCGCTGTACCGAAGCACACAAAAGTGATAAAGGACGTAGTAGGTATAAGACCTTTGATCAATTTGTAGCCTTAACTTTCGGACAGCTCAATAAATGCTTTACGCTAAGCGATATTTCTACTGGTATTGGGGTGTCGGAGACATTCATATCAAGTTTGGGACTTAATCAGAGTCCTGCACGTTCTACGATGAGCGATGGTAATAAAAAAAGGAACTATAAAGTCTTTGAGACCTTATATGATAGGCTTTTATCACATTATAGCCATATACTTTCCAAGCGGTATCAGTCCCATATAATCAAAGAAATTGAAGACCGAAGTATAAAACTGATAGACAGTACCATTATTAGCCTATGCTTGTCCATGTTCGATTGGGCAAAGTTTCGGACAGCAAAAGGGGGCATCAAGATACACACCTGTTGGGACGATACCATGATGATACCGGATGTGGTGAATATTACGCTGGCCAAACTTCACGACAGGTATGGTCTGGAGCAGCTGGTCTTTGCCAAAGGGACGATAATAGTAGAGGACAGAGCCTATTTTGATTTTCTTTTAATGTTGCAAAGAGTAAAGGCGGAGAACGTTTTTGTAACACGTATCAAAACCAACACGGTCTATGAGACCATCGCAGAGCTGGAACTTCCCAATGATACAGATCAGGATATTTTGAGGGACGAAATCATAAAACTTTCAGGTAACAAGGCCATTAAAACAGGAATCGGTGAAGTTCGATTACGGTTGGTGCACGTTTACAAAGCAGATGAAAACAAGATCATAGAGATTATCACCAACCAGCTGGATTGGACAGCTAGGACCATTGCGGACTTATACAAAAAGCGCTGGGATATCGAACTGTTCTTCAAGGCCATCAAACAAAACCTACAGATCAAGACCTTTGTGGGAACCAGCAAGAATGCCGTAAAATCTCAGATTTACATAGCTTTGATCACATATTTACTGCTCCAACTTATTGTTAGAACAATTGCCAAGAAAAAGTACGCGTTCTCTAATTTCGTCGAAAAAATAAGAATCTGCCTCACTTTTTGTCTTACCCTTTACTATGTATGCAATCAGGTAGGGGAAGGAGCCAAAAAAATTAGAGGAAAACCACAAGAGGAACTAGCCTTTAGAACAGACTTATTTTCTTGAAAAAATCAAAATGAAAAGCTGTTCACGGGGCTTAACAAGCAATTTTGTCTAGTTTTGAAAAACTTTCGGATGGGAATGAATCAGAAATAATAAGTAACTAACTACTGACCTCTATAAGTTAAAATATTGATATAAGTATTTGTTAGTGTTTTACATAAAAAAGAGGTGTGAGCAATGAACAACCAAATCCAAAAATAGATGGGAAAGAAAACACTGTTCGACGGGAAATTTTCGACCGGAAAATTATTGGAGATGAAAAATTCGTTAAAAAAGGCCGCAAAAGAGATTGATTTTGCGATGTTCAGGGCCTGGTTGGAAGGGAAGTTGCTAATCGGTCGAAAAAGAACAATGCGGGGACAAAGCCGTTCTATGTGGTTCTTATGTTCAAGATCATTGCACTACCTAGTAATTTTTTGGACTTGCAACAAAAAATTTGAAAATTAGATAGGGAATATCATCGCATGGAATTACCATTATCCGTCCCAATAGTCCATGTAGCCTATGATTATTATAGAAAATCACATATCTTTTTAGTATTTGTTGAATTTCGCCAAAAGTTCTATAATCAATTCTTTTAAAGAGAATGAAAAATACGGACTTGCAACAAAAAAGTGGACAATTAGTTAGGAGTCATGCTGCTATTTTTTGGTTAGACATTTCGTTTTCAAATTCTTCTATGGTTTTGTATCCTATATGTTGAACGAATTCTTTTTCTATTGTACCAAGTTTCTATCCATTGGAAAATAGATAGCTCCGCATCGGACCTAAGAACATAATCATATTTGCATACCCATTCAACTTTTAAGCTCTTAAAAAAGCTTTCGGCGACTGCATTGTCCCAATAATTTCCTTTACCGTTCCATCATAACTTTTTACGATATTGGTAAATCTGTGACCTGCATATTAAGATTCCCTATCGGAATGAAATATGAGTTCTTTGGTGATGGTATTTAATCTGACGGCCATATTCCAAGCTAGGATTATTGTATCGCCCGTACTTAAACTCTCGCTCATTGACCATCCCACGACCTTTCGATGGAACAGATCGATAATTACCGTTAAATACATCCATCCCTGCTCGGTCCGCACATATGTAATATTTGACACCCATACCTGATTCTCCCTAGCGACCGTAAAGTCCTGATTCAATATCTTGGGAGCCACTGGATATTTATGATTGGAATCTGTCGTAAACCTAAATTTAAGTTTTCTTCTGGCAAATAGGTTATTGGCCTTCATTATTCTGGCCACTCTGGCCACCCTGGGCCTCGGCACTCGATGCCCTTTTTTCAAAAGTTCCACTTTGACCTTCGGTGCGCTATAACTCTCGAAGCTATCTTTGAAAATATCACGGACAGATACCGTTATAATCTCGTTTTCCAACCATCTTTTGATGGCTTCCTGTGCAGCCAATCGTAATACCCACTTTTGCTTATCTTGAACATTTTACACATCTTCTGAAGCTGTAAATTTAAATTTATGGTGTTTTATGAACCTATATTTTTCCTGTCGCCCTAGGAGAAGATGGCTACCGCCTTTTTTAAGATGTCCCGTTCCAGTTCAACATCCTTTAATCTTTTCTTCAACTTGGCGATTTTGCGTTGCTCGTCCGTCAACTTTGGATTTCCTTTGCCGGCAAAACTGTTCTTGGCATAGGTATTAGACTGCCTACGCCAGTGGCTCAGCACAGAGGTGGGTATGTCCAGTTCCCTGCATATCTCAACAACACTGCCACGCGCATAACTAAGTTCCACTACTTTTTGTTTAAAACCTACGGTAGAATTCCTTTTCTCTCTTGACATTTTTCAAAGTTAATTTTAATGGCCAATACGCTCTTAACTTTACGTCCAGTTAAATATAGTAAGTCCAAAATCTAAAGTCTCACAGAACTGAACGTGATTTAAGTAGCAAAAGAGACCCAATTATCAATGTTGTCGAAGTCTAGAGCTTCACCGTATCTAGTAACCTTAATTCTCTCTTTTGTTCTTTCTGATTTATATCCTAAAAGTTAGGGAATCAAACTTAAGCCGTACTTACCGCAAGTTTCAACGACGCCTAGTTCTTCCGAAGATGATAGGATTTCTGTTTTTCATCTAAACTCCATTTCCTGTATTTCATATGTCAAATGTATTAGTTTGAAATTTAAAATATCAATCCGAACCTATTGGGGCTAAACTAAGCCTTTTAGAGCTTTGCGCTTAATGTTAAGTGCCAAAAAATAAAATTAAATGTATTTTAAACATTTAATTTTATTTTTTGTATTATTGTTATGTAAAAGAGATAGTTGTTCAATTCTTTTAATTGAGTTAGTCATTTAAGTTCTGTATCTTGTTGTCAATAGAAACAACGTTTATGGAAGTATTTGAAGGACAGAATATATTGAGTTTTGTAAAAGAATTGCCAAATGATGATGCCTGTAAGGCATATTTAGCGAAAATAAAATGGCACGATGGTTTTAAATGTATGAAATGTGGTCACACAAAAGGATGTGAGAAATCTGGGTACAAGTATC
>NZ_VAUW01000007.1 GCF_005771495.1 Maribacter sp. ACAM166
TGAGCGATAATTTAACAACACAGGATACCATTATTTCTGCATGGCATATGGCTATAAAATCTAATGTAATTACAGAACAACTCATTTTTCACTCAGATAGAGGTTCTCAATATGCTAGTTATAAATTTACCAATATTCTAAAAAGCTATAATGGATTGGTAAAACAAAGTATGAGCAGAAAAGGTAACTGTTGGGATAATGCTGTAGCTGAATCATTCTTTAAGAGTTTGAAAGTAGAATGAGTATATAAACACAATTACTGCCTTAGATCTGAAGCAGAGCTATCTGACTTTCAATGGATCGAAACATGGTATAATAGACGAAGAATACACTCCTCTTTGGGGTATAAAACTATTAAAGAATTTGAACTAGAAATGTATAATTAAAATGTAGCAGCATAACTCTTATCTAATTGTCCACTTTTTTGTTGCAAGTCCAAAACATGGAGCATCTATATCTCGGACAAGCACCACAGTGAACCTTGTTTGGAAATCCGAAGATTTTGATAATGACATTATTGGGTATAATGTATACTTTGGTGAATCTACTGACCCAACCTTGTTCGAAACAGATGTAGTTGAAACTAGATTTAATGGAATTGCAGTGAATCCTGGAAAGACCTATTATTGGAATATAGTTACGAAAAATAGCATAGGAAACGAATCAGTATCCCCGATTTTCACGTTCACCGTAGGATAAATCCAAATTATAATTATAAAATTCTTACTGTATACATATTTAAAATCCGATTATAGAAAAAGCCCGTTAGAAGCATATTTATCTAACGGACTTTACTAAAATTAAATTATGTACTAAAAATCAGTAATTATAAACTCCGACCTTCTGTTTAAAGCATGTTTCTCCTCTGAACAATACGTAGTATCATCACACTCATTTAATAACTTTCGTTCTCCATAAGCCTCTGTTAATAATTTTGAAGCCGCTGTACCAGTGCCCAATAAATACGCTTTTGTATTATCTACCCTTCGTTGGGAGAGCCAATCATTATATTTAGACGCTCCTCTAGCATCTGTATGCGAGGTTATTTTTAATTTCAAGGTTGGGATTTCCTCCAGCATCATTGCCAAAGAATCTATAATGGTTTTAGATTTTTTGTTTATTTTGGAAGAATTAAAATCGAAATACACATATCCCAAATTATCGATTCTTGACCTTATATCGTCTTTTCTCTTAATAAGGGCGTCTAATTTTGCTTTTTCAGCAGCAGCTAATGCAGTTTCTTTTTCAAGTCTTTCCGCCAGCAGTGCTTCGTCCTTTAATCTGTTAACCTCTGCAATAGAATCCATTTGACGTTGCTTCTCCTTTTCGATAGCTGCCAAAAGTTCTAACTTTTCTTCACCTCTTTTAGATAAACCTTTTTCTATCCCAAATTGATAAACAACCCCTGCTGCGTGTTGAATATGATTGGATGCTCCATCCGATTGACTCATAGCCCATTTACCAGAAGAACTAAAATCCAAGCCCCATCGATCCGAAAACCACGTCCTGAATCCGACAACAGCATTGTAGGTGCCACGACCCAAGTTATCAGCATCCGTATAACCGGCTCCAATACCAACATAGGGATCAAACCAACCTGTTTGTCCTATTATTTTATTCAAATCATACGTAATTCTTGCATCAAGACCATAGTAATCTATACTCTCCGAGTTCACCCTATTATCAATAGTATTTCCTTTTTGGTATGTATTATACGTCCCAATGGCTTCAACTCCTAACCCATTTTTAAAATAACGACCGATACTGACCCTTGAAGGAAAGGGAACCATATTCCATTCATCAGTTATATTAAAAAAACCATCAAAAACATTTCCAGCATCATCAACGGCATTGAATCCAACACCTATCATCCATGAACTTTGGACGATACTGTCCTTGGCGGTAATTTGAAGATCATCTTGAGCAAAGGCCGGAAAACTGAGCCCTATCAATACGAGTAAAATAAGAAAATTAAAAGTTTTCATTTTTATAAATTTGGGATTAAAGTGTAAACTTAGTGGAAAGGGATTGAATACTATAAAAAAGTACTTTGAATAGCACTTAAAATCGATAGTGGGTTGAATTTTTGTGAAATATCAATAAATCTTCACTCTTTGTGAATGCTTTTGGTCTCTTAAGAAAGTTTATATATCTGAAATAGCCTTGTAATTGTGGTCGTATTCGTAGTTGCTTTGAAAGCGACCTACTTCAATACTACTGTCGTACTATCCGAAGTTTTTATTGACGATTACTTTTATGTTCTCCTAGACTCCATATAATAACCAATTCTTTTGTGAAATCTATTTCGGGAACAGGAATTACTACTTTCTTGTTCTATTAATATTTCAAAAAAATCAGTTAAGCTAGCTTGGTCCTTAAATACTAAAAATTCTTCTTCTTTACTTCCACCATAATTATCTTGTACTATTAATTGCATAGCATCAACATTAGAGCGGTTATTCAGATGTTGGCCTTTACAGGAAGCCAAAAAAGTATAATGGATATAGCCTATAGGAATAATAGATTTAAGTATTTTTAAAACGACCTTTAAAAGCCCTTTCATAAACTTCCTCATACAAAGGCAGTACCTTCTGTATATCAAATCTATGTGCCTCCTTAAGCGCATTCATCTTGAACCTTTCCAATACATCATCATTTTTTAGAATAGTAATTGCTTTAGATGCCATGTCCTCAATATCGCCTACATCGCTAAGAAAACCACTTACCCCCTCTTTGTTAACCTCAGGAATACCACCAGCATTGCTTGAAATCACCGGAACTTTATTAATCATAGCTTCTAAAGCCGCAAGTCCAAAACTTTCTGTTTCTGATGGCAAAAGAAACAAATCTGAAAAACATAAAATTTTATCTATTTCATTACTATTCCCTAAAAAGATAACCTTATTCGCTATCCCTAATTCCTCGCATAAACGTTCAGCACCTTCTTTTTCAGGTCCTTCACCTACCATAATAAGTTTAGAAGGTATTTCTAATTGAATTTTACTGAACACTTTTATAACATCAGGAATTCGCTTTACTTTTCTAAAGTTACTTATGTGGGTGATAATGCGCTCATCTTCACTAGCCATATTAGAACGCTGACAGTCCGTAAATGATGTACTATACTTTTTGGTGTCTATAAAATTAGGGATGACTTCAATATCTTTCTTAATATCAAAAATCTCCAAGGTTCCTTTCTTTAAACTTTCAGATACAGACGTCACAACATCAGATTGGTTGATACTAAAGGTTACCGCCGGTTTATAGACTGGGTGCTTACCAACCAAGGTAATATCGGTTCCATGTAACGTTGTTATCATTGGGACATAAATACCCTCTTCCTCCAACATTTTCTTGGCCATATACCCTGCATAGGCATGTGGTATCGCATAATGCACATGTAATAAGTCTATTTTATGAAGCTTGATGGTATCTACTAATTTGCTTGATAATGCCAATTCGTAAGGCTGATAATGAAAGAGTGGATATTCTGGCACATGAACTTCATGAAAGAATATTTTATTACTCAATAATTCTAAGCGAACGGGTTGCTTGTAGGTTACAAAGTGAACCTCATGGCCTCTATTTGCCAATGCAATTCCTAATTCTGTTGCTACAACGCCACTACCACCAAAGGTAGGATAACATACTATTGCTATTTTCATTACTACAAAATTAGTTTTTAATTTAAAATTGAGTCATAAATCACTTGTTGAATTCTTGTCCTTAACGCAGATTTAACTAATAGGGTATTCGATGCAGATGGATAAGTTCTGTTGGATAAAAAGACATAAACAATCTCTTCTTCTGGGTCTGCCCATGTATATGTACCCGTAAAACCACTATGTCCAAAACTTTTTCTCGACACACAACCGCAGGTAGGCCCACTGTGTTCTAATTGCGGTTTATCAAAGCCAACGCCTCTCCGAACATTTTTGTCACAAAAATAACAGGTATTAAATTTCTTAACCGTTCTAGAATCGAAAAACTTAGTTCCACCATAATACCCATCTTGCAAATACATTTGCATAATTTTTGCGATATCATTCGAATTACTAAAAAGACCCGCATGCCCTCCTACTCCGCCTTGCATTGCGGCCCCCATATCATGAACATACCCTTGTACGGTACCGTATCTGTAATAATCATCTTCTTCTGAAGGAACAATGACATCTTTCTCAAATCTACTCAGTGGATTATACCCCGTTCGATAGGCTCCTAAGCGACTATAAAGAAATTTGTTAGACAGATAATCTAAAGATTGACCATAATTTTCCTCAATCACTTTCTTCATTACATAGTAAGGTACATCGCTGTAACGATACCGGTTCGACTTCAAATCCTGTCTTCCTATTCTATTGTAAATGGAATCTTGATAAGCATCTGCCAAATAAAGGTTATCATAAACTTTTGTTGAGAATCCTGGTATAGGAGCATTTCGATAAAATTCGGATGAAGGCTTTCTATTCTTGTCTAACGTGCTAATATAAAAAGGAATCCATGCAGGCAGACGCCCATAATGGGATAAAGCTTTTAGAACGGTTACATTTTTTATTTCAGTATCTGAATAATTTGGAACTAATTCTTCAAAGGTGTCATTCAGTTCGATTTTTCCTTCTTCCTCCATTTTCATGACCATTGGTAATGTTGACAATATTTTAGTCAATGAAGCTAAATCATAGAGGTATTCATTAGTAATCTTCTCCTTACTGTCGTATGTAGGTTTCCCAAAACTTTTCTGATAGACCACCTTTCCTTTTCTAGCGATAAGAATTTGTGCACCAGGAAACATCAAACTATCCAAGCCACCCTCAACCATATGGTCAACTTTTTGCAAGCCTTTTGAACTTAAACCAACCCTTTCTGGTATACTATACCCTAACCTGCTCAGTGATGTGGTGTGCAAGCCTGTATTAACTGGAAATTCTTTAGTAGCACTTACTGGTAATTTACCCGCCGCGCCTAATGCACCAAAAAGTATTTCAGCAGTTTTTTCTTGAGCAATATCACTATTCTGATAAGCCATAACGACGGCATCAATACTTTGAAACGTTTGAATATCTGACAAAGCATAAGGCTTAGCAAATACACACAGTATTAAATTAGAGGTTCTTTCATTTGCTATTTCCTGCAACCAATTCAGCTCTTTTGTAGAAAATTTATAGGCCTTCCAAGGGCTTTCATTGCTTTTATGATGCCCTACAATTACAAGATTAAATTCCTTTAATTTAATCTTTAGCGTATTTATATCATTTGCATCTACTACCGTTACATTTGCGTAGTTTTTAATTCCTTTTACAAATGCATCGTTTGATGCATCCCCAAATTTAACATAGGCTATTTTCTTATTGTCCAAGTTCTTAATGGCTAGTAAATCCATTTGGTTCTTTAATACAGTAATAGCATTCTCTATAGCCTCTTCGTATACAATATCATTATCCAAACCATTTAGGTCTTTATATAAATTTTCAAGCACTACAGGCTTATAATTGTTTAGACCCGCTTTGTATTTAGCCATTAATATTTTCTTGACCGAATATGCTAAACGACCTTCGGTCAATCTTCCTTTTTTATAGGCACCTATTAATTTTTGCTTGGCGCTTACAATATTTTCAGGCATTAAAAGCATATCGTTTCCTGCCATAAATGCTGCCAATTCAACTTCACCATCAACACCTTTGGTCGATACACCTTTCATATTTAGCGCATCTGTAAAAATCAACCCTTCATAACCCATCTCTTCTTTCAGCAGACCAGAAATAATCTGCTCTGAAATAGACGATGGCAGTCCCTTTTTAAGTTCTAATGCTGGCACTTCTAAATGAGCAACCATAATGCTACTTAATCCCGCTTCGATAAGTTTTTTAAATGGATACAACTCCAAACTATCAAGACGTTGTTTAGAAAAAGGAATAACCGGTAAATTATGATGGGAATCAACAGCAGTATCCCCATGCCCAGGAAAATGTTTTCCATTTGCCAAAACCCCTGCACGCTCCATACCCTTTATAAATGCGATACCTTTCTCAACTACATTATCTCTATTCTCACCAAAAGAACGGTTACCGATAATTGGGTTTTTTGGATTTGTATTAATATCCAAATCTGGAGCAAAATTAATATGCACCCCAAGTCTAGCGGCATGCTTACCTATTTGATACCCTACTTTTTCAATTATAGCACTATCTTGAATAGCGCCTAAGGTCATATTCCATGGAAATGCGTAGGTAGAATCTAAGCGCATTGAAAGACCCCATTCCGCATCCATTCCAATCAATAATGGAATTTTTGAGACCGATTGATATTCATTGTTCAATTTCGCCTGTCTAACTGGTCCTCCCTTAGAAAAAATTACACCACCTAAATGCTCTTTTACAACCAAGTTTTTTATCTGGTTTGTCGCTTGTTTATTTTGATTGGAAGCTACGCTTACCATAAATAATTGACCCAATTTTTCATCTAATGACATTTGGTCATATTGCAAAGTCACCCAACGTTGCTGGGCAAGGCTATCTATTGTAACCAACGGATTTTGTGCAATAGCACTAAAATCAGCTAATAACCCAAAAATTAAAAGTAAAATAAAGCGCATAGTAATGTATGTATGGAGATAACTAGAATGAAATTATTGTATTTCACCGATAAAACCCAATAAATAATAAGTGCTAGGAGGAAAGCTATTATAGAAAACGAGCATGCCAACTTTCGGAAGCAGGTACTTCCCAGTGTTCAAGATATTCCCCCTTATTGGTTACCAAGTTATTAAAGACGATTGTGTTTTTTGAAACGGCTTTTTGTTTTGCCATCGCCTTAAAATCAAGTAGACTTTTATACGCAACGAATTCACCTTGTTTGTAGGACACATTCATTTTATCAAGCAACATTACGTCGTACTTCTTCTCTAATTGTTGAATAAAATGAACAGAAGCATCAATAGAACAACCTGTAGCATCTTGTGTACTTTGGTCTAGCGAAATAACTATAAACCTTTTATATTTTATTTCATAACCAGCGTTTAAATCATTGCCATGAGCGGTCCAATTTTCTATAAATGAATCTAATTCTGTACGGATTTCCAATAATTCATCTTCAGAAAAAGACCGGTTACATTGATAAATCCAGACTCTGGCAGTTTCGGGTAATGTGTTAAATTCTACTAGCAAATTATTTTATTTTTCAAATTGAAACTATGTCGTGTGTATTTTATAAATCTTCTGCGGTTGCAATCAATTCTGCAATATCCATTACTGCAATACTATCTTCCTTTTCTTTATTTTTAACACCATCGGTCATCATGGTATTACAAAAAGGACAACCTGCAGCAATTATCTCGGGTTTAGCATCTAGCGCTTGTTCGGTACGTTCAATATTAATATCCTTGTCGCCTTTTTCCGGCTCCTTGAACATTTGAGCCCCACCGGCGCCGCAACAAAGACCTCTTTGTTTACAGCTTTTCATTTCGACCAACTCAGCATCTAATTTTCTAATTAAGTCTCGTGGAGCTTCATAAACGTCGTTTGCTCTTCCTAAATAACAGGGGTCATGAAACGTGATTCGCTTTCCTTTAAACATACCACCTTCCATAGAAATTCGGCCTTCAGTAAGCAGTTGTTTTAAAAACTGCGTATGGTGAACTACTTCATAAGTACCTCCTAAACCAGGATATTCATTTTTTATGGTGTTAAAGCAATGCGGGCATGCCGTAACAATTTTTTTTATCTCATACCCATTAAGCACTTCGATATTGGTAACAGCTTGCATCTGAAACAAAAATTCATTTCCAGCTCGTTTGGCCGGGTCTCCAGTACAACTTTCCTCTGTACCTAAGACTGCAAATGAAACATTTGCTTTATTCAGAATTTTAACGAAGGCTTTAGTTATTTTTTTTGCCCTATCATCAAAGCTACCGGCACAACCTACCCAAAATAAAACTTCAGGCATCGTACCTGACGCAAAAAATTCTGCCATTGTAGGCACTCTTAGTTCATTTGCCATAGTATTCTTTAAGATTCTTTACTCCAGTTTAAGCGGTCCATTTGGTTAAATGGCCAAGGTGCTCCATTATTCTCAATATTACCCATCATATTATTTAAATCTGTTGGTGCAGCAGATTGTTCCATTACCAAATATTGTCTCATATCCATTATAATGGACAAAGGGTCTATACTTACCGGACATGCTTCTACACAGGCATTACAGGTAGTACACGCCCATAATTCTTCTGGAGTAATATAATCGTTTAACAACTGTTTTCCGTCATCTTTAAACTCCCCGTTATTCTTATCCATAATATTACCCACTTCTTCTAAACGGTCACGGGTATCCATCATAATTTTTCGAGGCGATAATTTTTTACCGGTTTGGCTGGCAGGGCATTCATCTGTGCACCGACCACATTCGGTACAGGTATATGCATTTAATAATTGTACCCAACTTAAATCTTGAACATCAGAAGCACCAAACTTATCTGGTACCGCAGCGTCTTCTGCAGGTTCTGCATACGGGTCAGCATCTGGGTCCATCATCATACGAACTTCATCTGTAACAGATCGCAAATTCTTGAATTGACCTTTTGGCATTAAACGCCCATAATACGTATTTGGAAATGCAAGAAGAATATGTAAATGTTTAGAATAATATAAATAGTTGAGGAAAAATAAAATTCCCGCAATATGCAACCACCAAGCCGTACGCTCTACTACTATTAAAGTTGACATGGAGATATTCTCAAATAACGGAGCTATTATACTACCAATAGGATAAGCACCTGCTTTCACATAATGAACTGCTCCCATTTGCTGCAATTGATAATCGGCGGCGTTCATAGTCAAGAACAAAACCATTAATACTAATTCAATATATAAAATAAGATTTCCATCTTGCTTAGGCCATCCTTCCATTTCTGGTTTAATAAACCGTTTCAAACGAATAAGGTTTCTTCTAGCCCAAAAAGCAATCACTGCAATAATTACAAGTAAAGCCAATACTTCGAATGAAGCAATAAGTACATCATAAACAGGACCTAAAACTGAAAACAATCTGTGTGTACCGAAAATACCATCAAGAATTATTTCAAGAACTTCTATATTTATAATTACAAAACCAACATAAACAATTACATGAAGCGCACCAGCAATAGGGCGAACAACCATTTTAGTTTGACCCAAGGCTATCTTAGCCATATTAGTCCATCGTTGGGCTTTATTGTCGGATACAGAAACATCCTTACCAAGGAATATATTTCGTTTTAACTTTGAAATATTCTTCACAAAAAAACCTATACCTACGAGTAGGAGAATAACAAAGAGGATGTTTGGGAGATACTGCATAAATTTATTCTTCTATTTTCTCAGCTGGATCGTCTTCAGGAACTGTATAATCCTTTTGTTTTTTACCGAAAACTGAAACGTTCACATACCGCTTAGGATTTAATCGTAAATCTTGTAAAAGAAGATCTAATTCCTTAGTCGTGCTATTTAAATTAGTATATAATTCCTTGTCTGTCATTAGTAGCCCTAGCGTACCATCTCCATTTTCGATTTTTTGGGCTACATTATCCAAACTGGTCATTGTAGATTCTAGACGTGCTAAAGTTCGTCCTAATCCTGCGGCATTTATAGAATCTGAAAGCTTTGCGAAATTTGAAGTAAGCACGTCAAAATTCTTAAAAGAATTATTTAATTTATCTTTATTATCCACTAATATGGTATTAAGAGAAGCTGCACTACCATTAAGACTTACTATTAAATCGTTCAAACCAACAATAACCTCTTTTAATTCTTTCTTAGTATTCGTATCCAAAACAGAATTTACATTTACCAAAACAGAGTCTGCACCAGAAATAGCAGATTCAAATTTACGCACTAACGGTGTTAATTTTTGTTGTGCCAAATCGGTAATTCCTGGTCTAGTCTCGGTTCTTAACGTATCACCAGATTGAGCTAAACCAGTTGCATCAAAAACAGGTCTAATTTGCAATCCCTTACCTCCTATTATACCCGTATCATAGAGCTCTACAATACTATTTTTAGAAAACTTAAAATCATTACTAACGTTAAAAGTTACTAATAGATTTCCCTTTTCGTCCAAAAATTTTATGTTGTTCACTTTACCGACGCTAAATCCATTAATTGAAACCGTAGTCCCAGACTGAAGTCCGCCGACATTAGGGTAAATGGCATACAGAGTTTTGCTATTGTCAAAAATAGGAGTAGATTTCAAATAACTGAATCCCATGATAAACAATAGAATTCCTCCTATTACGATAATTCCTGTTTTTAATTCTCTAGATAGTTTCAAGCAATTATATTTTTGGTACACTCAAAATTAGGAATAAAATTCACACTTTAAGGGGTTAATTCAGAAACCTCATCTATTGCCTCTTTAATAGAAATCCTCTCCCCCAACCTGTATGCTACAATATACGCTGTTTTATATCCTTTATCGACTGCAAGGGATTGCATCATTTTCGCTTCTCTATACGACCTTGTCTCCCCATACATATATCGATACAAGTTTTTGTAAGGCTCTTGTGAAAGGCTAGAGAGACCGTTAAAATTAGCCCCATTAAGCTGCAAATTTTTACTACTCGCCATTAATTGAATTTTAAACATAATGGAGGCTACCACTTCTTTAGAAGTAATAGCCTGTTTAGGTTTATCGTCGGTTATAGATTTTTGTTTCTTAATTTCTGCAACTTTACCATTTGAACCAACTGTAATTACATCTTTTTCGCCATCAACCTTCTCTGTAATTTCTTCCGTTACAGCCGTTGCTTTTGGTTTTGAGACTATAGTTTCAACCGCTTTAACAGTTGGCTGAACACCCTCTTTATAGTTCAATATTGCCTTGGCGATAGCACCTCCCATATCGGCCTGCCCTTTATTTGAATTCAAATAAGCACCCTCATCTTTATTCGTTAAAAAGCCCGTTTCTACCAAGACACTAGGCATAAAAGTTTGATGCAAAACAATAAACCCAGCTTGCTTCACCTTTCTATCGGTTCTTTTTAATGAATTGGAAAAATTTTCTTGAATCATCGTAGCCAGTGCCACACTTTGGTCTAAAAACTCCTCTTGCATAATCGTAAGACCAATTACAGATTCTGGTGAATTGATATCATAATCCGCATATCGGTTTTCATAATTATCTTCTAAATAAATAACGGAGTTTTCCTTCTTGGCAATTTCAAAATTTTGCTTATTTGCGTGCAATCCAAGCACAAAAGTTCCGGCACCATGAGCATCTGAAGTGTGTGAATCACAATGAACGGAGACAAACAAATCAGCATTAGCCTTATTAGCAACCTCTCCCCTAACAAACAAATCAATAAACGTATCATCTTTACGTGTATAAATAACTTTAATATCCTTATTCTTCGATAAAATCTCACCGACTTTCAAAACAATATGTAACGCAATTTTTTTCTCCAAATATCCATTTCCCAAATTTCCTGGGTCATGTCCACCATGTCCGGCATCCAGTACAACAATGAAAGGGTCTTCTGATTTTATTTCTTCTTTGGGGCTAGAAAAAGATTGAATCAATAATGACACTGCCAAAACAAGTGAAAAGCAAATAGATTTTATTTTCATAAGTACTAGGGATTATATAGCCCTGATAATGGTTAAATTTATTGTAACACCCTACATAGGGAATAAAAAATATATGTAAGTTTGACATCTGAAACAATGGCTCATTGGACTGCCAAACCTTTACAAAAATAGGATATATAGCCTTGCAATCAAACAAACACTACTTACTTTTCCTATTTGTCATTTTTGTTGCATGCTTTTATGCTCATGCACAAGAAGGTAAGATTACAACGCTTAATATTAAGGTACAAAAAGATTCAATAAGCGCACCCCTATTCCCTTCCCTAAATAGTAGAGATTCAACTGCTACCGATTCTTTGGCTAAAGATTCACTTAACCGGAAGCCACCGTTACTTTTAGACAAAATCACCTACAAAGCAAAGGATTATGTCAAATTAAGTCAAAAAGAAAATAAAATATACCTCTACAACGAGGCTGAAATATACTATCAAGATACCGAAATTAAGGCTGGAATAATCATAATGGATTATATCAAAAATGAGGTCTATGCTGGTAGAATTAAAGACTCTTTGGGTAATTATAGTCAACTACCCTATTTTAAACAAGGTACGAACATTATCATACCAGATTCTATTCGATTTAATTTTGATTCTCAAAAAGCACTAATTTGGAACTCACGAACTGAACAACAAGCAGCTGCAGGTCAATTGGGTAGTGATGCCATGAAAGTGTATGCCGAAATCACTAAAAAGGAAAATGACTCAGTTTACTTTTTAAGTGAAGGAAAACTGACAACCTCTACAGATACTATAAACCCCGATTATTACATCAGGGTAAGAAAAGCAAAATTTGTGCCAAAAAAGAAAGTAATTGCCGGTTTTAGCAACCTATATATTGCCGATGTGCCTACGCCGATAGCTATGCCATTTGCTTATTTTCCATTATCCGTTGGAAGGTCTGCAGGTATTTTGATGCCCTCTTTTGGTAACGACCCTAATACAGGCTATTTCTTACAAGATATGGGCTATTATGTTCCATTAGGCGATTATGCAGATGTAACCCTTTCGGGTGATTTTTATACAAACGGTAGTTATGCTTTTAGGACCGCATCTATATATACGAAGCGGTATAAATATAGGGGTAATGTTAATTTACGATACGAAAATCAAGTTCGAAGTCAAAAAGGCTTTAGTGACTACAGTTTATCAAGAAACTATAACATTCAATTTTCACATTCCCAAGATCCAAAATCAAGTCCTAATTCTAGGTTTTCGGCATCGGTTAACCTAGGTAGTAGTGAATATTATAGGAACTCTTTGCAACAAAGAAATTTACCCAACACGCAAAACAACACGCTATCATCTTCTATATCATACTCAAAGACATTTCCGGCCTATCCATCGGTAAATATGAGCATGACTGCTACTCATTCACAATTAACCTCACCGAATGCAACAGCAAATATTAATGATAACATTACCATGACCCTGCCAACATTTCAGGCAAGTATGGAGCGTATTTTTCCATTTGCAAAAAGAGATGGCATAAAAAAGGGCATTATACAGAACATCAATTTTCAATATGATGTAAATGCACAGAATAGGCTAACAACCAACGATGATGACTTTTTAACCGGTAGAATGTTTGATAATGCTAAAGTTGGCTCACGACATCGTATTCCCGTAAGTACCAACTTCAAGGTAGCTAAATTTTTTAGTGTTAGTGTCGGTGGTAATTATGAAGATGTTTGGACCTTAGAGACCTATAACAAACGTTTTGATTCAGAAAACGAAACTATAGTCACGGATACCATTAACGGTTTTGACCGCTACAATAAGTATAATTTTAGCACTAGTATAGGAACCACTCTCTATGGAACTTTTGACCTTGGAGAAGACAAAAAGATACAAGCAATTCGTCATACAATGCGACCATCTATCAGCTATGGTTACGCTCCATCTTTCGACCAATTTTATGATGAATACATAGATGGTGAAGGGGATGTAGTTCAATTTAGCCGATTTCAAGGAACCTTAAATGGCGCACCTTCATTAGGCAAATCAAATAGTTTAGGGTTTTCTTTAGCCAATACTTTAGAAGCCAAAGTACGGGACAAAGATTCTACAAAAATAGAACCTAAAAAAGTTTCATTATTAAGCAATTTCAATATCTCAACAGGTTATAATTTTGAATCTGATTCCTTACGACTAAATCCACTTAACATAAATGGTGGTACAAATATTCTCGACAACAAAATGTCGATTAACTTTTCTGCTGCCCTAGATCCGTATGCCATAGATAATAATGGCACTAGAATTGACACATGGAATGCAGATAATGGCGGTAGTCTTTTTCGTTTAACCAGGGCAAATGCGAATATTTCATATTCTATTAGTAGTGATATGTTTGGTAAAAATGACGATGATGAAGAGGAAGAAGAGGAAGACCCTTTTGATTATGTAGCCCAAAGTGGTGGTAGAGACGATGATTTATTTGGTAAAGCAGATAGTTTTAACGACAACCCTTTACGCAATAAAGATAAAAATCAAGATGTCGAAAACCCCATTTACGGAACAAAAATACCTTGGAACGTGAGATTGGCTTATTCTGCCAGTTACCTCAATTCAGCTAGGCAAAGTGAGTTTAGTAGCCACTCACTAATGTTTTCTGGGGATATTGAATTAGCCCCAAGATGGAAAATTGGTGGCTCTTCTGGTTATGACTTTAAAAATAATGGGTTCACATTAACCCAACTACGTTTTCAACGTGATTTAAAAAGTTTCTCGATGCGTTTTAACTGGACTCCTTTTGGACAGTATAAAAGATGGTATTTCTTTATTGGAATAGATGCTTCGATTCTTAAAGATCTTAAGTGGGAAAATAGAAGTCAACCTATTAGAAATTAACTAAATTAAAATTTATAATGAAAAAAATAATAAATACTAAAAATGCTCCAGCCCCAATCGGCCCATATAATCAAGCAATTTTGAGTAATGGAACATTGTATATTTCAGGTCAAATACCTATAAATCCAACCACAGGAGAATTGATTTCTGGTGACATTAAAAAGGAAACAGAACAATCAATGGAAAATTTAAAGGCCATTTTAACCGAAGCTAAAATGACCTTTGAACATGTCGTGAAATCATCTATATTTTTAAGTGACATGAACCAGTTCGCTCAAGTAAATGAAGTATATGGTTCTTATTTCAATTCTGAAACTGCGCCCGCTAGAGAAACCGTAGAAGTTGCAAACTTACCCAAGTTTGTAAATGTTGAAATAGCTATGATCGCCGTAAAATAGATTGTTACATATTTGATCGGTGAAATTCAACCAAGCCCTCAATAGGTCTTTGTCGAATTACTCCAACTATAAGATCATTTCTTAGCAACACAGAGGTTAGCTCGTCCCTAAGATAATGGGCAATACTTCCTACAAAATTGATGGGTACTTTAGTAGCCAGTTCAAATTGCATTACGTAGTTATTGATGAATTGCTGAAAGCCTTTATCAATAACACCTTTTGCATAGGGATGCTCTTTATTCTCTATCAAGAAGCGAGCGAAAGTGGCTAGATAGGTATTAGGATTAGGTTGCTTGTATAGGTTCTCTTTGATTACATCTGGATCCAAGTCATGCTGCTTTGCAAATTTGTGTGCTAAGTCAGCAGGCATTTTATGGAAGTAATAATCTCGAATCAATTTACGTCCAAAATAATTTCCACTTCCATCATCCATTGGTATGTAACCCAATGAAATCACTTTTTGAAATAATTGATTACCATCGTAGTAACTACAATTCGAACCTGTACCAAGTATACAGACAATACCTTGATGACCTACCTTAGTAGTAGCAAATATTGCAGCGTACGTATCTTCCTTTATATCAGCCTTAGCATTAGGAAAGAAATCCTTAAAAATTGCCTTTAAGAACGTTTTCATACGATCCGTTCCACAGCCAGCTCCATAAAAATAAAGATGGGACACTTTTTCCCGATTCTTAGAAAGTTCAAAGTTATTGGCCAAGCGATCTTCAATAACATCTTTAGTCAACACCTCTGGACTTAACCCTAATGTCTGCGTTAAAAAAAGTTGCTCTCCTTTATCATTTAGGGCAATCCAGTCTGACTTGGTTGCGCCACTATCTACTATTAAAATCATAAACAGAATGTCTTTAAAAAATAATCCTGAAAATAAGGAAAAAAAGCCTCATTTTCAGGAAATATTTTTATTATACTAAATTGTTAATTATAGTGTATTTACATGCTGAATCAAGTCTACCATTTTGTTGGAGAAACCTGCTTCGTTATCATACCAGCAAATTAATTTGAAGAACTTAGAATTCAATTCGATTCCTGCTCCGGCGTCAAATATACTTGTATGAGATTCCCCAATAAAATCTTGAGAAACAAGCAATTCTTCAGTATACCCTAAAACACCTTTCAATTCTCCTTCAGAAGCATCTTTAAACGCTTTTTTGATTTCTTCGTAAGAAGTCTCTTTTTCTAAACGAACAGTTAAATCAACAACAGAAACATCTGCAGTAGGAACCCTAAAAGCCATACCTGTTAATTTACCTTTCAATGCAGGAATTACTTTTGTTACCGCTACAGCTGCACCGGTGGATGCAGGTATAATGTTCAACATAGCACTTCTACCACCTCTCCAATCTTTTCTTGAAGGACCATCAACGGTCATTTGAGTTGCAGTTGTAGCATGAACCGTTGTCATCAACGCTTCCTCGATACCGAATTTATCATTCAATACTTTGGCCATTGGCGCCAAACAGTTGGTTGTACAAGATGCATTTGAAACAATAGTATCAGATGATTTAGCATCTTTATGATTAACTCCCATTACAAACATTGGAGCATCTTTAGAAGGAGCTGAAATAACTACTTTTTTAGCACCACCATCAATATGATATTGAGCAGTTTCTAACGTTGTAAAAATTCCAGTACACTCAGCAACAGTTGTTGCCCCTACTTCATCCCACTTACAATTTTTAGGATCTCTTTCTGCAGTAATACGAACCGTTTTACCATTTACGACTAAATGACCGTCCTTCACATCAACAGTACCATCAAAAGCACCGTGAACTGAATCATATTTAAGCAAGTAAGCTAAATGCTCAACATCTAACAAATCATTTATGGCAACCACATCTACATCTCCACGTTTTACCGTTGTTCTGAAGACCAATCTTCCTATTCTACCGAAACCGTTTATTCCTACTTTTAAATTTGACATGTTCTCTATTTTTAACGTTTAAATTATGTTGTCATTATCTCTGAAACTCTTATAAGTTCCTTATCTATTTTCGTATGCCCCTTAATCGCTTTCTCAATTGGGGTTAATGTTATCTTATTATCTTGAATACCCACCATTAAGCTAGTTTTACCCTCTAATAAAGCTTCAACTGCCTTTACTCCCATTCTACTTGCTAACACCCGGTCAAAACAAGAAGGCGCACCACCTCGTTGCATATGGCCAAGAACAGAAACACGTACGTCGTAAATTGGTAAGTGTTCTTCTACGTATTCTTTAAGCTCAAATACATTCTTACCTGATTTATCACCTTCAGCAACAATTACGATACTCGAAGATTTACCAGACTCCTTACTTCTTTTTAGAGATTCCAATAACCTATCAAGACCGAGATTCTCCTCTGGAATCAAGATTTCTTCAGCACCTGCGCCTACACCTGCATTTAAAGCAATATGACCGACGTCCCTACCCATAACTTCTACAAAAAATAGTCTATTATGAGAACTCGCCGTATCTCTAATCTTATCTATACATTCAACTACTGTATTTAAAGCGGTGTCGAAGCCTAATGTAAAGGTTGTTCCAAAAATATCATTATCAATAGTACCTGGAATTCCTATAACAGGAAAATCATATTCCTTATTGAAGATCATGGCACCAGTAAAGCTGCCATCGCCCCCTATTACCACGAAGGCATCTATGCCCGCCTTAACAAGCTGATCATGTGCCATCTTTCTACCTTCGGGTGTTCTAAAATCATTACATCGGGCTGACTTCAAAATAGTGCCACCTTTGTTAATGATATTATTAACACTACGAGCATCCATAGATTTAAAATCTCCCTCAATCATTCCCTGATACCCCCTGTAAATCGCTATACAGTCAACTTTCATGTAGGCACAGGTACGAACAACTGATCTTATCGCTGCGTTCATCCCTGGAGAATCGCCACCTGAAGTCAATACTGCTATTTTTTTAATTTTTGAAGACATCGAAAAATTTAAGCCAACGAAAGTACTAAATCTAAATGCAATAATGAAATATAGGAGCGCTGCAATTTAAGAGAAATCTAAGAAAACGTTTTCATAGTTATATTTTATTATGAAATGTCTTAAAATTGAACGTTTCTTAACAATAACTTCACAGTATTTTATCAATTTATTGATTTAAGTTTATCATAAAAGCGAATTAAGCTATCATTACCCATTAAAGCAGTAGGAGGTTCCTGAACTTTTACAGGCTCGTTTTTTACTGGTTTCTTGGCCAGTATTTTTCGAAACAGTTCCTTGAAATTATTAAAATCGACCTCATAGGTTAACCCAGCTCCTTGAGTTGATCCCTGCTGATCCGATAAATAGGCTTGAATTTCGCTTTGCCTACTAAAAAACTTAGCACTCAAGGTACCTTCTTCATTCAGTAACATCTGAATCTCAAAATCGCCAGCGACCAACGTTTCACTTGAAGCACCAACCGGTACACCAACTTTACCATTAAACAATATTCTATCAGATATTTGTGTTGATACCGTTACTCCTATTCGATCATCTGTCTCAATATCTGCAGACCTGTCAAGTATGCCTTGCTCGTAAGAAAGGCCAAGGTTAAATTTATCATTTCCCCCACTTAAAATGGAATTTAAAATACCTGAGGCACTTTGAACCAAATTACCCGTTATCGCTTGTTGATTAATACCGCTCTGCGCGTTCACAAATGTACCTTGTGCTAATAAAAATATTGCATTCTTCTCCTCAACCGTTGGATCCTGAAGCCGATATTCAAGTTCTGATTGCACTATTGAATTTGTACCTGGAAAATCGATACTAAAATCAATATCCGGACTTTCAAGTTCGCCTGTTAATCGTATGATTACATCTGTCGGAATCCTTCTAGTAAACCCTGGATCATCTAATAAAGGGGCGGGATTAGCATTAAGGGAATACACCGCTTCCATATTTAATAACGCTTCTAACGGTTTTTGATCCCAGTTAATGGTACCCCCTGGCTCAACCTTAAATTTCTTATCAATAATACCCCCGAATTTATAATTAAACTCCCCTGTCACAACAACAAAATCACCATACATCTCAAACTTTCCATTGGTATTGATCTGTATTAAGATAATTCCTTCACCCGTACCCTTAAGAGAACTACCTGTTTTCGTATCGGTTACAATTTCAACTTCAGCTTCTGGTGTAATATCTAGGTTGAATTCTAATTCCAACCCCTGATAATCTTTCAATTTCCGTTGTTGTTCTATACTTCTCCTGTCATTCCTTTCTATAAAATTGATAAAGGAATAATCTCCTACACTGGCAACATCACTCAGTGGGATTTTCAATGATGTTCCTCGTGCTGTTGATCCATCTACTGTAATATTGAGTGCCGTTGTTGGGCCATAGATTCTACCTTTGCCATTTAAATAACCGGTGCCATAATACAAATCTCCTTCTTTAAATTCTGTATTTAATATTAAGAATCGCTGATTTTTGGTATCTACATTTAAGTCTAAAATCCAATTATCAAAGTAGCTATGGGAAATTGTTCCATCAAGATTTGCCTTAGTACCCTTTGCTACATCCTGTAAAGCTATATTCTCAAAATTAAATGTCTGGTCAGAAAGGATTACGCGAGAACGTGGCGCAAAGCCATAATCTATATTCAAATAAGGCACAGCGATACCGGCATTATCCAAGGTCAAAAGACCATTAAAACTAGGATTATCTACATTACCTACAATGCGTACCCTACCGTCGATATCACCTCGTATATGATCTATTACACCCTCACCCAACGGACTAAAAGGTTCTAAATTAAAATTGCTAAAATTGGCTATTAAATTCGCTCTAGGAATTTCATCTTTATTTTCAATACTACCTACGACGCTGAATTTTTCTAGATTATCTTTAGATAACTGAGAGTTCACTTGAAACTCTGTCAAATCCTTATTGCCAATAATATTAATTGCCAAATCACCAAGAGGAATATCATTGATGCCAAAGCCTTCAATATTTAGATTCGAAGATGGTAAATAGATGCCATCTTTTTGCAACACATTCAACGTACCATTAACCTCACCTTGTAATTTTAGACTGTCAATAACTGGAGTTATCTTATCTAAAGAGACAATTTTGAACTGTAATTGAAGATCTTTATAGGTGGAATCTGCCAATTGTCCTCTCAATCTAATTTGCTCTTTCTCTTCATTGTTCATTACGATTTCTTGAATCGTAATACTATCTAAAGCCCTGTTTAAGATAACTTTATTCTTACTATCACCATCCTTATTTAATATCCATTTATTCCCTTTAAAATTAACATCAGACGTTTTTAAGCCAATAACCGACTTGTTTTCTTTGTTAAATGTGTGATAAAAATTAAGGTTGTATGAGTCGTTAAAATCGGTGCCGCCTTTGAATTCTGACCTGAAAAATAAGGTATCTTTTAGTGTTGTATTAATTAAATTAAAGTCTTTGAAATTGTAATATGGGGTATCTAACTCGCCTACAGATACAAATGTATTAAATAAAGGATTTTTGTTATCTATACGAATTTCTATATTATCGGCAGCAGTGCCAAAAGCTTCTATACTGGGAGATTCAAAATTGAGTTTAAAATCACCCTCATCAGCAACTATATTTCCTTTGATAAAAGTATTAGGGTCAAACTTTACTTTTGGAAAAAATACATCAACAATTTTATTATAAATTTTAAAATTAAAAGATAAATTCTGCCCATCAGAAATTTGAAAAGGCCTATAATTCGTATAAATACTACCCAATGAATTCTGAACAAGTTTTCCCAATTCCCTTACCCGAAAATTCCCCTTCATAAAACCGGTAATAATATCGGGAGAATTAATTCTTATAGTACGTTCATTGTCATTATTAAAGCTTGAGGTAATCGCAAAATCTTCAAAATAGTATGTTTCGTTTATATTTTGATAACTGGTTTTCGTAAATTTTATATCCCCAATAATATTATCCAATGTAGTACCATTGATATCCATACTAACATTTCCCTTAAAAATGGAAACACTGTCATTGATGAAATTCAATTTCTTTAAATCGGCATACTCAACTGACGCAATAAAGTTAAAGTTGTTTCTAAACTCTGCAACATTAGCTAAACCCTTAAAATTAAATTTAATATTCTTGTCATTACTGATTAAAGAACCATCAAACAATTGATCTTTAACAATACCGGACACCTTTAAATCTTGGTAATTATACTTATTAAATTCAATTGAATAAATCTGCCCTATTACCTCAGTATTCAATTTTTCTTTCACAAATCCTTTTCCCTCCACATTGAAATCCAACGTTGTTTTACCTAAGCTTTTACTTTCCGCAAAATCACCTAAATCAAAATCTATCAATGATATGAATCCTTTATAGGTGGCATTATCTATATTATTAAAGTTACTTAAGACGATGTCTGCATAACTGCTACCTATAGCCGTATTTAAGTTGACTTTTGCATCTATTGAAGAATTGGTAATATATGCATTGCCACGTATTGTAAACTGCCCCAACTTACTGAAGGCAGATGGTAAAGAGTTTCCAATTAAATTAGGCAATAAGGCATTCAATTGATAATAACTGCTAGTTACGTTTTTCATTTCAGCATTTAAACTGAATGGCTGTTGCTTACTAAATAAATTTTTAAAATTAAAATTACCTCGAATACCAGTATCATCAGAAAACAAAAAGAGATTATCGGTGTTAAGATCATTCAAAACTCCGTTAATATCAGCGCTAAATGTAACCTCCTTACTATTTCCAAATTCGTTATAAAGCAAATTAATTTCATCGAAAGCCACCTTTGACTCTTTAAAATTAGCCGCTACATTCACTTTATTTAAAAAATCGCGAAAATCTTCTCGATTATAGTTAAACACTAAATTACCGTCCAATTTAGAAAGGGGCGTATTTATTTTTAGTGAGTCGAAACGCATTTGCTGTTTCGTATATTTAAAGTGAGTCGTTAATTTATTCACCTTCAACCCCCTATTACTATACAAAGACATGTCTTGAATATCGGCTGAAACTTCAGGACCAAGAATCTGAAAATTACCAGCACTGAGGTTTAAGCTATCAAAATTTAGAATAGTGGACTTTTCAAGATTTTCATCTTGATATTTAAATTTACTTTTTTGAATATCAACATATGAGGAGGACAGCGTAAATGGAGGTGAGCCTGGCGCTCTAGGCCTACCATCATCAAGTTTATCTACAAAAACCTCTAAATTGGTATTCGGTTCGCCATAGTATGTTTTAAGTTTAAAATTCAATTCATGCACAGAAATATCGCCGAATTCTAAATTACCTTGTGCCAAATTGCCCATACTAAGAATAGATGTTTTCAGCTCATTGACATAGAAAAGTGTATCCTGTTTATAATCTTCAATAAAAACACCTTCCAATGCGGTATCCCAAGAAATCAATGAAACCTTTAAACGATTTATATTTATATGGGTACCATATTGATTATTAATCTTCTTGGTAGCATACTGCGCCAGCAATGTCTGCACAACCGGCAAGGAAAATATTAGCGTACTCAAAATACATATCAGTAGAAGTACCAATACTATTCTGACCAATATTTTTCTAAGTTTTTTGATAGGGCTAATATGTTTTACCTTTGTTAATCAAATTTTATTCCAAATATGTTGGACCACAAAACAATTTACATTCTTGCTATTGAATCTTCTTGTGACGATACTTCTGCTGCCGTTTTAATGAACGATAAAGTGCTAAGCAATATTGTGGCTACCCAAGCGATTCATAAGGAATACGGAGGGGTTGTGCCTGAACTGGCATCAAGAGCGCATCAACAAAATATTGTCCCCGTAGTCGATCAAGCAATAGCCAAAGCAAATATCGATAAAAAACAATTATCAGCCATAGCATTTACCCGAGGTCCTGGTCTAATGGGATCACTACTTGTTGGCACCTCTTTTGCTAAATCATTATCATTAGGTTTACATATACCACTTATTGAAGTAAACCATATGAAAGCCCATATTTTGGCGCATTTTATCGACGATGAAAATATGAAAGCCCCTACCTTTCCTTTTTTAGCGTTGACTATTAGTGGTGGCCATACTCAAATTGTACAGGTCAACGACTTTTTTGATATGAAAATTATTGGTCAAACCTTAGATGATGCTGTTGGAGAAGCCTTTGATAAGAGCGCTAAAATATTAGGTCTACCATATCCTGGCGGTCCTTTAATCGATAAACATGCAGCAAATGGCAATCATCTTAGATTTAATTTCCCAATTCCTAAAGTTAAAGACTTGAATTTTAGCTTTAGTGGATTAAAAACTAGCATTCTTTACTTTATACAAAAACAAACCAAAGAAGATCCGAATTTTATATTAGACAACTTAGAAGATATTTGTGCCTCCATACAATACACCATTATTACTATATTAATGCTAAAGTTAAAAAAGGCAGTTAAACTTACCGGTATAAAGGAAATTGCTATTGGTGGTGGAGTATCTGCTAATTCAGGAATTAGAAATGCCTTACTTGAAGCACAAACTAAATATGGATGGAATACATATGTTCCGAAATTTGAATATTGTACTGATAATGCCGCAATGATTGGTATAGTAGGATACTATAAATATAAAAATGAGATTTTTGCCCAACAGGATGTTACTGCCAAAGCAAGATATTTAATCTCATGACTCAACTTAAGATTGTATGCAATTATTCTATAATCCCAATTTAAAGGAAAATGATACTATTTTTACTTTTGACAGTAAAGAAAGCAAGCACATTATAAAAGTGCTTAGAAAAAAAAATGGAGATGAGTTATGGATTACCAATGGCAAAGGATTCTTATTTCAAGCGAAGGTTATTGGCGAAAATATTAAAAAATGTGAGGTTGAACTTATAGCATCAAAAAAAACGTATCCTAAAGTACATTCGCTTCATCTGGTTGTTGCACCTACAAAAATGAACGATCGGTATGAGTGGTTTTTGGAGAAAGCCACAGAAATCGGAGTCGATGAAATAACACCTATAATTTGTGAACGTTCAGAACGCAAAACCGTGAAATTAGAGCGTATGCAACGCGTAATTGAGTCTGCAATGAAGCAATCTCTTCAAACATTTCTGCCAAAAATAAATGAACCCATAAGCCTAACTGAATTTTTAGAAAAACCCGTAACAGGTTTGCAATTCATAGCCCATTGCGAAGAAAGTGAACGTCATGAACTAAAAAGAAGAATTGTAGCCGACCAAGACCTGACTATTTTAATTGGCCCTGAAGGAGATTTTGCACCATCTGAAATTAAAAGCGCCTTAGGTAAAGGATATTTACCTGTGTCTATGGGTAAAACCAGACTGCGAACAGAAACAGCTGCAATTGTTGCATGTACCCTAGTAGCTTCAATTAATAATGGATAGTATTATCAAACAATCCTCAACTAATTTTAAAATTTACCTATAATTTCTCATCGCCTAATTTCGTAAATTTGAATATGAAAAATTTAGTTACAGCTATTATTGTCTGTATTTTATTCTCTACCCTATCCTTAACAGGGCAAGATATTGCTATCTTAAAATATCAAGGTGGTGGTGATTGGTATGCGAACCCCACCGCATTACCAAATTTGATTAAATTTTGCAATAACAATATTGGCACGACTATAAATAGCAAACCAAAAACTGTAGAAGTTGGTAGCTCTTCGATATTCCAATACCCTTTTTTACACATGACTGGTCATGGCAATGTGGTATTCTCAGAGGAAGAATTGGAGAATTTAAGAAATTATCTGGTTTCTGGCGGCTTCTTACATATTGATGATAATTACGGAATGAAGCCCTATATTACAAGAGAAATAAATAGGCTTTTTCCAGCTATAAACCTTGAAGAACTAGGCGCAGAACATCCTATATTCTCAAATAGTTATTTATTCCCCAAAGGATTGCCGAAAATTCATGAACATGATGGTCTACGCCCGCAAGCGTTCGCAGTTTTTCACAACAATAGAATTGTGTTATTATTTACCTCAGAATCAGATTTAGGAGATGGTTGGGAAGATCCAACCGTTCACAACGATTCCGCTGAAATAAGAGAAAAAGCGCTTAAAATGGGCGCTAATATTATCACCTATGTTTTTAAAAGCTAGCTGAATGACTGCAAAAACAATATCAAAAGGTATTTTAAGAGCCATTGGTGTCATTATTGGTATACTACTTTTACTCTATTTTCTTTTTACCATTAGATCCGTACTTGCCTATGTTACTATAGCAGCGGTTGTAGCATTGATAGGCAGACCCTTAGTTCGATTTTTAAGGCTAAAGATTAAACTGCCTAATATTATAGCGGTTGTTTTTACCATGCTATTAATGGTAGGGGTATTAGCTGGCATTTTCGCCCTGTTTATTCCGCTATTATCCGAACAAAGCAAAAACCTTTCGCTTCTTGATATTGATGAACTGCAACAAAGTTTAAATACACTCTATCATCAAATCACCAAGTACTTAGGCTTATCCTCTAATTTAGTTGAAAATGTTATTGACGACGTAGCCTTGGAAAAAAATATTCTTAAAGGTTTTGACATAGGATTTATTCCAAATATTTTAAACTCATTTTTAACTGTATTAAGTTCAGCGAGCATAGGTTTATTTTCAATACTTTTTATTTCCTTTTTCTTCCTTAAAGACAGAAAACTGTTTGAACATGGACTGCTGATTTTTGTTCCAAAAACAAAAGAGCAAGGAACAGTTAATTCAATAGAAAAAATAAATAGTCTCCTATCAAGATATTTCGTTGGCTTGTTACTTCAAATATTTATTCTCTTTATTATTTACACCATTGTATTGTTAATTGTAGGGATTGAAAATGCTGTCGTAATAGCATTTCTTTGTGCCCTCTTCAATATTATACCCTACATTGGCCCAATTATAGGTGGAGTTATTATGCTAACTTTAACGATGACTAGTAATTTAGGTTCTGATTTTAGCGAAATAATCCTCCCAAAAACAGGATACGTACTACTAGGCCTCATATTTGGCCAATTGATAGATAATTTTTTTTCACAACCCATTATTTTTTCCAATAGTGTAAAGTCACATCCGTTAGAAATTTTCTTAATTATCATTATTGCCGGTTTATTATTTGGAGTTGTTGGAATGATTGTAGCTATACCAGGGTACACTGCTCTGAAAGTTATTTTAAAGGAGTTTATATCAGATAATCAAATTGTTAAATCGCTGACCCAAAATCTATAAAGCTTACGTGAATTCTGAAATTTTATCTAAAGAAGTACAGCGATTTATAAATGATAACTTATCATCAAACATTCATAAAATCCTATTAAAAAAATCACCATTCTCTAATGTAACATCAAAAGAATTAGTTGAACAAATAGAATCAAAAGCTAAATCAAAACAGAAGTTACCAACTTGGTTTGCTACAAAAAACATCTATCAACCCAACAAACTCAATCTATCGCAAACTTCATCGGAGATTACAGCCTTTTATAAAGCATCGCTTTTGCACGGCGACACTATAGCTGATATTACAGCCGGCTTAGGCGTAGATTCGGTTGCTTTTAGCATGAAAATGAACCATGTTATTCATGTAGAGCAAAATGAAGCGCTATCAACTATAGCCAAGTACAATTTTAAGCAACTAGGCGTTAATAACATTGAATGCGTTTGTACAGATGGTATATCATTTTTAAAGAACTCATCTAACACATTTGATTGGATTTACATTGACCCTTCAAGAAGAGATAAGGACAATAAGAAAGTTTATTATTTGTCTGATTGCGAGCCTAATGTCACAAATAAAATTGATTTTCTATTCTCTAAATCAAAAAATTTATTACTAAAAACAGGCCCTTTACTTGATTTAAATAGTGGGTTAAAGCAATTAAAAAACGTAAAAGAAATTCATATCATAGCAATATCTAATGATGTAAAAGAGCTATTATGGATTTTAGAGAAAAACTATGACAAAGAGCTTGTAATTAAAACCGTTAACTTCAAAAATGATACTCGTCAAATTTTTCAGTTTAACCCAAACGATGAGCATAGCGCAATTTCAACCAATTCCTTACCCAGAAACTATCTCTATGAACCAAATGCAGCAATACTTAAATCGGGTGCTTTTCAATATATAGGAAACCATTACAATCTTCATAAGTTACATTCAAATTCTCACCTTTACACCTCTAATACACTAATTTCCTTCCCTGGTCGAATATTTAAAATTTTAAATACTCTTGGTTATTCAAAAAAGTCAATCAAAAAATTTGACCTGAAAAAGGCAAATATTTCCAAAAGGAATTTCCCTGATTCTGTAGAACAAATTAAAAAGAAACTTAGCCTACTAGATGGCGGTGAATCCTATTTATTTTGCACTACAGATTTAAACCAGAATTTGATTCTAATAAACTGTACTCAAATCTTCGAAAATTAAGGTTGAATGCCCATATTCTCTTAACATAATTTAAACTTAAAATTTAACAATAAAATTCAGACATTTTCCACCTAACTATAACGTTATAGCATTCGATATTTTTATATAATTTACACCTAAGATGTTAAAATTATTAACCTAATAATTTGAGGGTTTGAGTGTTCAAAAATTACGAATATATCAGTATCAACAGGTGATTTAAGAGGTTATATAATATCCAAGACCCTAAGATAGATTTTAGCACTTCATAAAATATCACAAAGGAATTATGCCTATTTGATATAAAATTGTTATTATTATGCCTGATTTTGATTTTTTTAACATTTGGCAAATAAGAAAAGTCAAAAATCATTTAAACTAATTTAAACTAACAAACAACAACGATTATGAGTCAAAAACTTGATTACAAGTCGATTAAATCCAAAAAAAGGTTTTCCTTTTTTAAAACTGGATTTTTATCGATGCTCATGTGTCTTGGTGCACAAATGGCGCAGGCAAATGAAATGGCTAGTACTTCAGATGAAGTGAAAGCTAAAACAGTACAATCAACAGTTACAGGTACAGTAACAGATAATTTAGGCACACCACTACCGGGTGCTAACGTAGTGGAAAAAGGTACTACGAATGGCACACAAACGGATTTTGATGGTAATTTCACTCTAAATGTAGAGTCGGGTGCAACTTTAATGTTTAGTTATATTGGTTTTGAAAGACAGGAAATCGCTGTTAACGGAAAATCTGTTATCAATGCAACTCTTGCCGAAGATGCTGCTGCCTTAGATGAAGTAGTTGTTACAGGATACCAGGTACAAACTAAACGTGAAACAACAGCTGCAGTTTCAATTGTGGCCGCTGAAGATTTAGCTGCGGTACCTTCTGGTAATATTGAACAACAATTACAAGGTAGGGTTGCTGGTGTTACCGTTCTTACAAATGGACAACCAGGTACTACCAGTCAAATTAGGGTACGTGGTTTCAACTCGTTTGGAAACAATGCTCCTTTATATGTTGTAGATGGAGTACCCACAAGAAATGTTGATTTTATAAACCCAGACGATGTTCAGACGGCAACGGTACTTAAAGATGCTGCCGCTGCATCCATTTATGGAGCTAGGGCTGCAAACGGGGTTATTGTTTATACAACTAAACAAGGTTCTAGATCTAAAAGGAAAACTTCAATGACCTTGAACATCAATAGTGGTGTCGTAGATCCAAATGTTGCCGGTTCGCCTAATCAACTTAACCCTTTGGACATGGCAAAGTATACCCATATAGGGTATGAGAACAATGCAGCTGCAAATAGTACTGCTGTTCAATATACGCACCCTCAGTATGGTTCGAACGCTACACCTACAATACCAGACTATTTACATGCAAATGGTCAAAATGGTGTTAGTGCCGGTGATGTTAACTTAGCAGCCGTAAGAGCAGCTTATGAAGCTGATCCTGACAATGTATTCTTAATACGCCCCAACTTAGCCGGTACGAACTGGTATAAAGAAATTACCAGAATAGCCCCACAGAGCAGGGTTAGTTTAGGTTTTGACGGTGGTAATGAAAATGGCCGCTTTTACATGGGTGTTTCTGCGCAAAATCAAGACGGTATTGTACTTGCCCAAGAATTTTCAAGATATGCAGCGCGTTTTAACTCTGAATGGGATATTGCTCCATGGTTATCTATCGGTGAAAATTTTCAAGTTACTTATAGATCAGCTGTTGGTATTGCAGGTGGTGCAGGTGGTGTAGAAGTTGCCGATGATGAATCTGAAGTTTTGTCTGCATTTAGAATGCCTACAATTATTCCTGTTAGGGATGAATTTGGAAGCTATGCCAGTACTAAGGCAGCTGGGTTCAACAACCCAAGAAACCCGGTTAGACGATTAAAACTGAACAATGGTGATGACAAATCTTATAACATAGGTGGTTTTGGTAATATGTATGCGTTGATTAAGCCACTTGAGGGCCTAACGTTACGATCTAGCCTTGGAGGTAGTTATGGAAATTATCATTTTGTAGATTATAATTACAAATACTTGGGTGATTCAGAGCCTGAGGCAAGTAACTCTTTTAGTGAAGGTAGTGGCTATGGTTTTTCATGGACATTCACCAACACATTTAGTTATGAGAAATTATTCGGTCAACATAAAATTACCGCCTTTGGTGGTATAGAAGCGTTGAATACTGGGAGAGGAAGAAATATTTCCGGTAACGGTATTAATCCATTTTCTACAGATTTAGATTTCCAAAGTTTAACAGTTGTACAAAGTCCTAATGTAAACAGTAATCAGTTTAAAGGATCAACGTACTTCTCTACATTTGGTAAATTGGATTATAATTTTAACGAAAAATACTATGTAACCGGTGTACTTCGTCGTGATGGGTCTTCCCGTTTTGGTCAAAATAAACGATATGGTACGTTCCCTGCAGCATCTGCCGCTTGGAGAGTTATTGCTGAACCATTTATGCAAAACCAAGATGTTATCTCTGATTTGAAGGTTAGAGTTGGATGGGGTGAAATGGGTAGTGATTCTAACGTATCACCAAATAACCAGTATTCTTTATTTGCTTCTGATCGTGGAAATACTTTTTATCCGATCAATGGACAAAATAGTGGTGCAGATGAAGGATTTGCCGCTAGTAGAATTGGTAACCCAAATGCACAATGGGAAACTTCTGAAACAACCAACATTGGTTTAGATCTTTCTATGTTCAATAACAAATTTGAGCTTATTGTAGATTTGTGGAAAAAGGACACTAGAGACCTTTTGTATCAAGTACCATTACCTGGTGTAGCTGGTAATTATGCTTCAGCACCATCTGTAAACATTGGTGGGATGAGCAATAAAGGTATTGATATTGAACTCGTTGGTAGAGGTAATTTCACTGAAGACCTTTCATTCGAAGTTCACAGTACGAATTCTTTACTTAAAAACGAAATTACAGCATTGGCACCAGGTATTGATGCTTTTGGAGACAACATCTCATATAGAGGAATTGCTCCTATCAGAAACTCTGTAGGCGAGTCTATCTCCACCTTCTTTGGTTATAATGTAATAGGATATTTTAATAGTGCAGATGAAGTTGCTAACTCACCAGAACAAGATGGTAAAGGGTTAGGTCGTTTTAGGTATGAGGATGTTGATGGTGATGGAGCCATTACACCAGATGATAGAACGGTAATAGGGAGCGCAGTTCCTGATTTCACCGGTGGTTTAGACTTAGTCTTACGTTATAAAAATATAGAATTCCAAACGTACTGGTATGGTTCTGTTGGTAACGAAATATTCAACCAGTCGAAATGGTTTACTGATTTCTTTGGTACGTTTGAAGGATCTGCCAAAGGCGAGGGTGCATTTAATTCTTGGACTCCACAATTAGGTAATAATGCAGGAAGCCCAATTTGGGAAAGTGCTTCTAATCTTAGTACAAGTGGTGCGTCTAACTCATGGTATGTAGAAGATGGTAGTTATTTAAGATTGGTACAGTTGCGTATTGGATATAGTTTTGACACAAACTTAGTTGAAAGCATGGGCCTTCGTAAATTTTCGGTAGGCTTATCTGCTAACAACATTTGGACACTTACCGACTATAGTGGTCTTGATCCACAAGTAGCTGGTCCTGATACTAACTTCGGAATCGATGTTGGTAACTTCCCTGTTACTCCAAGTTACGCAATCACCTTAGAAATAGGTATTTAATAGCTGAATAATCAAAAAATTATACAATAATTAGTAACTTTAAGAAAAAGTAAACTATGAAAACATTTAAATTTAAAAAACCATCACTATTTATAGGCGCGTTGCTTCTGGCATCGATGTCTTGTAGTGATGAATTTTTGCAAGTAGCCCCAACGGACTCACTTGCAGATGCTCAAGTAAGCACCAAAGCCGGTATAGACGGTTTATTAATTGGTACGTACTCTGCACTTAATGGCGTGTTCGGTAACCGTTTTGAAGGCCCTAACCATTGGGCTACCGGATCAATTGTTGGTGGCGAAGCCAATAAAGGAACGGATGCGGGAGATTATAGTTCCCTTAACCCTATTCAACGCTATGAAGCTAGCCCAATAGATCCAAACAATGACTTCAACAATCTTTGGAAAGGTAGATATGAAGGGATTAGCAGAGCCAACAAAGTGTTGACGGCTATAACAATTTCAACTGAATTATCAGCAGCAGACGCCGCACGACTTTCAGGTGAAGCTCGAATGCTTAGAGGTCACTTTTATTTCGATTTAAAAAAACACTTTAACAATATCGTAGTTTTTGATGAAACTGTCGCTTCAGAAGATTTGGCAACACTTTCTAACAACGGTGATGCTTGGGCTATTATTGAGGCTGACTTACAGTTTGCCTATGATAATTTGCCTGGTGTAAATGGAGCAGGCCGCGTAAATAAGTGGGCCGCTGCGGCATTGATGGGTAAAGCTAAATTGTATCAACAAAAATTTGGCGAAGCTAAAACTTGGTTTGATGATGTTATAGATAATGGAGTAACTTCTAATGGTATTAAATATGCTTTGTTAGATGATTATGCCCAAATCTTTAATGCGGAAAATGACAATCATGCAGAAGCTGTATTTGATGTAGAATCTGCAAATAATACGGGTAGTGTTCAAAATTCGAATGCTTTTGATGATTTAAACTACCCATACAACACAGGTCCTGATGGCCCTGGTAACTGTTGTGGTTTCTTTCAACCTAGTTTTGAAATGGCAAATTCATTTAGAACAGGAGCTGATGGTTTACCTCTTTTAGACAAATCTTATAATAGCGCTGCAAATGCAGTTAAAAATGATTTTGGCCTTGAAGCAGATGAGCCTTTTGTAGAAGATGCAGACCCATTAGATCCTAGAATTGATCATGTAATTGGTAGAAGAGGAATTCCTTATTTAGATTGGATTGAACACCCAGGAAAAGCATGGATTCGTAGCCAACCTTACGCTGGACCATATTCTCCAAAGAAATATATTTATTACAGAAGTCAAGAAAATAGCTTTACTGATGGTAGCTCATGGACACGTGGTTATGCAACAATGAATTATACAATCATTCGATTTGCTGACGTTTTATTAATGGCCGCAGAAGCTGAAATAGAAGCACCAGGTGGTTCTTTGTCTACAGCTTTAGATTATGTCAACCAAGTAAGAAGAAGAGCTGCAAACTCTGAACATTGGGTGAAGGAATATGATTCTGCTGATAATGCTGCTAACTATGTAATATCTGAGTATACTTCTTTTCCTAATGCAGATTTTGCAAGAGATGCAGTACGTTTCGAAAGAAAACTTGAACTTGGAGAAGAAGGACATCGTTTCTTTGATTTGGTAAGATGGGGAGTTGCAGCTGAAGAGCTTAATGCTTATTTAGATTACGAATCAACATTGTTGATTACCAAATTTGGAGGTGCGAGCTTTACGACTGGTAAAAATGAATTTTTCCCAATACCACAAGCACAAATTGATATTACTGGATCTGATATTTTAATACAAAATCCAGGATACTAATTATAGTATAGTAATTACATTTTTAGAAAAAGGCTACCAATTATGGTAGCCTTTTTTTTTGTTACTTCCATTAGGTTCTTGCATATTTGTAAAAGTATATTTCAAAATAAAAATGAAGAATTTAAAATTCCAAATAGCTATTTTTTTAACACTAAGTATTCTTTCAGGATGTAATAAGACGGAATCTAAACCACTATTCTCAAAAGTTGACACCAGTACATCAGGACTTAACTTTAACAATCAATTGTTTGAAAATGATTCCATCAACATTTTAGACAATGAATTTGTATATAATGGAGCAGGAGTTGCCATTGCCGATATAAATGGAGATGGTTTAGAAGATATATTCCTTGTTGGTAACCAGGTGGACAATACGTTGTTTCTCAATGAAGGTAAATTAAAGTTCAAAGATATTAGCAAAGAAGCAAATATTGGAAAAACAGACACTTTACAATGGTCTTCTGGAATAACGGTTCTTGACATAAATTTAGATGGATTACAGGATATCTATATCTGTAATACCTTTAGAAAAGATAGTACACTTAGAAAAAATCTATTGTATATTAACCAAGGAAATAGCGAAACAAATATTCCCATTTTCAAAGAAGAAGCTGCAAAATATGGTTTAGACGACCAGACCTATTCTTCTCATGCGCAGTTTTTTGATTATGACAACGACGGTGATTTAGATGTATTTATTGGAGTGAACCGTATTGAGGGAATAAATCCAAATGAATTTAGTCCCTTAACTGATGACGGCACTTCGAAAAGTAAAGACATATTATATGAAAATATTTATATAGACAGTTTAAATCAACGAAAATTTATTGACATTTCAGAACAGGCAGGTATTCGATATCATGGGTATAGCCATAGTACCTTAATCAATGATTTTAATGAAGATGGATGGCCAGATATTTATGTTGCGAATGACTTTCTAAGTAATGATTTAATTTATATTAACAATCAAAATGGCTCCTTCACAAATAAGGCTGGTGAAATTTTTAAACATTTTAGTCTTTCATCTATGGGTAGTGATATTACAGACGTCAATAATAATGGCCGTATGGACCTTTTCACGACCGAAATGCAACCTTACTACAATAAAAGAAAAAAACTATTTCAAGGTCCTAGCAGTTATCAAAAGGAAATTTTCACAAGAAAGTATTTATATGAGCATCAATACACACGAAACACTTTACAACAGAATTTAGGTATCAATCCAGAGAGCAAACTACCAATTTTCGGTGAAATTGGCATGTATGCTGGGGTGCAAGAAACAGATTGGAGCTGGGCCCCCCTATTTGCAGATTATGATAATGACGGATGGAAGGATTTACTTATTACCAATGGTTTCCCGAAAGATGTTACGGATCGTGATTTTGGTGATTTTAGAATTACCGCCAGTAGATTGGTAAGCAAAGAAAGGTTAATTGAAGCCATACCTGAAATTAAGATTCCAAACTTTATTTTTAAAAATTCGGAAGGAAAAGGTTTTGTGGATGTGACAAAAGACTGGGGATTGAATTTTGGCACTTTTTCTAATGGAGCAGCGTATGGCGATTTAGATAATGATGGAGATCTAGATTTAGTAATAAATAATATTAATGATCCAGTTTTATTAATGGAAAACCATTTAAATGAAATATCTCCAGATGAAAATTTCCTGAGAATAAAGCTCGTAGGAGAGGAAAACAACCCCGAGGCAATTGGTAGTAGTATTATAGCCTATTATGACAACCAACAACAGCGCCAATCATTACTTTCAGGTAGGGGATATTTATCACAACCAGAGAAAACATTTCATATTGGTCTTGGAAAAACAAAAAAAGTGGATAGTTTAAAAATAATCTGGCCAAACGGGAATGTACAAATTGAAACTAATAGTATCATAAATAAGCTAAACAAGTACACGTATCAACCTTCAAAACTTAGTGTAAATAATTATACTATTACACCCTTATTTAGCAAGGCATCAGATAGTCTAGGATTAAATTATTTGAGCAAGGATAATGATTTTATTGATTTTAATTTTCAGAGAACTTTACCACACAAATTCTCTCAATATGGCCCTTCAATTGCTGTTGGAGATATTAATGGTGATAATTTAGAAGATATTTTTATAGCCGCTAGTAGAGGTGAAAATGAGGCTTGGTTTTTACAGACTTCAGAAAGTACATTTACAAAAACTATAGTCTCGTATAAAAGTGATGAAAAGCTAGAAGACGATTCTAGCTCTTTATTATTTGACGCTGATGGAGACGGGGATTTAGATTTATATTTGGCTAGGGGAAGCGCTCAATATCCCTCAGGTGATAATTTATATAAAGACAAGCTATTAATTAATGATGGCAAAGGAAATTTCTCTGATTTTTCTGATGCCATTCCTGATTTGAACACAAATTCGACCTGTGTTAAAGCTGCTGATTTTGACAAGGATGGAGATTTAGATCTTTTTGTGGGTAGTAGAGTTTTACCATTTTCCTACCCTTCTTCTGATAGGTCCTATATTTTTGAAAATCAATCTGAAGGGGATACAATAAAATTTGTAGACGTAACCAAGAAGATAAACCCGAACTTAGAATTTCCTGGGCTCATAAGTGATGCTTTATGGACTGATTTCAACAACGATTTTTGGCCAGATCTGATTTTAGCAGGTGAATGGATGCCCCTTCGCTTTTTTGAAAACAGAGAAGGTAAATTAGTTGAAGTTACTGATAACTCTGGTATTCAAAACAAACTTGGCTGGTGGAATAGCTTATCTGCAGGTGATTTAGATAATGATGGGGATACCGACTACATAGCTGGCAATTTTGGTCGAAATATAAACTTTCAAGGTACCGAGGACCAACCTATTCGTTTATATGCAAAAGATTTGGACAATAATGGCTCAATTGACCCATTGCTATCATTTTATCTTAGAGATAGTATTGGTACTAAAAAAGAATACCTCTATCATCCGTGGCAAGATGTTATCAAACAATATGTCGGTATAAGAAAAAAATACAATTCTTTCGGAGCATTTGGTTCTGCTACACTACCTGAGATGTTTAGCGATGGCCTACTTGATGATGCCACCAAACTTAGTTTTAATTACATGGAAACGTCTTTAGTTGAAAATTTAGGTAACGGTAAATTTAAAATCCATCCGCTACCTATGGAAATACAGTATGCTCCTATCTATGGCATACTATTACAAGATATTAATGCTGATGAATTATTAGATGTTGTGGTTGTGGGTAATGATTTTGGGATGGAAGTTCAACAAGGCATGGCAGATGCATTGCTTGGTTTAGTTCTAAAAAATGAAGGTGATTTAAAAATGACAGCATTATCACTAAATGAAACTCACTTTTATGTACCTGGTGACGCGAAGGCTTTGGTCAATGTGAATTTGAACAACGGAAATGAATTAATAATTGCTTCTCAGAATAATGATTCATTAAAGATCCATGAGTACATCAAAAAAAGAACTGGTAAGCTTGTAAATTTCAAACCTGATGAAGTTAAAGCAGTTCTTAATTATACGGATGGCTCAAAAAGAATTCAAGAAGTATATTGGGGTGATAGTTTCAATTCTCAATCGACCCAAAACATTTTGGTTACTGATAAAATTTTAGAAATTAATTTCTTTAACAAAAGTGGAGGTATTTCTAGGAATCTAACTTTTTAAATGAATAGATAATTTGCATATAACTCAAGTAAAAATTACTTTCTTTACGTTTGATTAATCACCTAATCTACATGCATCACAAATCCATAAAATTACCACTTCGGAGCCAAATTAATACGTATAGTATATGCACAACAGGCTTTTGAAGAGTACATTCTTTGATTTGACTTAATATAAACAGGAGTAATTTTTTAGAAGCAGCTAACTTTATATTTCTTTTGAACATATCTATGGCAAACATAGATGATAAAATCTATCGAAGATTTCAAAATTTGATAAGATAGAAGTTTTTAAGTAATTTTTTTACATCCGTATTTAAGGTTGAACTATTTTATAGTCACTTGCAGAACATCAAGACGTGTAAGAAGTTCAAAAAACAAGCATTAGGTATACTTTATTTAGTTTATTTTTAAACTCATTTAATCGAGTTATCTTATTAAACTAAAATGTATGCGGGTTTTTTCAGCTATAGTACTACTATCTTTAACTATCAGTATTATTTCTTGTGACAACAAGAATAATACCCTCTTCCAACTTGTACCAGCCTCTGAATCAGGAATCGAATTCAACAATAAAATCATTGAAACCGACAGTTTTAATATACTCACTAGTGAATACATTTTTAATGGAGGTGGTGTTGCTGTTGGTGACTTCAACAATGATGGTAAACCCGATCTTTTTTTTAGCGGTAACCAAGTACCCAACAAACTATATCTAAATCTAGGTGATTTTAAATTTAAAGATATTTCTAAAGAGTCTGGCATTGAGGCTTTGAATAAATGGAATACAGGAATCGCCTTAGCAGATATTAATAACGATGGCTATTTAGATATATATGTTTGCTCCGCTATGCTGACAAAAGATGATGAGAAAGAAAATATACTCTTTATAAACCAAGGATTGGATGATAACCAAATACCTCAGTTCAAAAATAGGGCTAAAGAATACGGCATTGAAGAACCAGGCAATAGCATGGGCGCAACCTTTTTTGATTATGATAAAGATGGCCTTTTAGATTTATATGTTTTGAATAATGTTGATATACATGTCCTCCCTGCAAATTATAGAACAAAAATTACCGACGGATCGGCGCTAAGTAACGATAGATTATATCGAAATAATGGCGACGGAACATTTAAAGATGTAACGGTAGATGCAGGTATTACGATAGAAGGTTACGGCTTAGGCCTAGCAATTTCAGATTTAAATTATGATGGTTGGCCTGATATATACGTCAGCAACGATTATTTGACCAATGACATTCTATATATCAATAATCAGAACGGAACATTTAAAAATCAAATCAAAGAAAACATAAAGCATCAAAGTAAGTTTTCTATGGGAAATGATATTTCCGACTTTAATAATGATGGGTTTCTAGATATTATAACCTTAGACATGCTAGGCGCAACGAATCAAAGGTTAAAAACCACCTTGTCAGGGCACAAGTATACAGAATACATACTTAATGAAAGATATGATTATGAGTACCAGTATACTAGAAATATGCTTCAAAAAGGGAATGGTAATGGCGTTCCCTATAGTGAGATTGGATTAATGGCTGGAGTTGCAAAAACAGATTGGAGTTGGTCGCCTCTGTTTGCTGACATGGATAATGATGGCTACAAAGATGTGCTTATAACCAATGGATTTCCAAGGGATATCACAGATTTAGATTTCGGAGATTTCAAATTTAATGTCAGTCGATATTTAAGCCCGGCGCAGATTTTAGATTCAATTCCCAAAATAAAAATACCGAATTACGCATTTAAGAATAATCGGAATAACACATTTACAGATGCTAGTACATCTTGGGGCATTGGTATACCTTCTTTTTCTAATGGTGCTGCCTTTGCCGATTTAGATAATGATGGTGATCTAGATTATATCGTAAATAACATAAATGATGAAGCCCTTATTTTTCGAAACACAATTGATAAACAAAAAGAGACTAATCATAACTATTTGAACATCGACTTAATTGGATCTGCAACAAAATCAGTAGCCGTCGGAGCCAAGGTGGTAATTCGATTTGCAGATAGTACTTTTCAATTTCAAGAGCATCATACTTACAGAGGGTATATGTCAACTGTTCAAGATATTATTCATTTTGGTTTAGGTAATAAAACCCAAGCAAGTTCAGTAGAGATTCTTTGGCCCGATGGTAAGTACCAAAAACTAACAAATATTCAAAGCAATCAAAAAATCACCCTTGAACATTCTAATGCGTCGAATATCGCTTTTCAAGAGCTCATTTTCCCGTTAGCGCCAAAGAATAACATCCCTATTTTTAAGGAAGTATCTAGAACTATTGGAGTTGCACATCTACATCAAGAAAAGGATATAGTTGATTATAACGTACAACGAATTCTACCTCATAAATTTACCCAAAATGGTCCATGTATGGCTGTAGCGGACATGAATGGTGATGGAACAGAAGATTTTATCGTTGGTAGTTCTGCCGGTTTTTCACCACAATTATTTTTTCAGGATAAAACAGGGAATTTTATTCAGAAACCTCTATTCGACGATGAAGAAAACATACAGTATGAAGAAGAAGGCATTGCATTTTTCGATGTAGAGAATGATGGTGATTTAGATATGTATCTAGTTTCAGGAAGTAATGAATTTAAAGCAGAAAGCATACAATATACAGACAGGCTACTTATGAATGATGGTCATGGCAATTACACTATTGCGAAAGACCGATTACCGGCTATCAATGCAAGTGGATCTGTTGTAGTCACAGCCGACTATGATCATGATGGTTATGAAGACTTATTTATTGGAGGTCGAACTCCTTATTCCCAATATCCAAAACCAGAAAAAAGCTATTTACTAAAAAATGACAAAGGATTTTTAAAAGATGTAACTGACACAGTTGCTCCAGAATTACGAAATTTAGGAATGTTAACCGATGCAGTGTGGGCAGATATTGATTCAGATGGTAATGATGATCTGGTAATCACAGGTGAATTAATGCCCATAACTATTTTAAAAAACAACGTAACCAGTTTTAAAAAATTAGACAATACAGGGGTTGAAAATCTGTTAGGTTGGTGGGAAAGCATTGTTAAAACAGATATAGATAATGATGGTGATATAGATTTTATAGTAGGTAATTTAGGTGCTAACAATATATATCAACCTTCTTCAGAAAGACCCGTAACGGTAATAGCTAAAGATTTTGATTATAACGGCACCATCGATCCCGTGATGTTTGCGTATTATAAGGCTAGTTTTGAAAACCCAATATATAAGTCTTTTCCTGTAAATTTCTGGGGTGACTTAAATGGTCAAAGCCCTCTATTTAGGGCAAAATACAACTCATTTAAATCATATTCTAAAGCAACCATTTCTAATCTATTTAGTGAAGCAGAACTGCAAGGATCTACTACATTAATTGGTAATTATGACAAAAGTAGTGTCTTAGAAAACCTTGGAAATGGTACTTTTAAGCATAATCCTCTACCCATGGAAGCTCAAATTGCTCCTATTAATGGGATGATTACCCTTGATTACAATAGTGATCAAAACAGTGATATTTTAATGGTTGGCAACAACTTTGGTAATGAAATTTTTATTGGCAGATATGATGCCTTTAACGGTGGGCTATTAAAAAATGACACGAATGGAAATTTCAAATTTATTTCACCACAAGAGAGTGGTTTTATAGTTACTGGGGATGCTAAAAACATAAAAACTATCACTAGTAATTTAGAAAATAGGCCGTATTACATTGTATCCCAAAACAGGGATTCTATCAGAATATTTCAAAAAAATAATAGGTAATATCTAAAAGCATCGTCGTAGCAATAATTACTACATTCTATGGTGTAGAGTTTAAACTTTAAATCTTTCGTAGTCATTGCCAAAATGGGAATGACTGCGGAACTTGCTGAAGTTCATCTATTCCATTTTTAATGGTACTATTTATTTCAAAGTACGTATAACATTCGTTAAAATAATTGTAAAGAATCGATTTCAATGGATGTACACAACAATCAACGCAAATACATCACATCGAATAGACCCTTATTTCTCAGTAAACAACATCAGTTCAATGAGTTGATGATAATTGCTAATTAACATTACGAAAATAAATCACGAAATATTTAGCATGTAAGACAAATATTAACTAATATTAACACTTATTCATTTTCAACTCAAAAATGAAAAATTTAATTATTTAACTAAACAACAACTTATTATGAATCAAAAACTAGATTACAAATCGGTAAAATCCAAAGGAAGATTATCTTTCCTTAGTACTGGGTTTTTATTGATTTTAGCTTGTATTTGCACCCAAAGCATGGTAGCAAATGAAAAATTAAATGCTTTAACAGATGTTAAACTAACTATCGTTCAGACAACCGTTACAGGAATGGTTTCAGATGAAATGGGCCCATTACCTGGAGCTAGTGTTCTAGTGAAAGGTACGACTAACGGTACCCAAACGGATTTTGATGGTAATTTCACTATCGATGCGCCAAGTGATGCTACCTTAGTTGTTAGCTACATTGGTTACAAATCGATGGAAGTTGCTATTAACAATCAAACCTCCATTAATGTAACACTGCAAGAAGATGCCAGTAGATTGGACGAAGTAGTGGTTACCGGTTATGGTTCACAGCTCAAAAAAGATTTGACAGGTGCAGTATCAGTTGTAGATGTAGATGAGCTTTTGGCGACTCCTGCAACAACATTTGCGCAACAATTACAAGGTAGGGCAGCAGGTGTCAGTATTATTAACGATGCACGTCCAGGTGGGGAAGCTACCGTACGTATTCGTGGTTTTGGTACCGTAGGAAACAATGACCCTCTTTATATTATTGATGGTGTACCAACCCAAGCTCAAGCAAATTTAAATCCAAATGACATAGAGTCTATGCAGATTCTTAAAGATGCTTCTGCTGCTTCTATTTATGGATCTAGGGCTGGTAACGGTGTAATTATCATTACCACTAAAAAAGGTAAAATGGGCGCCCCAAAAATTACGTATGATACGTATTATGGTACGCAGACTGCAGACAATGATGTTGAGGCATTAAATTCGAGAGAATTAGGGCAATATTTATATTTAGCTGACCTTTATGCTGGTAAAACACCAGGTCACGGTCAATATACCTTTGGCGCTAATGGAGAGGTAACTATACCTGATTTTGTTTTCCCAAGTGGAGCAAATCAAGGAGATACAGGTACAGACCCAAGCCTTTATGCTTTAGAAGAAGGCAATATTTATGCCATTACAAGATCAGCAGATACTGATTGGTGGAAAGAGGTAACTCGTTCAGCTCCTATTCAAAGTCACAACATTACTGCATCTGGTGCTACTGATAAAGCCAGATATGCTTTTTCTTTAGGCTATTTTTCTGCTGACTATATTACAAAGTTCACCAGTTATGATAGAATTTCTATGCGTGCCAATACGGAGTTTAAAGGATTAAACGACAAGCTAACAATTGGCGAAAATTTTACAGCGTCTTTTGATAATCAAAAAGGGAGATTTGCTAATGATGAAGAGCAAAACGTAGTCTCCGCAGGTTACAAACACCATCCTTTATTACCTATCTATGACATAACTGGAAATTTTGCCGGTAGTAGAGGTGCCAACTTAGGAAACAACTTTAACCCATTTGCGAGTTTATCAAGAGATCAAGATGATAGAACGTTCCGTTTGAGACTTTTGGGTAATGTGTATGCAGATTATGAAATAATTGAAGGTTTAACTGCTAGGTCAAGCTTTGGTGTTGATGTTCGTGCACAGAGACAAAGAGATTTAAGCCGTCCTCAACCAGAATATGTAGAAGGAAACTTTATCAATAGTTCAACTGCAAGAGAAGAATATGAGTACCAATGGACATGGACCAATACATTAAATTATGCTAAAACATATAATGAGGTTCATAATTTTTCTGCCTATGTAGGGGTTGAATCCATTCAACAATTTGAAGAACGTTTTGGTGCTAGTCGTCAGCGTTTTGCATTTAACACTCCAAATATTTTAAGTTATCTAGATTTAGGTAACGCTACGACAGCAGGTAATTATGGTTTTGTAAACCAAGATTATACACTTTGGTCACAATTCGGTAAAATAGATTATAACTATGACGGAAAATACCTTGCTGGGGTTACACTACGTAACGATTCCTCTTCAAGATTTCAATCAGCTGCCCGTAGTGCGTTATTTCCTGCATTCAGTTTAGGATGGAGAATGTCTGATGAGAATTTCTTAAAAGATGTTTCTTGGATTAATGACCTGAAAATAAGATACGGATGGGGAACAACTGGTAATCAACAGATAGGTGATTACAATGCATTTACAACCTTCCGTTCAGATATTGGTACAGGTGGTTACCCGATTGATGGTAATACCGGTTCACCTACAATTGGTTTTTCTACCGCATCTTTTGGTAACGCTAATGCAAAGTGGGAAACAACCACATCGAACAACTTTGGTTTAGATGTAGTCATGTTTGATAACAAAGTTAATTTCAATCTAGACGTATGGGATCGTGTTACTACAGACATGTTATTTCAAGTTCCTGTTACCTATACTGCAGGTCAGGCAGACGCACCACGATTTAATGTGGGTGGTGTAACGAATAAGGGTATTGATCTTAATTTAGGTTTCAGTGATAAAAAAGGTGATTTTGGATATAGCGTTAATGCTAATCTATCACAGTATACCAACAACGTCGATAAATTGAGCGAAAGTGCAGACACCAGATTTTTTGGTGGATCAAGAAGGGTACCAGCCTTAACGGTTACTCAGGCAGGATCTCCACTATCTTCGTTTTATGGATTCAAAACGGTAGGTATTTTCAATTCGCAAGCTGAAGCAGATGCATGGCCAACCTATGGTGATTACAATGCTCCAGGTAAATTGAAAGTTGCAGATATTAATGGTGACGGTGTCATCAATGATGATGATCGTACCGTTATTGGTAGTCCTCACCCAGATTTTACCTATGGTATCAATCTTGATTTCTCGTACAAGAATTTAGCACTTAACATCTTTGGAAATGGTTCTCAAGGTAATGACATCTATAACTATGTCCGTTATTTTGCAGATTTCAACACCTTTCAAGGTAACAGATCTAAACGTGCTTTATATGACGCATGGCAACCTACTAACCCAACAGCTGCACCAAGTGCTTGGATAGCTGCTAACCCGAACGCAACAGTTCCAATTATGGATGCGAACGACCAAATTAGTAGTAGACCATCATCGTATTTTATTGAAGACGGTAGTTTCTTTAGACTTAAAAATGTACAATTAACGTATAGCTTTCCTGAAGAATTGCTTTCTTCTATTGGTGGCATTTCTAGAGCATCTATATATGTTCAAGGCCAAAACTTGGCTACGTTTACCAAATACACAGGTTTAAATCCTGAAGTTCAAACAGGAAACAATACAAACCTTGGATATGATGGTGGATTCTTACCAGTTTCTAGAACCTTCTTAATGGGTCTTAACATTACATTAAACTAATTTAAATGCAAAAAATATATATCATGAAAAAGAGGAATTTAATTTTCACAGCCTGTCTCACCGCACTGGTGTTTATAACCGGGTGTAGTGATGAATATTTAACACGTGAACCTCAAGGCAGTTTTAGCGAAGGGGATGTAAAAACTGCAGATGGGGTTGAAGGACTTCTTATTGGGGCCTATACCATGGTGCCTGGCGGTGGTCTAACAGGCCAGACTTGGCACAATGACATCCATAGCTGGGTATTTAACATTGCTTCCGATGATGCCTTAAAAGGTACCGATGCAGGTGATCAACCAGAACAATCTTTTATTGAAGGGTACGATTTTCAATCGTTCAACATTCATATCAGAGATAAATGGAGAGGTCTATACAAAGGTGTAGCAGCAACCAATCTGGTTTTGACTACGCTAACAGATGTAGAGGATATTAGTGAAGAAAGAAGAGCACAGATTACTGCAGAGGCACGATTCTTAAGAGGTCTTTTTCATATGGAAGCTAGAAAAATGTGGAGAATGCCCACGTATATAAGCGATGAGAATTATGCCCTTAATGATTTAGAGAGCACAAAAATCCCTAACGATAGGGAAATTTGGCCGTTAATTGAGGCTGATTTAGAAGCAGCAGCAGCTGTTTTACCCGCAGCACAAGGCGATGTAGGTAGACCAACAAGTTGGGCTGCCAAGGCTTTTTTAGGTAAAGCAAAAATATATCAAGGCTTTGATACCAATGGAAGTCCTAATCTTGCCAAGATGGGTGAGGCTAAGGTCATATTAGATGATATTGTTAATAATGGGCCATTTCAGTTAATGGATAAATTTGAAGACAATTTCAAAGTAGCTACTCGTAACAATACGGAATCTATTTTTGAAGTTCAATACGCTATAAGCAGTGCATCTGGTGATGCTTCTAATAGAGGTATTGGTTTGGCGCACCCTTACACAGACCCTTGGGGATGTTGTGGGTTCTACCAAGCTTCACAGAATTTGGTTAATGCGTATAAGACTGAAGATGGATTACCTATGTTAGACACGTTCAATGATACTAACGTTTCATCTGAAACAGATGAAACCACTACCTTGTCTACGTACACAGGTACATTGGATCCAAGATTAGACCATTCAGTTGGTCGTCCAGGTATTTTATATAAAGGGTTTAAGATTTATCAAACTGATTTTGTACGTGACCTTTCTTATGCTGGGCCATACTTCTCTATGAAACATGTTGCTGAACCAGAAGCTTTTGGTCAAGGTGGCTGGGGTAACCTTTCTGCCAATAACTACAGAATCATGAGATTAGACATGATTTACTTATGGTTAGCTGAAGCAGAAGTTGAATTGGGTGATTTAGAAAGAGCCAAAACATTGGTGAACCTTGTACGAGCAAGAGCTGCAAATCCTGATGGGTTTGTTCCAAGAGCTACACAAGGTGAAGATCGTAATGACTTTACTATTGAAGCGGGCACACCTGCAGCAAATTATGATATCAACACGTATGAAGATGCTTGGACAGATCCTGTAACAGCTAGAAAAGCAGTACGTTTTGAAACACGTCTTGAATTTGCTTTAGAAGGTCATCGATTCTTTGATTTACAGCGTTGGGGTATCGCTGCAGAAGTACTTAATGCATATATCGCTAGTGAATCACAGCAAAGAATTTATTTACAAGGTAGATCTTTTGTAGAAGGGAAAAATGAATTCTTCCCTATTCCAATTGAGGCGATTGATAGATCTTCAATCGAAGGTCAGCCAACATTGACACAAGATCCGGCTTACTAGAATTTAAAGAGTACTATTAAAGTATTGTTGTTTGAAGGGTGGTTAAAATTTTATTTTAGCCACCCTTTTTTATTGGGAATATTCATGAAAGTACAATCAACACTATTTATAGATACCTATAAGATGAGTTCTTATATAAACGGGTATTTCTTTTGATTCACGTTCCAGCTTTAGCTTCATGACTTCAGAAGGCACTAAAGGCATATGACAAGAAACACAATTCTGTTCATTATCATGATTATGGTTTTCAACCACAGTATTTAGGTCGTTTGTATCGTGGCAACTCAAGCATTTTGAATTAAAACTATTGATATTACCTCTCTGGTTTTTATGAGGATCATGGCACGTAATACAATCCATTTTTGGGGAGTTTACAAAACATTCACTTTCACTTAGTAATCCCATTTGATTCCCGTGTACATCTAATTTAGTAGTGGTAGTTCTGTTCTTATACGTTTTAGAGAACAAGGCTAAAGTATCTCCAGCCAAAAATGAAAATGGATTACCCTTAATTTGCTGGCTTTGTAAGCCAGAATGACATACTGCACATGCATCTAAACGTTGCTGTCGTGAATATGCTTTAAAGTTATCAACGAATTTACCAGTTAAGACATTAGGGTTTAAACGGTGATACTTAACATGCTCCTCAGAAGGCCCATGACACCGCTGACAATCTATTCCAAGCAACATTTTTGAACGATCATAAGTATTCCCGATTCCAGATTCGTTTATATTCTTGGCAAAGGTTACATGACATTTTAAACAATTATCATCGACCTTTCTATTTAGCGTATAGTCAGGAAAATTTGGACTATTAACCCAAGAGCCGGTTGGTTTAAAGTATGATGCTTGTAGCTGTACTAATTTACTATCGTTCCAACTAAGATAGCTTTGGCCTTTAACCCCAGAGCCAATAACAATGTCTATTTTAGATTTGGTTGTACTCGTGTCGCCAAACTTCGCTTTTGATAGTTGAAAATACTGATCATTTTCTGCCATCATTTTCAACCGAACACCTTTTAAATTCAATTCGTTGGAACCTGCATGAAAACTTCCTTTAATGTGTTCTTTAGCTGCCGTAGATGATGTATTATAATGAGCAGTTTCTAGATGGGTAGTATAAATATCTGCATGACATTCCATGCAGGTCTGAGATCCCACAAAATTGGAACCGTTATAGTGGGTAGCTACTATTTCAGGCTCAAGATATGCTGAGACTTCAATAGAAGTCTTCAAATACCAAATTCCATATAGTAACAATAAACATAGAATTAAAAATACGCTATACTTTAAATTCTTCTTACTACTCATACCTGCTAAAAAATAAAACTATTTCAATTCTTGATTCATAAACCATTCGTAAAGCGCCTCAGTTTCATATGCTTTAATCCACGCACTATGTCCTACATTAGGATATTTTGTAAATATAACATCATATCCCATTTCCTTTAATTTAGCTACCATAGTTTCAGATTCAGAAATAGGAATTGATTTATCTTTTTCGCCATGAAATACCCAGATTGGCATTTTTTTATTAATCCATGACGCATATGGTAAAGGCGTCATTCCACACACTACGGCCATTGCTGCAAATGTTTCAGGGTATTGCACGGCTAACTCCCAAGCTGCTCCGCCTCCCCTACTCAACCCTGTTAGATAAATTCTACTCTTGTCAATTCTATTTCCATCAACTATAGAATCGAGCAACTGTTTTACTGCTCTAGTATTCCACCACTTTTTTGCATTCGGATTTTGTGGGGCAAGTATCAAAAATGGAAATTTTTTACCTTGAACGATTAATTTTGGAGGACCATTTCTTTTAACGGTAACAAGGCTATCGCCAGATTCACCACCTCCATGTAAAAAAAGTAATATTGGAAATGTTTTTTCTGGCTCCTCTTGGTAGTCTTCTGGATAATATAAATAATAGGCGAGCTTCTCCTTTACACTTGTTTCCATCTGAGCATCTATAAGAATAGGTTTACCCTGAGAAGCACAGCTCTGAAAAATAACTAATAAAATAAAATATGAAATATACTTCATCAACGATAGCAAAATTTGTCTATCAAATGTACCTAAAAAGGATTGTTTTTAAAGTCAAAATAAAATGAAGCCCAGAATTATAAGCTTATAATTCTGTTTTAAGATACCTTAAATCTGGTGTTAAAACAAAAAAGGAGATACATTTTGTATCTCCTTTTTACAGCAATCTTTTAGTTATCTATATAATGTAAAATGACCTACGTATCTAATTTCATTCTTATTGGCATTTACTACATACCAGTAATCCCCTGTTGGAACTTCCTTACCTTCATACGTTCCATCCCAACCGTTGACTTCATTTAATACAGCTACCACTCTACCATAACGATCATATATCTTCACAACTACACCAGCAAATAAACCTCTATTTTTTGGAGACCATACATCATTTAAATTATCTCCATCTGGTGTAAAGAAGTTAGGAAATTCTAACATACCCGTAAACTCGAAAGGTACGTTTAGCTCTAGAACGCATCCTTTTGCATCTATCACTCTAACGTTTACCATTCCGCTTTCATTGGTAGTGAATGTTGTTTCCTGCCCGTATGATTCACCGTTAAAGAAGTATTCATATTCACCGTAGCCACCTGTTGCTAAAGCCATAATTTCATTAGGTCCTGTTTTATCGACAGCGAGACTTAGTGGCTCATAATTTTCTATAGTGAACTCTACATTATTTGTACAGCCATTTTCATGGTAAATATATACAATATGCTCGCCAGCGGGTAAGTCACCCCATACATACTCATCTGTTGCGTTTGCACTTATTGCATCTGTTGGGTCTAAAGGGTCAAGCGCAAACATAAGTTGAGGAAATAGCCCATTGTCCAACATATTAATAATTGTTGTACTTGTTGGAAAAATACCCTCACAACCATACTGAACCTGTGGTTCTGCAGTTAAATCTACCCCTATATCAATAGTGAATATTTCTGTGGTTCCGCATAAATTAGCATCTTGAATATAGATTGCATAAGATGCTCCTCCTTGTAAATCCTCAATAATAGTACCAACGTAAGGTGCAAATATGGAGGTACCTGTTTCATCTACAGGATCAATCATCTCAATTTTATATTCAAAATAAGGGGAAGGACTCACTGATATATCAGTAAATGGTGTACCCCCAATAATATCAAATACAACTGAACCATTATTAGCACCAATACATAGCTCTGGAGTAGTACTCGTATTTATAACCTGAACCTGATCAGGTTCCTCAACGGTAATGAAATCTTTTTCAAAACAACCATTTTCATCTTGTATCAATATTTCATAAGTACCTGCTTCAAGTTCATCAAAGGTATAGGTGCCAGGATTATCTGAATCACTAAAGAATTCATTAAAATTAGGCGCTATGGCAAACTGAATTAAACCACCACCACCATTACTCACAGAAACCGTAATAGAACCGTCTGCTTCTCCATTACACGTTACATTGGTTGGTACAGCGTCAAAAATTATCGGTTCTGGTCTTATAATTTCAAAAGGACCCGCAATATCCATACAAGTAGCTCCGCTAGTTACAGCGATGTAATAACTTGTTCCTTCAGGAAGACCTTCAAATGTGCCATTCTCTTGAGGGCCTCGAACTACTGTAGCGGTAGGTGCAGGATTGAAGGCATCTAACGGGTCACCCTCATAAAGATAAAAGAGGTCTTGCCCTACCCCTCCATTTACAAAAGATTCTATTCTACCGTCCAATTCTGAAGCACAAGAAATATCATCTGGCAAATTAGGTAGTAAGGTAATGCCTGTTGCATTGGTCATTGTTATACCATTAGACCGTACTGGCGGACATGCTCCCGCAGCGTTAACCTTTCTAACATCAAACTGATAGGTAATACCCTCAACACCAGAAATTAAAACTGAATTTCCGGTCATAGGTTGATACGTTCCAATGATTATATCATTTTCAACTCGCAAGTACTCATAGTTAAATAAAGAATCAGGATTCTCGACCGTTAACCTCATCTCACCATCGCCACCACAACCTGGCACCCTTGTTTGTACTAATAAGGGCTGAATTGGTGGTGGTGGGTCAACATAATAAGCTTCTGTCACATACGAACAACCAAAGCTTGATGATACTTCGATAGCATACCATCCTGCACTAATATATCCTCCACTATCGCCAATAAACGTAGGTGTGTTTTGTAATCCACTTTGTGATACGATATCGGTAATATCATTACTATTCAAATAAAGTAACGTATAGTTATAACCGGCTCCAAGAAAACCACCGCTTGCTCCTGCAATTGCAGTTAACACATCTCCCGAAGTTGTATCATATGCTTCTAACACCGCATTGTTTCCGTTAGGACAATCCAATCCTTGTGGCTCTCTGATACCAGCAACAATTTGCGGCACTTCCTCTAATTCTATCTCAAAAGTGTTGGTACATAATTCAGAATCCCTTATTTCTACCTGATAGAATCCGAAGGTTAAATCTATAAACGAATTCACATTCGAAAATGGAACTACCTCTGTTGAATAAGTAGCACCTCCATCTATACTCAATAGCAATCTATATTCATATGGCAAAATATCCCAACCACCAGTACCTGTGGCCTCAATTTCTCCTGTATCATTTGTACAACCAACATTACCAATTGAAATAGCACTTACTAGTAACGGACCATTTGGCGTTCTAATATTTGCAACATTACTTGTTGATGGGCAAAATGGTATTCCGGTTGATACTACGTCTACAATCAAATTACCCCCAATCAAATTTTCGATACGCGCCGCATCTCCACTAATATCTGGATAGTTATTCGTATCAAAGCTTCCTGTTGCCAATGGTGTCGCTCTTGTAACATCAGTAGCTTCATAAACTATATAATCAAAGGTTCCGCTGTAATTACCGACAGTGATAAACAATGCACCATCATTCCCTGGCACGGCACAACTTACTGGCTTTGCTTCACTTATTACTACAGTAGGTGATTCAGATTCATTTACCGTATGTACAGGCATAGGGTACGTACAACCAACTGTATTATCTGTAATTTCAAATAAATAATCACCAACGTCTGAAATATATACATCTACATAGTTAGTACCAGAAGCATTTGTTACTGGGGCAACTATAGTTACAGATACCGTATTCACCGTAAAATCAGTTGTGCCTATTACTTCTATACGGACACGTTCGTCATCTCTACAATTTAATGCATCTATTTCGATAATTGTTGGCACTATATCCGTAGGTGGATTAATCGTTGGCACATCAAATGTTGTCTGACACCCATTACCATCTATTGCATAAACCGTAATATCTTGTGCAGAACCTGTATCTACTATCTCAAATGTATTACCTGTTTGATAATTGGAGAAACCGGTAATGCTATACTGATATCCTGATCCAATTGTACCAGCGTCAATAATACCAACAGTAATAATTGTTGAACTGTATCTATTTGCGCCTGGCTCACAAGTAAAATCTGGTGCGCTAGCGGTTATAGCAAAAGCTGCTGGATTATCTATAGTATGCACTGCAGACAAAACTTCACAATTACGAGCCGTTACCACTTGAACTTGATAGTCACCTGCAGGCAGCCCTGAGAATGACCCTGTTGTATTTCTATCGTGTTCTGCAGACGTTGTTAGGTTATTTAAAATAAAGGTTATTGGTGTGTCTTGTGATGTAAATGGCACCAAAGCATTTGCAGGACCCACAACAACATCTATGTGACCATCATTTTCATCTCTACAGCTAATATCAAATGGTTCTTCGGATATAATTACCGGTTGTGCAGCTTGATTTAATATAATATTTGAAACGGTATCGTCACAAAATCCAAAGCCATCGTTTACAATAAGATCCGTAATTAGAACTTCATAATTCCCCGGAGCTAATCCTGTAAATAAAGGATTATTTATCTGAGTATTTGGTCCTACAGCATTAGAGTTGTAATCCGTTCCTGTAAGGACATAACTAAAATCACCACTACCACCGTTAGTGAAAATTCGAATTTCACCATCTGCATCATTACAGGTGCTATCGGTCACAAAATCTCCTGTTGCTGATAAAAAGTCATATACAGTAGCAGTACCCTGACTTGTGCAACCATTTGCATCAATTACATCAACCACATAATCACCTGGACTGCTGACAGTATAAGTATACTCCCAATTTCCACCTACTAATGTTGGCAACTGTTCATCTCCACCCAAAGTAAATCTCGGAGTGTTAACCGAACCCGGTACTCTAACCGTAATATCAAAAGCAGTAGACGTAGGATCACATTGATTTACAACCGTAAAAGTAGGTACTGGTAAATCTGGTTGTAATAATATTACCGTGGCAATATTGAATGAAATACATCCTGAGATATCTCTAACATATACGTCATAATCACCTTCAGGTGCAACAAAAGTTGTTTCATCGGTATAATCAGATGGATATGTTGGTATCACCCCATTATCCATATAAGCAAATTCATAAGGTCCTCCGGAACCACCACGTCCTTGAACAGTTATCTGTCCCAATGCATTACAATTTGCAGGCACCTCTAATAGAATATCTATACTCGGTAAATTTTGACTAATGATAACAGATGCAGCATCCGTACAGGTGTCAGTTAAATTGGTTACCAATATTTGATACTCTCCCGGTAACTCAGAATACGTACCAGCATAAGGTAAGGAAGTTGTCGTTACAGAATTCTCTAGAATAATGCTTGAACCATCTTCATTATTGATTAGTACAATTCTTAAATTGTCGCCAATTGTATACCCAATTATATCATAAGCTATTTCTCCGTTCCTATTTAAATCACATGCTCCAGGAGTTGAATTAGCTGTAACTTCTAATGAAGAAAAACCATCTATAGGAGGAATTTCTTGCTCATAAGTACAATTTGTTACTACATCTAAAACGACAACTGTATAGGCTATACCATATTGAATGCCATCTATAGTATTACTAAAAGTATGGTCATTTGCGCTTGGTGTATCGTTCAGGTTGTAAAAACTGGGCTGATCAATTAATCGGATTTGATATGAACCAGAACCACCACTAACACTAACTGCATAGGTAAACGCATTAACATCACAATCTATAGGTGTTGGAGGTGGAATTGGAGTAATAACTACTTCATTAGAAGTAATTGTAACTGTATCAATATCAGTACAACCATTTGAATCAATTGTAGTTATAGTATAATCACCTGTTACTAAGCCTGAATGTAAAATTTGTAAAGGAAACAAAGAAGGGTCTACACCCTCTCTACGAGTAACCTCTACCCCAGTGTTATTTTCTATTATAAAATCAAAATTAGGAGTACCATCTAAAACTACATCAACACTTATCCCTCCACTAACCGGACCGCTACTACCACATACTGCTGGCACTTCGGTAATTGTTGCGTCTGGAGGTGACGTGGTATCCAAAATAATATCAAAAGTATCGACAACTGTTTCACAACCTCTTGCATCTCTTACTATATATGAATAAGTGCCTACCGCTAAATTGGAAAACACTGTTTGTGTATCCCAACCTGCTCCGTTAAAATTCACTTGATATGGGGGTACGCCACTGGTTGCATCAGGTATTATTGTAACAGCACCATTATTAGTTGAACTACAACTTACCGGCCTGGCCACATAAGAAGCCGCAGCAATGTTTTGAGGTGGATTCAATTTGATAACCACAGAATTCGCAACACAACCACTACTGGTCGTGTTATTATCGGTAATTCTGAAAACGTAATCCCCTGGGATTACAGTATCAAATAAAAAACTGTTCGAAGAAAGTGCTATTGGTGCACCAAACGTAACTCCATCATCTGCACTAACCTCATATTGTTTTGGTCCCGCTCCCGCAGTATATCCCCCATTAACACTTACCCTAATTTGACCTGGCGCTCCCCCACAAGGTATTTCGGTCTCTATACTGGTATTAACTCTTAATTGAGGCTCAATAGTAACAGGAAGGCTATCGGAACAATCATTTCCATCAACAACTTCAATCGTATAATTTCCTGGGGCAAGACCCGAAAATGAAGAACTAACCTGTAATGTTCCCCCATTAATTCTATACTGATGGGTTACTAATGCTGCCGTACCAGCACTAGAAGAGACTGTAGCCGTTGCACCAACTCCAGCAATGTAACAAAAATCAGATGTAGGCCCATCCAAAGAAATTGAAGGTGGAGCAATAAGATTTAAATCGAATGTAAAAGTATCTGTACAGCCTTCAGAATCCTCCACCGTCAATGTGTAGGTTCCGGCAGCAGAAAGATTACTAAAGTTTCTTCCAGATTTTGGACCTACTTGAGAGCCTGTTGGCGGTATTAATGTATATCTAAAAGCTCCCCAACCACCTGTTGCTGTTGCTCTAACCGCACCCAAATTTCCATTCGAACAACTCATTGGAGTAATCGTACTACTACTCAAATCCAAAACCGGAGCTTCTTCAATAACGAACGACGCTGTATCAGTACATCCAGTATCTGCATCTGTTATTGTGATTGTATACGTACCTGCACCAGATAATGGTAAATCTACCTCGGTGTCGCTCTGTGGTGCCGAAGTAGAACTTCCATTAATACTATAGGTATAATTATTTTCAAAACCATCAATTATAAATGTTCCGGTTCCATCAGCAGCTCCATTACAAACTCTTAAGTCTCCGCCAGACTTTACCCTCGCCCTAATAGAACTAAAGACCACTGGTCTAAATCCTTCCGTATATGTGCAACCATTTATATCGGTTATTTGAAAAATATAAGCTTGAGAAGTAAGCAAACCAATGAAGGTATTAGAATTGCCATTATCAATATAACTTGGACTTATAATTTCATATCTATTTATAGCTGCGTTACTGGTTGGAGTCAATTGGACATCAGATGTTCCTGCTGCACAACTTATATTACTTTGCGTAAAATCTAGATTCGTTGGTGGGTCAACATCAAAAATTTCAATAGGAGTCAATTCTAAACGGCAACCACCTGCATCCCGAATAATAGGTGTATAAATTCCTTCAGATAAATTGATGTATGACGTAGTAGCGGTAAAGTTTACTCCATCAATACTAAAAACATAACCGCTACCTGAACCGCCTGAAAATGGACCGACGAAATCAATTTGACCTCCATTCGTACCACCAATGGTACAGGTGACATCAGAAATTTTATTCGCAGAACCGGTCAAAGAACCTACCATGCTTACTGAAACCGATGGTAAGGCCAAAGTACATTCAAAGCCACCTTGCTGGTACCGTACTTCTATATTAGTATATGTCCCTGCTGACACCGTAATTTGAGGTGTGCTAACCCATGATTCAGAAGAGCTTTCTCTGTACGAAATATTATAACCCCTACCGTTATTAATTGTAAAATCTAATTTTGCACCCCCGTTACTACAACTACCATCAATACCAGCTACTGTAACATCTGGTGGTAATAATGTTTCGACATCAGAAGAAGCATTAATACTACAACCATTACTATCGGTTATCACAAAATCATAGGTACCATCAGAAGTTACAGTATACGTAGTAGTACCAGAATCTGTTGAGGCATTCCCAAATGAAGGTTGAACCGGACCTCCATTGACCCTATACGTATAAGGTGCAGAACCCCCAGTTGTATTTAGAGTAATATCTACACTAGATATATCAGAACAGCCAAAACTATTGTTAACCTCTGTGGAAGCATCTAATGCTGAAGCTCCTGCTCCGATGGTCAAAGGGTTACCACTGGTGTCTAAATTTTGTCTTGGAGGATTAATTCCATTTAATGGATCACCTGTACACTGTTGTGTTTCAACTTGAACCGTGTAGGTGCCAAAACCAACTGCAAAAAATGTGTATGGATTATCTGAAACAAACGCTGTAAACTCCTGAGCCACTCCACTTGAATTCAATAAGGTATACTTATAAGGACCAGGTACATTTGATGCTGTTACCGTAATACTACCTGTATCACCACTACACAATGCATCTTGAAAAGTTGCAGATATTTGAATATCCTTTTGTTCAATAGTAATGGGTTCATATGGATACTCACACGTATTAACCGTATTCTTTAGTCTAGCCTTTATATTGTAAGTACCCGCTGCTAAATTGGAAAAAATAGCGCCTTGCCAAGCTCCAAAACCACTTCCGCTATTCATACTGTACTCATAAGAACTAGATAAATTGGTAATCTGAATTCTACCATCCACTCCACAGATATAATCTTGTTTTACATAGGTTTGGGTAATTGTACTTTTTTTAACCTTGAAATAATATGTTTGTCCGTCTGCAATTACGCGATACTCTGCACCAGAGGTTGAAGGAACCGTACTTGCATCCAACAAAAAAGTTTGTCCACCAGAAACTTGGGTATAACAAGAGCCTGTATTAGGACACTCTGTATTTATATCTGGGCTACAAGAACCCCCCAAGATTTGCCAAGATACATTCGCATAAGAACCACCGGACAAGCTGATGATGCGGTCATCAAAATCTCCACATAGATTAAAACGAGCTATCGTGAAGCCGTTATCATCACAGTTAACAATATTATCCGCTCCTTGAATGATGGTCGCAAACATTGCTGGTGCAGTCACATTTAATTTGGGAGCTACATTAATATTTTTATCTAAAGTGGGTCGTTTTTTAGTGGTAATTGAAACAGCCTTTTCAAGTACTAAAGATACTTCCTCAAATAAGGTACTTACCTTAGAATTGGCTATTGCCGTAGTACAAGCTACTGATAATAGTATCAGAAGTAATACATACAGCGTATACCGCTGTTGTTTTGGGAGCATAGGTTAAGAATGTTTTAAAAGAACAATTCGATTTGGGATCTATATCGCTCTTTAGTTGTAATTTTTTATACTTATTTTTTATCTTTAAATAATCATTAGTTCTCTCAATATATTTTTAACGTCCAAATATGAAAAATAGTATCGTTCTGAGTCTTTTATTCGTTGTAATACTCAACTATTCTTGCGCACAAGATGCTGAAAATAAAGCCACTACACCAAATAGTCCTGTTTTTAAGGCTGAGCTGTTCGTCGATGAGCTACAGATTCCATGGGGGTTTACCTTCCTTCCAGATAAAAGTATTTTAATAACTGAAAAAGGGGGAGAGCTGATACATTTTTTGAATGGAAAAAAATCGATAATCGGTAATATTCCTGAAGTTTATCAACGTGGCCAAGGCGGACTTTTAGATATCGCACTGCATCCTAATTATAATGAAAATGGATGGATTTATTTAACCTATGCATCTTCTGAAGGTGAAGAAAAAGGAGGACATACAGCACTTATGAGAGCAAAGCTTGACAATAACTCCCTAACAAATATAGAACAACTCTATAAGGCTGTTCCCAATACCACGAAAGGTCAACATTTTGGTTCAAGAATTGCCTTTGACAATGACGGTTATCTTTACTTCTCAATTGGAGAACGAGGTAATAGGGATATAAACCCTCAAGACATAACTAGAGACGGCGGAAAAATTTATCGTTTATATGATGATGGGCGAATTCCTGAAGACAATCCGTTTGTTGATGTTGATGGTGCCAAAACAGCTATTTTTAGTTATGGCCACCGCAATCCCCAAGGCCTGATAAAACATCCTATAACTGGTGAAATTTGGGACAATGAACATGGCCCAAGAGGTGGAGACGAAATTAACATCATAAAAAAAGGTGCCAATTATGGATGGCCCTTAACTACCTATGGAATCAATTACAGTGGCACACCAATTACCGACGAAACTACGATGGAAGGTATGGAGCAACCTATTCATTATTGGGTTCCCTCAATTGCACCTAGTGGCATGGCATTTGTCACCTCTGATACTTATAAAGATTGGAAGGGAAGTTTATTGGTGGGTTCGTTGGCCTTTCAATATTTAGAAAGGCTAGTTTTAGAAGGCGATAAGGTTGTAAAACGTGAAAAACTTATGGCCGATTTGGGAAGGGTACGCGCAGTACAAGAAGGACCAGATGAGTTGATATATGTTGCAGTCGAAGGAAAAGGTATTTATAAATTAATTCCCATAAAATAATTACAAAATGAAATTGATACTTCCACTATATGTCTTAACCGTATTTACTTTGGGATTTTTATTGTATCAAGAATCCGGTCTTAAAGAAAGTATTAAAAAAGGCAGTGAAATTTATACCGATTTCTGTGTGAACTGCCATTTAGACAATGGTAAAGGGGTTCCATTCACGTACCCTCCGTTGGCAAAATCTGACTATTTAGAAAAAACCAGAGAAGCATCCATACATGCTGTAAAATTTGGTTTACAGGGAGAGATAATAGTAAATGGGCTTACTTATAACAACACAATGACCTCATTAGGACTAGAAGATGAGGAGATTGCAAATGTCATGAATTTTATAATGAACTCTTGGGGAAACACGCAAACTAAAATGGTTACCGAAAAAGAAGTCAGTGCTATTGAAAAATAATTTTTATATTTAATAGAAGTATTATTCCCTACCCGCCTCCACGGCCAATTTAACTGAACCATGCTTTTTGAGCAGTTTTTCAGCTTCTGAATAATCAACCCCTAAATCTTCCATAATATAGCGGATACCACGATCAACCAATTTGTCATTGCTTAGTTGCATGTTCACCATCTTATTTCCCTTAACTCTACCTATTCTAATCATTAAAGCAGTAGATATCATGTTCAAAACCAATTTCTGAGAAGTACCACTTTTCATTCTGGTACTGCCCGTAAGAAACTCAGGTCCGACATTAATCTCAATAGGAATATCTGCTATTCTAGCTATTGGTGCACCAGGGTTATTCGTTATTGCAGCGGTAAGAATACCGTTCCGTTTTGCTTCTTCCAATCCGCCAATAACATAAGGCGTGCTGCCGGAAGCGGCAATACCAACGACAACATCGGTATTATTAATATCGTGCATTTCTAAATCTACCCACGCTTGATTCGTAGCATCTTCCGCATTTTCCACTGCCTTTCTTATGGCTATATCACCACCAGCAATTAATCCGATTACACGTTCATGGGGCATTCCAAAAGTTGGTGGAATTTCAGAGGCATCCAAAATACCAAGACGTCCACTAGTACCAGCACCAATGTAAAATAATCTACCTCCCTTTTGAAAACGTTCTGCTAATGCGTCAACCAATTTGGTGACTTGCGGTATGGTCTCCTCTACCGCCAAAGCAACCTTTTTATCCTCTTCATTAATTTTTTTCAAAATGGTCTCCGTATCCATCAACTCCAAATTTTCGTGATTAGATGGGGTTTCAGTAATCTTTTTATAGTCCATACACTTATATGATTTTTATGTCGTGATTTTTGAAGGCATTTAGTAATTTATTTTCGGGATTCAGTTCCGTTATCATCGTATTTATAGAATTGATATCGCAGGTTTTATACCGATGTTGAGAATTTAATTTTTCTGAAATGGATAATAGAACCGTTTTTTTGGAAGCCTTGATGACGGCCTTTTTAATCTGAACAATATCCCAATCAAATTCGGTTAGTCCGTAAATAGCATCAACATAACCCGTACCTATAAAACTATAATCAAATCGAATTTCTGATAAATGATGAATTGCATTTGCGCCTATAGCTATCTGTGCCTCCTTGGAAATCTGCCCTCCAATAGAAATTAAATTAAGGTTCGCCTTATTAGATAATTCCATAGCAACCGGAAGACTAATCGTAAAACAAGTAAGGTTTAAATTTTCTGGAATAATTCTAGCTAGCTCCATACACGTAGTACCACCATCTAGAAAAATAACTCCACCATCCCGCAAAAGACTCACTGCTTTGGTCGCAATAGCTACCTTATGCTCTAACTTATAAATATTTGTATTTCTAGCGCTATTATTCATGGATCCCAAAGAGATAGCACCGCCATGCACTTTCCGTAATTTATTATCTGCATCAAGTTCTTTAACATCTCGCCTTACCGTATCGATTGACACATCTAGAGCTTCAGCTATATCGGTATTTAAGATTCTGTTGTGAAGATCTACTTCATTTAAAATGGTTTGTTGACGTTCTTCTTTAAGCATTTAATAGCGACTTATTTTCCAATAATTAAAGCAAAGATAGCAATTTAATTGATTTGCCGTTTTATGTCGCTAATGTAATTTAAACACCATAAAAAAAGCAACTAACCGCAACAAACAGCATATATTATCGCAAAAAACAGCATACAATAAAATTAACGCATATATTTGCATGATTTTAAAACCTAAAACTTCATCGTAATCATATGAAAAGTACCCTTAAAGACAGTAAAATTGACATTGCCCACCAACCAGTTGGGCAATTTGAGGAAACACGATTTGAAAAAATCCACAATGTAATATTCCAAGATTCTGATCTAGCCTCTATTCAAGTTGCGCAAGAAATTGCTAGTCTAATTAAGAAGAGACAAGGTCAAAAAAGAAACTGTGTTCTAGGTTTAGCGACCGGTTCATCTCCAATTGGAGTATACGAAGAATTGGTGCGTATACACAAAGAGGAAGGTTTAAGTTTTAAGAATGTAGTTACGTTCAATTTAGATGAGTACCTACCTATGGAACCCAACAACATTCAAAGTTATTTTTACTTCATGCATGAGCATCTCTTTAACCATGTAGACATACCTGAAGCGAATATTCATATTCCAGACGGAACGGTAAGTAATGAGGAAACCACTGCATACTGTCTTTCATACGAACGAAAAATTAAAGAGCATGGCGGACTAGATTTTCAATTATTAGGTATAGGAAGAACAGGTCATATTGGTTTTAATGAACCGGGATCACATTCAAACTCTGGCACCAGGGTAATTACCCTAGATCATATAACCCGTGTCGATGCAGCACCTTCTTTTTTGGGAATAGATAATGTACCCAGAAAAGCGATTACCATGGGTATTTCAACCGTAAGAAATGCTAAGCGCATCATTCTTTTAGGATGGGGCCAGAATAAAGCCGGTATAATTAAAAAGACTATTGAAGGTGAGATTTCATCTCATGTACCTGCCACCTATCTGCAACTTCATGACAACTGTACGTTTGTCTTAGACACTGGCGCAGGTAGTGAACTTACAAGAAATAAAACCCCATGGTTGGTTGATGCTTGCACATGGACAGATGAACTAAAGGCTAAGGCAATGGTATGGCTTTGTGAAACTACCGGTAAAACTATTTTAAGTTTAACCGATAAAGATTATAATGATAATGGGATGGCAGACCTTTTAGCTTTGGAAAATGCCTACGACCTCAACATTAAAATGTTCAACAAATTACAGCATACCATTACTGGTTGGCCAGGAGGTAAACCAAATGCCGATGATACGAATAGACCAGAACGTGCCACACCTGCAAAAAAGCGAGTTATAATATTCAGCCCTCACCCAGATGATGATGTTATATCAATGGGAGGCACATTTGATAGGTTGCTAGAACAAGGGCATGAGGTACATATCGTCTATCAAACTTCTGGAAACATTGCCGTATCTGATGCCGATGCAAGAAAGTATGCAGAGATAGCTTTGCAAATCAATCCGTCAGAAGAGGCTAAAAAAATCATTAAATCGATTACCGAAAAGAACGAGACTAAAATAGATTCGGCCGAAGTACGTAATTTGAAAGGTAAAATAAGACGCGGTGAATCTTATGCCGCTACCAGATATATGGGCTTAAATGATGGACACGTACACTTTTTAGATCTCCCTTTTTATGAAACAGGAACCATAAAGAAGAAAAATCTATCTGAAGAGGATACAGCTATAATGGTAGATATTATTACCCAAATAAAACCACATCAAATTTATGCAGCAGGAGATTTGGCTGACCCACATGGCACACACAAAGTTTGTTTAGATGCTGTTTTTGCAGCGTGTATAGAGTTAAAAGCAGCATCTTTCATGAAAGATTGCTGGTTGTGGTTATATAGAGGTGCATGGCATGAATGGGATATCAATGAAATTGAAATGGCAGTGCCTATGAGTCCGGGTCAAGTACTTAAGAAGAGAAATGCTATTTTCTGTCATCAAACCCAAAAAGATGGGGTTATGTTTCAAGGCGATGATTCGAGAGAATTTTGGATGCGAGCTGAAGAACGCAATCGTAATACGGCCAATAAATATAAAGCATTAGGTTTGTCATCATATGCTGCGATGGAAGCCTTTGTACGGCATAAATTCGATTAACATTTAAATTGATTAAAAAGGCCTATTTTAGTTCTAAAATGGGCCTTTTTTATTACTATTATGTCAAAATATATAACCGTACTTCTTAGTATTCTTTTATTGAATTCCTGTGGAATTTTCAACACCTATAAAAAAAATCCAAAAACAGAATTTAGAGGTGTTTGGATTGCAACGGTCGTAAATATTGATTGGCCGAAAAATGGCAATGACACTACTAAAAAGCAAAAAGAAGATTACCTTAAAATTCTAGATTTTTACCAAAAGGAAAATTACAATGCAGTCATTGTACAGGTGCGTGCCGCAGGCGACGCTTTTTATGATTCTAAATATGCTCCATGGTCTAGATTCTTATCAGGCGAAGAGGGCGAAGCTCCAGACTGGAATACTGATGTACTCGAATGGATGGTGCTGGAGGCGCACAAAAGAGGAATGGAATTTCACGCATGGTTAAATCCATACAGGGCCACATTCGATGAAAATTTTGAGGTTCTTGCTGAATCCCATGATTACTGTACCCATCCCGAATGGATAGTACATTATGGTAAAAAGAATTATTACAATCCGGGATTACCAGAAGTTAGAAATCAGTTTTCAAAAATTGTTGCCGAAATTGTGTCTAGTTATGATGTAGATGCCATTCATTTTGATGATTATTTTTATCCGTATAAAATTAAGGATGCCATTTTTAATGATTCCGTTGCATTTAAAACCTATGCTAAACCAAATCAGAATATAGATGACTGGAGACGAAGCAATATTGATTCTTTAGTAAAACAAACACACAATACTATAAAATCTATAAAACCATGGGTTCAGTTCGGTGTAAGTCCGTTCGGGGTTTGGAAAAATAATTCTACCGACCCTAGAGGGTCAAATACCAAAGCAGGCCAAACTACCTACGAAGATTTATATGCCGACCCATTACTTTGGATGGAAAAGGGCTGGATAGATTACTTGGCACCACAAGTGTATTGGAGCATGAACTTATCGGTCGCTTCTCATAGTACTATTGTTGATTGGTGGTCGAAAAATAATTACAATACTAATTTATACATTGGCAACGGCGCATATAAAATTAGGAATAACACTGATGCCGCTTGGAATGATATAAAAGAATTACCTAAACAATTGGCACTAGCGCGTGAAACACCTCAGATATCTGGAAATATAATGTTTAGTGCAAAATCGCTCATGACCAATAAAGAAGATGTGGTTGAATATATCCATAAGAAATTTTATAAAATGCCAGCGCTAAATCCGGCTTTCCCATTTTCAAAAAACAGAGAAGTAAAAGCTCCCCTTCTGATAGACACCGAACAAACGGAAAGAGATTTTATCCTTCATTTTGATGACACAATTGGTATGCGTTACGTCTTAATTTATAAATCTGGTCGTAACCAAAAAGAAGACTATCCGATTAAAAAACTAATTTCAAAGATATTTACAAATGGTATTTCTAATAAGGTTCACATTCCAAAAGAGCAAATCTCAAGCAACTTTATAGGGCTCAGTTTTATAGATGTGTATGGTGTTGAAACAGAACCTATGCTAATAAATCTTAAAAGACTCACGAAATAATATGGTACAAAAAGATAAAGGAGCATGGGCATGGGTACCTGTTCTATATTTCACACAAGGTTTACCATATGTACTAGTGGTAACCGTCTCGGTAATCATGTATAAAAAATTAGGTGTAAGCAATGAAGATATTGGGCTTTATACCAGTTTATTGTATTTACCATGGGTATTGAAACCATTATGGAGTCCTTTTGTAGACTTAAAAAGTACCAAGCGAAAATGGTTTTTAGCAATGCAACTCACAATTGCAGTTGCGCTTTTAGGAGTTGGATTGACTCTACCGACCAATATGTTTTTCATTTCTTCATTGGCCTGTTTCTGGATGGCCGCATTTGCTTCAGCTACCAATGATATTGCTTCAGATGGTTATTATATGCTTGGGCTTACTGAAAAGAAACAGTCTTTTTTTGTAGGTATGCGAAGTACTTTTTACAGATTAGCAATGGTAACCGGTGAAGGGTTGATTGTGGTTTTAGCCGGATTCCTAGAAAACAAATATGGTGATAATACAAAGGCATGGAGCATAACCATGTCGGCAGCAGCTTTTTTAATGTTGATTATGACTGTCGCAAACTTTTTTGTCACTCCAAAATATGAATCGGAAAATGCAGAAGTAAAGGAAAAACCTCAAGGATTTTTAGAAGTGTTTTCATCCTTCTTCAAAAAACCGGGTATTGGTATTGCGTTAGCTTTTATTTTAACCTATCGTTTAGGTGAATCACAATTGGTAAAAATGGCTTCACCTTTTCTTTTGGACACCCCTGACAAAGGAGGCTTGGGCTACTCAACAGAACAGCTTGGAACCATCTTTGGTACGGCAGGAGTTATTTTTCTTTCTATCGGAGGAATTCTTGGTGGGATATTAATTTCAAAAGATGGTCTAAAGAAATGGATGTTGCCTATGGTATTGTCCCTTAACCTTCCTAATATCTTATATGCAATATTGGCCGTAACCAATACGACTAATATTTATGCAGTCACCGCAACCGTTATTTTTGAAAAATTCGGGTATGGATTCGGTTTTGCAGCCTTCCTCATGTATCTCATTTATATTTCAGACGGCAAATCAAAAACATCACATTACGCCATAGCAACGGGTTTTATGGCATTAGGCATGATGCTGCCTGGTATGATTAGCGGCTACATACAGCAATGGTTAGGGTATGACGGCTTTTTTATATGGGTTGTACTTGCAGCTTTACCTGCTCTTTTCTTAATAAAATTCATTTCCTATCCCGCAGATTTCGGTAAAAAAACCACAGTTCCCAATGAATAAGATCATATCAACTTCAGAAGCTCTTGACAACCTTTCTACTCCTGAAAAAGTAGGTCAACTATTTATGCCTGCAGCTTTCATTAATGATACAGAAGAAGAAATAGTACGCCTTGAAAAACTAATTTCAAAGTACCACGTTGGCGGACTTTGTTTCTTTCATTCTAGAGCAAGTGCAGCTACTAATTTCGAAGGAAAGAAAAAAGTAGTGCAAAATGAAAATAGTTTTGAGGTATTAAAAAACCTCATCATCAGATATCAAAAAGCGGCCACTTATCCCCTATTAATAGCTATTGATGCCGAATGGGGACTTGCTATGCGTATAGAAAACACGCCTCAATACCCGTACGCTATCACCTTAGGCGCGAATGTTAATAATGTAGACCTGACTTTTGAGGTAGGGAAACAAATTGCCAAAGACTGTAAAGCAGTTGGGATTCATTGGAATCTTTCTCCTGTAGTTGATATTAACACGAATCCAGATAATCCTGTTATTGGTTATCGTTCTTTTGGCGATACTAAGGAAAATGTAGTTTCCTTAGCAAAGGCATATATAAAAGGAACACAAAGTGAAGGTGTGCTAACGAGTATAAAACATTTTCCTGGGCATGGAGATACGGCGACAGATTCTCATTTAGGATTACCGGTAATTGACAAAACAAAAGTTGAGCTTGTGCAGAATGAGCTATATCCTTTTCAAAAACTCATAAATGAAGGCGTGGATTCAGTAATGGTCGGACATTTGTCCGTTCCCGCATTGACTACAGACACAAATCAACCTTCTAGCATCAATAAAGATATCATTACTGGGGTCCTTAGAAACGAAATGGGGTTTGAAGGTGTGGTGATATCCGACGCCTTGAACATGCATGCAGTTTCAAAAAATTATCCCGTTCCCGGTGAATTGGAATGGCTGGCATTTGATGCCGGAAATGACGTATTATGTTTTGCCGAACATATAGAAAAGGGAATACAGATGATTCTAGAAAATGCTTCCGAAACTCAAATTAATAAAAGCATTGAACGCATCTGGAAACTAAAAGTAAAGGCTTTTCAAAACACAGGCTTGAAAGGAAGTTTAACAGATCCAAGTGTGCTAAATCGTAAAATTGCTAAGCAGTCACTCACTCTACAGGTAGGCACCTCGTATGCTATTGAACAATTTAGAAAAACCAATCATTGTACAATCACCATAAAACGCTATAGCACCAATCAAACTGAAGAGGAAATCTTAGCAGCTATAAAGGAGATGAAACATGAAATCACCAATGAAACTGAGGTTCTTTTACTTCTGACTCCCCCGCAGATTAAACCCACGAATAATTTTGGGTTCCTACAAGAGGAAATCGATTTTGTCAATCACCTCATACAAACGAAGAAAGTAGTTCTGTATCATTTTGGAAATCCGTATGCGCTAAAGTTTTTTAATACCGTTAAAACAGTTGCTACCGTTATTGCCTATCAAAATTTTAAGGAGTTTCAAGATGTGGCCACCGAACATTTTTTGGGAACATTAAAAGCGAAAGGCAAACTACCAGTATCCCTGAGTTAATTGGATATTAGCCTATGGTATCAACACGATAGTCATCAAAAAAAATATTGAAAATGAAAGTATATAAAATCATTGGTCTAATGTCCGGCACTTCTTTAGACGGTTTAGACCTAGCCTATTGCCATATTTGGGAGAAAAATAGCACATGGGAATTCGATATAAAGAAAACCAAAAGTGTATCCTACAGTTCAGAAAACCTGAATTCGCTTAAGGATGCAATTGATTTATCCGCAGAAAAATTAATTGAATTACATAATAGATATGGTACGTGGTTGGGCGAACAGGCATTAGCATTTATTAATGATAATGAGCTGGAAGTCGATTATATAGCAAGTCATGGGCATACTACGCACCACAGGCCTGAAATGGGTGTTACTTTTCAGGTAGGATCAGGTCAGCATTTAGCAAACGCCAGTGGCCATACGGTAATCAATGATTTTCGAACAAATGATGTAGCCCTTGGCGGACAGGGAGCACCATTAGTACCCATTGGGGACCGTATATTCTTTAACGAATATGATTTCTGTCTTAACCTTGGTGGAATTAGCAATATATCGTTTGAAGTCAAAGACAAACGAATTGCGTATGATATCGGTTTGGCAAATATGATTTTAAACTACATCACCAGAAAGGTTAATTTAGATTATGATGAGGATGGTAAATTAGCAAGAAGTGGCAACGTAAATGAGGGTATGTTGAATCGATTGAACGACCTTAAATACTACCTGCTACCCCATCCAAAATCTATTGGTTATGAATGGTTTTTAGAAGAGGTTGTACCTATAGTAGAAGATACTATAGATGCTATTGAGAATTTACTACACACCAGTATTCACCATATTTGTGATAAAATAGCACAACAGGTTAAATTAAACGCTAACCATGAAAAACAACGATTGCTAGTAACTGGTGGAGGTGCTTTAAATTCTTTCTTAATAGAAACCTTACAAAACAAATTGGGTGAAGCTACTAAAGTAATCATACCAGAAAAAATTATTATTGAATTTAAGGAAGCACTGGTCTTTGCTTTAATGGGTGTATTACGGGCTGAACAACAAACAAATGTTCTCTCTTCTGTTACAGGTGCAAAAAAAGATTCTTCTAGTGGCGTAGTTTACCTACCTAATTAAACTTTTTTACCTAATTTACTGCATTGTAATTTGAATTGAAATGTCAGAAAAACAAAAGAAAGCATCAGCGTATTGGAAAGAGAACGCGAAGTATCTATTTATACTATTATCAATATGGTTTATAGTTTCCTTCGGTGCTGCCATATTATTTAAAGATGCCTTGGATACCATAAAAATTGGCGGTTTTAAATTAGGCTTCTGGTTTGCCCAACAAGGCTCAATCTATGTTTTCGTAATCCTCATATTTGTTTATGTGCGGTTAATGAACAAATTGGATAAAAAATACAACTACAACGAATAGACCAACATAAAATCAACCACCAAAAAACCATAAAATGAGTGTTCAAACTTGGACGTATATTTTAGTAGGGGTTACCTTTACCCTTTATATCGGAATCGCAATATATTCTAGAGCCAGTTCAACAAAGGACTTTTATGTTGCCGGTGGCGGAGTATCTCCACTTGCCAACGGAATGGCTACTGCCGCAGATTGGATGTCGGCCGCCTCATTTATTTCTATGGCAGGTATTATTTCCTTTGCTGGATATGATGGCTCCGTATACCTAATGGGATGGACTGGTGGGTATGTTTTATTGGCACTATTATTGGCTCCTTATTTACGTAAGTTCGGAAAATTTACGGTTCCCGATTTTATTGGTGATCGATACTATTCTAAAACGGCACGTATCGTTGCAGTTATCTGTGCGCTAATAGTTTCGTTTACGTATGTCGCCGGCCAAATGCGAGGTGTAGGTGTGGTTTTCTCTAGATTTCTTCAAGTAGATATCGACACTGGCGTAATTATAGGAATGGTCATTGTTTTATTTTATGCCGTTTTAGGCGGCATGAAAGGTATCACCTATACACAGGTAGCACAGTATTGTGTTTTGATTTTTGCTTTTATGGTACCTGCTATTTTTATTTCGATACAGATGACAGGAAACCCAATTCCACAATTGGGCATGGGTTCTACTCTGAATGATGGTTCAGGAACCTTTTTACTTGACAAATTAGACGGACTCTCAACCGAACTGGGGTTTAATAAATATACCAATGGCTCTAAATCATTGACCGATGTATTTGCAATTACCCTGGCATTAATGGTTGGTACTGCAGGTTTACCCCACGTAATCGTACGGTTTTTTACAGTAAAAAAAGTGAAGGACGCACGTAAATCTGCAGGTTTAGCTCTTCTTTTAATTGCTATTTTATTTACAACTGCACCTGCTGTATCCGTATTTGCAAGAACGAACTTAATCAATACAGTCAGTGAGAAAGAATATTCAAATATGCCCGTTTGGTTTAAAAACTGGGAAGAAACCGGACTATTGGCTTTTGACGATAAAAATGCTGACGGTAAAATTCAATATGTAGCCGATAAACAAAAAAACGAACTTACCATAGACAATGACATCATGGTGTTGGCTAATCCTGAAATTGCAAATTTACCTGCATGGGTAATTGCTTTAGTAGCGGCCGGGGCTCTTGCCGCTGCACTTTCAACAGCAGCCGGTCTTTTACTGGTGATATCAGCATCAGTTTCGCATGACTTGGTAAAAAAAGTATTTAATCCTAATATATCGGATAAAGCAGAATTATGGGTTGCTAGAGGTTCAGCTACAGTCGCCGTTGTTATTGCAGGTTATTTCGGTATCAATCCGCCTGGTTTTGTGGCAGCCGTTGTGGCACTAGCTTTTGGTTTGGCAGCAGCTTCATTTTTTCCGGCAATAGTACTCGGTATTTTTTATAAGAAAATGAATAAAGAAGGAGCTATTAGCGGTATGATTGTCGGTATTTTGCTAATGCTTTTCTATATGACCAAATTTAAGTTCGGTTGGTTTGGTGGCGGAACTCAAGCTGACTGGTGGCTTGGTATTTCACCCGAAGGCTTCGGTAGTATTGCTATGATTGCTAACTTTATAGTATCGATTGTCGTTTTACAATTTACACCTGAACCACCAGAATACGTACAAGAAATTGTAGAGAATATTAGAATACCTAGTGGAGCCGGTGAAGCGACAGGACATTAGTTACACTAAATCAAATTGCATTTTAAAAATCAAATAGGTGTTCACAGCACTAAAGCATATAAAAATCAAGTTGTAGAATGAGTAATTATCACATAAAGCATTTAGAGGAATATTTTCAAGTATATCGTAAATCAGTTGGCAACCCTGAAGCTTTCTGGGAAGAAATTGCAGAAGAACATTTTGTATGGCGTAAGCGCTGGGATAATGTATTGAGTTGGGATTTTAAAAAGCCCGAGATTAAATGGTTCGAAGGCGCGAAATTGAACATAACCGAAAACTGTATTGATCGTCATTTACCAACTAGAGGAAATAAAACTGCAATAATATTCGAACCAAACGACCCGAAAGAGGAAGCGATTCATATCACTTATAGGCAATTGCACGAAAGGGTTTGCCGTATGGCCAATGTATTGTTGGATCATGGAGTGAAAAAAGGTGATCGTGTTTGTATTTACCTACCCATGATACCTGAGCTTTCTGTTGCACTATTGGCTTGTGCACGAATAGGCGCAATACATTCTGTAGTGTTCGCAGGGTTTTCTGCAAATGCTTTATCTACTAGAATCAATGATTCTGATTGTAAAATGGTACTTACTTCAGATGGTTCTTTCAGAGGGACTAAATCAATTGATTTAAAAGGAATAGTTGATAAAGCGTTAGAAGAAAGTCCGGGAGTGAAAAATGTTTTGGTAGTAAAACGAACAGGCTCCGAAATTCATATGGAAAAGGGTAGAGATAAATGGTTGCAACCTTTATTGGATGATGCTTATGCTGACTGTGTTGCTGAGATTATGGACGCAGAAGACCCATTATTCATACTATATACTTCTGGTTCAACAGGCAAACCGAAAGGAATGGTTCATACCACCGCTGGCTATATGGTGTATACGGCATATACTTTTAAAAACGTATTTCAATATGGAGAAAACGATGTCTATTGGTGTACCGCAGATATAGGCTGGATTACTGGGCATTCTTACATCTTATATGGCCCATTAGCCAATGGTGCAACCACACTAATGTTTGAAGGAGTTCCCTCCTATCCAGATTATGGTCGCTTTTGGGACGTAATTCAAAAACATAAGGTAAATCAATTTTATACCGCACCTACGGCCATTAGGGCCTTGGCTAAAGAGAAATTGGAATATGTTGAAAAGCATGACCTATCAAGTCTTAAAGTTTTAGGGTCTGTTGGTGAACCTATCAACGAGGAAGCATGGCATTGGTATAACAATAACATTGGTAAGAAAAATAGCCCTATTGTAGATACATGGTGGCAAACAGAAACTGGTGGCATTATGATTACGCCAATACCGTATGTGACACCAACGACACCAACTTATGCAACACTTCCCTTCATTGGTATTCAGCCCGTACTTATGGATGAGAATGGTAAGGAAATTAAAGGAAATCAAGAAGATGGTCGTCTTTGCATAAAATTTCCATGGCCTTCAATCGCTAGAACCATTTGGGGAAATCACGATCGATATAGAGAAACCTATTTTTCAGCCTACGAAAATATGTATTTCACAGGTGATGGCGCCCTTAGGGATGCCGTGGGTTATTACCGAATCACAGGCCGAGTTGATGATGTTATTATTGTTTCAGGTCATAATTTAGGCACTGCGCCGATTGAAGATTCAATAAATGAGCATCCAGCTGTAGCAGAATCTGCTATTGTTGGCTTCCCGCATGATGTAAAAGGAAATGCACTTTATGGGTATGTTATCCTTAAAGAAATAGGTGAAAGCAGAGACCGGGATAATCTTAGGAAAGAGATAAATCAACAGATAACCGAACTTATAGGACCTATCGCTAAATTAGATAAAATTCAGTTTGTATCTGGGTTACCTAAAACCCGTAGTGGTAAAATCATGCGTCGAATTTTACGTAAAATCGCAAGTAAGGATACGAGCAATTTAGGTGATACAAGCACACTTTTAAATCCAGAAGTGGTGAAAGAGATTATGGATAGTGCCCTCTAAAATTTGTTTTCAGGCCATTACCTGTAGCGTCTAATTACACAAACTTATCCTTCATCAAACCGAAATAAAAATCGGGTTTGGTGAAGGATTTAATTTTCAGACATAATTTAGCCAGTACTTTATTCTACTTTTAAGGAGTGATTTTCGAATTAGTACAAACTAAAATTTAATGTATTTATTATGAGTCTACAAGAATTCTTAAGTCTCGAAACAAACGAAGTATTTCTTCATCTTTAGTACCATCATAAACACCTCTTATTTGGCGTTTCTTATCAACCAATATAAAATTTGGGGTATGTATAAAATCTTGCTGTCCTCCATCACCTTGCTCAACAACAGCAAAATAACTTTTACGAGCCAATTCATAAATATGCTTCTTACTCCCAGTGGTTATGTTCCATTTTGAATCTATCGCTACTTTATCAGTTGCATATTTTCGTAGTATTGTAACACTATCAATTTCAGGTGTCACCGAAACAGATAATAACATGAAATTTTTACTATTTATAAACTCATTTTTGAATTTTAACCATATTATCTATCATAATTGGACAGATACTTGGACATTTCGTAAAGAAGAAATCAACGACATATACCTTATCCTTATAATCTTCTTGTGTAATTATTTTTCCATTTTGATTTATTAGTTCAAAAGCTGAGACAGTGTGGTTATCATGTTTGGACTGTAAACTAACATCCACTAATTCCATATTAAAATCTGAAGGATTATAAATAGGTAATATCTTACTGGTATTTCTATTACATGCGCTTGTGCATGTACTAATTAACCCAACAATCAAGAATGACCATCTACATTTCATGATGCTACATTTTGTTGAAGATATTTTTTAGCTTCTTTCAATTCAGGTTGCATACTTTGAGAATCTTGAGTAAGATCAAGCAATGCTTCAAAATAAAATTTGGCCTTCTCTATATTGTCAGAATGTTTTGTTGCTAATGCCGCACCATATAGACCACTAAACCTATTCGGTCGCCTTTGAAGGTTTAACTCATAGGCATCTAAAGCTTCATTAGGCTTATTTGATTTCAATAGCATATCTGCTAAAAGTTCATCTGCTGGTAAGATTTCACCTGGTGTAACTGGATGTTTCGAAGTCCTGCTTTCCATAGCCACTGCATACCTCATTTGGCTTAAAGCCTCCTCCTTATTGCCCTTTATAAATTCGAGCCAAGCTTCTATAGTTTGAACCTGAATAGCTACTTGATTTGCTTTATAGGTATCCCCTAAAGTTGTTAATTCTGCTTTAAAAAATTTCAATAACCCTAACTCCTGTTTAGTGGCTTTTAGATTATTTGTATGAATTGCTCCCAATGCCTTTGCGAAATGAAGTAATGATTTTTGCCAAGGAAATTTATGCCATTCCAATCCAGGTATTTGTGATAATTCTAACATTGAAGCTTCTTCCCAGTTTTTGTTCTCTACAGCAATGCGTTCTGGAATAGCGGCAGCGGTATAGGCGATTTTAAAGTTTGGGGGGAATATTTTTTTAAATGATTTTAAATAATCATATTGCTCCTCAGCTTTCCTATTTTCTCCAGTTTGGAGATAAGCATATACCAAATACCCCATAGCATGCACCTCTTCATCCCAATGTGCACCTGTGGAGACGCTTTCAGCATAGCAAACGGCAGATGATGCCGAATTAATATTCGTTTTAATCGATTCATTCCATAGTCCTAATCTTGTGAATATATGGGAAGGCATATGTTGTGCATGTGCAGAATTCGGAGCTATATCTGCATACCTCCTTGCCGTACTAAGTCCCAGTTTTGCCAATTCGGGATAATCATAAGAGTGTATAACATAATGTGCAATACCCGGATGGTTAGGCTCATTTTTAAACAAATCATCCAAAATTTTGCCGGCATTACGCTGTTTCGAATAACTTTTATCTGTTGGAACGGCCGAAGCACGAAGAGCCAATGCATAAAAGATAGCGACTTCTGTATCATCACTATACTCATGATACATGCTTTCCATCTTTTGAGCATAGCGTTCCTTTCTTGTTTGATTATCAATCGTTTCCCGATTTTTGTAAAAAGCTCCTATTGCATTTATATAGTGGGTTGCCTTTTCTGATTTAGGTAGTTTTTCCGCTAATATAAGTAGCTTCATACCCTTCTTCAAAACAGAAGGTTTAGGAGGTGCCCATAATCCGTGGTAAATACTCATAGCGACACCCCAATAGGCCATTGCGCAATCGGGATCAATATCAATAACTTGAACAAAAGCTTTCTCAGCTTCAATATATTCGAAAGAATGGAGTAATGAAATCGCAAGGTTAAAAGTCGCTCTTGTTTCATAACTACACGATTCAGAAAAATTCACCTCCCCAAATTGACCATTCCAACATAATTGTAGTTCACCTCTCAAAAGATTTAAAGAAGCTATGTCTTGAATCTGTTGCTTATTTTTGCACCCTGAAAAAATATTAGTAGTATCCCTAAGCTAATGTATATTATTTTTGATTTTTTAATTCTTCCCAAACTAGTATCCTGCAAAATTCCATATCTATTGAACAACTTCAATTTATGACTATTATGCTGTTTTTTAGATATTTAACGTGTCCATAGTCATGAAATACGTATGAATTGCTCACCTAACTGTTTATGATAGTAAGCGAGTTACCACAGAATAAAGTTTAAAAGTATTTAAGGCAACCTGGTTTAGTTGGTAAACGCATGATTATTAGCAAACAACGGACGCGTCTTAAATGCTAAAAACAGTAGAACGGACAATAATCCACATACACCTAAACCTGCAAAAAGTGCCCAGACAGAATCTTTTATAAAACTCCCCACAAAAATTGAAATAGGGATAGACAGTATTGTAGAAATAAACCCGGTTATAGCCGCACCTATACCCGCAATATGACCAATTGGCTCCATAGCAATAGAACGCATATTCCCCCAAATAAAGCCCAAACACAAGAACAATAGTGATAGAAACACCAATAAAATAGTTAAACTTGGATCTTCAGAATTCCAAAATAAAAGGCTATACCCTAGAGCAATCATCGTAAAGATTACCAATGCCAAAAAAGAAAGGTTACGCATACCAAAACGCAACACCAATGTACCGTTCATTAATGTGGAAAAACCTACAGAAAAAGCCAAGCCTGCAAAAACATAGGGAAAGGTTTCCGTTAGGCCGTACAGTTCTTCAAATACATGTTGAGCAGAGCTTAAATACACCAAAAATGAGCCTGTTATTAATCCTGAAATTATAGTACAAGAAACAGTCTCCTTGTACCTTAAAATTTCTTTAGTTCCTCTTACAAAAACTGATAGCGAAAACGGTACCATAAAATTCGGATTCAAGGTTTCTTTCTGTCGTTTCCAAAACCAAACACCCACCAATAATGCAAAAAACAATTGCATATAGAAAATACCTTCCCAACCCATCACGTCCATAATTGTTTTCCCTATGGCAGGTGCAACTATAGGCACCAAAATAAAGAAAGCAGTTACAAATGACATGATTTTGGCCATATAATCACCTCGATACGTATCACGAATAATAGAAATACTGATTGTTCTTGGTGCTGAAAGTCCTACGCCTTGCAAAACACGCCCTATGAGCATGATTTCAAGATTAGGTGCCAATAAACAAATGATACTAGCCACTAAAAAAACAGTAAATCCAAAATAAACAATGGGCTTTCTTCCCAAGCTATCGGACAGCGGACCAAAAAATAATTGACCTACCCCTAAACCCAAAAATATCATGGTTACCAGTAGCTGATTTCTAGTAGGATCCAAACTATGAATAGATAGGCCAATTTCAGTTATAGCAGGTAATATTGCATCAATTGCCAAAGCCACAATAGACATTAATGAGGCCATTAAAGCTACAAACTCAAAATTAGGTTTTACCTGTTCATTTTGCATCGTGCAAAAATAAGCCTTAGAAATACAAGCCATGTTAATAAAAGTTGAATTTTAAGTTTTGTGGAGTTTTGGAGTTCAAATATGTACTTTTACCCTAAAGTTATAGGTATGTTGATTATAGGGATAGCTGGTGGAACCGGTTGTGGAAAAACTACGGTGGTAAATCAAATTATAAATGAATTACCTAATGAGGAGGTATGTGTAATTTCCCAAGACTCCTATTACAACGATTTATCTCACTTATCATTGGAAGAAAGACGGAAAACTAATTTTGACCATCCAAATTCCATTGACTTTGCTCTTTTAGAACAACATTTGATTGCTCTAAAAAACGGAAAATCGATAGAGCAACCGGTTTATTCATTTTTAGAATGCAATAGAACAGCGAAAACAATACTTACGCATCCTACCAAAGTTATAATTGTTGAAGGAATATTAATTATGACAAACCCAGCGATTCGTAAAATGTTCGATATTAAAATATTTGTGCATGCCGATACCGACGAGCGACTTATTAGAAGGCTAAAAAGGGACGTTAACGAACGTGGCTGGAATTTAGATGAAACTTTAGAAAAGTATCAGTCTATCATTAAACCAATGCATGAACAATTCATCGAACCCACTAAAGAATATGCAGATATTATAATACCCAATAATAAATACAATACAGTTGCAGTTGAAATCGTAAGAAGTATTATCAATGAAAAACTAATGCAATCGTAATGTCGTTAAAAGATTTAAAACAAAAAAAATGGTTCAAGATCATGACTAATATGTATGTATTAGTATTGTCTTTTTTTGTCGTTTGGATGCTGTTTTTTGATACAAATTCATTGCTTATTCATCTTGAATTAAGACACGAAATCAAGAAGTTGGAAAAAACCCAAGACTTCCTAAAAAAAGAGATTTCAAAAGACAAAATAATCATTGAAAAATTATCATCTGAAGGTGAACTTGAAAGATTTGCTAGAGAAGAATATTACCTCAAGAAAAAGAACGAAGAAATCTATCTCATTGAATATGAGGACAGCTTAAAACAAAAAGATAACGAATAACTAGTATTCAACTTAATAAGTTTTTAATATAAAGTTGTACTGCCTTAAATCAGTATGCTTAACCATTTCATACTTAATAATTTAACGTTTTTTTAGTGAAATGGCTTTCGTTATTCACTTAGTGTTAACAAAATCCTGTCATTAACCTCACAAATAATCGTATTTTTACCGTCTAACTTACTTTACATATGGGCAAGATAATTGCTATAGCCAATCAAAAAGGAGGAGTAGGTAAAACTACCACTACGGTGAACTTAGCTGCATCGCTAGGTGTATTGGAAAAAAGGGTGTTGTTGATAGATGCCGATCCACAGGCCAATGCCACTTCTGGTCTTGGAATTGACGTGGATAGTGTAGAACTAGGTTCTTATCAACTTTTAGAGCACACAAAAAGTGCCAAGGAAACTATTATACAGACAACCTCTCCAAATGTTGATCTCATTCCCGCTCATATCGACCTTGTTGCCATTGAAATTGAATTGGTTGATAAGGAGGAGCGAGAATATATGATGAAAAAGGCCATTATTCACCTCAAGAAAGACTACGATTATATTTTGATAGATTGTGCTCCATCATTAGGGCTATTGACGCTTAATGCATTAACCGCAGCCGATTCAGTTATCATACCGATACAATGTGAATATTTTGCACTTGAAGGTCTTGGCAAACTTTTAAACACAATTAAAAGTGTTCAACGCCTGCACAATCCAGATTTGGACATTGAAGGCATGTTATTGACTATGTATGATTCTAGGTTACGCTTATCTAATCAAGTGGTAGACGAAGTTAGAAAACATTTTGGTGATATGGTTTTTGAAACGGTTATTCAACGAAATGTACGCTTAAGTGAGGCTCCTAGTTATGGAGAAAGTATTATCAAATATGATGCTTCAAGCAAAGGAGCGACCAATTATTTAAATATGGCTGATGAAATAGTCAAAAAAAATAAGCAGACGGTTTAGTATGGCAAAAGCGACAAAGAAACAAGCTTTAGGTAGAGGACTTTCGGCACTTCTAAAAGATCCGGAAAATGATATAAAATCTGCAACTGACAAAAACGCAGACAAGGTAGTAGGGAATATAATCGAACTTGATTTAGAACATATTGAGGTAAACCCATTTCAGCCGCGTTCTAATTTCAATGATGAATCTATAAAAGAATTGGCCACTTCTATTAGAGAACTAGGGGTGATTCAACCTATTACTGTCCGTAAGTTAGGGTTTAACGAATATCAATTGGTTTCTGGGGAAAGAAGGTTTCGCGCATCCAAGTTATTAGGATTAGATACTATACCAGCGTATATACGTATTGCAAATGACCAAGAGTCTTTAGAAATGGCTCTTGTGGAAAATATTCAGCGTCAAGATTTAGACCCTATTGAAATTGCGCTATCCTACCAACGTCTTATTGATGAAATTAATCTTACTCAAGAAAAATTAAGCGATAGAGTTGGTAAAAAGAGATCGACTATTGCTAATTACTTACGCTTATTAAAATTAGACCCTATCATTCAAACAGGAATGCGCGATGGGTTTTTAAGCATGGGACACGGAAGAACTTTGGTCAATATTCAAAATAAGCAAGACCAAATTACACTTTATGAAAAAATCATAAGCAATAACCTTTCCGTTAGGGATACAGAAAGCGCCGTAAAAGCTTATCATACTGAAGAATCTCCGAAAGAGACAAAAAAAACACTTAAAAATGACCCAGCGGTCTTTGTTCGAAAAGGTATTAAAGAACTTACAGATGCCCTTTCTGTAAAGGTAGATATAAAAGCCTCGGATAAATCTCAAGGGAAAATCACCATTCCTTTTAAATCTCAGGAAGAATTTGATCGTATCAAAAAATTGATTACAGGTGCTTAACAAATCAATACTATTTATTATTCTGCTATTTTTTATTAATTTCTGCTTTTCCCAAGAAGAACAGGAGACTGTACCTACCAAAGAAACAGATAGTATTCAAACCGCTCTTGCCGAACAAGATATGGTTATTCAAGATTCAGTTTCGTTTATCAAGAGTAAGAAAGAATTTAATCCGCTTGCTCCTAGCAAAGCGGCCTTCTTATCTGCTTTATTCCCTGGTCTTGGACAGATTTATAATAAAAGATATTGGAAAGTCCCTTTAGTCTTTGGCGCAATAGGTGGTAGTATTTATATGTACACCTATAACAATGACAATTATCAAAACTTTAGAACTGCTTTTAAAAGAAGACAAGCCGGTTTTACCGACGATCAATTTTATGATATAAACGGGGACAATACCGTTGGCGCTGATCCAGATTTAGATCTTGACGATCTTGAGTATCAACAAGAACGCTTTCAACGCGATCGTGATCTTTGGCTAGTTGTTGCAATAGGTATGTATGCGTTTAATATTGTTGATGCAAATGTGGATGCGCATTTAAAGCAATTTAATATTGATGATGACCTAAGTATAGATTTCGAACCTTATTTTGATTTAAATCAAGTGACCAATAGTCCCAATTACGGTATGGTCGTAACCATAAAATTTTAAAAATGAGAATCGCACTTTTTGGATACGGAAAAATGGGTAAAATGATAGAGCAAGTTGCCTTGGAACGTGGTCATAAAATTGTAGCCAGAATAGATAAAGAATCCCAGAATATTGATTTCAACACTATAGATGTAGCTATAGATTTCAGCATGCCCGAAGCCGCTTATGGCAACATTACTAATTGTTTACATAATACTATTCCAATTATTTCTGGAACAACAGGCTGGTTAGATCAGTATGACGATGCCATTTCGCTTTGTAAGGAAAAGAATGGTGCTTTTATTTATGCATCAAATTTCAGCCTTGGGGTAAATATTTTTTTTGAGCTAAATAATTATTTAGCCAAAATGATGCAGAAGCTACCCGAATATAAAGCAACTTTAGAGGAAATTCATCATACGCAAAAATTAGATGCTCCGAGTGGTACGGCAATAACCTTGGCTAAAGGTGTTATTGCGAATTCAGCTTACGAGCAATGGAAATTAGATGAAGACACCAATGGTTCATTACCCATAGTCTCTAAAAGAATTAGCAATACCCCAGGCACTCATACAGTCACCTACAACAACACTGTTGACAGCATCGAAATCAAACATACCGCTCATAATAGACAAGGCTTTGCTTTGGGTGCCGTAACCGCAGCCGAATGGATAATTGGCAAAACAGGTGTCTTCTCTATGCGCGATGTGTTAAACCTTGGTTAATTAACGTAACAATAGTCAAACAAGAAGACTGATGGGGCATTGATGTTATCAAATAGCAGTACATAAAATTCATTTTATTTTTATAAAAAACAAAACTCATGAACGCTACCCAATGGATTATTTTCATACTCATTGTACAAGTAATACATTTTTTAGGTACTTGGAAATTATATGTTAAAGCTGGCAGAAAGGCATGGGAAGCTGCTATCCCTGTTTACAACGCCATTGTACTAATGCAAATTATCAATCGACCAAAGTGGTGGGTAATTCTTTTGTTCATCCCTATAATCAACTTATTGATGTTTCCTATTATTTGGGTGGAAACCATTAGAAGTTTTGGCAGAAACAGCAGGTTGGAAACCTGGTTAGTAGTATTCACATGTGGATTTTACATTTATTATGTGAATTATTCTTTAGATATCATATACATTAATGATAGAAGTCTGCAACCCAAAACAGCGATGGGTGAATGGGTGAGCTCCATTTTGTTTGCCATTATTGCAGCGACCTTGGTACATACTTATTTCATACAACCTTACGTAATACCAACGGGGTCTCTCGAGCGCACTTTAAGGGTAGGTGATTTTCTTTTCGTAAGTAAATTTCATTATGGTGCACGAACCCCAATGACAACAGTTGCCGCACCCATGGTTCATGACACTTTACCTGGTTTAGGAATACCTTCCTATTTAAAAAAACCACAATTACCTTATTTTAGACTTCCAGGATTTACTAAGGTAAAAAGGAATGATATAGTGGTTTTCAGTTGGCCAGCCGATACCGTTCGTGTATTCTTTAAAAAAGAAAAAGGGGTAAACAAACCTATAGATAAAAAGTCGAACTACGTAAAGCGATGCGTAGGTGTTCCAGGAGATTCTTTGGAGGTGCGCAATGGTTATGTTTTTATAAACGGCCAACAATTGGAGCTCCCTGGCAGTGCAAAACCACAATTTGATTATAATATATATAGCTCAAAAGGGGTTTCATCTCGATTGTTTGAGAAACTCGACATGACAGGTTATACAAGAAAGTATCTTTCAGACCCTCTAAACCAAGAGCAAGTTAATAGTCTTAGAAGTTATCTCATCGGTTATAATCAGTCAGCAAACGGACAAATCGAACTCTATACCGAAAGCACTGGTATACCCGCCAATGTTATATCAAAATATAGATTATCATTAAAAGAAGTAACCGACCGTGAGCGGCTTGTACCCTTAACAGCTAATATGGTTGAAATACTTAGAAATGATTCTACTATCGACTCAGTTGTTCAAAATGTCTCTTTGAAAGGAAGAAGGGGCATCAATTTATTTCCTCAAAGTCCAGACTATCCGTGGAATTATAGTCAGATGGGAGCTATTTACATTCCAGAACAAGGAGCTACAGTTGCTTTGAATCTTAAAGTTTTACCGCTTTATAAAAAAATCATTAGAGAATATGAAGGAAATGAAATTTCAGTTTCTGGTAATCAAATAAATATTAACGGTAAACCCGCAACCAGCTATACTTTTAAGCAAGATTATTATTGGATGATGGGTGATAATAGAGATCACTCTGAAGATAGCAGAGCGTGGGGCTATGTTCCAGAAAACCATATTGTAGGCACCCCTATTTTCATTTGGATGAGCTTTGATAATTTCACACAGGGAATTAGCAATTGGAAACCAAGATGGGACCGTATTTTTACAACAGTAAATGGTGAAGGTGAACCGCAATCATACTTTAAATATTTCTTAGGATTATTGGCGGCATATTTCGTAGGAAATTGGTTCTGGAAACGTAGAAAAACTAATTGACTCTATAATAATGGTATTAAGTAGTATTGAGATGAATTGATGCTTCTTAATTGAACATTAGATATGACTACTAAAAAATAAAACTAAACAGATGAAATTAATTCATCCTACCTATTTTCCGAACATACTCACGTTCAGTTATATCATGCATCATTCTATATGTTGGGAAGTAGAAGACAATTACCAAAAACAGACCTTTAGAAATAGAACCTATATATCTACTGATAGAGGTAAACATATTATGAGTATCCCTATTGTTCATGCAGGCAAAGCCAATGGGCGAAAGAAATATAAGGATGTAATAATAGATAATTCATACCCTTGGCAACGACAACATTGGCGTACATTAGAAACGGCCTACAGAACTTCACCGTTTTTTGAATTCTATGAGGATGAAATTAAAACGTTGTATACGCAAACTTTTGAACGATTATTGGATTTCAATTTAAAGACCATAGAAATAATTTTTGATTGTCTTCAATTAGAGATGCCTAAAACAACTTCAGAAATTTTTGAAGAAATACCAGCCAATAAAAAAGATTTTAGATCTTTAGCTAGTGCGAAATTTAAACATCAATTATCTATAGAACCTTATGTTCAGGTATTTGGTGATCGCCATGGGTTTCTAAACAATTTAAGCATTTTAGACCTCCTGTTCAATGTAGGCCCTAATGCCGTGAACTACCTAAATCAAGAATTCATACCACCTAAAGAAAATGATTAGGTTTTTAGCTCATTATGGGATACATTTTATTGTTCCCATTTTAATCACATTTTACTTTTACAAAGACAATCGAGTTTGGGTTGCAATCATTCTATTGTCGGGCATACTTATTGACGTGGACCATATCTTAGCAAATCCGATGTTTGACCCTAATCGGTGTAGTATAAATTTTCATCCATTACATAACTATTGGGCTATAGCATTATATATAGTACTTTTTTCTATTAAGAAAACAAGAGTTTTCGGCTTGGCTTTTCTGCTTCATATACTTGCAGATATAGTAGATTGCCTATTTATTCATTCTGAATTTTAATAGTCGCCATAATTGGCTCATGATCTGAAAGATCAATATTATAATTCTTATGAGATAGGATTTGAAATGATGTATCGGCTAGAATAAAATCGATTCTAAATGGGAATTTCCAAAAGTTGATTGTTTGACCATATCCATGTCCTTTCTCTAAAAAACTATCCTTTAAATCACCTTTTATATTGAAATAGACCCTTGAAAATTGATTGTTATTAAAGTCTCCACATACGATATTTGGAAAAGGACTCTTATCCATATGCTGCTGAACAATTTCTGACTGTTCTTGCTGTTTTTGGAATGAATTTCTTAATCTAGCTAATAATCTATCAGAACGTTCTCTTTTAATATTATTCGGTCTAATATTTAGGGATTCTAAATGCAGGTTATAGATACGCAATGTATCCGTTTTAAATTTAACATCGACATAAATAGCACTATTAGAGGACTTCGGGAATTCTAAAAGGTCTTTTTTTATAATCTTATACTTAGAATATACTGCTTGTATGACACGTTCTCTATCTGAGTCAAAATCCACATATTTATAAGGATACTCTTCAAAATAATGAGACCTTACTTTTCGATAATCAAACTCTTGAAAACATATAATGTCTGGATTTTCATTTTTGATAAACTGAACAATAGTATCACCAGCAGTACTTTCCCATTCATCTTTCTTCCCCTTAAAGCCTAAACTATTAAAACTCATAATAGACACTATATCTTCATTTTTATCAGACGTGGTAGTGCTATTAAACCCAATAAAAGTACCTAACGCAAAGTACCCGTAGACCAATATAGAAAGTGGCAGTAGCATTAAAAATTTATTCTGTACCAACCAAAATAAAAAAAATAACATATTGACCAGTACTAATAAGGGAACCGCTAAACTTATAAAAGCCAAACTAGCAGAAGAGGTATATGGCACTATGCAAGCGAGTAAAAGGCAAAAAGAAAACAACATATTTACTAGAAACATCAGCTTATGAAAAAAAGAAACTTCTTTCATAGTGATCAATTCTCTTTACCTACCTTAAATAAAAAATCCTTTTCTATTTTAGAAAGGCTTTCATAACCAGACTTACTTATTTTATCAAGAATGGCGTCTATCTTTTTTTGATGCGTCTTTTTATCATAATCCACGGTTGAAGAAGAACTATTACTAGTTCGTTTATTCTTGTAAACAGTTTTCATTGGTGCTTTTTTTTCTGTCCTCTTGAATACGTTTACAAAAGCGTCCATGAATTTTGAAAAACCGGATCCTATATCTTTTCCCTTTAACAATTGACTAGCGTACAAGTAACCCAAAAATGCCCCTCCTAAATGTGCCAGATGGCCCCCAGAATTACTTAAAGGTAATTGTATCAAATCTGTAAGAACAACAAATGCACCTATGTACCATAGTTTAACATTAAAAAAGACAACCCGTACTTCTTGATTGGGCAAATAGGTACAAACAAAAATAAGCACAGCACTTGCACCTGCCGATGCACCAATTAGATACGCATTGGTATTAAAAAAAGCAGGGAAAATGTTATAACCTAAAACAAAAAACAAACCACCTAAAATGACACCCAGTATATACACGTTTAAGAAACGTTTTGCATCAAACAGATTAAGAAATATGCGGCCTACAAAATAAACAAGCAACATATTCCAAAACAGGTGCCCAAAACCACTGTGAAAAAAGGAATATGTGACGATTGACCATGGCTGAAATGCAATACCTACTATATCATTCGGCAATTCAAACCACTGCACAAAACTATTTTTTGGAATCCCCAAAAGAAAAGGCACCAACCCGTTAACGATAAAAACTAAAACGTTTATTGCTATTAGCTTTTCAGCTATATTTAACCTGCTATACTGATATTTTAAATCGGGTTGCGACATAACTTAGTTCCACCTCTTATTATTAAATTCATTTTTTTTCCAATACCACATCATCAAAAATCCAAATAAGGCTCCACCTACATGCGCGAAATGTGCGATACCTTGTCCGAATAAACTATAGCCTGTAACACCTGAGAATAAGTCTAGCGCAATAAGAACAGGAATAAAGAATTTTGCTTTTATAGGTACTGGTATAAACATAAGGAAAAGCTCACTATTAGGAAAAGACATTCCGAAGGCTACCAATACACCATAAATGGCACCCGAAGCACCAACTACAGGCGTATTAAAAGCACCTAGAAAATTGTCGATAGTTGATTTACCCGCAATGCTGTACCATTCTGTATTGTATTGTCCATTATTAATAATCTCCAATATATAGCTTTCGGTTAATCCTGAGTTGATTAATGCACTCATTCCCGCATTGTAATAATAATAGTTAACCCCTATATGAATCAATGCAGCTCCAAGACCAGCCGATATGTAGAAGAACAAGAACTTATTTCTCCCCCACATACGTTCTAAAGGAGTACCGAAGGCCCACAATGCATACATATTGAATAATATGTGCATAAACCCACCGTGCATAAACATATGCGTTAAGATTTGCCAAAGCTGAAAATGCTCATTCTTGGGAAAGTAAAGCGAGAACCACTCATACATCTGTTCGCCAAACATTTGAGTGGCTATAAAAAACAGTACGTTAATTATAAGTAAGTGTTTGATTGTTTCAGTTAGTCTACCCATTTAAATAAATTTTCGTTCAATATCATTCTCGGTTATCATAATATATACTTTCTTGTTAAACGGACTCAATGTTGTTTCCTTACAGGCAAACAGGTCATTGACTAATTTAACCTGAGAAACCTCATCTAACGTTTCTCCTGTCTTTACAGATAATGTCTTCGCAAGTGTTTTAGCAAGCATATCGCTTTGCGAAAAACTATCACCGGGCACTTCTTGCTGAAAATCTGACATCAGCTGTTCCATTATCATTTGAACTTCGCTTTCTGCTACCAAAACAGGCACACCCTTAATTTCAACTCCATCCTCATCTATCGCTCCAAAAACAAAACCTACTGTACATAAATTTTCTTTTATTTCCTTTAGGATACTTATTTCACTAGGTGAAAATGATAATGTAAGTGGAAACAATAGTTGCTGGCTCACAGCTTCTTTTATAGTAATATTCTTTAAAAATTTTTCATAAAGCACACGTTGATGCGCCCTACTCTGATTGATGACTACCATACCAGATTTTATGGTGGTGATTATGTATTTTTTACGTAATTGAAACGTAGTAGTGATATGATCGACAGCTTCATTCTCGCCATCAAAAATACTACTATTTACCACTTCAGACTCAAATTCTATCGTACTATGGTTAGTACCTTCAACACCTGCATCTAAACCAGCATACAAATTCTCCCACCCTTTAACACTCGGCTTTGAATAATTACCTGCTGAACTACCTTTTATAGGTTTAACGTCTTCGAATGGATTAAATGAGGAATCTACAACCACTTGTGGTATCCCAACTTGCTTTCTTTGATCACCATAAGGTGTTTCTAAATTCTGATTTTGGTCAAAATCTAATGCAGGTATTACATTGAACTGCCCTAAACTATGCTTAACCGTAGATTTAAGTATAGCGTATAAAGTATGTTCATCATCGAATTTCACCTCTGTTTTAGTAGGATGAATATTTATATCTATGGTACTAGGGGCTACCTCTAAATTAATAAAATAACCTGGGTGTGTTCCTGGGCGTATTAATCCTTCGAAAGCTCCTAATATAGCATGATGTAAATATGGACTTTTTATAAAGCGATTGTTGGCAAAGAAAAATTGCTCTCCCCTACTCTTTTTGGCAAATTCAGGTTTTTGAATATACCCTGATATTTTTACTACTTGAGTTTCCTCTTCAACAGGCACCAATTTCTCGTCTGTCTTTCTTCCAAAAATATGAACTATACGTTTTCTAAAATCATTGGCCGGCAACTGAAAAACATCACTCCCATTGTTGTAAAAACTAAATGCAACTTGAGGGTGCGCCAACGAAATTCTATGAAATTCATCAGTGATATGTCGATACTCTACCTGGTCCGATTTTAAAAAATTTCGTCTCGCAGGAATATTGAAAAACAAATTTTTAACAAGCATCGAAGTACCTTTTGGGGCAACCACCACTTCTTGTGTTACTACTTTACTACCCTCAATCTTTATTCGCGTACCAATTTCATCATCTTCAGTCTTCGTAACCATTTCAACATGTGCTATCGCTGCAATAGAGGCAAGTGCCTCACCTCTAAAACCTTTGGTATGCAAATTAAATAAATCTTCAGCCTTTTGAATTTTGGAAGTGGCATGCCGTTCAAAACTCAAACGAGCATCAGTACCACTCATACCCTTGCCGTTATCTACTATTTGGATCAATGTCTTACCTCCATCCTTGACAATAAGTTGAATTTCAGTTGCTTCTGCATCTATAGCATTTTCCATTAATTCCTTAACTACTGAAGATGGACGCTGAACCACCTCACCTGCAGCTATCTGATTGGCTACATGATCCGGTAATAGTCTAATGATATCGGCCATTATTTAGAAAAGAAAATTGAGAGGTCAAAATCAATAATAAAAAGAAAAACAAACACTAGAATAGCTAAGATTACGGCCATCCTAATTTTGATATTACGATCACCTTTTCGTTTGGTATCGTCAAAAGCACTATTGATTTTATTCTTTAATCCACGTGATGTTTGGAGAGTACTTCGAAATTGGTCAAACTTTGGCTCTATTTTATACGGATTAGCTTTATCCTTATTATCATAAAATCTAGGATTGTAATCAAATTGTCTGTTTTTTTGTAACCTAGTTATTTTACTAAACATCCCCATAATACCAAAGTTACTTAAAATTGAAAAATAGGGGCTATTCGGAATGCTAAAATTTGTTAACAGCAATGAAGCCTAAGTAGGGAGTTAAAATTAGAACGCAAAACAAGATGAAGTCAAAATAATAGAAAACTAGCTGCCAAGAACAGCCATTTTAATTGCTGCGATTGCTGCTTCAGCACCCTTATTACCGTGCTTACCTCCACTACGGTCTATGGCTTGTTGCATATTATTATCCGTGAGCACACAAAATATTACGGGAACATCCATAATAATATTTAAATCTTTTATCCCTTGTGCGGTGGCATCACAAACAAAATCAAAATGTTTAGTCTCTCCTTGTATAACACTACCTACTGCTATAACGGCATCAACATTTTGGGTATTTATCATTTTCTTGGAGCCAAAAGTTAATTCAAAACTTCCGGGAACATTCCATCTTGTTATATCTTGCTTTTCGACCCCACAATCTAATAATGCTTCTTCAGCACCAGAGTAAAGTCCTTCGGTAATTTCAGCATTCCATTCTGAAACAACAATCCCAAACCGAAGACCTTTCGCATTTGGGATTGTTGTTTTATCGTAAACTGATAAATTTTTATTAATTGTAGCCATTATGCTCCACTTTTAGCCATTCCTATAAAAGCATTTATAGAATTTGCATTTTCAGATTTTGGATACTCGTCCTTAATTCTTTGAAAGAAGCCAAAGGCCTTATCCTTTTCACCCATTTCCAACGCTGTTACACCAGCTTTATATAAAAATTTAGGTGTAGTATAATCATTTTTGCTGTGCGCAACGGCAGCTTCATAGTACCCTAAAGCGTCAGAGGGTTGGCCTAATTGCATGAAAGCATCTCCCAATCCACCTTTCGCTAAAGCACCTAGAACAGCGTCTTCAGAGCTAAAATCCTCTAAATAAGTAATTGCTTCTTGGTATTTATTCATATTCAAATATGACATACCCGCACTATAGTTAGCTAAATTTGCAGCCTGGGTACCTCTGTATTCTTCAATAATATCTTTAAAACCGTATTTACCTTCAGCACCTTCCAAAGCCAATGTAAATAACGAATCTTTAGCTGTAGTACTAGCCAAGGCTTGATCAAAATATTGTTGTGGATAGTACATTTCATTCGCTGCACTTGCCTCCTTAGGTTTAACCACAAATTGGCTGTAGGCTAAATAACCTAAAACGCTAATAGCTACAACTCCAATGGCACCCAATATGTAATTCTGATTTTTAGAAACCCACTCCTCTGATCTAGAAGCTCCTTCATCCAACGAACTAAATACTTCTGCTGTAGTACTTTCCTGTTCATCGAATTCTTGCTTTTCAGCTTTAGTTTCGGGTTTATATCCTCTTTTCTTATATGTAGCCATATCTATATTTATTGGTCGCGCAAAAATAAAGTTTTTATTGAAATCCTATGGTGTATTTATTCGTTATTTTTGGATATTATAAGGTAGTTTTCGCTTATCAAATCCCAAAATTCAAGAATTTTAATGCTGCTGAGACAATTATCATTAATTAATTATAAAAATTTTGAGTCCAAAGAACTTGTATTCGATTCTAAAATAAATTGTTTTGTTGGTGATAATGGGGTTGGAAAAACCAACATTCTAGATTCCATATACCATATATCCTTCGGAAAAAGCTATTTTAATCCTATTTCTTCTCAGAACATACGACATGGGTCTGATTTTTTTGTAATTGATGGAACTTTTGAAAAAGACAATCGGGACGAAAAAGTAGTCTGTAGTCTAAAAAAGAACAATAAAAAAATTATCAAGAGAAATGGCAAAGCGTATGACCGTTTTGCAGATCATATTGGCTTTCTGCCCTTGGTAATGATTTCACCAGCAGATCGAGACCTTATAATTGAAGGTAGTGAAACCCGTAGAAAATTTATTGATGGGGTTATCTCACAATCGGATAAAATCTATTTACAACACCTCATCAACTACAACAAAGTGCTATCTCAACGAAACGCACTCTTAAAATATTTCGCAGCCAACCGAACCTTTAACAAAGACACTTTGGCCGTTTACAATGAACAATTGAATACCTACGGAACCGAAATATTTAAAAAAAGGAATTCATTTATAGATGCCTTTATCCCTATTTTCCAAGAACAATATAAAGCAATAACCGGAAACACCGAAAATGTAAGGCTTACCTATGATAGTAAATTAGTAGACGATGGGCTTCTTGGTTTATTAGAGAAAAATCTTGATAAAGACCGTGCCTTGCAATACACCAGTGTAGGCATTCATAAAGATGACCTCAACTTTGAAATTAGTGGATTTCCTATAAAAAAATTCGGTAGCCAAGGACAACAGAAATCATTTTTGATTGCGTTGAAATTTGCCCAATTTCACTTTATGAAATCTCAAAGTGAAGTAACCCCTATTTTAATTTTGGATGATATTTTTGATAAATTAGATGAACACCGAGTATCACATATAATCACATTGGTAAATAATGAAAATTTTGGTCAAATATTCATTAGCGACACCCATGCAAAACGAACAGAAGATGTGGTGAAAAAAATTCATCAGTCCTACAAAATATTTAAGTTATAATGATGAAATACATAAGTTTATTTAGTTTGCTATTTATTACCTCATGCACTACTTCGGTAGAAAAGGAGCAGTTACATTTGTTAAATGGTTATTGGGAAATAAAAGAGGTGCGGTTTTCTGATGGCACCAAGAAAGAATATAAAATTAATAGCACAGTTGACTATATAATGTTAGATTCCCTTAAAGGCTTTCGCAAAAAAGTGAATCCTAAATTTAATGGTACATATGAAACTTCTGATGATGCAGAACCCTTGTATATCCGTATTGAAAATGATTCCATTTTTATGGAATATAAAAACAATCTAACCACTTGGAAAGAAGTTTTACTATCCCTTAATCAAAGTAACTTCTCCGTTAAGAACGACCAAGGAATTATTTATCATTACAAAAGATTTGAACCTATTAATATAACGCCATAATGCCGAGACGAGAGAACGACAATTTATCAATGAAAGATGCCCTATCTGCATTCATTCAAAAAAATAAATTGGAAAAAGGAATGAATAAGGTAAATGCCAGAGAGGCTTGGGCTAGATTGATGGGAAATGGTGTCAACAATTATACTACCGACATAGAACTAAGAAACGACACCCTCTTTATCTCTCTTTCTTCTTCTGTACTTCGAGAAGAATTAAGTTTGGGCAAATCGAAAATCATCTCGATGATTAATGAAGAAATCGGCAAAGATTTAGTGAAAAAATTAGTACTACGCTAGTTGTTGATTTAACAAACCTGTATACGTATTCTATTTCTCTTTAAAAGCGGGATAGATACAGTAAAAAACCAGCCCTAGGGCTGGTTTTTTACTGTATTATGTTTTTCATATTTAGTAAATTTCTCTACCTGAGAAATGAAATGAGCCTTCAATAGCAGCATTCTCATCACTATCAGAACCATGAACTGCGTTTGCTGAAATATCAGTAGCGAATAACTTACGAATGGTACCTTCAGCAGCATCTGCAGGATTAGTTGCACCGATTAGCGCTCTAAAATCTTCTACTGCATTTTCTTTTTCTAGAATTGCAGCAACAATAGTTCCTCTTGTCATAAACTCAACCAATTCCCCAAAGAAAGGACGCTCTCTGTGTACTCCATAAAATTCTTGTGCATCCCTTAAGCTAAGTTGTGTATATTTCATAGCCACTATTTTAAATCCAGAAGCTGTAATCTTTTCTAATATAGCACCTATATGCCCATTCTCAACGGCATCTGGCTTAATCATGGTAAATGTTCTATTCGTACTCATATCTTAATTTTTGCGCAAAAATACATTTTTCCCTATAACTGACAACTATTCAAAGACTTGTTCTAACTTTTCTAGAACGACCCCATTATCCCCAATGATTTCAAAATCAACCTTCTTAGCGCTAAAATCAAATTCTAAAACCCCAAAACTTTCCATAGAAATAACCTCCCCTACTCGGTATGGGTTCGGCTCTCCTGAAAATCCTTTGTAAGCATGTGTAAGTCCGCTACTTGTAAAGTCAATCAAAGGATAGTTCATGCCTTTGAATTTGGTTCTTGAGAACTCAGAAATATGCCGATCTCCAGACAATATAATTACCCCCTTTGCCTTTGATTTTACAATTAATCGCTCTAAGCGATTAACCTCATGAGGGAAATTACCCCAAGTTTCAAAACCATGCTCATTCGATAAGTATTGAATACTACTGACAATCACGTTGAAATCGGCTTCTGAATTGCTTAATTCATTTTCCAACCACAACCATTGTATCTCACCCAAAACGGTGCCTACACCATAGTCGTTAGGCTTAATACGCATATTAGTTTCGGTATCTGGCGTTAGGGGCGTTCTAAAATAACGTGTATCTAAAACAATCACATGTATAGTTCCGTCTTTTACTACATATTCTTTCGACATATACACCCCTTCTTGTTTTCGTAATGGACTATCAAGAGAGACATTCATGAAATTTAAAAATTCCTGTTGACTTTCGTCTTTTGCCATATACTCCACTCCTCCATCATTCAAACCGTAATCATGATCATCCCATGTACCAATAATATCAATAGTCTCTACTAATTTCGCGTACCCTTCTACCTGCTTTTGCTTGGAATACATTTCACTTAAAACCTGCATATCATCAGTATCCGCGTAAATATTATCACCACCCCACACCCAAACATCTGGCTTTGTTTTTAAAATGTCGTCCCATAAAAGATTAGGTAAATCGGTTCTATTACAAGAACCAAATGCCAGTACAAAATCGGCAGTTTCAATTGCATCACCTAAAGCCGTTTTTGTTGTTGTGCAGGATAAGCATGTAAACAAAAGAGAAATCAAAGAAATTTTCATGTAAAATAATTAAGTCTTAACAAAATTAAGGTATTCGATTTAAAGCCTATATTATTAAATTGTATCTTTGCCGCCATGAATTTAGAGCACCTAAATGCGCTTAAAGAGCTACTTTCTTCTTCAAAGAAAATAGCGATTATTCCACATAAAAATCCTGATGGTGATGCTATTGGCTCAACGTTGGCACTTTGGCATTATCTTATTAATGGTGGCCATAACGCAAGTATTGTCTCGCCTAACGATTTTCCTAAGTTTTTAAAATGGATGCCAGGTGCGGATCAAATATTAAATTTCGAAAAGGAAAATACACAATCAAAATCATGCATCAATAATGCAGATGTGATATTCACGCTAGATTTCAATCACTTAGGGCGAGTGGGCCAAATGAGTGGAATATTAGAATCAGCGAATGCTACATTTGTTATGATCGATCATCACCAAGAACCATCTGATTATGCAGAAATTATGTATTCTGATGTGACCATGAGTTCTACATGTGAAATGGTCTACAGCTTACTTCGTAAATTAGGTGATACCCATAGTATTACTTCAGAAATGGCCAACTGTATTTATACAGGAATAATGACAGATACTGGGTCCTTCAAGTTCGCAGCAACCACCAGCAACACACATAGAGTTGTAGCAGAACTTATGGATAAAGGTGCAGAAGGCACAGAAATTCATCATCGCATTTACGACACCAATTCACCTAGCAGATTACATTTATTAGGTTGTGCTCTAAAGAATATGGTTATTCTGCAAGAGCAACAAACGGCATACATTACGCTTAGCCAAGAAGAATTAGACAGGTACAAGTACCAAAAAGGTGATACAGAAGGTTTCGTCAATTACGGTCTAACGTTAGATGGAATACGTTTTGCTGTTATATTTATTGAAAATAAAGAAGAAGGGATTTTAAAAATTTCTTTCAGGTCAGTAGGTGATTTTTCGGTAAATGATTTTGCAAGAAAGCACTTTAATGGAGGAGGTCATACCAATGCCGCAGGTGGAAAAAGTGATGACTCTATAGAAGATACTATCCTTTATTTCACATCGTTATTACCTCAATATATGAATCAATTACAATCATGAGATTAGTTTCTGTTATATTTCTTATGATTATTTTCAGTAGCTGTGGCGGACCAAAACCGAGAAAGCCCGTACAGACAAAAAGCGGCAGTTTTTTCAAAGCCTCTATTGAAAGGAGCCAAAAATTATTAGAAGACGAAGAAGGTAAAATTCAAAATATCATAAAATTAGACTCCTTAAAGCATTATTCCCATAGTGCTTCCGGTTCGTGGTATCACTACTTAGCCGTTAATGACACAACAGAATACACCCCGAAAACAGATGATTTAGTGGTATTTAATTATGACATATTAACATTAAATAATGACACCATCTATTCCAAAAAAGACATTGGTGTTGTCACTTACAAAGTAGACAAACAAGAACTTTTTCAAGGCCTTCGAGATGCTGTTAAATTATTAAAAGTACATGAACGTGCTACGTTCTTATTCCCGTCTTCATTGGCATTTGGGTATCACGGTGATGAAAATAAAATTGGTAGTAATACTCCCTTAAAATCTACCATCACCATTTTACAGATTGAAAAACAATAAAAAACTAAGTAAATTAAAATGACTATTATGATTAAAAAAATGTACTTACTAGCAGTTATAGGTCTACTTATGGCGAGCTGTAAAACTAGCAAAAGAGCCGATTTAGGCGATGGTTTGTTTGCAGATATAAAAACCTCTATGGGCGATATTATCGTTCGTTTGGAGCAAGACATAACCCCTATTACCGTTGCCAACTTTGTGTCTTTAGCAGAAGGAACAAATCCATTTGTTAGTGAAGAGTACAAAGATAAAAAGTTTTATGACAGTATTGTATTTCATAGAATTATTAAAGATTTTATGATTCAAGGGGGAGATCCTTTAGGACAAGGATCAGGTAATCCAGGGTACAAATTCATGGATGAATTCAATGACTCTTTGGTGCATGATAAAAAAGGTATTTTATCAATGGCAAACTCAGGACCTACCACCAATGGAAGTCAATTTTTCATTACACATAAAGCTACACCATGGTTAAACAACAAGCATACTGTTTTTGGTGAAGTAATTGAAGGTATGGATGTTGTAGATTCTATTGCTAATGTACCCGTTGGAGCGGGAAGTAAACCTATTGAACCCGTTATAATGAATACTGTTGAGATTATTCGCAATGGAAAAGAGGCTCGTAAATTTGATGCGGTCAAAGTAATGACGGAATATTTCGATAAAGAAGAAGAAAGGTTGGCTGTAATTGAAAAAGAAAAAGCTAAAAAACTAGCTGAAGTACAGAAAATTAAAACCGAATTTTTAGCAGAAATTAAATCCCAAAAAGCAAAAGCAATAGCTTTACCTTCTGGACTTAAAGTTTTAACCTTAGAAAGCGGAACAGGTGAAAAACCAACAATTGGCCAAAAGGTTGATGTTATGTACGCTGGCTACTTAATGGACGGTACCTTGTTCGATAGTAATTATGCAGAGGTGGCAAAAAAGTACGGTACTTTTGATTTGAACAGAGAACAAGCGATGGGATACATGCCTGTCCCAATGGACTATACTCCTGAATCACGTTTAATTGCCGGATTTAGAGAAGGTTTATTGACAATGAAGGTGGGTGATAAAGTTCGCTTATTCATACCATCGCATTTAGGATACGGTGCACAAGGCGGAGGCCCGATTCCAGCAGATGCTGATTTAGTATTTGATTTAGAAATTACAGGAATAGTACAATAATTATTGTGTACTATAAAAAACCCGTTAGTTCATTCTAACGGGTTTTTTTATGCTTTTATTTTTCTGGTGTAACTGCTAGTATTGCAATAAGAAATTTCCAAAACTTCTGTACTGAAGATATACTGACACGCTCGTCTGGCGAGTGCGCTCCTAATATTGTAGGTCCGAAACTTACCATATCGATTTGTGGGTAATTCTGACCTAATATACCACATTCTAAACCCGCATGGCATGCAATTACCTTTGGCTCTTCTTTGAACAATTTAATATATGTATGCTTGGTAATAGATAGGATTTCAGAATCCGGATTTGGACTCCAACCCGGGTAATCACCTGAAAGGTCCACTTCGAATCCTCCCAATTCAAAAACCGAACGCAACGCATTGGCTAAATCTAATTTTGCAGAATCAACGGATGAACGCGTAAGACAGCCAATAATAATCTTACCGTCTTTAACTACTATTTTTGCTACGTTATTAGACGTTTCAACTAAATTTTTAATAGCAGCACTCATTGCATATACTCCATTATGAGCAGCGTAGATGGATTTTATCAATTTTCCTTGAGCACCTAAACCCATGACTTTTTTCGCCGGTTCTATTTCAGATAGGCTAATGATAACATTAGGTTCTTGTATTTTTAATTCCGTCTTGATGGCATCAGACAATTCATTGAATTTATTCGTGAATTCCTCTACCTGCTTTCTACCAATATTCAATTGGCAAAGACTTTCTCTAGGGATTGCATTTCGTAAACTACCACCCTTCAAAGAACTAATACGCATGTTAAAGTCAAGCCCTAAATAAAGCAAACGGTTCATAATTTTGTTGGCATTGCCCTGCCCCTTATAAATATCCATACCGCTGTGGCCACCCTTCAATCCTTTCACAGTAATTTGAAGTCCCGCATCACCATGTACACAAGACTTTTCATTATACGTGCGTTTGGCGGTAACATCGACACCACCAGCGCATCCTATATCAATTTCATCGTCTTCTTCGGTATCTAGATTTAAAAGTATTTCTCCTTTTAAAACTCCTCCTTTTAATCCAAAAGCACCTGTCATACCCGTTTCTTCATCAATTGTAAACAATGCTTCAAGCGCCGGATGCGGAACAGAATCACTCTCTAACAAAGCCATTATAGCTGCGACTCCCATTCCGTTATCGGCCCCTAATGTGGTTCCTTTAGCTTTAACCCAATCGCCATCAACGAACATTTCTATTCCTTGTGTATCAAAATTAAATTGAGTATCACCATTTTTTTGATGCACCATATCTAAATGACTCTGCAGTGTAACCATTTTTTTAGACTCCATACCTTTTGTGGCAGGCTTCCTGATTATGACATTCCCTGTATCATCAGAAAAAGTTTCCAAGCCAAGTTTGTTGCCAAAATCCATCATAAAGGCAATTACCCTTTCCTCTTTTTTAGAAGCTCTAGGCACCTCATTTAATTTCGAAAAATTATTCCAAACCGACTTAGGTTCTAATTGATTAATCTTCATAGCATTATTTCATAGTTAATGTTGCCAAAAATACTGATAGAAAAAGGATTTCGCTATTTTTGAGATAATGAAGATATCATTAAAAAATGCCGTCGCACTTTCATTGGTTCCCCAAATCATTCTAGTGAAATGGCTCGGGCAGCATGCGGCTTTAGTAGAAGATTATTATAGTAATGGATTATATCCATTTATTTCAAAATTTTTCAGATTTCTATTCGGTTGGGTTCCTTTTTCTGTTGGTGATCTACTTTATTTCGCACTAATACTAAGTGCTCTTATTTATTTGATAACCCAAAGAAAATCTATTTGGCAACACAAACTTATATTTCTGAGAGACATTGCTATGGTATTATCAGTAACCTATTTCACGTTCCATATGATGTGGGGACTAAACTATTACCGAGAACCATTGGCAATTAAACTGAAATTGATAGAAACCAAAGACTATCAAGAATTGGTCGATTTCACTCAAAAGTTGATTACAAAAACAAATGAAGCGCAATTAAAAATAACCAAGGATTCTAGCTTGGCTGTAGTTATCCCCTATACACAAAACGAAATTTTTAATATGACCGTTGCCGGATATAACAACCTAGAAATAATACATCCATTTTTAATGTATACCACTCCCAGCGTAAAGACGTCGCTATTCAGTACAGGATTAACCTATATGGGTTATGCCGGTTACCTAAATCCTTTTACAAATGAAGCGCAAACAAATGGCATTCTCCCCAATTTTAGGTTCCCGGTGGTTGTAGGTCATGAAATTGGTCATCAACTGGGCTATTCTGCAGAGAACGAAACAAACTTTATCGGGTACTTGGTTACTGCAAAAAATAAAGATGCGTATTTTCAATATGCTGCCTATGCGTATGCGTTGGGGTATTGTTTAAATGACATAAGACGCGGAGATCAAGAAGTTTTTGACCGTTTAATTCCCTCCTTAAACCCAGGTGTAAAAAGTAATTTTCAGGAAATGGCTATTTTCTGGAATTCGTATAAGAACCCGATGGAACCCGTTTTTAAATCTATTTTCAATTCTTTTTTAAAGGCAAATAATCAACCTGAAGGCATCAAGAGTTACAACGCCGTGGTATCGCTTTTGGTAGCCTATCACAAACAATATCCCTTATAAACCGATTTCAGAAAATTACTTTTTTTTATACAGAAAGCCTAGTTACAGTTTAATGATTTACTAAGTCAAAATCCTTATCTGTAATATTGAATTTCCAACTGTAAATTCCAAAATTAGAATCCATTACAGCAACTCTAATTTAGAGATTTTATCAATTAATTACGTATTCCCATTTTAGGTTAAACTTTGTGTTAAACAAAAGTGAAATAGGCCGAAGATACTGTTCATTCCCTGTATTTTTAAAATACTAATTCAAACTAAAAACAATGAAAAAACTAATTTTTGTACTATGCCTACTTTTATGTGGTTCATTTTTAACTGCACAAGAGTATTTTCCGGAAAATGCTGGAGTCAAAGCGAATAATAATAATTACACAGCTTTCACAAATGCAAAAATCTATGTAACTCCTACACAGATAATAAATAAGGGAACCTTATTAATTCAAAATGATAAAATAGTAAATGCTTCAAGCACGATCAACCTACCAAAAAACACTATAGTTATCGATTTGGATGGAAAATCAATTTATCCATCCTTTATAGATGTTTATTCCAAATTTGGGGTAGAACAGCCTAAAAAGAAACCAGGTAGTGGTAGATCTGCACAATACGAACCATCTAGAGAAGGCTATTACTGGAACGATCATATTATGCCAGAAAACAGGGCTATTACCAAATTTAAATATGATGACAAAGAGGCTAAAACTTTGCGTGAAGCAGGTTTTGGTGTCGTAAACTCGCATATTCAAGATGGTATTGCCAGAGGTTCTGGAATATTAATTGCATTAAATGGTCAAGGAACAGATGCCAATCGTATCCTAGATGACCAATCCGCACAATACTTTTCAATGGACAATAGTATTATTAAAGAGCAGTCATACCCAAGTTCCATAATGGGAACATTGGCATTATTACGACAAATGTATAGCGATGCTGCTTGGTATTCAAAAGGTAACTCAACCACTACCGATTTATCTTTAGAAGCTTTAAACGCTAACAAAGGTTTGGTACAGATTTTTGAAGCTAAAGACAAAGGACATGATTTACGAGCGGATAAAATTGGAGATACATATGGTATACAATACACGATTCTGGGTGGCGGAAATGAATTTGAACGCATTGAGGAAATCAAGGCTACCAATGCAAAATTTATTATCCCCATAAATTTTCCAGAAGCTTATGATGTTTCTGACCCGTATGCTGAAGGCTATGTCTCTTTGCAAGATATGAGATTTTGGAACCAAGCCCCTACCAACCCAAAAGTTCTGGCAGAAAATGGAGTTCAGTTTTCATTGACTACCTATGACTTAAAATCGCCCTCAAATTTTAAGGAAAAACTTATGAAGGCTATTGAGTACGGGCTAAATAAAACCAAAGCTTTAGAGGCATTGACTACTGTTCCTGCTCAAATCTTAGGAAAATCAAATGAAATAGGTTCTTTACAGAATGGCACCCTTGCAAACTTCTTAATCACATCTGGAGATTTATTCGACAGCTCCACCACACTTTATGAAAATTGGGTACAGGGTACTAAAAGTGTAATCAACCCTATGGATACTAAAGATATTCGTGGAGATTACAACATTTCATTACTGGGTACAACATATGATATGTCAATTACCGGTGAAGTTTCAAAACCCAAATTAGAGGTAAAGCAAGACACAACGAAACTAACATCTAAATTGACTTATGACAATGATTGGGTCACTTTCTCATTTGCAACAAAAGAAAATGAGAAAACGTATAGAATGACCGGTGCAATCACCGATATAACTGATAATCTTACAGGTCGATTGGTATTACCCGACGGTACCGAATCACAATTTATGGCTACAAAATCTAAAGCATTTGAGCCGAAAGGGGACAATAATGACAAATCCATCGAAACTCCAAAAGTGATGCCTGTCACCTACCCAAATGTAGGTTATGGTTTTGCTGAAAAACCAAAGCAAAAAAATATTTTATTTAAAAATGCTACGGTATGGACGAGTGAAGATGCGGGAATTTTAGAAAACACCGATGTCCTAATCAAAAATGGTAAGATTGCTAAAATTGGAACCAATTTAAGCGCCGGTGGTGCAAAGGTTGTTGATGCCACAGGCAAGCATTTAACTGCGGGAATTATCGATGAACACAGTCATATTGCAGCATTAGCCGTAAACGAATCAGGACAGAATAGTACCGCTGAAGTAAAAATGGAAGATGTAGTTGACCCAGAACATATGGGTATTTATCGTTCACTTGCAGGAGGTGTCACTTCATTACAGTTATTACATGGTTCCGCTAACCCAATTGGTGGTAGGTCTGCTATTTTAAAATTGAAATGGGGTGAAGAAGCTGACGGATTGATTTACGACAATTCGCCAAAGTTCATCAAGTTCGCCTTAGGTGAAAATGTAAAGCAAAGTAACTGGCAAAGCTTTTCACGTTTCCCACAAACTCGTATGGGTGTTGAACAACTTTACATGAACTATTTTCAACGAGCAAAAGAGTACGACACTAAAAAGAAAAGTGGTGAGCCGTATCGTTATGATGAGGAAATGGAAGTTTTGGCAGAAATCATAAACGGTGAACGTTTCATATCATGTCACTCGTATGTGCAGAGCGAAATTAATATGATGATGAAAGTTGCTGAACATTTTGGCTTTAGAATAAATACGTTTACACATATTCTAGAAGGATATAAGGTCGCAGATAAAATGGCAGAGCATGGAGCTGGAGCCGGCACGTTTAGTGATTGGTGGGCGTACAAATATGAAGTAAATGATGCAATCCCTTACAATGCCGCTATAATGCAAAAACAAGGTGTTGTTACGGCAATTAACAGTGATGACAGAGAGATGATTCGACGATTAAACCAAGAAGCTGCTAAAACCATCAAATACGGTGGCATGACCGAATTGGAAGCTTGGAAAATGGTAACTCTCAACCCTGCTAAGTTATTGCATATAGATAATCGCGTAGGAAGCATAAAGGAAGGCAAAGATGCTGATATAGTCTTATGGTCAGGAAATCCGCTTTCAGTATATTCAAAAGCGGAGAAAACTATCATTGAAGGAACTACTTATTTTGATATAGAAGTAGATAAAAAAAACCGTGAAACTATTAAAAAAGAGAGAAATGAATTAGTCACCATGATGTTAAAAGAAAAAAGTGGTGGCAAGAAAACGCAAGAACCAAAGCAAAGTGTAAAAAGAAACTTCACCTGCGAAAGTCTATAATCAGCGTAACAGATGCGAAGTATCACAAAAATTAAAACAATTAAAATGAAAAAATATATAACCTTATTCATTGCCTTCGGTTTTGTCATGCAAGTCATAGCACAACAAACACCAGCGCCTAAACAAACGGAAGCGATTACCATTGAAGGTGCAACTGCCCACTTGGGAAACGGGGAAGTTATAGAAAGCTCGTTAATCATGTTCGAAGATGGTAAACTAACTTTCGTTGGAGATTCTAAAATGAAAATTGCCCGTAGAGGAAAGATAATCGATGCTACTGGAAAGCATGTATATCCAGGTTTTATTGCTCCTGCAAAAACTTTGGGATTAGTTGAAATTGACGCCGTAAGAGCTACAAACGATGATGACGAAATTGGAGATTTAATTCCGCATGTACGAAGTTTAATAGCGTATAATGCTGAATCTAAAGTTGTGGAAAGTATGCGCCCCAACGGAGTGTTATTAGGGCAAATAGCACCCACAGGAGGGCTGATTTCAGGAACCTCATCTATCGTTCAATTTGATGCTTGGAACTGGGAAGATGCAGCGATTAAAGTTGATGATGGTGTACATTTAAACTGGCCAAATACCTTTAGGCAAGGTCGCTCGTGGGCTGGTGAAGAGAGAGGCTACCAACCGAATAAGGAATATACCAAACAGACACAAAACGTAATTGCCTTTTTAAAAAATGCAATGGCTTACGGCAATGCCGCATCTAAAGAAGTGAATCCTACTTTTGCTGCAATGAAAGGTATTTTTGATGGTACACAAAAACTATATGTTTATGCAGATGGTGAAAAGGAAATTATTGATGCAATTAATACTCTAAAAGCAAACGGCACGAAGGAAATCGTATTGGTAGGTGGATATCATGCCTATAAAATTACAGAGTTCTTAAAAAGTAACAATATTCCTGTTTTGGTTCAGTACACCCACAACTTACCTGTTTTTGATGATGATGATTATGACCTACCTTATAAACTTCCAAAATTATTGGTAGATGCAGGTTTATTAGTAGCAATTCAGAATTCCGATGAATCGAACTTTCAAACTAGAAATTTACCTTTCTATGCGGGGCAGGTAGTTCAGCAAGGGCTAGATAAAGAAACTGCAGTGCAGCTTTTGACTGGAAATACCGCTAAAATATTAGGTATTGATGACCTTTATGGTACTTTAGAAAATGGAAAGAGTGCGACCCTTTTCATCTCGGAAGGTGATGCTTTGGATATGGCGGGAAATCAATTGACCCGTGCTTTCATCGACGGTAGGGACATTTCCTTGGAAACTCACCAAACCGAACTTTGGAAAAGGTATATGGGTAAATATGAAGGAAAATAAAATTGATTTATTAATACAACTATAAAACTGTACTTTTAAGCTGATACGTACTGGCTTAAATCAAAAGTTTATAGAATGCTACAAACTAAAAAAGGTCCGGTTCGCTATCGGGCCTTTTTTTATGACCAACCAAATATTAATAACCATGAAGCAATTAATCCTATTAAGTCTACTAGTCATTACATTTTCATGCAAGGAATCAAATACAAAAACTTCGCCTGAGATAACCTTGGAGGGACTTCAAGAACCTGTTGAAATCACAAGGGATAAATGGGGTATCAACCACATTTATGCGAAAAATCAACATGATTTATTTTTTGCACAAGGTTATGCTGCAGCGCAAGACCGACTTTTTCAATTTGAAATATGGCGACGACAAGCTACAGGAACCGTGGCCGAAATATTAGGGGAACGGGAACTTAAGCGTGATATTGGCACCCGACTTTTTAAGTTTAGAGGGGACATGACCACAGAAATGAATCACTATCATAAAGATGGAGCGGAAATCATTACAGCTTATACAAATGGGGTCAATGCCTACATAGAAGAAATTTTAAAAACTCCAGAACTCTTGCCTGTCGAATTTAAAATATTAAATATACAGCCAGAAAAATGGACGCCAGAGGTTGTGATTTCAAGACACCAAGGCCTATTGGGCAATATTGGAGACGAACTACAAATAGGTCGATCGGTGGCAAAATTGGGGGCAAAAACCGTAAAGGATTTATTTTGGTTGCATCCAAAAGACCCATCCTTAGCAATAGACCCAATTATTGACACCACATTATTCGATGATGATATACTCGAGCTCTATAATGCCTATCGTAAAAACGTAAAATTTAAAACTGAGGATATCAGTTCTGCATATAAAAACACCAAAGAAGAAACAGCCTTATTATCACTATCAGAAACCAAATCTGATTCTTTAGGTATTGGCAGTAACAATTGGGTGGTAAATGGAAGTCTTACCGAAGATGGAAATACTTATATGGCCAATGACCCTCATAGAACCATTGCTATTCCTTCTCTACGATATATGACCCATCTAGTAGCACCTGGATGGAACGTTATAGGAGGTGGAGAACCAGAAATACCTGGTATTTCCATAGGTCACAACCAATTTGGATCATGGGGCCTTACCGTTTTTAAAACGGACGGTGAAGATCTTTATGTATATGAACTAAATCCTGAAAATTCGAATCAATATAAGCACCTTGGCCAGTGGAAAGATATGACCCATATTAAGGAAACCATAAAAATTAAAGGTCAAAAGGATAGTATTGTAGATCTTTCTTTTACGCATCATGGGCCTGTTACCTTTACCGATTTGGAGAATAATGTTGCCTATGCTGTACGTTGTGCCTGGCTAGAACCAGGAGGATCTCCATATTTGGCTTCTTTACGCATGGATCAGGCAAGTACTTGGGAAGAATTCAGGGAGGCTTGCAATTATAGTCATATCCCTGGGGAAAATATGGTTTGGGCAGATACAACGGGTACCATTGGGTGGCAGGCAGTTGGAATTGCTCCCATTCGCAAAAATTTTAGCGGACTTGTTCCTGTGCCCGGCGATGGTCGCTTTGAATGGGACGGGTATTTACCCATTATAGAAAAACCCAATGATGTAAATCCTGAAAAAGGATTTTTGGCCACAGCCAATCAAAATGTAACCCCTACAGATTATACAAACTGGGATGCAATAGGATTCTCTTGGGCAGACCCTTATCGTGGTGAGCGTATAGCAGAGGTCTTAGAAAGAGCTAAAAAGATGACCATGGAAGACATGAAGGCACTTCAGACAGATTATTTTTCTATTCCTGCCCGTACATTAGTACCCATGCTTGATGGCATAGCATTTGAGAAAAAGGCCTCGTTAGCCAAAGAAAAGTTAGAAAAGTGGGACTATCATCTTGAAGCCAATTCTATTTCAGCTACCATTTATGTAGAATGGGAAAACCAAATTTTAGATAACGCACATGAAAAATTTGTACCACAGGAAGGAAAAGGCCTTGTACCTGATCTTCAAATGAAAACAGTTCTTGATTGGCTACTACATCCTAATTCTAAATTTGGATCAACCCCAATTTTGAGCAGGAATGATTTCTTGAGCAAAGCATTTAATACCGCCGTAACTAATTTGGAAACTAGACTTGGATCGGATATCAACCAATGGCAATATGGTCAAAAAAATAATAAACACACTTATATGGAACATGCTCTAAGTGGCGTAGTAAATCAGGACACAAGATCCAACCTAGACCTAGGCCCTATAGCTAGAGGCGGGAATGGATATACGGTTGGTTCTACCGGTGGAAATCTAAGACAAACTAGTGGTGCCTCATTTAGGATGATTGTAAATACAGGGGACTGGGATGCTGCCATTGCCACCAATGGCCCTGGGCAATCCGGCAATCCAAATAGTCCATTTTATGATAATCTTTTTGAACCATGGGCTAAGGACGAATACTTTCCGGTGTACTATTCCAAGACTAAAATTGATTCGGTAGCGGTAAGTAAGATAATGATAGTGCCAGTGAGGGAGTGAATAAGTAATATTATTAGTTGTACTAGCTTAAATATTCAATAGATGAGCACTCATTATAATTGATATTGGCTAACGATCAGTATTTTTTGTTCGACTAAACAATGTTTATTTAATATCACTTAGCCAATTTCCAACCTAGGTAGGCCATTGGTATATATGCAACAATCAAATCAAGGGCATTGAACCACATTGGTCCTCCTAACAGTGTAATATTAATCGTTCCGCCAATCAAAAATAATAATCCAACGCTTAACGCCATAAGCATCTTGTTAGTACTCGCTATTTTCGCTGCAACAAAAGCTCCAACCAGCGTACCCATTGCATGTGCTAAAAATGGAAAAAAAAATGCTTAGGTTCAAATAGGTGCATAGTAGCTTTCAAACCTTCCATAGTAGTAATATCCCCTCTCTCCGGTGGTGTAATTACGAATCCACTTATCCTTACGATGCCCATATTAATAATACTTCCCACAACTAATCCGGCAACGATGGCCAAAATATTTTTTAGAATAGGCTTCATATAAATTTATTTAAGGGTTAATTATTTCGTTTTAATAAAGTTAACCAACTCCCCTACCCTATAGATTTCATCTCTAGGTTCTAAACAAATAAACCCATCTGCCTTAGCCAAACTTGTAAGGTCTCCTGAACCATTTTCAGTAACAGAACTTGCCCATAAAGTTCCTTCTTTCCATGTTGTTTTAACTTGAATAAATCGTGTCAATGGAGGTGTTATTTGTAATTCGGCAGCAAGTTTAATATTATGTTCAGTCACGGGTAAACCCCATGAAGTAGTAAGCCATGGCAAAAAGTATAGATGATAATTAGCAAACGTAGAAACGGGATTGCCTGGAAAGGAAAAAACCACTGTCTTTAGCTCTTTATGAATTCCGAACCAAAATGGTTTTCCTGGTCGTTGAGCCACCCTATGAAACACCTTTTCTACTCCTAAAGATTCCATCACTTCTGGAATAAAATCAAACTTTCCTTTAGAGACTCCACCACTCAATAATAGTACATCATTTTTAATTAAAGCGTTTTTAAGTTCACGATGAATGATTTCCTTTTCGTCAATTAAATGAAGTGAAGTAGCCTCAATTGCTGCGACTGACAAAGCTGCTTCTAAGGTAATTGTATTGGATTTTCGAATTTGATGCGGTAACGGAAAAGCATCAACCTCAACCAATTCATTACCCGTAGCTATTGTACATATTTTTGGATTACCTTTTACTGTTACCAGTGAGTTCCCAACCGACGCCATAACACCTATTTCAGCAGGAGTAATTCTAGTACCGGCAGCAAGAATAATAGTTCCTTTTTTTTCATCACTACCTTGGTAATGAATATTTTGACCCTTGGTAACTTTCTCGTTTAATGTCACCTCACCATTTGCAATGGTTATGTGCTCGTACATGATAACCGTATCTGTATTTTCTGGTACAACTGCACCGGTCATCACTTCTAAACAGTTACCGGTATTTTTTAAAATTTGTTGCGGAACACCTGCCGCAGCTTCTCCTTCAATTTTAAACTTATGTCCTGTATTTAATAGTTCTGAAAAGCTGACAGCAATACCGTCTTTAGTAGCACGATTGAAAGGAGGAAAATCACGATCCGCACAAATATCCTCCGCCAAAATTCTATTCAAACTTTTCATAAGAGGAACAACATCTGTTCCTAAGTCTAAAGGATAATCCATTACTTTTTGATATGCTTCCTTGAATGTGATCATGTTGATAAAGATAAAACTAACTTGAAAAAAAGTTAGATACGTACAGGACTAATCCTAAAAAATTAAAAAACACCCAATCCATTTAACAAAAGCACTCTTATTCCTACCATAAATACAAGAAGTGCCGTAACCCTTTTGATACCGTTTGCAGATAATTTTTTTAAGCTGATTCGAATTCCTAATTGACCGCCGAGTAACACCGCAACAACCAAACAAAGGGTCTCCCTCCATGGAAGCACTAAAGAGTCACTAGTCATTAGTCCAAATAATCCAGAAATCGAATTGACCAATATAAAAAAGCTGGCCAAGGCGGCTATTTTAATTGCCTTGTTCCACCGTAAATGATTTAAGACTGGCGCTAAAAATATACCTCCACCAATACCTACTAATCCTGATAAGAAACCAATACCCGCACCTAATACATAGCTTAAATAACTAGAATATTCCTTAGTTTCTTTGTGGTTACTCTTTAAAGTAAACGTTTGTGATACCAAAAAAACGGCCGAAAGTATAAGAGAACTTCCTAAAAACATAAAGAAAACTTCTTCTTTTAATCGAAAAGATGCCCCAATAAACGCCAACGGAATACTTGCAATAACAAAGGGCAGAAAATCCTTCAATTTAGCATGGCCGTTCTTAAAGTATAAATAAGTACTAACCGATACTACTACTACGTTACAGACCAAGGCAATAGAACGTATGGCAAAAAAACTAGTTAAAAAAAGCGTCAATAATGCTAAATAACTAGAGCCACCTCCAAAACCTACGGAAGAATAAAGCGTGGCAATGATAAAAAAACCAACACATAGTAGCGCTAATTGTTCAATTGGTATGAGCATAGGTAACTATATGGTTCATACCGCCCGCAACATTGATAAATTTATTTTGAGGGAAGAGCTCGTTTAACTGAAGTATTGCTTTTTTACTTCGAATTCCAGATTGACATATAACATAAACTGGTGATTTCATATCTACCTCATCAACCCGTTCTATAAGTTCATTTATAGGAATATGTTTAGAACCCTCTAAATGGTTTCTCACATACTCTTTACTTGTTCTAACATCAATCAATTCAATCTTCCCATCAGTATAAAGACTTTGAAAGTCTTTCGCTTCTACTGATTGTATTGGTAGTTCACAATCAAAGTCATAGCTAGTTGCTAAGTTTTTGATTTTTTGATTTTCTAGATTTAAACTTAGTTTCATTCGTTGAAAACGCTGCGTGAGTCCATCGAACAATACTAAAACACCAGACAGCACATCGCCAATTTCAGTAAGTATTTTGATGGTTTCCAAGGCTTGTAAGTTTCCAATTATCCCAGGAAGAATTCCAAGAACTCCATGTTCATTACAATTCGGTACAGCATCGGCATTTGGCATTTCTGGAAATAAACAACGATAGGTTGGGCCGCCCTTATAATTAAACACGCTGACTTGCCCCTCAAACCCATGCAACGCTCCGTAAATAAATGGTTTGTTTAAAAGTACGCAGGCATCATTTATTAAATATCTTGTGGGAAAATTATCTGTAGCATCAACCACTATATCGTATTTAGCTATAATCTCAAGTGCGTTCGAAATGGTTAAAAAAGTTTGATATAGCTCAATATTAGTATCTGAATTCTGTGCTAACAATTGAGTTTTAGCCGCTACTACTTTCGGCACACCAACCATCTTTTCAGTGTAAAGAACTTGACGATGTAAATTTGATAGTGAAACTACATCAGCATCGACAATACCTAGTGTTCCAACTCCCATAGCATTTAAATAGGTCATTACAGGAACACCTAGACCACCAGCACCAACAACCAAAACTTTGGCCGATTTAAGTTTTTGTTGCCCTTCAGGACCGAAACCTTTTAGCGTTGTTTGTCGTTGATATCTATCCTGATTCATAATGCTAATTTTTGTAGTGCTTGCTCATATTCTACCCTCGAATTTGCATTTAAAAGCACCTCCTTGTTTTTTGGAAACACCAAATTCACATCGGCATTTATTAAAAATTTTCTAGGGCATGAACCATTACCTGAATTTAAATAAGTTACAGATTGTTTGAGAGATTCGGGTTCCCAAATAGCACACAATGGTTCTGGTAATGGATTTTCAACGTCGGCGAATGCACTGGCTATTTTATTCAAATTTCTTCCATCAATCAATTGTTGTAATGCATCTTTATCCACCAATGGCAAATCGCAAGCCAATACCAACCAAGCAACTTCTGGATGTTCTGCATGCGCAGATAACAATCCATTATAAGGACCACGATATTCGTCCTTATCGATCATGGTTTCAAACTCTTGCGAGATTCCCTTTTCTTGATCACTTCGAACACTTATAAATGTTCGATTACAGACCCCTTTCAACAAATGATATAAATGCTCTCTTTGCGGCAGTTTGTGATAGGTTATCAATCCTTTATCCTCTCCCATTCTAGTGCTTTTCCCACCGGAAAGCACCAATCCGTATAGTTTAGCGTTTGAAATCATTTTTGCCTCCTGTTTTTTGTTCTAATTGAATGTTCCCTATAATTATATCTTGCGAAAGTGCTTTACACATATCGTAAATGGTAAGCGCTGCTACAGACACTCCTGTCAATGCTTCCATTTCTACACCGGTCTTTTCGTTACATTTTACTGTACAGGAAATCTTAAACTGATTAATATTTGGCTCTATTTCAACATTAATTTTAGAAAGATTGATTTGATGACATAAAGGAATTAATTCTGCGGTTTTCTTTACACCTTGAATACCTGCAATTACAGCTGTTTGTACGATACTTCCCTTTTTACCTACAAAATCTTGGTCCGTTAAAGATTTAAAAACTTCTGCAGGAAAATGTACCGTTCCCGTTGCTATTGCAGTTCGAACCGATGCTTCCTTCTGGGAAACATCGACCATGGTTGCATTACCAGATTCATCTATGTGTGACAATTTTTTCTCCATCATCCACCTATAGAAGTCATTGAGTTACTAAAAACGTCCTTATACTTTTCTTGGGCTTCAAAACCAGTTTTAGCTCTGCTGCCCACAGCCTTCAAAATGGCTGATTTAATATTTTCATCCACACCTTCAGCTCTCATAATATCTCTTAAATTAGCGCTTGCCTTAGCATACAAACAAGTAATGACATCACCTGTTGCCGTAATTCGCAAACGATTACAGCTTCCACAAAATGTTCTACTAAAGGAAGGTATAACACCAAATGTTCCTTTAAAACCTGGAATCTTATAATTTATAGAAGTAGATGTTTTTGGCGATTCTAATTTATAATATGTTGGATGGGCTTCTTTGATATGTTCCAATATAGCTTTGAAATCCCATTTTATAGTTTGAAATTCTTTAGACCCACCATTAAATGGCATTTCCTCTAAAAACCGAACCGACACATTATAGTGTTTAGTCAGTTCTAACATTGGTAGAATATCATCCGTATTCTGACCCTCTAACGCTATGAAATTAATACGAACATTGAACCCTTCAGTAATTAAGCGAATCATATTATTATAGACCACATCATATTGATTACGACGGGTAATACGCTCAAAAGCTTCGCGATTTATGGCATCCATACTCACATTGATATTCTTGATACCCAACTCCTTCAATTCATCAATATGTGGACCTATCAAGGTAGCGTTCGTAGTTACTGAAATATCTTTTAGACCTTCCAATTCTGACAACCTACGAAATAATACCATTAAATCTTTTCTTACAAATGGCTCACCACCGGTAATTCGTATTTTATCAATACCCTGAGAAATTACAATCTCACTTAATTTAACAAGTTCATCAATAGTGAACAGGTTGTCATTTTTAGCAAAACTGATTCCTTCCTCTGGCATACAATAATTACAACGCAGGTTGCAACGATCTGTTACGGCCAACCTTAGGTAATTAATGGTTCTATTATGATTATCTACTAGCATTTATATTATTCAAAAATTAAGTTCAAGTTCAAACAGAATTATTAGTGCTATTTGATTTTTAATATGCATCCAACATTTATTGTACTACATTACCACTTTTTACCTGCAGCCCACCCAACTTATGGATGTGCTGAAACCCATACCGATTTATTCTTGAATTTCTCCTTTTTCCAAATAGGTACGGTTTCCTTAAGCGTATCAATCAGAAACCGACAAGCCTCAAAACATGCATCTCTATGAGCAGAAGAAGCTCCTACTACTACTACAGGCTCCGCCACTCCTTTTTCCCCTACAGCATGTCGCAATACAACTTTGTTTAGGTTCCATTTTTCTATGGCCCTATCCGCTATTTTCTCCATTTCCTTCAAGGCCATGGTTTTATAGGTTTCAAATTCTAAAGCAACCACTTCTTCTTCATTGGTAAACTCACGTACAGTACCCACAAAAACACAGATACCGCCACTTTTTGCGTCGCTTAATTCAGCATACACTTGGGCTGTTTCTATCGTGTCAACTATTTCTATTATCTTTTTCATTAGCCTCCACTTACGGGTGGTATAATTGCAATTTCTTCACTACCATTCAAAGTTACATCATCGGTTGCATATTCGCTATTTACAGCTACTGCCAATGCGTTTAATTTTGAAAACTCTGGATAGGAGTCTACTAGTTGTTTTTTTAAGGCCGCGACCGTTCTAGGTTTGTTCAGCTCTTCCGAAAATATAAGTTCTGAATTACCTACAATGTCTTTAGCTATTCCAAAAAAAAGCACATTCATTTTCATTCTAAATTTGATGAATTTCAAGTTACTTATAAAAAATAAGGTGCCATAAAAATGACACCTTATTTAACTAAATAAAAATATTCATAGGATACTAATCCACAATTAATTTTGCATTTTCTGGATTCGTATAAAAATCTTTTGGTCTTGCTACTTTTGACAAACTGGCATTTTCAAAATCAACCATTTTTGCAGGCTCTTTTATTTCACCGTTTTCTACGACATGCCACGTTATAGCTTGTGGAAGTAATATTTCATTGACTTTCAACCAATCACCATAATTGACCCAGCTTATTTTATCTGAAGGTTCCTTACTAAAGTAAGTCACCGTATAGCCCAGCCATTTCATTTGAAACGTATCAGCATCATAATGCAAATAATATTCGTCTTTTGAAGAAGCTCCAATACCAGAATTATAAGAAATTTTATACCCAGGATACGTTACACCTTCAACTTCAAGCGAAGGTATTTCTTCATAATTAAGTCCCGCATCAGCAAAAACATAGGGCATAGCGTAAAAATAGAACATAAGGTTATGGTAGAACTTAGGCTTCCCTTCATACGTACCCGCTATATCTAATAACCACACATTATCACCATCATATCCTAAACTATAAGTAGGAGTTGAAATTTTATCAGTTCTCCGATAAAGATCTATAATTTGATTTTCAGTAAATTCTGGTTTCATTATATCAAAACTTAGCGTTTTATACGCCTTCCATTTATCCAATCCGCCGTGCGCTTCAAATACCTTAAAAAGATTTTCAGGGTATTTATTCTGGGTTGTTTCCTGTTCCGTTTCCTCAGAAAAATCCATCTTAATTTGTTTCTTTGGTTCTTCTTTACAAGCGAAGACGAGAAAGGTCGTTGCTGCAATTAGCACTTTATTCATATATGGAAATCTTTAGTTTGTTGATTTTGTAGAAACCCGTTAGTCGATAAGTTAAGGTGTACTTAACAGATTAGATTACTTTTGTAACTCATGCATTCAAAAAAACACATCAGCAGCGCACACAACCCTTTAATTAAAAAGGCTTTGTTGCTAAAAGACAAATCTAGGGAGCGAAAGAAAACCGGACTCTTTCTTTTAGAAGGTATGCGCGAACTACAAATTGCAAATCGTGCTCAATACGAAATACTCACAATTTTCTATTGTGATACTATTTTGAAAGATGCCCAGAACAACACCCTTTTACAGTCCTTTTCTGCAGATAAATTAATTTCGGTAAGTACCGAGGTTTACAAAAAAATAGCCCACCGAGATAGTACTGAAGGGGTATTGGCAATTGCCAAAAGTAAAGAACATGAACTTTCTTCTTTCAAGTTTAATGGGCCAAATCCTTTAGTTCTTATTGCGGAAGCTCCTGAGAAACCAGGTAATATTGGCGCCTTATTAAGAACAGCAGATGCCGCCAACCTAGATGCTGTATTTATTGCAAATCCAAAAACAGATCTGTATAACCCCAACATTATACGGTCGAGTGTTGGTTGTGTTTTTTCTAGAAATGTTAAAGTTGGCAGTTCCAAGGAAATAATAGCATTTTTAAAAAAAGACGGATTTCAGTTATACTGTGCTTCCCTATCTGCTTCAAAACCATATACGACAGTAGATTTTAATGGACCAACAGCTATTGTTGTTGGAACCGAAAATTCTGGACTGAGTGAAGAATGGCTCAATAATTCAACCCAGAATATCATCATACCTATGGAAGGTGAAATAGATTCTATGAACGTTTCGGTATCCGCTGCAATACTTATCTTTGAAGCCAAAAGACAGCGAAGCTTAAAGGCTTAACAAACTAATAATCAATTTAAAAGATTATATTTTTAAAATTATATATGGATAAAACACTTGTATTTTATTGTATCCTTATTATTCTCTTTAGTGAATTCATTCTTGCTACCGTATTAAATTACCTCAACGCCAAACGATTCAAAGACCCTATTCCAAAAGACCTTGATGATGTGTATAATGTAGAAGAGTATAAAAAGTCACAGGCTTATAAACATACCAATTACAAATTCGGTATACTAACTTCCGTATTTTCTTTAGTTCTGATTCTAGTATTTTTAATTTTCGGTGGATTTGCTTGGGTTGATCAAGTGGCACAAAATATGACTGATAATATAATTATACAGGCATTGATTTTTTTCGGAATAATAATGATTGGGAGTGACATTTTCAATATTCCATTTTCCTATTACCAGACCTTTGTTATCGAAGAAAAATTTGGTTTCAATAAAACCACACGTAAAACATTTTTAGTAGATAAGTTAAAGCAATGGGCTATGACCGTTGTTATCGGTGGTGGAATTTTATCATTGGTAATATTATTCTTTCAATGGGCGGGTGCTAATTTCTGGCTGTATACATGGGCTCTAGTTATACTTTTTACTTTATTCATGAACTTATTCTACAGCAAACTAATAGTTCCTTTATTCAATAAACAAGAACCATTGGAGTCTGGAAGTTTAAAAGAAAAAATCGAACACTATGCTACCAATGTTGGTTTTGACTTACAGCACATTTTTGTAATTAACGGTTCTAAACGGTCAACAAAAGCCAATGCCTATTTTTCTGGTTTTGGAAAAGAAAAGAGGGTAACGCTTTATGATACACTCATCAATGATCTGGAAGAAGAAGAAATCGTTGCTGTTTTAGCTCATGAAATCGGACATTATAAGCGCAAGCATATAATTTTCAATCTGGCAACATCTATTTTACTTACGGGATTTATGCTGCTACTTTTATCCCTTTTCATTAACCATCCAGAGGTTTCACTAGCTATAGGAGTTGATAGGCCTAGTTTCCACGCTGCATTAATCGGATTTGGTATATTATATAGTCCGGTTTCTGAGATTACCGGTTTATTAATGAACCACTTTTCTAGAAAATTCGAATATCAAGCCGATGATTATGCAAAAGACACTTATGCAGCAATGCCTTTGGTAACTTCCTTAAAAAAACTTTCCAAAAATAGTCTTAGTAATTTGACTCCGCATCCGGCATATGTATTCATGCATTATTCTCACCCGCCACTTATCGATCGCATTCGAAATTTAAAGGCTTAATTTTTGTTGTTCATCGTTAAAGATTACCTTATTTTTAATCTAGTATGACACAGACAGCAATTGAAGAGGAAAATAAGCTTATAGCCCGTGAATATAAGGAACTATTGCGTATTAGTTACCAAACCCTAACGGATGAGGACAAGAAGCTAATACGAAGTGCCTTTGAAGTAGCAGTAGATGCCCATAAGAACCAACGAAGAAAATCTGGTGAGGCCTATATATTTCATCCTATTGCAGTAGCAAAAATTGTAGCCTCTGAAATTGGCCTTGATGCTGTTTCTATAGCCTCTGCACTACTACATGATGTCGTTGAAGACACCGAATACACCTTAGACGATATTGATCGCATTTTTGGTGAAACCGTTGCACGTATTGTTGATGGCCTTACAAAAATATCCCATTTAAAGAAGGATATGAACATCTCCCAGCAGGCGGAGAATTTCAGGAAAATGCTTCTTACCTTAAATGATGACGTACGCGTTATTATAATTAAGATTGCAGATCGGTACCATAATATGCTCACTATGGATTCCATGCCAGAGCATAAACAGGTTAAAATTTCATCTGAAACATTATACATCTACGCTCCTTTAGCACATAGAATTGGACTCTACAATATTAAAAGCGAGCTAGAAGACCTCAGCTTAAAATATACCGAGCCCGAAGTGTATAATTCAATAAAGGATAAAATTGAAGAAAGCAAAGAAGAGCAGCAAGCTTATATTGATGCTTTTGCCGCCACCATTGACAATTCATTAAATAAAGAAGGACTTAATTATATTCTAAAAGGCAGAATGAAATCTATTTTCTCAATGAGAAGAAAAATGATTGCCCAGAATGTAACCTTCGAGGAAATCTATGATAAGTTCGCTATCAGAATTATTTATAAATCCGACACACAAAATGAAAAGTTTCTTGCTTGGAAAATATATTCCATTGTAACCGATCACTTCACTCCTAACCCAGTGCGTTTAAGAGATTGGATATCCTCTCCTAAATCTACTGGCTATGAAGCCTTGCATATTACTGTGATGGGACCCAAAGGAAAATGGGTTGAAGTTCAAATTAGAAGTGAGCGCATGCATGAGATTGCTGAAAAGGGATATGCCGCACATTTCAAGTATAAACATGGTGATCAAAAAGAACAAGGCATTGAAGTCTGGCTAAACAAACTTCAAGAAGCTTTGGAGAATGCAAACACTAATGCTGTAGATTTTGTTGAAGAATTTAAACTCAATCTTTACTCTAAAGAGATTTTTGTATTTACCCCGAAAGGAGAATTAAAATCGTTACCAAAAGGAGCTACTCCATTAGATTTTGCCTTTAATATCCACACCGAAGTCGGTATGCGAACAAGAGGGTCAAAAGTCAATGGAAAATTAGTCCCGTTAAACACAACCTTACAAAGTGGTGATCAGGTAGAAATTATTACTTCTAATCAAGCCAGACCTAACCAAAACTGGTTAGATTATGCTACCACAGCGAGGGCAAGGGCTAAGATTAAATCGGTATTAAGAGAAGAGAAAAAGTCTGTTGCAGATGATGGAAAGGAAATTTTGAGGAGAAAACTTAAATCTCAAAAAATCAGTCTTAATGAAGACTCCATTAATAAAATGGTAACATTTTTCAAGTTAAAAACTAGTTTAGACCTCTTTTATCGTGTAGGCATCAGTTCTATTGACAATACCATGCTCAAAGACTTTGCTTCTTCCTATAACAATGCATTTATTAGTTTTTTCAAAAATCGCATACGCCGAACTCCGGTACCAGAAGATATTAATAGAGATGAAATCACCTCTAAATATGATATGTTGGTTTTCGGCAAGGAAGAGGAAAAATTAGAGTACAAACTTTCCCAATGTTGTAGTCCTATTCCTGGAGATGATGTATTTGGGTTTGTAAGCGTGTCCGAAGGAATTAAAGTACACAAAAAGAACTGTCCAAATGCGATTTCCTTACAATCTAACTATGCCTACCGTATAATTAGCGCTAAATGGATTGATTCTTCTCAACAAGAATATCAGGCCGATATAGAGTTAACAGGTATAGATAATTTAGGTTTAATTAATGATATCACAGCGGTTATATCAGATATTATGCATGTAAATATGCGCAACTTAAACTTTAGTACCGATGGTGGAACCTTTAAAGGAAAAATAACAGTAGTCGTAAAAAACAAGGCCATTCTTAAAAAATTAACCGATAACTTAAAGGAGATTGGAGGCATTGACAAAGTAACCCGTATTTAGAAAAAGTAAATTAAAATTTAACTGTACATTTGTATATTAATGCAGTATTTATGTCTTTGGATAAAAACCAAGAAATTGTAAAAAACGTCTTTACTACCTTTTTAGAGGACAAAGGACATAGAAAAACCCCTGAACGTTACGCTATACTTCAAGAAATTTATGAAAGTGAGGAACATTTCGATATAGAATCACTTTACATTAACATGAAGAATAAAAATTATCGTGTAAGTAGGGCTACGCTATATAATACGATTGAACTTCTGTTAGGTTGCAAGTTGGTGCGCAAACATCAATTCGGCAAGAACCAGGCTCAATATGAAAAATCTTATTTTGATCGACAACATGACCATGTGATTCTTACTGACACCGGCGAAGTAATGGAATTTTGTGACCCGAGAATTCAATCTATCAAAAAAACAATCGAGGAAGTATTTGATATAAAAATCAATGCACATTCCTTATATTTTTACGGTACTAAAAATACTCCTACCAAAGAGGTAGACAACAAAGAAAATAAAGAGAACTAACCAAGTATATAATATTTAGATGGCAGTAGATTTATTGTTAGGCCTACAATGGGGTGACGAAGGAAAGGGAAAAATCGTAGATGTATTAACCGCAAATTATGACATTATTGCTCGCTTTCAAGGTGGGCCAAATGCTGGTCATACTTTAGAATTCGATGGAATAAAGCATGTATTGCATACCATACCTTCAGGTATTTTTCATAAAAATGCAGTTAACATAGTGGGTAACGGTGTAGTTATCGACCCCGTTATTTTTAAAAAAGAATTGGATGCCTTGAAGAAATTCAATTTAGATATCAAATCCAAATTATTCATTTCTAGAAAAGCACATTTAATTCTACCTACTCATCGTTTGTTAGATGCTGCTTCTGAAGCTTCTAAAGGAAAAGCAAAAATTGGCTCTACCTTAAAAGGAATCGGTCCTACTTATATGGATAAGACCGGTAGAAATGGAATGCGTATAGGAGATTTAGAACTAAGTGATTGGAAGGAAAAATACCGTAGCCTTGCAAATAAGCATGAGGCCATGATTAGCTTTTACAATGTAGATATTCAATATGACCTTGCAGAATTGGAAGCTGATTTCTTCAAAGCGGTTACAGAGCTTAAAGAGCTAACCTTTATTGATAGTGAAGAATATTTGTATCAAGCACAAAAGCAAGGTAAAAAAATATTAGCCGAAGGTGCACAAGGTTCTTTATTAGATATTGATTTTGGAACATATCCTTTTGTAACTTCTTCCAATACTACTGCAGCTGGCGCCTGTACAGGCTTAGGCGTAGCGCCAAACCAAATAGGTGAGGTAAAAGGAATATTTAAGGCTTATACTACAAGAGTAGGCAGTGGCCCTTTCCCAACAGAACTATTTGATGAGGATGGTGAGACTATGGGTCGTGCTGGCAATGAATTTGGCGCAACAACCGGTAGACCAAGACGTTGTGGTTGGTTAGATTTGGTAGCTTTGAAATATGCTGTTCGTATTAACGGCGTTACCGAATTGATGATGATGAAAGGTGATGTTCTAAGCGGATTTGAAAAATTAAAGATATGTACTGCTTACAGCTATAAAGGTGAAATAATTGAACATTTCCCTTACAATATTGAACCTGAAAATGTTACTCCGGTTTATACAGAAATGAACGGATGGAAAGAAGATTTGACAAAGATGACTTCTGCAGATCAATTACCCAAAACATTGAACGATTATATCGATTTTCTAGAAAAGGAATTAGAAGTTCCTATTAAAATTGTTTCTGTAGGGCCAGATAGGACACAAACAATCCATAGATAAATATTTAGCAATGTTAATAGGTTGTTCGGCTAACAGGAATGGCGATATAGGGAAATACCTTTATCGCCATTCTTTTTTTTTGTACTTTAGGTTCCTTGCGAAATATACATTCGCACGACTAAAACGAAATTGAAAGAATGAAAAAATCAACGTACCCTATTATAATCCTATTTCTATTTTTTACAGTTTCCTGTAAAATGGAAAACGATAAAAAAGTAGATACCAAAACCCCTAGTGAGGAGAAGACTGAAGGTGAATGGATATCCTTGTTCGATGGCAAAACCACGAAGGGCTGGCGGGCCTACAATGGAAAAGAATTACCCCCAGGTTGGATAGCAAAAAATGGTGAATTGACGTTTGATACTGAATTGGGTATGGAACAAGATTACACTGGCGGAACAGACATTATTTACGGAGTTGAAGAGTTTGATAACTTTGAACTTTACTTGGAATGGAAACTACCAAAAGGAGGCAATAGTGGCGTTTTTTACCACCTGAAAGAGGGCTATGACTCCCCTCCAGAAGTTTCCCCTGAATACCAATTAATAGATGATGAAAACTATGCTAGCATTCATGATATAACAGATTATAATTTAGGTTTAGGGTACACTGAAAAACCAGAAGAATTAAAACCTCTTCAACAAACCGCATCAGATTATGCGATGCACGCCGCGGACCCTAATGGTAAAATTTTACATCCTGTAGGGAAATGGAATACTACCAGAATAGTATTTACACCAGAGCAGGTAGAGCACTGGTTGAACGGAAAAAAAGTAGTATCTTTTGTACCTTGGGATGATGCTTGGTACGAAAAAAAGAATTCAGACAAATGGAAGAATAGTGAAGATTATGGAAAGTATAAAACTGGATACATAGGCTTTCAAGACCATTCAAGTCCAATTTGGTTCCGTAACATAAAAATTAAAAAATTATAATAACCACACCAATGAATAAAAGAGATTTTTTAAAAAACGCAGCGGCTTTGTCCACATTTGTATTGTTACCATCCGGACTATGGTCTTGTAAAGGGGAAGAAAAGAAATTAACCAGATTACGCACTGCACACATTGGTGTTGGTAATATGGGAGCTGCTGATCTTGAAGCTATATCTTCACATCAAAAAGTTGATGTTACAGCGCTGTGCGATGTTGACGCCAATAATTTGGCTGCAGCAAAGAAACTACACCCAAATGCCAAAACATATGCAGATTATAGGGTAATGTTAAAGGAAATGGGCGACGATATTGATGCTGTTGTTGTTTCTACACCAGATCACAGCCATGCACCAGCTTCAATGATGGCGATGGAAATGGATAAACCAGTCTATTGTCAAAAACCACTTACGCATTATGTTTCTGAAGCTAGAGCAATGAAAAAGCTAGCTGCAGATAAAGGGTTAGTTACTCAAATGGGAATTCAAGTACATTCTTTTTATGATTATAAATTGGCTACACTTTTAATTCAATCGGGTATTATTGGAAAAGTTCATACGGTTCGTGCCTGGTCACCAAAAGACTGGGGATATGATGGCCCTGAACCTAAAGGCAAAGACCCTATTCCAGAAACTTTAGATTGGAACCTATGGCTCGGTACTTCAGCAGAAAGACCCTATAAGGAAGGTGTTTATCATCCTGGTAATTGGAGGCAATTAGTTGATTATGGTTGTGGTACTTTAGGAGACATGGGAGTACATATTTTTGACACACCTTACAATGCACTCGATTTAGAAGTTCCAATGACCATTAAAAACGAATGTAGGGAACCAAACGGATTCGGCTTTCCACAAAATAACGTAGTAACCTACGAATTTCCACAAACCAATTACACCACCGAAACATTAAAATGGGTATGGTATGATGGGCCTGGAGCACCAAAAGACCATGAAGAATTAAAATTGCCTGGTGCCGATTCTATGGAAACTTCAACAGATGATTCCAATGCTTCTTTAGAAGATAAGATGTCCCTTGAGACCAAAATAACTAGCGAAGGTTCATTACCTGAACAAGGCGCAATGTTTATTGGAGAAAAAGGACGATTATTATTGCCTCATTTTATGGAGCTACCAAAGAAAATTGTGGATGGTGAATATGTAGATATATCAGCAGAGATTGAAGCGGTTGGAAAAGCAAATAATATGGGCGAACCAATTCGTAATTATGAAACTGAAGGACAAAAACATTATCACCAATTTGTAGATGCTTGTTTAGGTACCGATGAAACCACGGCTCCTTTTTCCTATGCATCAAGACTTACCGAAACAATACTATTAGGTGTAATTGCAGGCAGATTCCCTAATCAAGTTTTACATTGGGACAGTGAAAATGCTAAATTCGCTGAAGATGAAGCAAACGCCTATTTAGAAGGTGAGTATAGAAATTTCTAAAAATCCATTTTAAAAATCACAAAAACCACTTTCGAGTGGTTTTTTTATATCCATATTTAAAGGAAAATTAATTCCAACCAATTAGCGAACCATGAAAATATTTTACAATTACAACCTATTCAGACTGGCTTTACTATGTATTCCTTGTTTTTTCATTGTTAGCTGTACTCATATTAAAGAACCAATAATAACCGTAAAACCTCATTCTTCCTTAGTCTTAATAGGAAATAATTTAGGTTCGAGAATATTGAACTGCGGATTTAATGGTGATTTTCACGCGCTTTAGAAATCTACCGGAAAATGAGAGAAACTATATTACCGATTATGTAGAGTCTGGTAGGCCAATAGTTGGATTTAGAACAGCTAAACATACCTTCATGTAAAACTGACTCAACATTAGTTGAGTTTAATGAAGCATGGCCAGCGAAGGTATTCGGACAACAATGGATTAGACACCATGGCCATTTTGATGACGGTAAATTTCCGGTAACGAATATTTCAATCAAGGAAGGACAAAAAGACAATCCGATTTTAAATGGTTTTAATAAATTCGATGCATTTTCGTGGTTGTACCACGTAGATGGCGAGGATTGGAAACTTCAAGGAGACACAGTTCCCCTATTCTTCTGGGACATTCTACAAAATCACAACACCAAATAGATGGTGACCTTGATAAATTTTCATTGGACAACCCCGTAGCATGGACAAAGAGCTATACCGGGACATCAGGAATAAAAGCCAGAGTCTTTTTTACTACGCTGGGACATCCCTATGATTTTAAGATTCCTGAAGTACGCAAAATTACGATGAATGGAATTTTTTGGGCATTGGGAAAAGAAGGGGCTATTCCTGAAGATGGTGTAAATGTAATATTACATGAGCCTTTTTCACCTAACAATTCTGAATTTGGACAAAATTTCAAAAAAAATTTAAAACCAACACCTATACAATAGTTCTTTACTAAATGTATGCTAATAGTGTTATTCGCTCTATTATTTTATCCTATTTTTGAAAAAAAAATAGATTGAAAACCATTTGTTTATTCGTCCTATTATTTTTTGGACACTCTTTTATAGCTCACGCCCAAGAGAAGGATACTAAAGGAGAACCAAAACAAATCAATATTGTTTACGGCGCAAATTTCACTAAGAATGAAGTTGATTACCCAGGCGCATCTATCTTTAGTAAAGATGACCGTCAGGTACAATTTGAACATCAAGGTGCCGATCTTTGGTGTGATGTCGCTATTTACTACCAACGAGATAATCGGCTAGAGGCTATTGGGAATGTCATACTCAAACAAGGCGATTCCGTTCAAATGACCAGTAAAAAAATCAATTATTTAGGTGATATAAAGCTAGCCAAGGCTTGGGGAAATGTGGTATTGACCAATTCTGACATGACCTTAAAGACAGACACCTTACGTCTAGATAGAGAAAAACAGGAAGCTTATTACCAAGACAACGGTACTGTTATCGATTCTGCTAACACTTTAACTAGTAAGATTGGTACATACTTCATGGAATTAAAAAAATACCAATTTTTAGATAGTGTCCATATACAAAATCCCAAATACACTGTAGACTCCGAACAATTAGATTACTATCAAACCTCCAAAAACGCCTATATGTACGGGCCCTCCACAATTATTGGCGAGACGTATAAAATTTATTGCGAACGAGGGTTTTATGACACCAAAGTTGAAAGTGGTTATGGCATTAAGAATACGCGTATAGATTACAATAACCGTATTATTGAAGGTGATAGCGTCTATTTCAACAAGGTTAATGAGTTTGCATCTGCAACTAACAATATTACTGTTACTGATACTATAAACAAAGGCATTATTAGGGCTCATTATGCGGAGGTCTATAAAGCCAAAGATTCTGTTTTTGCAACTAGAAGAGCTGTTTCTATTTCTGTACAGCAACAAGATTCACTTTATGTTCACGGAGATACCTTGATGGTGACAGGTAAGCCTGAAGAACGTTTACTACGAGCATTTAGAAATGCTAAGTTTTACAAGACCAATTTAAGCGGAAAATGTGACAGCATTCATTCTGAACAAAAAACGGGTATTACCCAATTGATAAAAAATCCGATAATCTGGAACGGAGCCAATCAAATGACCGGTGACAGCATCCATCTTAAATCAAACTTAGAAACTGAACAATTAGACTCATTAAAAGTATTGGAAAATGCCTTTATTATTTCATTGGACAGTGTAAGTATGACAGGGTACAATCAAGCAAAGGGGATAAACTTGTTCGGACAATTTATTGAGAATGAACTTAAATTAATTGACCTGATTCAAAACACAGAAGTGGTTTATTACATGTACAATGATGATGATGAGCTAATAGGAATCGATAAAACGGTATGTAGTAAGATTCGTATTACCATGGCTGAAAATGATATAGAGGACTTAACCTTCTATACCGATCCCGATGGAGATATATTTCCAGAAAAAGACCTACCAGAGAACAGCAGAATCTTAAAAGGTTTTGTCTGGCGTGGCGATGAACGTATATTAACAAAAGAAGATATTTTTGATGAAGACGACAATAACTTAGAACTTGTGGTTATTAAAGGAATAGACAATCCTATTGATATCGATGCCGAGGAGCAACAACGCAGTCAAAATGAGACGGATCCGATAAATAATATTCCCGATAAAAATAAAGCTGTTGACCCTAAAAAGTCAAGCAAAGCTAAGAAAGTGAAGTAATAATTTCACATGAAAAACGACTTTTTAAAATATCAGGCGCAAACCTCACCCTATCCTTTAGGTATGGAAATTTCACATGCAAAAGGAAGTTACATTTACGACACCAAGGGTAATGCACATTTAGATTTTGTAGCGGGTATATCTGCTTGTACGTTGGGCCATTGTCACCAAGAAGTTGTAACCGCTATACAAGAGCAGACAGAAAAATATATGCACGTTATGGTGTATGGCGAGTATGTACAATCACCAGCCACGAACTACACAAAATTATTAGCGGAGAATTTACCAGATCCGTTAGAGGTCACTTATCTTGTAAATTCGGGCACTGAAGCTATAGAAGGCGCTCTGAAGCTAGCTCGTAGATTTACAGGACGGTCTCAAATTATAGCTGCTAAAACCGCCTATCATGGAAATACCATGGGAAGTTTAAGCCTAATGGACTTTGAAGAACGTAAAAGTGTTTTTAGACCGCTACTCCCAGATATTTATCACATAACGTTTAATAAGAAGAAAGACTTAGAGAAGATTACCACTAAAACTGCCTGTGTTATTTTAGAAACTATACAAGGTGGCGCTGGTTTTATTGAGCCCAAAAATGATTACTTACAAAAAGTAAGAAAGCGTTGTACTGCAATGGGAGCATTGCTCATTCTTGACGAAATACAACCTGGTTTTGGGCGAACAGGAAAATTATTTGCCTTTGAAAATTACAACTGCATACCAGATATTTTGGTTATTGGAAAAGGAATGGCTTCAGGTATGCCAGTAGGTGCTTTTACCGCCAGTAAAGATATGATGGATTCTTTAAGTGAACATCCGAAAATGGGACATATCACTACTTTTGGTGGTCACCCTGTAATAGCGGCTTCTAGCCTTGCTACTTTAAAGGTGTTATTGAATACTTCATTGATTGAAGACACCTTAAAAAAGGAGGTGCTGTTTAGGGAACTTTTGATACATTCTAAAATAAAAGAAATACGAGGTAAAGGATTAATGTTGGCACTTATCATGGATTCACCAGAAACTGCAAACAATTTAGTATTGCGTGCAAGCGAGGAAAAACTAATCTTATTTTGGCTCTTATTTGAAAACAAGGCTGTGAGAATCACCCCTCCTCTTACAATTTCGGAAGAAGAAATACGACGAGGTTGCGCCACAATACTCAAGGTTTTAAATGGAATGTAACACGATGTTGTTAACTAATTTGTTAATAATATAGACACTATTACAGGCTGAGACCTCATTCAAACGCTTACTTTTAAATATCTAGAAAAACCAAAAGTTCCTATGGCGTTAGAATCTAACGATAAACCGGACAAACCTATTACCAAATTTGAATCAATGCTCAAGACAGACGATGTCTATTTCTTTGATGCAGAAGATTTTGAGGATATTGTACACCACTATTTAAATCATGGAAAAATCTCTTTGGCAAAAAAAGGGATTAAAATTGGGTTACAACAACATCCTGATTCTATAGAATTAAAATTGCTTCAAGTAGAGGTTATGGTTTTTGAAAACCAAATGGAAAAAGCAGAAATGCTATTAGATGAGTTACAGCTTTTAGACCATCAGAATGAAGAAATTTATATTCAGCGCGCTAACATATATTCCAAGCAAGACAATCATGAAGCTGCAATTCAATTATTGCAAAGAGCCTTAACTATTACTTCGAACAGTTTTGACATTTACAGCCTTTTAGGTATGGAATATCTGTTTATAGATAACTTTAAACAGGCGAAAGAAAGCTTTATGAAATGCGTTGAGTTTGATGAGCAAGATTACTCATCACTTTACAACGTAATATATTGTTTTGAATTTTTGGAAGAGTACGATGGTGCTATCATCTATCTGAATGAATACTTAGAGAAAAATCCGTTTTGTGAAGTTGCATGGCATCAGTTAGGGAAGCAATATTATTATAAAGAGATGTTTACCGAGGCTCTGGCAGCTTTTGATTTTGCCATTATATCCGATGATACTTTTATTGGCGCATATTTTGAAAAGGGTAAGGTGCTTGAAAAGCTAGGTAGATATAAAGAGGCCATTGAAAATTACGAAACCACAATTTCTATAGAAGATCCTACATCACATGCATTTTTAAGAATAGGGAAATGCTATGAAAAATTGAAGGATACTGAAATGGCAAAATACTATTTCTATCAAACCGTACACGAAGACCCATTGCTGGATAAAGGCTGGCTGGCTATTACCAATTTGTATTTCAATACGAAAGATTATGAAAAAGCAGTCTACTATATTAATAAAGCTCTGAATATAGATGGTGAAAATCCATTATACTGGAAGAAATGTGCCCAAATTCATACTGCTTTACTCAACTATGACCAAGCTGATTTCGCATTCAAACAAGCTGTAGATTTGGGCAATTATGAATTAGACACGTGGTTAAAGTGGGCCGATGTAGTGCACACGAATGGAGAAACCATTACAGCTGTGCAAATTTTAGCACAAGGAAGGGAATTCTATCCTGAGAGTCTTGAACTATTATACAAATCTGTAGGGTTTCAACTTATCGCCGAAGACTTTATCAATGCAAGAATAACTTTGATGGATGCCTTGAAAATTGATAAGAATCAAAAAAAACTACATCTTTTCACCGATAAGTTTCCCGAATTCGGTAATTCTACTTGGACACAAGAAATTGTAAACAAATACAATAAAGCATCCTAGAAAAGGCTCTTCATTTCATGGAAAACAGAAAATTTAAAGACTACGTATTCATCACACTAAAAGGCATGGCCATGGGCATTGCAGAATTAGTACCTGGCGTATCAGGTGGTACAATTGCATTTGTTACCGGTATTTACGAAGAATTCATTACCTCTATAAACAATGTTAACCTACATACTTTAAAGGTGTTAAAGAATGAAGGATTTGTATCATTTTGGAAAAAACTAAACGGCAATTTTTTGGTTGCGCTTTTAGTTGGAATGTTGATTAGTATTTTTTCCTTATCAAAAGTTATAGCATGGTTATTAGAAGACCATCCAATTCCTACTTGGGCTTTCTTTTTTGGGTTAGTATTAGCAAGTGTAATCTTTGTTGCCAAGTCAATTAACCAATGGGGAGTATTGGCTATCTTCCTGTTTATAATAGGTACGGCTAGTGCATTTTACATCACCACACTTCCACCTTCAACAAGCACGGGTAGTCTACCGTTTATTTTCTTTTCTGGTGCAATAGCGATATGTGCTATGGTTTTACCCGGTATTTCTGGCTCATTTATTTTAGTCCTACTCGGTTCGTATAAGATTGTTTTAGAGGCAGTGAATGATAAGAACTTTAGTATTATACTAGCCTTTGCCTTTGGTGCTATTTTTGGTGTTTTAAGCTTTGCAAGAATTTTAAAATGGATGTTTACGAATTTTAAGGATGTCACCCTTGCTGTTTTAACAGGATTTATATTAGGCTCGCTAAATAAAATTTGGCCATGGAAAAATATAATCGAAATAATACAAATTGGAAAAAAGGAAATTATAATCAACGAGAATATCTCACCTTTCGCTTTTGTTGGTGACAATCAATTATCCTTTGCTATTGTGACCGCTATCATAGGTTTTTCACTTATTTTTATATTGGAGAAATCAGCTTTTAAGAAGTAAGCACAAACCTACATGAACGAACCTCGAACCTTTACCGATAAAATTTTCTTGGTCATTAAGGGGCTGTGTATGGGTACTGCAAATAAGGTTCCAGGTGTATCAGGTGGCATTGTTGCTTTTGTTGGAGGGTTTTACGAAGAATTCATCTATTCGCTACAAAAAATAAATATAAAAGCATTTAAGCTACTCATCAGTGGCAGACTTAAAAGTTTCTACCGATATGTAAATGGTTCATTTCTGACCCTTCTCATTTTTGGGATGCTAGTAAGCTATTTTAGTATCTCTAAAATATTAGATTACTTTTTAGTAAAGCGAGAACTATTTGTTTGGGCTACATTTTTCGGAATGATTTTAGGTTCTATTTACTATATAGGCAAAGACTTTGATTATTGGAAGAAAAAAACTTTTACAGCTGCAATCATTGGCTTAGGGGTAGGTATTGCCATAAGTTTTTTAAGTCCAGCAAAAGAAAATGATAATTTAATATTCATTTTTATTTGTGGTATGATTAGTGTCTCCGGCATGACATTGCCAGGTCTTTCTGGCTCATTTATTCTAATATTATTAGGCAACTATGTGTTGCTATTAGTAGATTCGGTCAATGCCCTGTACGATACATTCTTAGAATTAATAGTAGGAGACTTTAGTTTTACGTCAAATACAGAACGACTACACACATTAAAGATTTTAGTTGTATTCACTTTAGGTTCAGCGACAGGTCTCGTTACATTATCGCATTTATTAAGCTATGTTCTAAAGTATTATAAGCACATAACAACTGCCATCATTCTAGGGTTTATTACGGGATCGTTGGGTGTCGTTTGGCCTTGGAAAAAAACAATTTATAAAACTGGTTTAACAGGAGAAGTTCTTTTGGATTCAAACCAAAAACGAGTCATAATGAACTATGAGCGTTTTCTACCAGATATGACAATAACAGAAAACTGGATCGCAATTTTCTTTATAATAATGGGTATTTGTATCTTACTACTTTTAGATTGGTATGGAAAAAATAGAAAAAAATAAATTCGATTTTGGTTTGGTAGGTAGAAACATTTCCTACTCATTTTCAAGAGGATATTTCAAAAGAAAATTCAATGAATTAGGATTGATTAACCATTCTTACGAAAACTTTGACTTAGAGTCAATAGCTGAATTACCTGCTGTATTTAGGAATAAAAGCAATGTAATAGGTCTGAACGTCACCATACCCTATAAAGAGGAAGTATTACCATTTCTAGACCATATTGATGACTCCGCACGAAAAATAGGTGCTGTAAACACCATAAAAATTGATGGAAACGGCTTAACGGGATTCAACACCGATGCTTATGGTTTTAAAAACTCCCTAAAACCTCATTTAAAAGAACATCATAAAAAAGCCTTGATTTTAGGAACGGGAGGAGCTTCGAAAGCCATTGCATTCGTTCTCGAAGAGCTAGGCATTACATTCTCCTTTGTATCAAGAAGTGGTAAAAAAGATGGTTTTACGTATAATGAATTGACTGATAGTATTATCTCGGAGTACACCTTAATTATCAATTGCTCACCTGTGGGAACCTTTCCTAACATCGAAGAAAAGCCCGCAATCCCTTATCATAAAATCAATGGGAACCATCTACTTTTCGATCTTATCTACAATCCAGAAGAATCTGCCTTTTTATCAGCTGGAAAAACTAATGGGGCAACCATATGTAATGGGTTAAGAATGTTAGAGTTACAAGCCGAAAAGGCTTGGGAAATATGGAACAACTAAATTCAACAGAATACTGTTATTAGAATTATAGTAACGAAGCCCATAAAATTGAACCCACAAAAGTCTTAGGTCCCATTACGCTAAAAAGAACCTGCATTACTTTGCAATTATAGGGGTAGTCACTATCTTGTAAGCATATAATAAAGGATTATGTCTGAGGATAAGGAACAACAAATACCCGAAAGTTTAACGGATGAAAAGGCTCTAATTAAAGCCGCCGATAGTGTCGTGGAGGACACCGTAGAACTAAATGAAAATTTAGTAGAATCAATCGATACAACAGAAAATACTACTGTTGTAGAAGAAATCGATGATTCGAATGTTGAGGAGACTAGAGAACTTACTGATAATTCAGTAGAGTCAAAAGCTGTCGAATCAACCCCTACGATAGAAGTTACTACTGTTGAATCAGATGTTCTAGAAGAAATTGATGATTCGAATGCTGAGGATGCCGAAGATGCAGACACAGTAAAAAGACATGAAATTCCTATGCCAGATTATAATGAAATGAGCATGGAAAACTTGGTGGGCGAATTACAGCGACTGGTTAAGAACGAAAAGGTTCAAGCCATTAGAAAACATGTCGACATCATTAAAGATGAGTTCAATCAAAAATTCGATGAATTTTTAGAAGAAAAAAAAGAAGAGTTTCTTTCAAATGGAGGTAATGAAATTGATTTTAGATATAATTCTGTTGACAAAAGACAGTTCAATGAAGTATACTCCGATTATAGAGACAAGAGAAACCAACATTATAAAAGTTTAGAAAAAAGTCATAAAGAAAATCTCACTTATCGTTTAGATCTTATTGAAAATCTAAAGGCTTTAGTAAACGTAGAAGAAGATATTAACACTACGTATAACAACTTTAAGGATATACAGGCTAAATGGCGACATGCAGGGCCAATACCTAAGGCAGACTATAATAATGTTTGGAAAACATATCATCACCATATTGAAATTTTCTATGATTTTTTAAATATAAATAGAGAATTAAGAGACCTCGATTTTAAGCATAATTTAGAAGAGAAAGGTAAAATAGTTACTAGAGCAGAAGAACTTGCGCAAGAACCAGATTTGAACCGTGCCTTTAGAGAGTTACAGGTATTACACAAAATTTGGAAAGAAGACTTAGGTCCGGTTGGTAAAGATCACCGTGAAGATATCTGGGACCGATTTAGTGCAGCTACAAAAACGATTCACGAAAGAAGACAAGATTATTTTAAAAATCTTGATAAAATAAAAGAGGAAAATTTAGAACTTAAAAATACCATCATTGAAGAAATAAAAAGCATTTCTATAAATGTTTCAGGTAATCATGGTACTTTACAACAACAGATAAAAAAGATAGAAGAACTAAGAGAAGCTTTTTTCAAAGCTGGGCAAGTTCCTCAAAAAGTAAATTCTAGAACATGGAATTCTTTCAAGGGAGCCGTTCGAGATTTTAATCAAAATAAAAATGCTTTCTACAAGAATTTAAAAAAGGAGCAGCAAGAAAACCTTGATAAAAAAAGAGTATTACTAGACCTCGCCATCTCACTTAAAGACAGTGAAGATTTTGATGATACGACTTCTGAAATGAAACGTATACAGGGCGAATGGAAGAAAATCGGACATGTACCTCGCAAATATTCTGATAAGATTTGGAAGGATTTTAAAAATGCCTGTAACCATTATTTTGATAGACTCAATGCGCTTAAGAACGACGCTTTCAAAGAGGAAGAAGAAAATTTTAAACAAAAAGAAGCCTGCTTAGAGGAACTAAAAGAGTTTAAATTAAGTGGCGATCAAGCTAAGGATTTAGCTTCAATTAAAAAATTTACCGAAGACTGGAAACAATTTGGAAGGGTCCCTTTCAAAAGAAAAAGTATTAATCAAAAGTTCGATAAAATTATTGATGTATTGTTTCATAAAGCTGGCGTAAGCAAACAAGAATCAGAGCTGTTGAAATACGGTAACAAAATTCAGCAGCTTACAACTAATGACAATCAAGAACGGGCGATTCAAAATGAACGTGCTTTCATTCGGAAAAAGATTGATGAGAGTACTACTGAAATAAGGCAGTTAGAAAACAATTTGGAATTTTTCTCAAATGCTTCAGAGAGCAATCCACTGGTAAAAGATGTAATCAAAAGAGTACATCAGCACAAAGAATCATTAGCTGCCTGGAATGGAAAATTGAAGAAACTGAATATCTTAAAAAACAACTTAGAGAAAGATGTTGAAGAAGATGAAAATTCCTCAGAAGAGGAATCTTCATAAATCGGTTGATCTACATATATTTTAGGAATAATAGACTAAGTTCAAGCATTTGTACTGCTTTTTATATTCCTACTATTATAGTCTAGTTATGAGGCAATTAGTTGTAATCGTAATGCTTCTCTTTACCTACTGGAATGGTAAAATAGATAGTTCGACGTACATAGGAGTCATTGAACATCAAGATTCGTTAAAAGTCAACGCATTTATTGTTCTAAAGAATCATTGCAATAGCTGTCACAAAATAAAGCGAAAGGCCTCAGTATTTACTTTAAAAAATATGACCCGTTATTCAAACGCTATTAATCAACAGGTGTTCATCAAAAGAAGAATGCCCAAAGGAAGAACAAACAGGTTAGCTAAAACCCAGGAAGAAACCTTGAAAATATGGTTATCATCTTTAAAAAACCCATAAAAAAAAGCCTCTAATTAGAGGCTTTTTTTTATGGGTTAACTTATGAAACTACTTAGCTACATTAACAGCTCTTGTCTCTCGAATAACAGTAACTTTTACTTGACCCGGATATGTCATATCCGTTTGTATTTTTTGTGAAATTTCAAAAGATAATTGAGAAGCTCTATCATCTGTCACTTTTTCACTCTCTACAATAACACGTAGCTCTCTACCTGCCTGTATTGCATAGGCTTTCTGTACTCCACTAAAACCAAAGGCGACTTCCTCTAAGTCTTTTAAACGTTGTATGTAAGAATCTAATACCTGCCGTCTTGCTCCTGGTCTTGCGCCACTGATTGCATCACAAACCTGAACTATAGGTGCTATGAGTGTCTTCATCTCTATTTCATCGTGGTGGGCACCAATTGCATTACAGACTTCTTCTTTTTCACCAAATTTTTCGGCCCATTGCATCCCTAAAATTGCGTGAGGCGTTTCTACCTCATTTTCGGTATTTGGCACTTTACCAATATCATGCAATAAACCAGCACGTTTGGCGATTTTAGGATTAAGCCCTAACTCAGATGCCATTACACCACAAAGTTTTGCAACCTCTCTTGAGTGTTGCAATAAATTCTGTCCGTATGAAGAACGATATTTCATTCTACCTACCGCACGTATCAATTCCGGATGTAATCCATGAACACCTAAATCAATAACCGTACGTTTACCAATCTCAACTATTTCAGCTTCAATTTGCTTCTCGGTCTTTTTTACAATTTCCTCTATTCTTGCAGGATGTATTCTTCCATCTGTAACCAATTTATGAAGAGATAATCTAGCAACTTCTCTACGTACGGAATCAAAACAAGATAGAATAATAGCCTCTGGGGTATCGTCTACAATGATTTCAACACCTGTAGCAGCTTCTAATGCTCTAATATTTCTACCTTCCCTACCAATGATTCTACCTTTAACATCATCAGATTCAATATTAAAAACAGAAACACAGTTTTCTACCGCCTCCTCTGTGCCAATTCGTTGAATTGTATTGATAATAATTTTACGGGCTTCTTGATGTGCCGTCAACTTCGATTCTTCTACCGTAGCCTGAATATAGGCCATGGCATCAGATTTTGCAGTTTCTTTCAAACTCTCTACCAACTGGTTCTTAGCATCGTCTGCAGACAAACCAGAAATCACTTCTAATTGTTGAATTTGACTCTTATGCATTTTATCCAAATCTTCACGGCGCTTTTCGAACAGTTCTATTTTCTGCTCTACCTCTTTTAATTTACCATCTAAATGAGAATTCATTTGCTTGTTTCTAGCAAGCTCGCTGCTCACTTGAGATTCTTTATCTCTTGTGCGTTTATCAGCCTCATTTATTTTTTTATCCTTCCCATTTATAACCTTTTCATGCTCAGCTTTTAATTCTAAAAACTTTTCCTTAGCCTGTAAAATCTTTTCCTTTTTTACATTCTCTCCCTCCGTATTCGCATCCTTTAGTATGCGCAGAGCATCCTTTTTTGCATTTATTATGGTTTTAGAGGCTTTCCCTTTTTCCAGAAATTTTGCTATCGCAAAACCAATTGCCAGCCCAACTATTGCGGCAATAATTATCATTGTACTATCCATAGTGTAAATTATTATTAAAAAAAAAGCCCACATTGGAGAAGTTTTGATCAAACTCCGGTAAACAGGTTTAGGGCTAACAGACTGATCAAGGATCCCTATACGAGTAGGGCTTGCTTTTACAATCTAAACTCACCCTTTTTAAAGAAAATAAATGTTGAGTTTGTCAAAAGGTATTACCAATGTGGGCAGTAACTTAATATATTTAAAAGAACGTGTTTATTTCATAGCTAATTTAGAATGCACCAAATCATCAAGCGCTTGTAAACGCTCTTCTGCTTCTTTGGTACCTTCTGTTTGCTCAATGCCGTTTTGTTCAATTTTTGACGCAAACTGCAAGGCACACATTGCCAATACATCTTGTTTGTCTCTAACTGCATAATTCTGCTCAAATTTCTTTGCCAACTGTTCTATATTCTTAGCGGCTTTTCGCAAGCCTTCTTCTTGCGCCGGATCAATGGTCAATGGATAGACCCTGTCTGCAATTGAAAGTTTGATTTTGAGCTTATCTGACATATTATATAAACATTATTCCGACAATTGAGCTATACAATGGTCCAATTCTCGTATCAATGTATTTATTTTAAGCTTAGCTTCTGTTTTATTGGTATTACTGCCTAGCATTGAATTTGCAAGTTTGAGTGAATTATATCTCTCTTCCCACTCAGAAACCGTTTTACTTGCGTTTTCTTGAGAGGATTTAATGTTCACCAATTCCTTTTCCAACTGCATATTAGCATTGTTCAAAACATCAAGCTTATGTAACAATTTACTAATTTTATTTTCTAAAGAATCAACGATTTTAATCAACTCGCCCATACATCAAAGTCAATGCGATTTACACAAAGTTAACATAGATTCGATGACTTCGCAATAGTTTTATGAAATATTCGTAAATGAGTACTACTTAAATTGATAATCGAATATGTAACAGGTCTTTATTAAAATTTTAGCGTATGCAACTTAAGAGAAGTGTTATTGATTAATTATTTTCGCACTATTGCTATCTAACTATGAGAAAAATACCCCTTGTACTGCTATTATTATTTTGTTCTGCACTGTTTGGTCAGGAAGAATATCCTAAAGATGCCTTTAATCCTCCCATGGATATCCCTATAATATTGGCCGGAACTTTTGGCGAACTTCGTTCAAATCACTTTCATTCTGGTGTTGATATTAAAACACAACAACGGGAAGGTATACCGGTATTGTCAATTGGTGATGGTACTATAACCCGAATTAAAGTTTCTTTATGGGGTTATGGAAAGGTGTTGTACATAGCACATCCAAACGGTTATACTTCTGTGTATGGACATCTTCAAAAATTTTCTCCTTCAGTAGAAGCCTATATAAAAAAACTTCAATACCATAAAAAATCATTTGAAGTTGAAGTATTCCCAGATTATGGGGAATTGAAAGTTGAAAAAGGGGAACTAATTGCCTATAGCGGAAACACAGGAGGCTCTGCAGGACCTCATCTACATTTTGAAATAAGAAGTAGCATATCAGAAAAACCCACCAATCCCTTATTATATGGTCTTGATGTGGCCGATGCCACTAACCCTACTCTTGAGAAACTTTTTATTTATCCGTTGACAGAAAAATCACATGTCAATAGAAATCAAGAAAGAACACAAATCAACTTTAGCAGACAAAGCGATGGAACTTATTTAGCAGATAAGGTTACTGCTCTTGGAAATATAGGTGTTGGTTTTATTGGATTTGACCGGCTAGATATGGCGGCTAATAAAAATGGTGTTTATTCGGTAGAGTTAAATGTAAATGGTAAAATCTACTCACTTTATGATTTCGAAGCCTTCTCTTTTGGCGAAACTAGATATATTAATACCCTAGTCGATTATGATTATTTAGGTAGGTATAGACAACGAATACAGAAAAGCTTTAAATCGCCAGGTAATTATTTAAGTATATATAACGAATTGTATAATAATGGAAAGATTCAAATAAATGAAGGGCTTAGTTATACCGTTAAATTAATTATAATGGATTATGCCGGAAACAAAGTTGAACTTACCATACCGGTAGAAGGCGTTACCAACAGTTCAGTAAATACCAAAGAGAAGAAGACCACAGAAAATTACGTAGTCGCCAAAAAACCGAACAACTATGATTTGGATGGGGCTAAAGTGTATTTTCCAACCAACACCTTCTATGAAGATTTTTACATTGATTTAAAAAAAGGTAAGGATACTGTAACCATTCATAACAATACCGTACCAGCCCATAGAAATTTCACCATTACTTTTGATACATCTAAATACCCCAAAGATGTGCAAAAACAATTATTCATTGCTAGACTAAACAATAAATTACAACCGTATTACACCAATACCTATAAGCGTGGTGACGTATTTACAGCACGTACTAGAAATTTAGGAACGTATACCTTAGCTAGGGATTCAGTAGCACCTACTATTCGAACTAAAAATTTCAAGGAAAAGCAGTGGTTAAACAACTATAAATATCTAAGTGTGCAAATAGCAGATGACCTTAGTGGTGTAGATACGTATTCAGCAACCCTAAATGGCGAGTGGATTCTAATGGAGTATGAGCCTAAGCACAATACATTAACATATAACTTTGACGATAAGATAGTAGACCAAACACAATGTGTCCTTAAAGTTACCGTTACAGATAATGTAGGCAATGAAAACACCCTAACTACCTCATTTTACAGAAAATAACATCGTTGAGATTTAATACTATTCTGGGCCTTTTCATATTGTTGTGCAATGCTATAGGCTTTGCGCAGAATGCCACTATCACGGGTATTATTCTAGATGACAAAAATCAACCCTTGGCCGACGTCAATATTTCAACAGGTAGCTTAGGGGCTACAACCAATTCTGTTGGATTCTATTTACTTGAAATAATTGCCGATAAAGAGAATACTTTTGTTTTCTCTCATATCGCACACAAAGATGTGGTTCTCGAAAATTTGGTATTGACCACCAATGAAACGTTTGAATTCAATCCTGTACTAAAAAAAAATACCATTCAAATAGATGGAGTTACCGTATCTGCAAATGGTAAAAAAACGGCAGATAATATTTTAAATATTTCACCCGAAGCAATTCGAAAGATTCCAGGTGCAAATTCCGGTGTTGAGACTATTTTAAAATTGTTGCCAGGTGTTTCTTCCAATAACGAACTTAGCACCCAATATGCAGTAAGAGGTGGTAATTATGATGAGAATCTAGTATATGTAAACGAAATAGAGGTCTATAGACCATTTCTAATACGTTCTGCACAACAAGAGGGTCTTAGCTTTGTAAATAGTGACCTTGTTCAGGATGTAAAGTTTTCAGCAGGTGGCTTCCAAGCGAAATATGGAGATAAAATGGCTTCCGTTTTAGATATTAAGTATAAAACTCCGAGTCATTTTTCACTTCGTACTGACTTGAGTTTTCTCGGTGCTAGCGCAAGTTTAGAAACGGTTTCTAAAAATAAAAAATTAAGCAGTGTATCTGGTATTCGTTATAGAAACAATTCATTGCTTGTGAATAGCCAGCAGACACAGAGTAACTTTAATCCAGCTTTTACCGATGTTCAAAGTTACCTAACCTATCGTTTCTCATCAAAATTCCATCTTAATTTCTTAGGTAATATAGCGGTGAATGACTACACCAATGAGCCTTTGAATAGGCAGACTAATTTTGGGACTTTAGATAATCCGCGAGCATTAATTGTTTATTATGAAGGTGTTGAAAAAAATAGATATAATACAGCTTTAGGTGCCTTAAAAGGAACTTATTTTTTAAATCAAAATACGACCCTAAAACTTATTTCATCAATTTACCAAACTACAGAAGAAGAATACTCAGATGTGATTGCTTCCTATGAATTGGGGGAGGTTGACAACAATTTAGGGAGTGACACTGCCGGTGAAGTGCTTACATCTCGTGGAATCGGATCTCAATTTAACCGTACCCGAAATGACTTAGATGCACTTATCGCCAACATAGAACATAAGGGTTTACATACCGTTAACAATTCTGTCTTGGAATGGGGTGCAAAATACACGCATGAAGATATTCGTGATCAACTTAGGGAATCTGAATTTATAGACTCCTCCGGTTATTCTATTCGACCGCCAAGATTTGAATTCATCAATAATCAACCCTCAGAACCATTTGAAGCTCCTTTGGTGTCTTATAATGGTGTAAATGCTTTAAACTTAGTGAAGACCAATCGATTTTCCGGTTATATACAATTAGGCACACAACACACTTGGAACGATGCTGATATTTATTATAATCTAGGCGTACGTTCTCATCATTGGACAGTTAGTGGAACAGATATCAATAAAGTTTCCCAAACCGTATTTAGCCCAAGAATTCAATTTGCTATAAAACCCGACTGGAAAAAAGATATGCTATTTCGAATTTCAACAGGGCTTTATCATCAACCACCATTTTACAGAGAACTTAGGGATAGTTCAGGAACTGTAAATTCTGATGTTAAAGCACAGAAAGCTTTTCACCTTGTAGCAGGCATTGAATACAGTTTTCTACTTTGGGACAGACCTTTTAAATTAATCAGCGAAGCCTATTATAAAAAATTAGAAAATGTAAATCCGTATACATTAGAAGATGTACGCATACGTTATTCTGCCAATAATGACACAAAGGCTTATGTTTATGGTGCCGAACTGAGAATGAATGGAGCGTTTGTACCAGGCACAGAATCATGGATTAGTATTGGTTATTTAAAAGCAGAGGAAAATAGAAATAACCAAGGGTACATTGCCAGGCCAACAGATCAACGCCTTAAAATGGCAATTCTTTTTCAAGATTATATTCCGACTATTCCAGATTTAAAAATGTATTTGAATTTGGTGTATCAAACCGGTGTTCCTGGCGGTTCACCTAGTTATGCCGATCCTTATATTTTTCAGAATAGATTAAGAGATTATAAACGTGCAGATTTAGGAATTTCCTATATTTTTGCAAGTAAGGATAAACAATATCCAGTAACACATTGGCTACACTCCTTTAAAGAGTTGAGTTTTGGTTTTGAAATTTTCAATTTATTTAATAATCAAAATTCAATAACGAATACCTGGGTGAGAGATGCGGACAGCAAAAATGAATATGCAGTTCCCAATTATCTTACATCAAGAGTATTAAATTTAAGGTTGGGAATACGCCTTTAAAAACTTCAAATGAAAAGACTATTTTCCTTTTTTATATTGCTTTCTAGCTTAACTGTAATTGCACAGAAAAACATTTATGAAAGCCCAAATTTCGATGATTTAAGCGCAGACCATAATGTATTGGCCATACTACCATTTCTAACTAATTTGGACCTTAATGAAACGGCCTCCAAATCAGATCAAAAAAGGCTAGAAGAGAATGAGGGTTATGCAGTACAAAACGCATTAGAAACCTATTTTTCTGAACGGAGTAAAAAGAAAAAACTACCTGTTCAATTCCAAAATATAAAGAATACAACCGCTATTCTTGCACAGAATTATATTACGTATGACAATATTGATATTTACACCACAAAACAACTAAGTGACATTTTAGGTGTAGATGGTATTATAAGTGGAACCTTGGATTTAAATATTTTATTGTCTAATGGGGTTCCTACAGAATTTAGCTTTACAGATTATTTCTCAGGTGGAGCAAACTATGGTCGTATTGGAATAAAAATAAGTGATGGCGACTCTGGTAGATTACTATGGAAATACGAAAAGGAAATCACCAAGAAGACCGGTAAAAACACGACAGATCTTATTGACCGAATGATGAAATTGGCCATTCGTAAATTTCCGTATGAAAGAGAACGGAAACGAGACCGAAATAAAAATTAAGTTACGCTTCGATTATATCTTTTAAAACACCAATGGTATAATCAATATCTTTTTCAGTAGTATAGGTAGAGAATGAAAAGCGAATAGATGGCTTTTTCATATCTTCTTTAGATAAAATTTGGGTCAGAACATGTGACCCTGCATCGCTACCAGATTGACAAGCACTACCCTTAGAACAGGCGATTCCTTTAATGTCTAGAGAAAACAAAAGCATTATGGCTTTATCTTCAGAAATTGGCAAGCACACATTAACCAATGTATAGGTGCTTTTCTCCATATCACCTGAATGTCCATTAAATTTAGCGCCTGGAATTTCCTTATTTACCTTATCAATAAAATACTGTTTAATACCCTCCACATACTTTTGTTCCTCTTCTAAGTACTTATATGCATGCACAAAAGCCTCCTCTAAACCAACAATATTATGAAAAGATTCTGTACCAGCTCTTAGGCCTCGCTCTTGAGAACCACCAGAAATCATACAGCTTAATCCAGAATTTTTTCTGATAAATGCAAACCCTATACCTTTTGGTCCATGAAACTTGTGAGCCGCTGCAGCTAAAAAATCGATAGGGAATGCTTTTACATCCCAATTATAATGACCAAGAGATTGTACGGTATCAGAATGTACTAAAGCACCGTATTTTTTTGATAAAAGGGTAATCTCTTCTAAATCTATTTTATTTCCAATTTCATTATTCACATGCATTAAACTCACCAGCTTCTTAGAGTCATCCTTTTGAAGTAATTCCTCTAAATGGGTTAAGTCAGGATTTCCAAATCCATCTAAATTCACATAATCCAATTCTATTAAACCGTTTTGTTCCAACTCTTCAACAGTATGCAAAACAGCATGATGTTCTATTTTGGTGGTAATAATAGTTTTTACATCTAAATCACGCACTGCACATCTAATAATCATGTTATCAGCTTCTGTGCCACCAGAGGTAAAGATTATTTCAGAAGGTTGTGCATTTATGTACTTAGCTATCGTTTTTCTAGCACTTTCAATGGCCGTTTTGGCGGTTCTACCAAAACTATGCGTAGAGGAAGGATTTCCATATGAATTGGTCAAGGCATCCTGCATTTTTGATATAACCGTTGAATGAACTTGTGTCGTTGCTGCGTTATCTAAATATACTTGTTTCATATAAGCGTGCTATGATAAATAAAGGACAAAAATAGCCCAAATAAAGTTAATTTACCCATAAATGAAAGCCTTGCTAACAAAGGATTTATAATTTTTAAATTAAATTTGGCCTATGAAAAAATACCTTATAATTGGTTGTTCACTTTTGCTATTTGGTTGTGATGATGGTAATTTACAAATTGAAACAGTTGATTTCGATAGTATAACAGATGTACAAAATTGTGGTACATTGTCGGTATCGACATCGAATGTGTTATTCAAAATTAATGGCGATGAGTCTCTTATTGTAACCTTGCCAAGTGGACTTTTGACAAATGAAATATCTACAACCGATAAGGAAAGTATAGTGCCTGATAATTCTCAAATCAGTTACCGTATTTTTTCTGAAAATGTAACCAGTGCATATTTCTGCGATGCTCCACCCCCATTAACACCAACTGTTATGGAAGAAATTGAGGCTAAAGGCGGATCTGTAATTATCACTACTACGACTACCGACAGCGTTACATTTACACATACGATTAGGTTAAGTGGTGTTTCATTTTTAAATGAAAATGGAAGCAGAATTACCGATTTACAAGTAAATGAATTTGGTACGGTAATTACTGGAGGTTAATTTAATGATTTTGAAAAATATAAACTTCGGTTGCCCCTAACCCATATTTTTGATATTCAGCATCATAATACTTTAAATTGTCATATTTACCAAACATATAACCAAGTTCCTCTTTCAATATTCCTTCTCCTACCCCATGAATAAAAACAACCTTTTGAATTTTTTTGCTGATTGCAAATTCTAACTGCCGTTTAGCTGTATCTAATTGTAGGTTTAGCATTTCATATTTACCCAGTTGCTTGGGGTTTTTCACGAGTTGATTTATATGTAAGTCTACCTCCATCTTAGGTGCCGTTCGCTCTTTTGTTTTGACTGCACCCGTATTTTTACGCTTTGGTGATTCTTTTTCTTTCTTTATCTGGGCAATTTCAAAATTCGAAACATGAATTTCATTTGACATGCACACCAATTCATGATCCGAAAAAGTTAATGGAAACCCATCATCACTTAACAGTGTAATTAGTTCTCCATTAATTGATTCAATAACGCCCTTTATAACGTCATCAACTGTTTCTACCCTATCACCTATCTTAAATTGAGACATGTTTTTATTTTGTAGGTACAAAAATAATGGTAATTTTCCGACTTATAATTTAATTTAAAAATGCGATTGAAGGCGTTGTTTATTATTTTAGGATTGGATAATTATATGTTACCCTGTTTTACAAAACAAATAATTGGGATAGATTGCCCTGGGTGTGGTCTACAACGCTCTGCATTGTTTTTATTGAAAGGCGAATTTTGGGCCGCATTTGAAATGTACCCAGCTATTTATCCGATGATGTTATTATTTGGGTTTTTAGGTATCAATAAATTATTCCCATTTAAATATTCAAATACAATTACGATTACACTTATGATTAGCACCGTGGGTATTCTATTGACCAATTACATTTTAAAATTCATCTAACTAAACCTTTAAATTATGGAACAACAAAAATTACCTAATGGTACGCTTATTATTGTATTGGGCATTTTCGGCTATTTATGTTGCTGCTTCGCAGGACTAGGTATTATTCCTTCTGCAATAGCATTTTATTTAGCTACTAAATCAGAACAATTATATAAAGAAAACCCTGAGTTATATGAGAACTACAGCCAAATCAAAACAGGTAAAATAGTATCCTTAATTGCTTTAATTTTGTGCGCATTAATGGTTGTCAGATTAATTTATGTCTTGACTACAAGTGATTGGGATACCCTAATGGAACAACAGCAGGAAATGATGGAGCAATGGGGAATTGAACAATAAAAATTATGGCCAATCAAACATTACATGGTTCAAATAATGCACTTACATATGGAATATTGTCTATTGTGCTTACGCTATTCTGTTGTGGCCCTTTTGGTGCTATTTTTAGTTTTATTGGACTTAGCAATGCAAAAAAAGCAGAAAATTTCTATCAGAACAATTCAGGTTCTTATAACGGATATGAGAATGTGAAAACCGGAAAAATTTTATGTTATATAGGTCTTGCGCTAGCCGCAATTCTATTAATATTTACAATCATTTATTTCGGATTGATTATCGCATTCTTCGCGACTGCAGATTTTAATTAAAAAGTATAGTGTAAAAAAAATCCCCGACTCACATCGGGGATTTTTTTATTGTTATTTTTTAAATTCTTCGAGTGTTTTTATAATAATAGAAACGCAATCTAACAGTTGTTCTTCGGTCATTACTAAAGGAGGCGCAAAACGAATGATATTACCATGAGTAGGTTTCGCTAAGAGCCCGTTCTCTTTTAAAGCCATACAAATATCCCAAGCTGTAGAACTCTCTTCTGTATCGTTAATTAGAATAGCATTCAAAAGACCTTTACCACGAACACTATTTACTAAGTCAGAAGTTGGGATAAACTTGTTCAATTCATCTCTAAAAAGTTCACCCAGAACGGAAGCATTCTCGGCAAGATTTTCGTCTTTTACAACTTCTAACGCCGCCATACCAACAGCTGCAGCAATTGGATTACCTCCAAAAGTACTACCATGGTTACCTGGTCCGATAACATTCATTATAGCATCATCTGCCAAAACTGCAGAAACGGGATAAGCACCACCTGATAGGGCTTTACCCAAAATTAAGATATCCGGTTTTGTTTCTGGGGTTCCGCTACAGTGTTTATCTGAACAAGAACAATTACCACACGTAGCAAGTAAACGTCCGGTACGTGCAATACCTGTCTGAACTTCATCAGCTATAAAAAGCACATTATATTTCTCACAAAGTGCTTTTGCTCCACTTAAATAACCTTCAGAAGGCACATAAACTCCCGCTTCACCTTGTATAGGTTCAACTAGAAATCCTGCTACATTATTATTTACTTTTAACACCTCTTCTAAGGCGTTTAAGTTATCGTACTCAATTTTTATAAATCCGTCTGTGTATGGACCAAAATTCTTTCGTGCCACTGAGTCATTGGAAAATGAAATAATGGTTGTTGTACGACCATGAAAATTATTTTCACAGACTATTATTTCTGCAGCATTCTCTGTTATACCTTTTTTCTCATATGCCCATTTTCTACAAATTTTCAAAGCCGTTTCAACAGCTTCGGCACCTGTGTTCATGGGTAAAAGTTTATCAAAATGAAAGGTTTCGGTAGCATACTTTTCATATTTACCCAACATATCATTATAAAAAGCCCGTGAGGTTAATGATAATGTTTTGGCCTGTTCAGTCATTGCATTTACTATCCTAGGATGGCAATGACCTTGATTTACTGCAGAATAGGCAGAAAGAAAATCATAGTATTTCTTTCCTTCTACATCCCATACAAAGACACCTTCTCCTTTACTTAGCACTACTGGCAAAGGATGATAATTGTGTGCTCCGTGTTTTTCTTCTAATGCGATAGCATCATCAGAAGTGATTTTTCCTAAAATTGTTGACATGACGAAAATTACTTTAAATAAAACTTTAGCAATTCCTTCTATACCTTTTTCCTTTCGAAGAGTCGAAAATTCAGCGTAGGAGAGAAATCATCCCTGTAGAAATTCAAAAATACAAATTTAAGACGTCAATGGTTTTAATTACTTGTTAATACTATCAACAACAGTATTCTCAATCCAAAGAAACCTTTTATTTTTGCGCTATGCGAAAAAAGACAAAGCGACTAATTTTTGAGAATGTAACGGTGTTAGATGCAGCGGCGAAAGGCAAGACTATTGGAAAAGCTCCTGATGGAAGGGTTATTTTTTTGACCAATACCGTACCTGGTGATGTTGTTGACGTACAGACAACCAAAAAGCGAAAGGCTTATTTTGAAGGGGTAGCTACGACGTTTCATTCCTTATCCGATAAACGTGTTGATCCAGAATGTCAACATTTTGGAGTTTGTGGTGGTTGTAAATGGCAGGATATGGGGTATGAGCACCAACTTTTCTATAAACAGAAAGAGATAGAGAATAATTTAAAAAGAATCGGCCATTTAGATTTGCCAGAACTTACACCAATAATTGGTTCTAAGGAACAGTATTTTTACCGGAATAAAATGGAGTTTTCTTTTTCCGATAGTCGTTGGTTGACACTAGATGAAATACAGTCTGATCATCAAATCGAAGATAAAAATGCATTAGGATTTCATATACCTGGCATGTGGGATAAAATCTTGGATATAAAAAAATGTCATCTTCAAAAAGACCCTTCAAATGCAATTCGTTTAGCAACAAAGGAATTTGCAATCGCAAATGATTTGACCTTTTTTAACCCAAGAAACCAATATGGTATGTTACGTACCTTAATGATTCGCACCTCTTCAATTGGGGAAATAATGGTTCTGGTACAATTCTTTGAAATTAATAAAGAGAAGAGAGAACTATTATTAAATCATCTTTCAAAAACCTTTGCAGAAATTACATCTCTATTATATATCATTAACCCTAAACAGAATGATACCATATATGATCAAGAAATAGTCTGCTTTTCTGGTAGGGATCATATTTTTGAAGAGATGGAAGGGCTCAAATTTAAGATAAACGCTAAATCCTTTTATCAAACGAACTCAGAACAAGCCTATGAATTATATAAAGTAACTAGAAATTTTGCTGATTTAAAAGGAGATGAACTAGTTTATGACCTTTATACAGGTACGGGTACCATTGCTCAATTTATCTCTAAAAGAGCAAAGAAGGTAGTTGGTATTGAATCCGTTCCTGAAGCCATTATAGATGCGAAAGAAAATGCACTTCGAAATGAGATTAATAATGTAGATTTCTTCGTGGGAGACATGAAAAATGTTTTCAATGAGCAATTTATTGAGCAAAATGGTGTTCCAGATGTAATCATTACCGACCCACCTCGTGACGGCATGCATAAAGATGTTGTACAACAAATTTTAAACATCGCTCCCAAAAAAGTAGTTTACGTAAGTTGTAATAGTGCCACACAAGCTAGAGATTTGGAACTAATGAAGGATAGGTATATTGTAACCAAGGTACAACCAGTAGATATGTTTCCACAGACCCACCACGTAGAAAATGTTATACTTTTAGAAAAGAAAAGTTAGAATGAAAAAGTTTCGAATTGGCATACTATTTTTTCTGAGCATCATCGCTGCAGCGTCTTGTGAAAAAGATGATATATGTGTTGAGGGTGACACTCCTCTTTTAGTTATAGAATTTTATAATATTTCTGACACGGCTGCCTTAAAAACCGTACCCACGTTAAGAGTCGTTGGAGTAGGACAAAATGTAACGGTAAACACTGTTGCCGATAGAACCGCTTTAAGCACCATCTCTATTCCTTTAAAAACAGATGCCGACAATACTAGTTTTATAATGATTTCTGGTTCGGCTTCTGCTGAAGACGGATCAGAAACAGGAAATATAGACACCATTAATTTTTCTTATGAAAGACTTGAAGATTTTCTGTCACGCGGATGTGGTTTTGTTGTCAATTATGATAGCTTACAAGCAAACGTAACAACAGATGACGATAATTGGATTCAAGATATTCAAATAACAAGATCTCAGGTCATCAATTCAGATTCTACTCATGTCAAGATTTTTCATTAATCTTTCTCTCATACTTTTTACTTGCCTGGCTTTTGGCCAAACCAAGCCAATTGATTTAAACGCAAAAGATTCTGTCGAGCACAAACAATCTTTTGGAATTAGCCTAGGACTTGACCTAAGTAGAATTATAACATCTTCTTTAGATGACAATTACAGTGGTTTTGAAATCGTTGCGGACTATAGGTTAACCCAAAAGTTATACATAGCGGCAGAATTAGGTAACGAAGAAAAAATAACCCAAGAAGACCTTTTTAATTTTACCACATCAGGTAGTTATTTAAAAGTGGGTGTTAATAAAAATAACTATGCCAATTGGTACGGTGAGCATAATTTAATTTATTTAGGAGGAAGATTAGCATTTAGCACCTTTGAAAACACCTTAAATAATTACCAGTATTTCGACACGAACCGGTATTGGAACCAAGAAGATTTTTCTAATGGTTCGGATGTTTCTGAAAATTTTTCAGGACTTTCTGCTACATGGCTAGAAGCTGTTTTTGGAACCAAAGTTGAGTTGTTCCCAAATATTTATATGGGAGCCAGCATACGTTTGGGGCTGATTTTATCTCAAAAAGAGGATGAACGATTTCCTAATCTTTATATTCCAGGCTTCAATAAAGTCACTAATGACAGTCGTTTTGGCGTAGGGTATAATTATAGTATTTCGTATTTTTTACCTTTCTATAAAAAGAAAAATAAAGTCGCTAAAAAAATTGAAGAAACGGAGAAAGGAAATGAAGAATTATAACTCTTTGAATCCTTTTATGAAAATCCATTTCATTACAATTTTTTCCACATTCTCTTTTTTAACCACTGCAAATTTAGGAGCAAGAAAAGAAGCAGATATCGCCGCTATTAAAGACATATAAAAAGAATCTAGCTGAAGAACTAAACTTAGACCAAACCGAAAAAAGACAAAAAGAATTGCAAACCCTAAGAAATTATATACTAGCACTTTATGTTTAGGTTTCATTCTTCTGTGTTTTTTTGATATTTGGCTTTTTTACTTCCTTCATACATTTCATATTTGACTAGACGAGACTCTAATTGGCTATTGAACACTTTTATTTTACGAGAAGGCCGCAATCCTACATATTTCAAAGCTGGTAAGTTACTGGTTATAAACCAAGCCTTTGTTCCTGGATAACCCTGTTTTAAGGTGTCACCAATGGAACTGTAAAAATTTTCCATATCTAAATCCAATCGCTCTCCATACGGGGGGTTGAAACACATATGTAAGGCACCCTCAGATTCCTTTTCGGTTTTGAAAAAATCTTTTCTATCAACAGTAATATAGTCAGTCAGATTTGCATTTTCAATGTTGTCTAGCGCTTTTCTAACAGCTGAAGGCGCCTTATCATATCCGATTATTTTATAATGAAACTCCCTAGTCTTCTTTAGACTTGAATCAATAATCTTTTCGTACAATTCTACATCAAAATCAGACCACTTTTCAAAAGCGAATCCTTTTCGGTTAATATTCGCCGGTATATTGCATGCAATCATAGCAGCCTCAGTCAACATAGTTCCACTACCACACATAGGGTCAAGAAAATCGCATTGACCGTCCCAACCACTTAAAAGCAACAAACCAGAAGCTAAAACCTCATTAATAGGCGCAATGTTGGTTGCTGTTCGATACCCCCTGCGGTGCAAAGAGCTGCCTGAACTATCTAAAGAAACATTACATTCATTATTATGTATATGAATATTGATGCGCAAGTCTGGATCTTTAATATCAACGTCTGGTCGGGTACCTTCGGTATCCCGAAATTTGTCTACAATAGCATCCTTTGTTTTTTGTGACACATATAAAGAATGGGTAAACTCTTCTGAATTGACTGTTGTGTCTATTGCAAATGTTTCGCTGACAGAAAGATATTCCGTCCAATCCATTGCGTAAATTTTTCTATACAAATCCTTTTCATCTCTAACCCTAAATGAATGTATAGGTTTAATAATCTTAATCGCGGTTCTTAAACACAGGTTTGCTTTATACATAAAACCCATATCACCTTCAAATGATACATTACGCACTCCTTCTACAACATTGCTAGCACCAAGATTTCTAAGTTCCTTTGAAAGTAGTTCTTCAAAACCAAAAAGCGTCTTAGCGACCATTTTAAAATTATTACTCATATCCATTTTTTCACGTACCGCAAAAATACGCTAATTTTGATGCTAGATTAATTTAAGACCTATTTCCTTTTATATAAGCCAAACTAGCATCTACATGATTTATATTTTACCTGTTCTGGGAGTACTTTTAAGTTTTCTTTTTGTTGTAATCACAAAACCACAAAAAAATGAGTATTTCAAACTTCTGTTAGCATTTAGTGGCGCATTTTTATTAGCACTTACAATTTTTGAAATGCTACCCGAGGTATATGTACACACAGACCCTAAACTAATTGGGGTATTTATCATGATGGGTATACTATTTCAAATATTTTTAGAATTTTTTTCTAAAGGTGCAGAACATGGGCATGTACATATTTCAAAGGATAGTCTAAATTTTCCATGGTTACTTTTTATAAGCCTCTGCATACATTCCTTACTGGAAGGCTTACCCATTGGGTCAAACGACACCATTATTTATGGTATTTTAATTCATAAAATTCCTATAGCCATTATTTTAAGTATATTTTTATTGGGGTCTAAAATTAAACCTATCTATGCAGGATTATTTATGGTGCTTTTTTCAATAATGACACCCTTAGGCACTTATTTGGCACATACTATTGATATATTATCAACCTATGCCGTTTACTTAAATGCTTTGGTTATAGGGGTCTTCTTGCATATTTCAACTGTAATCTTATTTGAAAGTTCTGAAGTTCATAAGTTTAATTTAAGAAAACTTTTAGTTATTGTTTTCGGAATAACCATAGCCTATTTTTTATAAATGTTTAGTAAGGAAGATTCTAGAAAGCTACGTGAAGAATTTTGGATTGGATTTGGCAAATCATATCCGACTAAATGGACACTTTATAAGACAAAGATAAAAGGGTTATCATTTAAATTTCATTTTGATTTAAAAATGGCCATGGTGTCAATAGATGTTGACACCGAATTTGAACAACGAATAAAAGTTTGGGATAAATTAGTTGCCTTAAAATCTTTAGTATTAGAAGAATATCTACCAAAAGCTATTTATGAAGATTTCTATATATTAGAAAATCAAAAAGAAATTTCGAAAATCTATGTGGAATTAAAAAATGTCTCTATCCACAATAAAGATACCTGGAGAGAAACCATGATGTTTCTTAATTCTTCAATGCATCAGGTTGAAGACTTTTTTGAAGAATATAAAGATGTTATTGATTCTTAAATTAATTCATATTTCTTTTAGCTACACTCAAAAATAATCTGCTTGGATTCATAAATTTTCCGAAAAGTCATTAAACTACTTCCAAGCAGATAAAACACAAATGATTAACTGCACCGGCCAGAACAACCAGGTTCCAGATAAAATGATTGTATTGTATTTTCTTAACTGCATAAAAAATAATTAGAACCATACAAAAAACCACCTAACATAAGCAGTTTAATAGCTTGTTTTGTTGTGTTATTTATCAAATTTTGAAAATTAAACACAATACGCCATCCAATGACCAAATAACGTAGTGGAGAAAGAATTTCATGTTTACCTGTATAAAACAATTTCAATTGTGCTCCAAATATGACAATTCCCCAAACTGTAAAGGATATAAGCCAACCATTACCTTCTATTAAAATAATTAATGCGACAGAAGTATATGTGAATGCAATTAATATATATTAATTAATAAGATAAATAATTCGTCATCTTCATTTCCAAATAGTATGATTAACACCATGGCACACCGTAGAAACGATAAACATACATATCAACGCGAGAGTATAAATTAGTATACTTAAAACGGCGTAAGAAAATTGATTGCTATTCTTTTAAAATAAAATAATCCTAGTTTAAACTGTAGCTTGAAAAATGGTAATTAGCCTCTCTTCTTTCTCTAACGAAACTAAATATGCCACACCTATTATAAATTACAATTTTATTTATATTGTTTGCCATGTTTTATGACCATATCAACATCCTGTAGAAGATTAATATAACGTAATACATCGCCTTTGACTGCTATGATATCAGCATACTTACCAGGGGTGATTGTACCAACTTCATCTGCAACTCCCATCCATAACGAAGGCCAATAGGTTGCCCCACGTATAGCATACATTGGGTCAATTCCAAATTCATTTACCCAAACATCTAATTCGTTCCAAGTAGATTGACTATGAAATTTCATAGGTATACCACTATCTGTACCGACCATCAAAACTACACCTGCATCTAATAACTGTTTTACTTTTGTTTCTAGAGTAGGTCTTCGACTTGACGTTAGCTGAAAATAAGGAAGACGGTCTGAATGCTCTATACTTTTCCGTATATCAATTACCACACTATCAGGTAAACCTCTATGCCATGAATCCTCGTCAATAAATTCAGGATTATCCCTCATATACTCATAATTATATAACACTTCTACCGTGGGAGTCCAAAACAAAGGACCTTTACTCATATCAGCTGTGCGTTCCTTAATCATTTCCATAATATCCTCAGGATACTTAGGAGCTGATGACAAACCTGTATGTTCAAAACAATCTGCACCAGCTAATAAACCACGTCTAATTTCTTCTGGTCTATGACTATGTGCAACAACTTTAAGATTTTGATTATGAGCTTCATCAACAATCGCATGGACTTCATCCATGGTCATTTGGTCTTGATCTATCAATTTAATTACATCAACACCTGCTTTAGCTAATTTTTTTATTTTTTTTCGAGCATCTTCTACACCATTTATTCCCCATCTAAAATTTTCTGTTCCGGGATAAGGTTTGTGTTGAATAAATGGACCAGATACATATAACGTAGCTCCTGGAATTTCCCCATTATTAATTGCATCTCTTACAGAAATACTTTCTTCTAAAGGAGCACCTAAATCCCTTGCGCTTGTAACGCCTGCCATCAATAATTGATGTGCAGAAGCTGGCATAATAACATTTTCCCAAAGAGGTGGATAGGTTTTATCCCAATAGGCATAATCAGAATGACCAGCCAGCATAGTATGAACATGCATATCCCATAAACCAGGTAATACACTCATTCCTTCAGTAGAAATTATTTCTGCATTTTCAGGAATCTTGGTATTTTCCTGATTACCGACAGCAATAATCTTTTCTCCCTCTATAATAATGACACTGTTCTTAATTGGGTGAGACCCGAAGCCATCGATAAGAGTTCCTCCTACCAGAGCCTTAATCGGGTTTTCCTGGGAAATACCTATTATAGTAGTCAAACATAAAACGAAAAAACAGCATATCTTATTCATAGCATTTATTTAGTTCCCTAAATATACTAAAATGCATCAGCTATTATATGGCCATCTGGATTTCGGGTATAAAAAAAGCCCCTTACATTTCTGTAAGGGGCTTTCGAAAAAGGCGGCTACCTACTCTCCCACTTGATATAGCAGTACCATCGGCGCAAACGGTCTTAACTTCCCTG
>NZ_VAUW01000079.1 GCF_005771495.1 Maribacter sp. ACAM166
TTAATTATTGGTTACAGTTAATTCAACTTCAATGTTACCACGTGTAGCATTGGAGTAAGGACATACTTGATGTGCTTTTTCTGCCAAATCTTTGGCTTGTTCTAAGTTTACTTCTGGAATATTTACTACTAATTCTGCGGCTAAACCAAAACCACCGTTTTTGATTCGGCCGATGCTTATTTTTGCATTTACGCTTGTTTCGCCCGTTTCTATTACACCTTGTGTAATAACTAAGTTTAAGGCACTGTCGAAACATGCTGAATATCCTGCAGCAAAAAGCATCTCAGGATTTACATAATCGTCATTTGCTCCGCCCATTGCTCTAGGCGATTTTACTTGTAGGTCCAAAATATCATTATTACTTTTTACGTGGCCATTTCGACCACCTGTTGCAGTTGCTTCTGCTGTGTATATTGCTTTCATTATTGTTATATTTAATGTGTTATTTATTCCTATTTATTAGAGAGTAATGGCTTTTTCAATGAGCGTTTTCCCTGCCAATATTTCGAAAACCTGATTTTGCATGACACCGTCCTCTAATACTTCTACGAGTGTTTTGGCAACATCTGCTCTTGTGATCTTCCCAAAGCTTTCAATTTTTTTATTTAGCTGAATTTTGCCCGTGCCTTCTTCATCCGTTAGTGAACCAGGTCTGACAATCGTATAGTTCAAGCCACTGGCTTTTAGATACTCATCGGCATTTTGTTTTGCCTTTAAATAGTCTTCCATTTCTTCACTCACAGAAGGGTTGTCGGCTCCCATAGAGCTTAACATAACAAACTTTCTTGCTCCAGCATCTTTAGCAGCATCAATTAGTCGTTTTGCACCTTCTTGATCTACTCCCGTCACATTTTTACCCTTGGATCCTGCTGCAAAAATTATTTTATCTGCATTTTTTACTGCATGGTTTACATCTTTTTCCAAATCGCCAAGTACCACTGAAACATTGGTCTTTTCAAAATGGTCTTTTTGCTCTTGTTTCCTGACCATGGCAATTGGCCTATAGTTTTCAGATTCTTTTAATAAATTAATAATGATTCTTCCCGTGGTGCCGTTCGCGCCGGCTACTACTATATTTTGTTTTTCGTTAGTCATATTTTCTTCTTATTAGAAATTAATAATTTGGTCAACCCTATTAAACCGCTTAAGAAAAGTTGATAATCACTTTCCCTTTGGCTCTTCCCGTAGCTAAGTATAAGTAGGCCTCAATACCATCTTCAAAAGGATATACCTTATCAGTTATAGGCTTGATTTTCTCGTCTTTCACCATCGCAGATATAGTATCTAGCTGCTCACCATTGGGCTGCATCCAAGTGAGTTTATAATTGGCTGACTTTGCATCAATCAGTTTGGAAAATTTTTCAGGCAGTTGATAGCCTTTCATACCCATCATAGCAGCTGTTTCCTCATCGGGAACACTGGCAATGCTTGTTACTTTTCCACCAACTTTTATAATTTGAAATGCTTCCAGCGTATAGTCGTCTCCTAGCGTGTCAAACACAATGTCTAAATCCGAAACTATGGACTTGTAATCTTCCTTTTTGTAGTCGATGACACGGTTAGCACCAAGCGCTTTCACCCATTCCACATTTTTGGTGCTGGTGGTTGTATAAACATAGGCTCCTTTGGTCTTGGCATATTGTATAGCGAAGCTACCTACTCCACCTGATCCAGCATGGATAAGCACACGGTCACCTTCCTTGAGACCAACACGCTCCAAAGCTTGAATAGAGGTAAGACCTATTAATGGCAAGCCAGCCGCTTCTTCAAACGAAATGTTCTCTGGCTTTTTCGAAACTACTGTGCTGTCAACAGCAACATATTCTGCTACTGTGCCCATCTGATTTTGAGGCACTCGAGCATATACCGCATCACCTACTTCAAAGCCGTTTACGTCTGCGCCCTTCTCTAGAATCACCCCACTTACGTCAAATCCTATGGTGCTGGGCAAGTTCAAAGGCACCATATCTTTTAGGCCGCCGCTCACCAGTTTATAATCGATAGGATTGAGTCCTGTCGCCTTGGTTTCAATAAGAATATCCGTAGCATTAATTGATGGTCTTGAGGTTTCGCTGAAAGATAATCCGTTTTTGAGTTCGCCGTATTTTAATATTTGTAGTGCTTTCATATCAATTATTATTTTCTGATTATGTTCCTTTTTTGGAATTTCTCCATGATTGCCAGGCGCCTGATGACCAAAGAGCCCAAGCTATAAGAACAGGTTGAAAAAAAAGCCTGATTAATCGTGCGCTATCGGAATCTAAAGTACCAAAAGCATCTTTTTTATCAAGATATTGGGCAATATTTCCAGGAAAGACCAAAATAAAAAAGAGCGCCAGCACCCAACCAAATCTCACCCGTTGATTTTTCCAAAGCGCTAATCCTAGTCCCAGTGTAATTTCTAAAATACCAGACAAAATCACCACTAGGTCTTTGCTCAGCGGCACCCAATCTGGAACTTGCGCTTGAAAATCAACCCTGTTAAAAGTAAGGTGACTAAAACCTGCATAAATCATAAATAGTGCAAGTAATATGCTGAAGATGTTTTGAGTTGTTGTCGTTTTCAAGTTTTTTATCATAATCTCTTAAAAATTCTTCACAAACAAATCTTTTGATTTCTTCACTAAACCAATCATGCAATTTCGTTCAAGTTATTATTTTATTTTTCGTAATAATCATTGAGTGAATTCTCATAGGTGTCATTTATCGGTTGTGAAGAATCATATTCGGGACTGTTTTTCACTCCGTCCTTTGAGTGATTGATAGTAACTTTCTGCTCCTCCCATTTTACATCTTTAATCCACTGTGGAGAAATAAGTACTTTTTTTTCCGAAAACCAGTTGCCGGTTTCCACAACTAGAAAATGGATTTTCCATGTTGCATCTTCAACTATAAAATTTTTTACTTCGCCTATGTCACCGTCGGTTGCATGAATAGTATAACCTGTTACTTCGTCAGTGCTTCGCAGATGCGAATTGTCAGCCGCATGCTCTTTCGCTTTCCTTTGTATCATTTCCTTTTCTGTTCCCCTTACTTCAACTAGCGGATAGCCCCACATACCAAACCCCGGGTATCCGTACATTCCGTTTCCGTAATAGCCGGGCCACGAGTAGTATCCGCGCATCAACTCTTCCTGCTTACGCGAAACGGGTTTATCAGTGTCAATATCAGGACTGTTTTTTATTTTTTCTTGGGTAAGATTTACAGAAAATGTTTTTGATTCCAATTCAGGTTTTTGAAATGCTTCTGGCGAAATCAAAACTTTTTTTTCGGAAAGCCATCCTCCTGTTTTTACAACCAAGTAACGGATGGTTGAGGTGCGGTCATCGAAATAAAATTCCTCTACTTTTCCAATTTCACCATCCATTCCTTTAATGGTGTAGCCTAATAAACTGTTTATGCTTCGTTTCATATTACTACTATTTCATATTGCTTTAATTACTTGGTTCATCACTGCGATTAAGCAGGTTTCATAAGAACATTCATCCAAATGATTAATGAAAAGCCCAAGCCTTTTACCAATCCTATAGCCTATTTATTAAGGATTAGCAGTTGTTGCTTCCTGCGCTAATCTTGAATCATCCGGAGTATTTTCTAAATCTTTATCGAATAAATACAGTGTATCTATTGTGGCTTTTTCACCGCCTGCAATTTTAATTTTATCTAATAAACTGATAGCAAGATTTTCTTCTTCTGTCTGTTCCTTCACAAACCATTG
>NZ_VAUW01000080.1 GCF_005771495.1 Maribacter sp. ACAM166
TATTGGCTAGGATATTTGCTGTCATTAAAAGGAAATCTCCCTATGTAGATTTAATGAAATTTGCAGCATAAAATTAATTTGAAAAAATGTGAAATATAATTTGTTTTAGTCATAGAATACTGTGAGAGGCTTGGGGTGAAAATCCCCTGGTCTACTCGACTACTAAACGTTGGGCATAATTAAAAATGAAGAAACTCTTAATAATTTTAGGTGCAGGAGCATCAATTGATTTTGGAATGCCAACTGTAAATGAAATAGACAAATTATTTAACAATTGGGCAAGTCGACACTTACCATTAGCCAATAACGAAAGAGAAAACCTCTATACTTGGGTAAAAGATAAAGTTATAAAAAGACTTGAAGAAAAATCTGAAAATAATATTTCTCAAAAACCGAATTTTGAACAAACTCTTTTTACAATTCAAAATATTGCTTCTATTTCAGAAGACCACAATTGGGGAGAAAACCATCCAATTAACGCTTTTATTGATTTTAAATCATTTCCAGAAATTTTATCTCATCGTAATAGGAAAATTGCAGACGGAATGGATTTCCAATACTTAATTGGATATTTAATTGACGACTTAATAAGATATTTTCGAGACAAATGCTCAAAACTAAAAGAAAATAAATCGCAAGAAATATCAAAACTCAAACACTTATTTGAAACTTTAAAGGAAGATTATGAGTTAGGTTTTATCAACCTGAATTATGATAATGTGATATTATCAACTCTTCCAGATTTATCTACAGGGTTTAATAAAGAAACTGGAAAATTTGACACTTCCGAATTTTATAATAATAAATGGAATTTTTGTTATCATTTACACGGTTCAGTTCATTTTGACACTCGTAGTCTAAATGAAATTGACCATCATCATATTTTCTGGCAAGATGAATTAAATAAAAAATTTAGCCCTGGAGCTGGTCAACGAAGAACTAATAATTCAAGTAGTGGAATTCTTCATTTAAATTCTAATATAATTACTGGTTTAGATAAACCAAGTCAACTTTTAAAAACTCCATTCAAACAATATTTTAGTAAATTAGACCAACTTGCTAATGAAGCAGATTCATATTTATTCATTGGCTATGGATTTGGAGACAAACATTTAAATAGTTCTTTTCCTATTCATAGATATGATGATAATAAAATAAGAAAAGCAGTTGTAATTGATTGGGCAAGTGACGAGACTGATGGACATTTTTATAGGGGAGATAATTGGGCTAATGGATTAACAGAAACTTTGAGGTGCAATGCTATTTTGGGTAATGGAATTGATGGAATTCCACCAAAAGTAAAATACTATAAAGATAATAAGTCGTTTGAATTTTCTCCAAATAAGGAATTACCAATAAGTATTTGGTATAATGGATTAATGGAAGCTTGTGATAATGCAGAATTAATAAAAAAGGAATTAAAGTAACTATGCCCAATAACTAAGCATATGGCGTGCCGATAGGCTAGCGCTATATGCCTTGTTGACTGATTCGGGATTGAGGATAAGGGGGAATACGGGAAGTTTGCCTAGACCTTGGCAGGGAAGAAAGCCTTTATTGTGCCATGTTATGTTCTGTTTTTTTGTGGAAGACCATAGTTTAAAAGAAGTTTAGTACCGATTCCCATCTTTTATGTGGACCTGCACCTTCTTTTTGGCACTTTTACTTCGTTTTGGGCACTGGTATGCCAAGGCTCTTTTGTGAGCCGTTTTTTAACTACTGAATTTCCATAGTTTACGTTTTATGATTCGCTTGTAGTTCTTTGGCGGACCACGGCTGTCAAAGGTCAGAAGTGTGATTAATGTCCCCTTTTTACAGTTCGGACAAATGCGGTGCAGTGATTTCTCTTGAATTACGACCGTTTCAATATGTGTCAGGTGCTTAATGTGTAGATTGCGCAGCTCTGCGTTGCGAAGACCGCAGCCGTAAAGCAGCGCCAATAGCAAACGGTGCTTCTGTAGCTTGGGTGTTTTTAATAGTAGCTTTACTTCTTGCCTGCTCAGTACTACCGGGAGTTTCTTTGGCTGTTCTATGGAGGGCAGTGTTACACGGTGCTCGGGCAGATCATAGATGCGGTACAAATACCGAAGGCCATAAACGGTATGCTTGAAGAAACTATTTGAGGGAGTTTTGTGCTGCCTTTTTTGGAAATGTAAATAGTCCAGCACTTGCTCTTTATCCAATTCCAAAGGACTACAGCCAAAATGCAAAACCATATGTGAAAGACAGCGCGCATAATTGGTAAGGGTACTTTGGCTCTTACCGGCCAACCTCCACCGAACGCTCCAGCTTTCGATAGTTAATAGCGAACTCGGGAACCTTTTTACAGGCACGTTCGATCAGGGTACTACTTTTTTTTCATAATTTAAATTTTAAGGATTGAACAATACTTAAAGGTAGTGAAGGGTATTTTCTTGAAGCTACCTTTAGGTTTAATTCAACCTGACCTATGTCAGGTCAAGCTTTAAAAAATGAATTAATATTTCATTTTAAATAAGATATGGATTTCTAGACTACTATAAAAATGAGAAGGAAAGAACTTCTACTAAAGGTTTCAGGCTCTGCTTCTTGAAATTCATTTAACATAGGTTTAACCTGTGTTAACGGAGCGTTCGTTTCCTGTACCGTACATTATATTTAGTTGTAAATCAGTAAAATAGAAATAATGAGCGATAACAGAAAATTTAAGAGGAAAGTAAAACAATCAAATCCTACGAATCCGTCTGGGGGTACCGATACCAAGAATAAGACATTTGATATTGACAAAAAAAATATAGATGAAAACCAAAGTAAAAAATAGCTTCAAAAAGAATAATTGAACAGCACAGTTATAATGATTCGCTACTATATTTTAAAAAATCACCCGATTAAAATTATATCAGATGAAAACTAACAGACTTTCAGATAAGCTCGCAGCCGCATTAAATGAGCAAATGACAAAAGAAGCGCATGCTTCGCAAATCTATTTATCATATGCCTCATGGGCTGACAACGATGGATATAGTGGTATTGCAAATTTTCTTTTCCGGCATGCAGCGGAAGAGCGTGACCATATGATGAAGTTGTTTGAATACATTTTAAAAAGAGGCGCAAAAGTGAAAGTGACTGCCATCCCTGCTCCCACAGCCGACCCTGCAAGTGTAAACAATTGTTTTGAAAAAGTGTTTGAGCATGAAGTAAGTAATACTAAAGCCATTTATAACTTAGTAAAGTTGTCCCATACTGAAGAAGATTGGGCTACATGGAATTTCTTGCAATGGTTTGTGAAGGAACAGACAGAAGAAGAAAATCTTGCTATCAGTTTATTAGATAAAATTAAAATTGCAGGCGGTGAAAAAGCCACAATAGATACACTGTATTTATTCGATAAAGATTTAGAAA
>NZ_VAUW01000081.1 GCF_005771495.1 Maribacter sp. ACAM166
CGACTTCGTCATTCAGGTGGGCATTCTTTCTGTAAGCAACATTCATTCTATCAAGGAGAGAAGTGTTTCCGCCTAAGTCGGATTCCAACTGCTGAATGAATTTTACCGACTTGTCAATTCCGCATCCGCTGGTCGAAGTAGTTTTTTCATCTACGCATACTATAATAAAACGATTGTGAAAGATTTCAATGCAAGCATTCATCGTTTTTCCGTGCGAAGTCCACTCAGAAATAAAACGTTCTGCTTTAGTTTTTAGTTGCGTACTTTCAGTTTCAGAAAACTCACGGATAGATTGGTATATCCATACCCGTGAGTGCAATGGCATATCTTTAAAATTTATCATTTATAGCCTTATTGTTAACAATTCTCTTCAAAAGCGGCCTTTAGGTTATCGGCAATCAGCTCTGCCGACTTTCCTTCAATATGGTGTCGTTCTATAAAATGAACCAATTTTCCATCTTTGAACAATCCTACACAAGGCGATGACGGAGGAAAGGGTAGAAAATGTTTGCGTGCTTGTTCAGTAGCTACAGCGTCAAAGCCGGCAAACACAGTTGTAATACGGTCAGGGCGCTTGGTTTCTAACAAAGAAAGTTTTACTCCTGGGCGTGCGGCACCGGCAGCACATCCACAAACTGAATTAACAACTACTAACACGGTGCCTTTTGAGTTAACGGCAGCATCTACTTCCGCAGCGTTGCGGAGGTCTTCAAAACCAACAGAGGTAAGTTCTTCCTTCATTGGCATTACTAATTGTTCTGGATACATAGTGTAAAATTTAAGAATTAAAATAAATTCAAGGTTTTAAAGAGAACCCTAATAAACTCTATATAGTTTTTAATTTGTACTCGTAATTATAAATTATTCGCTTGACCCTATATTAAAAACGGGATAAAAGTTATGTTTTATAAGTCCATTAATTGGATTTTTGCGCGATACCAAGCGTCATTTTGATATTTTACCATTTAACATCTGCCACCTTAACTATTGGTTCTTTTGCATTTTGTATAGACACTTGTTGTGCCACCTTACGTGCCATTTCCATATAGGCAATAGCTTGCGGTGTGTTATCTTGAAGTACAGCTGGGTTTCCCGAATCACCAGATTCGCAGATGCTTTGTACCAATGGTATTTCACCCAATAATGGGACTTCTAATTCTTCTGCAAGTTTTTTTGCTCCGTCTTTACCAAAAATATAATATAGCTTCTCAGGCTCGTCTGGCGGACTGAAATAAGACATGTTTTCTACAATGCCTAAAACAGGTACATTTATTGATGGTAACTGAAACATTCCAACTCCTTTTTTCGCATCTGCCAACGCTACAAATTGAGGAGTGCTTACAATTACTACCCCATTCAAAGGAACGGCACCAACCAACGTTAAATGAATGTCACCAGTTCCGGGAGGTAAATCAATAATCATATAATCTAATTCCCCCCAATGTGCTTCCTGAAACAATTGAACAACCGCTTTTGATGCCATTGGCCCACGCCATACAAGGGCTTGGGAAGTATCCACAAAAAATCCGATAGATAATAATTTGACACCAAAACTTTCTATGGGAATCATTTTATTTACACCGTCAATCTCTTTAGTCATTGGTTTTGCATCCATTACATCAAACATAATGGTTTGTGAGGGACCATAAATATCGGCATCAACCAAACCAACCGATGCACCTAACTTCACCAAAGCTAAAGCTAAGTTGGAAGCCACTGTTGATTTCCCGACACCTCCTTTGCCTGATGCTACCCCAATAATGTTTTTTACGTTTGGCAACATAGGTCCACTGCCTTTCCGCGATGTCACATCAGATGTCATTTTCACATTTACATTTGCTTCTTCATCTATATAATGCAAAACTGCATTTACGCAAGCCTTATGAATCATTTCTTTCATTGGGCAAGCAGGTGTTGTAAGTACTACGGTAAAACGGACGCTTTTACCAGCTACTTCTAAATCCTTTATCATACCAAGCGTTACCAAATCTTTTTTTAAATCTGGATCTTCTACATTTTTTAACGCTTCTAAAACTTGTTCTTTCGTTATGTTCATTTTTGCCCTCCTTCCAGTTTATATTATTTTTTTGTGAAAACGATTCGCTAAATTTAACTTGCTGTCAAATTTTATATTGTATTTACTTCCCTTACCATAACCATTCTATCATCACCGGCAGAAACCAAATAATTATGATACGTACTCCAGATTAATTTATTTACAGAATGTGTATGTGCTTCAAAATTTTCTTTTGTGATGCGTTTTAATAATTGATATGTTTTTGCATCCCAAATTTTGATCGTTTTATCACGGCTGGCAGTTGCAAATAAGGTCGCGTCAGGATTAAATACGATATCGTAAATAGCCCAATTATGGGCAGGAATTGACTTTACTAATTCATAATTTCCTACTTGCCAAATATTCAAATGAGCATCTCTTCCTCCTGTTAAAAGAAATTTCCCGTCAGGGCTGTACCGCACAACATTTGCTGCAAGCTCATGCGCAATAAAATCTTTTTTATGATCCAATGTGTGCAAGTCAAATACAAGAATGTTGCAATCACCTAAGGCAACGGCTATTTCGGAAGTCGTATAATTAAAATCAATGCTGCGTACTTTCTCATGTGATAGTTTTTTCATTTTAATCAATGATAACGTATCGAATGAGCAAACTGCTAAATTACCATCGCCACCGGCTGTATAAAAACAATTGGTTTTTAATGAATATTTTATATCAAAAACGGGTGCCTGATGATGTTGCAGTATTTTGATTTCTTCTTTTTTCTCTAAATCAAGTATGTGAATACTTCCTGTAGTTGTTCCTGCAAGCAATATGTTTTTTTCAGGAATATGACAAATGGTATAAATAGGTGCTGGCAATGATGCTGAAAACTTTTCGGCTTGCTGGGTTTCTAAATTCCATAATGCGATAAACCGATCACTGCCACCTGTAAAAACAGTGTGCTCAGACATGCCTTTATCCATCGCGTATACACAACCGCTGTGTCCGGTAAGTGTTGCGATGTATTTTACATCAATACTCATTTCTTTTATTGTCTCCATTTATTTTATCGTTCGCCTAAAAAAATCTAATATTTAGAAGTGTCATTTAATAATACTATGCCGAAAAATTATTTTTGCTTTACAAAATTAATAACCCCACCTTTTAAGATATGTTCAACTTGTCTCTCACTGATACTGTAAGTAAGTGGAATTCTAATATTTTTTCCAAC
>NZ_VAUW01000082.1 GCF_005771495.1 Maribacter sp. ACAM166
CGTATTGTCCAGCAAAGGCAATGGCTAGAGCAGATACATATAATACAGATGAGCTTATATCATTTCCGCATATAGCTGTGGATGCTAATACAGATAACTTTTTATGTTCTTTCATTAGTTTTTCTTCCTGCTATTTCATTCTTTTTTATTCGTCAGAAATTTAATTCCAAAAGTTTTTTTGAAATTAGGCATAACAATGGGGTAGCAACATTGATGATATCTTACTTATATATCTAAGGTAATAATAGTTCCTTTATACTTCGTTCTTGTATGGTCTCAACTTACCATTAAGCCCTTGATATGTTAAATACTTGAATAGGTTCCCCTTGAAATATCCACTCTGTCACGTATTTCTTTAACTGTAGGCTTAATTTTCTTAAATTACTGTTCACAAAATATCCCTTATTTAAACTTCTAATTTTGTTTTGAGTAGCCGACACTGTGTCCCACCTACTTCCTTATTTGGACTTTGATTCTATCAGTTGATATTTCCCGATCAGTTTATTCAGTTTATCCAACATCAATATGAAATCCCTGGTTATAAACACCGGTCTACCATTGACACGAATTTTAAACGCACTGAATCCTTCTATTGTTTTGGCATAGATAATAATGGCTTCTACAGTTTCATATTGGTCCAAATACGTGAAGCTTTGACCGTTCCTCAATTCCGGTTCAGACATAATGCTTATTTTCCATTTATTCCTTTAATTTTGTATTGGTTTGCCGACATGGTGTCCTAGCCTTTATTAGACTTTGCATGGTCCAGTTTCATTGCTGTCTCGATTTCGTTTGTTCGGGATTGGCCGAATAAGTTGACCAGGTAGGTATCTGGACTGGATATTTCGGAAGTAATTATCTCATTGAATTCTTCTTCGGTAATAAATCCTTTTTTAAGCAACGGTTGAAACGTTTCCTTAAGTATAGGATTGATTCTCTCTAGTTCTTCTTCTTTCATCCTCTATTTGAATTATCTATTCTATATCCCACTGAACTAGGCATCGAATCGATTCAATCCTGTGTGAAGACTCCTATAGAGTCCTGCCTAGCCATTAAGCCACAATACCATGAACTATCCTTCATTTGAACTCTAATACTTTAATCTTCAGCAATAACTAAAAAATCAAAGAGATTCGGGATATCTAAAAACATTATTTTTACTCCTTTGCGTATCTGATATTTATGGAAAGCATAGGTCTTATCCCAAAATTCTCTTCTCTCTTGGGTAAAGGATGGAAGATTCGACAACTCAATATCGATATCATGTTTTAAACTACTCAGCTTACTTAAACGATTTTCCTTCTCTAGTTTATCCAATAGATTTCTTAGGTTTTGCATAATTAATTTAAAACTAAGTAATTAGGTTAGGAATTTTCTAAAACCGCTTTGGTATTTGAAAACCTCAATTAATAAACACTTTAAAAATAATGATAAACTTCTATTTTATTAAAGCTACAATTCTAATATTTGAATACAGTATTTTTATAACCATATCCCTGATTTATTTGAACTTTTGGCTGTTACTTAGATTCCTTTTCCCAATCCTGAATATAGATATCTAAATTCATTAGCAAAAAGTTCACTCTTTCAATATAGAATTCTTTGGAATCATATTTGCCTTCTATAGAAACATCCTTTCCTTTAACCCACCGCTTTAGGTTTTTATAATCAGAGTGCTTTCGGTTTTCCATGATTTTTAAAAAATCATAAAAACCGGGCAAACTCCCAACATCCTCAGGAGGGCAATTCAATTCACCAAAACAACAAATTGTAAATGGAATTCTTAAGTCTTCAATAATCGTTTCCAACGTTATCAAATGCTGCCAGTTATCCCCAAAATCATAAAGATAAGAGAAGGTTTGCCCTTTCTTTTTTAGTACATCTCCAATTCTTAGGTTTTGTGAACTAATGACCTCATTGGGTCCATTATAGCCATCATCTTCATATTGTTCACCAATACGATAGTTTTCCGATTCAAACTCGTAAAGATGATAGTTCTCCCATCCCATCACAATTTGAATGATATGATGTAGCCTATAAAATGTAGTTTCGGGGGTAACTAAAAATTCACGCCAGATTTTTGGATTACTTCCTTCTAACTCTATCTGGAATTTAAAAGCTCTATTCAATTTTTGATATTTTATTTGGGCAATAAAGCATGCTATTTCATCTATTATTATTTAAAAACTCTCGAAAATTCTCGTTGGTAATCACTTTTACTTCTGTTTTGTATGTTTCAATAAAGGTTTTAGGGATTTTGACTTTACTTTTTGGATTCCATTTTATTTCGAAACCTGTTACTGTTCTTGCTTCTTCTTCCACATAATCAATTTCTTGCTGTTGTACGGTTCGCCAGAAATAACCTTTAGATAGTGAGCCATTATATCCGTTATATTTTAGTCGTTCTGAGATTAAGAAATTTTCCCAAAGGTTTCCTTTGTCCTGTCGTACTTCTAACGGATTTAAATCACCGATAATCATATTCCTCACGCCTGTATCGTAAAAATATATTTTTTGATTGGATTTTATTTCATTTCGTAAGTTCTTGCTAAAACTGGGAAGTTTGAAAATCACATAGGCCCGGTAAAGTAGATCAATATAATTTGATACTGTTTTCTTATCAATACCCAGTAATTGCGCCAGTTCATTATTACTTACTTCACTTCCAATTTGCAAAGCTAAGGCTCGTAAGAGTTTTTCTATAATTTCAGGTACGAATGCCTCCATAACTCAATATATCTTTATAGAGATAGCTATCTGTCAATTGTTTTAGGATGTCTTTTTCATCTCCAAAATTATTGATAACATCTGGATACATTCCGTAAACGATACGTAATTCTAGTTGCTGCTGCGCTTTTAGATAGCCAACATTATTTTCAAACTCAGACCACGAAATAGGATATAATTGATACTCCCATTTTCTTCCTGTAACGGTTCCTGTGTTTGGTTATTAAGCTCAAAAGCAGAAGAGCCACTAACCAATAATTGAACAGATTTAAGTTGGTCGGTTATTAATTTTTAAAGGTGTCTACATAAACACTTATCTTTAATTGGCAAACAAATAGATTTATGGAGTCATTTAAAAGTGAGAGTATTGTTGATTTTTTTAATGTATATACTACTGATTTAGATTGTTTGAAATATTTATC
>NZ_VAUW01000083.1 GCF_005771495.1 Maribacter sp. ACAM166
ATCATTTCAAATAGCATTATCTCAGACCAAAGAGAAAAGGTATGTACAAGATGTTTTATTGAAGCAACAAACCGAAGTGGCTAAAACACTTAAAAACGGTGGTGTTTTTATGTTATGTGGCTCTATGTGGATATTAAATAGTTTGCGTTTTGTCCTTTATTTAAACTTTGAACTATGGTTTCTTAGTGTATCTTAAGAAGTACAATGAAGATATTATGAGCTTTTAGATTGATTCATTAACTTCCAATAATTATGAAAATTTAATTATTTAGTAAAGTTTAAATTAAAGATAAACAGGATGTCTGAATTAGAATTAAAGAATGGTCAAAGTTTTATATACGTGGACCAGTATGAAACTATGGAAGCTAATGTATGTTACACTAAAACAATAGAAGGTTTTAGAGCATTTAAAATTCGAATAAACGGTAAGCCAGTCGTTATTTCTAAAAACTTTAAAATCATCGATGATAAATTAACTGAATTGATTGTTAGGCATCAATTAACAAAAAGTTTAGATAAACGATGATATTTCTACAACTATAAACTCTTTAAAACTGACTGTCAATAAATTGTAGCGATGTTGATGACAATAAAAGTTCGAGGAACATGATAGTAGTTGTGATTCCTAGGGTTCATCTTATTTTTAATTTTTTTTATCCCATTCCCATACCTTTTTACTCAAATACTATTGGAAGATTTTATGTGAAAGTTGTTTCAGACTCAGTCGAAGCTTATTTGATTTTATGATAAAGTTCAAAAAATAGAAGGTCATATCAAGAATACAATTGAATAGAACATCTTTTGTATTCTTTCTATAGACCATTTGACAAAACCAATCTTTACGGTTTAAATGGGCATCAAGCCCGTACCAATAGGATTTTAAAGATTAAGCAATTGAATAAGAAAAATCCCAAAATGTTTTACCTATGTTTTACCTAATAAAAAAACCCAAGATCTAAATCTTGGGTTTCCCTTTGTTTACAATGTAGCGAGAGCGGGGCACGATCCCGCGACCTCCGGGTTATGAATTCAACTCTTAAATCACAAAATGCCTAAAAATGGCCTTTGTGGGATGCTATATTATAAAAATCGTGTTCCAAAACGTGTTCAGTTTCGTGTTCACTATTGTGATTAATAATTTAATTGCAATTTACAATAAGTTTTGATTTACATGGACGAAATGCGGCCTTTTAAGGCCTATGCATTCACCTAGTTAACAGGCTATTTTTATTCATAACTGTTTAGAATTATATAGCCTTTATTCAGGACGGGTCGTAATAAAGCACAATGGTTTGGCTAAACTGCGTTTTAATGTAGTTACGGTAATTGCTAAAGCATCAACGCAGGTGCCACTTAAAACCTCCAACCCAATCCATATCAAAACCCATAGGAAACTCAGTAGACACATACCTGGAGTAGTTTAACACCGTATTCATGCTCGGTCGTACCGATCGCACGAATGCTTCTTAATTTTAAACATTTAATCAAAAAGTAGCAGCATGACTCTTAACTAATTGTCCACTTTTTTGTTGCAAGTCCAATACAATATCGTTCCTTGGATAGAGAAGGGTGGTTGGGGTAATAAAAGTTCTTACTTATGTGGTCGCCAGTTTAAAAATGGCGGGAGCTGTTTTAATCCCGCGGAGCACGACCCATGGAGTCTGGTGCTCCTTGATGGTACCTAAACCTTTCAACTGATTTTCCATCGATTACTTTAATTCGCTTCCTGATGTTATTAAATAATTTTTCTTTTTCTGCAGCAGGATATTTTTCAATATCATGTCCCAGATAATTATTCCATCCTGATGTCCATTGACTCACATATTTGGAGCCTGCGTTGACACGTTGTTCTACGAAATCAGTAATATCTACGATGGTATTTTTGTCTGACACATTGCCTCCATAGAAAAGGAATTCAGGAATAACATGAGCCTCTAATTTGTCCTGTATAATATGTCCTTCATACATCAAAGGCCATTCTGCTGCTCTCACAGCATCAGCAGCTAAATACCCTGCCGCGCGATGATCACTTTTGTGCCAAACCTGATAATTATACCCAGGATCAAAAGCCATCAATACATCAGGTTTTAGCTTTCTTATATAATATACCAATTTACCAATAGCTTCTTCCTTATTTGCAAATTCGAGTCTTCCATCATCATAACCCAAATTAATATAACGATCTTCAGATAAACCAATCTGTTTCATTGCATCGAGTTGTTCAATACGTCTAATCTTCGCAAGGTCATTTTTTCCTAGTTTTGGATCCTTTGTTCCCACATTCCCGGCAGTCATGGTCAGGATATATATATCATTACCATTTTTGTTTAGCATAGCTAATGTGCCATGTGACTGATGGTCATCGTCAGGATGAGCCCCGATTAAAAGTACTGTCTTCCCTTTCCAGTTTTCAATTGCTTCCTTCGGTTGTGCAAACCCAATTAGTGAAGTGAAAATTAAATAGCTAGAAATTAATAATCTCGAAGTTTTCATCAGGATAAAGTTTATGTTGTATAGTAATATAAGTGTTTTCCTCTTGGGTCATTTGTAAATAATCAGCAATACCTTATATATTGCTTTTGTTTTACTATGTTTATTTTTAATATGGTTAAAAGTTATGAATATCTTGTAAGAACTCCAACATTATTCCAAAAGTGATTGCATATTACGCATTAAATTTTTCTTAAAAATTTAATCATGTGAAATAGTTGTTGTCTAATAAGTTAAGGAAATATTTAAATCATGATTTTATAAAAAGGATTTGCAGCAGACCTGAATTTTATATTTCAGGATTACACATTACAATAAATTATTAATTAGGCTTTTAATTAGTTGGTAAATAGTATTTTAAAAGAGCTCTATATTTTATATAAAGATAGACGTTTCGTTAGTCAACTGGAGTTTTATCCCCTGCTTTTAACTCTTATAACAGT
>NZ_VAUW01000008.1 GCF_005771495.1 Maribacter sp. ACAM166
GTGGTAGATCAACGAAAAAGAATAGGGGATATAGAAGTTGACCTAATGATAGGAAGCAACCATAAATCGGCCTTATTGGTCATGACCGATCGAGCAACGCTTGTAACAATGATAGAGAAACTTACAAGTAAAAATGCGGATGAAGTATATGACAAAATGAACGAGAGGCTCACAAACTTCAGTTCATCTTGGATCAAGACCATAACCTTTGACAACGGAAAAGAATTTGCGTATCATCGTAAAATCGCCAAAGATCTAAAGGCGAAAACCTATTTCACCAGACCATATACTTCTCAGGACAAGGGTACCGTTGAAAATAGAATAGGCGTCATCAGAAGGTTTTTTCCTAAGAAAACGGACCTGAGAAACATTACTGAAAAAAGAATAAAGGAAGTAGAAAGATTATTAAATTACAGACCTATTAGAAAGTTTAATTATAATAACCCAATTGAAGTCCTAAAAAATAAGTGTGTTGCACTTATGGGTTGAACTCAGCCATAATTCGAATACTAATTTAATTACTTTCTTGCAGCTCTGAATTCGCTACCGTCATACCATTTTGGAAAATTAGCTTCATTAGATAATTTCAATCCAACATCATAAAACAGTTGTAAATCTAATTGCACTCCACTTAATTCAGTTGTTTCAGAATTGTATTCATCTGAAGGTTGATGGTATGTATTGGCATTATAATAATCATTATGTTTTTTTACCTCATCAATACTTATATCAAACCCTTCATAAGCGCCACTTGCATACAAGGCAGGAATACCAATTTTCGCAAAATTAAAATGATCTGATCTAAAGAAATATCCCTTTTCAGCTACTGGATCTGGGATTATATACCTGTTTTGTTTAATAGCCGCTTCTTCGGCATATTCATCCATTTCAGATTGGCCATAACCAGTAATGGTTAGATCTTTCATTTTCCCAGGACTATCTAGCGCATCGATATTAATGTTTGCTACTGTTTTCTTAGGATTAAAAATTGGATTTTCAGCGTAATATGCTGAACCTAGTAAACCTTGCTCTTCTCCTGTAAGGGCTATAAATACGATAGACCGTTCAGATGCACCACTTTTCTTGAACGCTTCTGCGATAGCCAATAAGCCCGCAGTTCCGGAAGCATTATCTACAGAACCATTATATATTGAATCACCTTTAATTGCTTTACCGATACCAAAATGGTCCCAATGTGCTGAGTAAATAATAAATTCATCTTTTCTGGTTGTACCGGGTATCGTTGCTACCACATTTTTAGAGACGTCTTTTTTGATATTGTTTTTAATTTCCACAGAAACTTTTACATCTAATGGAATTGGTTCAAAGTTTTTATCCCTGGCTATAGTTTTAAAATCTTGACCTTTCATAGCAGAAGCATCAAATAGTTTATTTGCGCTCTCACCACTTATCCAAGATTCAACATTTAAAAGCGGTAAATCACTTTCAATTGTTAATCGAGCACCCGTCCAACCTGATTCAATTACATTCCAACCATAAGAAGCTGGTTCCGTATCATGAATAATTAGAAGTCCGTCAGCACCCTGTCTTGCAGCTTCTTCGTACTTATATGTCCAACGTCCATAATAGGTCATTTCATTTCCTTTGAATAACGTTGAATCCCCAGATTTAAAACCTGGGTCATTAATTAAGACTACAGCGGTTTTACCTTTCCAATCGACACCTTCATAATCATTCCATCCATATTCTGGAGCAACTATTCCATACCCTGCAAAAACAAGTTCAGAACTTTTAAGGCTAACCTCTGTTTCTGCTTTGTTTGTTGTGGCCACAAAATCTTTTAAATAGTCTAAATTGAAACTTCCCTTTTTTCCGGAAATTACCATATGTTTAGAAGGCGTTCCTGTAATTTCAACCATCGGAACATCTTGAAAATAGCTGTCTTCATTACCTGGTGAAAGGCCTAGTTTTTCAAACTCGTCTTTTAAATAGTTTACTGTGATTACCTCACCCTCTGTAAATGGTTTTCTTCCAAGAAATTCATCTGAGGCTAAACGTTTAATATGATTGGCAATCGTTGTTTGGTCAACTTCAACTACTTCTGTGGTTGTTTTTTTGTCGTTCCCACAACCAATAAATAGTACGATTACTAAAAATTTCAGGTAATTATTCATAATTAATATTTTGATTACGTGTTCGTTAAGGTACCTAGATTACAAATCAAAGAGACATAAATCGTAACAAATTTTTAGGGATACATCTTGATTTTGATTGCTGTATTTTCCTCAAATCAAATAAATTCAAATAGACTTTATTCGCAAACACACTTTAAGAAAATTTAGACAATTAACTTAATCTCGTTCCTTATCGAGTTGAATTTTTCTGTTCTTGGCAATTTGTAGCATCGCATCTAATTCGGCTCTATCAAAATATTCTCCGTCATTGATAACAGCATAAATATCTTGAGTTGCCTTAATATCCAATAGTGGATTACTGCTCAAAATCACCAAATCTGCTTGCTTTTCTGGTTCAATAGTGGCCATTGTACTCAAAGTTCCCATTAATTCTGCCCCGTTTATGGTGGCACTTTGCAAGATTTGGAGCGGAGTCAACCCAGCTTCTTGAAACAACACTAATTCTTCATGAAGCGATTGCGCAGGATACACATAGGTATTTAATGCAGCAGCATCGCTACCTGCCAATATTTTAATACCTGCTTTTTGAATATAGGGTAGTTGTTTTGCTATCAATTCATAACGATCTTTACGTGCCTGCTTGTCCTCGGGTGTATCGTTTGCCATTCTACCAATTCTCCATTGATAATTTGCCGTAAAACGATTGGTCAAATAGTTTGAAAACGCATCATTTTCATGATTGTCTTCATCTAAATAGGCAAGTTGCTTTCCTCCAATCAATGTCGGGGTAATGGCAATACCAGTTTTGCCTAATTTTTGGTACGCTCGATTTGCAATATCTTGATTAAAATTAGCCGTATACAATTCATTTGCTTGCGCTTTTGTAATCTCACCAGATTTCAACTTCTCTACAATACTTTGTTCATCACTCCCTAATCGTAATAGATAACTGGCATGCTCTATACTTGTAAAACCTTCATCCACTACTTCCTGAATGGTAAGGTCTATTGGAATGTGGCCCGACACCATAAAGCCTCGCTTTTTAGCTTCTTGTACACTCTTTAAAAATAACGGGCCTGGTAACGTATTCTCAGTAATTTTGACCAAATCAACGTTATAGTATTCAAGTTTATCTAGCATCTGCGCCAATTCTTCTTCATTGGCTATTTCTAAATCTCGTTTCCAGATAGAATTGATACCTTCTAGTTTTCTACCCGCAGTAAATAGTTGAGGCCCTAGAATTTTATCTTGTTCAATATCATCTCTCCAAGCAAGAACCTGTTCCCCTAAATCACTTGCCATATCACGAACTGTAGTTACGCCATAAGCAATAAACACGGGAAGCAACGCCAAGTTATCCTCAACCAAGTCTTCCCCTTCAATATGAACATGCATATCCCACAGGCCTGGGATAATGAATTTACCTGTAGCATCAAACTGATGTTTAACATTTACTCCAGATTTTAAGGCATCGTAATTTCCAATGGACTTTATCATACCACTATCAATAAGAATGGCCTTGTCTTTTAAGACATCGCCATTTTTGACGTTAATGATAGTACCATTGTGTACCAAGATGGCTTGATCAGATAGTTTGTATTTGGGTTTGTTTTCGGTAGTACAGGATGTTAGTACTAAAGCGATAATTAACGATAGTATAAAAATTGTTTTTTTCATTGCAGTGATTTTTGGTTTGGGTATTATTATTATCAAAGGAAACTTTTATGTATAACAATAATGCGGTTTTGTATGAGAAAATTTACAGCAGTTAAATCAGAATAGTACTAACCTTTGATTAAGCATTAACTATTGAATTATTTTAGGAGTTATTGTACTTTTTCTTTGCTCTATTTTTAATTCAGTTTCTTGTGTCCATAGCAATTCTCTCCATTCGATTACAATTCCTTTTATTTTTAATAAATCCCAATCCTTATCCATTATTGTTAAACCTTGAAAAATCGGGGATTTGTCGAGGTGTTTGATGTTTTTATAACTTAATTCAAAGCTGTCTAAAATATCTTTTGTCCCTTTATGTGGTATACCTTCTTCCTTATATTTTGAATAATTTGCTAATCCAATTATCAATTCAATTGTTGATTTTGAATATTTACTTTTAATATGCTCTAATTTATATAATTTTTGTTTGTCTTCAAGATCACCTTTAAAGTCCTTTATACTTCTATTAATATAGCTTTGAAAAGCTATAAATGCTAAACCGTAAATTGGTTCGCTCTCTTCCATAAACCAAACTCCGTCGTACCAATGAATTTAATCTATTTGATTTTATAAAACAACAATCGCATCTTTTAAACCATTGATTATTATTCCCAAACTTACTACTCGATAATCAACTTTTAAATAATGGATAAACTCAGTCATAATTGAATAATTGTCAAGTTCAATTCTGCTCAATTTTCCCAAAATGAAACAGAACAATTGAATTATTTTATTGATGATATCCAACTTACAATACTCCAAATTAATAAAGTAAGAATTGAAATACACTAATATTCAAAAAATTAGAGTACTTCTAATTCCCCTCTTTTCGCAATACCTGTAACGGCGGACTATTTAAAACTCCTTTACTATTTAATAATCCTATAGAAAGCACTAACAATGTTATACCCGGCAAAACGACCAAAAATGGCACTAATGAGGGTACAAAAGGCGTGTCAAAAATAAAATAGGCGAGCAAAAAACTACTTACTAATGAAAGAAGTACGCCTACCCCGCTGCCTAATACTCCTAAAAATAAATACTCCAAGGCATTTATTTTTAGAATTTGTTTGCTTTGAGCTCCTAATGTTCTTAATAATACGCTTTCGCGAATACGTTGGTATTTGCTATTTCGTACCGAGCCTATCAATACAATAATCCCCGTAAGAATACTGAAAAACGCCATAAAGGTGATCACCCATGAAATCTTATCGAGAATATTTTCAACCAGTGTAACCACTTGTCGTAAATCTATGATGGACACATTCGGAAACTTGCTAACCAATTCTCGTTGTAGATTTGCTGAAGATTTTTTGTCAGGCGCATTGGTAGTCAACACATGAAACTGCGGCGCATTTTCCAATACCCCTTTTGGAAACACAACAGAAAAATTAAGCTGCATACGTGCCCAATCTACCTGTCGAATATTACCCACAACAGTGGTCATCAATTTACCTTGTACATTAAACAGCAGTGTATCACCAACGGTAACAAGCGCATCATTAGCCACATTATCTGCTAACGAAATAGGAATAACTTCGTTGTTTGGATCTACACGTTCTAACCATTCCCCTTCTAATAATTTTTCAGACCCAATCATAGCGTCTCGGTAGGTAGTTCTAAACTCGTGGCTCAAAATCCATTTATTGACTCGCGTTGTGGAATCTAATCGAATATCATTTACACTTCGGTCTTTAATACGTTCTAATCGCATAGTAACAATAGGAATATTATCAATTACCGATAATCCTTTTGGTGTGATTGTCCCTTCTACGGCATCGCGTTGTTCGGTCTGCACATCAAAAAGAATCAAATTGGGACTTTCGGTACTCGATTCAAAAGAGGCCTTGGCGAGTAGAAAGTCCTTCGTAAAATATAAGGTGCTTATCAAAAAGGTTCCAATACCTATTGCCAATATTAATACTACCGTTTGGTTGTTAGGTCGGAATAAATTCAACAAGCTCTGCCGTGCAGGAAAACTCCACGATTTTGGAAAGTAGCGTTTAATCAAGTGCATAAATACAATGGAAACTCCGGCTAGAATGGAGAAAGTCACCAAAATACCCGCTACAAAACTTGCGGCAAATCCCCACCTGCCCAACAGCCAATATGCAAATAGGAACACAAATAATATAATCGCTACTACCACCCATATTTGATACGGGCGTGATTTCTTACCGGTGTCTTCTTGCACGCGCAATACTTGTAAGGGTGATACGAACCACGTATTTATCAGAGGCGAAAGTGCAAATAACACAGACATACATACGCCCAATAATAATCCGACAAAAATTGCTTGAAACGATGTGGAAATCTCTACTTGAAACGGTAGAAATTCTTGTAAAATAAGCGGAAATGATTGTTGTAATAGCAATCCGATAATCGTACCAATGAATCCGCCCAACAAGCCCATTCCGGTAATTTGCAGTAAATAAATCAAAAAAGTTTGTTTACGGGTAGCACCCAAACATTTGAGTACAGCAACTGATTTTAATTTCTCTTTAATGTAAATATGAACTGAACTCGCAATACCAACACAGCCTAATAACAAAGCGATGAATGCTACCAAGTTCAAAAAACGGCCTACATTTTCATACCGCCTGCCCAATCGCTGACTGGTATCGGTATGAGTATCCATGTCCGCATTTTCTGCATCCAACAAAGGATCTACTCGTTTGTTAAGCGCTTTTAAATCTACCTTGGCATTCTTGAAATAATAGTTATATCCTAAACGGCTTCCTTTTTGCAGGAGTCCGCTTTCTTCCATAAATCGAAATGGCACAATAATCAGTGGTGCTGCAGTAGCACCAATACCCGTACTACCGGGAGCAGTAATTAACGAGCCAATAATTGGAAAGGTTGTTGTACCTAATTTTACACTATCGCCCGCTTTAAGGTTGTACTGTAACATAGCGGTAGCATCAACTAAAGCACCGCCCTTTTCTTGGTATTCATTCGCAGCACTAGTGGGTTCGGTTTCTAGTTCGCCATAAAAAGGAAAGCTCCCCTCTATGCCACGTACCTGTACTAGTTTGGTAGCTCCGTTCTTGGGAAAAGCTGCCATAGAGGCAAAGTTGACCTCCCGGGCATCGGCACCACCTAAAGAATCCATTAATTGAGTTACCCGTTCATTGGCAGGTTGATTACTGTCTATTAGAAAATCGGCACCCATTAAGGCCTTGGATTGTAATCCTATATTTTCTTTAAGGTTTTCACTGAAGGATTGAATGGATACCACTGCCGCAATACCCAATATAATGGAGGCCATAAACAAGAATAAGCGTTTACCGCTGGCCTTGCCATCGCGCCAAGCCATTTTCACCAACCAATTAAAGCCTGCTTTTGAAGTTCGTCGTAGGTCGCTCAAGATATCGCCATGGTTTCATCGATTACTATTTTACCACCTTTAAGTCGTAATACATGTTGGTTTAAGTTTGCCAAATCAAGATCATGGGTCACAATAACCAATGTTGTCCCCATTTCTTTATTCAAATCGAACAATAATTTGATTACTTTTTCTCCGGTTTCTTCATCCAAGTTCCCTGTAGGTTCATCTGCGAAAAGTATGGAAGGTTTATTGGAAAATGCCCTTGCAAGTGCGACCCGTTGCTGTTCACCACCCGATAATTGAGAAGGATAATGATCATGCCGGTTGCCAAGACCTACTTTTTCAAGTAAGTCCATCGCATCTTTGGCTGCATTTTTTGCTCCTTGTAATTCTAGAGGTACACTTACGTTTTCTAAAGCAGTCAATGTAGGTAGCAATTGAAAATCCTGAAAAATAAAACCTACTTTTTCATTTCTAAGAAGCGCACGCTGATCTTCGTTCAAGGTGCTTACATCTTCTCCACAAAGGCTTATGGTGCCTTCATCTATTTGGTCTAATCCAGCGCAAAGCCCCAATAAGGTGGTCTTTCCACTACCAGAAGGTCCTACAATGGCAAAACTTGAGCCTGCCTCAATGGAAAAGGAAATATCGTCGAGTACAGTCAAATTTTTTGATCCGCTCGTATAGGTCTTCCTTAGGTTGTGAACGTTTAATATCTTTGTCATAAATCATTTTCTACAAGAGAACAAAATAGGCAAATGATTTGGATTCTAATTAGATAAAGCTATGCTGAAAGTATTAAAGTTTCGTTATTTTTTATGTGCATTATTGCTTGTAGGCTGCGGCGAAAATCAGGAAAAGAAGCATCAAGAAACCAATAATAGTACTACCACAGTTGTAGACAATGAGGTCGTAGCTACCGATGAAAAGGTCATCTTATTTTATGGCAATAGCCTTACGGCCGCATATGGCTTAGATACAAAGGAAGGTTTTCCTAATAGGATACAACAACGATTAGATTCTTTAGGATTAGAATATAGGGTCATTAATTCCGGATTGAGCGGAGAAACCACTTCTGGCGGATTGAATCGGTTAAACTGGGTATTGAATCAACCCGTAGATATTTTTGTTTTGGAGTTGGGTGCCAATGACGGACTAAGGGGTATACCTATTTCAGAATCCATGAATAATCTGCAGACCATGATTGATATGGTGAAGGAAAAAAATCCGGAGACTCAAATCATTCTTGCCGGTATGCAAATACCTCCAAATATGGGCGCTGATTATTCGACTCAATTTAGAGAGATGTATCCCGTTTTGGCCGAATCGAACAAAATTCTTTTAATACCTTTTTTATTGGAAGGTGTTGCAGGCATACCAACATTAAACTTGGAGGATGGTATTCACCCCACCGCAGAGGGACAAAAAATAGTAACTAATAACGTGTGGGAAATTTTGGAAGCGGTAGTATTACCCTCCATAGAGACGGATGTAACTACAGGTGCCGAGGTTGAGGAAGTCAATTAAGCGAAAAGGATTCTTCTAGATCTTGACTTAAAGAGTAAGGCTCTTTTCACCCTAGCATTTTTCACTTTGAAAAATCTTGCCGCTGTTTCGAAACTTTGATGGTTAGTTTCAGACTGTTCTATTTTCTCCGTCAAAGGCATAACAATAGCTTGTACTTTGGTAACCAGTAATTTTTCTTGGGCTTGGGACTGAGTTCCCAAACAGATAACAAGGAATAAAAAAAGAATGGTACGCATACATAGGTGAATTTGGTTTGTAGATAACCCCAATTTGTGGGATGGGGTATTTCGCATTCGACAAGATGTACTTTTTTTACGATGAAAGGATAGCTTTTCGATGTATCACCATTTTTTGTAGTCCCTCTTCCTACAAATACATATACCGATAATCGATATAAAAATACTGTTAATCGGCTCCGTAAACACTTTCCTACAAAATAGATCTGTTTTTTAATTAGCCACCCTATATAGGTTCTTTTGATACTTGAATATATATTATAGCTACTAGTATAAGTTATCAAATAGGTTCTAGATAGTTCTGGTGAGCTTTGCCGAAGTGAACTTTAAATTTAGTCTGCCTACCGAAAAGGAAAGTATCGAGAAGTATTTTGTGTACCAAAAGGGTTGTCCGGAGTGCAACCGAAAGGTTCTCAATACACTTGATTTCAAAAAGAAAAATTTAAACATCAAGTACTCTAACTGACAGTACGTTTAAATGGCTTCCTTTAACTTCGAATGAATTTTTGAGGTACGAGAAAATTCATTCGAGAAGTATTCGTATTCAAAAATGTTATCGATAATACTGCTGAGCTTGCCGAAGTATAGCGGCTTTAAAATTAAAGGATGGAAAATCAAGCACTCGAACTATCTTGGAATCTTAAATCATTAAAAATTGCTTTCAGTCTTAAATAGTAACTGTGAACTGAATACCAAGAATTAAAACTAATAACTGAATATTAAGCCATTTTAGCTTTGTTAGCCTTGGTAATGAAATTCAACTCTCTTTTTATTTTAGAACTTTTTGATTTGTATAAACGTGCAACTTCCGTTTTTGTCTCAAGGTTCAACTCATATGTTGATTCGATTACAATAGTTATTTCAATAGTTTCAACGTTAACATCGCTAGTAGCTGTTTGTGCTTGAGCAGTGATTCCTAAGAAGATGATAAAGATGATGGTGGCTATTGTTTTCATGACTTGCTTTGTTACACTTATATAACGCAGCAGGCCTTGTTTCACTAGGTCGTGAATCGCCAAAAAACACGTATTACTCGTTACGTTGCACGTACTCCGTTTAAGTGTAAAATCTTGTCGATAAACGACATACCGGCAAAAAACACCTTAGCGATTAAAGGTGTCGATAATCGATGTGGGTAAGTTCTTTTCCAATTACTATAGGGCATTAAGATAGATTTGTCATCAATTAAGGTTCTCGATACACTTGATTTCCAAAAAAAAATTTGAACATCAAGCACTCGAACTGACATTGAAACTTAAATGCATCAAAAATTACTTTCAGTCTTAAAATAGTAACTGTGAACTGAATACCAAGAATTAAAACTGATAACTGAATATTATGCCATTTTAGCTTTGTTAGCCTTGGTGATGAAATTCAATTCTCTTTTTATTTTAGAACTTTTTGATTTGTATAAACGTGCAACTTCCGTTTTTGTCTCAAGGTTCAACTCATATGTTGATTCGGTTACAATAGTCATTTCAATAGTTTCAACGTTAACATCGCTAGTAGCTGTTTGTGCTTGAGCAGTGATTCCTAAGAAGATGATAAAGATGATGGTAGCTATTGTTTTCATGACTTGCTTTGTTACACTTATATAACGCAGCAGGCCTTGTTTCACTAGGTCGTGAATCGCCAAAAAACACGTATTACTCGTTACGTTGCACGTACTCCGTTTAAGTGCAAAATCTTGTCGATAAACGACATACCAGCAAAAAACACCTTAGCGATTAAAGGTGTCGTTAATCGAGCTGGATTTAGTCTAACTTCAATAACAGATTAGGGTCTGGGCAGTTTTTACGATAGAAAGGTAATTGAGCCTTGGCACATACCCCTGGGTAATCACCTTGGTTACCTTCTAAATTCCGTATCATCTGAAAATGTAAATGCGGGGCATAATTCACATTAATATCTGGTGTGCCCAATCTACCTACTATTTCGCCAGCTTTGAATTCCTTACCTACGAATAATCCATCCAAAGAATCTAATGACAAGTGACCATATAATGTGTAAAAGGTATGAGTACCTAAAACATGTTTCAATATTATAGTCGGACCATAATCCCCAACTACATTATTATAGTCGAAACTATGTACCGTTCCATTTAAGGGTACGTTTACTATCGTTCCCGCAGCACACCAAAAATCAATTCCTAAATGAATGTTTCTAATAGGGCTACTAGTAGCCGTGAAACTTTCCGTATCATTATAAAGGTTACGTTCTTCTAAATATCCTCCATAAGCAACAATGCCCTGCTTTCGCTTTAAAACGGTATCAATGTAATTCTGGCATATGCTAAAATCCGTAATATTAATTCCTATTAACTCTCCATTATCTTTAGAAAGATCTAAGGGTACATATGTATGAATGGGAATGATAGTATCTAAAATAGGAATGGCATTTTTAGAAATAGAATGTAGATCGTTAAGTAGTCTGTTCATCATCCAAAAATAAATCATCCTTTGTTGTTGTTAACATTTTTTAACCCTTTAAAAAGTAAGGTCTTTGTAAATTACCTACAAACTGCAAAAAGAAAATTACTATGAGACTATTACAGCTAACGTTATTGGCCTGTGCTACATTGCTAGCTACAAGTTGCCAGTCTAAAGTCAAGAAAAATGCGCTATCAGAAAATGCTGAACATATAGAAGCTGAGCATGAAGAGGTCGAGGAAGTAATTAAACTAAGTCCACAACAATTAAGCAGGTACGAAACTGCATATTTTGCGAGTGGCTGCTTTTGGTGTGTAGAAGCTATTTTCGAAAGTGTAAAAGGCGTTAAAGAAGTAGTTTCTGGCTATGCAGGTGGAATACAAAAAAATCCAACGTACGAAGATGTAGGGTATGGAAATACCGATCATGCCGAAGCGGTTGAGGTGTATTATGACCCAAATGAAATTTCTTTCACCCAATTGGTTCAAGTTTTCTTTGGCTCACATGACCCTACTCAATTAAATAGACAAGGTCCTGATCGTGGTAAACAGTACCGTTCAATTGCTTTTTACAAAACTGACGAACAAAAGAAAATAATTGAAGGATATATGCAAGCCCTTACGGATCAAAATGTATATGGTGACGCCCTAATAACGACAGAGGTTAGCCCTTATACCGTTTTTTATAAGGCAGAGGCCTATCATCAAGATTATGAAAAAAATAATCCTACTAATTCATACATACGTAACGTTTCTATTCCTCGGTTAAATCGATTTAAAGAAAACTTTGGAGAATATCTAAAGAAGAGTGCCCATTAAAAGATCTCCCAAAATTTAGTATATTCAAGCGCCCAAAATAGGGCGCTTTTTTTATAAATTATAATTTACCATAACCAATGAATTTAAAAATTAATTATTTGCTTTTTACCCTAGCCTTAGCAACCCTACTAGGCGGTTGTCAACAAGAACCGAAAGATAATACCCCTTGGGTAACTCTTTTTGATGGAGAATCACTAAACGGATGGACGCAACTTGGTGGTGAAGCCACATATACTGTTAAAGATAATGCCATCGTGGGAACGACTGTACACAAAACACCTAATTCATTTATGACATCAGATAAAATGTATGGTGATTTTATTTTAGAATTAGATTACAAAGTAGACCCTAGTATGAATTCTGGTATTCAAATTAGAAGCAATAGTTTAGCACATTATATGGATGGTCGGGTACATGGATATCAAATAGAAATAGACCCTTCTGAACGTGCTTGGAGCGCTGGCATTTATGATGAAGCGAGAAGAGGTTGGTTAAACCCAATAACCGATAATCAAGAAGCTCAAAAGGCATTTAAGCAGAATGAATGGAACCATTATAGAATAGAGGCAATAGGTGACACCTTAAAAACATGGATCAATGAAGTACCTGCCGCATACCTAATAGACGATAAAACAGACAAAGGCTTTATAGCACTTCAAGTACATAGCATTTCTGATGAGCAGAAAGATGGAACCGATATTATCTGGAAAAACATTAAAATACTAACCGATAACCTTTCTAAATACTCAAAAAAGAGTCCGTTAAAACCAATTATCACAAACAACGCCTTAGGTGTTGACGAAGCAAAAAAAGGCTGGAAAATGTTATGGGACGGCGAAACTACTAAGGGTTGGCGAGGAGCTCGTTTAGAAGAATTTCCTTCTACGGGTTGGGATGTAAAAGACGGTATTTTGACCGTTTTATCTTCTGGTGGTGAAGAGTCTGCGGCTGGTGGAGATATTGTCACCAAAGAAATCTATGGTGATTTTGAGCTTATGCTAGATTTTAAAATTACCGAAGGTGCAAATAGCGGAATCAAATATTATGTAGATACCGATATTAATAAAGGCCCAGGTTCTTCAATAGGATTGGAATATCAAATTTTGGACGATGCCAAGCACCCAGATGCTAAATTAGGGAATCATGATGGTAGCCGTACAATAGCTTCTCTTTACGATTTGATACAAGCGGACGTTAACAAACCGATGAATCCACCGGGTGAATGGAATACGGCACATATCGTTTCTAAAGACAACCATGTAGAACATTGGTTAAACGGAATGAAAGTTTTGGAATATGAGCGTAAAAGTGATGACTATCGAAAATTGGTATCTGAAAGCAAATATGCAAAATGGCCAAAATTTGGCGAATCTGACAAAGGACATATCCTTTTGCAAGATCATGGGGACAGCGTCTCATTTAAAAACATTAAAATAAAATCAATCATAAAAGAATAACCTATGACCACTAGAAGAAATTTTATTAAAAAAACCTCAGCAGGAACAGCTGCCGTAACTTTAGGCGGGTTAGTATTCCCTAGTAGTTCTTATGCAAATATTCTTGGAGCCAATGATCATATTAATTGTGCCATTATCGGAGTACGTAGTAGGGCAAAAGCACATGTAAAAGCTATTAATAGAGACAAAAATGCTAAAATTATATATTCGTGTGATGTAGATGATGTCATTTTGAAAGAACATAATGGGTGGTGCCAAGAAAATATTGGGTATATACCAAAAGTAGAAAACGACTTTAGAAAGGTATTAGAAGATAAGGATGTAGATGCTGTATTCATTGCAACACCAGAACACTGGCACGCTCCCATGGCTATTATGGCACTACAAGCTGGTAAGCATGTTTACGTAGAAAAGCCTTGTAGTCATAACCCGTTTGAAAATGACCTATTGGTAGAAGCGCATAAGAAATATGGTAAAAAGGTGCAAATGGGTAACCAACAGCGTTCTGCCAAAACTTCGATCATGGCTATTAAAGACATTAAAGAAGGTGTTATTGGCGATGTTTATAAAGGAGAAGCTTACTATTCAAATAACCGAGGTTCAATTGGTACAGGAAAGGTTATCGATGTTCCATCTACCTTGAACTGGGATCTTTGGCAAGGACCGGCACCAAGAGAAGACTATAAAAATAATATTCACCCTTACAACTGGCATTGGTTCCGCACGTATGGTACCGGCGAAATACACAATAATGGTACACATGAAATTGATATTTGTCGTTGGGCATTAGGAGTAGATTTACCGAAAACCGTAACTTCATTTGGTGGAAAATATACCTTTCAAGATGATTGGGAGTTTGTGGACAACCAACAGATAACATACACGTTTGACAATGATAAATTTTTAACCTGGACCGGACATAGCCGAGGTATAATGAAACCAGAGCGACCTGGCCGTGGTAGCACCATGTATGGTACCAAAGGGACCATTATGTTAGACCGAAATTTCTATAAGCTTTTTGATTTAGATGGAAATCTGATTAAAGAGGAACTAGAAGGTGGTTCAAGTGAAACAACCAATACACGAGGAGAAGGACAATTGGATGTGAACCATATTGCAAATTTCTTTGCAGGAATCAGGGAAGATAAAAGTCTTCATTCTGACATTCGAGATGCAAGTGTATCTACTATGTTATGTCATTTGGGAAATATGGCTCAAGATGCTGGTGAAACCTTAAAAATCGATACTACCACTGGTAAAGTGCTTAACAACAAAAAATCAATGGAATCATGGAAACGTACCTATGCAGAAGGATGGGAACCTAAACTATAAAATACTTCCATTCGAACAAATATATTTAGACCACTTGATTCTGTTTATATCAAGTGGTCTAATCATTTTACCTGTGCTAAAATTAAGTATTTAAAAACAATGAATGACCGATCCGATTATAAACAAGCTCTCTAACTTACTATCTATTAAATATTTACCAAACTAATACGTACGGCTTAATTTTTTCCATACCTTAAAAGAATACGTAAACGTTCTATTGATATGAAAAAATTAAGTTCTATCGTTATCATTGGGTTGCTGAGTTTGCTATCGATTGTTTCGTTTACGAGCCTCCCACAAGAATACCTACTCTTGAAAAAAGTAAAGTCCAAACTTTTGGACTACAGCCGTAATCAGACTCCTGAAAAAACATACCTACATACAAATAAAGATTTCTATACCAATGGCGAGACCATTTGGTTTAAAACCTATTTGGTCAATGGTATTTCCCATAACGGTTCCGAAAAAAGCAATGTTGTGTATGTAGAGTTGGTTGACAAACAAGGCATTGTGGTGGCCCAACGTAAATTATTCGTCGATGAAGTTGGGGCCTCTGGTGATATTGAAATTGATCAAAACATAGCACAAGGCGATTATAGCCTTCGTTCATATACCAAGTATATGCTCAACGAACAGGAATCCGTCATTTATGAGAAAAATATACCCATCTTCGTACAGCAGATAGGTAATACCATAAGCCGTGACCAGATTCCCGTAACGCAATATTTGCAAGGTTTTGAGGAAAATATGGGCAAGGCGGTCTCCGGAAGACCAAGCATCAAATTCTTCCCAGAGGGGGGCCACCTCGTCAAAGGTTTGCCCGCCACAATGGGGTTTGAGGTACTTGACGAAAAGGGTAATGGACTGGCCCTGAAGGGCTTTATTAAAGATTCTAAAAAAAATACCGTAGAGCCTTTCGAAAGTCTAGCGTTTGGCTTAGGCAGTGTAGGGTTCACCCCTTTGCCAGGTGTGCAGTACCATGCCAGTGTCATTCTCAACGGTATCGAAGAAAAGTTTCCCCTTCCCGAAGCATTGCCAAACGGTTACGTGCTTAGCCTGAAAAATAGGGAAGACCATGTTTTGGTACAGGTGGCCAGTACCACCCAAAATGGACTTGAGGGGACCCTGTTAATAGGACACTTGCGGGGCGATATGATTTTTAAGCGCATTGGGAGCGCTGATGACCAAGCAGCCTATGCTACAAAAATCTATACCAAAGAGCTTCAAGATGGTGTGGCACAGTTCACCCTATTCAACCCTAACGGAGAACCCATAAGTGAACGCTTGATCTTTATAGACAACCCTGAAAACGATACCCATTTAACGATTTCCTCTCCCACGACAACCTATGGCATGCGAGAGAAAGTAGAGCTTAATATGCTTTTAGTAGATGGAAACGGCGCTCCCCTTAATGGTGACTTCTCTATGGGAGTCGTGTCCAAGAACAGAAGCAAGGGCTCAGCATCGACCAACAATATAAAGAGTTGGCTCTTGTTAGATTCCGATTTGGGCGGTACCGTTCAAAACCCCGATTATTTCTTTGCCGATGATGCTAAATACCGTAAATTATTATTAGATGCACTTATGCTCACCCATGGTTGGAGAAGGTTCGTCTGGAAAGATATGCTTTCCGAAAAAGTAGACAAGATCCCTGACTACGCCCCTGAAAAAGGGATCATGATCACAGGGAAAACTACTAGGTTTGGCAACCCCAACAAGGCAAAAGAGACCGTTGCTACACTAAACCTGTATGATTGGCCCGATCTCATCAACTCAAAGCAAGAGACCGATGCCCAAGGGGAATTCAGCTTTGGCCCATTTTATTTTAATGACAGTATTGAGGCTACCGTTGAGGCGTATGATTCTGTGCCCAAATGGGCATACAAACAAAAAAACCTCTCCATTCTGGTTTATGAGCAATCTCCCAAATTGGTCTCAAAACCTAGAAAGACAGTGCATACCGACCGCCAGACCATTGAACTGAGCCAAAAATATCTTAGGGATGAATATCTGAAAAAAGTGACCGATTTTAACTACGACCCAAAAAAAGTGACCCGTTTGGATGAGGTTGTTGTCAAGGAAAAAAAGAGAACGAGGGAGACAGTTTTAAGACAGCTTAATTCTACCTCTGTTATGACTACCGACGCATTTACCACATCCGTGTATAAAAATTCTATTTCAGGTGCCGAGGCCATGAGCGCCTTGGATTTGGTTGGGCGTTTGCCTGGAGTATCAGTTTCTGGTCCATATCCCAATCAAAATGTGGTCATACTGGGTATAGGAGTGAATACCTTTATGGGTTCAGACCCTTTATTTTTAGTGGATGGCAACCCGACCGATCTTAGTTTTGTCCAAGCTATGCGGGCAAACGAAGTTTCTTTCATTGATTTGCCGCGTGGTCCAGGGCTCACAATTTTTGGGTCTAGGGGCGGTAATGGTGTAATTGCCCTTTATACCAATGGCGTTTATGATCCAAACAAACAGAACACAGAGGAATATCCCGGTATTGTCAACTTCAAAATTCCCGGTTTCTACAAGGCACGGGAATTCTACAAACCTGACTATATCAAGGAAAACCCTGAAAAACCAGATTACCGCACTACCTTGTTTTGGAAGCCAGAAATTACTTTGGACGAGGAGGGGAAATCAGCGATCGATTTTTTTACAGGGGACAAGACCGGTGAGTACTGGGTAAAAGTTGAAGGTATTACCAAAGACGGAAGGCCAGTCAACGGCTTTTACGATTTAGCGGTAGTCGAATCAAATTGACAAGCCTATGATAAGATAAAGACACACTTGAAAAGACTACACCGCCTTTTGGGTCTTAAAATTCACAAAGTAAATTCGTGAAGAATATTTTTTTCGTAATGCTAAAGGGCATTTAACGATTCAATTAGTATAAAAAAAGGAAGTTCTATCGTTGTCGTTACCGTGCTCTTTAGTGAAAAAATTGTAACAAAACAATCACCAAGCTAAAAGCAAAGACCACTACAATTTTATAGGATAATAAGGTATTCATGGGAAGGTTATATCAAAAGTAGAGGTGCGAAAATATTTTTGGGACATTGAAATTGGCAAAATAATTAGTGAATAACTACTTCACTATAGTCTGAAGTTATAACCACGGATCGGTTACTATTTTCATTTAAATGAAAGCCCTTGCTTATAGTTGTAGTGCCATTTTTAGCTTGTTCTAACTTTAGACTAGCAGGTACTTTCAACGTAGAAGAATTTCCTTTAACATATAGCTTCGTTGCTACTTTTGGTAGCGTTATGTTTAACGCTCCATTCTTAACGCTTACATCGAGTTCTTCAAAATTCGTTCCCATTTCAAGTATATGTACTGCTCCGAAACTGTTTTTTACTAAAGCATTTTTAAGCAATTTATCTATAGTAACTTCAGAAGATGTTGCTTGCAATTGTAACTGAACTACTTCTGACAAAGAAATTTCTTCTGAATACGACGTACTTAATTGACCATAGTTCCACTTCTGAACACTAACGGGTGTATAAGAAGCAGATACATGAGTATCGGCACCATCTATAGTAGACGCCCAAAGGCTTGAATGCGAAAGGTTCGCATTCAAGTTTTTGGTATTCTCGGCCAGTTTAACTTCACCATGGCGTACATCCATTTTTATACGGGTAGACTTAGGTAGTTTAATTTTAATTGTCTTTTTAATCTTATAATTCTTTTGTTCTCCATCTGTAGCGTAATAGAAAATATGTGGTGCGTTAATTAAACTATCGCGACGTATAAAAACCTGTTCCCTAACTGAATCTCTTTCTGCCATACGTTGTTCTCTTTGCTCCGCTCTCTTTTCTAGCCGTTGCTCCATCAATTCAGCGCGTTCTTCCATCTGTTTTACACGTTCTTCATTCTGTTCCTCCATACGTTTTTCCATTTCATCAGCCTGCTCCTCCATTTTTGAAGCCCATTCTTCTAAACGTTTTTGATGCTCCTTATCAAAACTTTTTTCGAAATTCTTTTGCCATTTCTTCATGTACTTGTCCCCATCTTTTTGATATGCCTCATAATCAAAGGAAAAGGCCTCAGTTTTTGGCAACGGCGGCATAGTAGGGAACGGAGCTATTTGAGGCATATTCATTACAAATGATGCAATTTCAGGTATTTCAATACGTAAATCGTTATGGTCAAAATCAAAATGTGAATCATGACTTGTAAACAATCTATTGTTCATAGATTTAGATGTTATTGTAATTTCTTTACTGTTACCTAAGATTTCAAACGGGCTATTTTTAAAGTAATCTTCCGCTTCTTCTTTTGTAGCTCCTTCTAAGGTGATGGTGGCCGTAATGGCCACCTCATCCTTGTCCCACGTTTCAAATTCAATATCAGCATAACTGGTATTGATGTCTAATACGGCATTTTCTGCCACGATAAAACGTTCTTGAAATGTTTTGCTTTCCTTCTGGCCAAAAAGCCCTCCGGTCATTAAAAGTCCTAATGCAATGATGAGCTGCTTAGATACTATTCTCCTTGATCTGTTCATTTTTTGATAATTTTAATTCGTTTAACTTCTTTTTTAATTTCTGTAATAATTGTAATCGTAATTGTAAATTCTCTATAAGAGCCGTTATTGTTTGGTCATTGGGTCCCAACTCTTTTAGCTCTAGGTTTAGGGTTTTATATTCCAGGTTCAGGTTATTAAGCTGTTCCATAAAACTGTCTATCAAATCTTTTGTATCTGGTGACACCTCTAATTTTGATAATTCTATATTTATATTGGCTACATAATAATTCTCTACTTTTTTAAGATCAGGTGAAAGGTCTCCAAAGGTGAATTCCGTTTGTTTCTCATCAACGGAGCCTCTATCTACTACACTAGTCTCAACATCATTAGTACCATTCAAATACGTATAACTAAAACCAACACTCAAAATGACTACTATTAAGGCCGCTATTTTAAGCCACACCTTGGGCGATGTTTTATCCACAGGCATTGAATGCTGTAGCTTCTTTAAAAAGCGCTCTTCATGGCCATTCTTAATGGTATATTGTTTCGCTTCTTTTTGATTCTTAAACATTTCCCTAAGATCCTGTTCCATAATTTCTCCTCTTTAATAGTTCTTTTAACTGTCCTTTACCCCTTAGTAATCGCGTTCTACATGCAGATTCTGATATATTCAAAACCTGGGCGATTTCTTGATGGTCATATCCTTCGAGCAAATACATGAGCACAACATACTTATACTTACTTTGTAATTCGTTAATGGCACACCTAACGTGTTCGATACTTATGGTAGTTGATACATTCCAATTATCATCCGGTTCTACAACCTGCATATATCCTTCATCTAAAGGCACTACCTTTTCCTTTTTCGATTTTAAAAAATCGATACTCTTATTAATAACAATCCGTTTAAGCCATGCTCCAAACGTCACATCTCCTTTAAATTGATGAATTTTTTGAAATGCTTTTATAAATGCTTCTTGCAAAACATCTTCTGCATCATCGCTATTCTTTACAAATCGGATTGCAACGATATACATACCATCACAGTATTTTCTATACAATTGTAGCTGTGCAGATCTATCATTTGCTTTACATTTCTCTACGACATTGCTTTGAAACATCGGTTGAATAGATTGGTTTTGGGTTGTTATTATATTAAAGACGATAGAAAAAAAAGGATGTTGCAAAAATCTTTATTTTTACAGCTTATTTTTAATATTCCCCCTTTGAAACAAGTTACGATTTCGAACAAGTTTATAACCCTTATGGTGCTTGATTATGGCGCTACGATACAAAAATTGCTCGTTAAAGGTAAAGATGGAAACTACACCAATGTAGTTGTTGGCTATAACCACCCAAGCAGGTATCGCCTAGATGACCATGTACTTGGTGCTAGTGTAGGTCGTTACGCAGGTCGTATTTCTAAAGGAGGATTTGAGTTGGATAGGGAAAAGTTTTTTCTTTATCAAGAAGATGGAGTTCATTTACATGGAGGTAAAGAAGGCTTTCATCAAAAATATTGGACAATTGATGAAGTCAGCAAAGATGATAACCCGTTTATAAAACTGTCTTACAAAAGCAAACATTTAGAAGAAGGCTATCCAGGTAATCTTACTGTAAGTGTCACCTATAAATTAATGAATAATGCATTACAGATTATTTATGAAGGGATGACGGACAGAAGTACCGTTATCAACCTTACTAATCATTCGTATTTCAAACTTGATTCAAACCCCTATATAGACGAATGTGAATTACAATTAAACTGCCCGTATAGGCTTGAAATGAATGAAAACTTACTTCCAACGGGAGACTTTATACCTGTGAGAAAGTCTGATTATGATTTTCTATTGCCAAAAAAAATCGGAGTAAAACGCTTAAACACGGTTTATATTAAAGATATTGGGAATGAAAAAGTGGCTGAATTACATTCAAAAACATCTGGAATTAACATGAAAGTATATACCAATCAACCCGCGGTTGTGGTGTACACTCCCCTAGATTTTCCAGGTATTTGTTTTGAAAACCAGAATTACCCCGACGCACCTAATCAACAAGACTTTCCTAAAAGCATCTTAAGGCCTGGTGATATCTATAACAACATCTCTATATTTAAATTTGATATACAAGCGTAACTACTTATTGCATTCCATAGCCCATTAAGTACATGAAGTTGTTAAAAAAATTCTGGTTGGTATTCTTGTACTGGCCACTCTCATTTATTTTGTAGCCATACCTTACTTGCATAATGAGACAAAAAAAATTAGTCCGGCAAGAACTGCTAATTTAGACCTCGATGGTAGTTCATTAGAAGTTGGTTATTCTAGTCCGTCGAAAAAAGGCAGGGTAGTGCCTTTTGGTAAAATATGGCGAACTGGCGTCAATGAACCCACAACATTTACCACAACGCAGCAAATTAAAATAATCAATAAAACACTACCAGCCGGAACCTATTCTTTATGGACGATTCCTAATAAAGAAAGTTGGAAAGTGATTTTTAATACCGAAGTGCCTGATTGGGGCGTTACCCAGGTAGACGGCAAACAAACCACTCATGCAACTAAGAATGATTACGTCACCGTTGACGTATCCGTTAAAAAATTAGCCGTTCCAATAGAGGAGTTCTCTATTAGTTTTGACAACGAAGAGCTGAATCAAAAATCACAAAATTTTTTAAGTTTAGCTTACGATACCACTAAAATTATGGTTCCCATTTACAAGTAGTACTTTTACGATAGTTCTACACTAAATCAATCCGTTTCAATGAATCTAGCCAACCTCAGTACAGCCGATATTATCGAGGGTATTTTCTCTAACAATGTTGCTTTTGTCAGCAAGGCTATAACACTTATAGAAAGCACAAAACCGGCACACCGGATCATTGCCAATGAGATAATAGCGGGTTGTATTTCAAAAAAATCAGATACCATTCGAATAGGCGTTACTGGTGTACCTGGTGCTGGTAAAAGTACGTTTATTGAACAGTTTGGAAGTATGCTCACAGAGCTGGGTAAAAAGGTCGCCGTACTGACTGTAGACCCTTCTAGCAGTAGAACAAAAGGAAGCATATTAGGTGACAAAACTCGTATGCAAGAATTAGTGAAAGACTCAAATGCCTACATAAGACCTTCTGCCTCTGGCACCTCTCTAGGCGGTGTTACCCGAAAAACCAGAGAAAGTATCGTAGTCCTTGAAGCTGCCGGATTCGATACTATTATTATTGAAACCATAGGTGTGGGACAAAGTGAAACTGCCGTGCATAGTATGGTAGATTTTTTCTTACTGTTAAAAATAGCAGGAGCCGGTGATGAGTTACAAGGAATAAAAAGAGGTATTATTGAAATGGCAGATTCTATTGTAATCAACAAAGCCGATGGAAATAATATACAGAATGCGGCACAGGCAAAAATGGAATTCACCAGAGCATTGCATATGTTCCCACCGAAAGAAAATGGCTGGTCTCCTGAAGTTTTGACTTGTTCTGCATTAGAGAATAAGGGTCTAGAAGCTATTTGGAAGTTAATATCCAACTACTGCGAAACGATGAAAGAAACTGGTTATTTCACTAAAAACCGGCAAAATCAGAATGAAAAATGGCTCCTACAATATCTGGAACAAGAACTATTATCCAAATTTTATCTGAATCCGAAAACTAAAAAATTATTACCTCTACTTAAAAAAGAAGTTATTAAAGGCGAAACCTCTCCATTTTCTGCTGCAGAAAAGCTATTAGCCCTACTAACAATAGACTAGGGTGTTTTAAAGGTTACTGGTAGTCATGCCCTTTTTCTTACGAATAAAAAACATAACTTTGTCGCTATTCAAAAAACAACCTAATGCAACCTGTTACCACTTCCCTACTTTCGGTCGTTGTCCCTTTATACAACGAGGAGGATAATGTGACATTATTGACACAGAAAATCCATGAAAGCTTGGTAGGCTACGATTACCAAATTATTTATATAGATGATTTTTCGAGTGACGATACTAAAAAAGTGGTTAAAGCTCTTAAAGATGACAAAGTTCATCTTATAGAACTTAAGAAAAATTACGGACAGAGTTTGGCTTTGGCTGCAGGTTTAGATTATGCTGATGGTGAGTATATCATTACCATGGATGGGGATTTGCAAAACGACCCTTCTGATATTCCAGAAATGCTTACCTATGCGACTACTGAAGAATATGATGTAGTAACGGGAATTCGTCAAAAAAGAAAAGATTCTTTAGTTAAAAAAATTCCTTCTAAAATTGCAAATTTTTTGGTACGCCGTATTACTAAATTAGATATAAAGGATAACGGTTGTGCCCTTAAAATTTTTACAAAGGATATTGCCAAAGATTTAAATCTATATGGGGAAATGCACAGGTTCATCACCCTTTTAGCCCACTTAGAAGGCGCACAAATAAAACAAATACCAGTTAAACATCATGCACGTCACGCAGGTGTTTCAAAATACGGTTTAGAGCGTGTATTTAAAGTTGTTGCAGATATGATGCTACTACTTTTTATTCGTAAATACTTTCAACGTCCCATTCACCTTTTCGGTATTTTAGGTTTTCTCTTAATTCTATTAGGTATCGTTATAAATTTCTACCTCTTAATTGTAAAAGTTGGATTTGGGGAAGATATAGGCACAAGGCCATTATTGATGTTCGGAATGATGTTCATTCTTGCAGGTATTCAATTGTTCACAATAGGTATTGTCATGGAATTATTGATACGCACCTATTACGAATCACAGAAAAAAAGACCGTACCGCATTAAAAAAGTAAGTGTAGGTGGTCAAGTTAAATAAGAAACTAACCACCGGATTAAAGGTACTTATCAGTGCTGTTCTCATCTATTTCATTCTAACGAAAATTAATGTTGGTGAGATAAAGGACATACTCGTAAATAGTAATCCTCTTTTTCTTCTTGTGGCGGCTATCTTCTTTATACTATCAAAGGTTATAGCGGCTTTACGCCTTAATTTATACTTTCATCAACTCAAACTACCACTTACCCGTAAAAGCAACCTTAAATTATATCTTTTAGGAATGTTCTATAACCTTTTCCTACCTGGTGGTATAGGTGGTGATGCCTATAAAGGATATATCCTTAAAAAAAAATTTGATGTACCTACTAAAAAAATTGTGAGTGTATTGGTATTGGATCGTCTAGGTGGCCTTCTTTTACTCTTTATATATGCCTGTACTATATTGGCATTTCTTAAGCTAGAAATTCTAGAGGGATACCACTGGCTTTTCTTTTTGGCGATACCCTTATCGATTGCTGTATTTTGGTTATTGAATCAAAAATTATTTAATTATGTGATTCCCATTTTTTGGAAAACAACACTATTATCCGCATTTGTTCAGCTGGCTCAATTAATCAGTATTTGGTTTATTTTAATCGCCTTGAATATCGAATTAAACCAAATATCATATCTCATTATTTTCCTTATTTCGTCAATAGTTGCCGTAGTACCATTGACCTTGGGTGGTATTGGAAGCCGTGAAGTAACTTTTTTCTACGGAGCAAAGCTTTTGGGCTTAGATCAACATATATCTGTTGGGGTGAGTGTACTATTCTTTTTAATTACCGCCGTCGTTTCATTAGTTGGCGTTTGGTATCATTTCAAGAAAATCAAACTAGAATTGATTGAAACCGCAGCCCTATAGCTATAATACCATTATTTAATAGATATGAAGCAAATGCATTTTACGGGTTACCTTTTTACGTGTATTCGGGTTTAAAAACTTCCCTTGTAGACGTGTGATTCGAAATTGGTCTACAGAAATTTGCGAATCCCAGACCATCCCATTATTCCGCAATAGTTCCATCTCTTCGTCACTGGCATAAACCCAAACATCTTTCTTACTTTTAAGCAAATCAGGGGTTATCATCTGAACGGGATGCTGATTATAAAAATCAAGAGACCAACTATAATCAGTACCGACTTTATAAATACGATCTACAGGTATATCTCGCTGCTTAATTATTTCGGACATCGAAGAGCCACCCTGATACTCCAATAAATTCGGATAAAAGTGTAGGTTCAGAACCGCATTCAATAATAATGAAGAACAGACAGAAATTGTAATCAATCTTGCATAACCACCCTCTCTTTTTAAGGCATAAAAAATAATAATTAATGCTGCCACAAGAAGGCATAGATACGCCAAAACACTTTTTATCTCAAAGACATAAAAACAAATTAATGCAGAAGCAATGAATACTATACAAAGTATAAAGTATTGACAGACCATCAACAATTGAGTAGCACGCTTTTTATCAAATCGATATAAATCATAGAGATATGAAGCCGTTAAAACTGCAAACAAAGGAATAGTAATATTTAAATAATGAGGCAACTTGAATTGCGCAAAACTGATAACTGCAAAAATGAGCGTTATGCCCCCTAGGGTTAATAATTCATATTTAGGATTAAATTCGAACTTCAACTTTACAAAGCTTCTGGCCCTGCACCAAAATGCGGTAACCCCAAGAATTGTCCATGGAATAAAAACCCACAAAAACGTATGAAAAAAGAAAAAGAAATCACTACTGTTCTTTCCTATACCTTCACCACTTAAGCGTTCAAAGCTCTGCTCCCAAAAAATAAAAAAGATTCCGCTTCGATTATTTTTACCACGAATTACTTTCTCTGGATGCAAATCGAATTGAACGTAATAAGCATATAACATTGGGCTAATGGTCAAAGCAAAAACCAGCAATGCCAGCAACACCTTCCAACTCATAAAAACCTTCCATTTTCTGGTATATAAAAGATGACATAGAATAGGTAGTCCAATTACTAATAATGCAATCTGACCTTTGGTAGAGAATGCTATACCAGCGGCAAAAGCACCTATAACAATTCCACGAACAGAACCTTTCTCAATATACTTGGTCAATTGCCAAATCGCTAAAATACTAAAGCCCGTTAGTACAGCGTCTGTTCGTACATCTATAGCTCCCAAAACTATAGTCTGAGCGGTCATAAAAATTAAAGCCGATAATTTACCAACGTGCTTATTATACAATAGGCTTCCTAAACCGTAACAGCTATAGGCAGCAAGAAGTGTCGCTAATATACCAGGAATTCGATATGTCCAATCATGTATACCAAATATTTTATAGGATATAGCTGCCAGCCAATAATGCATATGGGGTTTATCCAGATATTCGTTTGGCCCCTTAAAAAGGCTAAAAAAATCATTCTCTTGCACCATACGCATGGCCATTACCGAAAACTGTGCAGAATCATTTTCAAACAACGTAACAAACATGCCTGCTACGTATACCAAGAAAATCAAAACGATTAAAAACCAATACCTTAGATTAGATATCATAGAGAGAATTTGCGAAGTGAAAATATAAATAACTTTACAAACAACCAGCCGAATAAGGAGCCTAGTAGCGCTCCTGTGATAATATCAAGGGGAAAATGTACGCCGATGTAAATACGACTATAAGCCACCAATGCTGCCCAAATGACTAAACAAACTGCGATATACTTAATACTAGATTGTAATACGGAGCCAAAGAAAACAGCTATTGCAAATGAATTGGCTGCATGAGCAGAAAAATAACCATACTGTCCGCCGCAATAACTCTTAACCAAGCGCATTATCGGTGCGATTTCTGAGTCATGACAAGGTCGTAGTCTTGCCACGCCGTATTTAAAAAAATTACTGAACTGATCAGTTACCGTAATAAGCAAGGCGACAGAAACCAGTAAAACTAAGGTTCGTTTCAACCCAAATTTTCGATAGGTAAGAATTAGCAAAAAGAGGTAGAGCGGAATAGCACTCAATTTATGAGAAATAAATTGGAAAAAATTATCCCATTGCGGGGTTCCCAATCCATTGAGGTATAAAAAAAAATCTTTATCTAACTGTAATAGCTCTTGAAACATAGTACTTACTCTTCATATCTAACAACTTCACGATCATAAAAAACCGTAGCCGCCTCAATTAAGTTTTCTGCCTCATCTTCCAATTCTTTTTCGTCCTCTTTAGAAAATTCTTCAAGCCATTCTACTTCGTCATTTTCAAGGTTTATAATAAACCGTGGAAACTCGGTATGGATAACGAATATTGCCGTTGGAAAATCAGTATTATCACCCAGTAAAAATTTTGGAAACTCCATAATCAATGTACTATATAAGTTGAAATATTAAAACAGTAACAGTATTAATTCTGTTAACCGGCAATAAGTTTTTTTGTTAAATAATTAAATCGAAGGTACAACATAATGGCCGATGCAGTTAAACCTGTAAGTAACCCGATCCAAATACCAGTGCTTTCTAAATCTGTGTATAGACCTAGGTAAAAACTTACCGGAAAACCAATAAGCCAATACGAAATAAAAGTAATTACAGTTGGTATTTTCACGTCTTGCAAACCACGTAGTGCTCCTAATACAACAACCTGAACACCATCGGATATTTGAAAAAATGCAGCCACCAATAATAACTCAGCTGCGATGACCAAAACCTCTGTATTGTCTGCTATGTTAGTAATATCGCCTACATCGAGATACAAGCTAGGGAACCAATGCCTACCTAAAATAAAAAGTGCTGCAAAGAAAATTTCTAACAAAAAGGTAAGAAAAAATATGGACTGTGCAATGCGTCTTAGTTCTTTAAAATTACCCAACCCCTTTTGATTTCCTACCCTTATCATCGCCGTTATTCCTAGACCCATACCAAACATAAAGGTCATACTACTCAAATTTAAAGCAATCTGATTGGCAGCTTGTGCATTCTTTCCCAAAACCCCACTTAACCACACGGCAGATGTAAAAATGCCTACCTCAAAAAACATTTGTAATGAAGACGGAAAACCTAATTCTATAATTTTCCTCATCACCTTTTTTTCAATTTTTGCAAAATTGAACCCGGTAACATAAAACCTGAATTTTTCTTTTCTCTTTAAGATAAACCATAAGTAAAAGACCATTAATATTCTAGAAACAAGTGTACCAACAGCAGCACCAACTATACCCATTTCTGGAAATCCGAAGTTGCCAAATATTAAAAGATAATTCAAGATGATATTGACAACATTGGCAACAATTGTAGCATACATTGGATATTTGGTCTGAGACAGCCCTTCTGAAAATTGTTTGAAAGCCTCAAAAATAATCAGTGGTATTAGTGAAAAAGCTACTAAATCTAAATAGGGCATCGCCAATGCAACCACCTCAGTAGGTTGCTTCATCATATGCATAACGGGCTTAGCCAATAAAATCAATCCGAATAAGGATAAGCCTAATACGGTACACAACACTAATCCATGCTTTAAAGAACTTTTAGCATCTTGTTTATTACCTGCCCCATCTGCTTCGGCTACTAGTGGTGTAATCGCAGTTGAAAAACCTATACCTAAAGACATTGCTACAAACACAAAACTGTTACCCAAAGACACTGCGGCCAATTCTGCCGTACCCAATTGCCCAACCATTATATTATCTGCCAACTGCACGAAAGTATGCCCTAACATCCCTAAAATAACCGGAACTGAAAGCTTAACATTGTAACTAAATTCTTTAGTATATTTTTGGAACAAACCTTATGTCTAAAATTTTGGCAAAGGTACTTCTAATTAGCCAATTTTTAAATGAGAGGATGATGGACTTAAAGTAATCGTCGCAAATTCTAAATTCCTTCCATACAACCTATATTACTTTACTCATATTTTATAAAATTAAATGGATGAGGAATTTTAGTGCATTTCACTGCGAAAACATATTTTAGTAAAAGTGGGCACTATTTTAATAGAATATAACGTTACTATAACAACCTTTAAAAACCCCTCTACTTAAAAGGACTATGAAAGAAGAACCCCTAATTTGGATTATTGATGACGACAATATTTCTAAATATGTTATGAAAAGATATCTTAAGGAGCTAAACATACTAGATCCTGTTGATTGCCCAGATTCTATTGAAGCCTTGGAAATTTTATCTAAAAATCGAAATAACCAGAACGAATTACCTGACATCATCTTTTTAGATTTAAATATGCCCATTCTTAATGGGTTTCAATTTTTAAAAGAATTCAAAAACTTCAACAACGAAATAGAAAAAAAGATTGATATTTTCATGTTAACCTCATCTATGAATGATGATGACTTGACCTATGCTACGTCTGTATTTGAAATTTCAGGATATTTTATAAAACCAATTAAACTAGAGCAATTAGCTCTTGCTGTTGAAAATGAGATAGAAGAATTAAAACAGATTTAGTCATTAGTTTTTGCTTCATTCCAAAAAATATCCATTTCTTCTAATGTCATATCTTTCAACCCCTTACCCATTTTCGCAGCTTTCTTTTCTAAATATTGAAAACGTTTCGTAAATTTTTTATTGGTACGTTCTAAAGCATTTTCTGGATTTACCCCCAAGAACCTGGCGTAGTTAATCATTGAGAATAATACATCTCCGAATTCCGATTCAATTTTTTCATTATTTCCAGAAGCAATCTCAACTTGCAGTTCACCTAACTCCTCCTGTACTTTTTCAAAAACCTGTTCTGGTTTTTCCCAGTCAAAACCAACACCGGCGACTTTATCTTGTATTCTATTTGCCTTTACCAAGGCAGGCAAACTTCTTGGAACACCTTCCAATACACTTTTTTTCCCCTCCTTTAATTTAATTTGCTCCCAGTTCCGTTTAACTTCATCTGCATCGGCAACTTTTACATCGCCATAAATATGAGGATGACGATTAATCAATTTGTCACAAATAGCATTCGCAACATCGGCAATATCAAAATCACCGGTTTCCGAACCAATTTTAGCGTAAAAAACAATATGTAAAAGCACATCACCAAGCTCCATCTTAACCTCATTAAGGTCATTGTCTAAAATGGCATCTCCCAATTCATACGTTTCTTCGATAGTCAAATGCCTAAGAGACTGCATTGTTTGCTTTATATCCCACGGACATTGTTCCCGTAACTCGTCCATTATGGTAAGTAATCTATCCAGTCCTTTTAATTGGTCTTCCCTGCTATTCATGAATACTATTTTTACAAAAATACGTATCCCACGTATGACGCACTAAAATCCTATATAGTTTTCGTACATTTAGGAAGCTAAAAAAACCAACTTTATGGGTAATACTAAGACCAGCTGCAAATCAAAATATATTCTAATTAATTAGAACTAAAGCAATTCACCTTAGTCACTTATTCATTGAAAACAATAATAACACAAAATGAACACTCGAAGAAATTTCCTCAAACAATCTAGTATTCTAGGTGCCGCAACGGTATTGATGCCTCAGTTAAGTTGTGCTTCAATAAAAAAATCAACGTATGGCGTACAACTTTATTCGTTTAGAGATAGTATGCTTGAAAATCCAAAGAAAACATTGGAAGAAATTGCAAGTTTGGGCTTTAAAGAAATAGAGAGCGCAGGTTCTGCAAAAGGATATTACTACGGCCTCACCCCTTCTGAAATGGGTAAAACATGTAAAGAATTAGGTATGAAGTTAACGAGTGGTCATGTAAGCCTCGATGATAAATTTGAGCAAACTATGGGAAATGCCGTTGCCTCTGGCCAAGAGTATCTTATTTGTTCCTCAATGCCTTCTGATGGACAAACAGTAGAAAATTATAAAAAAGTGGCAGAGCAATTCAATGTTGCTGGAGAAGCATGTAAAAAATTAGGCCTTAAATTCGGATACCACAATCATGAGTATGAATTTGAATCTGACAACGGCCAAGTACTTTATGATGTTCTGATGGATAATACTCAGGGCGATTTAGTATATATGGAGCTAGACCTTGGCTGGGTTGTAGTGGCTGAAAAAGAACCCCTATCCTATTTTAAAAAGTATCCAGGGAGATTTCCTCTTTGGCATTTAAAAGATATGGATATGTCTAAAAAAGAGAGTACTGAATTTGGCAAGGGAGGTCTTGACATTGGGCTAATGCTTAAAAACAAAGAACTATCTGGAGTTGAACATATTTACATTGAACAAGAAGAATATGCTAGCTCCCCTTACGAGAGTATGAAATACAATATGAGTTACTTAAATACTCTTTAAGACCGTTCATGAAATCCAACTTCCAAACAATCACCACCACCATACTTTCAATTACTGTTATTACTTGTTCTTCGCAATCTAATTCTATTATAGCAGAGGGCGCAGAATTAGTTCAAATCTCGAACGAATATAGCTTTACTGAAGGGCCAGCTTCTGATAAAAACGGAAATGTGTTTTTCACTGATCAACCCAATAACAAAATCATTAAATGGAACGCAGTAGACAACTCTCTACATGTTTTCAAGGATCCTGCTGGTAGGGCTAACGGCCTATATTTTGACCATAATGGTTATTTGCTAGCAGCGGCCGATGATAACAATGAGCTATGGCGAATTAATACGATTGGTGAAGTAGACACCTTAATAACCCATTTTGAGGGTAAAAAATTAAATGGTCCTAATGATCTCTGGGTAGATAATAAAGGAGGTGTTTATATCACAGACCCTTACTATCAAAGGCCCTATTGGGAACGAACTGCACCAGAAATTAATAAAAATCGTGTGTATTACATATCACCCGATATGAAAAACATCAGCATTGTAGCACATGAATTTGTACAACCTAATGGTATTATTGGCACTCCGGACGGTAAAACACTTTATGTTGCAGATATAGGTGATCAAAAAACATATTCCTTTAGCATTAACGAAGATGGTTCACTTACCAATCGAGAACTTTTTACAACATTAGGTTCAGACGGCATGACGATTGATAACAGAGGCAATGTCTACCTTACTGGCGAAGGGGTTACCGTGTTCAATAGCGCTGGAGAAAAAATACATCACATACCTGTTGATGAAGAATGGACCGCAAATGTAACTTTCGGAGGTGAAAACCAAGACTTACTATTCATTACCGCTAAAGGCTCTGTCTATTCGCTAAAAATGAACGTGAATGGTGTTAGATACGCTAACTAATCGGTCAAAGAATCAAGCATAAAACAACAGACTTATTGTTTTATGCTTGATTTAAGATTCTTGATAAATCATCATTAACATTTTCAGTACATACGGATGCATCATATTCGAAAGAGGTAAATTCGATGAAATTTAACGGAGTGCATTGAAAGGAGTATATATCGGAATAACTAATTGATAATCAGAATATAATATTCTAAAATCGCTCGTTACACTTGTTATACGTAACTCAATTAAACCCATATCACAAATACAGTGGCATTACTTATTAGCACACCATTTGAGCAGGAGGGTTCGTCTAACATATTTACCGAAAAGACACCATCCTTATTGGAATCTTGTGTTATACTTACATTTAATTCAGTAAAATTATAAGCACCAATAACTAACGGACTTTCTTGCACCGCATTAACACTATCGCCTAAGAAATAAGCTCCTAAAAAAAGTAAACTAGATTCATTTACAATTCTTCATAGTACATTTTTTGTTAACATTCAATTTATTAAAAAAGATAAAGAATATTTATATTCTGTTAAATCAATTAAAAAATCAGGGATATAGGAATTTGCAATTGCCTATAAAATCACACAAGGTTGTCTAATTTTAATTGCGATACTTTGTCAGTAATCATTAATCTTCACAAATTTGCCTACAGATAATTATCATTGGTACAACAAACTGTTTTAAATCTTCTTTATTCCTCGTTTTTTTTTTATCTTAATCCGCTTAAAACAACCAAACCATGAATGTTTATATTTTCGAGTTTATCGGAACCGCAATGTTAATTCTTATAGGTAATGGCATTGTTGCCAACCTAGTTTTAAAAGGAACTAAAGGCGGGGACTCTGGTTGGGTAGGTATTTCATTAGCCTGGGGTATTGCTGTTTTTATAGGTGTATTTATTTCTGCCGATGTTAGTGGCGCACATCTTAATCCTGCTGTTACTATTGGGCTTGCCACTGCTGGAAAATTTTCATGGTCATTAGTACCTGGTTACTTTGTTGCACAAATTTTAGGGGCGATGATGGGAAATCTATTGGTTTGGCTTACATACAAAAAACAGTATGAAGCTACGGAAGATTCGGGTGCCATTTTAGCAACGTTTTCTACTTCACCAGCCATTAGAAGTCCATTTTGGAATTTGATAACTGAAATAATAGGCACCTTCGCACTGGTATTCGGCGTTTTCTATATTGCTGGCGGAGCGGTAGGTGACAATCCAGTTTCCTTAGGTTCTTTAGACGCTCTACCCGTTGCTTTATTGGTAATGGGAATTGGTTTTGGCTTAGGAGGTCCAACAGGTTATGCCATCAACCCGGCGAGAGATTTTGGACCTCGTTTATTACATGCAATTTTACCCATCAAAAATAAAGGAAATAGTGATTGGAGCTATGCATGGGTACCTATTATCGGACCAATAATAGGCGGAATTTTAGCCGCAGTTCTATACTTACTTATCGAAACAATTTAATACATAAGTACTCATGAAAAATTTACCACTACTTGTGTGTGTATTTGTATCTATGAATATAATTGCACAAGAAATTGTCGAATTACCCTATGCTAAAAATCCTGAAGTGAATTGGAATACTGCAGAGAAAGAGTATTACTCAGACATTTGGCAAACAAAAGTAATTACCAATGTATCTGTACCACGCCTTGAAGTCTATAAAGCTGATAATCCAAACGGCACTAGTATTATTGTTGCTCCGGGTGGTGGCCTATATGGTTTAAGCATTGACAGTGAAGGGCGAGATGTAGCCAAATGGTTAAATTATAAAGGAATTACAGCTTTTGTTTTAAAATATAGATTGGTACCAACAGGTGTTGATGGAATAAAAGAAATTACGGACGAGGGAGCTACCAATCCGGCTAAAATAGGGAAACGAGTAATACCAGTTTTACCTCTTTCAATTGCAGATGGTCTTGCGGCTATTACCTATGTAAGAACAAATGCAGATAACATGCAGCTAGACCCTAACAAAATTGGTTTTATGGGCTTCTCTGCAGGAGGCGCTGTAACCATGGGGGTAACTTTTAATTACACAAAAGCCAATAGACCAGATTTTATCGTGCCTGTTTATCCTTGGATGACCGTAATCGGAGATTACAACGTGCCAGAAGACGCCCCTGCAATGTTGGTTGTTTGTGCTTCCAATGATCCATTAGGACTAGCAAAGCCAAGTGCAGACCTTTACTCCGCTTGGCTAACCAGCGGTAAAAATGTTGGTTTGCATATGTACTCTAAAGGCGGACATGGATTTGGAATGAAAAAACAAAATTTAGCTTCTGATCATTGGATTGCCCAATTTCACAGTTGGGCGCTTACCGAAGGGCTTACAACACCCACTGTAAATTAACTTTATGCAACATAAAAACAGATTTTATAAACTATTGAACTTTAACAAGCTTAGACTATTATCACTAAGCATACTATTTTGTGGCTTTTTAGGCTTTTCACAAGCAGAGAACAACTTCACTAATGAAGTAAAAAAAATTACCGAAAAATATGACACCATTTGGAATTCGAAAAAAGAGACTATCGTTTTTACTGGTAGTTCAAGTGTTCGTCTATGGAAGAAATTAGAACAAAGTTTCCCAAACCATCAAATACTAAATACGGGTTTTGGTGGATCACAAGCATCTGATTTACTTCATTTTTTAAATGATTTAGTATTGACTTATAATCCGAAAAAAGTTTTCATCTATGAGGGGGATAATGACCTCTGGGCCAAAAAAAGACCGAATCAAGTTATTCATACCACAGAAGAAATCATCCGTCGAATAAAAGCAAACAACCCAACTACTCAAATTATCTTAATTGCTGCGAAACCAAGTATTAGCAGATGGAGAATGCGAGGAAAATATAAACGTTTAAATAGAAAAATGAAACGTCTTACAGAAAAAGACCCTCTTTTATCGTATGTAGATGTTTGGTACCCAATGCTGACTAAGAACAAACTGAAAACTGATATTTTCATTGAAGATGGTCTGCACATGAACCAAAAAGGATATGACATTTGGTACCAAACCATGATGAATTTAGTTAATAACCCACAATAACAAATTAATGATTAAAACCTATTGTATTCGAAGTATATTCTTTTTTGCTATAGCGCTAGCGTTTATAGCCTGCAGTGAAAAGAAGAAAGAACATATTCCCATGCCTAACACTGATTTATCAAAAATTAGTGTTATACCTAAACCGTTGAAAACGGTACCCACAAATTCCGCATTTGCCTTAGACCAATTTACAGCAATTTACACGTCTAAAAATGCTACAGGTTTTGAAGAAGTTGGTACATTTTTGGCAGAAAAGCTAAAGAGCAAAACAAATTTATCAATCCCAGTAAATACAGAAGGGAACAATACAGTTGAACGAGTAATATACCTCAACCAGTCTGACAGTACAGAATTAGCTTCCCCAGAGGCGTATCAACTATACATCAACCAAGATTCCATTATTATAAATGCGAATACCTCAGAGGGTGCATTTAGAGGCATACAGACATTGCGTCAATTAGTTCCTATTGAGAGTAATGACACATTGGCTCCTCAGCAAATTTGGCCAGTACCATCCGGTAAGATATTCGACAACCCGAATTTTGCCTATAGAGGTTCTATGCTAGATGTTGCAAGACATTTCTTTAGTGTTGAAGATGTGAAAAAATATATTGATATTCTATCCTACTATAAGATTAATGTGCTGCATTTGCACCTAAGTGATGACCAAGGATGGCGTATAGAAATCAAATCTTGGCCAAAACTTACGGAAGTGGGTGGTAGTACCGAAGTTGGAGGTGAGTCTGGCGGATTTTATACGCAAGAAGATTATAAGGAGATTGTACGCTATGCTACGGAACGATATATGACAATTATTCCAGAAATAGATATGCCAGGACATACCAATGCGGCATCCGTATCTTACCCATTTTTGAATGGTAATGGAAAAACACCTGAACTGTATGAAGGTATGCACGTTGGGTTTAGCACATTTGACACACACAAGGATACTGTTTATGCTTTTATTGATGATGTTGTAAGAGAAATTTCTGCACTGACACCAGGCCCATATTTTCATGTTGGTGGGGATGAAAGCCATGTCACCAAAAAGAGTGATTATATCTATTTCATCAATAAAGTAGAGAAAATTGTTCAGAAACACGGAAAACGAATGATTGGTTGGGATGAAGTAGCTATTGCAGATGTTGATTCTACTTCTATATCTCAATGGTGGGCAAGCGAAGAAAACGCAAAAAAAGCCGTAGAGAAAGGAATGAAGGTTATTTTATCGCCAGCAAAAAAGGCGTATTTAGATATGGAATACGACACCTTATCTAAATTTGGGCTACATTGGGCAGCTTACATTCCCGTTGACACGGCCTACGTTTGGTCACCTGAGGAATATGGTATACCTGTAGAAAATATATTAGGAGTTGAAGCCCCATTATGGTCTGAAACAATAAGCAATATAGATGAACTTGAATATTTAGCATTTCCAAGAATCATTGGCTATTCTGAATTAAGTTGGAGTATTCCAGCAAATAGAAATTGGGAAGATTACAAAGTTCGTTTGGCAGATCAAGCCCCTTTTCTTGATCGGATGGATATAAAGTATTACCCATCACCGTTGATAGATTGGAAAAAAAGTGACTTTACCTATGAGACCATTAAAAAGGACTAAATAGTGAACCACAAAAAAGCCTTGATTCTAAAATCAAGGCTTTTTATTTTAATTCAAAAAAAACTATTCCTCTTCTGAGACTTCTCCTTTTCCTTCCTTATCATCAGAAAAATCTGTGATTTTGTTATCTGCAAGTATATTGTACCACTGAATAATTTTCTTAATATCACTTACATACACACGGTCCTCATCATAATCAGGTAACACTTCAAAAAAGTATTCTTCTAATTTTATTTTTTCATCCTTGTGGCTAATTGAAGTTTTACCTCCATTTTCTTTAGACTGAATTTTTTGAAAAACCTCCCTTAAGGGCACCTCTTCTTCTAGAGTATAAATGGCAATTTCAGAAAGTACACTAACGCTACTGCGCAAGCTTACTGTAATTCTTTTTCCATCTAACAAAGACTCCGCAACAAATCCAGTTCTTGTTTGGGTAATTAAGGTATATAAACCTGGCTTTCCTGCAACGGATAATATTTTCTCTAAACCCATAAAATATTTTAAAATTTAAGTCGACAAAGATTACACTTTTCTGTTAATTACAAAGGACTTTAACGTCCTTTTTTTAATGCTGGAAATTTCATACGATAGTCAACACTTATCTTTCCTTTAGATATATTGGTCAACCTACCTTTCAACATTCTCTTTTTTAAAGTAGATAACTTATCGGTAAACAAAACACCTTCGATATGATCATATTCATGTTGAATCACTCGAGCCAATAAACCATCAAAGGTTTTAGAATGCTCTTTAAAATCCTCATCCAAATAGGTGATTTTTATCGTGTCTTTTCTATTTACATCTTCACGAACATCGGGTATACTCAAACAACCTTCATTAAATAACCATTCCTCCCCTGTTTCCTCTTCTATTTGGGCATTAATAAATACTTGTTTAAAACCTGCTAACTGTTTTTGTTCCTCTTTTGTGAGTTCTTCATCATCAGAGAAAGGTGTGGTATCTACTAAGAACAAACGAATAGGCAAGCCTATCTGAGGTGCCGCAAGACCAACCCCACTAGCATTATACATGGTATCCCACATGTTGGAAACCAGTTCCGTTAGTTTTAGATATTCGTTATCGATATCATCCGCAACTTTTCTTAATACGGGATCACCGTACGCTATTATAGGTAAAATCATTTATACTGTCTTTAAAAAATCTTGTAAAATAATGGTCGCACTAATTTCATCGATCAATGCTTTATTCTTTCGTTGTTTTTTCTTCATTCCACCATCAAGCATGGTTTGAAAAGCCATTTTAGATGTAAAACGCTCATCGTGCCTTTTAATAGGAATAGCAGGGAATTTTTCTGCTAATTTTTCTAAAAATGGTTTAATATGAACTTCTGACTCAGAGGCTGAATTATCCATTTGTTTTGGTTCTCCAACCACAATGAGTTCTACTTTTTCATTTTGAAAATAATCAGCTAAATAAGCAATGATTTCAGGAGTAGGAACGGTGGTGAGTCCGAATGCAATCATTCGCATTTCATCCGTTACTGCCAAACCAATACGTTTTACTCCATAGTCAATTGCAAGAATCCTTCCCAAACTTAATTTTTGGCAAAAATAAAGGATAATTTGTTATATGTGCTTTTGCAAATGGTGAATTCCTCTACTTCAACTTATATTTGAGAAAATTATCGATGAAAATGACAGAATTGAGAACACAAATTGAAAAAGCATGGGATAACAGAGATCTTTTAAAAGAATCTGCAACCCAAGATTGTATACGAAATGTCATCAACCTTTTAGATGTTGGCAAATTAAGATGCGCAGAACCTACCGCAAATGGATGGCAGATTAACGAATGGGTTAAAAAAGCCGTAGTCCTGTATTTTCCTATTCAAAAAATGGAAACTTTGGAAGCAGGTATTTTTGAATACCATGATAAAATGCCTTTAAAAAGAGGGTACGCTGAAAAAGGAATTCGAGTGGTACCAAATGCCGTTGCAAGACATGGTGCATACATATCTTCTGGTACCATTTTAATGCCAAGTTATGTAAATATAGGAGCCTATGTTGATGCAGGTACTATGATAGATACATGGGCTACGGTAGGAAGCTGTGCTCAAATAGGGAAAAATGTTCACCTTAGTGGTGGAGTTGGTATTGGCGGTGTTCTTGAGCCTTTACAAGCTGCTCCCGTAATTATTGAAGATGGTGCTTTTATTGGTTCTCGTTGTATTGTAGTAGAAGGCGTTAGAATAGAGAAAGAAGCCGTGTTAGGAGCTAATGTAGTTTTAACAATGAGTACAAAAATTATAGATGTTACGGGTGATAAACCTATAGAAACAAAAGGTATTGTTCCTGCTAGGTCTGTAGTTATACCTGGTAGTTACACTAAAAAATTCCCGGCTGGTGATTTCAATGTGCCATGTGCTTTAATAATTGGAACACGAAAAGAAAGCACCAATAAGAAAACCTCATTGAACGATGCCCTTAGGGAGTATGATGTAGCTGTTTAAAACTTATAAAAGTTGTATCACTTTTTGGATAGCTTGTGATAAGAAATAACCTGAAGCTACTTTTGATTTTATTTTTTCAACGTTTGCAATCATGTTGGAATATGACGTAGGGTCAAGGTTTTTTAAAGCATCATCCAATTCATTTAAGGAATTTATAGTAATCCCAAGTTGTTCCTTTTCTATGAATGTTGCGATGGCCGCTTTCTTCCAAACAATTACAGGTAATCCGCACAAGAGATATAAAGATGTTTTGTGCGGGTTATTATATAACAAATACTTTCCAAATTCACCGGAGCACTCATCAAGAATGTTTCCGTTCCATATCAAACCAAAAGAACCTTCTATCTTGTCGATGACTTCATCGGGAGAAAAAACACCCTGGTAGTTTAAAATTGAATCTGCTTGTTCAACATCTACAGCGTTGAACCCGTTACCATATAATCTTAACGTATAGTTAGATGGATTAAGTTTATCCATACTATATAAAAATTCACTTTTTTCTTTTCCTAGTCCACCTGCAAAGACGACATCATAAGGATTATTTAGTGTCGCACGCTTTTTACTTTTATGTAAGTAATCAAACAATTCTAAACTTACGAGTTCTGCCGTACACCCATTTGATTGAAACCATTTTCTCATGGATTCATTATGGACAATTATGAAATCGGCTCTATTAAATTTGGCCATTTCCCCTTCTAAATCAGTGGACTTACCCATCAAATATTTAACATCATGAATTATAATGATGAGCTTACATTTTTTCAACGCTACTATACGTGTAATATACCCAAAGAATTTACTGAGCGGGTACTGCATGCAGAAAACGGATTTTCTTGGCAACAAAAAAAGTCCTTTTGTAATTCCGAAAAAACTGATAATTGCACCTAAGGCCGAACTTGGGTGGTTTGTTTGCTTAAACCCTAGATTCTTAAAACCATTCTTTTCTAAAATAGTTTCACAATCCATCTTAGGCTTAGAGGCAGCATTTTTTGAGAATTTATAGTTTCTGGATATGTAATAGAGATTTGCAGAATTCATTTAAATGATTTTATAAACCATCAACAAGTACAAGTGTAAGATTCTTCTGCAACATTTTTAATATGTAATTAAAAAAATCTGTTTTTATAAAGAGTACACCCTAAGAAATACCTAAATCGTACCTTTAACGCCTTAATTGATAAAACATGAATTCAACCAAAGGTTATGATTTTCTTATTGTTGGAGCAGGACTTTACGGAGCTGTTTTTGCTCATGAAGCAAAAAAAAGAGGAAAGACCAGCTTGGTAATCGATAAAAGAGAACATATCGGTGGTAATACATTTTGCAAAAAAATAGAGAATATTAACGTCCACGCCTATGGTGCACATATTTTTCACACCAATGATAAAAAAATATGGGATTATGTAAATGAGTTTGTTCCCTTTAATAGGTACACTAATTCACCAGTAGCAAATTATAAAGACTCATTATATAATCTGCCTTTTAATATGAATACTTTTTACCAGCTTTGGAATGTTAAGACTCCAGCAGAGGCTAAAAAAATTATTGAAAAGCAAAGTTCACAATACAAAAGCAAAAATCCCAAAAATCTTGAAGAACAAGCACTTTCTTTGGTAGGAGAGGATATTTATCATAAACTCATAAAAGGGTATACGGAAAAGCAATGGGGACGAAAAGCTACGGAGCTACCAGCCTTTATTATAAAAAGACTACCGCTTAGGTATACATTTGATAACAATTATTTCAATGATACTTATCAAGGTATACCTATTGGAGGATACAATGAATTAACGGGAGGTTTACTAGAAGGGATTGATGTTCAATTGGGTGTGAATTATTATAAGGACAAGGAATCCTTAGAAAAATTAGCGGCAAAAACGGTTTTCACGGGGAAAATCGATGAGTATTATAAGTATGAATTTGGCGAACTTGAATATCGCGGACTTCGGTTTGAGCATGAGGTATTGGACCTAGAAAACTATCAAGGTAATGCGGTTGTCAACTATACAGAAGCAAATATACCTTACACCCGAATTTTAGAACACAAGCATTTTGAATTTGGTAAACAGAAAAAAACGGTAATTACAAAGGAGTATCCTTTAGAAGCTTCAACAAACCTAGAGCCTTACTACCCTATTAATGATAAAAAGAACAATACGACATATTTAAAGTACAAGAAAAAGTCAGAAAACGACACCGTTATTTTTGGAGGTAGACTAGCCGAATACAAGTACTACGACATGCATCAAGTTATAAGTGCAGCTTTAGCAAAAGCTAAAAATATTCTTGACTTTTAAACGCAACCTTTTTATAAATTCAACTCTTACTAACAAGTAATAATTTGAAAGGTATAATTTTAATCTTGTAAGAAATTCACCTCTCCATACAATTTTTTAATTCATTTTTTGTTATAACTTTGTTCGCTCCGATTAGAGCTCACCTACCAAATTTGTTTTATGATTACCAAAAAAGAAAAACTAACTGCATTAATTATCACCTACAACGAAATGGGATACATTGAAAAATGTATTGACTCTGTTTCGTTTGCCGACGAAATTATAGTGGTAGATTCTTTTAGTACAGATGGCACGTTTGAGTTTTTAAAGAGCCACCCCAAGGTAAGAGTTATTCAAAATCCGTTTGAAAATTTTACAGCACAAAAATCTTTCACTTTGAAACAAGCTTCAAATGATTGGGTTTTATTTTTAGATGCCGATGAAATTGTGTCTAATGCATTAGAGCAAGAAATCTTAGATACTGTTTCTAGCGGCACTGATATTTCAGCATTTTGGTTTTATCGTCAATTCATGTTCAAGAATGAAAAACTGAACTATAGTGGTTGGCAAACCGATAAAAATTATCGTCTTTTCAGAAAAAGTAATGCAAAATTCTCTGATTGTAAAATCGTACATGAAACTTTAGATATTGATGGAACTTCTGGTATTTTAAATGAAAAGCTTATTCATTATTGTTATAAAAACCATGAAGATTACAAAAATAAAATGTTGAAATATGGTAGGTTAAAGGCTATTGAATCATTTTATAAAGAAAAAAAGTATAACTATATATTAATGGTTGTAAAGACCAGTTGGAAATTTTTCAACCATTACATCTTACGACTTGGATTTTTGGATGGTAAAAAAGGTTTTATAATCTGTCATTTAAACGCTTTGGGGGTTTTAGAACGTTATCAGGAGCTTAAAAAGCTTGAGCAAAAAAACGAACTTGCCTATTATTTGGTAATGCCATAAAAAGTCCAAACGCTTTTCTCCCTTTTTGTCACATTTCGTATCCCTACATTTCTCGCAATGGATTCTGGTGTTTTATACCCTCTCTTATGATCTAAGTGAACGCAAACCGCACTGTAACGTAATTGCTTGGATTTAATACCGAAATTAAAAAGTCGTTCACCTAATTCTCTATCTTGACCGCCATATTGCATTCGTTCATCAAATCCATTTACATTCTCAATATCCTTTTTCCAACCCGATGAATTATGACCATTCCAACTTGCATTAGTGGGTGTTATTGAATTTAGAAATTTAGAAATTAAGCCGTTGGCCGTAAGCTTGTTATTTTTAAAGGTTTGTGGTATCCCCTTATCCTTTAGCCATTGAATATTGAAACAACGTTGATTTTCGATATCCTCTAAGGTAATTAGTTTAGAGATATTCATAGGCAACATATAGTAGCCACCAGAAATGAAAAAGCCCTGTTCTTTATTAATATAATGTACCTGAACAAAATCTTCTCTAGGAATGCAATCTCCATCGGTCATAATGATATAATCGGCAGAGCAAGCAGTAACTGCCTTATTTAATATTCTAGACTTTTGAAAACCATCATCTTCTTGCCAAACGTGAACTATGGTGTAGTTTAACTTTCTTGATATTTCTGCTATCAATTCTTTGGTAGTATTTGTGGAACCGTCATCCGCAATGACAACTTCAAAATTTTTAAAAGTTTGTTGTTCAAAACCCCAAAGTACCTTCTCTAACCATTCTTCGGCATTATATGTACTAACAATGATACTTATTTTAGGAATCTCCATGATGCGTTTCAAATTACCACAAAAATATAAAAGTCTTATCTATCTTTGAACACGAAAAGACTGTCAATAGTATAAATGTTATATTTTTAAAAGACAAATAACAGCAATGTAAAATGAAGTTGAAAGAAATACCCTTATCTATTTACAATTCAGTTAAACTTTCTTTGCTTTCAAACAAAAGTTTACATGCTAAATCTAAAGAAATAATTCCGGTAATTGTCTCTCTAACGTCGATTCCTGCAAGGTTAAAAACACTACACCTAACCATAAAAAGTATTCTAGACCAAGATGTAAAACCAAAAAAAATTATTTTATGGTTACATCATTCGCTTAAAAATGAAATTCCAAACAGTCTAGGTACTTTAGAAAACGACTTATTTCAAATATCATATTCAGAATTGACTTGTTCCCACAGAAAATTAATTCATAGTTTGAAACTTTTTCCCGAGGATATAATCATAACCTGTGATGACGATATGATGTACAGGTCGAACTGGCTTCGATTACTTTACCGAGAACATTTAAACAATAGAGATACAATCATCGCAAATCAAACTAGGTACATTAAATACAATGCACAAGGTGAAATTTTACCCTATAAAAATTGGGTTTTTGAAAACGGAATGACTTTTAACCAAGCAGCAGTTATTCCAATCGGTGCAGAGGGTGTTTTATATCCTCCAAAAAAACTTTCTGACATAACCATCAACACTAAATTATTCTTAGAATTAACGCCAAAAGCAGATGATCTTTGGTTTAAGGTAATGGCACTATTAGAAGGAACTACTTCAGTTGTAGCAAAAAACAAAGCAAAAACTCCAATTCCTATTATTGGATCTCAAAAACATTCCCTTAAAAAAACAAATATCGGAGGTGATAAAAACAGGTCGCAATGGCTGGCATTGACCCATTATTTTAATATTAAACCTGAAACATTTCTTTAATTATTACATAATAAACAATGACAGAAGAAATCAATAAGTGCATCGATGTACTTGAGAATGGTGGACTTATCCTCTACCCTACCGACACTGTTTGGGGAATAGGATGTGATGCCACCAATGAAGCTGCAGTAGAAAAGGTTTTTAAACTGAAACAGCGTGATGATAACAAAGCATTAATATGCCTCGTTGCTAATGACGCCATGCTTGAAAAACATGTAGAAGCAGTACCAGATCTTGCATATGACATAATAGACCTTTCTTCTAAACCTACCACCATAATTTACGATAAACCAAGAAAAGTCGCTAAAAACCTAATAGCGGCTGATGATACATTGGCCATAAGAGTCGCTCAAGATAAATTTTGCAAATACCTCATTGGTAAATTTAAAAAACCTATTGTATCTACATCTGCCAATATTTCTAGATCCCCTACACCTAAAAGTTTCCAAAATATAGATAAAGCAATTTTATCAGGTGTAGACTATGTGGTAAATTTGCAACAAGACAAACAGAATGAATTTGCGTCATCGATTATTAGATTAGCTAATGATGGTACCGTAAAAATCATTCGAGAATAAGAACATGCAAGAGAGCTACAAAAACGCTTTAAACAACTCTATTTTCGGTATTATTTCAGAAGCTGCAGAAGAACTTTCTGTAGATTGTTACGTTATTGGTGGTTTTGTAAGGGACTTCTTTTTAGATAGAAATACCCCAAAAGATATTGATGTGGTTGCCATTGGCAGTGGAATCCAACTAGCAGAAAAGGTAGCTTCAAAATTAAAAGGAAATCCCCAGGTATCGGTCTTTAAGAATTTCGGAACGGCGATGATTAAGAATGAGGGTATGGAGCTTGAGTTCGTTGGCGCTCGTAAAGAAAGTTACCAGCGTGAAAGTCGAAAACCTATTGTAGAGGATGGCACGCTTGAAGATGATCAGAAACGACGTGATTTTACCATAAATGCCTTAGCACTTTCGCTCAACAAATCTGATTTCGGAACGCTTCTAGACCCTTTCAATGGAATAAAAGATTTAGAGAAAAAAATAATTAAAACCCCTCTAGAACCAGGTATTACATACTCTGATGACCCTCTTCGTATGATGAGGGCGATACGATTCGCAACACAACTAGATTTTCAGATTGCGCTTCCTTCCTTACAGGCAATTACCGAACATAAAGAACGCTTGAAAATTGTATCTAACGAACGTATTTTAGATGAACTTCATAAAATAATGCTATGTAAAAAACCTTCATTAGGTTTTTCTCTGTTGCATAAAACCGGACTTTTAGAACTCATACTTCCAGAATTAACTGCATTACAAGGAATTGAGGAAATTGAAGGACAAAAACACAAGGATAATTTTTGGCATACGCTAGAAGTGGTAGATAACATCTCTGAAACCACAGACAACCTGTGGTTACGTTGGGCCGCTTTATTACATGACATAGGCAAGGCTCCTACCAAAAGATTCCATAAAAAAATTGGGTGGACATTTCATGGCCATGAATTTATTGGTTCTAAAATGGTTTACAAGCTATTCAAACGTTTGCGAATGCCTTTGAACGATAAGATGAAGTTTGTTCAAAAAATGGTACTGATGAGTTCAAGACCCGTCATTTTATCTGAAGATTATGTGACCGATTCAGCGGTACGAAGGCTCATATTCGATGCCGGTGATCATGTAGAAAATCTTATGACTTTATGTGAGGCAGATATAACTACAAAGAACCCTAAAAAACAGCGTAAATACCATCAAAACTTTAAACTAGTTCGTCAAAAAATTGAAGAAGTAGAGGCTCGTGACCATATTCGTAATTTTCAACCTCCTATAAGTGGCGAAGAAATTATGGAAACCTTTTCCTTAAAACCATCAAAAGAAATAGGGATCATTAAGGAGGCGATTAAAGAAGCTATTTTAGAAGGCGAAATACCAAATGAATATGATGCTGCCAGAGAATATATGTATATTAAGGGTAAGAAATTAGGTTTGCAAACCTCAAAGTAACATGGATATCACGTTTAGAAAAATTGCTAAAATAGCACTGATTTTAGTTTATTTAGTTATCGTTGCAGGTGCCGTTGTTAGAATGACGGGCAGTGGAATGGGTTGCCCAGATTGGCCAAAATGCTTCGGATATTACATACCCCCTACTGAGGCAATTGAGTTGCAATGGCAACCAGATAGATTATTTGAAAAAGGCCAAATAATTATAAGAGGTGAGGTCTTACAAATATCCAAAGAAACATTTACGACTAGTAATTCTTTTAATGCAACTAATTGGGAGACATACACCAAGCATGATTATGCTGAATTTAACCCATGGCATACCTGGATTGAATATATCAATAGGCTTTTTGGCGCCTTAGCAGGCCTCGCAACATTGGTGCTGGCAATTACATCGATAAGCTATTGGAAAAAGAAAAAACGTATTCCTATACTATCATGGCTAGTAGTATTTGGAATGGTATTTCAAGCCTGGTTGGGTGCAACGGTTGTTTATTCTGTTTTGGAACCGGCAAAAATCACGGTGCATATGTTTATGGCACTAGTTATTGTGGCCATTTTACTTTATATAATTTATCTGGCCAATGCCGAGAACAAACGTATTCGTTTTGACAAACTTACTCTCAACCTGAGTATTCTAGCACTCTGCTTGACACTTCTCCAAATTATAATGGGCACACAGGTACGACAATTTGTTGATGAACAAATAGATATATTTGGGTATGACGCCAAAAGCACTTGGCTAAAAGACCCTCTAGTATTATTTTATATACACAGGTCGTTTTCTATTTTAGTTTTGTTGATCAACGCTATTTTAGCCTATAGAATTATTAAGTTCAACTTGGGGCACTTTAAAATCTATTGGGTACTATTTCTTTTATTTGTTGAAGTACTCACAGGCATGGCCATGAATTATTTAAATTTTCCGTTTGCTAGCCAACCCCTGCACCTTGTAATAGCTTCTATTCTATTTGGAGTACAATTCTACATAGTTTTAGATGCACTAATGCCAAGAAAAAACGGCAGAACTTCGTAACTTTGCCGTCCCACAAAAAACAAGGCATGATCTATAAAATTCGTATAATTTTAGACGCAGATGAGGATATTTTCAGAGATTTGGAAATCGAGGCTCATAACTCCCTAGAAGACTTTCACAATGCCATTACACAGGCATTCGGTTTTTTAGGCAATGAAATGGCTTCTTTCTATACATGTGATGAAGAGTGGAAACAAGATGAAGAAATTGCACTTTTTGACATGAGCGAATCTGGTTCTGATGTTAAATTAATGAATGAATCATTTTTAGAGGATTTTATGTCTGAAGAGAACCCTAAGTTGATTTATGTTTATGATTTTCTAAACATGTGGACGTTCTTTGTTGAACTTGCGGATATTGAAGAAAACGAAGACGGTCGTTCCTATCCTAACGTACTTTTCGCATTTGGAGAATTACCTGAAAACCCTCCGGAACGAAAATTCGAAGCCGAAAATAGTGCTTTTGACTTTGATGATACTTTTGAAAATTACGACGACCTAGATTTTGATGAAAACTGGAACTAGTGAATCACTAGTAAATAAATTTTGCGCTGAAAATCAGATTTCCCTTAAAGAACAAATCTATAAATAAGAACATTCTATGATCAACCTATATGCCACCCAAATTGACAGTATTTCTATACATAGAGTTGGCAATAAAAATAAGAACGAAGGCATTTTTCTATCTGAAGAGCCTTTCAACCTTAATGATGAAACTACCGGTTTATTAAAAGAGTATTTTTTTAAACCATTTCGGGAAAAGGAAGAGAATTACTATAAACTATCTAATGAAGTAGATGTAGAATTTAATGAGCTTTATAAAATAGCGAATGCGGTTTTTGCCGACCCATCAAATGCACATTTGAATTCTAAAAAAATCGCTTCCTTACTTTTCGAACAATCCAATCACCCACATATAAAAAGCGGTGAGGTTTATGTAGCTTATCTCACGGGACTATTATTAGACAATCAAAAAGTAGATGCTATAGGTATCTTTAAGAGTGAATTAAAACATGATTTTATTCAATTTGAAGAAAAAGATAGCAACCTTGATATTGTAATACAACAAGGTATCAATATTAATAAATTAGACAAGGGTTGTTTAATATTCAATGTTGATAAAGAAGAAGGGTATAAAGTACTTTCTGTTGATAGTAATAAATACGACACGAAATATTGGATTGAAAATTTCTTAGGCGTTGCACCACTTTCAGATGATAATTTCAAGACCAAAAATTATTTGAAATTCTGTCAGAATTTTGCGAAAGATGTTGTTTTACCTGCTGAAGACAAACAACAAGAAGTTTTATTCATGAACCGTGCAGTTAATCATTTTGCAAAGAACGATGCTTTTGAAGAATCAACTTTTTTGAACGAAGTCATGGAAAACCCTGAACTCATACCCGAATTCAAGCATTATAAAACCGAGAAAGGACCTAAGTATAGTATTCAGGATGTGTCTAATTTTGACATTGCCAATAAAGCAGTGTCCGATGCTCGTAAAAAAATTAAGAATGTCATTAACTTAGATACCAATATTCAAATAAAACTAGATTTCATTAATCCAGAATCTGCAGAGAAGTTTGTTGAAAAAGGATGGGATGAAGAGCGACAAATGTATTATTACCTAGTTTATTTCAACAAAGAGCAGAAGAGCTAGATTTAGTTAATAATGAAACAACCACTTTTGATTTAACATAAACCAAAAGTGATTGTCCATTTATTCTTTTGGTTATAATTGATTTATCATCTTCGAACAGTCGGCTACCGACGTGATAACTAGATTTCAATATTGTTCTCCATAATCTGCTTCATACTTACATCTTCATAATTACGTCGTACAAAATTTAAGGTGAGATCAAGAATCTCTCCCATAGTTGTGCAGTTTTTAAAATTTATATCCATGGTAAGTTCTCCAATTTGATTTCTTAATAGCTCAATATTATCTTTTGTTGAAATTGAATCTGTCTTGCAAATAGCACGTAATTTTTTAATTCTATTTCCAGAACTTAAAATACGCTTAGCCACAATAGACCGCTCTTCTAATTTATACTGATCGACCGAGTCTCTTTTTAATTTAGCACGAACCAACTCTACCATTTTAAAGTTCTCCTTAAAAAATTGAGGCCGATATACTTTCAATTTACCCTCAAAACATTGTTGATCAAAGTCGATAGCCCTAATTCTATACACTACATGATCAAAATCATGCGTAGGTACGATGACATAATTGTATGACCGCATATCCCCTAATAACCGTATCATGCAACGTTCATTGAATTTTACAAATTCTTTGGCCAGTTGCGCTTTCTCTGGCTCTGTACATTTGGGTAGCATGGTTTTTATGAACTCATCACCAGGAATTCCGGCGATATGTTCCTCTATCAACGTGTCCTTATACACGAGAAAGTTTAGGTGATAGGGAGATAACATGTGTTCTAACTCCAAGCCATAAACACGCGATGCATCGGTTTTTTTAATATAGAAATAGGTGAAGTTATCATTTAGAATATTTCGGATTTTTATCCTAAATGGTTTAGAATTTCCAAACGTACAGAAGTCTACTGCATCAACGTTCAGATATTGGTTAATATTATTACTACCATCAGAATGCAAAATAGAATATACCTTTTTTAAACTATCATCTATTTCTTTTCTGTCATATTCGGAATAATATGCACGGATCCACAACGTATCTTCATCATTACTATCATATACTACAACCGACCCTGAAAAGCGAAGAAGGTCATCATAAAATATAGGTATTTCCGTTTTTCGACTATAATGTTCTAAATAGCCATCTAAAGCCTTACTTACAGGGTAAGCAGGTTTCTTTTTAGACATTAATCGTTCTTCTGACATAGCGTTACTCTAAATTTGATGGTATAACCTGTAACAAAGTTAGGCTTTCTTCGTCAACTAGGTATATCAATCACTAACACCAACTTACTTTGGACCATATTTTAACTGTACAAAATCTTACTAAAAAATTCGGGTATCTAACTGCCGTAAAAAATTTATCGTTTACTATTAAAAAAGGTAATGTATACGGAATATTAGGACCTAACGGCAGTGGTAAATCAACAACGTTAGGTATTGTTTTGAATGTTGTCAATAAAACTAGTGGAGAATTCTGTTGGTTTAATGGACAGACAACCACCCATGATGCATTAAAAAAGGTGGGTGCCATAATTGAACGCCCTAATTTTTACCCGTACATGACCGCTTTACAAAACTTGAAATTAGTTTGTAAAATTAAAGGCGTTGGAGAAGAAAAAATTGAAGAAAATTTAGCGCTAGTCGGCCTGCTAGATAGAAAAAATAGCAAATTCAAAACTTATTCGTTAGGAATGAAGCAAAGACTAGCCATTGCTTCTGCTTTATTAAATGATCCAGAAATTTTAATTTTAGATGAGCCTACCAATGGTCTAGATCCACAAGGTATTCATCAAATACGAGAAATCATTAAATCCATTGCTGCAAAAGGCACTACTATTTTACTAGCATCCCATTTATTGGATGAAGTTGAAAAAGTCTGTAGTCATGTGGTTATACTAAGAAAAGGAGAGAAATTATATTCTGGCAGAGTTGACAATCTTCAAGCGAGTTTTGGCTTTTTTGAGTTAAAAACAACGGATATGGAATCATTGACCTCCTATTTAAGGAGTAATAAATTTTTCGGTGAAATAAAGCAAACGAATGAATTAGTGACCGCTTTTCTTAAAACTGAATTAGATGCCCAAACACTGAATAAATTACTTTTTGAAAATGGCATTATCGTTTCTCATTTAGTAAAAAGAAAAGAAAGTCTAGAGGAACAGTTTTTGGAACTCACTAAGAATACAATCGCCTAAATAAACCAAAAATGATAAGATTATTACATATAGAATTCATCAAGCTCTGGAATAATAGAGCAAGCAAAGTATTGATTATTTCCTATTTCGCTCTATTAACATCGATTGCACTAGTTGCGGCAATTAAATTTGATATTGGTCCTATTAAATTTCATTTGGCAGATCAAGGAATTTTTAATTTCCCCTATATATGGCACTTTAACACCTTTATAACGGCCTTCTTTAAATTATTTTTGGCCATTGTAATCGTGTCTATGATGTCTAACGAGTACAGTAATAAAACAATAAAACAGAATTTAATAGATGGACTTTCGAAAAAGGAATTTATACTTTCAAAATTCTTAATCGTAATTTCATTTTCACTTATTTCTACCCTTTTTGTTTTTATCGTCTCCTTGATTTTGGGGTTAGTTTATTCAGATTTTAATGAGCTATCCATCATCTTAACAGATTTAGAATTTTTACTTGCTTTTTTCGTCAAGCTAACTGGTTTCTTTTCCTTTTGTCTTTTCTTAGGGGTTTTAGTAAAACGCTCAGCCTTCGCCTTAGGGTTTTTAATACTATGGCAGGTTTTTGAGGGTATTTTTAGAGGAATTATTCGATGGAAATTCTTTGATGGTGAAACTACAGATATTATCATGGGCTTTTTTCCATTACAGGCCATGTTCAACCTTATTGAAGAACCATTTTCTAGATTAGGAGCGGTACAATCTGTTGTAAATCAAATGGGAGAAAAAATAACCTTGGATTATCATGTTCATTGGTACGAAATTCTAATTGTTTTAGGTTGGACAGCAATTTTCGTTTACGGCTCCTATACCTTGTTAAAAAAAAGAGACCTTTAATACCACAAACACATCGGATTTTAGTCCTATTTAATCAGAATTCTAAAGTCTAAATTTTCATTTTGTAGTATATTGTAGTGTTTACGAACATGCTATGAAAAATAATTGGGACATACTGTTATCCAAGATATTGGTTATGCCTTTATCTTTCTTGGCCTTGTTCGCTTGTATTTTACAAACATCAGCTCAAGAATGCCCTGAACTTTTAAGCCCGGTTAACAGTGCCGAACAGGTAAACATTAATTCTACAATTCGTTGGGAACCCATTACTGGGGTACCTGGCTATATTTTATCACTAGGAACAAGAATAGGTGGCGGTGACATTTTAAATGAACAAAATGTTGGGGCTTCAAACAATTATACACCACCAATTGGTCTACCCGAGAATACTGAAGTATTTGTAACGATTACCCTCTTCTTTTTTAATCAACCGAATATTGTATGCGAAACTCAAAGTTTCACTACAGCTTCGCTAAATGAAGTTCCAGAATGTACTTCACTGAAAATTCCATTAGATAATGAAGTAGATATCAATACAGCAACAAATATATCTTGGAACTCAGCCCCAAGTGCTACGGGCTATTTTTTAACTATTGGCACATCTTTGAACGGAGGTGAAATTCAAAATAATATCGATATTGCCAATACCCTTAGTTATAACCCTATAATAGATTTTCCGTCTGAAACAACGATCTATGTCACCATTGTACCCTATAACAGAATCGGAATGTCGGTTGGTTGTAGCACGTCTGTTTTCACAACAGCGACCGAAGCTATAGTACCCATTTGCTCCAGTTTAATCACACCATTTAATGGTGAAACCAATGTTACTTTAAGTCCGGTATTGGAATGGAACGACGTACCAAATGCAAAAGGGTACAGAATCACCATAGGCACCTCTCCGCTTGAAAGTAACATTCTAAACAATGCAACATTTTTCAAAACATCTACAGTGGTAATTGATTTTGAACCTAACCGAACATTCTTTGTCACAATAATCCCTTTTAATGAAGCCGGTGATGCTATAGGGTGTACTCAAGAAATATTCTCTACCTTAATAGGGTGTGGCCCATATTTTGAGCCACTAACAGGCGAATTACTCGTATTAAACCCCGAATTGACATTTCCAGAAACAGTTACCATCTGCCTTGATAGTGATTCAAGTATTCTTTCTGCAACAGATAAAGCTGATGGTTACAGATGGTTCAAAATAGATGGAAGTGGTAATGAAACATTACTATCTTCTTCGGTAAATGTAGCGATTACCGCATTAGGCAAATATGCTCTAGAGGCCTACAATATCATCGAAAATGCAGGAAGGACGTTTGAATGCTCATCTACTAAATTGTTTGAAGTAGAAACATCTACAGCACCTACAATTAAGAATATCTTAGTGACGGAACAAGGAAATTTAATCAATTATGAAATTCTAACGGCAGAAGATGGCAGTTTTGAATATACGTTGAATGATGAAAATGGTCCTTATCAAGAGTCTAATAGATTTAACGGAATTACCTATGATAATCATACTGTCTTTGTTCGTGATAAAAAAGGATGTGGAACCGTTCAGCAAACCGTAGAACTAGACCTGAAGGTTAATGGGTTCCCCAATTTCTTCACTCCTAATGGAGATGGTATAAACGATTATTGGAAATTTCTTACTCCTGTAGAAATCGGAGCTAACGATGTTTTAGTCATTTGTATTTTTGATAAATTCGGAACTCTTTTGGCTCAAATCGGTCCAAATTCCGAAGGCTGGAATGGTAGTTTCAATGGAAGGGCACTACCAGAATCAAATTATTGGTTCAAGGCATTATTTAATAAAAATAAAATAGTTAAAGGGTATTTCTCTTTAAAAAGATAAACTAATGAACCAAAGAACAATTCTGTTAGTTTTATTGATATGGTTAGGTATATTTTCTGCTGATAGCCATGCCCAAGAATGCCCTACTATGACCGCTCCACTTAATGGAGACATCAATGTTCCAGTAGATAATCTTATTAGCTGGACAGCTGTCAATGGGGTTATCGGCTACCTAATTTCATTAGGCACAACCCCAGGCGGAGGCGAAATTATCAACAGACGATCGTCTGGTCTAAATAATTTCTATCAACCTGAAGTTGGATTGCCTGAAAACACGAAAATTTATGTCACCATAAGGCTATTTCTTCCTGACGCGCCAATAAAAGTGTGTCCTTTAAAAATTTTCACTACCGTTGAAGTAAAAGACCCACCTGACTGCACTTCTTTGGTAACACCCTTAAATGAAGAAATAGAAGTACGGGTAGATACTAACATTAAATGGAATTACGCTCCAGGAGCTACCAATTACAGAATATCTATAGGCTATTCACCCGGTAATTACAATATCATTGATGATTATGAAACCGGCAACAAACTATCCTTCAAACCAGATCAAAATCTTGAACTAAATCAATTCGTTTATCTTAGAATTATTCCCTTTAACGAAAATGGTGAAGCAACAAACTGTAGTGAAGAATATTTTACAACGGGTGAACCAACAGTGCGTTGCAATACGAATGACTTCCCTACTATTTCCATTCTAGATAAAATTTCACTTTGCACCAATAGTGGTGGTGGCATTTTAACTACCAAAGATCAAGCTAGAGGTTATAGATGGATTAAAATAAATACAAATGGTAGTGAAGAGGTGCTATCGATAACCCGTAGTCTAGAATATGATGAAGTAGGCTCTTATCGCCTAGAATTGTACAATGCAGTATCTGAATTTGGGGCGAACATTGAATGCCTAGTAACAAAGAATTTTGAGATTGTGTATTCAGAAGCTCCCCAAATAGAAAACGTTTTAATATCAAGAGATCTCAATGGACTTCGTTTAGAAATAGTTGCAACTGGTATAGGAGAATATGAATACTCTTATGAAAGTGATATATTCGGATTTCAAGATAGCGCTATATTTACAAATGTAAAACCTGGCGAACGAACGGTTTTTGTTCGAGATAAACTCGGATGTGGACTAACACAACGGTTGGTTGAAAAAAAGTTATCCTCTAAAGACTTTCCATCTTTTTTTACTCCAAATGGCGATGGTATAAATGATTTTTGGCAACTAAACAATAAAATTAGTTCTAGTGAACTTAACATAGAATACCTATATATTTTCGATAAATATGGAAACTTACTAGTACAATTAGATCCAAAATCAGAAGGGTGGAATGGGAGTTTCAACGGCAAACAATTACCCGCAACGGATTATTGGTTCAGGGCAATATCATTTTCACAAAAAGAAGTCAAAGGTCATTTTAGCCTGAAACGCTAATAAAAAAATGAGTAATCAATGAATATCAAAATAATGTCTTTTAATCTAAAGTACTTCGGCATTCTTTTGACCTACTCCTTAGTATGGAGCCAAGATTGTCCAAAATTTAATTACCCTACCAATGGCGAACTGAATGTCGCCGTAGAAGCAACATTAACATGGCCAGAGGTTGTAGGGTATAATGGATACCTATTATCTATCGGAAGAACACCACAAGGCAAAGATATTCTCAATGCAAAACCGATTGGAACAATTACATCATATACACCGCCCTTAGGGTTCCCAGATAAAACAAGGCTTTATGCTACCTTGAGCTTGGTACCCTTTGACGGCCCACCCATCGCTTGCCAAGAAATTTCATTTACAACCACTACTGTAACCACAGCACCACCTTGCTCCATTTTGATTGCCCCAGACAATAATGCCGCTAGCGTGACAATCATAACCGATATCGAATGGGCATATGCCCCAACAGCCACTGGCTACGTTTTATCAATCGGCACAGAACCAAATGGAACCGATATCGTTAACAAATTAGATATGAAAAATAATTTGAGCTATGATCCTCCCGAAGATTTACCTCAAAATTCCTCAGTATATGTTACCATTGTTCCTTATAATGATATAGGTGCAGCAGTGTATTGCATTGAAGAAATTTTCACTACTAGTATGGCATTGTATATCTGTGACCCTTATTTCAATGAGGCCACAGGCGAACTTATTTACCGAGCACCACAAATTAATTTACCTAATATCGTAGGTATTTGTAGTGATGAACTACCCTATACAATTTCGACTGATGATGAAGCAGATGGTTTTAGGTGGTATTTAACAAATAGTGGTAGCGCAGAATCACTATTATCGCAAGCACGAAGTGTAGATGTTTTAATACCGGGAAGGTATAGGTTTGAAGCTTACAATACTATTACCACTGAAGACGGTATTATAGAATGCGTGAGTTCCAAACTATTTGATGTAGTTGCATCACAAGCAGCCACCATTATAGGTATTAATGTCATCAATCTAATAAACGGTAAAACAATTACTATTTCGGCTACAGGCACCGGCCAATATGAATATGCTCTAGACAACCCTGATGGGCCTTATCAAGATACTCCTATATTCACTGATGTCCCAAAAGGTTTGCATATTGCCTATGTTCGTGATAAAAATGGATGTGGAATTACAGAAAGGCCTGTAGATAGAGATATTGCTTCAAAAGATTTTCCAACCTTTTTCACACCAAACGGGGATGGCATCAATGATTATTGGCAATTTGTACCTCCACCAAAAAATTTCGAATCTGTAGTTGATATTATATTTATTTTTAACCAATTTGGTAGTCTTATTCACCAGATTAATCCGAATAACAAAGGCTGGGATGGTACGTTCAATAACAATGCTATGCCAGAGTCAGATTATTGGTTCAGAGCCAGCTTTTTAAATAGGCAAGATATTAGTGGTCATTTTTCTTTAAAGAGGTGATAGAAATCCTGCCGACTTACGTCTAATTTAGAATTCGACTTTTGTATTTTTATACGCTGTTATAGTATGATACGGACTTCCTTATAATTTCCTCATACGCAAAGATTTATAATGAATTCTTAAGCAATTCAGCTTAAAGAACTCAAAAAAGAGAATTACAATACATGAAATTCAAAGTAGTATCAGAATTTAAACCTACCGGTGATCAGCCTAACGCTATTAAAGAATTGGTAAAAGGACTCAATGAAGATGAAAAGTATCAGACCTTATTGGGTGTAACAGGTTCCGGAAAAACCTTTACGGTCGCCAATGTTATAGAAGAAGTCCAAAAACCTACCTTAGTATTGGCCCATAATAAAACACTAGCGGCTCAATTATATTCAGAGTTTAAACAGTTTTTCCCCAACAATGCTGTTGAATACTTTGTATCCTATTACGATTACTATCAACCAGAAGCGTATATCCCTACTAGTGGCGTTTATATAGAAAAAGATCTTTCGATTAATGAGGATATTGAAAAGTTACGGCTTAGCGCTACTTCTTCCCTTCTTTCGGGCAGAAGAGATGTAATTGTTATCGCTTCGGTTTCCTGTTTATATGGTATCGGGAATCCAGTTGAATTTAAAAAGAATGTAATATCAATCAAAAAAGACCAGGTTATTGCCAGAACTAAACTAATGCATCAATTGGTTCAGTCGCTTTATTCAAGAACTATGGCAGAATTTAAGAACGGTAACTTTCGAGTAAAGGGGGACGTGGTTGATGTTTTTCCAAGTTACGCAGATCATGCCTATAGAATCCACTTCTTTGGAGATGAAATTGAGGAAATAGAGGCATTTGATCCTTTTAACAATAACATTATTGAAGTATACGAAACCCTAAACATTTATCCGGCAAATATGTTTGTAACCTCGAAGGATGTATTACAGAATGCCATTCATCATATTCAAGATGATTTGGTTAAACAGATGGATTATTTTAAAGACATTGCCAAGCCTCTTGAAGCAAAACGCTTAGAAGAGCGTACAAATTTCGATTTGGAGATGATACGCGAGCTTGGTTATTGCTCTGGTATTGAAAATTACTCAAGATACTTAGATGGCCGTGAACCAGGCACAAGGCCTTTCTGTCTTTTAGATTATTTTCCCGATGACTATTTAATGGTGATTGATGAAAGCCATGTTACCATACCACAGGTACATGCAATGTATGGTGGTGACAGGTCACGAAAAATTAATTTAGTCGAATACGGGTTTCGCTTGCCCGCAGCAATGGATAACCGACCCTTGAAATTCGAAGAATTTGAAGCGTTGCAAAATCAAGTATTATACGTTAGTGCTACACCCGCAGATTATGAATTACAACTAAGCCAAGGTGTATATGTTGAACAGGTAATTAGACCAACTGGCCTATTAGATCCAATAATAGAAATTAGACCGAGTTTAAATCAAATTGATGATTTGGTTGAAGAAATACATAAAAGAGTAGAAAAGGATGAACGAACTTTGGTGACCACCTTAACCAAAAGAATGGCCGAAGAATTAGCAAAGTACATGGATAGAATTAGTGTTCGATGCAGGTATATTCATAGCGATGTTGACACTTTAGAACGTGTTGAAATTATGCAAGATTTAAGAAAAGGAATCTTTGATGTGCTTATTGGAGTGAATTTATTACGGGAAGGATTGGATCTTCCAGAGGTCTCTTTAGTGGCAATTTTGGATGCAGATAAAGAAGGATTTTTACGTAGTAATAGATCGTTAACGCAGACTGTTGGTAGAGCAGCAAGACACCTAAACGGTACGGCAATTATGTATGCAGATAAGATAACTTCAAGCATGCAAAAAACGATTGACGAAACAAACTACAGGCGTGAAAAACAAATCAAATACAACACAGATAATAACCAAGTTCCAACTGCTTTAAACAAAAGTTTAGACAATGTTTTATCTAAGAATTCCGTTTCAACATATCACTTTATCAAAGAGGAATTGCGTGCTGCTGAACCTAACTTGGAATACATGACCAAAGAGCAAGTCGAGAAAATGATTAAGGAGAAAAGAAAAGCTATGGAAAAAGCGGCTAAAGAACTTGATTTTATGCAAGCTGCTAAGTTAAGAGATGAAATAAAATCACTTCAAGAACAAGAATGACTTATATGTATTAAACATTCTTTAAAGAAATTAAAAATATAAATGAATACTTTATCCTTAAACACTTAAATAATTGATTTTAAATACTAAGTTGTATTTTTTTAGACAAGACTAAATTAAATAAAATCAGTATAAAAATATAAATAAGACTACTTTTCAATCTATTTATAGGTTACTCTTTCAGCGCACCAAACAGTTAGAGTCAAGCCGTAGAAAGCACTAAATTAAAATTTCCAACAAACGAAATTTTCAATGTAGCGATTACTAATTTACATTATTTTTTTAGACTGCAAAATGATGGGAATTTTTCAGAACAAATTAAAGAAAATAAACAATGGCGCAATCGTATTTTTACTGCTTTTAATTTGAAAACTAAGATTATATAAACAGATGAAGCCCCCTACTATTCGCTAAAAAAATATTTGGTTAAAACAGAAATAACATTCTCATTTATATGCAAAGATATGGGCAACTAATTAATAGTTTTATAGGGTCTCAACCTAACCCTTTTGAAGGATTTAAAAATGAAATTTGAAACCTTACAAGTTTCAATTTGTCTCAAAATTCGATTGGTGACAATGGGGAGGTTTTTGCGCATTCGGCTTCCAATTAAAAAAGTCTGCCCATATCGCTAATTTTGAAAGCGAACAATATAATGCCAGATTATGTCATAAAAGTAATCATGGATTATCAAGAAGAATTAGAACCTCCTGATTTACCAAAGGCTGTTTTATAAAAAAAATATTTCCTAAAAACTGAAATGTTTTTTATTATGAATGGAACAAAACACCTCTTAAATCCACTTACACTCATTTTTGGTACACGAGAAATTGTAACTACAAACCAATGCGTATTTGGACCAAAATATACTATTCATGGTGGTCAATGTCAAAACTATGCTCCGCATCCAGGTTTTGAAGCAGCATGTCTAATAGGCAATCTATAGAATGAACAAGACATCGTACAAATACCAAGATTTAACGATGGGGTACTCTTGACAGAACGTGCTAAACAAGTAGTAGGATGATACCTAAAAACACAGATAGTCTAAAAATAACGCTTGGTATTTCTGATTCTGAACACATCCCCCTACCTACCAAGAAACCTTACAATTACCCTCGTTAAATATTAGAGGGTTAAAACAGAAAGGAAGTACGAACCATAATCACCGAAGAAGCCTTTATTGAAATTGACGTGAGATTGGTACAGAGACGCCTACAGAAAGACAAATTAAGCTACTGCGCGATTACATCACAGCACTAGCTATCATTTCAGTCAATTCATAACCAATCAACGAAGAGCGCACTACTATTAAGAAGCTGGCTACATTATAAGAATAGCGTCAAACTCTTTAGAAATGATATGGATATGCCTATTGACACTTTCTTAAATAGCACCCCTGAGTAGGGTATATATAAATCACATTGTAAATATGAGAATCACAGAAGGCCTTGCAACCAATGGCTACTTTTATTAAAACATTGGATGTTCCTACAGTTTCTATACGAATTCCTAAGCCAGATAACAGTATTCATAGTCCGGACGAAAACCTAAAACTAGGAAACTTTAGCAAAGGAGTTATAGCTTGCCTAGCTATTCTAACCGAACGATTACCATAAAAAAGTGCTTTGATTTCTCAAAACACTTTTTTTATAAATAACTTAAACCAACTCAAAAATCTAAACCTTAAAACGCAATACCTTACTTAATTTCAATCATTCTTTTTGGCTTAGGCAATGCTTCCTCTTTTTTAGGAAGGGTGAACTTTAAAATTCCGCCAGCATAGGTCGCTTCAATTTTATTTGTCGCTACGGTTTCCGGAAGAGTAAATGCTCTTTTAAAAGAAGTTATAGCAAATTCTTTTCGAGTATAATTCTCCTTAGAATCTTCACCTAACTCTTTAACTTCAGCAGAAATAGTTAAAACCAAATCATCTATTTCCATATTAAAGTCCTCTTTTTTTCTCCCCGGAACAAAAAGTTCCAATTCAAAATTAATTTCGTTCTCTTTAATATTTACGGCCGGTATTGCCGTTCTAGCATTCTGTGTTCCACCAAACCAATCTGGTCTAAATATTTCATTCATTAAGGCTGGAAACAATACTTCATTTCTTTTTGTCAAACTCATAATCGTATATTTTATTTATAGTAATGTATTAGTTGCTTTAACTAGAGCAAACAATATACCCTTTACTAAACAATGACACTTTGTCACTTATCACTGTTTTATTGATGTCAAATTGTCTTGTTTTGCTAATTTGAGTCTTAAATAATAGCATATAAGTCTCTTTTTAGATGCTACCTTTATTAGATTTATAGCTGAATCCATCACATGAATAGAATTACAAACTTTTTTTATAAAATTCGAAGTAAAATAGCCTTCTTCCCTTCTGTAATTTCATTTGCTGGATTAATGCTAGCATTTTTCATGATCTATCTAGAGCAAATAGATGTATCAGCTTATTTAATGGATGTTGCACCAGGACTGGTTATTGATAATACAGATACGGCGAAAACACTTTTAAGCACTTTGATAGGTGGTCTTATTTCCTTGACGGTATTCAGTTTTTCTATGGTAATGGTGTTGTTAAACCAAGCATCTAGTAATTTCTCGCCTAGGGTGCTGCCTGGTATCATTTCTAATCAAAAGCATCAAGTTGTACTCGGGCAATATATTGCAACGATCTTATACAATATATTTATTCTAGTATCTATTGAGCCCACTGAAAACAAATATCAAACGCCAGGGTTCTCTGTATTGATAGGAATAATTTTAACAGTACTATGTTTGGCCTCTTTCATCTATTTTATTCATAACATCTCACAAGCCATACAAGTTGGAAATATATTGACCAATATTCATAAAAAGACTAAAACCGCAATTGTATCAATAATAAAGGAACAAAAGGAAAATTCCTTTGATTTTCCTCAAACAGAGCATTGGGAAAAATACACCGTCAACAGAGTAGGATATTTTTACGGAATACTGAAAGATAATCTTATTGATATTTGCAAGCAGCAAGAAACTAAGGTTACGATAGAATTATTCAAAGGTCAATTTATATTAGACGGTACAGTGGGCATTATATCAGAAAAGCCACTATCAAAAAAAGTAGAGATTGAAATAATGGAAACACTATTATTTAGTAGAGAAGAATTGGTAGGAGAAAATTACATATATGGATTTAGGCAAATATCCGAAATAGGAGTAAAGGCCATGTCTCCCGGAATTAACGACCCAGGCACAGCCTTGAATACCATTGATTATCTAACCTCATTATTTCTTGTTTTGATGAAAAAATCAGATTTTGAATATATACACGATAAAGAAGGAACCAATTGGGCACGTATTAAATGTGTCAAGTTTTCAGAAGTACTATATAACGTTATGGCCACATACCGCCAATATTGCAAACATGATATTACAGTTATGAGAAAATTGATGCACATGCTACATACCCTAACTTCACATGTGATAAATTCAAATCAAATGAAAGACATTGAAATAGAGATTGAACAATTAAACATAGATGCTAAAATAGGTATCGAAAATAAGAGAGATTTAAGTAAAATTGATGTAGATTTTATTTCTTGGTCTTAATTATAATAGGCTTTAAAAATGTTTATTAAAACATCTGGTGGCACAATTTTATCAGGATATTGATGCATAATTGATAATACTTGCTGAATAGCGCCTGGCGGCAACCCCATACTCAAACCTATATCATGTAATCTTTTAATTTCAATTAATTCTTGCTGATTATCAACATTCATTAGTAAGACTAATCTGTGAAATTGAACAATACGTTCAGATTGCGACTTAGGTATCACATGCTCTACATCATGCTTAAACAGACGATCAAAAGTCAATTTAGTTACTTCTAACTGTTGAGCTACCGAAAATAGAAAATCATATTCCATTTCCTTTATCTCATTGTTCACTTTGGCAAACCCAATCATTTCTGACAGAATACTAAGTTTTTCCTTTTCTGTAGGCATAATCTATTACAATGAATTGATTTTCATAAGTATAACTAAAAAAAAAGCACTAAAGTATTTTTATTTCAATTAATACCTCAACTCAATATACTTTCAACCTGAACAAGTACGATGTAGCGCATACTTTGTAAAATACATATTAATCATACGCTGGCATTCTACAAAATCTTTGCGAAAATATAAATTATAAAGAAAACTTCTGATAGTATTTAACGACAAACCAATCCCTTCTTTATTGAATCCTCTCAATCATTCTAAATATTCATGTTGCACTTATGACTTAGACTTCTATAAAATCTCATAAGTTTACTTGAGCTATTTTTAGATAGAATAACGTTATCCTCGCCCTAATCAATTCATCAATCAAATCCTGGTTCAAATCAATATTCTTTACTAGTAACCAAAGAGTACATAAATTTATAATACCTTGCGGTGCTTAAATAGGTACTATGACCAATAATGATATATTTAAAAAACTAAGAGTAGCCTTAAAATTTAAGGACGATGATATCGTAGCTATACTTACGTTGGTAGATTTTAAAATTTCAAAAAGTGAATTAGGTGCTTTTTTTAGAAAAGAAGAACACCCTAATTATATGGAATGTGGTGATCAGGTATTACGTAATTTCTTAAACGGTTTGGTGATTCACCTTAGAGGAACTAAGGAAAATCCGAAGAACCCAGGTGAGGTTCTTTCAGGAATTTCAAATATTCCCGATAAGTCAAGTAAAAAACCTAACGTGAGGGAAGATTTTAAAACCAAACAACTTAAAAAAGTTGATATGGCTCTTAGCCCTGTAAAATATAAAAACAAAAAAAAATCCTGAAACACTTCTATGTCTCAGGATTTCATATTCTAAGGGCAAGGATTAAGCTTTTACCCGAACAGGTATGGTATAAATCTTACCCTCCTCTACTTTAGTTATATCCACCTTCTTGTAATTCAAGCTTTTTTTAACAAAGCTTTCCATAGTATCAAAATTGGTATCTACAGATAGCACCACAATTTCACCTTCGCTATTTAAGGTAAAGCGGACTTGAGCTGTTAGGTCGGAATTCATTTCCGAAAAATTGTTTTCAGATAGCATTACTGATATCTGCGAAGAAAGACTTTTGGTAGGGCTGACAACTTTACTATCGTTGGCAAAAATCGTACCTGTTGCAAGTAGCATTGCCGCTACCACTACTAAACTTAATTTTCTCATGACTTTTTGTTTTTTCCTCAGGGTTACTGAAGATTGATTAATAAATTGATTGATGATGATTTATTAAAAGACGTCTGAAAAATGGTATTGTTACCAAATAATTAAATTTTAACATTTTTTTAATTAAGGTTCTTCAATGTTCGATGGCAAAACGTCCATTCAACCCCACAGGGAATAAGATTTGAAGGAAGATCTATTAACAGTAGCGAAAAAACTGATTCGCTCATAAGCACAACAGATTATATAGCTTTTTAGGCCGAACAGTGTGAATATCTAAAATTTTTCTTAGAGACGAAATAGAACCTCTATTTTGGTTCTATAAACTCTATAGCTATTTTTGTATACCATAAAACCAAAAGACCTTTTAACGAATTAGTCACTTATTCTAGTAAAAGAAAACAACGTCTAAAAAAAAAGGACCATCCTTATGGATGGTCCTTTGAACTTATAATCTAATAAAACTATTTAAGCCAATACAGCTTTCACTTTATCTGCAGCTTCTTGAAACAAAACTGCTGATTGAACTGCGAGTCCTGAGTTATCAATAATCTCTTTGGCCAATTCTGCATTTGTACCTTGCAACCTAACAATGATAGGAACTTGCATTGCATCTCCCATATTCCTGTAAGCATCGACAACGCCTTGTGCTACACGATCACAACGAACGATACCACCAAAAATGTTAATTAGAATAGCTTTTACGTTTTTATCTTTCAATATAATTCTAAATGCTTCTTCAACTCTTTTAGCATCTGCAGTACCACCAACATCTAAAAAGTTAGCCGGCTCACCACCTGCCATTTTAATTAAATCCATCGTAGCCATCGCAAGACCTGCACCGTTAACCATGCAACCAACGTTACCATCTAAATCTACATAGTTAAGTCCTACTTCCCTAGCTTCGACTTCAATTGCATTTTCTTCCCTAAGGTCACGCATATCTGCATATTCCTTTCTACGGTAAAGTGCATTATCGTCAATAGATACCTTAGCATCTACTGCCATAATTTTATCATCAGAAGTTTTTAATACTGGATTAATTTCAAACATACTAGAGTCACTTTCGACATATGCCTTATACAATGAAGTAACAAATTTTGTCATCTCTTTAAAAGCATTACCAGAAAGACCGAGGTTAAAGGCAATTTTTCTTGCTTGAAAACCTAAGATACCTGTAGCAGGATCAATTTCTTCTGTAAATATTAAATGTGGTGTATTTTCAGCAACTTCTTCAATATCCATACCACCTTCTGTAGAATACATAATCATATTCTTACCAGTAGCCCTATTTAATAAAACGGACATATAAAATTCATTAGTCTCACTATCACCTGGGTAGTAAACATCTTCAGTAACTAATACCTGATGTACTTTTTTCCCCTCAGCAGAAGTTTGAGGCGTTACCAAATTCATACCTATGATTTGGTTTGCCAATTCTTCAACTTCCTTAAGGTTTTTAGCCAATTTGACACCACCACCTTTTCCACGACCACCTGCATGCACCTGCGCTTTAATAACATGCCATCCAGTTCCTGTTTCTGCAGTTAATTGCTTTGCAGCCTCAACAGCTTCTTTAGCATTATGGGCAACTATTCCTCTTTGGATGCGCACCCCAAAACTTGCTAATATCTCTTTTCCTTGATATTCGTGAAGGTTCATATATATGGTGATTTTAATTGTTTGACAAAAATAGGAAACAGGAAGTTATAATCTAAAAATACAGGTGATTAATTGAAATAACTATAAGAATTAGTTGGATAAAACAACAAAGGCAACATAAAGTCATTCAATTTTACGCCAGTTAAATCTTATAATTTCAAATCTTGAAAATCTAAAGGATCAAAATTCTTGAAATGCCCATTGAGTTCAATAACTTTCTTTGTCCTTTCTACCTGTGCCAAAACCGTAATAGTAGACGTTAAATGTAAACTTATAAAATTAAGACGGTCATTTTCATTTGGTATCTGAAGCAACTGATATTCTTGTTCAAATGACAAACCTATTTTGTGAGCCAACGTAAAGCTGTTGAATTCGCTTACGCTTATCTCTTTAAAAGGAACATCCATCATTATATATAGCTGCTGTATACCGTCAATTATAACTTGCTTTTTCCCTACAGTAGCTTCATAATCGTATTCTATAAACTTTACAATTCCACCTGGATACAACTTATCAGGCATATAATTGTCGAATGCTAATACCTTAAAAATCTGCCTAGCAACACACACTACATCCATTTCACCACCATTATATGTACTTACGACTTCCACTAACTGTACTTCAACTCCATATTCCATTTTATTATTAATGAATACTGGTATGCCAAAGGTTATAGCCTCTTCCCTACAATCATTAATTAATTGTTTATAGCGTTCTTCAAAAATATGAAGCGGTACAGTTTCGCCTGGAAAGAATATAGACTGCAGTGGAAAAAGAGGTATTTTCATTATATAAAAATACAAAGGTCTATACGTTATACCAAAACATTCAAAATGTTTCAAATAACACATTTTGTTATTTTTATTGTTTTTATGTTATTATTTTTGTCCCTGTCCAATTAGAAAACTAAATTCGTGTAAAATTTGATAGTATGAAAAATGAGGATTTGTTGCAAATAGCAAAAACCTTTGGTGACCCGGTTTATGTTTATGACTCTGAAAAAATAGTTTCTCAATTCAATAGATTGACTAAAGCCTTTGGGTCAGTAAAGAAATTAAAGCTCAATTATGCAGCTAAAGCACTTTCTAATATATCTATCTTAAGATTAATGAACAACTTAGGTAGTGGCTTAGATACTGTCTCAATACAAGAAGTACAATTAGGACTTTTGGCTGGTTTTAAACCAGAATCAATCATTTTCACACCCAACGGAGTTTCTTTAGAGGAAATTGAAGAAGCATCTAAACTTGGTGTTCGAATCAATATCGACAACCTTTCAATTTTAGAACAATTTGGAAGTAAGCATCCTACTATACCAGTATGTATTAGAATCAATCCACATGTTATGGCTGGAGGAAATTCAAATATATCTGTAGGCCACATCGATTCAAAATTTGGAATCAGTATTCATCAGATACCACATTTACTTCGCATTGTTGAATTGACCAACATGAATATAAACGGTATTCATATGCATACCGGAAGTGATATTTTGGACATAGACGTATTTCTTTACGCGTCTGAAATATTATTTGATACAGCTCGTAATTTTAAAAATTTAGATTTTATCGATTTCGGAAGCGGGTTTAAAGTTCCTTATAAAGAAGGTGATATTGAAACCAACGTAGAAGAATTAGGTAAAAAATTGAGTACCCGATTCAATGAATTTTGTGAGGACTATGGCAAGGACCTAACCCTGGCTTTTGAACCTGGTAAATTTTTAGTTAGTGAAGCAGGTGTGTTTTTAGCTAAAGTAAATGTTGTAAAACAAACTACTTCGACTGTTTTCGCTAGTGTAGATTCTGGTTTCAATCACATGATTCGCCCAATGCTTTATGGTGCTACCCATACCATCAAGAATATTTCTAATCCCGAAGGTCGCGAACGCTACTATTCTGTAGTTGGTTATATCTGTGAAACGGATACTTTCGCCAGCAATAAAAGAATAAATGAAATCACTGAAGGTGATATACTTTGTTTTAAAAACGCCGGAGCATATTGCTTTACTATGGCCAGCAATTATAACTCAAGATTCAGACCACCCGAAGTGCTTTGGCATAAAGGAAAAGCAATTCTTATTCGTGAACGCGAAACTTTTGATGATTTAATTCGCAATCAAGTAGATCTCAAAAATTTATTTACTGTTAAGGAAGTTGCCAAAGTAAAATAAAGAAAGGAAAAATACGTTAGTTCTGATGTAGTTATTAGACTAACACCTCAAAAAATATGAAACGGTCTTCCTTATTTTTCACAAAATCAATACTATTTCTAGCGATATTCTTAATCTCAGCTAGTAGTAAAGCTCAAGAAGTTAAATGGCTTTCTTGGGCAGAAGCTGCTAAATTAAGTGCGACTGAAAAAAATCCTAAAAAAGTATTTATCGATGTCTACACCGATTGGTGTGGATGGTGTAAAAAAATGGACAAAGACACCTTCCAAAATCCTGAAGTAGCCACGTATATGGCTGAAAACTACTACATGGTGAAATTAGACGGTGAAGGAAAAGAACCTATTGAGTATAAAGGCAAGACCTATAAATTTGTTCCCTCGGGAAGAAAAGGATACCATGAATTTGCTGCTACATTAATGCAAGGTCGTTTAAGCTATCCTACAACTATTTTTTTAGATGAGGAGCTAAACATGCTTTCTCCTGTACCTGGGTATCAAAAACCAAAACCATTCTTAAATATAGCACGCTATTTTGGTGATAACATTTATAAAGAAAAGGATTGGAAAGTGTATGAAGGGGATACCGGAAAATAGAATTCTAAAAAATAAATATAATAAAAGAGGTCTCTAGAGACCTCTTTTATTTATGAATTCTATATTTATGTCTATCTACTATAATTAGGACTTTCCTTAGTAATGGTAACATCATGCGGGTGGCTTTCATTGATACCACTTGCTGTAATTTTCACAAATCGACCTGTTTCCTTTAATGTAGCAATATCCTTAGCGCCACAGTACCCCATTCCCGCTCTTAGGCCTCCAATAAATTGGTGTATACTTTCGTATAAATCACCTTTATAAGGTACACGTCCTACAATCCCTTCAGGAACCAATTTTTTGATATCGTCTTCTACATCTTGAAAGTAACGGTCTTTACTTCCTTGCCTCATTGCCTCGACAGAGCCCATTCCCCTATAAGATTTAAACTTTCTACCTTCATAAATAATGGTTTCACCCGGAGATTCTTTTGTTCCAGCTAAAAGAGACCCTAACATTACGGTATCTGCACCAGCAGCAATGGCTTTTGGGATATCACCTGTATATCGAATTCCTCCGTCCGCAATAACTGGTACACCTGAGCCTTTAATAGCATCTGCTACTTCTAGAACAGCAGAGAATTGAGGAAAACCAACTCCAGCAACTACTCTTGTAGTACATATCGAACCTGGTCCTATACCGACCTTTACGGCGTCGGCACCGGCGTCTACCAAATACTTAGCAGCCTCACCGGTGGCAATATTACCTACAATCACCTCTAAATCTGGAAATTTATTTTTTACCGCCTTCAATACCGCAACTACACCTTTGGTATGACCATGAGCAGTATCTATAACAACCGCATCAACACCTGCATTTACAAGAGCTTCTGCTCTTTCAACCGCATCTTCCGTAACACCAAGTGCTGCAGCTACTCGCAATCGTCCGTATTGATCTTTATTTGCGCTGGGCTTTTGAGTCAACTTAGTAATGTCACGAAAGGTTATTAAACCTACTAACTTATTATCTTTAGTAACAACTGGTAATTTTTCAATTTTATACTCCTGGAGAATATCTTCAGCTTCAGAAAGCGATGTTCCTTCTTCTGCAGTCACCAAATTCTCTGAGGTCATTACCTCTGAAATTGGTCGTTCATTATTTTTTTCAAAACGCAAATCCCTATTCGTTACAATTCCCAACAATTTACCTTCAACATCCACAATCGGAATTCCTCCAATACTATACTCCTTCATGTAAGCTTTAGCATTCTTAACTTTAGAATTCAACGGTAAGGTTACCGGATCTAAAATCATTCCGCTTTCGGCCCTTTTCACCTTTCTTACCTTCAAGGCCTGTTGTTCTATGGTCATATTTTTATGCAAAACACCTATACCGCCTTCTTGAGCCATGGCGATAGCCATTCTAGACTCCGTAACCGTATCCATAGCTGCGGATATGATTGGAACATTGATAGTAATATTTCTTGTGAATTTGGTCTGAATGTTTACATCTCTTGGCAGTACATCAGAATAAGCAGGCACTAATAATACATCGTCGTACGTTAGACCTTCTCCTATAATTTTATTTTGGTGGGCTTGCATAGCAATTAAGGATTTAATTGCGTGCAAAGATACTCTTTTTTTACTTAGTCAAATGAATATGAATTGTCTAGATAATTCACTTATCTAGTGTTAAAATTTCAATCTTACTCTTTTGGTTTTGAAATATTAATAACACACTATGTTTATTTATTCTAAATAAGCTTTGCGAAATATAAGAATGAGTATTACATTTGCACAAAATTATGCTATTTTAAATAAGTCTAAATAAGATGAAAGCTTCAATATTCCTTTTTACCCTCCTATTATCTATAGTTGCGTTTGCGCAGAAACCAGCATCTACCAGCATGGATTCAATACATTTAGACGAAGTAACACTTAAAGCCAATTCCATTTTAGGGAGTAAGTTTGAAGCCAAGAACAGAACAGGTTCAGCCTATTACATTTCACCAAAAGAAATTAAGAAGTTTAATTATACAGACGTAAACCGAATACTTAGAAGTGTTCCTGGAGTAAATGTGTACGAAGAGGATGGTTTTGGTCTTAGACCTAATATTAGTCTTAGGGGTACTTCCCCTGAACGAAGCTCAAAAATAACGTTAATGGAGGATGGGGTATTAATTGCTCCAGCTCCTTACAGCTCACCATCAGCCTACTATTTCCCAACGATTGCTAGAATGCAGGCAGTAGAAATACTAAAAGGTAGTAGTCAGGTACAATACGGTCCGTATACTACTGGTGGTGCCATTAATATGATTTCGAATGAGGTACCAGACAGTTTTGGTATCTTTCTAAACTCGAGTTACGGTAGTTTTAACAGTGGTCGTTTACATACCGTTTTGGGGGATAGTAAAAAGAATTTTGGATATTCTATAGAATACCTCAACTACAATTCCGACGGATTCAAAGATTTGGATAATGGTGAAAATACCGGATTTGACAAAAACGACTTTGTCGCTAAATTCAAAGTAAACACCAGTCCTGAAGCTAAAATTGGACAGGCCTTTGAGTTAAAATTTCAATATTCTGATGAAATTTCCAATGAAACCTATTTAGGTCTTACCGAAACTGATTTTGCCGCAACCCCATTCCGTCGTTATGCAAGTTCGCAGGAAGATGAGATGAATACGAAACATCTACAATTTATGGGCACACATACCATGGCCTTTAACTCAAATATAAGAATCACTACAACAGCCTATTTAAATAATTTCAATCGTAATTGGTTCAAAGTAGACAATTTGACTGTTAACGGGCAACGTGAGAGTATTGCTAACATTATTCAAAATCCAGGAGTACTTTCAAGTCACTACGATATTGTAAGCGGAAATTCTAATACAGAAGCAAATGAGGTCATTGCAGTAAAAGCAAACAATAGAGAATACCTATCTACAGGAATCCAAACCAAATTGAACTACAGATGGAATAACAATAATACAGTTCACGATATGGAAGTTGGTTTACGCTACCACTATGATGAAGAAGACCGCTTTCAATGGGTTGACGACTATAGCCTTTACAACGGAACAATGGCAGTAATTACAGCAAGACAAAGAGGCACTGATGCTAATAGGATAAGTGATGCCAGAGCTTTTTCTTCTTACGCACTATATAAACTAAAATACAAAGAACTAACCTTGACCCCAGGTCTTCGTTATGAGAATATTAATTTAGGACGGACAAATTACGGTGGTAATGACCCAGAAAGAACTGGTATAAATCTTGCTGAACGGGAAAACCAAGTAAATGTATTTATCCCAGGAATTGGGTTTAACTACAACTTTCAAAATATTTCTCTGTTTGGAGGCGTCCACAAAGGATTCTCACCGCCAAGTAATCAAGTGGGTGAAAAACCAGAAGAAAGCGTTAATTATGAGCTAGGCACTCGCTTTTCTTATGCAGGCTTTTCAGGAGAATTAGTTGGATTTTATAATGACTACAGCAATCTTTTGGGAAGCGACTTAGCTGCTACAGGCGGTACCGGTTCACTAGACCAATTTAATGCTGGAGAAGTTAAAGTACAAGGCATAGAAGTGTTGTTGAATTACAATTTTCTACCCAACTCCAAAAAATTTAATTTACCTGTAACATTTAGTTACACCTATACCGATACTGAGTTCTTAAATAGATTTGGAAGTGAAAATGATATATGGGGAGAAGTAAACATTGGGGATGAACTACCCTACCTTTCGAAACATCAGTTAAATACCGCCATTAGCTTGGAACACAAAAAATTTGAGATTAATTTAAGTGGTCGTTATAATGGAGCTTTCCGAACTAAGGCCGGCTCAGGACCTATTGCTGCTAGTGAGCAAGTAGCATCTAATATCGTGTTGGACTTGGGAATTAAATATAGGTACAACCAACATTTAACCCTAACTGCTAATGCCATGAACCTCTTAGACGAAACGTATGCGGTTGCACGAGTACCGGCCGGACTTAGACCAGGCCTGCCTTTTGGTGTTTATGGAGGAATAGAAATAAGTTTTTAGAGCTCTATTATTGGTTAGACTGTCCAAAAATCTTAATCTTTAAATAAAACTACCGCTACAACTATTCAAATAAGATAAGTGGTAAGTACTTTTTTTAAAGCAAAGATTATAATTGTTGTTGGACAAGAGTTAAAAAAAACTCCCGTTTCATGAATATCGGCACACTCTTAAAAAAAAAATTCAACATCTAATGGTACTTCAAAAATAGCTCAGAAGCTTTGTTGTAAGATGCTTCAAAAGCCATCCAATTAACACTGGTATCAGCCTTTTGCTCCGTGAAATATGATAACATTTTCTCAGTGGGCATATTCCCCGTTAGCTCGTCTTTGGCCATTGGGCAACCACCAAAACCTTGCACAGCCCCATCAAATCGTCTACAACCGCCCACATAAGCAGATTCTATTTTTTCATGCCACTTATTCGGTGTTGTATGTAAATGTGCGCCAAAATCAATAGAAGGATATTTCGGTATTAGGTTTGAAAATAAATATGAAATAGTTTCTGGATCTGAAGAACCTACAGTATCAGATAACGATAGTATTTTAGCCCCCATTTTCGCCAACCTTTCAGTCCATTCACCTACTATTTCCACATTCCAAGGATCTCCATAAGGATTACCAAATCCCATAGAAATATAGGTTACTACTTCTTTATTGGCGCTTTCTGCCAAGTTAATAATTTCTTGTAATGTTTCTACAGATTGAGCTATGGTTTTATGGGTATTCCGCATTTGAAAATTTTCCGAAATAGAAAAAGGAAATCCTAAATAATCTATTTCCGGATGCAAGACAGCATCCTGTGCCCCTCTCACATTTGCAACGATAGACAAGAGCTTTGTCTTAGTATTGGAAAGGTCTAAACCTGCTAAAACCTCTGCCGTATCAACCATTTGTGGTATAGCCTTAGGCGAAACGAAACTACCAAAATCCAATGTATCAAACCCACATCCCAATAAGGACTGAATATACCTTACTTTTTCTTCGGTAGGGATAAACTCCTTAATGCCTTGCATGGCATCTCTGGGACATTCTATTATTTTAATTTTTGAATCAGACATTATGTAAAAATACAAACTCAAATTAAGTAAGGCTTGTTAATGACTTAAATAAGCTACCCGAAAAATAAAAATATAGCAATCCCCACAAAGACAGTTATTTGCAGCCATTTAAGCACAAGACCTGTACGTTTATTAGTCGTTAAAAAATTTGAAATACTACCGGATAGCAAAGCGATTCCACAAAACACAAATGAAGACACGATGATAAATAACACACCCAGTACATAAAATTGAATAATTGTACTCAACGAATCTGAAAATAAAAATCCTGGAAAAAAGGCAAGAAAAAAAATTGTTACTTTAGGGTTTAGAACATTCATTATAAACCCTTGACGAAATAATGCACTTAAACTTTTACCTGTCTTTTTTTTAGTTTCAAATGATATCGAATCATTACTCCTATAGACTGAAGTAGCTAAGAATAAAAGATAAACAGCTCCAAATATCTTAATTAGATTAAATATATCCGGGTTATCTTTTATTATTGCAGAAACCCCAAATGCCAACAAGGTAGTATGCACTAAACAGCCTGTCATAAGGCCACCGACAACCGCTATACCGAATTTTTTACCGTTTTTGATACTTTGTATAAATACAAAAATATTGTCAGGCCCAGGTGAAATAGCCAACGCAAATGTGGCTATTGTAAATGCCAACAAAGTTTCGTAATTCAATTTAGATATAATTGGTTAGGACCCTAAAATACAAATTACCATTATTTAAGCCTATTTTTAATATCTTGCTTAAAAATTAATAATCTTATGAAAATTAAAATCTTAGTCTTTCTAATTAGTATTTCATGTGTGGCAAATGCTTTTGCCTCATCAAACGAACATTCAAAGAAAAGTACCATAATCGAGAACGATAGCCTTTTAAGGCATGTAGTACTCTTTAAATTTAAGGATGGAACTACTCAGACCCAAGTGAAAGAAGTTGAAGATGCCTTTAGTGCATTACCTTCTAAAATTAAACAGATAAAAGGCTATGAATGGGGATTAAATAATAGTCCCGAAGGATTGGATAAAGGGTTTACCCATACATTTTTTCTAACGTTTGAAAGCGAAGAAGCTCGTGCAATTTATTTACCTCATCCTGATCATAAGGCCTTTGGTGCGGTATTAACTCCGTATTTAGAGGATGTTCTCGTTATTGATTATTGGACTAATAAATAGGTAGCTACTTCTATTTTAAATTCAAATGATATGCCTTTATACGACTAACTTGTGTTGTGTAAAGGCATTTATTCGTATACCTACTAGCTTACTTACGTTTGGTAGAATTTAGTACTTGCGATTAAATAGCTAATTTTTTCAAAATTGCTTTATTAATTTTTTTTACCAATCCCGGTCCTTCATACACGAATCCAGTCCATAACTGAATTAAATCGGCACCAGCTTCAAATTTCTCAAGGGCATCTTCTGCGGAATGAATACCGCCTACACCTATAATAGGGAAAGATTTATTACTTTTTTCTGCTAAGAATCTGATTACCTCAGTACTTCTATTTTTTAAAGGTTCACCACTAAGACCACCTGCCTCTTCAATTAAAAGTGCATGTGATTGTAAATTATCTCTAGAGATGGTAGTATTGGTAGCGATAACACCATCGATTTTGGTGGTGTTCACAATTTCAATAATATCTAACAATTGACTATTGGTAAGATCAGGAGCGATTTTCAATAGAATAGGTTTACGCGCTGTGTTTTTTCGTCCGCTCAATTTTAGATTTTCTAATTGAAGCTCATTTAATAAAGCTGTTAATGGTTCTTTATCTTGTAATTCACGTAAACCTGGCGTATTGGGTGAACTAACATTTACAACAAAATAATCAACATCATCGAACAGCGCATCAAAACAGATTAGATAATCCTTTATGGCTTCATTGTTTGGTGTATTTTTATTTTTACCGATGTTGCCACCTATCAAGACCTTATGTTCTTTTTTTAATTGTTCGGCTGCATCAAAAACACCATTATTATTAAACCCCATGCGGTTAATTATTGCATGGTCCTTTTTAAGTCGAAATAATCTTTTTTTAGGATTTCCATCTTGTGGTTTAGGTGTTAATGTTCCTATTTCCACAAAACCAAAACCAAAGTCTGAAAGTTCGTTATAGAGTACCGCATTTTTATCAAAACCAGCCGCCAGCCCTACAGGATTTTTAAATTTTAAGCCAAAAAGTTCACGCTCCAAACGTTTATCTTCGATAAGAAACATGGATTTAATAAGTCCCGAAAGCCCAATCTTAGAAAAAAATTTTATACTAAAAAAACTGAGGTAATGAACTTTTTCTGGATCGAACAGAAATAAAAAAGGTCTAATAAAAAGCCTGTACATTGATATATTTTAGATGGCACAAAAATACAAAAGTGAAATTGATAATAGATAGAGATTATCCTATCAGTTTTTATTGTTTAAACTATCTGGGTATACTGTTGGTGTTACAATAAATGGAGAACGAGAAGCCTCTTTACAAAGTGAACGGTATAATTCATATTGCTTAGGATTGAATGAGGCCAACATTCGTTTGTCTATCATCATTTGAACCCTACCCATACTGTCCATTACATTTTTGTACTTATCCGCCAATTGAGTCAACTCCGTTACAGTGCTTTGTGGATGACGGTCTGTAATATTTTGTAATTCATTGTTCAGCAAATCATTACGATACTTTAACTCTGCCCCATAATTTATTAATTTTTCTTTCTGCAACGAATTCAATTGAAAAACATTAAAAATAATAGTATCATTTGTAACCCCTACACCTAGAGCACAATCTGCTTGTGCATTTACCGTATATGCAAATCCTAACCAGATTAGTAAAGCTAAAAAACTAAATTTCTTCTTCATGAAATTTTCAAATCTTACAACTCCTAAAGTACAATTTATAACCCTATTTTTGGTGAAATCATTTTTCTATGCAGCATATTATTGAACGTTTCATTAGCTATGTGACTATTGACACTCAAAGTGACCCCTCATCAGAGACCACTCCAAGTACTAAAAAACAGTGGAACTTAGCGAATAAGCTGGTAGAGGAACTCCGTTCTATTGGTTTGAAAGATGTTACAATTGACGACAACGCCTATATCATGGCTACCTTGCCTTCGAATGTACAACATGATGTGCCTACGATTGGGTTTATTTCACATTTCGATACTTCCCCAGATTTCTCAGGAACTAGTGTCAAACCAAATATTATCAAAAATTATGATGGTCTAGACATCGTTTTAAACGAGGAAAAAAACATTATTCTATCCTCAACCTATTTCGATGATCTATTACAATATATTGGGCAAACACTTATTACAACTGATGGCACAACGCTATTAGGTGCTGATGATAAGGCAGGAATAACCGAAATAGTTACTGCCATGGAGTATATAGTTAATCACCCAGAAATAAAGCACGGTACCATTAAAGTTGGTTTTACGCCCGATGAGGAGATAGGCAGAGGTGCTCATAAATTCGATGTAGAAAAATTTGGCGCACAATGGGCCTATACTATGGACGGTAGCCAAATTGGCGAATTGGAATATGAAAATTTTAATGCTGCCGGTGCTAAAATAACCATCAGCGGTATAAGTGTGCATCCTGGCTACGCAAAAGGAAAAATGGTGAACGCCATTCTCATCGCCAATAAGATTATAGCTGAATTGCCTAAACATGAAATTCCCCAAGAAACGGATGGTAGAGATGGTTTTTTTCATGTACATCATATGGATGGGGATATTGAAAACGCCACTATAGAAATGATAATAAGAGATCATGATTTAAAACATTTTAAGCAACGAATAGAACTTTTACAAACATTGGTCAATACATACAATAACTCCTGTGGTGATTGTATTACACTGGAAATAAAAGAGCAGTATTTCAACATGAAAGAAAAGGTTGAGCCCGTATATCATATTGTAGAAATAGCAAAAAAAGCTATGGAAGATGTTGGCATTAAACCTATAATAAAACCGATAAGAGGTGGAACAGATGGTTCACAACTAAGTTTCATGGGGCTACCATGCCCTAATATTTTTGCTGGCGGACATAACTTTCATGGCAAATATGAATATGTGCCGGTAGAAAGTATGCAGAAGGCGGTAAAGGTCATAGTTAGAATTTGTGAATTAACCGCAAATCAATAATCTTGTGGATAAGGGAGAAAAATTAGAATAATTTTATAATGAAAATTATCACTTTAAAGATAGCGTTCACAAACTAAGAAAGTTGGTGCTTACTAGCAGCTTAACAGAAACTGATAAGTGGAGTTTTCCCACCTACACCTTCGACAACAAAAACAAAATAGCCATCTGTAAATTCAGGGCTTATTTTGGTCTATGGTTTTTCAACGGAGAGTTTCTAAGTGATTCTGAAAATATTCTTGAAATGCTCAAAAAGCCAAGGCCAAAACCATGCGACACTGAAAATTTCAAACTCCAGGAGAAATAGACTAGACAATTACTTGCACCTATATTTTAGAAGCAATGAAGATTCATTAAAAAGACTACACCTTACGCCTGTAAAAAGGATTAAAGATAAACTCACAATACCATCACATTTATCCTCGTCGTTTAATACAAATAATGAGCTTAAGGATGCTTTTCAAAAACTATAATATTCGAAGCAAAAAGAGTTTCCCAATTCGATAAAATAGTTCCACTAATTTTAGAAGGTAAAGGTCTTAACGACCTTTACCGAAAATAGATTTTAAATTTTTCTATCATAAACCATTACAGCTTTGGTAATTTCCAACCATTGTTATAGTTCGCTTTTAAAAATTGATTGGCCTCATCGTTTTTGAATTCACCAGAGATCTCATCCCAATAAATTCGATTTCCTGTTTTAAAGGCAACGTTACCCATATGGGAAACCAATGCAGCATCATAACCCACTTTGATCGGTGCATTTAATGCAGAAGCATCCCTACTTTTTACCGCTTCGATGAAGTTTTTAGTATGTAAATCCAAACCGCTTAAACCTCCATTATCATAAGATATAGCTTCCATTTTTGGAATACCTTCTTTACCCCAACCTTGAAATTCCTTTTCAGGTATAACCTCCCAACCACTTCTATCTAAAACCAAGGTCCCATTATTGCCTATAAAAGCAATACCATGATTTCTACCGTAATTTCCACCATCAATACCCGTAGCATGTTCCCAAAGTATAGAGAAACCATCATACTCGTAAACGGTTTGCAAAGTATCAGGAGTTTCGGATGCATCATCAGGGTAAGCGAATTTACCCCCCAAGGCCATCACCGATTTCGGTGTTTCTGCCTTCATACCATAAAGGGCATAATCCATTAAATGAACCCCCCAGTCAGTCATTAATCCGCCTGCGTAATCCCAAAACCATCTAAAATCAAAATGAAATCTATTGGTATTAAACGCTCTATCTGGCGCAGGACCTAACCACATTTTATAATCAACCCCGTTTGGCGCAGCTGAATCTGCAACAACCGGTACTGGTTTCATCCAACCTTGATAGGCCCAAGCCTTAGCCAAACGTATCTCTCCCAATGCACCGGAATGAACATATTTTATCGCATCCACAAAATGGGGTTGACTTCGCTGCCACTGCCCAATTTGCACCATTCTATCTCTGGACTCAACAAAGTCTAACATGATATTCGCTTCTTGCACAGAATTGGCAATAGGCTTCTCACAATACACATCTTTACCAGCTTGCAAAGCATCTGTCAATTGTAGACAATGCCAATGGTCTGGAGTACCAATAATCACTACGTCAATATCTTTATTTTCTAGCAACTTTCTATAATCGCCATACCATTTTGGCTTTTTAATACCTGCCTTTTCTAAGTCTGCAGTTCTAGCTAATAAGACATTCTCATCAACATCACATAATGCAATAACATTGATCTCACTCATTTTAAGAAAAGAAGATAAATCAGAGAAACCCATGCCATTGCACCCTATTAATCCCACATTAATAGTATCATTTGCACCTACTTTCTTTCGCATCATGGATAATAACTCCATAGGAAACATAAACGAAGCTCCCGTCATTAATAACCCAGCGGTTCCCTTTCTTATAAAATTTCTTCTGTTTTGTCGCATGTTGATAATTTAAGTGTTCTTTAAATATACCATTTTTAAACAAAAAAAACACCGATGTATCCATCGGTGTTTTTCTATATGTAACGTAAATTGTTACTTTTCTGGAGCACTTAACTTTTTGCTCATTTCCATGGATATGGCAGATCTATCATATTTTAATTTTCCAGCCATTGTTTCCAATACACATGAAAAATCTTTCTCATTCAAATCTACCACCTTTCCGTGCAGCCCACTCTTGGTAATAATGCGATCACCTCGTTTTAATTCTGCCGAAAATTTTTTTTCATCCTTTTGTTTTTTCATTTGTGGTCTAATCATAAAAAAATATGCGACCACGAAAATCAAAATCATCGGAAGAAACTGCCCTATATCACCCATTTTTGGTATGTATTTATTTTAGTTAACAGGTCCTAATGGAGCTGCGCCTTTTGGATTAACAAAAGCTTTAATTCTTAAAATCTCTGAACCTTTCTCAGTATTCGCTGTAACCGTAATAGTTTTCGTTACTTGATTTTGTCCAGAACCATTAAATTTCACCATTAATTCACTAGACTCACCTGGGGCTATAGCCTCTTTTGGTGGGTTTGGAACCGTACAACCACAGCTACTTTTTGCATCTGTAATAATTAAAGGTGCTGTACCCGTATTTGTGAATTTGAAGGCTGCTTCTTGCGGAGTTCCTTGCTCTATTGTACCAAAATCATGCTCGGCCTTTTCAAAAGACATTACTGGCACCGCTTTTGAAGCTTCATCCCTTACGGCAGCTTCCGCTACCTTTTCTGTGTTAATTTTACTTGATGCATTTTCTTTGCAAGAAGTAAAAGCTACCATTGATACAAGACCAACAATTAAGACTATTTTTTTCATGTTATTTAGATTTATCAATTAATTGTAAAATTATAAAATATTTTTATAACAGACCTCTACCTATTTTATTAAGCTTTCCTTCTGCCTTATATTCTTTCGTAAGCTTATCTAAAATACCATTTATAAATATGCTACTTTTGGGAGTTGAGTATTCTTTTGCAATCTCTAAATACTCATTTATTGTCACCCTTTCCGGTATTGACGGGAAGTGTAACAGCTCACATATAGCCATCTTCAAAAGAATACTATCTACTTCTGCAATACGATCCTTATCCCAGTTTGGGGTTTTACCTTCTATTTCCTTTTCTAAAGCGACATCCTTTAATAATGTTCTTGAAAGTAATTGCAAAGCGAACTTCAAATCCTCATCATCTTTCAATAAACTTGGTAGGAAATGAGATTCTGGATGAGACTCCTTCGTTTTTTTTAAATGCTTTAGAACAAACGTATTTACAATAGGAATGTCATCAACCCAAGTTAATTTGTCATCCTCAAAATAATCGTATATTTTTTCATTTGGCGCAATGATTGTCTTAAACAAAGTTATAATCAACTCTTTATCGGCAGCATAATCACTACTTGGTTCGGACATGTAATCTTTGTAAACTTCGCTTTCCAGAATAGCCTTGTAGATAAGCTTGACATACTCTTCATTCAAATACCAATTATCCAATTTTCTATGGATAACTTCCTCTGCTAACATATTGTTGTTCGCAATTTGCAATAACATCCTATTCTGAATGAACTTTTTAGGATTGGGGTATTCGTTTTTAGTATCGCTAATATATTTATTAGCAGATAGAGAAATTTGGTCAGCAGCCTTTTTATGTAATTCTACAAAAAGACTTAGCCACAACAAATAAAGCGTATAGGTATTATCTATGCTTACTTTTAAAAACTTCTCTTGTTTTTGCAGGGAATCATCCTTGGATTGAATTAGGGCGTAAATACTTTGCATTACCTTAACCCTAATGTGCCTTCTTGTAAGCATTTTAAAGAACTTATTTAATAAGATTATTAATTAAAGCCGCAAAGGTAAGTATCTATTTAAAGGGTCACAATAGCAATTGCATTTATCTTAGGTAATTTATAACATATGGTTTTAGGTCAAAAAACTATCTTTGAGCAGATAAATTTTAATCTTCTTTTTTTGACCAAACCTATGAAAGAACTTAAGCACCTTAATAAATACTTTAAAAAATATTGGCTTAAACTTTTTTTAGGGATTATTATTACTATTGTAGCCAGACTATTTCAGTTAATAATGCCTACTTATGTGAATAAATCGATTTCTGTAGTGGAGCGTTTTCTAAATGCAGAGATTGCCAAGACCGAGGCACAAGATTTATTATTGGAATTTATCTTAATTATAGTCGGTGCAGCTTTATTATCCGGTTTTTTCACCTTCCTCATGCGGCAGACCATTATCAATATATCTAGGTATATTGAGTATGATCTTAAAAATGAAATTTTCGACCATTATCAAAAATTAAGTCTCAATTTTTATAAAAAAAATAGGACGGGTGATTTAATGAACAGGATTAGTGAAGATGTAAACCAGGTGCGTATGTACGCTGGTCCGGCCATTATGTATGGTATACAAACACTTACACTCTTCGCATTCTTGATTCCGCTGATGTTTGTAAAAGCCCCTACCTTGGCAGCATACACCCTTTTACCCCTTCCGATATTATCTGTATTGATTTATCAAATCAGTAAGGTCATTCATAAAAGAAGTACGATTGTACAACAATATTTATCAACCCTATCCACCTTTACCCAAGAAGTATTTTCTGGTGTTTCTGTAATTAAAGCATATGCTATAGAACCACAGACCAATCAAGAATTAATTAATCTTGCCAATGAAGGGAAAAATAAAAGTATTAGCCTAGCAAAAATTAACGCTTGGTTCTTTCCTTTAATGGTCTTATTAATCGGAATAAGTAATATTTTGGTGATTTACGTAGGTGGCAATCAATATCTATCAGGTGAAATTAGTGTTGGTCTTATTGCAGAGTTCATACTTTATGTAAATATGTTGACATGGCCGGTTGCTATTGTAGGTTGGTTAACTTCAATTGTACAAAGAGCAGCAGCTAGTCAAGAAAGAATCAATGAATTTCTGAATGAAAAACCTGAATTAAAAAACACGCGTACCTATAAACACGAAGTTCAGGGAAAAATAGAATTTAAAAATGTGGGATTCACATATGATGACACAGAGATTACTGCTTTAACCAATTTATCTTTTACTATAAATAAAGGAGAAACAACAGCTATTTTAGGTAAAACAGGCTCAGGCAAATCGACTATTTTAGATTTAATAGCACGCCTTTATGAAACAACATCTGGGGAAATATTAATAGACGATGAACCAATTAAAGATATTGACCTTACAAATTTAAGAGAGTCAATTGGTGCTGTACCCCAAGATGCCTTTTTGTTTTCAGACAGTATAAAGAATAATATCAAATTCGGTAAAGAAGATGCAACCGAAAAAGAAATTATTGATATAGCTAAAGATGCCGTAGTACATGAAAATATCATGGGCTTTTCTAAAAAATATGATACCGTATTAGGGGAAAGAGGAATCACCTTAAGCGGTGGACAAAAACAACGTGTATCTATTGCTAGAGCGCTCATTAAAAAACCGAAAATATATTTATTTGATGATTGTCTTTCAGCAGTTGATACGGAAACTGAGGAAGAGATTCTAAATAATCTAAAAAAGGCGTCTAAAAATAGAACCACCCTCATTGTAAGCCACCGGGTTTCTTCGGCTAAAAATGCGGACCGAATTCTTGTTTTAGAAGATGGAAGACTCATTCAACAAGGTACTCATGAAGAATTAAATTTTAAAGATGGCTATTATAAAGAACTTTACGCCAAACAGCTATCAGAGAAAGAAAATTAGAAAATTGTTGTCGGATAGCATTTTTTTTTCCATTTTTGATAGTATCAATTACACTAAACATAAGAAATGAGCGAAAGAGATTTATCAGACCAGGAAGAAATTCACTCCAAAGTTTTACGCGCAGGCAGACGGACTTATTTTTTTGATGTAAGAAGCACCAAGGCTGGCGATTACTACCTTACAATAACCGAAAGTAAAAAATTCACCCACGATGATGGGTCTTTCCATTATAAAAAGCATAAAATCTACTTGTATAAAGAAGATTTTGATGCCTTTAAAGAGAATGTTGAGGAAATGATGGATTTCATCATTAATGAAAAAGGATCAGAGGTAATATCTGAAAGACATCAAAAAGATTTCAAAAAAGAGGAAACTGAAACTGAGCCAGAAATAGAAAAACCTTCAACCAGTACCTCTAGTTTTACCGATGTGAGCTTTGAAGACATTTAAATAAAATAATATGTTGAAAATTCAAAACGATCCTTATTTTTTGGATCGTTTTGAATTTTTATCTATCAGTAGGCATTAATCCTTTTAAGATTGCATCGCCAAACAAAATTTTTAATTGCATCTCTCGTTAAATTCTCCATGAGGTTTACGTAAACACAAAAACTAACATGAAAAAAATCATCCTTTATGCTTTAGTCACACTTTGTTTTAAAGTTGTTGCCCAAGACAAATTGACATTAGACTATTATTTACCCCAAAATATCAGCTATGACCAAAGTATCCCAAAACCAGCCGAAATCATTGGGCATGAAGTTGGTGAATGGCATGTCACGCATGACAAATTAATGGTATACATGCAAACGTTAGCTAAGGCCAGTGATAGAATAACGATTGAAAACCGGGGAGAAACATTTGAAGGCAGACCTATTCTATTATTGACAGTAACTTCCCCTAAAAACCAGCAAAACATTGAAGAAATAAGAAAGAATCATATTGCTCTTACAGAAGATGGAGGGATTACCGATTTATCCAAGATGCCTATTGTGGTATACCAAGGTTTTTCTATTCATGGTAATGAACCGAGTGGCTCTAATGCAGGTTTGGCATATGCCTATTACTTAGCCGCAGCCCAAGGTCCTGAAATAGAGAATTTATTGGAGAATATGGTTATTTTGATGGACCCTTCTTTCAATCCTGATGGGTTACAACGTTTTGCTTACTGGGCGAATAGCAATAAAAGCATCAACTTAGTTTCTGATAATAATGAGCGTGAATATCATGAAGTTTGGCCTGGCGGTAGAACAAACCACTATTGGTTCGATATGAACCGAGATTGGCTACCTGTACAATTGCCAGAAAGTAGAGCACGAATAAAAACATTCTACAAATGGTTACCAAATATTCTTACAGACCATCACGAAATGGGCACAAATTCAACATTTTTCTTTCAGCCGGGCGAACCAACACGGGTCCATCCATTAACGCCAAAGGTGAATCAGCAATTAACCGCAGAAATAGGTACTTATCATGCAAAGGCTTTGGATAAAATTGGCTCACTATATTATTCTGAGGAAGGGTATGATGATTACTACTATGGTAAGGGCTCTACCTTCCCCGATGTAAACGGTGGTATTGGCATTTTGTTTGAACAAGCCAGTTCAAGAGGTCATATTCAAGAAAGTGAAAACGGATTATTAACTTTCCCCTTTACGATTAGAAACCAATTTACCACAGCACTTTCCACTATTGAAGCGGCCAAAACTATGCGTGAAAAAATATTGGGATATCAACAACAGTTTTATAAAGATATAAAGACCGAAGCATCGAAAAGTAAAACAAAGGCCTTTGTTTTTGGTGATGCTAAAGATGGTGCTAAGGCATGGCATTTGGCTGAAATTTTAAAAAGACATCAGATTGAGGTGCATTCATTAAAAGAAAATACAACCATTGCTGGCAAATCTTATACTAAGGAAAATAGCTATGTGGTACCAATGGAACAAAAGAATCCTAGACTACTAAAAGCGATGTTCGAAAAACGCACCACTTTTACAGATAGTCTTTTCTATGATATTTCTGCATGGACATTTCCGTTGGCATTTAATGTAGATTATGCCGAGGTAAGTTCATTAAGCAACGCTGGGGAGGAAATAAAAGATTTGAAACCAATTAAAGGTGGTGTTAGCGGTCAGACCAATTATGCGTATTTATTTGAGTGGAACGAATATTACACTCCAAAGGCATTACATGCTATCATAGAAAATGGATTACGCGCCAAGGTTGCGAAAAAACCATTCTCAGTAGAAGGAAAAACTTATGATTACGGTACTATAATGGTACCTGTTCAAAACCAAGACTTGAATGCATCAGAACTGTTTACATTTCTTCAAAACGTAGCTACAGAAAGCATGTTGAACATAACTGCGGTAGGTACAGGTTTAACTAAAGGAATCGACTTAGGTAGTAATGATTTTGACCCCATAAAAAAACAAAAAGTAGCTATAATCGTTGGTGAGGGCGTTCGTTCGTATGACGCTGGTGAAATTTGGCATCAATTTGATACCCGTTATAATATGCCACTTACTAAATTAGATTTAAGTTATTTGAATAGGGTCAATCTTGATAAGTATACAGATATTATACTTCCTAGTTTTAATGGTAGCGCAATTGACAAGAAAGTTGTAGAAAAATTAAAAGAATGGGTTAAAAATGGAGGAACGCTGATTGGTTTCAGAGATGTTGCCAAATGGTTTAGTAAGAATGAGTTTATGAATTTGGAGTTTAAATCCGATACTTTGGTTGCCAAAAATATAACCTTTGAACAGAAGCAAGATTTTAGCGGTGCCCAAGTTACTGGTGGTGCCATTTTTGAATCAAAATTAGATCGCTCTCATCCTATTAATTTTGGTTATAAGAATGATAATTTAGCGTTATTTAGAAATACCAATGTTTACATTAAACCAGATAAGGATAGTTATAACAACCCTATAACCTATACTAATAATCCATTATTGAGTGGATATGTCTCTGAAGAGAATTTAGAATTGATTAAAAACTCTGTACCGTTCCAAGTACAAGGATTAGGGAAAGGTAAAGTCATCGCATTTACAGACAATACCAACTTTAGAGCGTATTGGTATGGAACCAATAAACTACTAATGAATGCCATTTTCTTTGGTGAAATGATGTAGTATAAAAACAACCCTAAGATTCTAAAATATCTTAGGGTTGTTTTATTTTACACCACCCCTTAATAGGTTTACTCTAATTAGACAATTAAAAACTTGGCACTTAATCTAAAGCGAATTTAACCAACACCATATTTAACATAGTTAATAAAAATACACTTAGTAGTGCAATGTTGAAACTCAAGAAAAAAGCTAGTAAGAGAAGAAGTAGGGTTAGATAAACAGGAAATAAGATAAAGCCTGTTGCAAATCTAAAGGTGCCCATAAATTCAGGTTCCTGTATTTTTGGTTTTATCACTAAACACCAAAAAAGCACAACCGGAAAATTGAAAAGAACCAGAACATAATAGGAAAAAGATATTTTCCCACTCTTTATAGATTGTGGTTTTGAATCACTTAATTTTTCAGCAGTAAATAACTTCAACTTATTATTTATCTCTTCAGGATTTAAAAAATTCGCATTTACATTATGTAAGGTTCTAATAGACGCATCATAATCCAATTCTTCTGGTATATGCGTAGTAAGCCCCTTTAATCGTGAAGCAACGTCGTTTTTAATAGCCAAGCTAGATTCATTCAAATTTGCTTTATCATACAAACTCCTAGCTGATATTGGCTTTCCATAATAAACGGCAACCTCATCTGGAAAATTTGCTGCATTCTTATAATTTAAACCGATAGGCACCAGTTGAATATCCAAAGTAGGATTCATCTCAAAAGCTCTTAAGATGATTCTAGTGAAACCTTTACTCAATGGCCTTACTCTACGCTTAAGGTTGTGATTGGCTTCAGGAAAAACAACCAATGCCTCTCCCCTATTTAACAAATAGGCGCATTCATCAAAAATCAAATTATTATTAGATAGGGTTTTTCTCCCATCCCTCATTCTGTAAATCGGCAACATTCGAAAATAGGAGAAGATACTTTTCAAAAATGGTTTTGAGAATACATCTGCCCGAGTTAAAAAGAATGGTTTTCGTTTGCAGTCTGTACCAATTAATAGCACATCGATTAAAGCACTTTGATGATTAGGTAAAAATAATATAGGTTTGTATTTAGGAATATTTTCCAACCCGAATACCTTTATTCGTTTATGATAAGAATATAGACCCGACTTTACTGCGAGTTTTACAATTGAATACACAAAACCGCTCAAGCTAAAGTTTCTTTAAGTCTAAATTTAAAATTCCAAAAGGCAGCTAATGTCAAGCCAGAAATAATATGCCAAATTCCCCAAAAAGCAGCTAAAAGTGCCATACCACCTAATCCATCAAAAAAGGTAAAAATCAGTAAGAGACCTAAACCCGAATTCTGTATACCAGTTTCAATGGTAATCGCTTTTACATTTTTTTTTGGCAATCGAAATAATATGGCAATACTATACCCAGTGGAAAATGCAATAAGATTATGTATTAAAACAATCCAAAACACGTATTCAATGTAATCCATAAAGATTACTCGATTATTATAAAATGCGATTAGAACCAAAAATATAAAAAAGAGCAACGAAACAACTTTAAGCTTTTTAGCCATTTTATTAGCCAAAACTGGTCTATGATAATTCACATACATACCCAATAATAATGGTACGCCCAAAAGCAATGATACGAGCTTAAACATTCCGACAGACGAAATTGAAATTTCTTGAATTAAATTTAAACTTGGAGCATAAAGCATTGACCAAAAATGAAAATTTAATGGTGTCATAACTATAGCCAAAATCGTAGCAACCGCAGTAAGGCTTACCGATAAAGCTGTATTCGCTTTCGCAAGATAGGATATGAAATTAGAGATATTACCACCTGGGCATGCCGCTACCATAAACATCCCTAAAGCAATACTAGGCATTGGTTCTATGAACAGAACAAGTAGGTATGTTAATGCTGGTAGTAAAACAAACTGACAGAGTAAACCAACTACTAATGACTTAGGCTTTAACCATAACGGTTTAAAATCCTTTATTGAAATTTCTAAAGCAACGCCAAACATGACCAAACCCAAAACAAGGTTCATCACCCACAATGAACCTGAATCAAAATTAATATGAACGCTATCTAATAAATTTTCAGTCAATAAGCTATGAAATTTTTAATCCGTTAGGCACTTTCATTTGTGGCTGAACTAGTACCACTGTCTTGTCCTCTACAGCGCCCAATATAAAACATTCACTCATAAAATTGGCAATCTGTTTTTTAGGAAAATTGACAACTGCGACAACTTGCAATCCTATAAGTTCCTCCTTTTCATACTTCTTAGTTATTTGAGCCGACGTCTTTTTGACACCTAAATCTGAACCAAAATCAACATGAAGTTTATAGGAGTGATTCCTAGCCTTCGGAAAATCAAACACAGCTATGATAGTACCTACCCTCATATTTATTTTAGTAAAGTCGTTCCAAGAAATTTCGTCGTTCATCTAACTATGTTGAGTTTTTTGATTAAATCTCGAGGTACATTACCAGCATACATACCGTAAGCATCTACCAGAAGCCCTTTGACGCCACTTGAAGTTTCAATCACATATAAAATAGTATTATCATCGGGATTACTATCTCCTTCAAACCTATAAAACTTAACAACATCTAACTCCGTTGTACTGTGAATACAATTTTTATGTTTATGTTCCACACCGGCATCACAAAGGTTAAAATCTTCCGTATACCCTTCCCTTTGTAAATCTTGGATTGCCAATGAAAGAGATGAATATGAATTCTTCATAAATTGGTGTTTAATACTATATTGAATTTAGTCAATGTAACGGCAAAATACAAGGTCTTTTAATTTCTTAACTTTGTGTAATTAAATTCTAAATTTATGGCAAGAACAGAGAGCAACATGCTAGCTTTAGGCACCGTGGCACCAGAATTCAGCTTATTAGATACAGTGAGTAAAAAAACGATGAATATTCACGCACTAAAAGGATCAAAGGGAACGGTCATTATGTTTATTTGTAATCATTGCCCTTTTGTAATTCACATAAATCCAGAGATTACAAGATTAGCAAATGAATATGAAAACGAAGGCATAGGTTTTATTGCTATTTCAAGTAATGATGTTGAAAAATATCCTGAAGATGCGCCACATTTTATGAGGATTAAGGCCAAAGCCGAAAACTACCCATTCCCCTATCTATATGATGAACATCAAGAAGTTGCCAAAAGCTATAGTGCCGCTTGTACCCCAGATTTTTATCTTTTCGATGATGAATTAAAACTAGTGTATAGGGGTCAATTAGATGATTCTAGGCCAGGGAACAAACTCCCCTTAAATGGTAAAGATCTTCGTAATGCTTTGAATAATTTATTGCAGGGTAATGTCATTACTGCGCATCAAAAACCGAGTATAGGCTGTAATATTAAATGGAAAGCTACTGTATGATTCAATTACCACCCTACTTAAAAGTTTGTAGTTCAATTAGTCTAAACGAAGAATCATGAACGATAGCGTACTTTTTGAACTGCTTGTACCTAATTTATATGACACCTATATTGGTATAGGTACAATTGCATACAACGAGCATTACCGCCATCTTTGGCCAAATGGCGACACATCCACATATATTGAAAATAGTTTCACTAAAAAGGTATTGCTGAAAGAGGAACTGGATCAAAACACATCTTTGTATCTCATTAGAACGAATAAAAGCTATGCCGGTATTTTAAAAATCACTCTTGACAAGGCTATCGATAAGCATAGTAAACGTAATTCATTATATATTGACAAGATATATATACAAAATAAATATACCCGATTAGGTATTGGTAGAAAAACCTTAGAATTTGTAACAACTCGAGCCAAAGAGCTCTCAAAGAGCGTAATCTATTTAGAAGCTATGCAAAAAGGCTTGGCCTTACCCTTCTACCTATCCAATGACTTTACCATAATTGGAAATACAAAAATTCCTTTCAAAAATGCCATTGAAGTAGAAAAACCGATGTATACCCTACTAAAATATATTTAAGCTAAATTCTTTAGTTAATAGTTCACCACCCTTTTCGTAAGGCTAAATTTTGAATATGCGCAAAGTGATGGTTGCTATGCCAAGCATATTTACCAAGGTTTTCTGCTACCGAAACATTAACGCTTCCATATGGATGGATATAACATTTTTGAAAATCTTCTGATGAGAGGCTTTTTAACATATACACCAATTTTGCATGTAAAGCACTTAGGTAATTTAAGGATAGTTCAATTGGTGCAATTTTAGCATCTATCATATCGCTCCAATCCTTTTCTTCATATGCCTTAATTAACGGTCTATTCTCTGTCAAGGCCCATTTAAAAAGAGTATAACTATGGTGATGACTATCGGCCAAGTGATGAATAACCTGCCTAACGGTCCATCCTCCATTCCTGTATGGTGTTTCCAATTGTTTATTTGAAAAATCCTTTACTAGGTTGGTTAGTCTTTCTGGAAGTTCTTCTAATACAGCTATCCAACTACTAATATTATTCTCTGAAATTCCAACCGGATATTCAAATTGGCCTATAGGATACTTTAATTTTTTTAGCTCTTCCATTTTTTAAAAATAGAAATTTTAATAGACTTTTAACCTAAAATTTTTACCTATAATTGAATAATCTACTAATTTTATAGGATATAATTTTCAATACTAAAAACATACTTATGTCAACAATACGATTAGGGGACAAAGCACCCGATTTTACAGCAGATAGTTCGATGGGAACCATAAATCTTTATGATTATCTTGGAGATAGCTGGGGAATATTATTTTCACATCCTGCAGATTTTACTCCGGTTTGTACAACTGAACTTGGTACCGCATCTAAATTTAAAGATGAATTTGATAAAAGAAATGTAAAAATGTTGGCACTTAGTGTAGATAGCGCAGCATCTCACGCGGAATGGATAAAAGATATCAATGAAGTACAAAACACGGTAGTCAACTTCCCTATCATTGCCGATGAGGATAAAAAAGTTTCTAATCTATATGATATGATTCACCCTAATGCCGATAATAACCTTACTGTGCGTTCTGTGTTTATTATAGCGCCCGATAAATCGGTTAAGCTAACATTGACTTACCCTGCTTCAACTGGAAGAAACTTTTACGAACTGCTAAGAGTAATAGATTCTTTACAACTTACTGCAAATCATAAAGTTGCTACCCCAGCGAATTGGGAACATGGTAAAGATGTTGTGGTTAGCCCTGCAATTTCTACGGTAGATGCAAAAAAAATGTTCACAAAGGGAGTTACAGAAGTAAAACCGTACCTCAGAATGACTCCAGACCCTACATCGTAAGGGCAAAAAGAAGTTCATAGTCAGTAGGTTAGTCGTCGTTATTAACCTAAATATAATGTTAATGTAATGTTAATAATTTTCGCATAATTAATAATAAAATGTTATATTTGCGCTTTAATTAATATTTAATTTTTCTATTATGAGTAAAGGAACAGTAAAATTCTTCAATGATTCCAAAGGGTATGGTTTTATCACTGAAGATGGTTCAAACGAAGATCATTTTGTACACATTTCTGGCTTAATCGATGAAGTTCGAGAAGGTGATGTTGTGGAATTTGAACTACAACAAGGTAAAAAAGGATTAAACGCCGTTAATGTGAAAGTAATTGACTAGGTAACGATTTAACTTTTTTATAGTAAAAAACCCGAACCAATTGGTTAGGGTTTTTTTGTGGTCAAAAGTTAAATTTTAAAAAATGTTTAACATAAACGCAACCTTTTACTTGTTTTAGCATCTCTTGATTAAACAATGATTTGTTCCCCAACCTTATCAATTGATTTATGACCACATTTTTTACAGTATTTCTGGTGTTATTGATTATTAATATCGTGTTGATTGCGAGCAGCATGAAAACCCGAAAAAAGTAACGTTGATTGTAATAACAAAAAAGCTTTTTTCTATTTTTAATAATTTTAAACAAAAAAAACACCTCTATCTTAAAGATAAAGGTGTCCCCATTATTTTAATACCCTCTTAATTAACCAACTTTCATTAATTCTACATCAAAAATTAATGTAGCATCTGGAGGTATTACCCCACCAGCTCCAGCAGATCCATAGGCTAAATTTGATGGTACGACAAAACGAGCTTTATCACCAACTTGCAAAAGCAAAATACCTTCATCCCAACCTGGTATTACTTGACCAATACCTAATTGAAAATCAATTGGTGAATTACGCTTATAAGAAGAGTCAAAAACTTGCCCGTTCAAAAGAGAACCTTCATAATGAACAGATACTTTTTTACCTTTTTCAGCTTTAACTCCGTCACCTTTTTGAATCATTTTATACCGAAGACCAGACTTAGTTGACTCAAAACCTGCAGCCACATTATCAAGCTCTGCTTCTTGTTTTTCCTTTTCAGCAGCTAAACGAACTTCACCGGAGGCATTAAAATCTTCAAATGCTTTTACAGCATCCCAATTTTTAGCTTCCTCGCCTACTCTTACTATCTCTAAAGATTCAATTTTATCGTCTTGTGCTATTTCATCGATTACTTCTTGCCCAGCTTCTACCTTACCAAAAATAGTATGCTTATTATCTAGCCAAGGAGTTGGAACATGAGTAATAAAAAATTGACTCCCATTAGTACCTGGACCAGAATTTGCCATTGAAAGTACACCTGGTGCATCATGTTTCAAATCTGGATGAAACTCGTCATCAAACTTATAACCTGCATCACCAGTTCCCTTTCCTTGTGGGCATCCACCTTGAACCATGAAATCTGGAATAACCCTATGAAATTTCAAGCCATTATAGTAAGGCTCTCCTTTACTCTTTGCATTATTTTCCTTATCACCTTCTGCTAAGGCCACAAAATTACCTACCGTTCCGGGAGTTTTATCATGTGTTAGCTTTACTAATATCTCGCCTTTGTTTGTATTGAACTTGGCGTAAATTCCATCTTCCATTATACCGTTTTTAAATATGGTACAAAGGTAAAGAAATTTAACGGTTTGTGCCTTTTAGCTATTTTAACACCCAGAGAATAAAAGAGTGAGGCGGAGATAAACCATTTTATCAATACTTCTTTCGAGTAGAATACTTTATGCTTAACAATAGTATGTTTTTTTGTTAACTGACAATAAACGTTTCATTTTATATGGTTGTTAAACAACATATTTACCAAATAGACTTATTACGATTTGTTGCTGCCATAGGGCATAATGCTAGCTCATTATTTGTTTAGAGGTCATAAGGCTGATAATCTCACCAATCGTAGTTTTTTAAAACTTGGTAGAGAATGGCTTAAATATTGATTTGTATGTATTGACCTCTTTTTTATCACAAATGGAATTGTACTAACGATGTCAATTTCCAATAAATTGACACCCTATTCATTTTAAAACAGAATAATCGAAATTTACTATGATAATTTAAAATCCATACTTATCTACCAAGTATACTAAACTTGCCATTGTAGCTGCTCCTAATTGAAGCTCACGTTTGTTTACATGTTCAAATGTGTCATTTTCAGCATGGTGGTAATCAAAATAACGTTGTGAATCTGGACGTAGACCAGCCAATACCATATCATTATGCTTTTTTAACGGACCTATATCAGCTCCAGCTCCACCTTTTTGGAAATAATGCACTAGGTAAGGCTCAAACAATTCTTTCCATCCTTTAACTTTCTCAAAATCTTTATCCGAACAATCAAACGTAAAACCTCGTGGAGAGAAGCCCCCCGAATCACTTTCTAAGGCAAATATGTGATTCTCCTTGTTTGAAGCAGCTAGTTCAGCATATTTTATCCCTCCTCTTAATCCATTCTCTTCATTCATAAACAAAACAACCCTAATGGTTCGTTTTGGTTTATATCCTGTTTTTTTAAAAAGATTTAAAACCTCCATACTCTGAACGCACCCTGCTCCATCATCATGAGATCCATCTCCCAGATCCCAAGAATCCAAATGACCACCCACTAAGATAATTTCCTCTGGTCTAGTACTACCTTTAATCTCTCCTATAACATTATAAGATTCAACATCTTCAAATTGCTTGCAATTCTGCTTAAAGTAAAAATTAATTTCTGGATTTAACTTTAGCGATATACTTAACAAATCTGCAGCGTTGGTACTTATTGCTGCTGCTGGTATTCTATCTTCTACTAGTTGCTCACCATACCCCATCGAGCCTGTATGAGGAAAGTCATCTAAACGAAGGTTCATTGACCGTACAACAACACCTAACGCACCATACTTTGAAGCTTCTAAAGCTCCTGAGTAACGTTGATCCACAACATTAGAATAAGCATTGAACGTATTAATTTGAGTAGGATCCATTGGCCTATTAAAAAAAACAATTTTACCCTTAATTTTATCCTTTCCTATAGTGGCCAATTCCTCAATACCACTGACCTCTATAATACTTGCTTTAATACCTTTTGGAGGAGTTGCGACCGAACCACCCAATGCACATATTGCCACGTTTGTAGTCACACCAGGTGTGGTTTCAAAATATGCAAACTCTGGTGTACCCCTCACCCATTTAGGTACCATAACCGGTTGTAACCACACGTTATCCAATCCTAAGGAGTCTAATTGTGCTTTTGTGTAATTAACTGCTTGTTGAGCTTGTACTGATCCTGAAAGTCGCCCGCCGATTTGATTCGACAGATAATTCAACCAATCGTACCCTTTACCCTGCGTTAAGGCTACATCGTACAGCTTTTTAAGCTGTTCTTGATCCGTGTCTTGAGCAAACCCTAAATAAGAAAAGACAATAGCTATTAACAGTGTAAGCCTACTTTTCACCTTGTAATTGTTCTTCATAAGTGCCTAAATTAGCTAATATTTTATCGCTCAACATAGGCTCCTTAATATCTTTGTATTTTTTTAACGATTGAAGCAAAATATTGGCAACTATTAATCTTGTAGCCTTTTTATTATCTGCCGGTACTACGAACCAAGGCGCATGATCTTTGGTAGTTCTTGAAATAGCTTCTTCGTAGTATTTTTTATAGCTCTTCCATAAACCACGCTCCTTTAAATCACTTGGTGAAAATTTCCAATGTTTTTCTTTTAGGGCCAGTCTCCTTAAAAGACGCTGACGTTGTTCCTCCTTCGATAGATTTAGAAAAAACTTAAATATCAAGGTGCCATTTTCAGCTAGGTGGCGCTCAAAATCATTGATTTGATCAAACCTTTTATCCCAAAATTTTTGATCTATATCTTCTACTGAGTGAATTCCAGGAATGTGTTCATTTAATATATATTCAGGATGCACTCTAGTGACCAATACATTTTCATAATGTGTTCTATTAAAAACTCCAAATTTGCCCTTTGCTGGTAAAACTAAATAATGTCTCCATAAATAATTATGACTTAACTCCAATTCAGTAGGTACTTTAAAACTATGCACCTCTACACCACTAACATTAAAATCTTTGAATATTTCCCGTATCAAACTATCTTTACCGGCAGTATCCATACCTTGTAAGCATACTAATATACTATATTTGCCATGTGCATATATAGTATCTTGAAACTCGCCAAGTTTCCTTCTAATTACTGATAATTCTTTTTTTAGTTTCTTATCCGATTTTCCGAAATCTTCATAGGTTATCGTTTCAGACATTTTAAAGTTCTCATTGGCTTTGTATTTTTCTAGATTTATCTTATCCATGCTGAAATATAAAATTTAAATTCTAGTGATACTAATTCAAGTTTTCAACTACACGTTATGACATTTAAATAAATTTCCGTTTATCGAAATTCATAGGTATTGTAACGAATATAATATTTTCTATCCGCTAAACCACTTAAATTCATCGTAGTAAAATCCCAAATTTTACACTGCAAAAACCTACCAATGAAGAAAACTACCTATATTTTCTGCGCTATTGCTGTAGTATTACTGTCATCATATCGGCCTAATTTAGAATGTGAATATGCCAATTCGAATATGGGTTTTGCCAAATCTCAAATAAATACGGCACTGCTTACAGATGATATTAATCATGCTAGGTTTTATACTTATAAAGCTTTAAATGCCTTAGAAAAATCTAAAACTCAATTGGATATTTGTGGATGTTCTTCTGCTAAAACAAGTATGAATGAAAATTTAGCTGTTTTGGTACTTGCTACCAAATCTACAACACTACAAGGCACTAAAAAAATTTTAGACAAATCTATTGAGCTTACTGAACATACAATGCTTGTACTTGATTCTCACGACACTCATAACAGCGCATATTCCAATGACATGTTGTCTATGAACTCTACTACTACAATAAATGCTGCAACAACTGCGAATAACACTAAAACTTCTAGCCTCAATGATAAAATTGATGCTTCATTGGAAAAATACAGAATCTCCCTTGGGAAAGTAGTAGAAACTGTTAATTGTAAAGAAGCAAAGGCTTTTGCTAAAAAAATATTCGACGAATGTGAAAGTCAGTTGCTTCAACCTAATTTATCTGAGGGAACCAAGTATTACAATTTACGCACCAAAGAAATTACCCTTCACGCTTTAAACAAACTTGGAAATTGCGTAACTAAAAATTAAGACCATGATTAACTTATTTACTGGCAAATAATTTCACATCATCTTCAGAAACGTCTTGCCCACCAAGTATGATAAGGCGCTCGACTACATTTCTAAGCTCACGAATATTCCCAGTCCAGTCATATGCCTTTAATAACTTAATTGCCGTATCTGAAAAAGTTTTGGCAGCCATACCTTGTTCTTCTGTGATTTTCTTCGAAAAATGTTGAATTAATAACGGAATATCATTCCTTCTTTCATTCAAACTTGGTACTTGAATAAGAATTACGGCTAGACGATGATATAAATCTTCCCTAAAGTTGCCCTCTTCAATTTCTTTTTTTAAATCTTTATTGGTGGCTGCAATAACTCGAACATCAACCTTTATATCCCTGTCTGTACCTACCCTTGATATCTTACTTTCTTGAAGTGCCCTCAAGACCTTTGCCTGTGCAGAAAGACTCATGTCACCAATCTCATCTAAAAATATAGTTCCCTTATTAGCTGCCTCAAATTTACCCGCTCTATCCTTAACAGCAGATGTAAAAGCCCCTTTCACATGGCCGAACAGTTCACTTTCAATTAACTCAGATGGTATTGCAGCACAATTGACTTCAATAAATGATTCTGCACTTCTTGCACTTTTTTCATGTAGCCAATGTGCTACTAACTCTTTTCCTGTTCCATTAGACCCTGTAATCAAAACACGAGCATCAGTAGGAGCTACTTTTTCTATCATATCTTTAATGATACTAATTTCGCTACTTTCCCCAATCATCTCATAATTCTTACTCACCCTTTTCTTTAATTTTTTATTTTCAACGACCAAACCCTTTCTGTCCAAGGCATTTCTTACTGTTGTTAATAGCCTATTCAAATCTGGCGGTTTTGAAATATAATCAAAGGCACCTAAACGCATTGTATTAACGGCCGTATCTAAATCACCATGACCAGAAATCATTATGAATGGTATTTCTGGTTTTATTTTTCTTGCAGCCTCCAATACTTCAACACCATCCATTTTAGGCATTTTAATATCACAAAGAACCAAATCATAGTCATTGTTCTTTACTGCTTCAATTCCTTTCAATCCATCTTCAGCTTCCTCAACAGAATATGCATCATTTTCTTCAGATAAGATTTTAACCAGCACCCTTCTAATTGCCGCTTCATCTTCTATCACTAATATTTTTGACATAACTACTTTTTAAATTCCTATTCTAAATCCTGTTCTAAAATAAAGGCCAGCTTCATCATTTAAGGTGAAAATATCGTTTCGCTCCATATCCCTCAATACCCCATTCTGAAATAAGGAGTGACCTCCTATAAGGTAAACGGACATATCCTTTGTTATTTTGTATTGATATCCTAAAGTCAATAATAATGCCGTAGAAGAAACATCTGTAGATAAATTATTACCAGGTAGTAAAATGTTGTTCTGAATATTTACATAATAGCCATCTAAGAACAGTTCGGTTTGAAAGAAATGTCCTTTTTTAGTAAAATATTTCATACCTGACTTCGGAGCTCCTAAAACATAAGACCAATTAGGATGAAAACGCTTTTCATAATACACAAAAGGCAACGGCACATCTATAGGTGAAGTTCCATTATAGGAAATTCCTAGAACAAGAATAAAGGGTTTTTCAATATCCTTTATATTTTTGTAGGCACCAATCGTATAGTTCATATTAAAATCATCGTCCTGTAATTCTTCAACAAAATTTGAAGACCACCTTGGTGTAACTACCCCTATCAAGCGCCATTTATCGCTTAATTTATACATGTAAGCCATGTTAATATCTACAACATGAAACTTACTCAAATCATTAGAATTAGGAAATAAATCATCTGGCACTTCAAAATTATACCGATTATATTCCGCCCCTAAAATAATGTAATCTTGTTTTTTACGTAAGGCTAATGGCACATTCAATACCAACTTAATACGAGAAGTTTCTACATCACCACTATTATCTGGCATGAGCATATACTCAACTCTAAATACATCTGGTGTTTGAGCAAGAATTGGATTGATAGCTACAATCCAAAAGAAAAGCCATAGAACTAGTTTGCTATGCTTCTTCATTATTCTCTAAATTTGAAACATTGCTATGCTGAAAAGGACCCTGCTGAAATAAATGTATATCTCTTTGCGGAAAAGGTATGGTAATCTTATTAGCTCTAAACTCCGCATCAATCTTATACCGTAACTCACTCTTTATTCGTGGATCAGAAAAACTATCGATGATATAAAAATTCAAAGAAAATAATAAAGCTGAGTCCCCAAAATCTTCAAATATCACAAAAGGCTTCGGGCTCTTTAATACATTTCTATGCGTCTTAACTATATCTAATAATATTTTAGTCACAAGTTGTACATCGCTACCATATGATACCCCGATTTTAATTGATTCTCTAGTCGTTTTATGGTTCTGTGTATAATTATAAACGATATCACTTATAAACTTGTGATTAGGTATAATAATAACCTTATCGTCTCTAGTAATTGCCCTAGTCGTTCGTAATTTAATTTCAAAGACCTTTCCTATCTTATTATCGATTTCAATGATATCTCCGACTCGCAACGACTTATCTAAAATTATAAAAATTCCACCAATTATATCTTGAAAAATTTCTCGTAACGCGAGACCAAGTCCAACAAACAAAGCAGCAGAAGCTGTAATAAGAATTGTAATATTAATTCCAGCAGCACTCATCGTAAAAAGTATTACTATCACATAGACCAAATATTTGATAAATTTGAAGATGCTTATAAACTTCAGTTTATCATCCACTTCCATTTTACGTGTAAAAAACTTTCTTATGCCTTGAAGAATGGTACTTGTAAGCAAAAAAGCCATTGTAATCAACAGCAACAGACCTATGGTTAGTTCAATTCTGTTATCTCCTTCGCCAAAATGAATCCCAAGCTCTAAAAAAATTTTTATCGTTCCCCAAATATCATCCTCAATAATATCCTTAATCTTTTCTGTATTCTCCTGGATCATGATGAATATTTAAGCCATTTGTACAATTCTTTATAACTAGGTTTTTTACCGTACATAAGGATGCCCACACGGTAAATTTTAGCCGCTACCCAAACAATACCAATAAAAGTAGCTATTAAAATCAAAATAGAACTGACTAATTGCCAAACGGGCACTCCACCTTCCCCAATACCCCAAGGAAGTCGCATCAGCATTACTATTGGTGATGTTAATGGAAATAGGGAAAACGCTACTGCAATTGGCCCATTTGGATTACTGAAGACAGAAAAGAAACCAACGTAAATGGCCAACATTAAAGGTAAAATAACAGGGAAAATAAACTGTTGCGTATCGGTTTCATTATCTACTGCAGCACCTATCGCCGCATATATAGAACTATAAATCAAATACCCAAGAACAAAGTAAACTATAAAGAAAACCAACATTGCGAAAATTGGGATTTCAAAAATCTCTTGGGCATATAATTGTATATTTTGAGTTACGGCATCTACATCTACATTTGTTCCATTAGCCATGCCTTGGGTCATGCCCCCTTTTGTTAATGAAGCCGGATCAATATCAAAAATAGCCAGACCAATAAACAGTAAAATTGCCCCAGAAATAATCCAAATTCCGAATTGGGTTATACCCGCCAATGAGGTCCCAATAATCTTGCCCATCATTAGATGAAACGGTTTTACCGATGAGATAATGACCTCAATAATTCTACTGGTTTTCTCCTCTATAACACTACGCATCACAAACCCACCATAAATGATAATGAACATCATAATCAAGTAACCAAAAGCTCCCCCAATTACTGCTTTTATCTCATTTATTCCTTTTATATTTTGTAGACCATCAAACGTTTCAATATTAATATCATAACGACGATCCATAGCTGCATATTCCTTAGGTGACAACCCAAGTTCCCTTAATCTTTCTTGCCGTAATCTCCCTGTAATAATATTTTCCAACTTATCTAAAATAGTAGCACTAGGCGCATTTTTACTGTAAAAAAAGGCTCGCTGCGCAACTTGTTCCAAATTTGGCTCATCAGGTAAATATATAAGACCATAATACCCCTGACTTACAGTAGAATCTTTAGCCTGTGTTAAAGTCACATCTCTAAAATTAACATAAGATGTAGCTTCTGATGCACTAAATTCATTTGAAAAATAACCACTTTCATTCAATACCGCTATCACCCTTTTCTCATTATCATTCAACTGAGTTAAATACGCAATAAGCAATATCATACCAACCATTAATATAGGGCTCAAAAAAGTCATGATAACGAAAGACTTGTTACGCACCTTTGCCAAGTATTCCCTTTTTATAATTAACGGCAATTTATTCATGCGATAGGTTTCTATTTTGAATAGTCTGAATAAAAATATCATTGGCAGTGGGTGTAGTTTCTACGAAACCCTTTACATTGGCCCTCTCACCTAAAAAGTTTAAAATCTCCCTAGATTCATTTGAAGGAAGTTGAACTGTAAGATCTAACTGTTTTTCAATAGCATCAAAACCATGCGTCAATACCTGAAATTTTAGTTGCATTTCATTAATTAACACATCTGGATTGTCAATTTCAAGACCAATTTTGAAGATATTGCTCTTATAAGCTTTTTTTATATCTGATAGTTTACCATCCAATATTTTTTCGGCTTTATGAATCAAGGCTATATACTCGCATAGTTCTTCAACAGACTCCATTCTATGGGTAGAAAAGATAATAGATGTACCATTATTCTTTAAATTCAAAATCTGTTCTTTAATAAGGTTGGCATTTATTGGATCAAAACCACTAAATGGCTCATCGAAAATTAATAGTTTAGGTTCATGAAGAACAGTGACAACAAATTGAATTTTTTGAGCCATACCCTTAGATAGTTCTTGTACCTTTTTATTCCACCAATCACCAATTTCCAATTTTTCAAACCAGTATTTCAATCTTTTTTTCGCCTCTGCTCTTGAAAGTCCTTTCAGCTGTGCGAGATATAATGCCTGCTCACCGACCTTCATACTTTTATAAAGTCCACGTTCCTCTGGTAAGTACCCTATTTGCGAGATATGTTCAGGTTTCAAAAGCTTTCCATCAAAATAAACAGAACCTTTATCTGGATAAGTAATTTGATTGATAATACGTATAAGAGTAGTTTTACCAGCTCCATTTGGACCTAATAATCCATAAATACTGTTTTTGGGGATTTCTAAGGAAACGTTCTTTAAAGCTGTATGGTCCCCAAACTGTTTGGTGACCCCATTAGCTACCAAAATGTTATTCATGCACGCAATTTATTCAAAGATATTGAATTGTTTTGACTAGGTACATTCTTTATGATTCCTTTAAACATTACGGTCTTTTAATACCACACATAAATAGGACGATCTGTATAAAAAGCAAAACCCACCCTCAATAAATTAAGGGTGGGAAAAAAATTGCTATGAAAAAGAAAATTAATATTGGTTACCCAATATTATCTCAAATATACGTTTTTTATTTAAAAACGAAAGATTTCAAATCTAAGAGAACATATCTTTAACTTTTTCGAAAAATGATTTATCCGATTTCTCAGGTTTAGGCTCAAAATTATCATTGCCCTGCATTCTTTCAAAGAATTCTCGTTGTTCTTTATTTAATTCTTTAGGTGTCCAAACGTTCACATGCACCAAAAGATCACCGGCACCGTAACCATTAAGACTTGTAATTCCCTTTCCTCGAAGTCTTAATATTTTACCCGATTGTATACCAGCTTCTAATTTGATACGAACTTTACCACCTACAGCATCAATTTCTTTTGATGTTCCTAAAACAGCTTCAGAAATACTAACGTAAGTATCATAATGAAGATTATCTCCTTCACGCTTTAAGGTACTATGTTCTTGTGTTTCAATCGCCACCAATAAGTCTCCAGGAATTCCATTACCAGGAGCATCATTACCCTTATTAGGCACCTTTAACTGCATACCATCTTCAACACCGGCAGGAATATTTATTGAAACTGTTTCCTCTACAACCTTTAACCCTTGCTCATCTGTATCTCCCGGCTTACCATCTAAAATCTGACCGCTACCTCCGCAAGTACTACATACTGCAGCAGTTTGCATTCTACCCAAAATGGTATTCTGTATTTTTGTTACTTGACCTCTACCACCACAAGTGCTACAGGTTTTATAGGTAACTCCTTCGGCTTGAACTTTTCTTTTAACCTTAACATTCTTCTCTACTCCATTTGCAACCTCTTCTATAGTCAACGTTACTCTAATACGCAAATTACTTCCTTTAACTCTTCGTTGGCCGCCACCACCGCCAAAGCCACCAAAGCTGCCGCCGCCGCCGAAAATATCGCCGAATTGGCTGAATATATCATCCATATTCATACCCCCGCCGCCAAAACCGCCGCCGCCGCCATCAAAAGCAGCATGACCAAATTGATCATAACGTGTTTTCTTATCAGCGTCACTCAAAATCTCATAAGCTTCAGCAGACTTCTTAAACATCTCCTCTGCCGAATTATCTCCTGGATTTTTATCAGGATGATATTGTAATGCCTTTTTTCGGTATGCTTTTTTAATTTCTGCAGCAGACGCATTCTTGCTTATGCCTAAAACCTCATAATAATCTTCCTTCATGCCAATTTTTTAATTTCCTACTACGACTTTTGGATGCCTAATAATACGATCGCCTAACGAAAACCCTTTTTCGATAACGTCAATAATTTTCCCTTTCATTTTCTTATTTGGTGCAGGTATTTGCGTAATAGCTTCGTGAATTTCTGCATCAAATACATCGCCAGCATTTACCTCCAACATCTGTAGGCCCTTTGATTTTAAGGTCTCCCTCAATTTCACATAAATCAATTCTATACCCTTGAACACTTCCTTATCATCTGACTTTGCTAATTCTTTCATCGCTCTTTCAAAATCATCTAAAACAGGTAACAAAGAAACTATCACCTCTTGACCAGCAGTTTTGAATAATTCCATACGTTCTTTGGACGTACGTCTCTTATAATTCTCAAACTCTGCAAATAATCTTAAAAATTTATCTTTCTCCTTAGCCAATTCAACTCTAAGCGTATCTTCTTCCGATAACTCTTCACCTTCATTTTCTTTACCTTGTTCTTGTGCTATTGTCTCGTCCTCTAAACGCTCATCTTCCATGAATTCACCATCCAACGTGTTTTCTTTATCACTCATAATTTGTTGTAATTTAAATCGCTGATTAAAAGCAGGCAAAAGTACTGCCAATTCTTTAAAAATGTCATAATGTCATATAAGTTTAAAAAAAAATCCGCCAAATGCGGATTCTTATTTAACTATACAGATGCTATTCTATTTTAAGACATAAGCTCTTTAGTTATCTTAGTTTTAGAATCAACACATTTATTTTCCTTATTAAATATATCGGCTAAGGCATGACATATATTGGCATATTGAAAAATATACCCCTCCTCTTCAATTTTTTTACTGCTTACCCGCTGACTAGCAAAAAGAATATAGGCCATATCACCAAGAATTGTATGCATTATAAATTTTGGGATATTTGGTAAGAACAATGGCCTATGCAAATTCTTTGCAATTTCCTTTACCAATTTATTATTAGTTACTGGGTTAGGAGCTACACCATTATATATCCCTTCTAATTCATTTGTAATAGCGTAAAGAAAAATACCCGCCAAATCTGAAATATGAATCCAAGATTGCCATTGCTCACCACTGCCAAAAGCAGCACCAACAAAAAACTTAACAGGCTTAGTCATTTCTGGTAATGCACCACCATCATTTGACATTACTAAACCAATGCGCACCTTAGCAACAGTCAAACCTAAAGGTTTAAATTCATCTACTTTATTTTCCCAAGACACCACTACTTCACCCAAGAAACTATCGTCCACATTTTTCTCATCCTCAGTGTAATAATCACTCAGTGAATCTGGGTATATCCCTATTGCCGAAGCAGAAACAATAGAAGTTACTGTATGATTTATGGTATTCTGAAGTGTAATTTTGAGCAACTCCAACGAATTGATTCTACTTCGCAATATGACTTTCTTGTAATCTTCCGTCCAACGTTTAGATATACTTGCTCCAGCTAAGTTAATAATAACTGAAACGCCATTTAAGCATTCTTTATCAATCTCTGCAGTATCAGGATTCCAAAAATAACCTTGGTAATTTGAATCAGAAACTATTTTATTCTTACTAGTTGTCAGGTAATTAACGGTATAACCTTTTTCATGGCACTGAGACACCAACTCGCTACCAACTAAACCTGTCGCTCCTGTTATCAATACTTTCATTCTTTAAAGATATTGTTTTTGATGCTCCTTGGTATGTTATTTAATTCGGATTTAACATTGTCTTTTAATGCTTTAAGGAATTCAATAGAAAGGATGGAAGGAATTAAATTTATGATTTTTGTGCTCTCAACATTTCTCGCTTACCAGGCGGACCAGGCAAACGTTCTACTAAAAACCCAACGGCTAACATTGCACGTCTGACACTGCCTTTTGCTGCATAGGTCACCAAATAAGCTCCAGGCTTCATAGCTCTAAACATAATTTCAAATATTTCAACCGTCCACAGCTCAGGTTGTACCCGAGCACCAAAAGCATCAAAATAAACAAGATCATATGTGGCTAATTCATCGATATCCTTAAAGTTAATTTTTTCTTTTTTAAGTATAAAATCAGCACTAATTTCAATTTCCTCTTGCCATGAAGATGTATGCATTAAATCAAATTCACTTTTTCGTGAAATTGATTTTAATTCTTCTAAGTAATTTAGCTGGTTCAGTTCTTCGGTTGAAACCGGATACGCCTCTACACCGGCATAAAAAATAGTAAGATTTCGTTTTTCAGATTCTAATAGCGTTATAAAGGCATTCAAGCCAGTACCAAAACCAATCTCTAAAATACTTAAATCACGGTTTTTAAATAAGTCTAATCCAGAATATATAAAAACGTGATAGGCTTCTTGAATAGCACCATGCTTTGAATGGTACTGTTCACCCCAATCCTTTATCTGAATGGTTTTTGAACCATCTGCTGTCGTAATTATTTCTCTTTTCAAATTAATTTGGAACTAAAACTCCTGAAGCTTCAAAACTAAATGTTCTCTTAGGAGTATTGATTTTAGCTATTTCATCTGCAGGCTTACCCGCATCTATCGCATAATGTTTTTGATCCTCTACGCTCATTTCTTCTACAAAAGCCAACCCATTCAAAACCAACTCTTTATCAACAATATCAAAAGGCATAAAGAATCCATAATCCTTAAAACGGACCATAGCTTGTTTACCTTCAGATAATTCAACCACCATCCAACAGCCTTTTACTTTACAAACCTCCTTAACTTTTGATTTAAACTTTACACGTAGGGTGTCACAAACTGCCATAGAAGTATATTTCTGCCAAACTTCCTTTTCCTGATTTAGTTTTTCCAACTCGAAGGTTTCACCATAAAAGGCTCCCAACTCAGTATTCTGTGAAGGCAAGATTTGAGATTTTTTTTGGGCTAGGACCGAAAAAAATGCAAATAATAAGACAAGTAAAATGTTAAATCCTTTCATAAATCTTAAAAATGATGAATTAGCCACAAATCTGGTCAATTTTAATCTAAAAAAGAAGGGGTGATTGGGATATTTGTTTAATTTTAATCAACTAAAGTTACGTATTTCATGAGCATTGGAACTAAAGATATCATTGTAGAAAAGGTGAAAACTTCTAAAATTGACAAAGTAGATTTTGACAATCTAACCTTTGGTTCTGTATTCACAGACCATATGTTAGTTTGTTCATATAAAAACGGTGCATGGGAAACTCCTAAAGTAGTACCATACCAACCAATTACGTTGGATCCTTCTTCAAAGATTTTTCACTACGGCCAATCTATATTCGAGGGCATGAAAGCCTATAAAGATGAAAATGGCGAAGTTTTTTTATTTAGACCGTTAGAGAATTTTAAACGTCTTAATATTTCAGCGGAAAGAATGTGTATTCCTAATCTTCCGCAAGAATATTTCATGGATGGTTTAACAACACTTCTTAATCTAGACAAAAAATTCATTCCTACCAAAGAGGGTAGCTCATTATATATTAGACCTTTTATGTTTGCTTCTGGTAATGGATTTCACGCCTCACCAGCTGATGAATATAAATTCATAATAGCGTGCGCACCTTCTGGCGCATATTTTTCAGGCAAAGTTAAAGTATTGATAGAAGAGAAATACTCAAGGTCAGCGAACGGTGGTGTTGGGTTTGCTAAGACTGGTGGTAACTATGCCGGTCAATTTTACCCTACACAATTGGCTGTTAAAAAAGGATACAATCAAGTTATTTGGACAGACGATACCAATCATGAATTTATTGAAGAGGCGGGTGCCATGAATATTTTCGTCAGAATTAACAACACTTTATTAACCGGACCAACTAGTGATCGTATTTTAGACGGTATAACTCGAAAAAGTATTTTAGATATTGCCAAAGACCAAGGTATTAAAACTGAAATTCGAAAAATTACGGTAAAAGAAGTCGTTGAGGCAGCAAAAGATGGTACTTTAAAAGAAATGTTTGGAGCTGGAACCGCAGCAGTAATTTCGCCAATTTCTAGTTTTGGTTACAGAGATACAGATTACGAATTACCTGAATTGGAAAATAGTTTTGGCAAAAGATTAAAAAAGATAATAACAGATATACAATACAATAAATCAGAAGACAAGTATGGCTGGCGATTTAAAGTTACAGAATAAAAAAAAAGGGCCAATTGGCAGTCATGGTCGGAATTTCTTCCGACCATTTTTTTTTAAGTTTCAAAATGGTCTAAATTTCCTTCGCATACTACAACAATCATAGCAATAGCCAAATTTCTGAGTTCCATTTTAAATCTTCTTTTCGCGGTTTTATATCCTATTTTGTTTGCTTTTTTATAGATTAAGATTAACATGGCTACAATCAGGGTCATGTATAGCATAACTTCTATTCCATTTTTATTTAAAGATACCAGATGACTTACATTGAGTTCTTGCTTTATAAAACGAAAAAACACCTCAATATCCCATCTTCTTCTATAGGCTTGTGCAATTTCTTTGGCGGATAGTTCAAAATCATTGGTAATAAGCCAAAATTCCTTGGTATGATCTGTTTTGGATTTTGCAACAATCAAACGAAAAGGAGTCTCTACCAGTTCTTGCCTGTGATGAATATTACCTTTCTTGTTCTTTATGGCTTTTCCAGTGTAAAGATTGACCTTACTGTCTTTAATAAGGGTTAGCTCTCCTAGATCCAAGTCTTGATTTTGATTCATCAATGATTGTAATTCCACATGCTTTCGGTTTTCTTTTGCCCTAACAATAAAAGAAACTGAATCACCACTAAAACTCTTCATTGTCCTTGTAGATTGAAGCCCTCTATCGATCACATAGATATTTTGATGATGTGTTTCTTGCTTTACATGATTGAGTATAGCCTCTGGTAAAGCGATATCTTCACTAGCATACTTTGGCTTAGTGAACACCTCGGAATGACAGGGCAACAGACCATCAAAAGCGATACTGTATTTAACGGATTTTTTACCATTTCTATGATCAATGCCTTTTAATAATTTACCAGAAGCCTCACTGACCATAGAACTATCTACATGAACTAAATGGTGTTCTTCAAGGCCCTTGTTAGGATAAGCATCGTTAAATCGTTGATAAACACATTGGTAAATTTGTTTAAAGTAATCAGAATCAATTTTAGATAATCTTTTAGAAATGGAACTTCGTCTTATAGTTTCAGATTTATCCAAATCAAAAAGCGTTTTAAACAAATAATCATTAAAAGTATCTTCTAATGTACGTTGGCTTAGTTTTTCATTCTCTAAAATACCGTAGAGCAGTAAATAGAACATTTTTTTGCCATGTAGCACCTTTGCGTAGTAATCTACTTTTGTGGTCGATGATAGCTTAGATAAAAGAGCTTCGGGAATAACTCCCAATAATTGGCTTACTGAAATTTTGTGATTCTTAAATACTGACATAAAAGGCTAATTATCAGACAATAAGATACGAAAAATAAATTAGAAAAACAATTCAAACAACTGATAATCAACTGGTTAAATTACAATTATAAATAATTTTTAAACCAAAAAAGTCGGAAGAAAAAATCTTCCGACCATGACTAGCCAATTGGCCCTTTTTTAATTTTTAAGAATCGTTTCAATATTCGGTTTAAAATAATTTGGCCCTTTTAACACCTTACCATCTTCTCTGAAAATAGGTTTACCGTCTTCCCCTAATTTACTCATATTACTGCACTGTATTTCATTAAACACTTCTTCAATTTTATACTGCATGCCATGTTCCAAAATAGTGCCACATAATATGTATAACATATCGCCAAGGGCATCTGCTACTTCGACAAGGTCATTATTTTGAGCGGCCTCAAAATACTCGGTATTCTCCTCATCCATCAGGTTAAATCTCAACATATTCTTCGCAGCCCCTAAATCTGCAACCATCTTCTCCGAAACACCCAAGCCAAATGAATTATGAAATTCTTTGACAGCATTGATTTTATTTTTCATTCGTATTATATCGTTTTCTATTAGCTTTGCGTAAAAATAGGAAATATGTTCAGCACAGGACAAATAGTTTTTGCAATAGGATTCGCAGTGGTTTTTACCATTATTATCATCTTTTCCTATAAAAAGGATTTTAGATTACATCAAAAAAATTACAAAGGAGTTAAGTGGATTGGCTTTTTCTTTGTGTTATTCATAATTTATCTGCTCTGTATTAAGTTTTTACTTAAGGATTAGTTAATTTTTTACCTACACCACGAAAATTAATATCTTCACAACAAAATAGGCTTTTTACTCGTATAATATACCAAATGATGTAATTTTGCGTTATTCTACCATAAGGGTAATTAATTATGATGACATTTCTTTTAATTTTTTTAGTTTTAGTCGCTGTTAATGTTGCGATGGCAGTTGTTAGTTTATTGAGTGTTTCTCAAAAAGCTAAAACATCATCCCAAAAATCATCCAATCAACCTACTTCGGTAATCTACCCATTAGATTTACTAACAACTAGCTACAAGAAAGCAGTTTAGTTTTTACCTTTATAAGGTATGAAACAATTTTTGCTGGTTTTCTTAGGAGGAGGTTTTGGTAGTATTTTAAGATACTGGATTTCAAAAAACTTAAACTCCTATTACTCAAATTTCTATTTAGGTACATTTTTAGTAAATATAATAGGATGCCTACTGATAGGTATACTCATAGGACTAACGCTAAAGTATAATTACCTTACCCAAAATCAGACCCTATTATTGGCTACCGGTTTCTGCGGTGGATTCACAACCTTTTCTACATTTGCTTTAGAAAGCAATATTCTATTTAAGGAAACTTCAATACTTCAAACCTCTCTATATATGGGTTTAAGTGTTGGCTTAGGCATTCTAGCCATATCAGTAGGTCTTTGGATTTGTAAAATGCTATAGACTTAACATTCACTCTCTACATTTTTATTAATTACTGTTTTTTAGGTATTCCCCGTTTCATTGCACCATTGTCAGGTAAATTATCTATGTCTTAACGATATCGTCATTAATTGAGCATAATTGCTTTTCTACATTCTTCTTTTATTTAAAATTATATAATATAAATACATATACCCTAAATTTTATGGGGTGTAAATTATTATACTCGTAAAAATTATAATTAACACCCAATTAAAAATGGGGTGTTATTACAATTAATATATATTTGGCGATATTAAAAACTTAGTCAAATGAAAAAAATCGAGGCAATTATCAGGAAATCCAAGTTTGACGATGTCAAAGAGGCATTGCATCAAATAGAGGTTAACTTCTTTAGTTACTGGGACGTAACAGGAGTTGGAAATGAGAAACAAGGTCATGTTTATCGTGGTATTTCATACAGTACTGCAGATATACAACGTAGATATTTATCTATTGTAGTATCCGACGACTTTCTAGAAAAAACAGTGACTTCAATTCTTGAGTCTGCTTACTCTGGTAATGTAGGTGATGGTAAAATATTTGTATCAGACATACAAGAAGCTTACCGTATTAGAACCAAGGAAAAAGGTTTGTCAGGTATTAACTAAAACGAAAACAGTAACTAAAAACGAAAAGAAATGGACGCAGGATTATTTACAGCAAATAATGTATGGATGATGTTAGCTACCGCATTGGTATTTTTCATGCATACAGGATTTGCCTTTTTAGAGATTGGCTTGACCAGACAAAAAAATACAATAAACATATTATTTAAAAACATATTTATCATCACCGGAGGATTACTTCTTTATTATGCATTTGGCTTTAACCTTATGTATCCAGGTTTTGAAGATGGTGACATGGGAATCTTAAAATTCAGCATGGATAGTTTTGGAATTACTGCTCCTGAAGGAGGAATGACTGCTGAATATGCCGATGGTGGCTATACATGGTGGACAGATTTTCTTTTTCAAGGAATGTTCGCCGCAACCGCAGCTACAATCGTATCAGGTGCCGTTGCTGAACGCATTAAAATAGGCTCTTTTATGATTTTTACGGTTATCTATGTAGGTCTAGTATATCCTATAGTAGGTGCATGGAAATGGGGTGGTGGATTTTTGGATTCTTGGGGGTTTTATGATTTTGCAGGCTCTACATTAGTACATTCAGTTGGTGGCTGGGCAGCCTTAGTCGCAATAACCTTATTAGGAGCAAGAATCGGAAAATTCGGAAAAGATGGTAAACCAAAGGCAATACCAGGTCATAGCATACCTATGGCAACTGCCGGTGTTTTGATACTATGGTTAGGTTGGTTCGGTTTCAACGGTGGATCGGTATTATCTGCAGACCCAGAATTAACTTCATTAGTATTAGTTACTACAAGTTTAGCAGCAGCAGCAGGAGGGTTTGGAGCAATGATTACCTCTACGATACTCTATAAAAATTTAGACTTAACCATGTTCCTTAACGGTATTCTCGGTGGTTTAGTAGGCATTACTGCCGGTGCAGATTTAATGTCACCAAATGAAGCTGTAGTAATCGGTTTTCTAGCAGGTATTTTAATTGTTGGAGGTGTTGCCTTAGTTGATAAATTAAAATTAGATGATCCTGTTGGGGCGGTAGCGGTACACTTGATATGTGGTATTTGGGGCACCTTGGCCGTAGGTATTTTCGGAAACTTGGCTAGTGGAGCGCAATTCATAACACAACTTTACGGTGTATTGATTGTAGGTGCGTTCTGTATCATAACCTCAGGACTACTACTAGGTTTAGTTAAAGCGACTTTAGGTTTAAGAGTTTCTAAGGAAGAAGAAGTAGAAGGCCTAGATATTCATGAGCACGGAATGGATGCTTACGCCGATTTTAGAATGAATGATCACTAAATAAAAAAATACGGAGCGTTTTGCAGAACGCTCCGTTACATAACCTTTTCAAGAAATTAATCTTTCAAATTAATCAATCCTGTAGTAGGATTTAAAACAAAATTTATGAAAACGATTATAAACACAAAATACGTAAAAAATATCATTACTTCAGGTATTATGCTTTTTACTACAGTCGGAGTAGTTGCGCAAGGGAAGGAAGAAAAAAAAGAAATAAGCATTAGCGGTTCGGTTGATGCCTATTATCAAACTAATTTAAGTTCATCCGATACTACTCCTCAATCTTTTGGTAGTTCATTTGCTGATGAACTAGGGTTTGCATTAGGTATGGCAAATATTATTGCAACTTATGAGGGAGAGAAAACAGGTGTAGTTGCCGATGTAGTTTTTGGACCTAGAGGTGATTCTGCAGTGGGTGATTATAATTTAAACCAATTATATGCCTATTATAATGTAACAGAGTCTACAACACTAACAATGGGTCGATTTAACACGTACTTGGGCTATGAAGTAATCTCACCTGTAGCTAATTTCAACTACAGTACATCATATTTATTTTCAAATGGGCCATTTTCTCACGTTGGCTTGAAAGCCGATTTTGCATTGTCGGATGACTTTAGCTTAATGCTTGCTATTATGAATGTAACCGACACAAACAATAACTTAACTGGTGTTTATTCTGCTGGTGCTCAATTAGGGTATGCTAGTCAATTTTTAAATTTTTACTATGACGGAGGTGAAGTTTTAGGTTTTGAAATAGATTATACAGGCGGATTTGATTTAACCGAAAATTTATTTCTAGGTATAAATGGCGCATATGCTGATAATGATGGCGAAGGTTTTTCTGGAGCAGCTCTTTATCCACAATATTCAACTTCAGATGAATTTACAATCGGCTTAAGAGGTGAATATTTCTCTACTAGATCTGATGCGATTTCAGATAACCCCAGTGTATTAGCATTAACATTAACCGGAAGCTATACAGTTGAGAACTTAATCATAAAACCAGAAATAAGATTAGATTCTTGGGGAAGTGATTTCGAACCATATTTTAACGCAGATGGTGCGGCTACAAAAAGCCTTTCATCTTTCTTAATCGCCGCTATATATTCTTTCTAATTAAAATTAATTTTATTATTTAAGTTTAAAAACTCGGTATTAAATACCGAGTTTTTAAACTTAAATATTAGTGCTCAAATGCCTTCACCCCTACTTTAATCTCAGTATCCAGATTGTTTATCGAGGGCACCAAAGGGCAAGAATATTTTTTATTATAAGCACAATAGGGATTGTAAGCTTTATTAAAGTCCAATATAATTTGATTCCCTTCAGGGATTCTAAGGTCCAAGTATCTTCCTCCTCCATAAGTTTCCTTCCCATTAGTTGCATCGGTAAAAGGAAGAAAAAGATAATCCTTATAGTTCTCTTGTGTTATTAATTCTGGTGTTTGGTATATTTCCAATTGGCGTTCCTCACCATTCAATGTAAATTTTGCAATACCGAACAACACTTCGGTAGATTCGCGTTCAGTAGTGGTAGGCATGAAAAATGGCAGCGCTTCTGGTGTTCTTATAAATTCTGCCAAAATAACATAATTTGTATCTGGTTTGAAAAAATCTAAGGTTTCAAAGTCTATTCGAAATCTATCGGCCAAGGGAGAAGTTTCGGGGTCTTTGAATTCAGCATTTAGCTCTTGTTGAAAGACAAAGATTTCCGTAAGCCTATCAGACGTAGCAGTAGCCGTTTCCATCTGTGCTGCATCATGATACTTTTTCCCTTGTTTACAAGAAAACATCAATCCGATAACCAATACTACTACAAATCGCTTCATTTACTTTATTTTTCACCTCAAAAATACAATATATTCATTTTAAGGTTTTATTATAGTTGTAATTTACGTGCCAATATTACACGACATGAAATTAACTTACTTAATTACTCTTACCGTTTTAGTCACTATCAGTTGTAAGCAACACAAAATATCGACCGAGGCTAATATTCAAAATAAAAGGGTTAAACCAAACCTAAATCAAGAATATTATAATGTAGCATTTCTGATTATGGATGGAACATTCAATACAGAATTTACAGCGCCTTTTGATATTTTTCAACATACCAAATTTCGCAGTAATATAAAGGCAATGAACACCTTTACTGTAGCAAATACGTTGGAGCCTATCACTACTTTTGAAGGTATTCGTATTCTTCCCGATTTTGATTACACCGAAGATGAATTACCCAACATTGACATACTCGTACTGCCTAGTGCAGAACACCATATGGACACCGATTTAAAGGACACTACCCTATTGAACTTTATTAAAAAGATAGATAAAACTGCATTGTATATGACCAGTCATTGCGACGGGGCATTTCCTTTAGCGAAGTCTGGAGTATTAGATGCTGTTCTATCCACTACTTTTCCTAGCGACATTGATTCTTATAGAAAGATGTTTCCAAACCTAAAGGTTAAGGATAGTGTCGTATTTGTTCACGATGGAAAATATATCACTTCGGCTGGCGGTGCCAAAAGTTTTGAAGCGGCCCTATATCTTTGCGAATTACTATACGGGAAAGATATAGCCGAATCTTTGGCACAAGGGTTGGTAATCGATTGGGACCTAGACAATGTTCCACATCTTATTGTTCAATGATATCATAACGGGCTTCTTTTAAATATTTTTCTACAAGCTCATTAAATTCTGGTGTAATTCTTAACAAAGCGGTATGCTCAAGTGTGTACAATTCTTTCTTGTTGTCGTATCCATTTTTCAATAATTCTTCCAAATAGAATAACGCAGTGCCATAATCTTCCATTTTTGCGCTATTCGATATTATCTTTAAGTAAGAGAAATATTCATTAGGCGTAGTAATTGTTTTAATCATATACAACAGGTTCAACGCCTCTAAATCTAGCTCTTCGGCAGCAGCAATAAAGTCAACATTATCAGCTATTAAGGCATTTATATATCCTCTTAATCGGCTTGCAGTTTGCCTTTCAAAAAGAACAGCACTCTTGTCCAATTTATCAAGCTCTTTCATCTGATAATTCCACCAGCCCAGATTTGCGAAATTATAAGTTAGAATATCCTCTTCTAAGTAATAACTATAATCTTCCTTAGCAAATGACTCCTTTAAAAAATAACTGTTCTGAATCCTATTAGCTTGCTTGTAGGACGAACTACGCCTTAGATATTTCTGTGACGTTTTTAGCGAATCCAAATCTATAAAAGGACTGAACACTCGCTCAATATCTGACAACAAATAGGTTGCTAAAATTGGTTTTTTATTAGACAAAAATGAATTGGCTTCTATCATAAGTTGGTCATAAGTATTTGCAATAAGTGTATCATCACGAACAACATTACCTTTAGCCATACCACTCAAAGTCAATATTCTCATTGCTGTGGAAATGGTTTTTACATCAGGCAAACCCTGCTCTCCATCAAAAACAAATAGTTGATTTGGAAATTTCAACTTGTCTAAAATCTTACGCACTTGAAGCATTTCTGTGAAATTGTAATCTGACCTGTTGACAATTCCAATAAACTGAAAGGATTGTTTTATATTCAAAATATCAACATTACCGACAGATGCACCAATTGAAATAACCCCTTCTATTTCTTTGACAAATGTTGGAAGTATTGAAGCAAACCTAGCCCCATTTCCAAAGCCGGCGGTATAGGTGCGCTTTTTTGCTATTGGAATAGTATTTATGACTGCATTAAACATTCTGTTAGCAACCAAAACATTCTGGGTAATGGATAGCGTATCGTTTAAGTTGTTTGAACTCGCTAAGATGTAACCTTCATTTTCAGCTGCATTTAACAACATAGATATAGATGCCTTAGCATTACCATTCATATCAAAAACAAAAACAACGGGCCAAGATTTTGAAAGCTCAAAAGAGGTCGGTAAATAAATGGAATAGGTCTCTTGCAAAGAATCATTTACAACCAAATTTTCTGTTATTGCACCTTTCAATAGACGTATCTCTTGAGAAAAAACGGCACTAGACGTTATAAGCAAGGCAACAAGTATAATTTTTTTCATCTTTTATTTTATATCAAAAATCTAGCCAAAAAAATTCAAAGCAGTTTGTACTTTATTCTTAGTAAAACCCAACTTAAGGCTATATGGAGTACTTTAAAAGTAACTAAATCTTTAACACATTCTACTTTATTTTATGCATTGGGGCATTTGAAATCACTTGTGAAAGTACAATATGTGTTCTCGTTTCGCCATATTGAATAAGTTGATCAATAAATTTTTCTAAATGAAACTGATCTTTTAATACGACTTCCATCACTATATTTTCATTACCCGTTATTCTATAGCAATTTATAACCTCTTTCAAGTTTACTACTATTGCCAAAAAAGGCTTTAATTTACCCATGAAAGCCCTTACCGTAATTATCGCTTTAAGCTGATGCCCCGATAAGGCATGCGAGACGGTAGCTTTATATCCTAAGATAATACCAAGGTCCTCCATTTTTTTTACACGCTCTGCTACAGCAGGTGCAGTAAGCCCTACATTACGACCAATATTCGCAAACGATTCTCTAGCATTATTCTGAAGCTGTTTCAATATTTTCCAGTTAAGCTCGTCTATCTTTGGATTCAAAAGAATATTTTTATAATAATTAAGTATCTAAAGCAAAATTACGAAATAGCCTTGTAATCCATAGAAAATTATAGGATAACTAACGTAATTTTGTGAAGTAAAATATTTACTCCCACAGCATGGCCTATCGTAGTCTTAAAAATTTACCGATATATAGGAAAGCGTTAGAGCTTTGCGCAATGAGTAGAGAAATAGCCTCTTATGTTTCGCTGAACAAAGACCTCATGCGAATATATGAGTCAAAAAGCCTAAGGGATATTATGGCGAATTCAATTCTCACAGATGCAATACTTATTCCTCAAAAAATAGCACAAGTAGAATATTCTAATTGCAATTCTGAACGCTTAGAGAGTATTTCATATATTAACATTATTATTAGAAATATTAACTCATATTGTATGGGGTTGGAAAAGGACGGCGTCAAAGAAACGGAATACATTAATTTACTTCGCACAGAAATAAAAAGCTTTAGAAAAGCTTATAAAAAATGGAAATCTGAACATTTATAGAATCTTCATCAATTGTTCTTAATTATATTGAATCTTAACTCATTTAAGAATTATCGCCTATTTTTGGGAGCTAATTACAATTTAATTGAAAACTACTATTCTCGTTCATTGTCCAGATCAATCTGGAATCATAAGCACCGTTACAGGATTCATCCATAGAAATCAAGGTAATATTGTTTACCTCGACCAACATGTTGACAAGCCTGCAAACGTATTTTTTATGCGTACAGTTATTGAATTTGCAGATACCTTTTCAGATTTAAAAGGTTTTAAATCTCTTTTTCAAGAAGAGTTAGCTTCCATATATAAAATGAAATGGAGTTTACACACGGATAAGAAATTACCAAAGATGGCTGTTTTTGTGTCAAAATATAACCATTGCCTCTATGATTTACTAAGTAGATATCAATCAGGTGAATTGGCTGTTGAAATACCATTTATATTAAGTAATCATGATGATTTAAAATATATTGCAGATCAGTTTGAAATTCCCTTTTTTCATATTCCCTTCAATAAGCAAAATAAAGTTGAAGCTGAAAAAGAACAGTTAGCACTACTTGAAAAAGAAAAAATTGATTTTATAGTTCTTGCCAGATACATGCAAATTGTAAGTGGCATGCTCATCAATAAATTTCAGAATAAAATAATAAATATCCACCATTCATTTTTACCAGCCTTTGCTGGAGCAAAACCTTACCACGCTGCTTTTAAAAGAGGAGTGAAAATTATTGGTGCCACAAGTCATTATGTAACAGAAGACTTAGATGCTGGTCCAATTATTGAACAAGATGTTACCACGGTATCGCACTCCCACGCTATTGAAGATTTTATAACGAAAGGTAGAGACTTAGAAAAAATAGTTCTATCAAGAGGTGTCAAACTTCACATTGCTCGAAAAACAATGGTGTATAACAATAAAACAATCATTTTTACGTAACCTAATTAAGACCAACGATACAAATAGATTATGATAAAAAAGATAAGCTTAGTTTGCTGTATGTTACTTATTTTTTCATGCAAAGAACTTCAACAAGTGGTAAACCAATTACCTGAATCTAGCGGTACAGGTTTAAACAATGAAGTAATTGCAAATGGGCTAAAAGAAGCCTTGGACCAAGGCATAGAAAAACAAGTTAGTAAACTAACCAAAGCCGATGGTTTCTATAAAAATGAACTTGTGAAAATTCTTCTACCAGATGAATTAAAAAAAGTAGATAAAACGTTACGAGATATAGGGTTAGGTAATTTAGCTGATGAAGGACTCAAAGTTTTAAATCGTGCTGCCGAGGATGCCGTGTCTGAAGCTACTCCAATTTTTGTTAGTGCTGTGAAAGAAATGTCTTTCTCAGATGCTAAAAATATACTTTTAGGAGAAAAAAATGCAGCCACAACATATTTGGAAAATAAAACAAATACGACACTGTATCAAAAATTCAATCCGATTATTAATTCTTCATTCAAGAAAGTAGGGGCAGATAAAATTTGGAGTACAATTATAAACCGCTATAATGCGATTCCCCTAACGACTAATATTAATCCAAATTTAACAGATTATGTCACACAAGAAACACTCACAGGAGTTTATAAGATGATTGCGATTGAGGAAGAACACATAAGAACAAAATTAACATCACGCACTACAGATATTCTTAGAAGAGTATTCGCCTTACAAGATTAAATTCAGTTTTTTAACACCTTGAACAATAACTCAATAAGTTGTACGTTAAAATTTAAACAGAACATTATCAACGCATTCATTTTTATTTTTTTGAGTTAGTTGTTTTTTGAGTTAGTTAGTTAAAAAACCGGTGGGAGCATCGGTTTTTTATTTTTACAAAAAAAGTACCGATAGACCTAAAGTTCAATCCTATCAAATCACGATCACTTATTTGATGTCAAATATTTAATAACCATTTCATTAAAAAACTTCGGTTGTTCCACATTCACTACATGACCACAATCTTCCACCACCAATAGCTCTGAATTCTGATGAAGTTTAGCAATTTTACGAATACTTGGTAAAAACAAATAATCTTCCTCTCCCATAACATAAAGAGTAGGTATTTTAATATCAACAGTTCTAAAAAACCGAAGTAGTGGATTTATTTCTGATGTAAGTTTAAACCAGCGTATAAACTCTTTTTGATATAGCTTTTTAGCCTCCCTCACAAAAAGTATGCGAGATTCTTTATGGTTTTTATTTGGCATTATTACAAATGCAAAAAATTTATACAACCATAAATAAGGTATGATAGTCTTAAAAATGACGCCAAGTTTCATTAAAATTTGAGACCGAAGATTTAGTTTCATAATAGCACCACCCATAACCATACTTTCAACACGACCTGGATGCTTTTCGGCCAAATTCCGTATTAAGATTGTTCCTAAAGAAATTCCAACAAAATGAGATTTTTGAATGTTTTCAAAATCAATCACCTCAACGATATCATTGGTTATAGAGTCAAAAGTATATTTTTCATCGAATACGCTTTTTAGATTTGGTTTGGAATTACCATGCCCTCTTAAATCTAAAAGCAACACATTAAAGTATTTTTTAAACTCGCGAATTTGTTTAAACCAAATAGAAGAACTTCCCCCTGCACCATGTACAAAAGTGACCCAAACAGTAGAAACTTCATGTTTATAAGTAATATAATGAATCAAGATTGAGCCCTCCTTTAGGTTAAGTTAATTTACAATATATAGATTCCTTTTTTAATTCTCAATAGGATGGTAAAATATTGCCAAATATGCGTTCGTTTTTGAGGTTTCACCTACATAAGTGTTAAAAAAAAGTCAAATTACCTGATAATTAGACGTATGGCCCTTCATCATAACATCTAAAGATTGAATCTGAACGTATATTTACTAGGAACTAATTTAAGTACTTATGGAAAAGCAATATTGCAAAGTAGGATCAGTAAAGCCAATAGCAGCTAATGCAGATATAATAACGTTGTTGGAATATCAATATCAAAACTTTTTAGACAAGGCGACCACCATGCAAACCAATTCTAAGTTAGGCGAATTTTTCGAACAAAAAGCGCAAAAGATTAAGAAAACACTAGAAAATCTAGTTTAATCTGGTCAATTCTTTTTGCATAGCTATTTGTAATTCTTTAGCTTTTAATTGGGCAGCTTCTGCATAATCTTCTTGATTAGATGCATATATAATACCACGCGAAGAATTGATTAAAAGACCAACTTCTTTGGTCATTCCATAAGCACATACATCTTTTAAACTGCCACCTTGTGCGCCAACACCTGGCACGAGTAAAAAGCTATTAGGTACTATTTGTCGTATTTCTTTCAAATATTCAGCCTTGGTGGCACCAACCACATACATTAAATTTTCTGAACCCTTATAGGTTGTAGAAACTGATAGCACCTCCTTATATAGCTCTTTGCCGTCTATTTTTTTTGTTTGAAAATCAAACGCTCCTTCATTAGAAGTAAGCGCAAGAAGAATTGTATGTTTATCCTTGAATTCTAAAAAAGGTTCAACAGAATCTTTCCCCATATAGGGCGCTATAGTAATTGAATCAAAATCGAGGTCCTCAAAAAATGCTTTAGCGTATCTGGTAGAGGTATTCCCTATATCGCCTCGTTTTGCATCGGCAATCGTAAAAATTTCAGGAAAATTCTTATTTAAGTAGGCAATAGTTTTTCTTAATGCAGACCAACCATTAATACCGTACGCCTCATAAAAGGCAATATTAGGCTTATAGGCTACGCATAATTGATGTGTAGCATCAATTATCGCCTTATTAAAAGCAAATATTGGATCTTCTTCTTCCAATAAGAACTGTGGTATTTTTTCTAAATCAGTATCAAGACCGATACATAGAAATGACTGTTTTTTATGAATCTGTGCTACTAAATCTTGGGTAGTCATAATTTAAAAAATCTCAGAGGCTTCCCTCAATTTCTCTGTATTTTCAACAAAACTCAATTCGTCAATTATTCTTTGTACGTCACCATCTATTATATTCGACAAATCATACAAGGTAAGACCAATACGGTGATCGGTAACTCGCCCTTGTGGATAATTATACGTTCTAATTTTGGCAGAACGGTCACCACTACTTACTTGAGAATTTCTCTTTGCAGCATCTGCTTCCTGTTTCTTTGCCAATTCCATATCATACAACCTAGATCGTAATACTTTAAAAGCCTTATCCTTATTTTTATGTTGAGATTTTTGATCTTGACACTGCGCTACCAACCCCGTTGGTAGGTGTGTTAAACGAACGGCAGAGTATGTTGTGTTTACGGATTGACCACCTGGCCCAGATGAGCAGAAAAAATCGATACGTACATCTTTAGGGTCTATTTGAACATCAAAATCCTCGGCCTCAGGCAAAACCATTACTGTGGCAGCACTTGTATGAACCCTACCTTGTGTTTCGGTTTGGGGAACCCGTTGTACACGGTGAACACCCGCTTCAAATTTCAAAGTTCCATACACATCGGTACCTGAAACTTCAAATTGAATCTCTTTATATCCACCACTAGTACCTTCACTAAGGTCAATGACATTAGTTTTCCATCCTTTAGATTCACAATATTTTGTGTACATCCTAAAGAGGTCCCCTGCAAAAATACTTGCTTCGTCACCACCTGTTCCTGCACGAATTTCAACGACTACATCCTTGGTGTCTTCAGGATCTTTAGGAATCAACATAAGTTTTATATCCTCTTCTATTTTAGGCAGACCTGCTTTGGCTTCTTCCATCTGCATTTTTGCCATTTCTAGCATTTCCGCATCACCACCATCGGAAATAATTTCCTCTGCTTCGGTTATATTATTGGTAAGCTCCAAGTATTCTTCACGCTTATCCATTAATTTTTTCAGGTCTTTATACTCCTTTGTCAGCTTAACATAACGTTCTTGATCAGTAATTATATTCGGTTGAATTATAAGATCTGAAACCTCATCAAAACGTTGCTTTACAATGTTTAACTTATCTATCATATTCTTGCTTCACTTGTACTGCGAATTTACGATAAATTTACAGATGCACTAAAGTGGTTATAAGGTTAGGTTATAAAAAATTAATTATGGAACAGGCAGGTTGAAATATCTTTCTAATTTAGAATTATGCCGTTACTTTTATACATTTTATTGACATCATTTACGATAATTACCTCTGTATCTCCCAATTGATTTATTAACGCCAAGCCAGCGTTAACACCCATCACAAAGATAGAAGTCGCTAAAGCATCAGAGAACTCTGCACTCTTTGCAAAAACTGAAACGCTATTTATACCTATGGATGGATACCCCGTTCTCGGGTCTAAAACATGTGTATATTTTTTATCATTAATCAACATAAAATCCGTGTTACCGCCTGAAGTTGCCACGGATGATTCCAAAATCGGGAGCCAAGAAAAAAGACCTCTTTGCCGTTCTGGATTTACAATTCCAATAAGCCATTTTTCACCGGTCGCCTTAGTTCCCCAAGTGGTAATATCACCACCTATATTTATAATACCAGCCTTCACTTGCTTCGAAATCAATAAAGCTTTTACCTTATCTGCTGCAAACCCTTTCCCAATACCACCAAAAGATATGCGCATTCCCTTTTTGTTGAGGTAAACAGATTGATTCTTACTGTTCAAAATGATATTTTGATATCCGGTTTTTGATGTAGTTTCCTTAATCTCACCTTTGGTAGGCAATGAGTTCATAGACCCATCGAATTTCCAAATTTTCTCAAGCGGTGTGTAAGAGATATCAAAAGCTCCATTGGTGATTTCCGATATCTGAACGGACCTTTCGATGAGCTTAAACAGCTCCCAACTCACTGCTACAGGTTTTATACCTGCATTTGTATTGATTTTAGTAGTTTCTGAGGCGTTATCCCAAGAGGATATTAATTTTTCAATTCTTTGAACTTCAGCTACTCCTTCGTGTATATAAATATAGCCCAACTCCTCATCTAATGAAATCACAGTGATGTCAAAAATACTACCCATAGCAGTAAATGATTTTTTGACTGTAACGTACTTCTCTCCTTGACTAAATACAAATAAAGTCATCAGATAGAAGATAATGGTACACATCTTTTTCACTTACGTTCTCTATTTAGAGCTTAACATCAGAACAACGAATTTTAGATAAATGTTGGTATTAGTAGGGGGGGTGTGATTGCATTGGTAACTCCTATTCAAAAACTCTTAATATTGTACCCTCTAGGGCCGTATTATAAATTTTCAAAGGTTTGGATATGCTGTTTGGTATTTCATTTAACGGAGTACCTTCTTGAGAAAATCTAGAACCATGTACGTCACAGTAAAATATACCGCCATCTTGATTTATAAAACGGACTTGATCATACTGTTCGTGGCTACAAATTTGGGTAGCGGCGACAAATTCGCCTTCTAAGTTTTTAACGACAACTACAAGGTTTTTTAAAATGAACCCCCCATTATTCGCCAATTTTGCTGCTTCAGAAGAATTAAGATCAATAGTAAAATCTACATCGGTGGGCTGAGCTACAATAATTCCTTCAGTTTCACTGTCCTTCGAACAACTCCCTAAACAGGGAAACGTTATCGCAAAAGCAGCTCCAGCTCCAAGACTTCGTAAAAATTGCTTTCGTTCCATAGCAAAATAGATTTATAATATAGAACGATTTATTTACGGTATTCGTATGCGTTAGTACACAAAGGTTCCGTTACTACTTGAAATTGTAAGCTTTTTAGCATCTGATGCTTCTACTCTACCAACAATTTGGGCATCTACACCAAAACTTTTAGAAATCTCAATGATATCATTCGCTATGGTTTCAGGTACATAAAATTCTAACCTATGTCCACAATTAAAAACCTTATACATTTCTTTCCAATCGGTACCAGATTGTTCTTGTATCAATTTAAAAAGTGGTGGCACCGGAAACAAATTATCTTTAACAACATGCAAGGCATCTATAAAATGTAAAATCTTAGTTTGTGCTCCACCACTACAATGAATCATACCATGTATCGAATCACTTGTATGTTTAGCCAGTATTTTCTTCACGATAGGTGCGTAGGTTCGTGTTGGTGAAAGCACTAATTTACCAGCATTTAAAGGAGATTCTTGAACCTCATCAGTCAATTTCACTTTACCCGAATAGACCAAATCTTTAGGTACTTCTGCATCGAAACTCTCAGGGAACTTCGTTGCTAAATAATTTGAAAATACGTCATGGCGTGCAGAAGTCAATCCATTACTTCCCATACCTCCATTATATTCTTTCTCGTAGTTTGCTTTACCGAAAGAAGCTAGTCCAACGATAACATCGCCTGCCTTAATATTTGCATTATCAATAACATCAGACCTTTTTAATCTTGCTGTTACTGTAGAGTCTACGATAATCGTTCTTACCAAATCACCAACATCTGCCGTTTCACCGCCAGTTGAATGAATCGTAATTCCGAATTTAGCTAAATCAGCTATCAATTCTTCAGTACCATTAATAATGGCTGATAATACTTCTCCTGGTATTTTATTCTTGTTTCTACCTATGGTAGAAGAAAGCATAATATTATCGGTAGCACCCACACAGATGAGATCATCAATATTCATTATTAATGCATCTTGAGCAATACCTTTCCAAACCGAAATATCTCCAGTTTCTTTCCAATACATGTAGGCTAAGGACGATTTAGTGCCGGCACCATCTGCATGCATAACCAAGCAATAATCCTCGTCTCCTGTAAGATAATCAGGAACTATTTTACAAAATGCCTTTGGGAAAAGGCCCTTATCTATATTTTTAATAGCATTGTGGACATCTTCTTTAGAAGCGGAAACGCCCCTTTGATTGTATCTTTCACTGTCGGATGAACTCATCAACTATAGTTTGTGACAAAAATAGGGGAATTGCTGAAATGAATTGCCGTAACGACCATAAAAATAGAAAGATAATGGAACTATTTTATTTTTATACACATGAATAAAAAACCCTCCATTATCATTCACTAACAACCTCATACAAGAATAATACCCCTTGTTTGATTGAACCGAATTAACTCAAAATTTTGACAACACCTAATGTACGGGCACTATTTTTACTCCCAATTTGGCATTGAAGCATTAATAAACAAAGCCTCGCGACTATTGAGCACATCAAAAATGCTTAGATAAATACGTTTCTCAGAAATTCCATCATTCGATGTATTCATGAAAATGATAGAATTCTCGTCGGGAGCGTACTTGGGGTCCAAGTCATTAGTTCCTGTTGGTTTACTTGTTAATTTTTCGGTGATTTGATTGGTCGTTAAACTATATTCGAAAATTCGAGAATCAAGTTGTCTGTATTCTGCATTTTCATTACCCGAAACATCTCTTGTATATAATATTTTTGTTCCGTCAATAGAGTAATCCAAACCGCCCAAAGCACCTGTCAAGCCAGAAATTATTATGTTTACTTCTGTTTCAGTAGCGGGATCGATAACAACAATTCTAGCATTGTAACCGTTAGCGGTGTTTGTTTTAATAGCAATTAGATCATTTGTCGGATTAACGGCAATTTCACTAATAAATACCGTTGAAGGAGCTTCATACACCAATTGATTGCCAGAACCATCTTGATTTATAGAGTACAGTTTATTAAAATGGGGATAATAAAATTTAGCGCCATTATCATACCAAACATACTCTAGTGCTTCTTGTCTAAATCCTGAAACTGGCACTGTATTGGTAACCTGAGTTAAATTGGCGCCATCTGAATTCATGGTAAAAAGATGTGTTTCGGTACCTGAGAATCTCAAAAATGCGATTTTATCGACCACATTGTTCTTTATAGGCCTAAAACTGTTCATACTTTTACTCGTAAGTTGTACTTCATTCTGATTTAAGTCTACATCATTAGTCCCTATAGGATCGGAACCTGAAAATATTACATTGTTACCCTCAAGGTTACGAACGTATAGAAATCGGTTAAATGCGCCAACATTTGTAGAAAAACTACTTATCTTACTTTTTACAGGGGCTGAAATACCATCATCTGCAGATACTTGCCAAAAGTAGTTATTCCCAATTGCCAGACTTTCAACCAATAACGTAGTGTCTTTTAATGATTCAAAGATTTTTATTTCATTAGTTGCACCGTTTCTAAGTTCAAGTTCATAGGTAATTTCATCATCATCTGTTACCGCTGAAGACCATACGAATTCAACCGGTGATACAATCTTTTCAGCGCCATCTTCAGGAAACAATAGATTCGAAATCAATGGTGAACTGTTCGATATGGTAACTGAATCAAGTTCGAAAATAATATTAATCGTTTTACCTACTACTATATTAGCAGGTTCAAAAGCAGTTTTAAATTCACCTAATTCTGCTTGTATAGAGTACTCACCAATTTGTATTTCATCAATCTGAAAATTACCGTCTATATCGGTAAACAGTGTCGTTGAAACCGGTGTCGTACTTATCTTTACGTTCGATAGTGGCGTATTATCGCCATTAGCGACAACCCTACCCGTTAAACTACCGAATTCGTTTTCGTCTATTGGCTCTTCAGAACATGCCCAAAAAAGAGCGATAAAAGAATATAATGTAATGCGAAAGAGATTGTTTTTCATTTGTACCATTTTATCAATAAGGTTATCAATTAGAGTCTTAGAATTTTAACTTGAACCCCATTCCTAAATTATAATAATAATCATTTCTTTTACCACTTATTACAGCGTCGAGTTCATCAGAAAACGTAAAATTACTCTCTCCGAAAATGCGAAAATTCAACGAATTAGACATTCTGAGGTTTAAACCAGCACCTAGCTGTAATTTAGGTGCAAACACCTTGTCTGCATCTACATTTTCAGGGTCTTTAATTGCTAACAATACGCCACCACCTCCATAAATAAAAGGTGAAAAACTATCATGGGGCAGCAAATCAAATTCCAAATCTAGTTGTGAAGACATAAACTCCTCTTGGTATGCTTTACCACTCTTCATGTTCAAGTAACCAAAGTTCAGGTTTAGGTTTAGATTTTGTTTCAATGCCCTTGAATATCCAAAATAGCCCCCTAATCCGAATTTTTTATTTCCTAAGTCACCATTTAAAAGTGGGGCTGATAGGCCGAAGTTGAAGCCATTTTTTCGTGTTGAGCCGTTTTTTCGTGTTGATTTGTTTTGCTTTCTATCATATAGCAAGGTGGATTCTTCTTTTTCTTTATCGGCCTTGTAAGCTGCGATCAATATTTTATCTTCTATATCGCCTCCTGCAGATTTCCATAAACCTCCGTCTATACCTTCGATTATAAGAGCTTCTACCGCTTTTTCTATGGCATCCTTCAAAGCAAGTTGTACAGGTTCATTTTTGGTGAAGCCCATTTCCGCTTCTAAAAGGCGTTGAAAACTCACATACCTGAATAAGCTCGCATCTACAGATTGTGAGAGAATAGTTTTAGAAATATAAACAGTTTTCAAAATTTTTCCACTACTCGTCGAAACTGCCCGTAAGTAAATAGATATACGGTCTTGTCTGTATTTAGAAGATCCGCCTGCACCAAAATAACGCGCTCCTGCCCCTCCTGTAATAATATTGGTATCGTAAGAAACAACACCACCTTCTAAGAGAACACCGGCATAAAGCAGCGGTGGGAGATTCGGTTCAGATGAATTGGATTTTTTTCGATATTCATCTCTTGTCGAGCGAATAATGTTACGTTCGTTCAAAAGGTTACTTAGATTCTCACGCTCGATAGGTGTAAACCATTTAGAATCTTCAAGCGCTTTTATCAGCATTGTTGTAGCACCCTGTGGTACAGCTGTACTAAAAGTGCTTCCATTTTCACTGGCTTTATATTGCCCGGTCTGATCTTTAAAATTATATACCCCTACTATTACATTATCACTCGGTGGTGGCAGATTTCGTAAAATCTGTGATGTAGAGGTCAACTCTCCAACTCTCGCATCTTGGGGTTGGTAAGGCTGATTAAAAAATGCACCGCACCCACTTAAAAAAAGGGCAAGAAAGGGCAGGGCAATATGGTATTTCCGAATGTACATGGTGGTTTAGTTTGGAATTATTATCTGGGTTTGTTCTCCAGTAGTTACGTTCAAGATGTTTACCACGAGGCCTTCAACAGTATCGAAAATTTCAAGCGCTAAATCACCAATAGTAAAGCTACCTTCTTGTAGCCCATCTTCAAACTGAGAATCAAAAGCGCTTCTCGAAAGGTTTCCTAAAATCTGGCTGTTCAAGTTTTCTTGAAACTCTTCCAATTGAGTCAACGGTTGGCCGTCAGTATTAGGTGCCGTGAATCCATTTTGTGCTTGAGCAGCACTTAACAGCCAATTGTAATTGAACGTATCACCACCAAAAGCAGGGTTAATAGGTTTATATACCATTTGCTGCCCGAAACTGTAACATGAGAACAGCAATAATAAAATGAATGTATACTTTTTCATTTGGTTGGTTGATTTATCTACAAAAAATATTTGATTTTCACATGCATAGATTCTGAACTATCTCAAAATCTAGCATGAATAATTTCATTTTGTTAATATCTGATAATTTGGCCCTTATTCTGTATTTTTCTTTCGAAATACCCAATAGTCCGATAAATGGAAAAATCAGCCATGTCTTTTAAATACTGGTTTCGGGGGTTCAGAATAAACTGAGCCACTACCTCATTGGCTACTTGAACTTTAATTTGAGTATTCATACCTATAGCGAGTTCTTCAGTTATTTTTACGATTTCGTCTCCGTCTATACTTTTTGACAAATACATTGTATAATACATGTTATAAAAATCACTTCCTGCCTTGGTCTTGGTATCTTGTATCACCATACCCCGCATGACAAAACCATCGGTATCGCTAGTATCTTCTTTAACATCTTCGGTGTATGATGATTGTATTTTATTTAAATCGGTGTTCATCTCAACAGCTAAACCCTTTAATACTTTTCGATCCTTACCCAGAATTTTATCTTCTTCATCATAAATCAAGAGCAAAATAATGGTGCGGTCTTTTTCATTAATATTGATGGTAATATTGGAAAGGTTCGTTTTATCACTTGGCGACAGTACAAAACGACCCTCTTGGTCGTTTTTATTTTTATTTGCTGTATTATTTTTATCAGATTTTATAACCGACAACACATACCTTAAGCTTTGATTGATTTTTGTTTTATTATGTGCCGACCCAACTATTTGTAACGTGTTGTTATTTTGCACTTTTAAATTTATGCTCGCCTGTACCTCTTTATTATACAACTGCGCTAAACAAATAAAAGGGAGTAAGGCTATTGCTATAAGAAAGCGATGTGTATTTTTTATCATAGTTTAAAGCACTAGAATAGTTAGTTGAAGTTTCTTATAATAACTGATTTAGCTAAGCCAGATACCTTTATTTTCAGTTTTTCTGTTAATGAATTACTACCATAAATCATCACCTGATTGCTTCTCCCCTGCTGAATTATAGAACGCTCTAAATTTAGCTTAGGTGCATTAGCATATTCACCAAAATAATTTTTGTTGCCATTTTGCTCAATAACTCCTGTCGCTGATTTAGTGGTAAGGTCTAACCATGCTTTGTTAAAATTGCCATTTTGAGACAGCACAATATCGCTGCTCTGGGCTGATATATCGGCATCTACTGTATTATTTAAGCCAATTTGTTCAATAAAAATATTATTTACATTGCCATTTTTTCTCAAACCGGGTTTTTCATCACTACCGTTAGGCTGAAAAATCATACCCTCGTTAGATTCTATATAAAGTGAAGGAAAACCGTCTGTTTGCGCTAAAGTAATGGTACTTATTAAAAACATTACCAGTAGTAAAGAACTATTTTTTATAAAGCTTAACATAGACTCGTTTTTTAGTGTTACTAAAATTAGCGTGAGATCGGTTCAAAGACCTTTCCCACGCTTAATTACTTATTTCAAAGGTACTATTAAAGAATTAATCGCTCCCTTTGCTACCACGTTAACCTGACTGATTAGTTGGTAGTGTTCTGTGTCACAGTCGACATGTTTCTTTTCCCATCTTGGTGAACGTTACTGATTCCAGAACCTGCACCATACTGTGTAACAGTCGACATGTTTCTTCTGCCAATTTGTACACCAGTACTTATATGAGCACCTACGGCTTGGTCTACCTTAGAGTAATTTCCTGTTCCATTTTGAGTTACATAAGCCTTTGAACCATTACCTCTTTGCTTAACTCTACTTCTATTCTTATCTCCATTCTGAGATACCTCTGAAAGTAGGTTCTCACCTTTTTGGTTAACCCAACTCTTATTCTCTTCACCGTCTTGCTTAACAATGATTTCATTGTCTTCACCAGCTTGAGAAATAGAACTGTAGTTTTCTTCACCCAATTGCTCAAGAAAGATTTCGTTCTCTTCGCCGTCTTGGTCGATTTCACTCTCGTTCTCTTCGCCTATTTGCACAACATCGATATAGTTCTCTTGGCCGTCTTGGTCGATTTCACTCTCGTTCTCTTCACCGTCTTGGTAAACATCGATATAGTTCTCTTCGCCGTCTTGGTCAATTTCACTCTCGTTCTCTTCGTCAAATTGCGTAACAACTATTTCGTTCTCTTCGCCGTCTTGGTCGATTTCACTCTCGTTCTCTTCACCGTCTTGGTAAACATCGATATAGTTCTCTTCGCCGTCTTGGTCAATTTCACTCTCGTTCTCTTCGTCAAATTGCGTAACAACTATTTCGTTCTCTTCGCCGTCTTGGTCGATTTCACTCTCGTTCTCTTCACCGTCTTGGTAAACATCGATATAGTTCTCTTCGCCGTCTTGGTCAATTTCACTCTCGTTCTCTTCGTCAAATTGCGTAACAACTATTTCGTTCTCTTCGCCGTCTTGGTCGATTTCACTCTCGTTCTCTTCACCGTCTTGGTAAACATCGATATAGTTCTCTTCGCCGTTTTGGTCGATTTCACTCTCGTTCTCTTCACCGTCTTGGAAAACTCTGATTTTGTTCTCTTCGCCGTCTTGGTCGATTTCACTCTCGTTCTCTTCACCGTCTTGGAAAACTCTGATTTTGTTCTCTTCGCCGTCTTGGTCGATTTCACTCTTGTTCTCTTCACCGTCTTGGAAAACTCTGATTTTGTTCTCTTCGCCGTCTTGGTCGATTTCACTCTCGTTCTCTTCACCGTCTTGGAAAACTCTGATTTTGTTCTCTTCGCCGTCTTGGTCGATTTCACTCTTGTTCTCTTCACCGTCTTGGAAAACTCTGATTTTGTTCTCTTCGCCGTTTTGGTCGATTTCACTCTCGTTCTCTTCACCGTCTTGGAAAACTCTGATTTTGTTCTCTTCGCCGTCTTGGTCGATTATACTACTGTTACCAGCTATTTTAAGTGTTGTTTCATCTACCTCAAGCACATTGGCTTCAGACCTTTGATTGACATTAATCTTGTTGTTTTTACCTACCTGGTCTATATCAGAATAGTTTTCAACCCCCTTTTGAGTGGTCGTTGACTTTAAATTCTTTTTCCCTGTTTGTTGATCAACATCAGAAGTGTTGTAATCCCCATTTTGCCCAACGATGGAAATGAGTCCCTTTTTACCTTCTTGAACAACAGTTGAAGAGTTATCATTCCCCTTCTGATCTACTTTTGATTTGGTACCGGGGTCTTGAGCGAAAACCATGGTACTTAACAATAGCGCCGAGACGCCTAAAACTACTTTTTTCATAATATATAATGTTTACTGGTTAAAATACAATTTTGACCATCAGCTAAACAGTAGTTTACGTACACGGCTATTTTTCAATAACGTCTACATTTAAACACCACTATAATATAAGTAGGAATTCATTTTTTTACCTCAAGGTCGTAGCAAATAAACAGCGCAGTACTTTGCGAAAAGCGCATCTGAACTATTAAATTCTACACCATCATTACGTATTTCTCAACTAATGATCCGCCATAAAATACGTTCTAACATGTAACCCAAATAACGAAACGTTATAGAGCTAACAGCACTACTTAAGGTTTAAAAATAATAGTTTGTTGAATGTTAAAATGAGAAGTCAGGGAACTTTATCATAGTAAGGAAATTCAAAAAACAGTAACTAACAAAACAAAATTTTAATAAGTATCAACCAAAGTTTAGAGGGTCGATTTGTTTAACTTTCATTTTTATGTAGCGAATAAAAAACTATGAACCGGCACGCTTTTTAAGCTTTAAAACTTAATTACTATGTCAACTATTTTAGTCTTTTTATTCTCTATCAAAGATGTCTTTATTCAAGTTGTATCGCTATACTTTTTAGATGTCTGACGCTTTTATCGGTTAAAATACAACATGCTAAATATTATATATAAAAAGCTACCAATAAATAAACGGTTTAAGAATACAGCATATAGCACTAAAACAAAATACAATCATAGCCAACTACAAATATTCGACTTATATCCCGACAGGTGTATTACCAAATAAACAATAGTTCGCTATATTTTGTAAGGGGCCATAACTGGTTATCCATTAATTTCTCAAGCTTATCACTATGAAGTCGTATATCTGCAAAATAAGGCTTCACATTATTACAGTATGCTTCCGCCTTCTTTTTAGTGTCTTTTAATGCGTTTGCTTTTTTACGCGCATCTACCATCGAATCAACCAATTTCTTTATGCTTACCAAATGTTCGGCAATTTCTTCTATCATAGTCAATTGACCTTCTGAGAATTTTTTATGGGCAGCACCATATATTTCTTTTAGGCCAGAAACATTTTTAATCAATGTATTTTGATATGCCACAGCCGCAGGAATAATATAGCCATAAACCAATTCATTATAGACCCTACCTTCTATTTGCGTATGCATAATGTAGTTCTCTAAATCTACTTCTTGCCGTGCACGAACCTCAATTTCGCTCATAACCTTCATAGATTGAAAAAGAGCTAAACTTTCTTTTGATGTCAATACTTCAAGGGCTTCGGGTGTATTTCTATGATTACTTAATTTTCTACGCTTAGCCTCAGCCTCCCACTCTTTACTATACCCATCGCCATCAAATCGAATTCGTTTTGAGCTTTTTATATATTCTCGAAGCACATTAAATACGGCTTCATCTTTCTTCAAAGCTTTCTTATCAATCAATGCATCCACTTCCTTTTTAAATTCCTTTAGCTGTTTCGCAACTATGGTATTTAATATAGTCATAGGCTTGGCACAGTTTGTTTTTGCCCCTACTCCACGCATCTCAAATTTGTTTCCAGTAAAAGCAAAAGGTGATGTTCTATTACGATCAGTATTATCCATAAGAATTTCAGGAATCTTACCAACAACATTTAATTTTAGTTCAGTTTTCTCCTCTGGTGATAATTTACCTTTCGACACACCTTCAAGCTCATCTAAAACATTACTTAATTGTTTCCCAATAAAAATGGAAAAAATGGCCGGTGGAGCTTCATTTGCACCTAAACGATAATCATTACCTGCCGATGCAATTGAAGAATTCAAAAGCTCCTCATAGGTGTCAACGGCTTTAATTGTATTTATAAAAAAGGTTAGAAATTGTAAATTTTTCATGGGTGTAGTACCTGGGCTGAGCAGGTTAACACCTGTATCGGTTGCCAAAGACCAATTATTATGTTTACCCGATCCGTTGATTCCTGCAAATGGTTTTTCATGAAATAACACTGTAAAGTGATGTCGATCTGCAATTTTATCCATTACATCCATAAGTAATAGATTATGGTCAATGGCAAGATTTGCCTCCTCATAAACAGGCGCCAATTCAAATTGATTGGGCGCTACTTCATTATGTCGTGTTTTTACTGGTATACCCAATTTGGTACATTCTTGTTCCAAATCGATCATAAAACTCAGAACACGACTAGGGATCACCCCGAAATAATGATCATCTAATTGTTGACCCTTTGCCGGAGTTTCCCCCACCAACGTTCTACCAGTCATCATAATATCTGGTCTTGAATGCGCAAGGGCTTTATCAAGCAAAAAATATTCTTGCTCCCAGCCTAAGGTTGCATGTACTTTAGAAACATTCTTATCAAAGTATTTTGCAACTGCTGTTGCGGCATCATCAATAGCACTTAATGCTCGTAACAAAGGAGCTTTATTATCCAATGCTTCACCCGTATACGCAACAAAAATAGTAGGAATACACAAGGTAGTACCATATATAAAAGCAGGCGATGAAGGATCCCAAGCAGTATACCCTCTTGCCTCAAATGTATTTCTAATACCGCCACTAGGAAAACTAGAAGCATCAGGTTCTTGCTGAACCAACTGCCCACCGCCAAATTTTTCTAATGCCGTACCATCTGGTAATAAGTCAAAAAAGGCGTCATGTTTTTCAGCCGTTGATCCTGTTAGGGGCTGAAACCAATGCGTATAATGGGTAGCGCCCATGGTAATCGCCCATCCTTTAATAGCTTCGGCAACCTGGTCTGCTATTTTTCGGTCTATTTTAGAACCAGAAACCATAGCACTCTTTAAGCTTCCTAACGCCTCTTTGGTAAGATATTGCAGCATCTTACTTTCATTAAAAACATTCTTTCCAAATAATTCAGAACGCCTCCCTTTCTCCTTTATAGCGATACTATTTCTTTTCTGACTTTGAGCGATTGCTGCGAATCTTGATGACATCATAGGTATTTGCATTATTAATTTATCAAAATTACGTCCAATAAATATAAATATGATAAAATACCCAACAAAAAATAGGGGTAGATAACAATAAATTTAATTTTTAAAGATTATCCCCCTTAAAAATTCAAACCAAATCATAAAAAACATATTTTTGTTTGTCTTTTATTAAAAAAACAACGAACATATTATGAGCAAAACAAAATTAGAATACATCTGGTTAGATGGATATTTTCCAACCCAAAACATGAGAAGCAAGACTAAAGTAGTCAATGACTTTGGCGGTAAATTAGAAGATTGCGACATGTGGTCTTTTGACGGAAGTTCAACACGACAAGCTGAAGGTGGTTCTTCTGACTGTTTGCTTAAACCAGTTGCTATATTTCCAGACCCGGCAAGAAAAGACGGCTTTATAGTAATGACCGAAGTTCTAAATGCAGACGGCACTCCGCATTTATCAAATGGAAGAGCAGGTATCGAAGATGAGGATAATGATTTCTGGTTCGGTTTTGAACAAGAATATTTTATAATGGATACTGCTACTGAACTTCCTTTAGGTTTCCCAAGAGGTGGATATCCTGCACCACAAGGAATGTATTATTGCTCTGTTGGTGGAAGAAATACACATGGAAGACATATTGTTGAGGAACATGCTGATCTTTGTATCGAAGCGGGACTTAATTTTGAAGGAATTAACCAAGAAGTTGCTTGTGGACAATGGGAATTTCAATTGTTCGCTAAAGGCGCTAAATTGGCAGGTGATGAACTATGGGTTGCACGTTACTTGTTAGACAGACTTACTGAATCTTATGGCTACTATATTGATTACCACCCAAAACCTTTAGGTAAGCATATGGACTGGAACGGTTCTGGTATGCATGCAAACTTCTCAAACACTACGCTAAGAACTTGTGGTGACAAAGCTATATATGAGAAAATTTGTGAAGCGTTTAGACCCGTTGTTAAAGAACATATGTCCGTTTATGGTGAATTTAACGACCAACGTTTGACCGGACTTCACGAAACTGCTGCCATTACTGACTTTAGTTTTGGTATTTCCGATAGAGGAGCATCTATTCGTATTCCTATTGCTACCGTTGAGAGTGGATGGAAAGGATGGTTGGAAGACAGAAGACCAGCTTCTAACGGCGATCCATACAAAATTGCAGGTAGAATCGTTAAAACGGTTAAATCGGCTAAGATTTAATACCAAATTAATTGTTGATTATACTAAAAACGCCTTGGACTATTCTAGGGCGTTTTTTTATTTTAAACGATTAGATTGATACTCAACACTAACCTATAGTAATATAAATAAACGCTAAATACAACCCTAACAAAACAATACCATCCCGCCAGCCTAATCGCAACCCTTTTGGTATAAACACCAACGGAAGAATTAGAAAGGAAATACCTAGCATCCAAAAGATATCATTCGTAAGTAGCCCTTGATCTACCACCGTTATAGGTGTTATAATTGAGGTTATACCCAAAACAGCGAGAAGATTAAAAATATTGGACCCAATTAAATTACCTAAGGAAATAGCTTTTTCCTTTTTTAATATAGCAATGACAGAAGCTGCCAATTCTGGAATACTAGTGCCAACTGAGACAATTGTGACGGCTATAATACGTTCACTTACGCCAAAAACGGTAGCCATTCCAACAGCTCCATTAATCAACAATTCAGACCCACCCCATAAAGCAGCTCCCCCAATACCTAAAAACAAAACAGTCTGGTATAACGGTAATGCAGGGGTAACCTCTTCATTTTCATCAACTACAGCTTTCTTTTGAAATTTCAGCAAATAAACTAGAAAGAGAAAAAGACAGGTAACCATGATAATGCCCTCATATTGTTGTATTTCACCATCAAAATAAATAAAGAAGAAAAATAGTAACGAAGCCAACATCATAACTGGCCAATCAGTCGAATAGAAATTTCTGTTTACGTCTATCGGACTCAACAAAATGGTGATAGCCAATACCAACCCTAAATTGGCAATATTTGACCCAACCACATTACCTAATGCCAAATCTGGGAAACCATCTAAAGCTGCATTAATGCTAACAATCAATTCAGGAGCTGAAGTAGCGAATGACACTACTGTCATACCGATGACAATTTTTGGGATATTTAATTTTAGGGATAGATCTACCGCAGCTTTGAGCAGCCAATGACCACCAGCTATTAACAGTACAAGGCCGGCAACAATAAAAAGAAAGTTCTGCATGGAAGGAATTTATACAAATATAAATAGAAGAAGTCTGATTGCATTCATCTATTGAAACAATAGAAAAACTATAAAAATAGTTAAATAACTATACCTATAGTTTCATAACTACAAAATTAGTTTACATTAGTGAAACTAAAATAACTCATGGAAAAACTAACCAATAAGGAAGAGGAAATAATGAAAATTCTTTGGCGCCTAGAGAAAGCCTTTGTCAAAGAAATAATGGAAGAGATTTCTGAGAACAAACCACACTACAACACCCTATCGACCATTGTGCGTAATTTAGAAGAAAAGAAATTTGTCGGGTTTACCGCTTACGGAAAAACACATCAATATTTTCCTTTGGTAACCAATGAAAGCTATTATAAAGCCTATGTAAATGAAGATATGGTAGGTTATTTTGATAATTCGTATAAAAATTTAGTATCGTTTTTTGCCAAAGAAGAGAAAATATCGGTAACAGAGCTCAAAGAAATAATAACCCTAATTGAAAACGGTAAATAGATGGAAGTAACCTGTTATTATTTATTAAAATCGAGTTTTTTACTATTCCTTTTTTTTGGTTGTTACCAGCTATTTCTTAGAAAGGAAACCTTGTTTTATTTTAATAGATTGTTTCTTCTAGGTGGCCTTGTACTATCTGCCACGTTGCCCTTACTTTATAGCACTAAAACAATAGCAATACCCGTAGTGCAATTACAACAAACTACTCAGGCAGCAACTACTATTACAAACGAAGGGGTAAATATGCTAATGACTCCTTATGCACTATACATTATACTCTACACCATCGGCGCAATCATTTTATTTATTAAATTATTTAAGCAAGGTGCGCAACTAAAGAGAGTTATAAACAAGGGTCAACGTTTAAAACTACACGCCAACGTTCATATACAAACTAAAGATAAGATTCAACCCTTTTCTTTTTTCAACACCATTGTTTATAATCCTCAAAATCACACGAAAAATGAGTTAGTAGCCATATTGGCGCATGAAGAAGTGCATGCTTCTCAATTACACTCATTCGACATTTTGCTTATGGAAGTTTTTTTAGCCTTGCAATGGTTTAATCCTATTGTGTGGTTGTACCGAATTGCAATTAAACAAAATTTAGAATTTCTAGCCGATACCGAAAATCATCAAATCAAAAGAAATAAGAAAGCATATCACTATGTGTTACTGCGACAGGCGGTAAGAAATCACCATATATCAATTGTAAATCCATTTTTTAATTCATTCATCAAAAAACGAATCGTTATGATCAATCAACATCAATCGCACAAGTCAAAGGCATTAAAAAGTTTAATACTTGTGCCCCTATTGGCCTTTTTCTTATTGAGTTTCAATGTAAAGAAAGTTTATAGGGTTACCACTACAGAACAATCCATCGATACCGCTACTACAATTGAGCTACTTATTGATAAAAATACTACCGATCAGCAATTACTTAAAATTAAAACAGACCTCGTTAAAGAAAACTTTGACTTCTCTTATACCACGGTGAGAAATAAGGCCGGAGAACTAAAAAATATTTCTTTACATATTGCAGGTGGAACTAAAAAATCGGGTGAGGTAAGTAGTAGATTCAATTCAGCATCTGACAATGATACTATTGACCCAACCTACATTTTAATAGACACTGCAAAGAATAGTATTTCAATTGCTACTGCTGAAGTGAGCAACGAGAGGTCAAAAATCAGAAAAGTGACATCTAGCAACAACAAACAAGTAGTAATTAGCACTTCACCCTTTGAGGAGCATGACATTCAAATCTTGGAAGAAGAAGGGAGTGGATTTATGTTTGTAGACTATGATGGAGAACAAGAACCTCTAATTTATGTTGATGGGAAAATAAGTGATTCTAAAACCATTAAAAAAATAGACCCCAACTTGATTGCATCACTTCATGTTTTAAAAGGAGAAGCTGCACTCAAAAAATATGGTGAAAAAGCAAAATACGGTGTCGTAGAAATTACTACCAAGAACTAACTTTTTATAAAGCTACTACAGACAAAATATTTGAAAGACTGATATCACAAAAACATCGGTCTTTTCAGATACATCTAATGAAACGCCCATTTCAGCCTTTTCTAGTCATGTATATCCCCTTGGTTGAACAAAATTCATCAAATAAAGACGTTCATTTATTACAAATTTAAATGAAATAGTAAAATACACTATACATACGAAACTAAATCGTAGAGACTAAATTATATAATAAAACCATAACCATTAAATCAATTACAAATCAGCAGCTAGTTTCATTAAATTAACAAAATTACCTTGCAATAGATAGTAGGCTATAATATCTTACCTAGACCTTTATATGAATATCAAGTTCAACCCACTAAAAAAACGTCATGATAGCATTAATAAAACTATTCATAGTACTAATTTTAACCATAATCATAACATTAGGATTTTAATAACGCCAACATTCACACGTGTAGTGTAACGAGGTATAGCCATCTGCTCAAACGCATCTTAATTTATGTACTTTTACTTAAATTACTACCTTGAAAAAAGCAATCTACAAAGTACTCGCCAAGCTTAATAAAGCTCTTTTACCTTCGTACAGTAGGCAACAATTAGATGTATCTAAAGCAAGTAAAATGCAACTAGCACTTATAGGTTGGCGTTATTATGTAACCAAAAATGCGCTTGACTAGAACTTTAAAAGTGATGCTACCGGATAGTTACTAATTTTTGACATTCCTTCTAAAAAAGGAAGTTCTATTAAAAAATTACATTGAATTATTTCTCCCCCTAATTTCTCAACCAATTTACATGCTGCGTTTGCAGTTCCGCCAGTTGCCAAGACATCATCATGTATGAGCACCCTATCCCCTTTTTCTATCCCATCAATATGAATTTGGAGGGTATCTGTACCATATTCTAAATCATACGTCTCGCTCAGCGTAGTAGAAGGTAATTTTCCTGGTTTACGAATAGGAACAAAACCGGCTTGAAGTCTTTCTGCTAGTAATGGCCCAAAAATAAATCCCCTACTCTCCATACCAACAACCTTATCTATTTTTTGATCATTCAATAATTCAATGAGTGCATTAGTGGTTTCTTTTAATGCTTTAGGGTTTTGTAATAATAAAGTTATATCCTTAAAAATCACCCCTTGCTTCGGAAAATCGGGCACATCTCTAATTAAGCTTCTTAAATCCATTTAATATTGTGTTCTTAATTTTGTGGTAAATGTAAAAAGAAATATATTTGCACCCCGTTAAGGGAAATATTAAATGGCCTCGTGGCGCAACTGAATAGCGCACTTGATTACGGCTCAAGAGGTTACTGGTTTGAATCCAGTCGAGGTCACTAATAAACCAGTACATCCCAAAGCTTTTTGGAATTGCTGGTTTTTTATTTGCAGAAAATTTGCAGAAAAAAATTGTTTTTAGAATAGAGATAATAGTTTGGAAACTAATTACTAATATTTCAAGTCGTAATTTTTACAATTGATTTTATAATTACTCTTTTCTTAAAAAAGATAATTAAAGAAAAGTTTTTAGCTTTGGGTTCAAATCCCGCCTCGAGTACCAAAACCCTTGTTAATCTTCTGATTTTCAATGGATTTTTATTTTTGTAGATTTATTTCCCCCATATATTCCCCGTAATTGACGATTAGCAGCTATTTAGGATATGAAATTATATGATTTTAATTCCCAACCCAAGAGGGGGAGCAGATAAAGTCCAGTAAGCCGTATGCTTACTGGACTTTTGTTTTTGAGAAACTTTTTTATCCCAGTTTATTTATTTTCTAATTGGAACGGCACGCTTATGTAACAATACATATGGGTTAATAACTAATTACTCCTACTGCGCCAAGGAACCCATTGAGCACCAAGGCAGTTATTTTTATACCGATCATCGTAATCCAAAATTTTAAGTAAAGCCAAGTCGATATACATTACTGCTAACTTTAATGCTTGAAATCTTGCAAATGGTCCAATTTTTTGAATTTTCTCCCTATTTTTTACATGTGCATGAACTAAAGCATTTCTAACATAAACAATTGATTCAGGTCCATCATTTATATCCTGTCCTTTCATTACGATTGTTAAATCTGTAAGTTCTTTTGGAATCTCCTTAGTTATCGAACATGAAGATAATATCAATCTTATTTTGTTTGACGCACTTAAATTATGAGAATCCTTACCTTTAATCAGTCCATTAAGTTCTACCAACCACCAATTGTAAATTAACTCTAATGTAGATTGTGCCATTATTAGTCTGGTACCTGAAGAAAGTTCAGGTGAATTTCCTTCACAATACCATTTAATGGAAAATATCAAGAAATCCTTTGCATCTTTTTGTGTCCATAAAAACCAAAATTTCCACCATATCTTTTCTATTTGTTCGCTTTTGAAATCTGTTAAAGCCCATGAATGGGTACTTTGATATGATTCATTAATGTGTCGTGTATAGTCTTGGAATACTACTTCATTATTTAATTTTCCTTTTAAAAACAAAGTTCCAACACGTCGGCCGTTCAAAAAGGAAAAAAATGTATTTAGTGCTATACAAATCTCTTCAGCTTGTTTGTAGGGGGTTGGTTTTTTAAAATCAATTTTACCATTGTAAAGCAGTACATACCCACCAGATGAGTGTAACTTTTTTTGGAGTGCTTTGTAGTTCTTTCTTTTATCTATGGTAACATTAAAGTTTTCATTAGTGAATGAGATTCGTCCAGATATTGTGCTAGCACCTTTTTCTGTTTTCAATTGAAATGTATCGCCCCAAAAGGATTTTAGGTTTGGTATAGCAAACCCAAGTTCATTTATTTTGGACTCTTTCTTACCTAGAATTGGTCAGATAATGGGGTATTCTATGGTTGTCTTAGATAAAGTATTACGGCAGGCACTAATAAGTGAAATGATTACTCCAGATAGTCTATGGTTACTAATGGTTGGCGTTGTTGGTTGCTACTGGTAGGTATAAAGGTAGGCACTAACAAGTAAGATGATTGCCATGGCAGATAATAGGGTAGTCTATGGTTGGTAATGGTTGCCCAAGGTAGTCTCTGTTGGTAATCTGATTCCATTAAACTGGAAATGTACTAGTCTATTGTGGCAATGGTTACCACTGCCGTAAAATGGCAGATAATATGGCAGTTTATTATTGGCAATGATAATCAATGTTGGGATTGTGTTTGCCACGGCAGATTTTATGGCAGTCTGCTGTTGAGTCTCGGGTAGATAATATACATACTTTGGGTAGGCAATAAATTATTTCGGGTAGGCAGAGGGTAGAACGGAGGGTAGGTAAAAGTAATTTCAACAATAAATTGTGGGTAAGTTCTGGATATCAACGGTTTATATAATAGTTGCTTCGGGTAGGCACAGGCTAGGTAATGTATTTAGCTTGGGTAGGTAATATATTAAAGAAGGGAGGGCATTAGGGCATTTCCTGGTTGGCAATGGTTACCTATGGTTTGTTTTAATGTGAAACCTGCAATCCAATAGTCCAGTTCTTATATCGTCAAATTATAGTTTATTAAAACTTATGAGACTATTTTTCGAAGACACGTAATATCGTAAAAAATGAAGGAAATAAATGTTAACTATAGTGTATTAAGATATATCAAATTACCTGATTTAGTTTTAAATATTAAGTTTTGGATTCTTATCCATATAGTCCTGCCAAGTGACTAGCACATATTTGTCCTTCCCGTTTTCTAATTTCTTTAGAAACCCATATTCATAAATAAAAAGATACACCTCTCCTTTTTGATTTTTCCAATAGTGGGTGAAGAATTTTGGGTCAAATCCTAACTCCAATAATACACTGCTTCGTATGGTTACCTTGCCGCCTTTGTTGTATTCTTTTAGAATCTTCCGGTTCAATTTCAATTGATTGTCCACTTTATTATAGAAGCGTTCCGGGTTTTGTTTTTCCTTTTGGTATTGGTAGGCACTTTTGCACTATAAGTCACAATATTTTTTATCCGTTCTCCCTGTAAGTTGCTTTTTACAATACAAACATTCATGCTGTAATCTCATCTCTATAAATTTAAGTGAATGCCTATACGAACATTATTCGCTTAATGTACGATTAAATCAATTCTATCCTATAAATTTCAATTTTATTGTCTAATTCAATCTTATGGATTCTTCTTATAAACAACATATTAAGTCTATAACCCTATATCATCTTATGATCAACGATACCAAGATGATTGGTATAAAATTTGATTCCGATAAAGTTATTCATGCCCTTATAAAAAGTATGTCCGCTCCAAAATGGAGCAACAGGTATAAAATGGTTTATTTGCCCAATACCAAACAGAATCTGGATGAAATTTATAACGTTTTTAAAGGTGTTGTTTGGATAAACTACAATCGATTTTTAACAAATAAACCAATACATACGAATAATGAAGCATTGGATGTTGCCTGGTTTCGAAAAAGAAAGACCATCCCTAATTACAAGCATTGTCCTGAAGAATATCTGTTAAAGCTTGAGCTTAAACGATACTCCAATAATACGGTTCGTATCTATGTTCCCTTTTTTGAAATGTTCATTAACTTCTATAACGATAGGGAGCTGAAAACTTTGGATGAAGTTGATATACGGGTCTTTCTCCAGCATTTGATACAAAGAAAATTGTCCAATTCCTATATTAACCAAGTTATCAATGCCATTAAGTTTTATTATGAAGTGGTACTTGGAATGCCTCACAGATTTTATGACATTGAACGTCCACGCAAAGAGTATAAGCTTCCAAAGGTAATTTCCAAAGAGGAAGTTCTAGCAATTATTAAAAACACCAATAATATAAAACATAAGTGTGTTGTAGAACTTCTATATGGTTCGGGTTTGCGCAAGAGCGAACTTTTAAATTTAAAAATTAATGATATCGATAGCAAACGTATGCTAGTCCGTGTAGAAAATGCCAAAGGCAATAAGGATAGGCACACATTACTGTCTAAAATAGCGTTAGATGATCTAAGAATATATTTCAGGGAATACAGGCCAAAGGTGTATTTATTTGAAGGGCAAAAGGGAGGAAAATATAGTGGCGAGAGTGTCCTAAGAATTGTAAAAATGGCAACAGAAAAAGCACGAATACGTAAAAGTGTATCTCCACATATACTCCGCCATAGTTTTGCTACACATTTATTGGAAACAGGTGTTGATCTGCGTCAAATTCAGGTACTTTTAGGACATAGTTCTAGCAAAACGACCGAAATCTACACCCATGTAGCCACAAATACTTTTAAGACAATAAAAAATCCACTAGATTAGTCCTACTAATAAAATGGAAATAACCGTATTCATACGTATATCAGTACGTTGCCGCCAATACATTGAGAACTCAATCAATAAAACAATATTAATAAAACACTTATGAATTTAGGACTAAAAGGGAAAAATGCAATAATTACGGGAGCGAGTAAAGGAATAGGAAGAAGTATCGCATTAACACTTGCAGAAGAAGGCGTAAACGTGGCTATTTGTGCGCGTGGCAAAGAAGCCCTCCAAAAAACAAAAAATGAACTTCTTGAAAAAGGAGTAAAGGTTTTTGCACAGACCTGCGATGTTGGCGATACAGAACGATTCAATTTATTTCTTGATGCTGTAAAGGATGAGTTTGGCAGTGTAGATATTTTAGTCAATAATGCCTCGGCGCTCACTATGGGTGATGAATACCAAGATTGGGAAGCATCTGTTCAAATTGACCTGATGGCAAGCGTAAGAGCAACAAAAAAAGTTGTTCCTTGGATGATGGAATCTGGTAGTGGTAACATTTTATTTATTTCATCTGTATCCGGTCTAGAATCGGGATCTCCGCCAGCGTATGCCGCTGCAAAAGCAGCGCTTATCAGTTATTCAAAAACAATGGCTGTTCAGTTGGCTCCGCAACACATTCGAGTCAATACCATTGCGCCAGGTGCAGTTGAGTTTGAAGGCGGGCTTTGGGAAATGATTAAAGAAAATAACCGCCCATTTTACGATATGGCAATCGACGCGAGTCCTTCAGGCAGAATGGGAACACCAGATGAAATTGCAAAAGTCGCCACCTTTTTAGTTTCGCCCTGTGCCAGTTGGGTTACTGGAACATGCCTAGCCATAGATGGTGGATCACATAAATCGAATTTCTAACAATCAAATAATGCAATTAACTCCACATTTTGTTATGAGTACCTATCAAAAGATTCATAGTTCTATATAAATATAGTACTGGCGGCAACACCGTATAAAATTAATTGCTAGTACAAGCTTACTTACGATAATCCTCGCGAATTTTCTATTCGGTTTGTATTTGCTAAATTAGGTACTTAAACAACGCAACTAATATTATACCAACACGTTATGCTCAACCTCAATAAAACTCAAATGAAAACAAAAGAAACTGCTGCTCGATTATTTGTACTTTTTGTATTAGCTGTACTGACCGCTTCATGTCAAGATAAAATACAAAAAGCTGATCTTGTAATTACCAATGCTATTATTTGGACTGGCAATGAAAATGAGCCGAGGGCTGAGGCTATGGCTATATCTGGTGATACTATTCTTTCGATAGGAAGCTCTCAAAAAATTTCAGAATTTATCGGAAAAAATACAGAGATCAGAGATCTGTCTGGGAAATTTGTTACACCTGGTTTTATTGATAGTCACGTTCACTTACTAACAGGAGGATTTAACCTGAATTCTGTTCAATTGAGAAATGCTAAAACTCCTGCGGAGTTTATCCAAAAAATTGAATCATTTGCCAAGACAGTCCCAAAAGGATCATGGATTCTTGGAGGAGATTGGGACCATGAAAATTGGAGTGGTGAGCTACCCACTAAAGAATGGATTGATGGAGTAACTAAAGATAATCCAGTTTTTATTACCAGATTGGACGGACATATGTCTTTAGCAAATTCCATTGCTTTAGAATTAGCCGGAGTAACCAACCAAACTCCCGATATTGATGGCGGAGATATAGTAAGAAATACAAATGGTGAATTAACTGGTTTATTAAAAGACAATGCCACTGATTTAATTTGGCGATTTGTTACCGAGCCCACAGAAGAAGAAAAAGAACAAGCCTTAATGGCAGCGATGAAGTATTTGTCTTCAAACGGGGTAACCTCAGTTCACCACATGTCAGCAGCATGGCATTATTTAGTGCTTAAAAAAGCACGAGCAAATGACAAGCTTATTACTCGTATCTATGCTATGTATCCGCTTAGTGATTGGGGAAATTTAAAAAAAGAAATTGACATTAATGGAAGTGGTGACAACTGGTTAAAAATTGGGGGATTAAAGGGGTTTGTGGATGGGTCATTAGGTTCACACACAGCTGCATTCTTTGACCCCTACTTAGACAAATCTTCTGATAATGGCTTATTCGTCACTCCAATAGACAGCATTTATAAATTTGTGAAGGCTGCTGATAAAGAGGATTTTCAGGTCATGATTCATGCCATTGGTGATAAAGCTATTCATAATCTGCTCAATACATTCGAAAAAATTCAAAAAGAAAATGGTAATAAGGACAGAAGATTCAGAGTTGAGCATGCTCAGCATATATCTCAAAATGATATCAAACGATTTTCACAACTTAATGTCATACCGAGCATGCAACCTTATCACGCAATCGATGACGGGAGATGGGCAGAAAAATTGATTGGTTCGGACCGAATCAAAACAACCTATGCTTTTAAATCATTGCTTGATGAACAAGCAAAATTAGTATTTGGAAGCGATTGGTTTGTTGCACCCCCAATACCATTAATGGGCATTTATGCAGCCGTAACTCGTAGAACCTTAGATGATAAAAATCCTGAAGGTTGGGTTCCTGAACAAAAAATAACAGCAGTTCAAGCACTGATAGCCTATACAAAAAATGCAGCTTATGCCTCATTTGAAGAAGATATAAAAGGTACACTGGAGTCTGGGAAATTGGCAGATTTTGTAATTATTAGTGAAGATTTAACAAAGGTTGACCCAGTAAGGATAAAAGATTTAAAAATTTTAGAGACCTATGTAGGCGGCAAAAAAGTTTATGATATTCAAGATCATTAAAAGAAGAGCATAATCGAGAGGATGGCTCCGCCATCAAATGACGGAGTGCACCCCTCACACCACCGCACATACGGGTCTCGTATACGGCGGTTCGCAATCCATCTTTTCAATCGCTCTTTACACCAATCGAAACTATTCTGTACTTTTTTAAAGGGCTACAGATTTTCTGGGGGTTGCCCATTAACGAAAATCAATGCTCCCTGAATAATTTCCAGAAGGACTGCGTTCAGTCCTTCCCCACTTGTGAGACCTATGCAGTTTTATGCAACTCGTTTCTCGTGGGTACTATGACCTCGGCTGACTTCTCTACTTAACCAACTCGTGGTTGTAGAGACCTCCCCAGGTAAGAGCGTCTTCTTTCTTCTGATCCCTGCCTTATCTACTATTTCGGTTATCACTTTACGTGTTTTGGACTTTACAATGATGTGCTTGCTTATCCAACCTAATAGCCTCATATAAGGTTCCTGTTCGTCAGTACCAGAATTTGTAGTCCTGCTTTCTTCAGATGTAATCTCACGATTACCACCCTTGCAGCTTACTAATGGTTCAAGGCGTTACCCCTGCCCATAAGGGACTTGCACCCTTTAAATGAATTAGCTACCTTTCTGTAGCTAAAAGACGCCCATACTGGGCACACACACAGTATATAGCAAATAGGGCATTCGGTGGTTTATGAAAATTCAGTGCAATTTACAAATGCCGCCAAACCGAAAGTTTATTGCCATATACTGCCCTACTTGCCATATACTAAACGTTAGCCACAATATAATCAAACCTTGAAAATCAATTATTTACTTCGAGTTTCTGTCATTCTACTTCTGTTCATAAACTGTGAGCGGAAAGTGAAACCGACTGAAAGCTCTAAACCCTATATCTCGGAATTGGATTTGAAAACCGATTTAGCGGATTTTACAACCAAAATGACGAAAAAGGACACGATAAAAATCATTGCTAACTTAACAATGGAATATTGGGTTCGCCAAGATGAATTGGAATTAACAAAAATCAATGACCGCATTCGATTGAAAACAACCATACGTGAGGACACAACATTTGAACTGAAATTCGAAATGCGGACAAATGATTTACCGAGAATAACCTTCCAAAACAAAACTTTCGGATTTGAAAAGCATTTTGCGGACCAAGTTGAACGGACAAAAGGAGGAGACAAATACCAATGGATTTATAAAATAATCAATCAAAAAGATACATTGACTTTTCATACCACAGATTTGGGAGATAAAGGATTAGAACTTCAAAATTATTTTAAATTTATGCTCGGACTTTATCCAGACGAAAAGGAATTTAAGCCATTAGAAGTGATAGAAAAAACGGAATGAATACTGTGGCTAATCGAGTAGACGGGTCCGCCCCTAGTTAGGAACGGACTGCGCCTCTCACACCACTAAGCGTACGGGTCTCGTACTTAGCGGTTCAGTAATGATGCAGTTTTGTGGTATTCGACTAAACTTATATAACCCCTCATTTTTAATCGTTTTACGGTTATTGTAGTTCCCAGTATAGGGCTTTGGGCTATTGCCCATCCTCCCATTCTTGTTCGACTCCAAGCGTATGCCTGCCCCATTGAAATCCCTAACCGTATTAAGTTTTTACGCTTTCGGTCGGGCTTTTTCCAATGATGCTGTAGGCTTCCCCGTCTTGTAGGCTTCCCCATAAGTAGGACAGTTAATAATTCGAATTTACTAACTTTAAATTCAAACTGTCATCATGAAAAGCAGCAAGTTTAGCGAGAGCCAGATTATTAAAGCTCTAAAGGAAAATGAACAAGGAAGGTCGGTAGGAGATGTATCGAGAGAGTTAGGTATTGACAAAAGCACATTTTATTACTGGCGCAAGAAGTACGGAGGTATGGAACAGCAGCAGTTAAAACGTTTGAAGGAACTTGAAGAAGAGAACAATAAGCTCAAACAAATGTATGCCGATGTCAGTCTTGACAATAGGATGCTAAAGGACGTATTGTCAAAAAAGTTCTAAGGCCTTCCGATAAGAGAGTTCGGGTAAAGTATCTCATCAAAGAATATTTGGTTTCCATCGTACGTGCGTGTAAGGTCGTAGGTTTAAGTAGGTCGATGTGGTATTACCAGAGCAAAAGAGACGACAGTGAGGTTATCGATAAGCTGACCGAGCTGGCCGAAACTTATCCCACTAGAGGTTTTGATGAGTATTATCACAAGATCCGTCGAGAAGGCCTAAAATGGAACAGAAAGCGTGTATTGCGAGTATATCGGGATATGAAGCTCAGTCTTAGGCGTAAACATAAGAA
>NZ_VAUW01000084.1 GCF_005771495.1 Maribacter sp. ACAM166
CATTTAATAATACTATGCCGAAAAATTATTTTTGCTTTACAAAATTAATAACCCCACCTTTTAAGATATGTTCAACTTGTCTCTCACTGATACTGTAAGTAAGTGGAATTCTAATATTTTTTCCAACTACAATTGCTGTTACTGAATCTCTGTTTTTGATGGCTGTCCTTAGGCCTTCTATCCGTAAAACGTCATCTTGTTCTAGTTTGTCCCAGTCGCTTGTGTTTTTGAATTCGAAAGGAATCATACCAAAATTGATCAAGTTCTGCCAACCGATACGGGCATAAGATTTCGCTATAGCAAACTTTTGTCCAAGATACCGAGGAGATAGTGCAGCGTGCTCTCTACTTGAACCTTGTGCATAATTTTCGCCCGCTATAACACAAAATCCTGTATGTATTTTTTGATTTTGAACTGCGCGATCATAGAAACTTTGGTCAATGGCATAATACGCATATTTACTTAGCTCCGGAATATTTGACCGTAAAGGCAGAACATCAGCACCCGCTTTCAGTATGCCATCTGTTGAGATGTCATCTCCCATTTTTAATAGGATAGGGATTTCCAGTTCATCTGGAAGTTCTTCAAAATCAGGTAGGGTTTTAATGTTTGGTCCCTTAACCAATTCCGAAGAAGCTTCAGTTGGAGCAATCAACAGCTTTTTGTTTGTCTTGATTTGTGCTGGGGCTGTCCATTTTGGATACGTAATATTCATTACAGACTCGAGGTCTCGGGGATCAGTAATTTTTCCAGTAATTGCCGCAGCTATAGCCGTTTCTGGACTGCACAGGTATACTTGGTCATCAAGTGTTCCTGAACGTCCTGGGAAATTACGTGGCATCGTTCGGATACTGATCGTATTAGTGGCAGGAGCTTGTCCCATACCAATACACCCCATACATCCCGATTGATGAAGGCGTGCGCCAGCAGCAATCAACGGTCCAAGAGCACCCATTTCTGTCAGGTTTTCTAACACTTGGCGAGATGAGGGATTGATATCCAAAGAAACATCGGGAGAAACAACTTGACCTTTTACAATTTGAGAAGCGATCCAAAAATCACGTAATCCAGGATTTGCAGAAGAGCCAATAACAACTTGTTGTATTTTTAATCCGCTAACTTCTCTTACTGGAACAACATTTCCTGGACTGCCAGGAAGTGCAATTAAAGGTTCTAGTGTAGCTAGATCTATTTCAATGGTAAGGTCGTACGTTGCACCTTGATCGGCTTCCAATTTTATCCACTCGTCTTCCCTTCCTTCTTGTCTAAGAAATTCACGGGTGATTTCATCTGAAGGAAACACCGAAGTTGTAGCCCCTGTTTCTGTTCCCATATTAGCGATAACATGACGATCCCATGCACTCAGAGATTTCAGACCAGGTCCATAATATTCTAAGATATATCCACGTCCTCCAGTAACATCATACCTGCGAAGCATTTCTAAAATTACATCTTTGGCACTTACCCAGTCGGGCAACTTTCCAATGAGTTTGATACCCATCACTTTTGGCATTTTAACATAATACGGTTCACCCGCTGAAGCCATTGCTACATCCAATCCACCCGTACCGATGGCAAGCATTCCAATACCACCTCCGGCAGGAGTATGGCTGTCTGAACCCAATAGCGTTTTGCCCGGTCTACCAAACCGCTCCATGTGTACTACATGGCTAATTCCGTTTCCTGATCTACTAAACCAGTATCCAAATCGTGCCGCTGCCGACTGTAGAAATAGATGGTCATCCATATTCTTATAATCCGTTTGAAGCAGATTATGATCTACATATTGCACCGCGACCTCTGGTTTAATTTTATTTAAATTAAAGGCTTCCAATTCCAGCATTACCAATGTACCTGTCGCATCTTGTAATAATACCTGATCAATTTTCAATCCGATTTCACTTCCGGGATTCATCTCACCAGAAATAAGATGAGAACTAATCAATTTTTGACTTACGTTTTGTAGTTTCATTCTTGATAAAATTTATGCCTACACTTTTTTATTCGTGTAATTCAGCAGGGTATTAAATGTCAATACTAAAAAAAATTACTTTTATGCGAGCCATCGCGACACGGTTTATTCTGTGAATGTCCACATCGCTAGAGGAAATATTTTTGCTCTTTTGTTTCTAAACTGTCCTCTTGTTTCGATACCTTAATACTTTCTTATACGAGTAGTAGATCGTTTGCTAGTCCAGTTGCTTTAACGTTTGTATTTTCCGTTTTGCAGTTTTTTATTCAAATCATTTATTCAACTACTATAGCTTCAGGATATTTGTCTTTCCATATTTTATAAACATCCATATTTTTGACAGTTATTGTTGTTTTGTAATCCAACTTTATTTTAATTTTTGGACGGTTATCGATAGTTCTTTTTTTTATTTTCATGATACTCTTATTGTATTGTTCCTATTCTTTAGGCTAAACTTAAATTTGTTTGGGCTGCTTGTATAAAGGAACCATTGAACAAGCTTCTCCATACATAATACTTTTTGCAACGGGGTGTAAAAGTCTGGTAATTTCAACATAAGCCGCTTTAGGCACAGGCAAATCGCCACAACCTTTTATAAC
>NZ_VAUW01000085.1 GCF_005771495.1 Maribacter sp. ACAM166
ATAGTTATCGATTAAACAGGTCAATTCACAAACAAACCATTTTTGATAACCTTATTAAAAGAATGAGTAAACATCAACATGTTGGTTACAAGCAAATTAAACTAAGTACCTAACTTGACACCTCTAAAAAGTTATTTCCGTTTCTGATGTATGTAAAATGGTTTGTTTTTTATCATCGGGCCAATTGATTAGTATAGAATCTATATTTCGAATTTCACCTAAACCAAAATGTGCCCTAGGGTCATGGGTCGATAAATAACCTCGGGTTGGATAATGTTCATAGTATTGTTGCTCTTCGTTATAGTAAACACGAAGACTGGCCCCAATACCTTCGGGATTTGCTTTAGTCCCTTCAAAAGAAACGGTTAATCTTTGATTACCTTTATTCAAGGTGTTTTCATAAACGAAAGCGGTATCATTTATATTATTGATGACCACATCTAGGTCACCGTCATTATCAAGATCTGTATACACGCCTCCATTAGAGAAAGATTCATGATCAAGTCCCCAAGCTTTTGATGTGTTTTTAAATCCGGTTCCGTTGGTATTCATAAACGCATAGTTGGCCAGTTTAACCACGGGTAGAGAGTCGGTCATTGCCAAGGTAAAGCTTTGTGCGCCGGCTGTTTGTCCACTGCCATATGTGATATAATCCAGATCAGTAACATCACGAGGCAGTCCGTTCGTAATAATTAAATCACGGAAACCATCATTATCAAAATCAGCAGTGATGGGACACCAGCTCCAGTCGGTTTCATAAACGCCCGCGATATAGCTTATATCGTTGAAAACCGGATGGCCCAGTGGCGTTTGGCCACTATTCAATTGCAAAACGTTTCTTACGTATTGATGGTTATAATTATACTGTTCGTTATTGATGTAGTTGTAGTATTCGTTACCGCTCAGCATCCTTTTTTTTCGAAGGTTGTTCTCTGGTAACATTTCTAGGGAAATAAGATCTACAAGGCCATCGTTATTAATATCTACCACATCCGTACCCATGGCGTTCCATGCAGTGTGTTTAAAGTAATCGCCTAACTGGTTTGTAAAGGTGCCGTTCTTATTGTTTATGTACAATACGTCGTTTGAGATAAAATCGTTTGTCACATAAATATCGGGCCACCCATCGGAGTTCATATCGGTAATAGATGCCGCATGGCCCCAACCCTCAATAGTTATTCCTGCTACCTTCGAAACATCAGTAAAAGTAGAATTACCATTGTTGCGGTAAAGTCGATCTGTGTTCTTTGCGCTACCGTCGGTCAATTTTGATCTAAACCTAATAGGAGTTCGTTGGTCATAGATTTCGTTGGTCACTTGGTATAAATCTAAATCTAAATCTCCATCACTATCGTAATCGAAAAAATATGCTTGGGTACTGAATCCATTATCGGCAATGCCATAAGTCTTAGCTGATTCTTTAAAAACAGGTATACCCTTTTCGTTGTTTCCTTGATTGATATATAATAGATTGGTGCGCAGTTTTGGGTCGTTTCTGAACGACGCCGATATATATAAATCCATCCATCCATCGGCATTAATATCGACAACAGATACGCCCGTGCACCATCGACCTTGCCCATTTACCATTGCTTTTTCAGTAATGTCGTCAAATTGTAAATTCCCTTTGTTGAGATATAATTTGTTCGAAACCATATTTGCGGCAAAATAGATGTCCATTAGCCCATCTTTGTTAAAATCTCCGATGCCAACACCTCCACCATTGTATATATTGGCCTGATTTAGAATATTGAGTGTATCACTTTCAAAAAGCTGGTTATTGAAATCTATACCTGACTCAGAACTCGGCAACAATCTGAAAAGTGTTGAATTTTGCTGAGCAGAAACTGAATAAATTGATATAACTAAAAAGAACACTAATTGTAGGGATAAAGTATTTAAATGCGCATTCCGTTTCATTAAACTTTTATATAAATACAAATTATTCATTTTTATAATCTTAAAATGTTTAAATGTATTAATAAGCGAAAAATTTGATAACACCGTATGGTTCATTAATGCAACGTTTTGTTTCATTTAATTTCTGCAATTGTGTAAATGCTCAGTTATCATGAGGATATGGTAACTATTATTCAGATTCAATTATTAAGGATAAATATTTATAGAGGTTAGTAGTTACTTACTTATTATTTCTGATTGATATATTTTATCACCGCTTACCATTCTAGTGATCAGGTTATTGAAAATTGTTGACTTACTCTGTGAGCGGTTTATTCTAAAACAGAATTCATTAAAATACCTATTTAGGTTATCATCACTGACCCAAGAATAGGTAGTTCTTATCCAAGATTTAACTTGATGTATCATAGTATGTAGTGCCTTGAATCTCAATCCTTTATTACTTTCTATCTGTTTTATATCGTACACTTTTGCTATAGGTCTGTAACCTCTCCATTTGTCGGTCGTTATCTTGGCTTCTCGACTTATGTGGCCGACAAATATATATTGTAATG
>NZ_VAUW01000086.1 GCF_005771495.1 Maribacter sp. ACAM166
TCACCCCGCTCTTTTCAATAAAAATATGAACATTTAATAAGATATTAGTCTCCCCCAGACCCCTCTTTTCAACAACATCAATATTAAGATAATTATGTGTTATTTCTAAATTCAAATCTAAAGGAACTGTACGAAATAAAAGTAGTAAAAGAGAGGGTTCCTCTAGAAACACGAGATCTACGTCTCAATATACAAGATGAACTTTTCCCTCTCTTTTGTCCTTTCTGATTATGTTATTAATCTAACCTATAATTAACGAGAATCAAACTTAAGATGTACAAGACCATTAACAAAAATTTAAAACCAATCGATATGAACAAAATATTACTTACATCAATTAGCATAATTTTCGCTTGCAATTCAATTTTCGGACAAACTAACGAAGAAAAATACGCAGAAGACGTAAAATCAGTAGATGCGATAATAAATGCATATTATGATGTTGTTTCAGGTTCGAGTAGTGAACCTTGGGAATTTGAAAGAGACAAATATATTCATTCAAAAAATGCTGTTATAACAAGACTGGATGAAAATGGAAAAGCGGAATCGCATACACTTGAATCGGAATATATACCAATAGGATTAGCACCGAAAGAGGATTTTTATGAAAAGGAACTTAAAAGAATAGTTAGCAAGTATGGAAATATTGCGCAAGTTTGGAGTGCATTTGAAATACGGACTAACCCAAAAACTGAATCAAATATTAGAGGACTAAATAGCATTCAACTTCATTATGAAAATGGAAGATGGTGTATAGATAGTTGGACTTGTGAAATGGAATCTGATAAGAAAACTTTAGTAACTGATTTTTTGAATAAAGAATAAAAAACTTTTGCTAACACGAGTAACCGTTGCACAAGCGGTTAATTCAGCACAAAACCTATCAATACAGGCCTCTCTAAGAGGCTTTCTTCGTATTAAATCAGAAGTTAAAAGCCGATTTTTGATGCTTTGTATAAGTACTAAATAGGTGTTGAAAGACACTTTTTATAAAGACTATTAAGGCAAGTTGCCCTGCCCCTCTTTTTACTCGTTTTTGTTCGAATTTCAAGTACTTTTTGAGGTTGTAGGCGATTGCGGAAAGATGCATCACCTTGTTTGCCCGTTCCAGTCCAATGGTATTTATTTTTCTATGGCCCATGAACTGGGTAAGACTACAATTATGGGGAAGCCTACAGGGGCAGTTCTTTATCAATTGAACTTATCGCTCGTATTTTTCGCAAATATTCTTCGGGTACATTGATCTCCAAAGTATCCATACTCGTATTCGCCTTTACAGGGGCAGAATCTATGGCTTGTGTATGACCAGAAACCATTCCTTTTTCTGCACACAAACTTAAAATTGGATCAAACTTCAAATTTAGATAGGAGGTTTTCGCGAACGGTAGCGAAAACATAAGACACTTAATCCGCTTGGACGAAGAACGTAACAGACATTTTTTTAGTGCCAAAGTGGCTATACAAGATGGTTATGAAAGTGGTATAAGTCCTATGTCAAGAACAGTCGAGGATACTATGGAAGCGGCTATAAATCGTATAAAGGTAAAGACCAAAGGAGAGCGAAATGTATAAATATATTCTATTGCTCAAAGCTAATTATGACGTTGACTATATCATGAATCACACTAAAAGTATGGCGAGAATCACAAACACTAGACTATATTACAAACTTGTTGCAATGTTTTAAAATTTTAGCAATCAATTCAGAACTAGGTCGAAATGCAACTGAATATTTACCACACTTAAAAAGGTTCAATTACAAGGCGCATACTATTTTTTTTATGAACCAACAGAAAACTGAATTTTAGCCGCATGCTATATGCATCTTAAGTAAAAAGTAAGATTTTGAACGACACCTTTAAAATATAATTAAAGATGGGGTTAAATATACTAATTCAATTAAGTGATAATTAGGTTTATTTGAACTTTGAAAGGGTATTTAGCAATTATAGGAAAATCTTTGAGTCCGATAAAACGTTGATCTTATAAGACTAATATAGCACGTTGCAAAAATAGCATACTACGTAACGCAATTTTATTTTATCAATTTATATATTCTTAAACAATCCTGTCCTAAACGTTTTCAAGAATGAATAACTTTACTGTTTTCATTGACCTAAAGCTACCGTTTTGGTTTTTTTCAGAATAGAACCCCCTGTACGATATTTTGTTTAGGCGGCGGATGGTCTTGAAAAGGGTGGTCGAGCCATTTTTGGAGGTCTACCTTAACAAAAAGGTTGAGTCTTATAAAAGCGACCAGATTTGATAAGTACCATTTGTATTTTGCCATAGCTTTCAGT
>NZ_VAUW01000009.1 GCF_005771495.1 Maribacter sp. ACAM166
GAGTTCTGCTTTAGGATCAACAGGTCTCAAAACAAAGCTACCATCTTCAACAATCTAATAGTCAAAATGGTGCAAGGAGATAAAATTAGTCAAGCAAAATTAATAAGTAACTAACTACTGACCTCTATTATATTTTATTAATAATTGAGAACATATTAATCAACCTGTTTAACATCTATTTTTATCCTTAAAAAACAATCAGGTTCTTTTTAGACTTCAGAATCTGGTCATAATTAAGGCTAAGGTTTAGCTGTTTGTAGTGCAGTGGTAAGTAAACATTTCGTTTCCGTCTGAGAACGTAGCAAAATGTTTTTATTTTGTTTTATTTATTTCCCGTCTTAATCGAAATCCAAAAGATTTTACGACCTCATAAAAACACATAAACCTTTCGATTAGGCCCGAAGACTGCATTAAGCATGGGTTTTGTTAGCTACAATATGTATCAATTTGTCAATTCGTCTTTTATTCGCCTGTTGCAATAAAGATGGATATAAATTCATTAATGTATTCATTATCATGATAATAAATCCAAATAAGTAGTTGACATTAATAAATTTTGCTAAAGCAAAAATAGCCACGAAACCAAATCCAATTAAGTGACTTATTTCGGAAATTGTCATTTCTTTCCGCAATTCATTTAATTCGGTTATTTCAATTTTATTTTTCAGTTTAAGTTTTTGATTGAAATATTTAAAGGGTGTATTTTTCACAATCCATTTAAAATTCGCAAGGCCAATTTTTTTATTCAGAGTTTTACTCTTAATTATATTCAGACTTGATAAGTTTTTATAGTATTCTGTTTTCATTAAAATACTATTGAAAATCATTCCTATTACCCAAGATATAAATGATATTGAAATACTGAATGTTAAATATTTAATAATCATTATTTTCAAATTGTAGTTAACTACTGGGCAATTAACAGTGCGAAAGGTTAAGTTTTTTATTATTTTAAAAGCGAAATCCTAAAGATTTTTCGACCTCATAAAAATACATAAACTTTTAGATTTAACCCTTAGCCCGCATTACTAAATGGTTTCCTAAGTTAGAGCCATGTGGTAATGTTCTCTTCTATTTTACTCTAATCTATTTTGACTGTTTTGTGAATTAATGCAACTAGTTTTTCTTTTATTATCGGTTTTGTACTATATTCATTACACCCCGCTGCAATCGATTTTTCTCTATCGCCAGCAAGTCCAAAAGCTGTTTGAGCAATAATTATCACTTTTTTGTTGAATTGACGGATTTTCCTTGTTGCTTCGTATCCATTCATATCTGGCATTTGAATATCCATTAAAATTAAATCTATGTCTGAATTATTACGACATATCTCAACTGCTTCTCTACCTGTTCTCGCTTTTAATATTTCTTTGCCAAATTTTGCAACTATTATAGAAATCAAGGTTTCTGATATTTCATCATCATCTACAACGAGTATTTTCAGGTTTCTGATTTGTTTTTCTTCTTTATCAACCGAAACAAAGTTTTTAGCCATAAATTTTCCTTCAGATTGAATTTGGTAGGGTAATGTGAAATAAAATGTTGAGCCAACACCTTCTTCACTTTCAACCCAAATTCTTCCACCAAGCATTTCAACATATGCTTTTGAAATTGACAAACCCAACCCAGCTCCCTGAAGTGCCATTTTATCGAAAATATCAGCTTGTATAAAACGCTTAAATATTGCTTTCTGACGGTCTTTTGGAATACCAGAGCCCGTGTCTTTCACGTAAAACTCTACTTCGGCATTTTGTGCATTATTTTTTAATGTATAGCCAATTTCTATAGACCCTTTTTCTATATATTTAAGGGCGTTTTTAACAAGGTTTGTTAGTATAGCATAGACTTTCTCGCGGTCAGTTTTAATAATGGCCTCTTTTGAAGGTAGAGAATTTTTAAATGTAAAATGCAAGCCTTTTGCTTCAATCTCAGGGGTAAAGAAATCATATATGTATTCGATTTGATCGTTAATATTCGATTCCTTCAGATTTACTTCTAACAGCCCAGATTCTATTTTTGAAATACTAATTATATCATTGATAATATTTAGTAAACGTTTCCCGGCTTTTTCAATAATCTGGATAAACTCTTGCTGACTTTCACCGGAAAGTTCAGGGTTTTTCAATAAATCGGCAAAACCAAGAATACCATTCATGGGGGTTCTAATTTCGTGACTCATATTTGCTAAGAAAGCAGATTTTAGTCGGTCGCTTTCTTCTGCTTTCTCTTTGGCAAATTTTAAATCTGTATTCTGATTTAACAATAAAATCTCTTTTTTCTGAAGTAAGATTTCGGTGTTTTTAAGTTTCCATAATGAAAAGGTGATTCCTAGTATTAATAAACTTAATAACACTATCATGACAATGATTAATGGTGTAAACGGAGAGCTTATTTCACTTTTGACCTGTAATTTAAGTCCATTGTTTAAGGAGACTAGCGGTTTTTTTGTAGAAATGACATTTGCCTCAGAATTACTATTTGGTAATTCTGTTATAACCACATTATCCCCGTCGACTAAGTTAAAATAGGTATTTGAATATTTATCTATTTCAATCCATGTATTAATTACTTCATTGCTTGAGTAAACCGCAGTAAACAAACCCATGAATTTATTATTGTTAAAAGCTGGATTCCATGCCTCAAATGATGATTCACCTTGAATTGCTTCAAAAGGAACGGTATAGATGGTCTGTTTTTGTTCTTTTGCCAAACGAGATGCTCTTTTAGGCATCGGCAGCTCAATATTTAAGCCTATAATATGTGAGTTTCCCTTAAGCGGACAAACAGATTTAATTGTAAAACTTGAATCGACCCACGTAATATTAATCAACTCAGGATGATTTATTAAATAATTATTTACTACATCTTGAAAAGTTGACTCAGGAAGGTTACCTTCCATTAATTCAAATTCGAGTAGATTTAGGAAGTCAATATTCCCTTTTAAATTCGACTCAATTATTTTTGAATATCTATCAGCCAATACATCATTTGCTCGTTTTTGATTGTTGATAGAGTTGCTATGCATTATTCCTAATAATGTGCTTAAAATCAAGATAAAAGTTATTATAGTTATAACAGGAACCGTATAATTTGAGTTAGAAAAACTATTTAATTTAAACTTCATCTTGTATGTCTAATTAAAAATTATTGTATGCCATTGGCTCAAATATCTCTTTAAATAAGCTGTGGGGTGTATCGGCACGAACCACGCTAAAGAAAAACTAGCTTTTGAAAATCGGCAGGATTTTCCAAATAGGCACAAACCAAGCTATAGCTTATACACCGCTTAAGTTTGATTCTTAATAACTTGATAGTACAATCATTAAAAACAAAAACGAGCATTAAGGTTACTTTATACGGTGAAACTTATGACTTCGCAAGCATTGATAATTCGTTCTATTTTACTACGTAAACCACGTTCAGTTCTGTAAGACTATAAATCTCGTTTTCAAGCGATGCACTCAGCATCCCGAACTGTTGTTGTAAGTCAAGTAGCTGGCTCTTTCATAAATTAATACTAATGAATAAATATAATGAAACTTTCGGAGTCGATATCAGTAAAGATGTCTTTGGTCGTTTTGGTAGCTTGAAGGGCCATTTACATTTAAGAATACGGAAGTAGGATTTAAAGGGGTCTTAAAAGGGCTGCCTAGATGTTCTTGTAGTAATTGAAGCTACGGGATATTATCATTATAATCTTGAGCAGTTTCTTAACAAAAATGGAGTTCTAGTCTTAGTTGTAATTCCCTTTTCGGTAAATTTTTTTAGATAAATGAATTTGGCCAAGGTGAAGATGGACAAGAGCGTTGCCAAGGGCATTTGTGAATATGCTAAAATTAACGAAGTACCACTTTATACTACTATTACATAGGCTCAGAGTAAATGGTTGTAGCTATTTAGATTGTTGGATAGTTACTTTTAGAAACGAACCACTACCAAGAACAGGAAACATGGCCGACCAATATCCTGCTTTTTAAATTGATACCAGTGGCTTTTTAGACCAGTGGGTAATTGCTTACTTATGTAGGCTATCTATAACTCACTTCGATTTTAAAATACGGGTCTTTCCAAATCTATTCGTACTTGATTGGATGCGCGTATACGGAAAAGACAATATTTTAAAAATTAGTTAAAATAATATGGTCTTATTAATTCGTTAACGTGTATTTCGGAATGTCCTACACCCATTAATTCGGCATAATTATCCTCATAAAGTGTTGCAATTTATTCTTTAAAGGATTCATTATTAAATAATTGTATTCCGAATGTTTTTAAATCTTCGTAAAATGCTTTATTAAATTTTATATTCTTAATTCCATAGACTGGTCTAAATAACGAGTCAAGTTCTGGACTATATAAATAATTTATGTTTCCTAAAAGTTATTCTAACCCTTTGATAGAATGCTGGATTTCAAACAAACCATTAAGTTCTTTTTTCATCTTATCTCTGTCATCAGTTAAGCCTTCTTTTAGCTGTATAATATTATGGTTTCTCTATAGCCGTATTTTTGACTATCATTCCAATTATTTATTTGAATAGCAATTAAAATTCTAATAACCATAAGAATTATTTCAACTAGTGCATAAATAAAATATTTACCGAACTTATTTTAGGTTGGCAGTTTTTGACGAAATTTTCGAAAGAATTTTATAATTGGTTTATTAGTTGGTTTATTAGTTGGTTTATTAGTTGGTTTATTAGTTGGTCAAAATGAAGGTAAGTAGCCTAGAACTAGCAATAAATTGATAGGTTATTAGCCTTTCGTTCTTATATTTCTATCTTTATTAAATTCTGTATTTTTTCAATTGTAGCTATTCCACGAATAATTTGATTAATTCCGCCACCATAATTATCACGATTTAATTTCAAAATATTTTGCGCTTTAGAGGGTTTCAGTAGAATACTGTAATCTTTTAGTACTACAGATTTCTTAAATTCAAACTCCACCATTTCTTCCATTAAAACAGGTGCCCAATGGTTATTAAAAGCAAGTTCAATATCCCTAATTGACTTTATCATATGTGAAGCTTCATCATCGTAATATCTACCTAGTAAAAACCGTAGTTCTTTGTTTGAAACTTTATCTAACCCATTTGATTTTAAAACCTCGTAGGCATTGGTTAGAGGTTGAAATCTGTCAAATTGTATTATTGCTGCGAGCCATATTTTAATACTATCCTTGGTCTTTTCCGATACTTCTGACTTTAATATTTTGTCCGAGGATTTAATAGCGTTAGTATAATTCGTGAAAATTTTTTCTAGAGTTAGTTTGTCATTTTTAAGATTTGCTTGAATTTGAGTAAGTATTTCATCTTCAAAAACCTTATTTTTTCTATTCTCGTTCAGATTGTTAATCTGCACCGCAATTAAAATTCCAATAACTACAAGAACAATTTCTCCAATCGCATATTTTAAATACTTTCCTATTTTGTTTTTATCCATAAGGTCGTATCTTATTTTTCTAAATAATTTCATCATTGGCTATTAATTGGTCATATTGAACGCTAACGGTTTTCTATGCGAGGATTTTCCTTCGGAAAATCCGATGTAACAAAAATGCACTAATCTTTGTTTAAGCACTAACTCTGCAGTGTTTTTATACTGTGTTGCACTAAACACCTACCGGTGTAGCTTTTTTTTCAAATTACGTTTTTATAATAAACAAACAATTTATTATGAAGACAAAAACGGAGAATTGCCAAAGCACAAGCACGCCCCAGGTAGTCAAAACGGAATTAGAAGTACTGATTTCATCTATTGAAAAGCGAATGTCGATTGCTAACCGATCACCATCAAGTAGCAAGAGTTATGTTCGTGCCGTAGTTAGATTATATGATTTCCATACCACCCATCCTAAGGATTTAGAACTAGATCAAATATTAGATTTTTTACTTTTCATAAAGAATGAGAAGGGTTTACACTGGCGTACCATTAAGCTATATGTTGCCGGGCTGCGTTATTATTATAGTGAAATTGTTGGCGCTATTGAATTGGCCCAGCAAATACCTTATCCGAAAGAGAAACCGAGTTTGCCAGAGGTGATCAGCCGGGAAGAACTGCAGCAACTTTTTGAAGGCTGCCTTAATTACAAGCATAAAGTAATGTTCCGCCTGATGTACTCGGCTGGTTTAAGAAGGTCAGAACTGGCAAAATTAAAGCTTACCGATATTGAGACTCAAGATGGTAAAATGCGTATTAGAATCAATACTAGTAAAGGCGGAAAAGACAGGTATACGGTACTATCGTTCACCATTTTAGAAGAGTTACGAATTTACTATACCATGTGCAGACCAAAAACCTATTTGTTCAATGGTCGGGTAAAAGGAGAACCTATGAGTTTAGGAGGTATACGGCATGCCTTGCTGATGGCCATAAAAAAAAGCAAGTTAAAACGCCATGTGAATCTACATATTCTACGTCATTGTTTTGCCTCTCATGCGCTAGAAGACGGCCTTAATATCAAAACGCTACAACATCTTTTGGGGCATCAATCGGTACTCACTACCATGATTTATCTTCATGTGAGCGATGTACCACTATCTAAAGCCTTTAGTCCGCTAGATAACTGGCACTAGTTGTCTCCCCAAATAGGACTTACCGCTGTTATCGAAAAGTTTGGGCCAGCAGTAAGAGAACAATACAAGTTAAGTGCAGCGCAATTAAAAGTACTACAACTTGTTTCTAAATGTAGAACAGGCCAACTGGGAAGCCATAAAGAAAGATGCACTTCTTGCGGACATAAAAGGGTGCACTATAATTCTTGTGGAAACCGGCATTGCCCAAATTGTCAGGGCGTGAATAAGGAGCGTTGGCTGATAGATAGGTCATATGATCTGCTACCTGTAAGGTATTTTCATGGTGTATTTACTGTGCCCAGTGAACTACGGGTACTTTTTAGGTACAACAAAAAGTTACTTTATAGTTTACTGTTTCAATGTGTTTGGGAAACCATTTCAGCATTTGCTATGGATAAGCGCCAGCAGATGGAGGCTAAACCAGGTGTAATAGCAATTCTGCATACCTGGAACCAGAGAATGCAATACCACCCCCATATTCATTGCATAATTCCTTCAGGTGGCATTACTAAAAAAGGCGAATGGAAGACCACAAAAGGAAAAGATAATTTTTTGTTTCATGTAACTCCATTATCCACGAAGTTCAAAAAGAAATTCTTACATCATTTAGTGCTCCTTTACAAAGCAGGTCAACTCAGCATTCCCCAAAATGATAATTTATGGAAGAACGCTTCTTGTTTTTACAAAACCAAAAGCAAGCTTTATGATAAAGATTGGGTGGTGTATTCAAAAGAGGCTTTTGGAGGCCCTAGTCAAGTGATGGAGTATGTAGGCAGGTATACCCATAAGATAGCGATAAGCAATCACCGTATTTTAAAGATGACCGACACCCATGTGACCTTTAAATATTTAGATAGAAAAGCTGCCAAAACAAGAACAGAAACTCTTAAAGGGGAGCTGTTTATACTGCGTTTTTTACAACATATAATACCGAAAAGGTTTATAAAAATACGGCATTATGGTTTTTTGTCTACACGAAGTAAGAAGGCGGATCTCTCTAAAATAAGGCGCACCTTAAATGTAGCAGAAAAACCACCAAAACAGGTTTTGACCACACGAGAAGTGATGATTCAATCACAGGGTAAAGATCCGTATTTGTGTCCCAAATGTAGACAAGATAGCATGGTTGTTTTTGAAATAACGGCAGGTATCAGAGGGTCGCCACGACCATTTTTCTCCAAGGATAAAGTAATAAGAACTGCAATATATGAAAACTAGCTACATACGTGGACAGCCACAACTATGCCTTATACGTAAGAAATACGAAAAAGAAATGAAAAATACAGACAAACAAATTATATCAGCCTTAGAAAAGCCATTAAAACCACTAAATCATTATCTATTTCTCCCATCTAGCTACAGCAGCAGCAGCCCAAATTCCCATCTTCAAATTATTGGAATTACACATGAGGTAAGTGCTTGCTATGTAATGCGTTAAGCTCAACCGGTCTTTAGTGCAACAAAGCGATAAAATTAGTGGGGTCTCTTAGACCCACGTAATTTTGATCGCTAAGTGCTATGCGTAGTTATTTATCTTTTCAGTAACTTTCTTAAGTAGTTCAAGCCTTTTGTCAGAGAATGAATGGTCGGTTTTCATTAAAAGATATTCAACATTATCTAGTTGTTCTATCCATTCTTTATTCCTCTCATTTTCGTCAAAACCAATACGTTCTTTTTAGATAATTCTTTCTTATAGTTTAGAGCATTAAATGAAACTTTTTTGTCAATGAGTTTTTTGTAAAGTTTCTCTAGATTCACATTGAGCCTAAATAATCTTTTAGTGTAACCATATATCCTATCCAATAAATCTTGTGACGCAGTCCTGATGTGCGCATTGTTTATAACATCCATAAAAAAACAGTAAGTCGAGTATCTTTAAAATGAACTAAAAATTTCTGTATTATAGAAGTTATGTAGTGGTCTCGACATTCATAAGCGAAGCTGGGAAGTTCATTGTGCCACCGACCTCTTGTATGTAATTCTTTTAGTATGTTGTCCAATCCGGAGCAATTACGAAACTATGCTTCAAAACATTCTCCGTACTATGAAATTCCAACGACATATGAGGCAGGTTGTTGCGGTTATGATGGCTCCATTTTAGTTAATGCAATTATTTTTATAAAAATCAACTACTTGCGAAACTTTACTCAATTGTTTTTGTTTAATTTGTTCTTTGAGGTCTAGACAATTTGAAAAATATTTTACCAAAACCTTTCTTTTTAATCCTAGTATTCCCTGCGTTGCTCTTATAAAAAATTGGTCTTCCTCTTTTTTAAATAAATCCATCCGCCATACGGATGAATCTCCTTGTTGCCACCATTCTAATGCATAATGACTTAGCTTTCCTTTACTTAGAACCTTTAAAAAATATTTTTCTCCAGATTGAGGATTAATATCATATTTGGGGTTAAGAAATACAATTTTTTGTGACGATTGACTTAACCAAAAGCCTTCATAACTAGTATTATTCACTCGGAAGGCTGAAACATCTTTCCTTTTGTATTTTTTCTGCTTATTGTCACTATTCGTTAATCTAATTTTTTTATATAATTTAGGGTTTACACCCCTTTGATCAATATGTGTAACATTGCCGTATAAAGTGTCACCAAAATTTAGCACGATATAATCTGATGATTTACTAGTTTGTGCAACCAAGAATGTTTGTGCTGAGAGCAATAATATAGTAGTTATGGTGAATAACGTTTTAATAATTTTCATAATTACACTTAACTGTTAATGTAGGTTTTGGATTTTATTCTAGGCATTTCAACCTATTTATCTAGTAATATTTTATCCATTATATATTCTTAGAATCTGATTTTTAATATCCTTATTAATTTCAATATAAAAAAAGCATCATAAGTTCATACCGATAAGTGTATGAATTGTTTGCCTTATTCATAACCCTTCATTGAGCAATTGGATATAAAGTGTGTTGAACAACATTTTTTATTTGTTTTGTTTTGCTTTCTCAAGTCATAACACATTAAAAATTATTAATCCTCCAAATAAAAATGCCAACGGTGATATCAGTTGAAAACAAATTGGTTTTAGTATTTCAGCACTTTTCAAGGAAAAATTGTGGTGCTTTTTTCTCGGAAGAATATAGAGTATCAACGAGGTGCTAAGCATAATCCAACCAAAAATTTTAAACACCTCTGGGAATTTGCAAAAATCCGCGTATAAAATCAGTGCTACTGCTGGAATCAATCGGATTGTAATTTCCATATAGTTTATAAAATCTGTACTACCTGCTTTTCTTAAAGTCGCTCTTGCTTTTTTTGGCACAAAAAGCATTATAAATCCTACAAAAATTATAAATGCTCCAAACAATACTACTGTCCATTTCGATATTATTGTTATCATAATTTTGTCAATGTTGCTCAACAGTCTTATGTCTCTTAACTTTGATTTCCTTAAATGTGATTAATTTCAAGGAATAATGAGAAAGAACAATAGAGAGAATTAAGTTTGCTATATACGGTGATGCTTAAGACTTTGTCAATCCCGAACCTACGGGACTAACCCGCTCTCATTTACTACGTAAACCAGTTGCAGTTCTGTGAGACTTTAAATATCGATTTTAAGCGATGCACAGAGCATGCAGTAATTTTATTCTAAGTCAATTAGCAGGTTCTTTCATAAAATAGCACTTATGAATAAATGTACAAAAAAAATTGAATTGCAGTAAATATGCTGTGCAATGGTTTTTAGTCCATGTTGGCATGTGTTGTGCTGTCCAAGTCAAGGTAAAGTCCAACTGAGTTCTAATTATCCTTTTGGCTTTGTTTAATATTTTTTAAGGTCGATCTAGGGGTGTCATTACGTTCTGCTTTCAAACAGATTGAAAAGGTGATTTTAAAAAGGAGGTGAAGAACTTAAAATGGGAGCGGATAATGGCTATATAACAGCAATATTCTGTGTGTTAGGAGCCAACGTATTTAGTATACAACGACAGTTAGAACTATTTTAAAAAAAAGTAATGGTTGCCGATGGTTTTAAAAGCATCGCTTAAGATGCACCTATTTATAGTACTAATGAAACGGCAGTTGCACCTTTTGTTTTCAAACCCTCATTAAGTAATCTACCTTGGAGAACTTCTTATTATTTCTGTTGATGATGAAGTGTGAGATATGAACTTGTATCATAGAAACGATATAAAAAGCATTAGTTTGGGGAGTTTCGTTTTGTACCTTTATTAGAGGATAAAAATTAATTAGATTTTTATAGATTATACAAACCAATTATTATGACACGAAAAGCAATTGTATTAATTTTTATACTGCTCCCATTTACTTATTTATGCTCTCAAAATCTTGATGAGTTATCCCTTAAATATGCTAAAGCTTCCTTTACTGAATTACATGAATTTTTTAGCTTACCAAACGATGCTTACAATCCTGAAGAAATAGAACCTAATGTTAAATGGTGTGAAGTAGCTTTTGCAAAACGAGGTTTTAAAACACAACGTTTAGAAACTGAAACAGTTCCTTTATTATTAGCTACTCGAAATTTCCCGAATGCTAAAAAAACAGTTTTGGTATATCTCCAAGTCGATGGGCAACCCGTAGACACACTAAAATGGAATCAGCCAGATCCTTATATTCCAGCTTTAAAAAAGAAAAATGAAACTGGAAATTGGGAAATTATTGATTGGAATAATCTAGACGGTGATATAGATCCAGATTGGCGTATTTTTTCCCGTTCAGCATCTGATGCTCGAGGACCAAATATGATGTTTCTAAAAGCGATGGACATTATAAATGACCTTAACATTAAGCCAAATGTTAATTTAAAGGTAATCATGGATTTTGAAGAAGAATTAGGCTCACCAAGATTACCAAAAGCAGTTGTAGATTATAAAAATGACTTGGGTGCAGATATGTTAGTGATTTTTGATGGCCCAAGACACTTATCAAATGAGCCAACACTTTCTTATGGTGCACGGGGAATTGCTACCATTTCTCTTGAAGTTTTTGGACCAAGGACACCACTGCATAGCGGTAATTATGGAAATTATGCGCCAAATCCTGCAGTAAAATTATCTCAGTTATTAGCAACCATGTGGCACGAAGATGGACGTGTTGCTATTCCTGGGTGGTATGATGGTATTACGATAACAGATGAGGTAAAAGCAATTTTAAGACAAGTACCAGATGATGAAGATCAAATACAAAAAGACTTTGGTATTGCTTCAACCGATAATATTGGCACTAATTTTCAGGAAGCAATTCAATATCCTGCATTAGGCATTTTGGGTTTAGAGTCAGCTTGGGTTGGTAACAAAACAAGAACAATTATACCTGCAACTGCTATTGCCGAAATGAATATACGTTTGGTTAGAGAAACTAAGGGAGAGCGCATGGTTAAATTGTTGAAAGACCACATTATTAACCAAGATTATTATTTGGTAGATGAAAAACCAACAGAAGAAGAACGTATGACACACGAAAAGATTGCTCGATTTAATTCTGAAATATCGTATGGCGCTTTTCGTACCGATTTTGATACCGAAATAGGAGCATGGTTACGCAAAGGAATGAAAAGCGCTTTTAACAAAGACCCTATACAAATAAGAACCATGGGTGGCTCAATTCCTATTTCACCTTTTGTGATTACTTTAGGGCTACCAGCTGTAGCAGTACCAACAGTGAATCCAGATAACAATCAACACAGTCCAAACGAAAATATTCGTTTAGGGAATTATATTGAGGGCATTAAAACCATTACAGCAATTTTTATGCAGAAGATTTAGGGTGCTGCTTACAATTTTATATAGTTACAAGTTACTATATTTCAATTTTTAACTTACGTTCAAAATCTTGACAACATCAAGGGCATCCCAAATTACTCAACCTCCTTAATCAGCACTTCTATCGACTTTTCCAATTGTTCATCGGTACCTTTGGCAATCACCTCAGGCTGATTTTTAATAATGATTTCTGGATTGGTTTCGTTGTTTTCCATCCATTCCCCTGCTTTATTTTTAGCACTTACCGGTACTACACCCCAAACGCCACCGTTTGGCAAGCGCTCCCAACCGGCAAAACTACAGGTTCCGGGTACCGGCATTCCTACTGTTTTACCAATTTTTAAATCGACGTATCCACTGGCGAAACAAGATCCATCGCTGTACATCGATTCATTGAACATCGCTAAAGTTGGTTTTGTCCATCGCGATGTTGGTTCTCCCCCTACTACCCTAGCCTCCGTTTCATATGATAAAAATGATACACCAGTAAAGAACATCGCCAAATCTGCAACTAGGTCACCGCCGCCATTAAAACGGGTATCTACGATAACCCCTTTTTTATCATTGAACTTGCCAAGCATTTCTTCATAAATGGTTCGATACGGACCGTCACTCATTCCTGGGATATGCACATAGCCTAAGGTGCCATTACTCTTCGCTAAGACTTCTTTTTCATTGTTTTTCACCCAACGATTATACAACAACGTGCCTTCATCTTTTAACGAAATAGGTTTTACGGTGATTTCTTTTCGCTTACCTGTTTCATCTATTATTTCTAATAAGGTAAAATCGCCTTCAATGCGGTTTAGATAGAATGCAGCATCCATAGAACTACTAATGGTTTTTCCATTGATTTTTTCAATAATCATTTCCGGTTTCAAATTAAAATCCGCCTTATCCAATGGTCCGCCTTTAATAACCTCGGTGATTTTCAACCCGTCCCCTTTATGTCCATAATCAAAAAACACCCCTAAAGAGGCTGTCTTATCGCCATTATTAATATCATCGGAAAAACGCCCACCTGCATGGCTAACATTCAATTCGCCTAGCATTTCTGATATCAATTCGGCAAACTCATAATCATTTCCGATATGCGGTAAATACTTCTCATATTCGGCACGCATGACCTTCCAGTCTATACCATGAAATGTAGAGGTGTAGAAAATTGCGTTGGTACGTAACCATATATGATTGAACATATATTTACGCTCCGCATCAGCATCCAACACCATTTCAGAACTTAGCTTAACTGGTTCTGTTTTGCCAGCTGTTACGTCTACTTTTGCTATTTTACCATCGGCCAACAGAAAAAGATTTTCTTTTTTAGCATCCCATTGCAAGCTTCCAGATTTTGCATCTAGTGAAATGAGCATCTTGGTATTCTTTGTTCTAATTTCGGTTTCCCATAGGTTTAGGTCTTTCTCAAAACGGGTCAGGTAATATAATTTCTCACCATCTTTAGATAGAACAGCATCAGAAAGTAATGAAGAATGAATAGTCAACCGTGCTTTTCTTCGTTCTACATCTTCCAAATCAAATTTCAGTGTTTTTACCTCCTCAGCTTCATTTTTAGCCTCCTTCTTCTTTTTGTCCTCTGATTTTTTTTCATCCTTTTTCTCCTTCGCAGCTTCCTCAATCATCTTCATTAAATCATATTCTTCTTTTGAGGCATTGAATTTATCCCATGCTTTTTGATTTAAGAACATGGTATATACATCTATTTCTGACTGACCGCTAGTTGCATAGCTCTTTAAGCCATCGCGGTTCGTGACATATAGAATTTGATTGCCTTCATTCACCCATTTAGGAGAACCGTCATAATACCCACTTTGGGTTAAGTTTTTACGTTGCTTTCCATCCTTAGAAATCAATAGTACTTCTGAATTACTTAAAGAAACACCCCAATCTACCAATAGCCAATTACTATCTGGACTCCATTGAAAATACTGGTCACCATCACTCATATGAAAAAGCTCTTTTGGTGTCAACAACGTATTTATTTCATTGGTTTTAAGGTTCTTGACCTTTAATGTTCTTCTACCTTCAATATAAGCGACATAGGTACTATCTGGTGAAAACTCAGGTAGGTAAATATCGGTTTTTCCGGTTACTAACGTATCTTCTTTAAATAGCGTTGCTGCAAAGAAATAAGGTTCTTGGATACGTACTTTTGAAGATTTGAATAGTGTCCATTTTCCATTACGTTCACTTGCATAGGCTACTGACTTACCATCAGGCATGAATTTCACAAAACGTTCTTGTTCAGGGGTATTGGTAATGCGTTTGGTCAACGAACCATCTACCGAGGTAACAAAAACTTCTCCTCTGCTTATAAATACAATCTCTTTTCCATTAGGCGCAACATCCATTTCACGAACACCACCGTCTACAGAGATATATTCTATTGGGTTACTATCTTCCTGTGTTCTGATGATGATAGCTACTTTCTTTGCTGTTTCACCAGGCTTCAATGTGTAAATTTCTCCATCATAACCAAATGCCAAAGTACCGTTGCCAATACTCAACGAACGTACCGGATGGGTTTTAAAATCAGTAAGAGTCTGTATTTTTGACTCACCATTCAAAGCCATCGAAAAGACATTAAAAGATCCTTCGCGCTCACTTAGATAGTAGATTGTATTACCTTCTTTTGAGAAAACAGGGTTACGGTCTTCACCTTTAAAATCTGTTAGTTTAGTATGCTTTCCCGTTGCATAATCATACGTCCAAATATCTCTCGTAATAGCTGAAATGTGGTGCTTTCTAAACGTATCTTCATATCCTTTTTTATCATGATAAACTAATTTTGTCCCATCGCTATTTACCTGTACATTCTCTGCAGGAACGGTCAAATCTTGGTCAACCCTACCACCATGTACGGCCACGCTATACAACTCTGGTTGTGAGCTAGTCGGGTATTGTCTATGGGCAACAGCATCTATTCGCGTTGCTCCAAAAAGTACAGTAGCACCATCTGCTGAAAAACTATAGGGCGTCTCATCAGTACTATGATAGGTCAATCTCTTGGCTGGGCCACCTTGAGCATCCATCACATAAACATCGAAATTTCCATATCTATTTGATGCAAATGCCAATTGTTTACCATTCTTACTCCATATAGCTGAATAATCGTGGGCTGAATGAAACGTTAATTGTTTTGCAGCGCCACCATCTGCTAAAACAGAAAATAAGTTTCCTTTATAAGTAAATGCTATGGTTTCCCCGTCTGGAGATATGGATGGGTACCGTGCCCATTTCGGATTTGTTTGAGCGGTACAGATATAAGTTAGGAATACCGTTAAAGCGGTCAAAAACGAATATTTCATATGTTTATTTAGTTGGTGCTTAGCTGTTTCGAAAGATAAGGATTTGGTTTGTCTACCACAATTATGTTTAGATTTTACTCATTCTACCGAAGTCCTTAATTACAACTCACTAAATCTGGTTAAATTTGCTACAGGAAGAAAATCTAATTTATTTCAAGATTGAAAGAAAATCAACAGTACTGGACGAACCGTTATAAGGAGAACAAAACAGGTTGGGATATTGGCTATGTGGCTAGGCCAATAAAAGAATATGCCGACCAATTGACCAATAACGCTTTAAAAATCTTGATACCTGGTGCCGGAAATGGATATGAAGCGGAGTACTTATGGAAACAGGGATTTGATAATGTGCATATTCTTGATATTTCTGAAGTCCCTTTAAAACAATTCAAAGAACGAAACCCAGATTTCCCGAACACACATATACATCAGGCTAATTTTTTTGAATTTAAAGACCAGTTTGACCTCATTTTAGAACAGACTTTTTTCTGCTCTTTCGTTCCTACAGATGAAAATAGAAATAGGTATGCAAAACACATGTCCGAACTTTTAAAACCAACAGGAAAATTGGTTGGTGTATGGTTTGATTTTCCATTAACAGATAATATGGAAAAACGCCCTTTCGGTGGAGATAAAGAATTGTACGTATCCTACTTAAGTCCATATTTTAAAGCCATCACATTTGAACGGTGCCATAACTCCATTCCACCGAGACAGAATAATGAATTGTTTGGGATTTTTGAGAAGCAATGAGTATTGAGTATTGAGTATTGAGTATTGAGTATTGAAAAATGAGAAATGAGAAATGAGAAATGAGAAATCAATAATGCAATTTACACTTGGAAACAGGCGTTTTTAAATTAAATTTGAGTGTGCATGCTGGTTACTGAAAATTGTTTATTGGTAATTGCTAATTGAAAACTGGTATTTGTTAACATCCTTTTAAGAACCCCTCCTCTACATTTCTAGTATATTTAGTCACCTAACAAACGAACTAAAAAATGTTAAAAAAATTACTCTCCCTATCGATGCTATTGGCATCCTTTTTAATTTCAGCACAAGACTTTAAAATGGACCTGGTACAGGACCTAAAACCACGTAATATCGGTCCTGGCGGAATGAGCGGTCGAGTAACCGCTATTGATGTAGTGAACGACAATCCTGACGTTATGTTTGTCGGAACCGCTTCTGGCGGACTCTGGAAATCTACTTCTGGAGGCATTAAATGGGATCCCATTTTTGACAAGGAGGTTACCGCTTCTATAGGTGCAGTTGCTATTCAACAAAGCAACCCATCCGTTATTTGGGTTGGTACAGGAGAAGGTAATCCTAGAAATAGTTTAAATGGTGGCTACGGTGTTTTCAAATCGCTAGATGGTGGTAAAACCTGGAAATCAATGGGTCTAGAAAAGACTAGACACATTCATCGCATAAAAATTGACCCAATGAATCCTAACACAGTATATGTTGGTGCTATTGGTTCCCCTTGGGGCGAACATCCTGAACGTGGGGTTTTTAAAACTACCAATGGTGGTGAAACTTGGGAGAACGTACTTTTTGTAAATAACAAAACGGGGGTAGCCGATTTAATTATGGATCCTACAAACCCGAATAAATTAATTGCAGCCATGTGGGAGCATAAACGCGATCCTTGGTTCTTTAATTCTGGTGGATCTGGTAGTGGGTTATATATGACACATGACGGTGGAAAGAATTGGAAAATACTAACGGAAGAAGATGGTTTACCAAAAGGTGATTTAGGTAGGATTGGTGTTGCCATCGCCCCTGGAAAACCCAATATTGTCTATGCTTTAATTGAAGCGAAGAAAAATGCGCTTTACAAATCTGAAGACGGTGGTTTTAAATGGAAAAAAATTAATGAGAAAAGTGATATAGGAGATCGCCCTTTTTACTACTCAGAAATCTATGTAGATCCAGAAAATGAAAATAGGGTCTTCTCGGTTTTTACGTATGTAAACGTTTCACAAGATGGTGGCAAAAATTTTGATGAGCTAATGCCTGCTTACAATGTAGATAATGGGGTTCACCCAGATCATCATGCTTTTTGGATACACCCAGACAACGGCCAATTTATGATGGACGGTAATGATGGCGGACTCAATATTTCAAAAGATGGTGGAAAAACATGGCGATTTATTGGCAACCTCCCTGTAGCTCAATTTTATCATATCGCGACAGATAACGAATATCCTTATAATGTATATGGAGGTATGCAAGATAACGGGTCTTGGAGAGGTCCGGCTTATGTTTGGAAAGCACAAGGAATACGTAATAGCTACTGGCAAGAAATTAGTTTCGGTGACGGTTTTGATGTTGTTCCTGACCCAGTAGACTCGAGGTATGGTTACACCATGAGTCAGCAAGGGTACGTGCAACGTTTTGATTATGTTACAGGTGATAATTATATCGTGCGCCCTACCCCACCAGATGCAAAAACTGAACTCCGATTTAACTGGAATTCAGCCATTAGTCAAGATCCATTCGACAACAATACTATTTATTTTGGTAGTCAATTTGTTCATAAAAGTGCTGATAAAGGCTTGACATGGCGTGTTATCTCTCCTGATTTGACCACCAACGACCCAGAAAAGCAAAAACAAAGTGAGAGTGGCGGTTTATCCATGGATGCTACTGGTGCTGAAAATCATACTACTATCTTGGTCATAGAACCATCAGTTGTTGAAAAAGATATGCTTTGGACAGGTTCTGATGATGGTAGAGTACATTACACCCAAAACGCTGGACAAAATTGGACAGAAGTCACCGGTAATATTAAAGGTCTGCCAAAAGGAAGCTGGATTCCGCAGATAAAAGCCTCTACCCGTAATAAAGGGGAAGCGCTTTTAATAGCCAATGATTACAGAAGATTCAATTATACACCATATGCCTACCGCACGAAAGATTACGGCAAAACGTGGACTCGTATAGTAGATACTGAAGACGTAGAAAGTTATGCTTTATCGATTATTGAAGACCCAGAAAATCCCAATTTGATGTTTCTGGGAACGGATGACGGACTATACGTGTCCTTCAATGCCGGAGAGAAATGGCAGAAATGGACAGAAGGATTCCCAACCGTTTCTACAAAAGATTTGGTGATTCACCCAAGGGAGCATGATTTGGTTATCGGAACCTTTGGTAGAGCAGCATGGGTATTAGATGATATTCGACCATTACGTGCATTGGCTTCAGATAGGAGCATTTTGAATAAGGAAATAGATTTATTCACCCCTCCAACAGCCTATCAAGCCTCATACCAACAACCTACGGGAAGCAGGTTTGGTGGCGATGGCTTATACCAAGGAGAGAATAAAAAATCGGGTGCGATGATTACCTATTATTTAAAAGAAGGTAAAAAGGATGAGGAAAATGAAAATTCAGAGGATGACACGAAAGAGTCTGATGAAAAAACTACCGATAAAAAAGAGTTAACAGGGGTTCAAAAGAAAGATTCCGTTCAATTCGATTTTTATGATGGAGACCGTTTGATTCGTACCCTAAAATATAAGACGCCAGAAAAAGCTGGATTTCATAGAATATACTGGGCTATGAATGAAAAAGGTGTCGATAGGCCTACTAGAAAAGTTGAAACCAAAAAGAACGAATCTGGTGGCATTGATGTAAAACCAGGCACCTATACTATAAAAATGCGCTATGGTAATTTGATGGAGGAAAGTCAAATAACGGTTAAATCAGACCCCCGTTTAGAAGTCTCAACAACTGCAATCAATGAAGTATACAGCAACGGAAAGGTACTGGAATCGTACATGCAAAAAGCGGCCGATGCAGTAAAACAATTGTCTCAAAGTAAAGCAGTGGCAGCGCAATTTCAAAAAGATTTGAAAAAACTGGATGATAAAAAATATAAAGACCAAATTGATGCTTCAAAAGCTATTGTAAAAAAGATAGATACGGTTATTGCGCTTTATATTGGCAAAGTTGACAAAAGACAAGGTATTACCCGTAATAAAGAAATGACGGTAATGCAACGCATACAAACGGCTAGAGGTTATGTTGGTTCTCGAAAAGCAGGTATGACCGTTACCGAGAAACAATTATTGAAATTTGCAAAAGAGGAATTGGAATCATCATTGGGTAAAACCAATGCGTTTTTCTCAACAGAATGGAACGGATACAAAGCTAAAATGGAAAAACTAAAACTATCTCCATTTAAAAAAGTAGAATCAATTAGTTTAGACTAAACCAAATATGCACATTAATTAAAACATCAATGATGAAAAAACTGATCGCTTGTTTTGCCATTGCACTGATATGGAGTTGTGCAGAAAAAAAGGACGATAAAAGAGAAATCGATGTTGCTAAAATTCCTGACAGCTACACCATCAAACAAATGATGGATAACGAATCTATTGCAGGCGGCAGTTTTTATCATGATAATTCTAAATTATTAGTATCTAGTAATCGGTCTGGTATATATAATATGTATACCCTAGCATTAAATGGCGGAGAGCTGCAACCAGTAACACAGTCAGATAGTGCATCTGTATTTGCAATCTCCTATTTCCCTAAAGATGAGCGAATGCTTTTCAGAATGGATGATAATGGCGACGAAATATACCATATCTACCTTCGTAACTTAGATGGTAGCCATACAGACCTTACTCCTGCTGCAGGTGCTAGGGCTAGTTTTCATAGTTGGGCAGAAGATGACAAAAGTTTCTTCTTTACCTCCAATAAGCGAGATTCTAAATACATGGACCTCTATCAAATGGATTTTCTTAACTATTCCCCAAAATTGATTTACAAGAATAATGATGGGTATACTATTGGAAACCTTAGCAAAGACAAAAGGTACCTTTCCTTAGGTAAGTCATTAAATACGAACGATTCAGATTTATACCTGTATGACCTTTCTACAAAAAAGAAGGTGAAAATTAATACCGAACAAAGTGCAAATAGTAGTCAAGATTTTTCTCCGTCTGGTGATGAACTTTACTTTACCACCGATGTCGGAAATGAATTTTCCTATCTTATGAAATATACGATTGCTACAGGAACTAGTGATAAAGTGATGGAACGTGATTGGGATATTTTGAGAAGTTACTTTACCGAAAATGGTAGCTACCTAGTTACCTATATCAATGAAGATGCAAAAAACACCATTGAAGTGATGGACGTGGCTACAATGGAAAATATCGATTTACCTTCATTTGAAGCTATGGCGATCACCAATGTAGATTTCTCGAATGACGAAAAAGTAATGCGTTTTTATGCAGGAGGTTCTCAAACTCCAGGTAATTTATACGTCTATAATCTAGAAACAAAAGAACAAAAGCAATTGACAGATGTTTTGAATCCTGAAATTAAAGCTGATGATCTTGTTTCTGCAGAAGTGATTCGCTACACATCTTTTGAAGGAGTTGAAATTCCTGCTATTTATTACAAACCACATCAAGCGAGTGCTACTAATAAAGTCCCTGCATTGGTATGGGTTCACGGTGGACCAGGTGGGCAGAGCCGTCAGAATTTCAGTTCCCTTATTCAGTATTTAACCAACCATGGGTATGCTGTACTCGCAGTAAACAATAGAGGCAGTAGTGGTTATGGAAAAACATTCTATCAAATGGATGATTTAAACCATGGCGATAAGGATTTAAAAGATTGTGTAGAAGGAAAAAATTGGCTGGCCTCACAACCGGAAATCGCTGCGGATAAAATTGGAATTATTGGAGGATCCTATGGTGGCTATATGACCATGGCAGCGCTAACCTATACTCCCGAAGAATTTGCTGTAGGGGTCAATCTATTTGGTGTTACCAACTGGGTTCGAACTTTAAAGAGCATACCACCTTGGTGGGAATCGTTTAAAGATGCCTTATACCTAGAATTAGGTGACCCCTACAGCTCAGATTCTGTACGCTTAAAAGAAATTTCACCCTTATTCCACACCGATAAGGTGACCAAGCCTCTAATTGTTTTACAAGGGTCCCAAGACCCTAGAGTATTGCAAGTGGAATCTGATGAAATTGTAGCGGGTGTTAAAAAGAATGGGGTTCCTGTAGAATACGTTCTGTTTGAAGATGAAGGGCATGGATTTGTAAAAAAAGAAAATCAGATTGAAGCGTATAGCAGAGTACTAAAGTTTTTAGACGTATATCTAAAGAAAGATAAGGGTACCGTTATAGAAGATGGCAACTCGATTTAACCTAAATCATAATAATTAAATCAACTACTTCGAGGCATAGTCATCAAGTATGAATTCAGAAAATAATATTATATTTTCGAGGTAAGACTCGGAGAATTAAACCCTTAATAAGTAATTGAATTATAAATTAAAACGACGAATGAAGAAAATTAGTACCTTTTTAGTAGTAGTAACAGCTATTTTAAATTTAAATGCCCAAAATGGTGCAAATCAATTAAATGGAGAGAAGGAATTAGGCAGTTGGTTCATGTATTTCGGTACCAATAAAATAGCCGAAAAATGGAGTATACACACCGAAGCACAGTTTAGGTATTACGAAACAGCATCTAATTTTAATCAGATGCTGTTAAGAACCGGAGTTAATTATCATATTAATTCAGATGCCATTGCGACTTTAGGATATGGCTATATAGACACAGACCCAACCTTTGTAGGTAGCTTAAAGGAAGCAAATTTATCTGAGCATCGAATTTTTGAACAGTTCATTCTAAAAAATAAAGTTTGGGAATTTAATTTTGAGCACCGATATCGTTTGGAACAACGATTTATTTCCCAAACTAATATTCTAAGTGATCCAGAACAAGATTTGGGCAGAACCGAACATCGCGCACGGTATAGATTACAAGTTACTTTACCTTTAACAGATACCTTCTTTTTAAACTTTTACGATGAAATATTTTTAAACCTTCAAAATGAAGCGTTTGGACAAAACCGTTTATATGCAGCTGTTGGAGTTAATGTTACTAGTGAATTAAGTATGCAATTCGGATATTTGAAAAATCATTTTAGACAGGCTGATTTTGACCGTTTACAACTAGGCATAGTCTTCAATACAGATTTAAGGGGTGTTTTCAAAGAGAAAAGTGAATGATTTTAATTAGGCTTTATAGTGGCAATAAAATTCAGGATAATGAAAAAATAGCCTTCATCTTCCTAGTACTCTAGTAGTACTATTTTCTAGTTGTAAAGACACACAAAATCAGGGAATAAAGGACATTGAAGTAGCATCAAAATCATCTGAAATCTTCAGCTTAATTCCAGATTCCACTATGGTTAGTTTTACGGCCTTTAAAACAACTGAAAAACTTCCTGTTGGTAGAGAATTAAAATGATAAATATTACAAAGACCCATGGAGGCAATACTGTTTTAGAAGTTTTAAACGGCACAAAGTTCAGAATTCCGATTAGTAGTCTATTCACTAACGATTCTACCGGTACAAGAGATTAAAAAAATTTTGAATTTTTCTTTGGAGTTATGAATAACACAGAAATAATTTCTGGTATGTTTAATGTTGAAAATGAAAAATGTTCCATAAATGTAACTTTGAAAGGTGAAACCCAGAAAATTCCATTGAAATATATAACAATCGGTGATACTAAAATCAATTTTAATGGAGCAATGGGTTTAGAAAGTTGGGATGCAATGGAAGCTATAAAAGCCATAAATAAAGCCTATGAAGTTTTGTGCACTGGTAAGGATGGTATAAGTAAAACTTGGAGCAAAGTTGCCCTAAAGGCAGAGGTTATGCTTAAAAAACAAATTTAATACCTAAGTCGATGATATTGAAAAAAAGAATATTTTTGGCTTTAGGCCTTTTAATTAACGGGAATCAAATAAAGAATAACGTATATCATTAAAAGGTTTGACATTAGTCATTTAAATGATTAGTTTGGATTAAAATATAAAACATAATGAAAAATATTAAAATATTAGTCTTTGCCTTAACGGTTGTCAGTTTTTACAATTGTAAGGAGGTAAAAAAAGAATCTTCTGATGCTATGGATGAAGCCCAAGAAACAATGGAAGAAATGACCGTAGATAAAACGGTAGAAACCATAAAATTCATGATGGAGCCTAAAAGTGATAGTAATGTAAAAGGAGATGTTACGTTTACTGAAGAAGAGGGTGAAGTAAGTATGACAGCAATGTTATCAGGTCTCTCTGAAGGTGAGCATGCAATACATATTCACCAAACAGCAGATTGTTCAGCAGCGGATGGTTCTTCTACAGGCGGACATTGGAATCCTACCAATGAACCACACGGTAAATGGGATGCAACAGAAGGATACCACAAAGGCGATATCGGTAATTTTACTGCAGATGCAGAGGGTAATGCAACAGTAGAGTTCTCAACGGATGAGTGGTGTATTGGCTGTGACGATGAAAATAAAAATATTCTAGGTAAAGGGGTTATTGTACATCAAGGAGTTGATGATTATACTTCTCAACCTAGTGGTGCTGCCGGTGCACGTGTAAGTTGTGCAGGTATAATTGAATAAGATTAAAAATTTATTTGATAAAAGCTGTTCTACGAACAGCTTTTTCTATTTTTAGAAGATTCTAAAATTTAATTATGCAATTAGATCTATTGGTTGATCAATTTAAAAAGAAAGACCCTTCAGCTTTCGAGAAATTATATGGCATGTATGCCGATAATATCTGTGGCGTTATCAATACCATTGTAAAAAATGATGGTATTGCCCAAGAGATTTGTCAAGATGTATTTATAAAAATCTGGAATAACTCCGAAAGCTACAATTCATCCAAAGGCAGATTCTTTACATGGATACTAAATATTGCAAGAAATGCAGCTATCGATGAAATACGCAGTAGATCATATAAAAATGAAAAAAAGAACCTTTCCGCAGATTACTTCGTAGGTATTTTACAGCACAAGGAAGATGAAGTTTCAGCAGTAGACACTAACGGTTTAAGAAAACTTGTTAATAATTTAAAAGAGAAATGTGTTCAAATCATCGAGCTATTATACTTTAGAGGGTACACTCAAAAAGATGCCGCAGAAGAATTGGCTATTCCTATTGGAACAGTGAAAACACGAAATAGAAGTTGCATTTCCCAATTAAGGGAAAACATGGAAAGTAAATAGAATGGATGTACAAAAATACATAGCATCGGGAATATTGGAGCTTTATATAGCCGGTATACTTTCAGAAAAAGAGAATCTGGAAATAGCCAACTATGCAAAAGCATATCCAGAAATTCAGAATGAAATAGTAGCAATTGAGGCTTCTATATTGGAACTATCTAAAAAAGCATCACCAGGATTAAAGTATTCCTTTAAATCGATCATGGATAAAATCAATGATGAAATCAAAGTTATTTCACTTGATGATAAACGTAGTAGTTCACTGTTATCCTATGTTGGTTGGGCAGCGTCCCTATTGCTTGCCGTTGGTATGTTCTGGATGTATCAGCAAAATCAGGAGCTGAAATCTGATATACAGGTTGTTGAGCAACAGAATAATAGCCTAGAGCAACAAATAGCAGATACAGATTCTTCATTAGGAAAGACAAAGGAACTTTTAAATACCATACGGGATAAGAACATTCGTGTTATATCATTAGGTGGTCAAGAAATATCACCTACATCGTATGCCAAAGCATATTGGAATAAGGAAAATCAAAAGGTATATATAGATGCCAAGGGATTGCCAGAGCCTCCAGATGGTTTTGTATACCAAGTCTGGTCCTTAAAACTTTCTCCACTTACCCCAACAAGCATGGGTCTGCTTGAAGGTTTTATTTTGGATGAAAATAAGGTATTTGCACTTAACAACCCTAATGAATCTGAAGCATTTGGAATTACATTAGAGCCTGCAGGTGGTAGTGAATCACCAACTCTCGAGCAATTATACACACTTGGTGTAGTGTCAGCTTCATAGAGAAATAAAATGTATAGCTTAAATGGGCAGTTTTTAAATAGACTGTCCATTTTTTTTGTCCAGTATAGATTTAAAGAAACTTTTAGTCACCATTTTGACCCAACGTGATAAACTATCTGCCCTAATAGACATTAGATACCTCTTGAATAAGAACTAGACATTTAAATTCATGCTAAAAAATGTCTTAGTTAAAAGGTGTAGCTATAAAATTCATCAAATAATAAGTATCTTGATTATTTGAATTTAAAATGTGCATAAAATGGAAAGAAGTTTCAATTATTTGGTTGTTCTATATTTTTTATTCTCGAGTAGTGCTTTTTCACAAATTAATGAAGACACCTTAACACTTAAAAAATCCTTCAATTATGGGAAGTCTGTAGCCGTTTTTGGCGGCTCTGTTTCGGTTATACCTGCAAGTGAAAGTGCTAAAATGCTATGGGAAAAACACTTGGGAATGAACATTACCAATTATGGATTTTCAGGTGCAGGATTTTCTTCTTTACAAGGAAAATCAATGCAGCAACAAGTTGATGAAGCTGGTGTTTTTGATATTTATATTCTATGGGCATCAACAAATGACTATACCAATCAAAGAGCGGTTGGGTCTTATACCGATTATACTGAATTTGATGGTTATGATGAGAAAAAACTAATGACCCAAGCAGGAGGAATTAACTATTGTATTAAAAATATTTACGAGATGAACCCCTCTGCTGTCATATACTTCTTTACATCGAGCAAGGCATTTAATGATAGGGGCTCGTATGACCCATTCTATACACAAGGTATGGTTCAATATGTTGAAATGCAAAAAATGGTCTGTGAGCTCCATGGGATACCGGTTCTTGACCAGTTCCTTTTAGGTGGTTATAACATACACAATAAGGATTTGTATTATCATGACCCTATCCATATGAATATTTTAGGCTACAAAAAGTTAGGTGAGCTACAAGTTTCATTTCTGGCTTTTCCATAGTTAGAAACTACGTTTAATCGTGGATAAAAGCCAACACACAATAAAATAAAGAGCTAGATTAAAAATAAACAAACTCTTGCTTAATCTAAGAAACTATAATTTTAAGTTTAGAGGTTCAAGCATTTGATTCTTTGAGTTTTTTTATAGTAATTTTCAATACGTATTCAGGCAATGCAGAAATATTAGTTACACCACAAGTACTGCACGAGTTTACAATTGCAAAACACTGACTGAGCAGTTGTTATTAAACCGAAGTTTATACCTCCAAAAACACTTTAAAACAAACAAGCTGTTTAAATAGATTTTTTGTTCTAAACAACTAAATTTACACAGGTTTATTTTGGGAATTAAAAATAATGAATTTAACCATTGAAAACATACTGTTAGTTGGATCCCTACTGCTTTTTATAAGCATTATTGTTGGTAAGACATCCTATAAATTTGGCGTTCCTACCTTAATACTCTTTTTAGCTATCGGAATGCTGGCAGGTTCTGAAGGTATTGTTGGTATTCGGTTTAACGACCCTAAACTTGCACAGTTCATTGGTATCGTTTCACTTAACTTCATTTTGTTTTCTGGGGGACTTGATACAAATTGGAAAGCTGTAAAACCGATTCTTAGAGAGGGTATTGTTTTATCCACCTTAGGGGTTTTACTAACAACTGTTTCCCTAGGTACATTCGTTTGGTTCGTAACAGATTTTACTATTTATGAAAGTATGTTATTAGGCTCAATTGTATCTTCTACAGATGCAGCGGCGGTATTTTCTATATTGCGTTCAAAGAATCTTGCGTTGAGGAACAACCTAAGACAAACGTTAGAATTGGAAAGTGGTAGTAATGATCCTATGGCGTACGTACTAACTATTGCATTTTTGACTTTAGTAATTAACCAAGACCTTAGTATTCTTTCCATCATTCCATTATTTTTGAAACAAATGATTTTGGGTGGCATCGGAGGTTTCGCCTTCGGGAAATTGAGTGAAATTATTATCAACAGAATTAAACTTGGTTTTGAAGGACTATACCCTGTTTTGGTTATAGCGTTAATGTTTATTACGTTTTCGGCAACTGATGTGATAGGCGGTAACGGATTTCTTGCCATTTACATTTGTGCTGTTTATTTAGGCAATCAAGATTTAATACATAAATCGACAATTTTGAAAATGTTCGATGGTATTGCATGGTTAATGCAAATTGTTCTGTTCCTTACCCTGGGCTTACTCGTTTTTCCTTCTCAAATTATTCCTTACATGGGCATTGGCCTGCTCATTTCGATATTTCTCATCCTAGTAGCCCGACCAGTGAGTGTGTTTTTAAGTTTGATGTTTTTCAAAATGAAACTTAGAAGAAGATTTTATATTTCTTGGGTCGGGTTACGAGGTGCAGTCCCAATAGTATTTGCCACCTATCCGCTTTTAGCAGGAATTGATAAAGCAAATATGATTTTCAATATTGTATTTTTTATTTCAGTAACATCTGTTCTAATTCAAGGAACAACGTTGTCTATTTTCGCTAAATGGTTGAACGTTGCCTTACCTGAAGAAGTAAAACCCATTACAGAAAATGATAGGTACATTCTTAATTTACCAAAATCAGCAATGGAAGAAGTATCAATTCCTCCTGATAGTTATGCTGTTGACAAACGAATTATAGATTTACATTTTCCGCGATCAGCATTCATCGTAATGATCAAGCGAAATAGTAAATTTGTACGTCCAGGAGGATCTACGGTTATTGAAGCTAATGACACGTTAGTTCTTTTGTTAGATAATGAAGATAGCTTGAATGAAGTAAATGAAATACTTTATAAAAGTTAAATAGCTAAAGATGAAAAATTTGCATCAAGTACTGAAAGTATTACTACTCATTACAATTTATTGTATTGGTATTTCTAGTTCTGCAAAATCTTTATCGGATGCTAATGCTCAAACTATTGAACAAAACAATGAGCAGAAAAAATACTTTAGTTCAGCATACAAGATTCTTCAGCCCCATGCGCAAGAATCTCAAATTTGTAGCGTCAACCTAGCAGAATTTGTAGCACCTAATTATGAGTCCCATTCTAAAGGTTTTTGGGTAGTTCTAAAGTCAAGTGAATTACTGTTTAATGCAAGATTTAAACAATATATAATTTACTCTAAAACCTTATTGATTAGGCATCGAAAGTCTGACCTTATTTTTCCATTCCATAATTTTTGGTAAACCATTTTTCTGAAGACTATCCTTCAGGTGGTTATATAACGTATTGATATGGTGTGGATTTCCACATTATACAAAAATCAGTATATCAAAAAATATAAAAAATATAAAATGGAATTAGGAATAGCCGCTATCGGCATCACATGCGTTGCCCTATGTGCAATGCCTTTTGTATTAACGAACAGAAATACAAAGAATAAAGAAAAATTAGTATTGATGTCCCTCAAAGACGTGGCAAAACAGCATGATTGCGAAATAACTGAATACGAAATATTTGGACATTATGCCATTGGCATCGATAATGTAACCAAATCGGTATGTTTTATTTTAAACACTAGAAAAGTTATTAAACAGCAATTTGTTAACCTATCTACTGTCAATAATTGTGAAATAACCAATGTCAGCAGGTCATTGGCTCAAAAGGGGAAAATAATCGACCGGCTAAATTTAAACCTTAGTCCAATTGACAAAAATAAGCCTGACACGGTTCTTGAATTTTACGATGCAGATGTGAACTACCAACTTAGTGGAGAACTACAATCGATTGAGAAATGGAACAAGTTGATTAAGAATATGTTGAAAAGCAAAAAATAAGAATATTAGTAAACACTTTGTATAAATAATAGCGGATTGATTATTCGATAAAATAGGGTATGACATTTGCTATTGTTTATATACGTGTTCATTACAGTTTTCACTGGAAGCAACATGTTTAGAAATTAACATCTTAAAAAAGGTAGAGTATGAAAATATAGCATTGACCATAGCCCTTTACATGGCTACCAGATTTTGAATTAGTGAAAAGAAGAGCATACCAATTTTTCCTGAGAAAAAGCGATTTATGAAATATCTTATGTAACTAACGCATTTAAAAGATTGGCATCTTTGAATTTCAACTATTCAAAAGGCAACGTTAAATAGAATTTTAATCAAGTAAATAGTACCTTTTTTTTCAAAATAAAATCGTTAATGAAAATACACTGACACTCCATTGTGAAACCTACACATCAATATTAAATAATATTTCGAGACTCAAATCCTATTTGTAGCTATAGAATGGTTATCCTTGCCAAAAGCAGCCTTGCCTTCCCTACTCGCATTATCGAATACTTACAATGACTTTCAATTTTTTAAAGCTTGTGCTGATCTGGCCAAATCATGGCTTTTTAGATTGATTAGTTTAATATTCAAAATAAGCATTCGGCTCTATTTTAACCGGGCAGCAGGTAAACCTGAAAAAATTAGCGTCCCAATATAAGCTATGTTTCAAACACGAACGGTTATATGTAATTTGAACGATTGAATTAAATAAAAACAGCATGTTTAGACATCAAGGTAAAAGCAGAACATTAAAACATAATCTGCGTATTGCTACTATTCTTTCTTTTGTAGCTGGAATTGTTAATGTTACGGGTTTTTTGTCTTTCAAACAATTGACTACAAATGTAACAGGTCATTTTGCTCTTTTTATTAATGATGTTGCTAATTTTGAATTTTGGAAAGGCACAATATATTTCCTTTATATTTTCTCCTTTCTTTTTGGTTCCTTTTTGTCCAGTTTTCTAATTGAGAAGTTTAGAGAAAACAGACAACTTAATATCTTCATTTTACCAACCATAATTGAGGCTCTTATTTTAATATCAATCGGAATTATAAGTAATTTTATTGAAATAGAATCTTCTAATTTAGTTGTTTGTTCACTACTTTTTGCTATGGGATTACAAAACTCTTTTGTAACTAAAATATCAAATGCTGTAGTGCGTACGACGCACCTAACCGGCCTTTTTACAGATTTGGGCATTGACATTTCTCAATTGTTATTGCCGAGGCTATATCCACAAAAAGAAAAACTAAAAGCCAATATTAAGCTGCGGATTTATATTATTGCATTCTTCTTTGCAGGTGGATTATTCGGTGGATTTTTTTATTCCAAAGTTGATTTAAAATTAAACACATTAATTTTAGGTGCTGTGATTTTACTAATTAGCTTATTCTATGATGATTTTAGATATAAACTAATCAAGACTAAAAGAAAACATCACCAAAAAAATAAAACCTTCACACAACACCTGATAAAATAGAATACTTGCCAGGCTATGCTACAGCATTATTATGCAGTGTTAAGCAACCTTTGTATAATAATTTCATCTAACTGTATATGAAAACAAAAGTTTTAGTTTTGATAATCGGAGTCCTTTCGATATTAGGTTGTGATAATAATGATCTCAAGAGAAATATTGACGGACAGTATATTGGGACTTTTCAACGAGGCCTGAATAGCTCAAATGTAGAGTTGACATTGGATGAAAATATTTTTTTTTGGAGAAAGTGATAGCGTTAAGTTTCCAGCTATTTGTAAGGGTACTTACTCAATTTCAAATACGATAATTAAATTTAAAAATCAGTGTCCGTGGACTGCTGAATTCAATTGGAGCTTAATATTGAGTGACACGTTTGATTATAGTTTTGCAAACGATACACTGAGGTTAACAAATTTAATTGGAGATAGTTACATCTTGACAAAATCATAATGCATTACAACGCTTGCTGCTTTAAAAAACTCTACTCCATTTTCTTATTAGTCCCTTGTTTCCACTCCTTTAAATAACAAACTTTTTTTTTACAAAAAAAAGGAATACGAGGATTACCGAGGCAATCCCTTAATTTGATTTAATTTTGCAGCATGGTCAAAAATGTGCAGATACGGTTAACCTTAGAGGAAGAAGCTTTATCGGGAAGCTTAAAAAAACGAACTGCCAAGTATTTAGGTATCTCTGAAAATTCTTTTCAGTTAAAAGTGATTCGTAAATCTATTGATGCGCGTAAACCGCTAATCGTATTCAATTACAAACTGGCCGTTTATATTGATGAACCTGCTCCTAGCAACGCATTATCCTTTGAATACAAAAATGTATCTAACGCAAAATCGATTCATATAGTAGGATTTGGCCCTGCAGGAATGTGGGCTGCACTACGATGCCTAGAACTGGGCTACAAACCTATTGTACTAGAACGCGGAAAAGATGTAAAAGAACGAAGACGTGACCTAAAAGCGATCAATCAAGATCACTTGGTTAACGGTGAAAGTAATTACTGCTTTGGCGAAGGCGGTGCAGGCACCTATTCTGACGGTAAACTTTACACACGTAGCCTAAAACGTGGCGATGTACGTCGTATTTTTGAAAGTTTAGTATTTCATGGGGCTACAGACCAAATTTTGGTAGATGCACATCCACATATCGGCACCAACAAACTCCCAAAGATCGTTCAGAATATTCGAGAGACCATTCTTCAATGTGGCGGTGAAGTCCATTTTAACACCAAAGTGACCGATTTCAGTATTCAGAATAATACACTAAAAGCCATTATCCTGAATGAAAAGAATGAAATGGTAGTAGACCGACTCATATTAGCTACTGGACATTCAGCGCGTGATATTTTTGAGCTTCTTCATAAAAAGGATGTTGCTTTAACAGCGAAATCATTTGCAATGGGTGTTCGTGTAGAGCATCCACAGCATATCATAGACAGTATTCAATACCATTGCTCTGGAGAGCGTAACGAGTTGTTACCTGCCGCATCCTATAGTTTAGTTGAGCAGGTGAAAGAGAGAGGTGTATATTCTTTTTGTATGTGTCCCGGTGGATTTATTGTACCTGCTGCTACAGCACCAGGTGAAGTGGTGGTAAATGGAATGTCTCCATCCAAACGCAATAACCTGTATGCCAATTCTGGTATTGTAGTAGAGATTGATGTAAATAAAGACATTCCCAAATACGAAAAATTCGGAGCCCTTAAAGGGTTAGAATATCAAAAAGATTTAGAGCGCTTGGCCTTTACCTCAGGTGGACGCACACAAACAGCACCTGCACAACGATTAACAGATTTTGTAGACGGCAATTTATCGGCAGATTTAAATTCTACCTCCTATCAACCCGGATTAAACTCGGCACCTTTACATTCCCTTTTACCTAAATTATTAGGAAGCAGACTACGCCAAGGTTTTAAAGCCTTTGGGGATAAGATGCACGGTTATTATACTTCAGAGGCGAATATTGTAGGGGTAGAATCACGAACCTCATCACCTGTGACTATCCCAAGAGACGAACAATTGGAGCATCCGGTTATCAAAGGGTTATATCCTTGCGGTGAAGGTGGTGGTTACGCAGGCGGCATTGTTTCCGCAGCGATGGATGGAGAACGGTGTGCCGAAGCCGCTATGAACAGGTTATAAATTACTATCATCTAGCAACAAACAACTGTCAACCAATAAGCGTACCTTTGCCGCTTATTTAAAATACATGACATTTAAAGAACTCGGCATCGCCGAACCAATCCTAAAAGCCTTAGAAGCTGAAGGTTATACTCACCCTACTCCAATTCAAGAACAATCTATTCCTATTTTACTAAAAGGCAAAGACCTCTTAGGTGTTGCACAAACGGGTACAGGAAAAACAGCTGCCTTTGGTATTCCGATACTTCATCATTTATATGAAGGCATTAGTTTAAGCCAGTCAAAACGTAAGGTAAAAGCATTGGTGGTTACCCCTACTCGTGAGCTTGCCATACAAATCGGCGAAAGTTTTACCGCATATGGTAAACATACCGGACTTCGAAATACCGTAATTTTCGGTGGTGTTAAACAAGGGAAACAAGTTAGCGCCTTACGCAGTGGTGTTGATATTTTGATTGCTACGCCAGGGCGTTTGTTAGATTTAATGAATCAAGGTTTTATCTCGTTTAGGGATTTAGAACATGTGGTATTAGATGAAGCCGATCAAATGTTGGACATGGGCTTTATTCATGACATCAAAAAAATAATTGCTAAACTACCTTCAAAAAGACAGTCACTTTTCTTTTCGGCCACAATGCCAAAAGATATCGTAGTGCTTTCACGTAAGATGTTGGGTGATTTTGAACGCGTCACTATTAAGCCAGAGCAGGCTACTGCAGAGAAAGTGGAACAAGGTGTTTATTTTGTAAGCAAAGGAAATAAACCTAAGTTGTTGGTGCATTTATTAGAACAACAGCCAGAGGCTTCTGTATTGATATTTTCACGTACGAAACATGGTGCGAATAAGATTGTAAAGAAATTGGCACAAGCAGATATTAATTCTGCAGCTATTCACGGTAATAAATCACAAACTGCACGACAGAAAGCATTGGGTGATTTTAAAGACGGAAAATTAAAAGTATTGGTCGCTACCGATATTGCCGCTAGGGGTATCGATGTTGAGGAACTATCATTGGTGGTAAATTATGACCTACCAAATGTATCTGAAACTTATGTACACCGTATTGGAAGAACAGGTCGTGCCAGCGCAAGCGGAACTGCCTTATCGTTCTGTGATAAAGAAGAACGAGCATACCTACGTGATATTGAAAAACTCATTAAGCAAGAAGTGCCTCGTATGCCCGAACATCAGTTTATGGATGAGGATACTAAGGATGAAGATGATGATAGGCCAGCAAGAACTCCTAGAGGCCAGGGTAATTCGGCAAATAAAACTCGAAATAGACCAGGCGGCAACAACTTCCGAGGAAAAAATAATAGAAATACGAGTAGACCTAAAAAAAGAAACGACTCTAGTAGTAGAGACTAGTTTTAATTAAAAAAAACCAAATAAACAAAACCCTAATGACTATAATCATGGGGGTTTTTTAGTTATAAAAAGTATAAACACCTACTATCGATTCCCTCTAATTAACGTGCCATTGTAATCCGTTGGGCCATACAAACATAGTTCATATTCCTTGCCATAATACCTTCTCGCATCAGCTTGATCTTTGCAGATGCTGCAGCCTCGAAGTAATTCATATTTTGATTTAAGGCCTACTTATATTTCTTAAATAAACTGTCTAGAAACTTTTACCAGAGAACATAACCTATTAAATTGTACGTATCCGATTCAATAACAGTTCCTTATGCGATTTTCCTATAGGAATTACCTTTCTTCCGATTTCTAAATGACCATCGGCCAAAACATCCAATTTAGAGATATTGATTATAAAAGAGCGGTGCACACGAACAAAACTAGATTTCGGAAGCTTATCTTCCATAACCTTCAGCGTACATGTAAGTATGTGATTTATTTTTTTGGTAATCAAGCTACAATAATTGCGATTGGCCTCAATATAGAGTATGTCTTCTAATAGTAATTTCTCCATTCTTCCATTATGTCGTACGAAAATCCGGTCTTCGAGTACTTCTATTTCCTGAGTATTATGACTCAATTCTTTGCCTTCTTTCAGTTGCTCAACGACCAAAGCGATAGTACGTTGTAAACTTAATTTATTAAAAGGTTTTGTAATAAATGCCTTAGGTTGGGTTTCCTTTGCCTTCTCAAAGGTAGCATCGTCACTATTCGCAGTAAGGTATATTATGGGAATATCATTACTTTTCTGAATGGCTTTGGCGGTATCTATACCGCTAATTGTACCTTTTAGGTTGATATCCATAAGCACTATGTGCGGAGAATGCTCTCTAACGTGCATAATGGCTTCTTCTCCCCTAGGTAAAATGCCAGCAACTTCATAGCCAAGACTTGTTAACTGAATAGACAGGTTCGCTGCAATGATCATATCATCCTCAACTATCAATATATTGACCTTATCATTCTTCATTTAAGCTGCCTTTGTATTTAGAAATTTTATGTATACGGATGTACCTTGATCAGTTACCAAAATCATTTTTCCATCCAATTGCTTAACCAACAAGTTTACTAAATGGGTGCCAAAACCAGTACCGTCTGCACGATTTTCCGATAGCAATCCTATACCATTATCCCTCACCTCTAAGATAAGTAAATCTCCTTTCTCCTTTAAAGCTAAATGTATATTGCCCTTTCTATTAGCTGGAAAGGCATACTTTAGAGAATTTGTAATCAACTCATTAACAATAAGACCTATAGGTATCGCAATATCTACATCAAGTTCAAGTTCATCCATTTCTAAATCTACTATCACCTGTTCATTTTGTCCATAAGAATGGATAATGTAGTCAGATAGATTATTAAAATAATCTTTCATTTCTACGGTGGCTAGTTTTTCGCCCAAATATAATTTCTGATGAATCATGCCCATACTATGCACACGGTGCTGACACTGCTCCATAGCGTCCAAAACATTGGGATCTACAATTGATGCGGCCTGAAGGGATAATAAGCTGGAAACAATTTCCAAATTATTCTTTACCCGATGGTGTATTTCCTTCAGTAAGAATTCTTTTTCAGAATTTTTCTTTTGCAACAGTTTGTTCTTTTTGATATTGTTGGAAATGGCCTTATAAGCCAATAAGAGCAACAATAATAACAATACAGTTATGATGGTGATAAATTGTTGTAATGTCTGCTGCTTTTTGATCTGGGCCTGCTGCAATACTATGGTTCCCTCCTTTTGTGCAACATCAAATTCTGTTCTTAATTGTGAAATACGGTGATCGGCCTCGGCGGTAAAAACTTCGTTTTTTAGGGAATCATATTCGGAAAATGCATTATACGCATTTTTATAATCGTTGTTACTAGCGTATGCCCTTCCCAATTCTTTGTGCGCGTCGCTCAAATAATAGGCATCACCAAAATCTTCAGTGGCCGTTGTTATCGATTTTTTGAGCCCCTTAATTGCTTCTTCATAGTTTCCACACTTATTTTGCATTTTTCCAATGGCTAACCAAGAACGCATAAGCATAAAGTTATTTTCCAGAAGCTCGGCATATTTAACAGCGTTTCGACCGGCTTCTCTAGCATTCTCAAATTCGCCCAAATAGGAATAGAGATCTACCAAAGAAATATAGACATCGCTCAAATTATTGTAAAACCCATAGCGTTCACCAATGATGATGGAATGTTCATAGTATCTACGTGCTTCTTCATAGTCTTCTAGTGCTAGATAATTATTACCAGTGACATATAACGTAAAGCCATAGTCCAAATCGGTAATACCCCAATCTTCAAAGAGTTTTAAGGAACGAAGACCATATTCCAAACCAGTTTCAAATTTTGCCTGTTTCCAAAAAAGGTTGCTCAAATCACTATAGGCCATAGCCATGGCCTTATTATTGTTCAGCTTTTCACCTAAATCTAGCGCTTTTAGTGCATAATCAGCCGCTTTGTCTAATTGGCCCCTGCGTTCATATACATAGCCCAACTGGGTGTTCAAAAATGCTAAATCGGATTGCTCGACCTTAGCCTTGGCCAATTCTAGAACTATTTTGGCACTGTCTAATTTTTCCATTCGTAAAAGAATTGCCCCCTGAGTGATTTGGAACCTACCATTCCAGGTAAGTTCATTGTTCAAAGAGGTAAGCTGTAGACCCTTTTTCGTAAAGGCCATTGCCGTATTTAAGTTTCTGGTATGCCAATAATAAGCCAAATCATTGAGCATGGAGAATTGAACAGAATCGATTTTAACCTGATTATAACAATGCTCTAAAGTATCCAGATAGGAGGCTCCGAAATTATCAGTTTCAACAAACACCTTTTTATAAGGATGTACGCTGCTCAAATCAACTATTTGACCAAAGCTAAAGCTAAGTCCAAAAAAAGACAATAAAACAACGTATCTGAATTTTTGATAAAAGGCACCCATTTTGCAAGTTGATTCTCACCGAGGAAAATGAGCTTTCAATAAATGTACAACATTCTACCCAGTAATCTCCCGATCAATAATTTCTATGCTTCGGACAATATAAACATCATCCCATCCCAAATTCTAATGTGATTAGTTGAATTATACTTTCTTTTAATATGATACAGCTTACATAGGGCGGCGATTTTAACTCATCAAATTAGTAGAAAATAAATTAGCCGTTTATTATGATACACAGTGATTTTCGGAAGTGATAATCTAGATGCAATGCCTATTACAGCGTTTAGGGGTAAAACCTATGGGTTTTGGTAGCAGCTAACCAAAATATCGAAAAAAAATTCATCATGAGAAAACAATACTTTTACCTCTTCGTCATTTTGATACTACTTACGTTTGGATGCAAAGACGGAAAACCAATACAGCCTCAAACAGACTTAACGATTGCCAGCCCCACCGCATCAACCTTAAAAAAAGCCACAAAGAACTATTTAAGTGCCTGGAGTGACAATGATACAATTTTGCATCAATTAGTGACTATTAAGAACCTAGTACGTAACGTTAATGGCGAGATTATTTCGGTAAATCAGAACGAACTTTTCAAGACCATGCAGTTTTGGCATCGGGCTATGCCAGATTTTAAAATGGTAGAAAAAGAAATCAATGTGGTCGGAAATAGAACGTATGTTAATTGGACCGGCACAGGAACCAATACAGGAATGTTCGGAAAAGTTCCCCCTTCCGGAAAAAAAGGCCATACGGAGGGCATAAGTATACTAACCTTCGATGACACAGGCCACATTGTACATGAGGCTGTTTGTTTTGACCTTTTAGGCCTTATGGAGGAATGGGGATATACCATATCGCCACCTGTAATGAAATAAGAAAGAGGAAAATGACAAATGAAGTGCAACGCAATTTTTAATCATAAAAAGTAGATATCCAAATATACATCATACAACTAAGTTGCTCGCCGTTCTCTACATAAAAGAGGTATTAGAATCCAACTACCCGAACCCTATTAGAAAGGAAAAACAAGCTTATAAATTGATGGAAGATTAGAAACGAACGCCTGGTGTAACAGAGGTTACTATAGAAAAATCAAATCATATTCCCGCCGAGGTTATAGAACGATAAAAAAGCGTTTACCTGTGGGTATTTATAAAATAGTCTATTATACACAATGAACTTTAAAGGAAGACAAGTAAGGCTTAGAATGAATTTTTCGGTCTATTTTATTATTCATGAAAAATAGCTGATTATACGACCTATTATGAAAATAATGTAATTAGCAAGGCAGTCTAAATCCAAGTTTAAAATACGGCAACCTGAGGGGAGATGAAATAATTTAATTCGAAAACATCAAAAAATATGAGCTTTAAAGTGCCCGTATATTTTTAGAATGGATTAATTTGTCTTCATGAATAAACAACTTTTGATTTATGGTAGTGGAAGACATACCGTGCCCTTTTTAAAATATATGGCAGAAGCTACAGGTAAAATGAAGCCTAACCTTTGCTTTATACCTACTGCAAGTGGAGAAGACCAAAATTACATAGATTCGTTTTATGAGGTATGCTCGCAAATTAATGTGGTTCCACACGTAATGAGCGTTTGGATCAATTCATACGACCAAAAAGAATCGTTCGAAGAGATCATCAAAAGAATGGATGCTATTGTCATAGGTGGTGGAAACACCCTGAACATGTTAGCTATTTGGAGAGCACAAGGCATTGACGTTGCCCTTAAAAAAGCCTACGAGAATGGTGTAGTTATGGGTGGCGGAAGTGCTGGTTCATTATGCTGGTTCAATGGTGGCACTACAGATTCTAGACCTAAAGAGCTAAGCATCGTCGAAGGAATGAGTTTTATTGATAAGAGTCATTGTCCACATTACAACTCCGAGAAATCTAGAAGACCCTTGTACCATAAAAATATTCTTTCAAAAAAGCTTACTGATGGTTATGCCTGCGATGACCGTTCCGCCATCCATTTTATGAATGGAGAAGTTCATACCTCAATCTCGCTAGACCGTGAGAATCATTCTTACGAAGTGTATTTAAACAGCGATGGTACAATCCAAGAAGTACAACTGCCAACCACTACCCTATCCTAAAATCATAAATCCCCAACTAAGCCCCGAGACATTTTCAGGATTAATTATTTGATATCAAACGTGTCACCATAGTTAAATTAATTTAACGTATTTGAAATACCCTCTAATTTCAGCGCTGATGAAATTATCGTAGAATTGTTTCAAAAGAAAAAGAATAGCTTTTGGTGATGACCCTAAAAGACATGAACGAAAAGCTGCCAAACCAATAATTTTCACGTATCCATAGTTCACTTTTAGAAAGAGTGGTGAAAAAGTAATTCTTAATAGTAAAGAATTGTGAGAATTGATTAATCGCTTACCAACGAATTTACCCCTCTAATTATCCTATAAATTTTGGGTAATTCCATTCCACCTAAAAGCTTCGATAAATAAATGTAGGTATTCGGACAGTTTAAAATCTCATCCGTCCAAAACAGATTGTATTTCATTTAGATTATCAATTTCTTTAAAACAAAACTCAAAGTTGCCTATCAATAATTACTGCTAATCAATAAAACCGAGAAGTTTTGAAAAGATTAAAAATGACCATTCTTTTTGTCGTATTGGTATTTGCTGTTACAGTTAGTAAGGCTCAAGAAAACCCCGTGACTTTAGATTTCAACAATGCTAAGAACGCTTCCGAAACCCTTAAAAAATATGTAAAGGTGCTACAAAATGCCGGCAAGGCTCAAGTAACCACCGCGACTTTAGTTTTCAACAATGCTAAGACTGCTTCCGAAACCCTTAAAAAATATGTAAAAGCACTACAAAATGGCAATGCCGATGGTGTAGCCGCCCTGATGTCCAAAGACGCAATGGTTTATGGGCTTGGTGGTGGTTTAGATTCGTTAAATGCAACGCAACACAAAGCATATTGGACGAATAGCTTTGCCAACTACAATCATAATATTTCGAATGATCTGTATTTGCCTATAAAAGTTGAAAATAATTGGAACGAAGGGGAATGGTTGCTTACTTGGGGCGTAAACACCCTAACAAATATCAAAACTGGAAAAGTAACACCTGTACCTTACCATATTGCATCATTAGTAGTTGACGATAAAATTACGGCCATGCATTATTATTTAGACTATATCAGCTTATTAACGAAACAAGGGTATAAACTAACACCACCAGCTGAGTAATTTAAACCTACTATACCAGATATGAATAAATAATTTATACCATACAAAAATTAAATTTTATGCTAGCAGCATTGTATTTGTTACACGTTAGTCTTCTGCTACTATAAAATGATGAATGACAGCCCAATACTAGATAAAATATGATGTATAGCATTCTATGATAAGGCCAATCTTTATGGGCTATTTAAACGCCCTAACAAAATAGTATTTATTTGATTTTGAATATATAAACAACAGGCAGGCAGGTTTCGGATGAAGCCATTTTAACACTATATAAGTTTCAATTTTAGTGTTGTTGAAAAAAACCACTTATGTAATGTAAAATTTAAGTCTGCTTGTTTTTTTATCCAATGTAATAACCAATTTAATTAACTAAACAGAATACCATGAAAAAAACAATTTTAATGCTCGTTATGATGACATCGCTCATCACATTTGCTCAAAAGAAAAACGGAACAGTTTATATGGAACATCCGGCCATTGACGTAGCAGCAAATTTCACAACTGCTCTTGTAAGTGGAGATACCACCAAATTAGCCAGTTTATTATCTGATGATTTTAAAGCATATAATGGGGTTTCTACAAATCCTGATGTCAAAGGCACAGAAAAAGGACGGTTTATTAAAAACTCCTACCGTTGGTTTGATGAGCTGGATTATTTCTCCATATCTGATTCTCCGGGAGCATACCCCGATGCTATTGAGTACAAAAAAGATAATGAAAACGAGGAAGTATGGGTACAAACGTGGGAAATGCTAAAAGGAGTTCATAAAACTACGGGAGTAAAGCTTTCATCTCCTATACATCGTCTTATTGTAGTAACCAAAGACAATAAAATTAAGATGATTATTAACTATTTTAACGATAGTATATTTGATGAATTAGGTCAAAGTTTTTCTAACCGTACCAACGGAACCCTCTACAACCATCATGATAATATTAATACTGTACGAAAGGCTATGTATGCATTTGAAAACTCAGATTTAGACAAAGCTATAAGTTACTATAGTGAAGATGCAAGGTTTTATAATATAAATGACGATTTAAAGGTATCCGATTCTAAAGCTAATGTAAAAGCAATACGGCAAAAATTCTTAGACGCTTTTCAAATTAAATCTATAGAAATGATTGGCTATCCTGACTATTTAGAATATGAGATGGGTAATGGCAGATCAGTATTGTCTTGGTGGGATTTACATTTAATCAGAAAGGCTGACAAAAAAGAAATAGTACTATCAATGCACATGAATGACGATTTTGATGAAGATGGAAAAATTATTTCAGAGATGATTTATTTCAACAGAGCATTATTAGAAAAATAATACCAATGCCGTGAAGTATGTTATACTTCACGGCATTTTTCATAATATGTAGTCAACGGTAGAATTTAGTCTGACTATTTTTTAAACTAATTGAAAAGCCAAAGAAATTTTAAAAAAAAATGAAAACACTTAGTAATGTGACTACTGTAAACAATGTATACAACGCATTTGAAAAAGGTGATATCCCTACCGTTCTTGGATTATTAAATAAAAAGGTGATTTGGAATGAAGCAGAGGGTAATGCTCTAGCGGATGGCAATCCATACATAGGACCAGAAGCTGTATTAAATGGCGTCTTTGCACGGCTTGGGGAAGAACACGAATTCTTTAATCTCAAGGACATTGAACTTCATAATATGCACAACGACAAAGTGCTAGCAACCTTACGGTATGATGGCAAAAGAAAGAACAATGGTGCTCTATTCAATGCACAGGCAGCACACCTTTGGACATTGCAAGATGGAAAAGTAGTCGCCTTTCAGCAATATGTAGATACCAAGCAATTAGCAGATGCAGCGAATAAATAATCATGACCCTTTTCAATAGTAAAATAAATGAAAATAACAACTTTTTTAAAACTTGGAATTATTTTAGTTCTAATATCAATCATTGCCTTTGGATGTAACCAACAACAAAAAGCAAAAGAGACCGAAGCAATAGAAGTTAAATCCGAAATTCCCGAATATTTTCACCTGCGACCAGAAGTAGAGAAAGCTTATGGCTATTCACATGCCGTTAAAATAGGGAATGACATAAAAATATCAGGTGCAGTAAGTATGGACGATGAAGGGAATCCAACAGCGGTAGGTGATTTTGAACAACAGATGAAAAACTGCTATGCCGATTTGGAGAAAATCTTAAAACATTACGGATGCACCTTTGATGACGTTATTGTAGAAAATGTGTTTACCACCACTATGCCCAAGTTTTTGGAATTTGCTTCTTATAGAAATGAAATTTATACGAAACAATTTCCGACAGGGTCTTGGCTTGGTGTAAAAGAATTGGCATTGCCAGAATTTATGATTGAAATAGAATTGGATGTGTATAAAGCAGAATAAAAACAGGAACAAGTAATAGTTTTTAGTTGGGGCCATGATGCACAACCTTTTTTGAATTTGCACGCAACAATTACAAATGAAGAATAGCTGCATTGAAAGCCTGCCAATAATGGCGACTGGAACCACGAGGTAACACAAACGAAAATTAAAGATATTTCCAGATATTCATGAAATTTTCAATAATGATTATCCGCTTTTAACAGTAATTGCATTAAAAACTAAAAAATTATAAATCATGGAAGCAATTGTTAAAACACAAATTAATCCATCAAAAATTATGCAGATTGGTACGGGATTTATGGCTACGAAAACCTTACTGACCGCAGTCAACATGGAACTTTTTACCATCCTTTCAAAAAGAGAACTATCCGGAAAGGAAGTTCAAAACAGACTCGGACTCCATAATCGTAATCTCTATGACTTTTTAGATGCATTGGTCGCTTTGGGGTTTCTAAAAAGAAAGGGGCTGAAGGAATCGAGTAGCTATAGGAATGCAGAGGATACCGATTTGTTTCTTGATAAAAACAAACCAAGTTATATGGGCGGAATGTTAGAAATGTGTAATAACCGATTGTATTCCTTTTGGAACGATTTGGAAGTGGGCCTAAAAACCGGTCTACCACAAAATGAAGCTAAAAATGGAGGCAAACCTGTTTTTGAAGCAATATATGCTGATTCAAAAAAACTAAGGGAATTTGTCAGTGCAATGGGTGGAATTCAATTGGGGAATTTTATGGCATTTGCCAATCAATTCGACTTTTCAAATTACAAAACATTATGTGACATTGGTGGTGCTGGAGGTTTTCTTGCAGCACATGTGAGCCTTACTAACCAGCATATGAAATGCACTTCTTTTGATTTGCCCCCAGTTGAACCCATAGCAAAGGAAAACATTCGAAATATGGGTTTAACGGAAAAAGTGAACATCAGATCAGGTGATTTTTTTACCGATGATTTTCCGAAAGCAGATGTAATCACCATGGGCAATATATTACACGATTGGGGTAAAGAGGATAAAACAATGCTCATCAAAAAAGCATATGATGCTCTACCTAAAGGAGGGGCATTGGTCATCATTGAAAATATAATCGATGATGATAGAAGTGAAAATACTTTCGGACTGCTCATGTCTTTAAATATGCTTATTGAAACATCGGAAGGGTACGACTTCACCGCTTCAGATTTTAACGAATTGGCCAAAGAAGCTGGTTTTCAAGAAGTCTCTATCATCCCACTTTCGGGGCCAACAAGTGCTGCAATTGCCATTAAATAATGACAACACATAAATTATAAAATAGTACCAAGTCGATTTCAGTATTTTTTTTGTATTAGCTATTTACCAAACTGACCAACACTTGTAAGACCCGAAAGCTACTTTCGGGTCTTCTTTAATAAGAAATTCATAATCAGAAAGTGCAAGAAAAGAACGAACAGTTAAAAAGGAAAATTGGGGTTTTAGGCCTAAGCAGTAACCTAATTAATATTATGATTGGGGCCGGTATATTTGCGTTGCCCGCCATCGTTGCAGCCGGACTTGGAGCCGCCAGTATTTTTGCCTATTTATTTTGTGGACTTCTTATCGGCTTGGTAATGCTATGTTTTGCTGAGGTCGGAAGTAAGATAACTACTTCAGGTGGCGCATACACCTACATAACATCTTCCTTTGGACCGTATTTTGGCTTTCTAACAGCAGTCCTTTTTATTCTTTCTACATCTACTGGGGATGCGGCGATAGCAAATATCATGATAGATATCATTGGATCTATATTCCCATTTTTTAAATCTCAAACTGTAAAAATTTTAATTTTCTTTATCCTATTTGGAGTGTTGGGTTATATCAATGTCAAAGGGGTTAAAGAAGGAATGGCTTTGGTGAAAATCATAACCATTACCAAATTGGTTCCGCTCTTATTACTTGTGTTCTTTAGTTGGGGTGAAGTATCTTTTGACAATCTTGAAATACACGCCACCCCCTCCCTAACAGAATTTGGGAAAACATCACTTCTACTTTTCTTTGCGTTTGTGGGCGCAGAATCAGGTTTATCAATAAGCGGCGAAGTCAAAAATCCTAAAAAGAATATTCCAAAGGCGATATTCATAAGTATTGTAGGTGTTTTGATGCTTTACATGCTCCTACAAACAGTGTCTCAAGGGGTTCTTGGAGGTTTATTACCCACTTTAAAAGAAAACCCTTTGAGTGAAGTCGCAAAACAAGTTTTCGGCCCTATCGGGTTTACAATAATCGTTGTTGGGGCAGCTATTTCAATTTTCGGCACGTTGACCAGTGCGGTATTGAGTATGCCGAGAGTATTATTTCAAGCCTCAAAAGACAACGTGCTTCCGTTCAAATCCTTAGGTAAAATCCACAACAAATTTTCCACACCGTATATTGCAGTTATGGTCTATGCGGTAATGGGATTTCTTTTCGCATCATTTGGCGGGTTTCAACAATTGGCCGTTATTTCTAGTGCTACCATTTTACTAGTTTATTTAGGTGTCTCTCTTGCTGTAATTAAGCTCAGAAGAAACACCGGTGACCTAAACATTAAAACGGATGGATTCAAACTACCAGGGGGTTATTTAATTCCGATTTTATCGACCCTGACCATTCTTTGGTTATTATCACACCTTACCCAAAATGAAGTTTTCGGCTTCGGTATTTTTATTTTAGTATTAACAGTACTCTATTTCTTAAAAGATAAGTTTCGTGAAAAAATCAAACACAAGTGACGATGATAAACTCCAGAGACAGTCCCAAAAATAAACATCAATCTACAAAAAGTAGTTGGGTGTATTTTGAAAAATTTGTAGTACACCGTTTTATAAAACACCTAGACTACCCTAAAACTATTTCGTATAATTTAATTGTAAATCAGATGAGGTATTAAAGGTGAAATCTAGTAGTGATTTAGACCAAAGTTTCCCCAGCGGCCTTAAAGAATTATCGTATATTTTAAAATATTCATTATCAGCATAAAACTTCCCCTAAGATGCATCCTTACCATTTAAAAATTGCGTGTACGCTTAGTTCATATTGGACATTATTTCAATTTAGTAAAAGAATATAACCATCAAATTAAACCCATCTTCATGAGTAACTCAAGTAAAAATTGGTCCAAGCATGAACTGAAAATTTATCTATTATTACTTTGTGCACAAGCAGATTCTGTGCAGACAGAAGATGAGCTAGAAATAATAAAACACAAAACCAACAGCGACACCTTTGCCTCTATTTATCAAGAATTTAAAATGGATGATGAGGATACCAGCATAGAAAAAATAGAGACATCTATTGGTAGACTCGAATTTAGCCAGATGGAATTGGCCGATTTAAAGAAAGAATTCAATGAATTGTTCCATTCGGATAAGAAATTCTCTGCTGCCGAACACTATTTGGTTAAGATACTTGACAACATCTTGTACTAACCAAACCCTATGAACCTTGATTAAACTAACTATGTTATCAAGTATTTTTCACTTTAAACGAGTTTACCACTCAAATAATGAAACCATCAAAAAAAACTAAAAGACAGGTAATAGAGGTTTATAACAAATGGCTGCACAGCTACTTAAACGCTGATGTCACCACCTATGATTCCTATTTTGATGATGCGTATCACTTTATAGGCTCTACCCTAAACGAAGAGTTTTTAAATAGAGCTTCAACCACACAATTCTTTGCCGAAACGGCTGATCAACTTGCAGGTAAGTGTGATTTAAGGAATGAAACATTGACTATAGAGCAGTTTGGTGAACTCATATTCATCACCCACGTTTTTGATGCCTGGTTCAAAATTGAAAAGGACTGGAATTTTTATGGTAGGTTTAGGTTCTCTAGCACCCTTCAAGAAAAAACAGCAGGTTGGCGTTTTATCTACCAACATTTCTCGACACCCGATACAAGAGCTGAAGAAGGTGAAACCATAGCTTTCGAAAAAATTAATACCGAAAATCAAGAATTAAGGCATGCCGTTAAACGCCGTACTTTAGAACTCGAAGATAAAAACCGTGAGCTGGAAGTTGAAGGTGCCTTAGGACGTATACGTACGCAAGCTATTGCAATGAAACAGTCCAGCGACTTGCTAAATATTGTAGTGACCATGCGTAATGAATTCATAAAACTCGGTCACGAAGCTCATTATTTCTGGCACATGATGTGGTTGCCAAAAACCTATGAAAAGGCCATGACATCTGGCGATGGTTCCAAAATAGGTTTTGTAATGGAGTTACCAAGACATATTCATGGGGATATTCCACTATTGGCAAAATGGGAAAAAAGTAAGGAATCTACAGTGGTTTATGCGATGGATGCCGAAGAAGCCATTGACTATGTAGATAAAATGGTGAGTCTTGGAGATTTTAAAAACATAGACCCACAAGCCCCTACTAATGATGATATTAAACATATTGGCGGACTCACATTCATTATGGCACGTACTAGTCATGGCGAAATAGGCTATAGCTTACCCGGTGTTGTCAATAATTCACCAAAAGAGGATATTGAAATACTAATACAGTTTGCAAAAGCTTTTGACCTTGCACATCAACGTTTCTTAGATCTTCAAAAATCTGAAAAGCAAGCCAGAGAAGTTCAAATTGAACTATCTCTAGAAAAAGTAAGAAGCCGCACTATGGCTATGCAACATAGCGATGAACTTGCACAAACTTCATTTTTATTAGATAGTCAAGTACGAGGTTTAGGAATTAAAACTAGAGGATGTGCCTTTAATATTTATAATGTAAATGATTCTACAGAATGGTTTAGTTCAGAACAGGGTACTATGCCAACGTACCAAACACCTAGAGAAAATATTTTCCTAGACTATTATGAAATAGGCCAAAGTGGGCAAGTAATGCACATTCAGAATTTTGAAGGTGAAGACTGCGCCAAACATTATGAATATATGTGTAAACTCCCTGTAATGGGAGAGGCACTTAGAAAACTTGAAGATAGTAGCAGTTCTTTTCCTGCTAATCAAATAGATCATGTTATTTATTTTAAATACGGGTATTTACTTTTTATCACCTTAGAACCCGTCCCAGAAGCCCATGATATTTTTAAACGCTTTGCCAAAGTTTTCGAGCAAACTTACACACGTTTCTTAGATCTTCAAAAAGCAGAATCGCAAGCTAGAGAAGCTCAGATTGAAACTGCCTTAGAAAAAGTAAGAAGCCGAACAATGGCTATGCAAAAAGGGGAAGAACTCCAAGATGTTGTGGTTCTTCTGTATAAAGAACTTATTGCTCTTGGTGTTACCAACTTTGCTAGTTGTGGTTATGTAGAAATAAATGAAAAAACCAAAAGACAAGCAACTTGGGTTACCAATCCTGGTGGAGATTCTTTAGGTTTATTTCATCTACCGTTAACTGGAGATGTCCATTTTGATGCACGTTACGACGCATGGAAAAAACAACAACCGGTTTTCCACCAAACAGTAGCGGGAAAAGAGAGAAGAAAACATTTAGAATATGCCATTACCACATTTAATTCTAAGGAGGCTGAAGAAATGGTTAGAAACCAGTTTCCTGACCCTACTGTATTTTATTGTTTTAATTTTTCTCATGGCTATTTGCATCTAGTTTCTAGTTCTCAACTTACTCAAGACGAAGAGAACTTACTAGCTAGATTTACAAGAGTTTTTGAACAGACTTATGCCCGTTTCCTTGACCTACAAAAAGCAGAAGCACAAGCACGAGAAGCTCAAATAGAAAATGCTCTGGAAAAAGTACGCTCCCGTACCATGGCTATGCAACACAGTAATGAATTGCCAGAAGCTGCAAACGATCTCTTTTTACAAGTTCAAGCTTTAGGTATACCTGCATGGAGCGCTGGTTATTGTATTTGGGATAAAGACAAAAAGAATGCAACTGCCAACATGAGTAGCGAAGGTGTTGTTCAAAAGCCATTTGTTTTACCTATTGTTGGTGTGGGTTACGATTTTCAAAAACCGTTGCAAAATGGAGAGTCTTTTCATATTGATGAACTAGGCGGAGATGCTATCGTAAAGCATTACGAGTTTATGCGTACCCTTCCCATTTTTGGTGAAGTAATTGATGGTATTCTTGAAGCCGGTTTTCCTTTGCCTACATTCCAAATATTCCATATTGTATATTTTGATTACGGATATGTCATGTTTATAACCTATGAAACTGTACCAAAAGCGCATGATATTTTTAAGCGTTTCGGAAAAGTATTCGAACAAACCTACACGCGTTTTCTAGACCTGCAAAAAGCAGAAGCTCAAACAAAAGAAGCCCAAATTGAAGCAGCATTAGAAACTGTACGGTCGCGTTCCCTTTCCATGCAAAAACCAGATGAATTACAAGAAGTAGTTGCAGTAGTTTCTGAAAAGTTAAAGGACCTAGGTATTGTAATGGATGCTGGCGGAGTAATTATCTGTACTTATTTCAAAGATTCTAAAGATGTAATACACTGGATTGCATCACCAGATTATTCTCATTCAGGGAAATACCTTGTACCTTATTTTGATCATCAAATTTTTAGGGATACTTGGGAGTCAAAAAACAATGGGGACGAATGGTTTTCAAAATCCTATTCGGTTGAGGAAAAAAACAGCTTTTTTACACATTGTTTTGAGCATAGTGATTACAAACATTTTCCTGAGGAAATAAAAGAACTCGTTCTTAAAAAGAACCACCATACCCTTTCTTTTGCTTGGAACGAACATTCTGCAATTTTGGTGCCTTCTCATACCAAAGATTTGGTTCCTTCTCAAATGGAAAAGGAAATTCTTATTCGTTTCGCCAAAGTTTTTGAACAGGCATACATCCGCTTTATGGATTTGCAGGTGAAAGAAGAGCAATCAACAGCACTTCTTGAAGAAAAGCAACGACTAGAAAAAACTTTAAAAAATCTCCAAGAAACGCAAAAACAATTGATACAAGCCGAGAAAATGGCAAGCCTAGGAGAACTTACAGCTGGCATCGCCCATGAGATTCAAAACCCATTAAACTTTGTCAATAATTTCTCTGAAGTAAGTAATGAACTTATTGATGAAATGAATGAGGAACTAGATAAAGGGGATCTTGAAGAAGTGAAGGCTATTTCATTGGATATCAAACAAAACCTAGAAAAAATTAATCATCACGGTAAACGTGCTGAGGGTATTGTAAAAGGTATGTTGCAACATAGTAGAACAAGCACAGCAGAAAAAGAACCTACGGATATTAATAAGTTGGCAGATGAATATTTACGACTAGCATACCATGGATTACGGGCAAAAGATAAAAGTTTCAATGCCGAATTAATAACCGATTTTGATGAAAACATTGGGAAAGTAAACGTAATACCCCAGGATATGGGTCGGGTAATTCTCAATTTAATTACCAATGCTTTTTATGCGGTAAATGAGAAATCTAAATCTGGAATGGTAGGTTACCAGCCAACTGTGACGGTTTCTACCAAACGAACTCCCTTCCTAGGAGAGGTTGAGGGTGGTTCTCAACTTGTACAAATTTCTATTTCCGATAACGGTAACGGTATTCCTAAAGCAATCGTCGATAAAATATTCCAACCCTTTTTTACCACCAAACCAACAGGGCAAGGAACCGGATTAGGACTAAGCATGAGTTATGATATTGTGACCAAGGGGCATGGTGGGGAGCTTAAAGTAGAGACTAACCAGGGAGCAGGTACTACCTTTATAATAGACCTACCCATACAGAACAAAGTTCACGCTGACGCTATAAAAAAATCTCAAATATGAAATCATTAAATGTAGTAACAACCAAAGAAGTAAAAATGGCTTTGAATACTAGTTCCCAAGTGAACTTAAACGTATTAGGGATGTTTATTTCCGTACTTTCAATGCTATATTATAGTACGCCCGCGTACGCCCAAATCAACGCTAGTAAAGGCGTTCCTAGCTTTACGAACTATGTAATAGGTGATGACACCCCAGCAGGCCAGCAGGTTTGGAATGTAGGCCAGGACAAGGAGGGATTTATTTACACAGGAACTTCGACCGGTTTACAAAAATTTGACGGGGTAAACTGGAAAATACTAAGTTCTCCTTTACAAGACTATAATACTAATGTAAGAACAACCTACCTATCTTATGATGGTACGTATTATTATGGATCAATTAGCGATTTTGGAATCGTTTCCACAGATTCCTTCGGTACTTCTTTGCTTACATCCTTGATTGACTTGTTGCCCGAGGAAATTCCATTTAATGATATCTGGACGATTAGGGAGGTTAAGGGAAAAATCTACTTCCAATCCCGCGAAGCCATCTTTATTTATTCCCCGGACGCGGAAGACCAAGACCAATCAATTCGTATTTGGAAACCAGATACCGATTTTATGTATGCCTTCTCCCTAGATGATACCTACTATACCCATCAAATGGAACTTGGTTTATTTAGGGAGAATAATGGAAAATTAGACTTGATTCCAGGTAGTGAATTTTTTGGTCAAGATCGGGTACAAGTACTTCTTCCGTATAAAACTCCAGGGGAGTTTCTAGTGGGGGCCTTTGCAGGTGGTCTTTATCATTTTGACGGAGAAAATTTTAATCCATTTAAAACCGAAATTGACTCACTTCTACAAGCAAGAAGTTTATACAAAGCGTTGGCCTTACCAAATAAAACGTATGCAATCAGTGTTTTAGGAAGTGGTTTTTTTATCATTGATCAAGAGGGTAATGCGCTATCCCAGTATACTACCAAAAACTCTATCACAGACCAAAGCGTTTATGCCTTTTTCCTGGATAATACTCAAAATCTGTGGGTAGGCACAAATGCCGGACTTTCTAAAATAGAGCTTTTTTCGCCGGTTACTAGATTTGATTCTGACCAATATGAAGTTGGGAACGTGCTTTCTTTAAATGCCTACGGAGATGATTTATACATCGGTGGATCAACTTCGATACTTTATATTGATCAAGCGGATGGTGTAATCAAAAAAGTTAAAAATATCACCAATACCCAGGTTTTTGATTTACAACAAGATGAAAATCAGCTCATATCTTCAGGGCCAGGACTCTATGAGATACAAAAAGATCAAGCTAGATTGATCCCAGGGACAGAATCGTTTCAAACGGTTGAACTTTTAATCTCTAAAAAGTATCCGGGCTATGTTTTTATTGGCGGAGCCTTTGGCGCACACATGTTTAAGCGAACTGCAAATTCGTCTGGGGTCTATGAGTACGAATCTATCGGCCCTATACCTGGAGTTACTAAGTCAATCTATACCATTGTTGAAAACAATTTGGGCGAAATCTGGATGGGTACACAGGCCGGCGCTATGTACAGAGTTCAAATTCCAAAAACGGCTTCAGGAAACCTAGATATTTCAAATACTTTAGTTAAAGAGTACAACGATAAAGATGGCATAAAAGGACTCTCTGGAACTGCGGTAGTAATTGGAGGAAAAGTGTATACCTCTGGCATCGAAGGCTTTTTTTACTTTGATATTTCGTCCGAATCCTTTAAAAAGGATACCATATTCAGTTTTTCCGACGAAATCGCTGATATCAATCTGGACACTTACGGGCTGGGTGGCAATCAATTTGGAGATGTTACGCTTGACTTTAAAGGAGAAAAAAGATTGGCCAAACTGCAACCTGATGGTAGCTATATCTTGCAAGAGTATCCCTTCAATTTAATTACCGCCAGCTTTTCAAATTCAGGTTATACAGAACCTAGCGGTGTTTTTTGGTTTGGCACAGATGAGGGATTATTGCGATTAGACCCGAACATGGCCTACAAAACCGACTACCCTACACCCTTGTATTTCAACGCCGTTAATTCCGGAGATGAGCTCATGACCTTACCAGAATTCCATGGAGATACTGTTCCTGAGCTATTGTATAAAAACAATAACATCAGCTTTACCTATGTATCCCCATTTTTCGTCAAGGAAAATAGGATGCAATACCAAACCTTTTTAGAAGGTCTTGATGAAGATTGGGGTGATTGGGAGAGTAAGACTTCTCGCGAATTCACTAGTCTCCCTTTTGGCACGTATACCTTTATAGTCAAGGCAAAAAACACTTTTGGTACCATCTCTGAAGAAATCGCTTACGCTTTTGAGGTACTACCTCCATGGTATGCCACATGGTGGGCCTATATTTTATATTTGTTAGGTTTAGGCCTCATAATTTATGGATTGGTTAAAATACAGACTAAAAGCATACTTGCCAGGGAGAAAGCGAAGAATCAAGATAAGGAACTGGCTCAGGCCAAAGAAATTGAAAAGGCTTATACCTCGCTTAAAGAAACCCAAAGCCAATTGATTCAATCTGAAAAGATGGCAAGTCTTGGGGAACTTACAGCTGGTATAGCGCACGAGATTCAAAACCCATTAAACTTCGTTAATAATTTTGCTGAAGTAAACTCTGAGCTTATTGAAGAAATGAAGGAAGAACTAAACAACGGGAATTTACAAGAAGTACAAAGTCTCGCTGATGATATTAATGAAAACGAGAAAAAAATAATATTTCATGGCAAGCGTGCCGATTCTATTGTAAAAGGGATGCTCCAACACAGCCAAAACAGCAATGGAAAAAAAGAACCAACCAACATCAATTTGCTAGCTGACGAATATTTAAGATTGGCTTATCATGGCTTACGTGCCAAGGACAAAGAATTTAATGCGGATATGGAAACTGATTTTGATGACAGCATTAAAACGATCACTATCATCCCTCAGGATATCGGTCGTGTAGTTTTAAACTTGGTAACCAATGCTTTTTATGCCGTCAATGAGAAAGCTATCGCTGCCAAAGCTTCAGGAGATACAACCTACAAACCCATAGTATCGTTAGCGACAAAAAAGAAAAAGAACAGCGTCGAAATTACGGTCTCAGATAATGGAAACGGAATTCCAAATAAAATTGCAGATAAAATATTCCAACCCTTTTTTACGACCAAACCTACCGGACAAGGAACCGGATTAGGACTAAGCATGAGTTATGATATTGTGAAAGCGCATGGCGGAGAATTGGAGGTAGAAAGTAAAAAAGGAATCGGTACAAAATTTTTGATCCTAATACCCGCATAGAAATTTGGAATTATAATAGTTAGCTTAACTTTTTATCTTTTTTTTTAAAAAAATAATACTATGTTGAATTCGATTTATTCCCTTTTGAAAAGTGGCCATCTCATTTTTTGTGTTTGCATTTGCTTTCTTTTTTTTAGCGAAAAATCTTATTCTCAAGCTAGTGAGGAAATTGGAATTCCACTAATTACGAATTATCCAACTTCTGAATATGGAGGGAACGGGCAGGTTTGGGCTATCATTCAAAGCAATGACCAATTGATGTACTTTGGAACTTCTACAGAGATTATGGAATTTGATGGCATCAATTGGAGGCAGATTCGTATTCCTGATTATCCCACTGGGGTATCAACAAGAGGGCTCGTGATGGATGATGAGGGTGTTATTTTTTATGCATCCGGCGGAAGTTTTGGGTATCTGAAAAGAAATGAATTTGGTAATCGAGAAGCAGAATCTTTGAAATACTTAATCCCAGAAGATAAGCGAGATTTTGAAGAAATTTGGTCAGCACATTATGACGGAGAGTTTTTGTATTTCCAATCTCGAGAATACCTTTTTAGGCTATCGTATGATTTGTCTGCGGGTGAATTTGAACTGAAAACTTATCCTGCCTACAGTACGTTTTCCCTTGGCTATATAATCCATGGGGAATATATCATACATGACATTAAAACCGGTCTGCACAAAATGGTCGATGGAGAACTTGAGCTAATAGAAGGAAGTGAAGTTCTTGCTGGAGATAGGATGTTCACTGTGGTTCCGCATTCGGATAACCCTGTAACGGGTAAAAAGCAATTTTTAGCGGGTAGGTTTTATCAAGATTTTTATAAGTACGACGGAGAGAAATTTGAAATTTTTGAAAGTGAGCTTAATCAGTATACGAAGACCAATCTTCTTTATAAAAGCGCCCTTCTTTCCAATGGGAATCTAGTGGCATCAATCATTGGAATGGGGCTCGTCGTGGCAAGCCCTGAGGGCAAATTGTTAAACATTTTATCCGCTGATCAAGGACTTCAAGACCCTTCGGTCTATTCTGTCTTTGTGGATCAAGACCAGACCGTTTGGGTTGGGTTGGACAATGGTATTTCAAAGCTACAGCTAAATTCTCCGATCAGTACTTTTACTAAGAATCAAGGGGTTAATTCAACCATTTACGCCATTACTCGAGCTGGCGGACAATTGTACATTAGCTCTTCCATTGGTCTTTATAATTATGACGCTGCCACGAAAAAATTTATTCCAATTCCAGAATTAGGTAACATTCAGATTTGGAACTTGGTGGTCGATGGCGATGATTTGCTTGTACCTGGAGAAGTCTTTTCGATGATCCGAGATGGAAGAATTCTTCCCATTGACCCCAATACTAGTGGAGGTCAAGACTTGATGATATCGCCTTCCAATCCAAACCTTTTATACATATCCATTCCTGGTGGACTGAGGATTTTCACTAGAAAAGGAGATTTTTGGGAAAAATTTGTTGACTTAGAAGGAATGCCTAATACGATTTGGACCATAGCTGAAAGCGTGGATGGAACAATTTGGGGAGGTACCCAAACGAATATGGCATACAGGATTACCCCCGCTTATGATGAAAACGGCCTTCCAAAAGTCATCGATTATAAAATCAAAATATTTGGTGTTGAGGAAGGTTTGGTCAATTCTCCTGGATATTTAGGTGCGATTGATGGTGAAATCTTTTTCCCTTCCTTTGGGGCTAGCTTGCGCTACGATCCTAAAACCGAAACAATCGTTCCTGATGACAGATTTGGAATGATACCAGACAATCTGGGGCTTACTGACGGTTTTTTTATGAAAGAGGACTCCCAAGGCCAAGTTTGGATTCCCATTGGCAATAAGCTAAGACTAGCGACCCCTGATCCAGACAAAACCTACATCATCGAGGAAAATCTCTTTAATGACTACCCTTATCAAAGTGTGAATGGACTATATTCCGAAGAGGATGGTATTGTTTGGATTGGAAGTGGGCAAGGTTTGCTTCGCTATGATCGTTCCGTTTCTTCTATACCTAAGACTAATTTTCCAGTGATGATGCGAGGTGTTTTTGCTGGATCTGATACACTCAATCATCTCACACAGGGAATTGATGATGATTTGGTAGATTTGCCCTATTCCCAAAACTCACTTCGCTTTACCTATGCTGCCCAGTTTTTTCAGCAGGAACAGCGAACTACCTATCAAACTTTTTTAGAAGGATTTGAATCTGATTGGACAGATTGGAACAGGAGCTCATATAAAGAATACACTAACCTTTCTTGGGGCACTTATACCTTCCGAGTACGAGCTAAAAACGTCTTCAATGAAATAGGAGAGGAAGTAATGTATACCTTCGTAATTTCTCCTCCTTGGTATGCAACTTGGTGGGCTTATCTATCCTATTTACTATTATTTGGGTTACTTGTAGCACTAATAAGTCGTACCCAACAAGCAAAAGTAATCAACAAAGAAAGACAGCATGCCGCCCTGCGCGAAGCGACGTTAAAGGCAGAAGCTGAAAATGATAGACGAAAAAATATTGAATTGATTAGTGAGATTGGCAAGGATATTACCAGTTCGCTTTCTATCGAAAACATAATTGATACTGTATATCTGCACGTTAATAAACTCATGGACGCCTCGGTATTTGGAATTGGAATTTACAACAGATCAGATAAAACGCTACTGTTTCCTGCTACAAAAGAAAAAGGAAGCGTTTTGCCTCCATATAGCTATAGTTTAGAGGATAAAAATAGACTGGCAAATTGGTGCTTTAAAAATCAAAAAGAGATACTGTCTAATGACTTCGAGAATGATTACCAGCTATATGTCGAGTATATTCAAGCTACAGCAGCAGGAGAAGATACCCAGTCCATCGTCTACCTACCGCTAATTAATAAAGGTAAAATAATAGGTGTTCTCACCGCTCAAAGTTTTTCTAAGAACGCATATACAGATTTCCATCAAGATATACTGAGGAGTATCGCTAATTATGCTGCTTTGGCGCTTGATAATGCTGAAGCTTATAGAAATCTAAAGATTACCCAATCCCAATTAATCCAATCCGAAAAAATGGCCAGCCTTGGAGAACTCACAGCAGGCATAGCCCATGAAATACAGAACCCATTGAACTTCGTTAATAACTTTAGTGAAGTGAGCAACGAACTCATTGACGAAATGAATGAAGAAATCACCAAAGGAGATTTTAAAGAAGTAAAGTTTATTGCTGCGGATATCAAGCAGAACCTTGAAAAAATAAACCACCATGGCAAACGTGCCGATGCTATTGTAAAAGGCATGCTGCAGCACAGCCGAAGCAGTGCAGGTAAAAAAGAACCTACCAATATCAATGCTTTAGCAGACGAATATTTACGATTGGCATATCACGGTTTAAGAGCAAAAGATAAAACATTCAACGCTACACTTGAAACTGATTTTGATAAAAATATCGAACCTGTAAATACTATACCGCAAGATTTGGGCCGAGTAATTCTGAATTTGATTACCAATGCGTTTTATGCTGTCAATGAGAAGAAACAAAACGATGCGAAGTTCAAACCTATCGTTTCGGTCAGTACTAAAAAGACTGGAGGCCATTTAGAAATTACAGTCTCAGATAATGGAAACGGAATTCCAAATAAAGTCATAGATAAAATATTCCAACCCTTTTTCACGACCAAACCTACCGGCCAAGGAACCGGATTAGGTCTAAGCTTGAGTTATGATATTGTGAAGGCGCATGGCGGAATATTAAATGTTGAATCTAAAGAAGGAAAAGGGTGCGTTTTTAAAATTTCATTACCCATTGAATCTAATTAAAATGAACACAACCAAAGAACAAGAATTACTGCGAACCTATCAACTATTTGTGGCATCTTTCATGGAAAATTCGTCAGTAGATGAATTGAATGATATCCTCTCCCCTGATATTATGGGTTTTGGTACTACAAGCGATGAAAAAGTTTTTGGAATAGAGGCCGTTAGAAACTTAAATGACATTGGAAAGCAACAAAAACAATCACTTGAAGATTACCACTATACTTCTAAAATTATAAAAAAGCAAATTTCTAAAAAAGGGGATGCTGCAATCATTATCACAGAAATAAATTTAGGCTATTCCATACATGAAATTAAAACGGTAATGCCGCTTAGAATTACGACCGTTCTATTTTTTGATGAAACATGGAAAGTGATTCATTGGCATGGATCATTGGGTGTTGAATCTGAAGGAGATACGTGGCATCAAAATGAATGGCAAAGAGATAATGACCGCCTACAGAAAAAGGTAGATGAACAAACTGCCGAATTAAAAAAATCATTAGTAGATTTAAAAGCCACCCAATCACAACTCATTCAATCAGAAAAAATGGCAAGCCTAGGAGAGCTTACTGCTGGCATTGCCCACGAGATTCAGAATCCCTTAAACTTCGTCAATAATTTCTCTGAAGTCAGCAATGAGCTTGTTGACGAAATGAACGAAGAACTGGATAAAGGGGATCTTGAAGAAGCCAAGGCTATCTCCTTGGATATCAAGCAAAACCTAGAAAAAATAAACCACCATGGCAAACGAGCCGATGCCATCGTAAAAGGAATGCTGCAGCACAGCCGAAGCAATACTGGGAAAAAAGAACCTACCGATATCAATGCCTTGGCAGACGAGTATTTACGATTAGCCTATCATGGTTTACGGGCAAAAGACAAATCTTTTAATGCCCAGTTGGTAACCGATTTTGATGATACCATCGGAAACATAAATATCATTTCTCAAGATATGGGGCGCGTCATCCTCAATCTAATTACCAATGCCTTTTATGCCGTTAATGAGAAAAAGAAAGAACAGGTAGCAGGGTATGAACCTACTGTTTCCATAAGTACCAAAAAAAATACAGATACCATAGAACTAAAAGTAACAGACAATGGTAAGGGGATACCAGAATCTGTTAAAGAAAAGGTATTCCAGCCTTTCTTTACGACCAAGCCTACGGGCGAAGGTACTGGTCTTGGTCTTTCTTTAAGTTATGATATTATAACCAAAGGTCATGGTGGGGAATTAAAAGTAAACACCAAGCAAAATATAGGAACCGAATTTAGTATTAACCTGCCATTATAGACAGGCAGTTTTAAGCAATAGTGTAATTTAAGACCCAACCAATTAGAACAACATGAGAATACATAACCCATTCATAATTACTTTTATCTGTTTCATTTCCTCATTTTGTTTTGCTCAAGTACAGGAGCAACAGATTAATCCCACCTATTTAACGATTGGCGATGGCCTTGCTTCCCCAACTGTGACAGATGTTATGCAAGATAGTTATGGGCTGCTTTGGCTTGCAACTAGCAATGGCCTGCAAAAATATGACGGATATCGGTTTGAGACCTATAAACATATTCCCACGAAACCCACTAGTTTGCTTAACAATAAAGTATGGAGCCTTGCGGAAGATAACAGCCATGATATTTGGGTAGCGACAGACGATGGCGTATCTAGGTTTGACCGTGGTAACAATGAATTTATCAATTATCCGCTCGCCGAAATACTTAATTTACCATTAGGTAGTATTGTCGCTTTGAAACTCTTTATCGATTCTCAGCAACGTATTTGGGCTGCAACTACAACAATGGAGTTGGTACGCTATAATCCTGAGACGGACCAATGGAGCCTTGCAGATTACGAAATACTTAATGAAACTAACCCAATTCATACGGGTTTTGGTATTGCAATAACCGAAGATGCCCAAGGTGGAATTTGGTTTGGGTCATCAGTACATGGCTTAATGCACATGGGCAAAGATGAAAAAACGTTTAAGCCGGTACATTCAGATACCTGGGGAGAATTTGACTTCTCAAATCCTGATAATATTATTACCTCATTATACTCAGACACCAATAATATACTTTGGTTAACAACCCACAAAGGAGTGTACAAATTTAATCCTAAAACTGGTTTTTTAAAAACACTTATTGAATATAAAGAAGATACGAATATCATTTGGAAGAGTATGAACAGTATTTCACCTGATCAAGACGGAAATATATGGGTTGCCAATAATTTTAGGGGAATATTAAAATTTAATGGAACCACAGATACATATACCAAGGTTACCCTTGACGGAAAAATGAAAATGCAAGAATTTATGTGGGATATTACCATGACACGTTTCATTATAGATCGCAGCGGTATTTTTTGGTTTGGGTCTATTGAAGGTGGCTTATTAAAATACGACCCCGTGAACAAGCCCTTTTCCTATTTTTCACATCGTGAAGGGGATGCACTGAGTATAAGCCCCAACGGGGTCTTTGGACTTCTTGCTTCAAAAGTAAGACCTGGAACAATGTATGTAGGATCAAGAGGTGGAGGATTGAATGTTTTTGACCCAAAAAAAAGAACGTTTGAAAAAATCACCTTTGATGTGGTAGATGATTTCTTTGGCGGATCTGTACGAAGTATTGCAGAAGATACTGATGGCACCCTTTGGTTAGGTACTTGGGGCGATGGGCTTATTGAACTGGATAAAAATTACCAAGAGCTCAACCGGTACAACTATGAAGCAAAAAATAGTAATTCCATTTCTAACAATCAAGTACGTCTCATTAAAAAAGACCACCAAGGTAAATTTTGGGTCGGCACCAATAATGGATTGAACATTTTTGACCCATCAACGGGCAACTTCCAACGGTTAGCGAGTAAAGGCAATATGCAATATCCGCAAAATTTAGTGGAAGAGTTGGAAAAATTGTCCTCCTCCAACCAAAGTATAGGGCTTATAGATAACGTTAGAGATTTAGAAGACCGGTCTCAGCCTATAACAATAGAAACAAAAGGCACCTATTGGGTACTATCAGTTGGTGAAGGTGATACGAGAAGTATGGTAGATTATGGTTGGATCGAGAATGCCCAAAAAGATACCATCTGGAGTTTTGGTAGGAATGAGGATACCTTTTATGCCGGAGGCGGTGCCAAGAATAGGATTGTAATAGCACCCTTAACCCTTATACCAGGCTCCTATGTTTTACGTTACAAGGCCGATGATAGCCATGCCTATGAAAAGTGGAATGAAAATCCACCGAATCAAACTTCCCTATATGGTATTACGCTTATAAAACCCAAAGATGATGCCCAGACCAGCTCTTTTGAAAAACAAATTGCCGTTAACCAAAATGGTATTATCATGGGTGGAAACAATATATCTGATATTGAAATTGGTGAAAAATATATTTGGGTCGGTGCAAGTGGTCAGGGGCTAACTAGAATTGATCCCGTAACTAATAAGGCAACCTATTATGATTATGACCCTGAAAATGAGAATTCAATAAGCAGCAATGTTATTTCAGACATCTTAGAAGATAGCAAAGGAATACTTTGGTTAACGACAACAGAGGGAATTAATCGGCTAGACCCCGATTCTGGAAAAATTACTGTATTTACAGAAGCTGATGGCCTTGCGACCAACCTTACAGAGGCAATTTTAGAAGGTGATAACGGCGAAATGTGGATTGCCTCACAAAACGGAATTTCACAAATGGTAACCAATGAAACCTTAGGTAAAGTAACCTTTATAAACTATAATTCTTCTGATGGTATAGGCGGAGATATTTTTATACCCTTGGGCGCAGCACGAAGTTCTGACGGCACCTTTTATTTTGGTGGCAATCACGGTCTTACCACCTTTAATAGCATTACCGCAAATAATATCTCCCCAACATTACTAATTTCGAATGTGTTAATTTCAAATAAATCGGTGCTCGATATGGGAGCGGAAAGTCCGTTGACTGAAAGTCTTCTTAACACCGATTTGCTTAATTTATCCCATCAACAGAACAACTTAAGTTTTGAATTTTCGGCCTTACACTTTGCAAATGCAGAAAAAAATCAATATGCCCACAAACTCATTGGCTACGATAAAGACTGGATCTATGACAACCGCAACTTTGCCTCGTATACCAATCTAGATCCAGGCAAGTATAAATTTGCCATAAGAGCCTCTAATGCCTATGGTATATGGAACGAAGATGGCAAAACCTTATCGATAACCATTTCAGCTGCTTGGTGGCAAACCTGGTGGGCCTATGTGTTATTTGGAGTAGTTACGGCAAGTATTTTGAGGGCTTATATCGCTTTTAGGGCTAAAAAATTGAAGAATGAAAATAAGGCCTTAGAAGAACGTGTTGAACAAAGAACAATCGAACTAAAAAATAATATAGACCAATTAAAAGCGACCCAATCACAACTAATCCAATCTGAAAAAATGGCAAGTCTCGGTGAGTTAACCGCTGGTATTGCTCACGAGATTCAAAATCCTTTAAATTTCGTCAATAATTTCTCAGAAGTCAGCAATGAGCTTATCGATGAAATGAACGAAGAACTAGATAAAGGAGATCTTGAAGAAGCCAAGGCTATATCATTGGATATCAAACAAAACCTAGAGAGAATTAACCACCATGGCAGACGCGCCGATTCTATTGTAAAAGGAATGCTACAACACAGCCGTGCCAGTGGTAACAAAAAAGAGCCTACGGATATCAATGCCCTGACAGATGAATACTTACGATTGGCATATCACGGTCTTCGGGCAAAGGATAAAAGCTTCAATGCTGATTTCAAGACAAATTTTGATGACAGTATTGTTTCAATACAAATAATTCCTCAGGATATAGGCCGCGTAATATTAAACTTAATTACCAACGCATTTTATGCCGTAAACGAAAAGAAGCAACAACTGGGTGCGAACTATAAACCTACAGTACTAGTAAGTACTAAAAACGTTGGGGACATTGTGGAAATAAGAATTACCGATAATGGAAACGGAATATCTAAAACAGTTATAGATAAAATTTTTCAACCTTTTTTCACCACTAAACCAACGGGTAAAGGTACTGGTTTAGGTCTAAGTATGAGTTATGACATCGCAAAGGCGCATCGTGGCGAATTAAAGGTAGAAACTAGGGAAGCTGAAGGAACAACTTTTATCATAGAATTGCCTAAATTCATAACCACCAACTAGGGTAAGAATGAAAAGAACACGATTATTGATACATCATATATTTTTTACAGGCTTCTTCTGTAGTTTAATGCTACTTTCTTGTAACAAAGCAAGTAAGTCTGAAACTGAAACGACCATTGGTGACTATAAAACACCAGAAACCATTCCCTTAGAATTTACGGAGCCAGAGCCTTTTGAATGGGAAACCATAACCTCAGATACGCTGACAACGCCCGTAACATTTTCTTTGAATGTTGATGCGTTACCTAGCAAACCGTTTGAATTGAATACATTCAAGCCACTGAAGACCCCCATGAAAGAATATGATTTGGATTGGGACAATTTCCCTACCGAGAAATTGAAATTTGATTCCATTCCTTTTACGGTTACAAAATCTACCATAAAAAAGCCCACGATTACCAAAATGAGACCTCCTGGGATTTTGAAGGGCACCCATGTAAATCTGATGCAACTTTCCATAAACGAAGGGCTAAAGTCAAATTTAATCACAGCATTTTTAGAGCGTGAAGATGGCACTACATGGATTTCTACTCCCCTTTCCTTAAATCTCTATGATGGGGAAAACACATATACCTATGAGTATAGCCTAGTAAACGATATGACCTTAGATAGTAAAGGTAGGCTTTGGTTAGCCACGAACGGCAATGGGATGTACGTATTGGATTTCAAAAATAACATAGAATACACCATCAGTACTCCTGCTATTGCGCTTAACCTGGTTGATATACTCTACGACCATACCGGTGCCATTTATCTGGCTGCATTTAACAATGGTATCTATACTATGGATGAAGCATTGGGTAGTTTGGAAAAACTCACCAATGAAGGTGCCAATTTACCTATCACACTTCTTGAGGATAGTGATAAAAATATTTGGGTGGCCTTTGAAGATGGTATAGCTATAATTAATAAAGAAAGGCTAGATATTAAAACCCTTCCAGAAGATACGAGTTTTACGTTAAACTTTAGTACGGATATTAAAGAAGATAAGTCTGGGATGATTTGGTTCTGTAGTTTTCAGACAGAAGAAGTGGTTAGCCTATCCTTAAAACAGAAAAAAGCTAAACTCCTTACCAAAGAAAATGGTTATACCATATCAGGGAGTACCAGAATAGAGGAAGATTCCAAGGGTAATATTTGGATTGTGGGTAATGATGAGGTCTATATATTAAGTGAAGATAACCAAAGGTCTAAAACCATAAGTATAAACAGTACCATGTTAAACAATCGAAGGGGCAGCATCCTAAAAAGAAACGATGGTACATTATGGTTTGGCACTTTGGATAAGGGAGTGGTTATGACCAATTACTTTACTATGAACACGGAATATTTTGATACCTCCAAAGGCTTAATAGATGACCAAGTTTGGGATATTGAGGAAGACTCTAGAGGAGAGTTATGGCTAGGAACTACAAAAGGTATTAATATTATTGATCCTAAGAAGAATACCATAAAAGCCCTAAGTCATGAAAAACTGCGTAGTACGGTTAATAATACAATTCTTTTTGTAAAAGAGATTTCAAAAGATATTTACTTTATCGACGCAACATCTGGCTTTTCTATTTTTGATCGTAAAAAAAATAGGGTTACCCAATACGCCAGTACTATCAAATCACCTTTTGTAATAAGAGGTATTGCAGCTATTAACGAATATACTTTTTTCTTATACACCCGAGATGGTTTGTTCCTGTATGATATTAAAAGTAATACCTTAAAAAAAGTGGTAGCGAAGAATGATCCTGATATTTTAAAAGCTGCTTCTCAATCATTACTGGTTTATGACAAGGAAATACTGTGGGTACCTTCACAAAATGGTTTGGCAAAAGTAAATTTAAAGACGAATACCGTTAGTTATCTTAGTGAAGAACAAGGCCTTTGTGAAAACAATGTACACGTAGCCGCCTTTTCAAAAGAAGAGGAACTATGGTTGGCTACCCTAAACGGTATTGCTATTCTAAACCTAGAGGAAAACACGCTTACCAATTTAAAGGAGGAAAACGGTCTGCTGCCTGCAGAGATGTATGATCTTATTGAACGAGGAGATACCATGTATGCCGCCAGTGTAAATGGCCTTATCCCGATAGACAAAGCATCTGCAAAAACCACAAACAAAGGGTTCTATAATTTTAATCAAGGTCTAGGTTTTAAGTCAACCGACTATCTCGAAGGTTCCGCTAAATTTCTTAAAAATGGACAACTTTGGGCGGGTGTTGGCGACCTAACGAATGAATTCAAACTTATGGTCATAGATGGAGCGCCTAAACTCGATACAATCGTTAGTAGTATTCGTATTACCGGCATGTTCGTTATGGATGAGAATCCTGGTTTTAAGGAAAATAGTAGCATTGACTCCCTAAATAATAAAGTATCCTCTTATGCGGTTAAAAACCAAATGACCTGGGATTCGGTTAATTTCCCCTATACTATTCCAGAAGGTCTTATACTGCCCTTTGACCAGAACAGTCTAAGTTTTAGCTATGGCAGTGAAGATATTTTTAATAGGGATAAATTATCCTATCGTTTTATCCTAGACGGCGCTGATGAAAATTGGACGTACGCAGCAACCGCTACCGCTACCGTAACCAAAAACTATTATAATTTAAAACCAGGTAATTATACATTTAAAGTATCTGCCAGAAATGGAAATAGCAGTTGGTCAATTCCTGATACACTTTCATTTAAAATAAATCCTCCATGGTGGCAAACGTGGTGGGCTTACTTACTGTTTGGCATTATCGCCGCAAGCATTCTAAGAGTCTACATCGTTTTTAGAGCACGGAAATTGACCAAGGAGAATAAGTTGTTGGAAGAGCGCGTCTCGCAAAGAACTTCTCAGCTTAAAAACAAAATTGAAGAATTAAAGGCAACCCAGTCTAAACTTATTCAATCTGAAAAAATGGCTAGTTTAGGTGAACTTACCGCCGGTATTGCCCATGAAATACAGAATCCTTTAAATTTTGTAAATAACTTCTCTGAAGTGAACAAAGAACTTCTAGAGGAATTAGAGGAAGAAATTGAAAAGGGGAATTTTGACGAAGTAAAAGCCCTTGCAAAAGATGTTTCGGCCAATGAAGACAAAATCATCTTTCATGGCAAGCGTGCCGATGGTATTGTAAAAGGAATGCTACAGCATAGCCGGAGCAGTAATGGTATAAAAGAACGTACTGACATCAACACCTTGGCAGATGAGTACTTACGACTCGCCTACCATGGGCTGCGAGCAAAGGATAAAACATTCAATGCTACCCTAAACACAGACTTTGGCGATAACATTGGTGAAATAACTATTGTTCCCCAAGATATTGGTAGGGTTATTTTAAATCTAATTACCAATGCCTTCTATGTTGTTAAAAAGAAGAAGGAGCAAAACCTTAAAGGCTTTGAGCCTACAGTATCGGTAAGTACAAAAAGACAAGGGAGTATGGTATTGGTTTCTGTTTCAGATAATGGCAATGGCGTACCCAAAGATGTGCTGGATAAAATATTTCAGCCCTTTTTCACCACAAAGCCTTCAGGCGAAGGTACAGGCCTAGGCTTATCGTTAAGCTATGATATTGTAAAAGTACATGGAGGAGAATTAAATGTGGAAACGGAACAAGGACAAGGAACCACCTTTATTATCTCATTACCAATGAAGTAAAATAATTAATTATTCCCTTAATATACTAATTAACAAAATATTAAATAGACCCATTATGAAAATATTAGTTGTAGATGATGAACAAGATGTAAAAGTGCTATTTCAGCAACGATTTAGAAAAGAAATTCGAAAAGAGGAATTGGAGTTCGTATTTGCCTTCTCTGGTGAGGATGCACTAAACGTAATGAAAGCTATGGAACATGAAGCTGTTTTGATATTATCTGATATTAATATGCCAGGAATGAGCGGACTTGAATTATTGGATACTATCAAAAAGAATTATGTAAAACCACCTCCAATGGTTATGATGATTACCGCTTATGGGGATGAGGAAAATAGAACTATGGCAAAAAATTTAGGAGCTGATGATTTTCTAACCAAGCCTTTAGACTTTTCGCTATTAAAAGATAAGCTTATAAAATTAACTTAAGATTATGGCAAAAATAATGGTGGTAGATGATGAGACGGATTTAGAAATTCTCATCAAACAAAAATTTCGCAAACAAATTAGGCAAAATGAATATGAGTTCGTTTTTGCCATAAATGGTAGGGATGCTTTGGATAAAATCATTTTGAATCCTGATGTGGATATTGTTTTAAGTGATATCAATATGCCCGAAATGGACGGTCTAACCTTGCTATCAGAACTTCATGAATCTAGTCCACTTATTAAATCAGTGATTGTATCGGCCTATGGCGATATGGAAAATATACGCGTAGCGATGAATAGAGGCGCTTTTGATTTTATTACCAAGCCCATCAATTTTGAGGACCTTACCTTGACCATGGAGAAAACCTTAAAACATGCTAGAGAAATTAAAAAAACTCTGCAGGCGATAAAGGAAAATAATATTCTTAGAATGTATGTGGACGAGAACGTTTTAAACTTTATGGGCGGACAGGAGTACGAGTCCAAAATTATGGTTAACGAAAGTATTGAAGGCACCGTAATATTCGTAGATGTTTGCGGTTTTACAAAGATTAGTGAAACTACTAGCCCAGATGTAGTTGTTACCATGTTGAACACCTATTTTGATACCATGGTGAAAGAAATTATGGAACAAGACGGGCATATCGATAAGTTTATAGGAGACGCTATTATGGCTGTATTTAGAGGAGAATTTCATTTAGATCGTGCTATCGATGCTGCCCTAGCCATTAGAAACCATGTGAACAACTTTCCTAATGTATCGGGTGAGGAAAATTTTAAACCTAAAGTTTCAATAGGCATAAAAAGTGGTGAAATGATTTCGGGGAATATTGGATCGGTAACCCTTAAGCGATTAGATTATACGGTTATAGGCGATACCGTAAATACGGCAGCGCGATTGCAGGATGCAGCAAAAGAAAATCAGATAATTATATGTGAAGGCTGCTACGAAAAGGTGAAAGAAGCTTTTAAATGTGAGAATTTAGGCAGTATCACTATGAAAAACAAAGCGCAACCCCTAACGGTATATAATGTTTTAGAGTAACTGTTTGGAGTCTTAAAATTTAAACTGTGACCAAATCATTAAAAACTGCAAACCCTTTGATATTCAATTTATTGTGTAGGTATTTTTATTTAAATTCTTACCATAAAATCGATTTTTTATATAATTCTATACAATTTTGCCATAACTTTATTCAAAGTTCCCCTACAAGCAAGTGAACAAAAAAACTCCAAAATGAAAAAATATGTACTTTACATTACCGTATCCTTTGCAAGTATATTATCAGCACAAACCGATGCCGAAAAAGCTGCCGAGACTGTAGATAAAAACAATATTGAAGGCCATATCTATTTTCTGGCAGATGATTTATTAAAAGGCCGAGGTACGGGTACTCCTGAGAATAAAATAGCGGCAAGTTATTTGGCGAATACTTTACGTAGTTATGGCGTAAAACCAGATCCGGTAACCAGTTCTTATTATCAAACATTCAACCTTATTAAATCAGCACCGCCGAGCCTCCTTAAGGTAATTATAAATGGAGAGAACTATCCACACATTGTTGCAGTGAAAGCGAAATCAACGATGCTTTCTGCAGATGCCATTTATCTTGATTATGGAAGCGAAGAGGATTACGAAGGAAAAGATGTAAAAGGGAAATTAATCGTAGTTAGAGGAGGGACTCCTGAGTCCTCTGAAGCCAAAGCGGTTTATGGAGCCTACAAAGACAAGCAGGCTTTAGCTATTAAAAATGGGGCTATAGGTCTGTTGGAAATGACATTACTGGAAGAAGATTGGTGGTCACGTATTTCACACTACATGGAAGAAGGTGTTCAGATTCCTGATGCTAACGACACAAAAAACTCAACTACTAACTTTATCCACCTTTGGGTGAATACAACGTCAGAGCTATTAAATACGTTGAATAATTCTAAGGTATCCTGTAAAATAGAAACTGATGGGAGAAAAGAAGAAACTCTTGTGACTCAAAACGTAGTTGGCGTTATGGAAGGTACAGACCCAAAACTAAAAGATGAATACATTATGTATTCCGCACACTATGACCACATTGGTATAGGCGTACCAAACGCACAAGGAGATAGTATTTATAACGGTGCTCGTGACAATGCTATAGGAACTACTGCTGTTTTAAGCATGGCCGAAAATATTGGAAAGTACCCTACAAAACGGTCCGCATTGTTCATCCTATTTACTGGAGAAGAAAAGGGTTTATTAGGTAGTCAATACTATGTGGAGCACCCTATACTTCCGTTAAAGCAAATCGTATATGGATTCAATACCGATGGTGCCGGATACAATAATACAAGCTTGGCAACCGTAATAGGATTAAGTAGAACCACGGCCCAAAAACATATTAAAACAGGAGCTGCTGCTTTTGGACTAAAAGCGATTGACGATCCAGTACCAGAGCAGGGACTTTTTGATCGTAGTGATAATGTTAGTTTTGCGAGTGTAGGTATTCCCGCTCCTACATACTCAACTGGATTTGATGCTTTTGATGATGAAATTACTAAATATTATCACCAAGCGGAGGATGAGGCAGATAGTCTTGATTATGACTATCTATTAAAATTTTATCAAGGTTATGTACTCTCTGGTAGGTTAATAGCCAACGATTATGAAAAACCCTTTTGGGTTAAAGGGGATAAGTATGAGGCTGCAGGTAATGTTCTGTACGGCAATACACCTGTTGTTCCTATAAAAAAATAATATCCTCGCCATTTTAGACAAAAAAAATACCCTTACCCCCCTCTCATACTTTGGCTGCGCTCAGTACAGGTGGGAGGGATAAGAGTAAATATGCTAAAACTCTGTAGAAAAATTCGTAGAAAATTACGCAATGAACATGGTTTAGTGACTAAATTCTCTTGTTAAAAAACACATCTAGCTTTAGATATTTTTAATATATTAAAATCAACTAAGAGATTTATAAGCCTTCAACACATTTTCAATTTTATCTTCCGTCTCAATATCAATATTCTGACGTTCCGGTTTTTCTTGCAGCCATTTTATTGTTCTTTTTATTCCTTCGGAAAAAGGTATAGTTGCCTTAAATCCCGGTACAAAGGTTTTTATTTTAGCATTATCGAATAAGACACTTTCTGCCTTGTCTGCTAATAATGTTCCCGTAAACGAAGGCTCAATTTTACAGATAAAGTCCGATGCAATATGAACGACCTTGGCCTCTTTACCTAGAGCATCAGCCAAAATCTTATAAATCATATTCCAGCTTAAAACCTCATCTGAAGTAATATGAAAAGCATGACCAATTGCTGTTGTCAATCCTAATAAGCCAACAAAGCCTTTTGCGAAATCATCGGAGTGGGTCACTGTCCAAAGTGAAGTGCCATCACCATGAACAATAATTTCTTTTCCTTTTAAAATTCGATCCGCCGTATTGTATTTATTAAACCCACCAATAGCAATCGGTATTACGGTATCATAAGTCAACGAAGGACGCACAATAGTGATAGGAAAACCTTCTTCGCTATAGGCCTTTTGCAAACGATCCTCACATGCTATTTTACCTTGAGAATAGTCCCAAAGATTATTACATAACGGCGTAGATTCAGTTATCACCGGATAACTCAATGGAGTCTGGTAACAGGACGCTGAACTAATGAAAATATATTGTTTGGTCTTCCCCTTAAATAATTGAATATCACGCTCAATATCTTCAGCAGTAAAAGCAATCCAGTTTACTACGACATCCCACTCGTGCTTTTTAAGTTCCGTAAGCTCTTCAGGTTTATTGATGTCTCCAATAATAGAGTGTGCACCTTCAATTTCGACCTTCGCTTTTCCTCTATTCAGCACGTATAAATCCATTCCCTTTTCTATGGCCAATCTACTACTTGGGGTGCTAATATTTCCGGTTCCACCTATAAACAATACCTTCATCCTATAACTTTTAATTACTGATTATCAACTAAATATATTATTCTTACTTAAACATCACTACAAAACGTCAATCCATTTAAAAAGGGGGCAAAAAAAACAAAATCCTCCGTACCCTGTGCCGTTTCCCCTAATTGGGGTATGCGGATTAAAAATATCCTTTTCCCATACTCTTAAAATATAGAATCTATATTCTTGCGAACAATACGCAACATAAATCGGTCGATTTCTATTTCCCATTCTTTGGCGTCGTGCCATTGCAAATGTATTTCAATAGCATCATTTATAACACCTACATAGTTCTGGTTTTTGAAATCATCAGCAAAAGCTATCTTGAAACCCAATCGGCTCACATAAAAACCTAGTGCTACCTCATCATTCCAAACCGGAAGTACCGGATAAATGTAATGTAGGTGACCATTCTGTGAAAATACAAAAACCTATAAAAATAGGCGTTAAGAATTGATTTATCCTTCCTAGATTACTTCGCCAATAAAATAGAAAATTTAGGTATTATCATTATCTTCATGCCATCATTTTAAACCAAAAATTACACTATGAAAATTTTTATCAAAACGCTCTTTTTCCTATTGTGTTCTGTGTCTGCTGTGGGACAAGTATCTTCCAATCTTGAGCTTACGGACATTTTTAATATGGAGTATATCTCTGAGCCACAAATATCACCAGATGGCACTAAAATTATTTATACACGAAATTTTAAGGATATCATGACAGATAAAAATTTATCAAACCTATGGATTGTTAATTATGACGGTTCTCAAAACCGTCCTTTAACTACGGGTAATCAAAATGATTATTATCCAAGATGGTCTCATGACGGAAAGAAAATCATCTTTAAATCGAATATGGCTGATGATAAAATGAAGTTGTATATGATGTGGTTAGACACTAAAGAAACAACGCCTTTAACCAATACGCCAAAAGCACCCGGCGCTGTTAGTTGGTCTAATGATGATCAGTATTTAGCATTTACTATGTTTGTTCCAGAGAAAGAGGAATCAATTATAAAACTACCTTCGAAACCAGAGGGCGCCAATTGGAACATGCCTCCTATCTATATTGATAAACTAAATTATAGAGGTGATGGCGAAGGCTATATTAAGGGAGGGCATGACCAACTATTCATACTCTCTGTGGATGGAGGTACACCGAAGCAGCTAACCAATACCAAATTTGACCATGGCGCTCCTATTTGGTCTAAAAATGACCAAACATTGTATTTCTCAGCGAATTTTAATCCAGATGAAGCTTTCGAACCGGCAAATAGCGAAGTTTATTCCTTAAAAATTTCTACAGCAGTGGTAACCCCTTTAACAACACGTTATGGACCTGATGCTTCTCCAACCCTTTCACCAGATGGTGAAATGTTAGCCTATTCCGGTAACGATGATAAGTTGTTAGGGTATCAAATAACAAATTTGTATGTAATGAATACAGATGGTTCCAATTCTAAAATACTATCTGAAAATTTTGATAGAGATATTGCCAATTCACAATGGGCAGCTGATGGTAAAGGGCTTTATTTTCAATATGATGAAGAAGGAGATACAAAAATCGGACATATTACTTTGGATGGAAAAGTGACTACCTTAAAAGAAGGTCTTGGTGGACTCTCTTTAGGAAGACCCTATAACGCTGCCGATTTTACGGTTTCTAACAACTCTAAATTTGCCTATACCCTTGGTGGCACAGAGCATCCATCTGATTTAGCCGTTGCGGATAAAAAAGGTTCTAAACGTTTGACCTTTGTAAATGATGATTTATTTTCTTTTAGAAACTTAGGGAAGGTTGAAGAAATTTGGTGGAATTCTTCGTTCGATCAAAGAAATATACAAGGCTGGATTGTAACCCCGCCTAATTTTGACCCTACTAAAAAATATCCGTTTATCCTCGAGATTCATGGAGGACCATTTACTAGTTATGGTTCTGTTTACAGTGCTGAAATTCAAGCGTATGCAGCAGCAGGTTATGTAGTTTTATATAGTAACCCTAGAGGAAGTACCAGTTACGGGGCGGAATTCGGTAACCTGATTCACCACGACTATCCGAATCATGATTATGATGATTTAATGAGCGGTGTAGATGCGGTAATAGAAAAAGGATATGTAGACTCCGATAATCTATTTGTTACCGGTGGTAGTGGCGGCGGTGTTCTTACAGCATGGATTGTTGGCAAAACCGACCGATTTAAAGCTGCTGTAGTAGCCAAACCAGTAATCAACTGGACAAGTTTTGTTTTGTACGCAGATGGCGCAGCCTTCTTCTCTAAATATTGGTTCGGCAAGAAACCTTGGGAAGATCCAGAAAACTATTTTAGGCGTTCGCCTCTATCTTACGTAGGTAATGTTACCACACCAACCATGTTATTGACCGGAGACGAGGACTATAGAACTCCAATTGCAGAATCTGAACAATTCTATACCGCTTTAAAATTAGAAGGCGTAGAGACTGCTATGGTGCGTATACCCGGAGCGGGTCATGGTATTGCCAATAGACCAAGTAATCTGGTTGCAAAAATTGCAAGTGTTTTGGCTTGGTTCGATAAATATAAAAATGCAAAGTAAATTTATGAAAGCACCCAAAATAGTATTTGTTTTAAGTTTATGTATTTCATTATCGAATAGTTATAGCCAAGAAACCACGGTCATGACCTATAATATAAAGTATGACAATGTTAATGACACGGTAAACAATTGGAACGATAGAAAAGATGCAATGGTCGAATTACTGCAGCACTATCAGCCTGGTATTATTGGTATGCAAGAAGTATTGCATGGTCAATTAAGGTATGTGGTAGAGCATCTTCCCCATTTTACGTTTACTGGGGTTGGACGTGAAGATGGAAAAGAGAAGGGTGAGTACTCCCCTATTCTATTTGATACCACCAACTACAAATTAGTAGAAAGCGAAACCTTCTGGCTTTCAGAAACACCTGATAAAATTTCTGTTGGTTGGGATGCCGCTTTAGAACGTATTTGCACCTATGCCCTATTTGAAGATACTTATACACAAAAACAATTTTGGGTTTTCAATACCCATTTTGACCACATGGGAAGGCGAGCACGTGAAAAATCAGCTGAACTTATTGTTTCAAAAATTAAAAAATTAAATACGGATAAACTCCCTGTTGTTCTAATGGGTGATTTGAATTTACGACCAGAAGAAACTCCGATTCAATTTTTAAAGAAAGCATTGAATGATGCGCAAATGGTAACCCAACAAGCTTTTTATGGCCCAACTGGAACATTTAATGGTTTTGAGCATGACCGGGTTTTATCTGATCGGATAGACTATATATTTGTCGAGAATTTTGAAGTACAAGCGTATATACATATTGATGACCGAATGGAAAACAATAAACATATCTCGGATCATCTACCTGTTTTAACTAAGCTCTACATTGAAAACTAGTATTCAAATAAGTTTTCAACAAAATAAGTGAAGCATAAAAAAATCCCGATACGCTCTGAACTATCGGGATTGTTAATTTTATAAAGGGTAAGTCTATTTCTTCAAAAAAGGAATCAAAATTTTGTTCAATTCATCTGCATGGGTAATATTGAGTCCGTGCGGTGCACCTTTAATAATTTCAAAGGTGTTATCCGTTATTCCTGCGGCAGCTTGTTTGGCTGAAGTTTCAATAGGAACAGTTCCGTCTGCGTCACCATGTACTATTAATGTAGGTACATCGACATTTTTCAACTCAGACCTAAAATCCGTATGCATCCATGCTAATGCGGTTTGAATGGTTGCTCTTGGCGATGCAAAAGAAGCAATAGTGAAATCATAATCTAATTGAGCCTCACTCACCCTGTCCCCTTTGTTCTCATCGTAATTATAAAATCCTTTACTGAATTCTTTTAAAAATCCTACTCTATCATTCTGCAAAGCATCTATAATGCCATTTAAAGCTTTCTCCGGCACACCATCAGGATTATCGGATTTATGCTTCACTAATGGAATAATCGAACTTATAAGTACAGCTTTTGCAATCTTATCAGAGCCGTAATCCGTTAAGTAACGCACCACTTCTCCACCTCCCATCGAAAATCCAACAATAATGGTATCTTCTAGTTTAAGTTCTTCAATTATGACATTTAAATCACTTGCTAGTGAAGAGTAATCATAGGCGTTCCATGGCGATGATGACGTTCCAAAACCTCTTCTATCATATGAAATACAACGAAAACCTTCTTCTACTATTTTCCACACCTGCTGTTCCCAAGATTTTCTACTTAAGGGCCAACCATGTATTAAAATCACGGGCTGTCCACTACCATAATCTTCATAAAAAATATCTACTTGTTCTTTTGCTATTTTATTTGTTATAAATGGCATTTTATTGATTTTTAAGTTCTTTTACAATGTATCATACCCTAGGCTATTTGCTTAGCGCAAAGCATTAAAAAGTTTGCTCATAAACAGGTTGTGAAAATCTATTATATTTACCTCTTAAATAGCATTACATGTTTATACCGGAGCACTACAAAAACAATGACCTGAACGAAATTCATAACTTCCTAAAAAACAATAGTTTTGGCATACTAATTAATACTATTGATGGAAAACCCTGGGGTACCCATATACCATTAGAAATTGGAAAGAATAGAAATGGTAAAGACGTATTAGTCGGCCATATTGCAAAGGCCAACCCTCAGAGCAAAAATTTGATTGACGGCGATGAAGTACTTTGCATCTTTAATGGTCCACATAGTTATGTTTCCTCTTCTTGGTATCAACAAGAAGAAGTTCCCACTTGGAACTATGTTGCCGTTCATGTTTATGGTAGCGTAAAAATTCAAACTCCGGAGGAATTAACAAATGCACTGTATGAATTAGTCGATAAACATGAAAAATCTTCAGAACATCCCATTTCAATAAATGATATGTCGAAAAAGACCATGCGTCAAGTTACCGGTATCATTGGTTTTGAGATAATCATTAACGATATACAAGCCGTAAACAAATTATCGCAAAGTAGAACTCAAGACCATCCTAAAATAATCGAAGAATTAGAAAAACAGGGTGCTGCAGAAAAAGCGGTCGCTAAGGAGATGAGAAGACTTAATAGTTAAGTTTAGACGAGCTTGTTTTTAAGCTCCTATATTTCATAGATAATCGGTGAAGACTATAGACTCAAGCATTTAGTTATTTCAGATTTAATTGGCCTGCCTATGTTAAAATAATAGTAAGCAAATGGTAAAACCGACACCTAATTCTATCGTAAATTAAAGTAATCTTAAAATATAACGAAGATGAATTCTCTACTATTCACTTTGTGCATGACCTTTATTACGTTACGATATCTTATCTCAATAGTGTAGATTTACAAGATGATTTGAAATGGAAAAACTCAAAATTATAGGCAAGCAATTACGGTTTCTCTTTTAAACATAGATTAATCTTACTTCCCTACCACGAATACAGATTGAAAAATTGTAATGAACCACCTCTGCACCGTCCTTTTAAAATTAAAACGATATCCTTAATTTTATTCTTCTCACCTATTACATAACAGTCAAAATTAATACTTAAAAGATATTTGCATTTCGTTAAGTTCGTCTAATTTTAACCCATCTAAAAGATTCAATTCGAACAAATTTATTATGAGCGAAGTTTTAACCATTTTTGATTTTTCTAAAAAGTGTAATCTTAAGCACTGGCACATTGTTAACGATGAAGTGATGGGTGGTATATCTATGGGCCTCATACAAATTAATCAGAATGGAAATGGAGTATTTAGCGGACACGTTTCACTTGAGAATAATGGTGGTTTTTCTTTGTTAAGGCACGATTTAGAGCGCATTGAAGTTGAGGAGTATTCCTCATTCGAAATTCGATTGAAGGGAGATGGTAAAAAATATCAGTTCCGTTGTAAATCAAGTGACCATCAAAGGCATTCTTATATCTATACTTTTAATTCAGGAAAAAATTGGAAAACAATTACAATTCCGTTTGAGAAGATGCAGCCTGTTTTTAGAGGGGGTTCTTTGGAACTACCGAATTTTAAAGGTGATTTTATTTCTCAAATAGCGCTATTGATTGGAAATAATATTGAGGAAGATTTTAGTCTTGATATAGACTATATTAAACTTAAATAAAAAGAGCCATTTAAAATGGCTCTTTTTCAAAACTAATTTTTAATTAGCTATCTTTTAAAGACTTCATATCAATAACAAATCTGTACTTAACATCAGATTTCTGCAACCTTTTATAAGCCTCATTAATATTCTGAATATCAATCATTTCTATATCGGAAACTATATTGTGATCTCCACAGAAATCCAACATTTCTTGTGTTTCTTTCATTCCACCAATTAATGATCCGGCGATACTTTTTCTTCCCATAATTAAACTCCCACCATGTAATGGATCTAAAGGTTCAACAGCACCAACTATGACCATCGTTGAATCTCTTTTTAATAGACTAGTATAAGGATTCATATCATGACCAACTGGAATCGTATTCAATAAAAAATCAAAAGAACCAGCATGCTTTTTCATCTGCTCTTCATCTTTTGAAATTAAAACCTCATCCGCACCCAATTTTTTTGCATCTTCACTTTTAGAAGGTGATGTTGTAATCATTACCGTATGGGCTCCCATAGCATGTGCAAATTTAATTCCCATATGCCCTAATCCACCTAAGCCGATTACACCTACTTTATCTCCTTTTTTAACGCCCCAATGGGCTAAAGGTGAATAAGTAGTAATACCTGCACATAATAATGGTGCGGCCGCTTTAGCATCTAAGTTTTCAGGAACCCTCAAGACAAATTTATGGTCAACAACTACACTTTCGGAGTAACCACCATAGGTATGTCCACCAGAATGTTTGTCCTTACTGTTATACGTAAACGTAGCACCTTTTTCACAAAACTGTTCCAAATCATCTTTACAAGCACTACAGGTTTGGCAAGAATCTACCATACACCCTACCCCTACCAAGTCTCCTTTTTTAAAGTTAGAAACACCTTTTCCAACCTCTACTACTTTTCCTATGATTTCGTGGCCAGGTACTACAGGATAAACAGAGTTTTTCCAATCATTATGTATTTGGTGCAAATCACTATGGCAGACACCACAATACAGTATATCGATTTTAACATCATCATCTAATGTATCTCTGCGCTCTAGTTCAAATGGTTTTAAATCCGCCTCCTTAGAATCTGAAGCGTATGCTTTAATCTTTGTCATATTATTTTTTTTAGCTCCCATAAGCTATTAAAAAAGTCCAAATATATACTACTATCAAACTGCTTTAACCCAATTTTAACTCTAGCATATTACTAGTCCAATAATGCATCAAAAACAATTAGCGTTGGTGTATGTATTAAAAGCCCTATGGTATAAAGATTTTGTATCACTAAATTATTGACCAATGAAAACCTAATTCTAGTTTTTTCTTAGACCAGTTTCTTTTTAAAATTTTATAATTTTGACATTATAAGGTTATAAGTAATAGTACGTTTAGCTAATTTGAATGAATTTTCAATTGCATCAATCAGAACAAACTAACCTGAACAATATTTCATTTAGTTTATTGTTTTACTTTTAAGACATTATGAATTACTATATTCCAATCTGTACATGACTCTGCATAACCGAAAAGCATATCCTGAATTATGCCTGCAGCTTTTAGACACGTTGGATCGATGTTTACCACCACATTTATCATATCATTGCGTATCACACACTATTGATGTGGCTAATGTCTGTAATAAATATATAACCTATTACGATATAGATAGTGCTCATTCAAAACTCATACGTATAGCGGCCATTGGTCATGATTTAGGGTATATCATATCTCCTGTTAATCATGAAGAAAGAGGTATAAAAACACTCTCTCAATTGCTTCCTTCAATTTTAGAACCTAAAGAAATAAGTATCATAAATGGTCTGATAAGAGCAACAAAAATAACTCAGCAACCCAAAACTTTTTACGAGAAAATTATTAAAGATGCTGATTTAGATTACTTAGGCAGGGATGATTACGACACCTTAAGTCAAAATCTTTTCAAAGAGTTTCAATATTATAATATCGAGAATAATCAAGAAAAATGGTTAGACCTACAGATAAATTTTCTTGAGAATCATAAATTCTATACTTCTTTTGCTCAAGAGTTTCGAGAACCTTTAAAACATCAAAAATTAGAATTTCTGAAGGAAAAGCGAAATATTTATTTATAAGAAAACAAAAAATATTTTCATAAAATTCCTTTATTGTTATTACCAAAAATCAGAAATTTGCTTAATGTTTTACCATTTCAGTATGACCTCCTTCCATATTTAGGTACCGGTCATAACTAGAGAATATGCGCTATTTTCATTCATTTTGATGTACTCGTTAGGGGACATGTCCCCCCAACGAGCTGTGTGGTCTAAAGCTGTTGTAATCGACCATCCCAAGCTTTCTCGACGGTCTTAGAACTTTATTTTCAGTACGTCCTGTAATATCTGTTTCTCAAGGCTAAGGTCCGCAACAAGTTTCATTAGCTTTGAACTCTCTTCTTCGGGGTTCTTTAGCCTGCGCAGTTCAGATACTCCCAGACCTCCGTACTTTTTCTTACAATTGATAAAATGTAGCCTCACTGACACCCCTATTGCGGCACACCTCTTGGATACGGGTGCCGGTCTCTACCTGTTTAATCGCAAATTTAATCTGCTATCCCCAATACTTTGATCGGTTCATAAGCCAATACTTGTTTAAAGTTAAACATTTATTCGCCCTGAATTCTTCAGTTTTAAACTGTCCAGTTTAACGGGAGGAGGTCAAGTAAAATGTTTAAATTGGTTCTATTCTTTATACTATCTTTTGATGCTTAGCTAAAACTTGTTACCTTGACCTACAGATTTATAATTTCTTTTTTAATAATCAATCCAATAACCTTTATTGATTTTCAGTATTCCTATAAAATATTTGATGTATGGCAAAAAAGGAAGTTGTAGATGAAGTGAAACAATATAAAGATACTTCTACAAAAAAAGATTACTCAACTTTTAAGTTGGTTAAGGGTAAGAGTACACATACTGAAGAACTTGTTGACCATTATTGGGGAAGTATCAATTACGTTTTTGGCCTTATAAAGGCTTCTGAGATAAAGGCGGGTCTTATACTTTCATTCTATGGTATTTTACTGAATATAATCTATAGTAATGTGGTATCGGTTTTGCAGAAAGACGATAACAATTGGTTGTTATATGCCCTACTTATTTCCTGGGTTATATGCACCATAATTTCTGTGTACTATAGTATCCGTTGTTTTATCCCCAAAATCGAGGAAAAATACGACCGAAATATTTTATTTTTTGGTGATATTATTTCAAAGTTTGGCACCATAAGGGAGTTTTCACAGACTTTTTATAATATAAGTTTAACCGAAGAAGAACTTTTTGACCATTTAGGCCAACAGATTTTCATCAACTCTAAAATATCCGCTTATAAATTTAAATGTGTCAACCACGCAATTCGCTTTTTGGCTATAGGGTTGGCAATACTTCTTTTAGCGATAATTTGTTATTTGATTACCGAGTTTATATTGAAATAAGTCAGAAGTTTACGTTATAAATTGAACAGTATTATAATTTATTACAGTGAGAAATAAATGTAGCTCATCAAGTAAACGATATCAATACTATAGGTTTTCAGAATCGGTTTTAGTAGCTTTATAGCTTTAAACTATACACATGACTATTACTCAATTACAGTATGTACTTGCCGTTGCAGAATATAAGAATTTTACCCTTGCGGCCGAGAAAAGTTTTGTAACTCAACCTACACTTAGTATGCAGGTTCAAAAGTTAGAAGATGAACTCGACATTCTACTATTTGACCGAAGTAAAAAGCCTATTACCATTACCGAAGTTGGTAAAAAAATAGTAGCTCAGGCTAAAAATATTGTAAATGAAGCCGCTCGCATAAAGGATATTGTAGAGCAAGAAAAAGGGTTCATAGGAGGTGATTATGTATTGGGAATTATACCCACAATCATGCCGACACTCTTACCCATGTTTCTTAAGACTTTTATACAGAAATACCCAAAAGTAAATCTTATCATAAAAGAGCAGAACACGGAAAGCCTTATTCAGAATATACATGACGGACATTTAGATGCCGCTATCGCTGCAACGCCACTAGAAGTCGATTTTATAAAGGAGAGACCTCTATATTATGAGCCATTTGTAGGCTATGTTCCAAAAGAACATCGATTGGGCGATAGTTCTCAACTCGTGCCTGAAGACTTGGATATTTCAGATATATTACTGTTACAAGATGGCCACTGTTTTAGAGAGGGTGTTTTAAATTTATGCAAAGCTCCTAAAATGAGTGGTGAGCATTTTAGTCTTCAAAGCGGAAGTTTCGAGACGCTGATTAATCTTTCGAATGAAGGATTAGGAATGACACTTCTGCCCTATTTGAATACAATCGAACTTGATACGGAGAAGAAAAAAAACCTTAAATATTTTAAGGATCCTTCACCGGCAAGAGAAGTGAGTCTTATCTACCACAAAAAAGAACTTAAAGTTCAGATTACCGATGCTTTAAAAGATGTTATAACAAGTGTCGTTCGAGGTGCAATAGCATTTCAAGATGTGAAAATTATAAGTCCGCTGAATAAATAAGATTCTATTCTTTCTCAAAACAATATAGTCATCCTTCAATACGTATACTAGGATAAGATGATGATAAGAGTAAATGTATCTTTATTGAGTTCAATTCTATAACACAAGGTAACTTGTAAACCTTCATTTTTGAAGTACAAAAAAATTCATTTTCCTTTACTTGAAATGTTACTTTTTGTGGCAGTGTATACTCTTAATCCCGTTTGTGAAACAATCCATTATTGTCAAAAATATATCGACATCCTTTATATTTTGCCATTCGGCAGCACCACCCGGACTAATGTAGCTTTCAGTCAACAACCATTCGCCAACTAATTTAGTGTTCCCAATTGGTACATCTTAATCTAAATTATCATCATTATAAGAAAAAAAGTGGCTAAAGAAAATCATTTTACATAAGATTCCCTTTTAAACACTTGGTTGCTTGGTATAAAAAAGAGCCACTTTGAGTGGCTCTTTTTTATACTTTTAAATAAAGTAAACTTTGTTGTAATTCTGGCTTGTCCGTTATAAAATTTTTCAACCAGATTTTTAATTCCTCCACCTCTTCAGGTAGTAACGTCACGAGGGCTTTTTTTAATTCCTTGCAGAAAAGCAATGTATCAAAACTCACCTTTTTAAGTACTGTTTTACTATACTCAAGCATTGAATTTGCCATGATTTAATAATTGTTATTGGTTTGCTGTTGTATAAAGATAACCAGAAATACACATTGAATATTGCTTACAAAAAGTTAAAGTAAAAGCGGTCATGTTAAATTTTTCGGTACTATAAAGACTATAGTTTTGTACTTTAGAAGTTATGAGAAATATTCTTTTTAAAGTAGTCATTTTCATCATTATTTCTGCCTGTAGTTCCAAGAAAGCCATTATTAGCAAACAGTTAGATAGTAACCTTTCATCAGCCTTCTATAAAAATCAATTTACCGGAGTTTTAATTATTGATGCTCAAACTAAGGATACCGTTTATAATCAAGACAGTGACAAGTATTTCATTCCTGCCAGTAACACTAAGATTTTTACGTTATTTGCTGCCATAAAAAGCTTGCCTAAGCAAATACCTACTTTACGGTATATAAAAGTAAAGGATACGCTTTATTTCGAAGGAACGGGAGACCCTTCGTTCTTGCACCCTTATCTAAAAGATTCAACTGCACTTAAATTTCTTAAAAGTCAAACCAATTTGGTATATGCTTTAGGGAATTTTAAAGATGAAAAGTACGGCCCAGGTTGGGCTTGGGACGATTACCAGTGGTATTATTCCCCAGAACGAAGTGGGTTACCTGTTTATGGCAATGTTGTAATGTCTTATAAAAATCCTGAATTGATAGTTTCTCCACCTTATTTTAAGGACAGTGTATTTCAACTTACCCACAAGAACAATAGAAATGAAGCAACGAATATTTTCTATTATCCTCCTCAGTCAACAGACACCTTAGAAATTCCGTTTATTACAAGCATTCAGGCAACTAAGTCAATTTTGGAAAAAGTGCTAAAAAAACCAGTAGGTATAAGGTTATTAATACCCGAAGGAGATAAAAAAACGCTTTATGGTATAGATGCAGATTCGCTCTACATAAGAATGATGCATGAGAGCGATAACTTCATTGCAGAACAACTCTTACTTTTAGCAGCTTCTGAATTAAAAGACACCTTGAATGGTAACATAGCAAGAACTCATATTTTAGAAAATGAGTTAATCGATTTGGCCCAGCAACCTAGATGGGTAGACGGGTCGGGCCTATCACGCTACAATCTTTTTACACCACAAAATATGGTGTCGGTATTAGATAAATTATATACGATGATACCCCAAGAACGTTTGTATGCTATATTTCCTGCTGGTGGAATTTCCGGAACTTTAAAGGAGCGTTTTATTGGAGAGGGTAAGCCGTACGTCTATGCCAAATCTGGGAGTCTAAGCAATAACTATTGTTTAAGTGGATATTTACTAACAAACTCTGGTAAAACCTTGATTTTTAGCTTTATGAACAATCACTTTAAACAATCTTTAGCGGAGGAACGTTTACAACTAGAAGGTATGCTCGAAACTCTTCGCAATACCTATTAAGTATTGTAATCTTATACCTTAGGAGCAACATGCGCTGCAAACTTCTCTTTAAGTAGTGTTATTTTGGGTGAAATGTGAGTCTTGCAAAAGGGCTTGTTTGTATCGCTGAAATAATAATTATGAAACTGCTCATCAGATAATTTAAACTTCCCAAATGGAAGCACCTTAGTTATTAATGGGATACAATATTCCTTTTGTACTTCATTCATTATCGTTTTTAAAGAACCTTTTTTATCTACTTCAAAATAATATATCGCAGACCTATATTTATGGCGCATAGAATGGTTTTGTGTGCTTTGGTGAGTTGATAGATGAATTTCTACCAAGTCCTTGAAACCAATCTGCTTTTCGTCAAAATAAACAATGACAGCCTCTGAAAAGTCATCTAAATTATCCTTTGATGCTATACATCCTTGCTCCACTTTCTTCACACCTTTCAATGCCATAAAAACTGCCTCGGTACACCAGTGGCAACCGCCACCAAATCCTATTTTAGGCAAATCTTTCATACCATTTGGTCGGACGAAATAACTTAAACTAACGCATTTATTTTAGCGTATTGAAGCAGCATAATAGTTTTAGCATCATTAATGTCTCCCGTATCAACCATGTCCATCGCTTTGTTAAAGTCCAGTTCCAATACCTCAATATTCTCAGTTTCGTTTTCGGCTCCGCCCCCTTCACTTACTTTCATGCTTTCATCATATTCTCCAACAAATAGATAAAGAATTTCGGTCACCGAGCCAGGTGACATATAAGGTTGCATCACTTTTTTAACATTACTGATTTTATAGCCCGTTTCTTCTTCAGTTTCCTTTCGCACACAATCCGCAGGATTGTCACCATCTAATAATCCGGCACAAACCTCTATCATCATACCATCATCGTTACCATTTACATATGTGGGCATTCTAAATTGTTTGGTAAGTACAACGCTACTCTTTTTTGAGTTATACAATAGAATTGCTGCGCCATTACCACGGTCATATGCCTCTCGCTTTTGGGTTTCCCAACTACCATCTGGCTTCTGGTATTTAAAAGTATATTTATTAAGTGTGTACCAGTTATCTGAAAGTATTTCCCTTTGAATATCTTTTATTCTGTCGTTCTTCAATTTGATACGTTTTTTTAGATTGATAATAAATATACCCTAGAAATTTAAGCATATAAAAAACCACATTAAAGATTATTCCCTAATGTGGTTTTTCGAAATGCCTTTATCTAGTAAAAAACCTTACTACATCTTACTCAGAAATAGGAATCAGAGTACTATAAACTCCAACGATTTCCTACTTCAGACAATGGTTTACATGGCTCATAGGCGCCTGGTATTGGATCATAATTAAGCACATTCTCACCCATTTCCTCAGAGGTGAAATAAGCCCAAATAGCCATTGATTTCATGGATCTATAAAAACCGATGGGTTCTTGAGGCCCAACCCCAGCTCCCCATACACCTTTACCGAATTTTCCAGAACTCTTTTCAGCTTCATTCAATATCGCAATTCTATCGTCTTCGTTTAAATTATAGAAAACAGCTCCGTATTTCGATTTACAATTTTCATTAAAAGCGGTAATATTCGCTCTCATATCATCCTGTCCTTCTTTATCATAGCTTTTGGCAATAACCGTGTCTATAAATATATCTGATTTTACATCTAATGCTCCTGGTGTATCTGTTCTTGGTAATATCATATCTACCAAAGCAGCAATAGTTTTAGCTTCCTCACCAGTGAAAAATAAAGGTTGCCAATCTAGTCTAGTTTCAGACTTACAAGATTCAAATAAAGAAAGCATGGAGGGCATTAAAATGGTCGCTCCTGCAAAAAGGCCTGTTTTTCGTAACGCTTTTCTTCTGTCCATAGCTTAGATATTTAATTTTTTTAATTCGGATACCGCATAGTCAGCCGCTCTAGCCGTTAGTGCCATATACGTCAATGAAGGGTTTACACATGATGAAGAAGTCATACATGCACCATCAGTTACAAATACATTTTTAGCGGCATGGACTTGATTGAATTCATTTAAAACAGATGTTTTTGGGTCTCGACCCATACGTGCTGTTCCCATTTCGTGAACACCATACCCTGGTGGGTGCTCATTATCAAAGCCCATTACATCTTTTACACCTGCTTTTGTTAGCATTTCTACAGCGTCTTCTTGAATCTGTTTGTTCAGTGCCTTTTCATTTGCTTTAAACTCCGCATCAATCGTTAATGTAGGTTGTCCCCATTTATCTAAAACATCCGTATTCAGTGAAATTTTATTATCATGATACGGTAAACACTCTGCAAATCCTGTAATGAACATTTCCCATGGACCAGGCTTTAAAATACGATCCTTGTAGTCAGCTCCAAAGGATTCAATATTTGCGGGATTACCACCTCGATAAGCGCCACCTTGATATCCAAAACCACGAACGAACTTATCAGATTTACTTTTCTCATCGATATTCACATATCTAGGAATATAAATACCATTGGGTCTTCTTCCTTTATAATACTTATCCTCAAATCCTTCAACTTTACCTAACGCTCCCACCCTATAGGTGTGATCCATAAGGTTATGACCTAGCTCACCACTATCATTTCCTAATCCATTTTCAAAACGATTAGAGGTAGAGTTCATTAATATTTGAGTGGTACTTAAGGTAGATGCATTTACAAAAATGATTTTGGCTGAGTACGCTATAGCTTCATTTGTTTCTGAGTCTATAATTCGAACCCCTGTAGCTTTTCCTTTTGCTTCATCATATATTAATGATTGTACAATAGAGTAAGGTCTAATGGTCAAATTACCCGTTGCATTTGCTGGTGGTAAGGTTACCGCATTACTACTAAAATAAGCACCATAAGGGCACCCTCTACTACATCTATTCCTATTTTGGCATTGTCCTCGTCCATTATGTGGTTGGGTAAGATGAGCTACCCTACCAATAATCATATTTCTACCAGCAAATTGCTTTTCAATTCTATCCCTTACATGTTTTTCGACACAATTCAACTCCATTGGCGGAAGAAAATGACTATCCGGTAATTGCGGTAATCCTAACGCTTCTCCACTAATACCAGCAAATTTCTCTACATAGGTATACCAAGGCTCAATATCCTTATAACGAATTGGCCAATCAACACCATGACCATCTTTCGCATTTGCTTTAAAATCTAAATCACTCCAACGGTAGGTTTGCTTACCCCATAGTAGCGATTTACCACCCATTTGATGACCACGTAGCCATAAGAACGGTTTTTCTTCTGTATACGGATTTGCAGCATCATCTGCCCAAAAATGTTCGGTATCCGTACCAATCCATCCAGAACGAATTGCTTTGTAGTGCTTTTCTTTTTGATCTGGGGTTAATCCACCTCTCAGTTCTGTATCCCAAGGGTCTAAATTCATGGTAGGATAATCTACAACATGCTCTACAATTGGTCCACGTTCTAACACCAATACTTTCAATCCCTTCTCACAAAGCTCCTTTGCTGCCCATCCTCCACTAATTCCGGATCCAATCACGATGGCATCGTAGGTCATCTCCTTTTTAGCATCAATATTAAAATTTGCCATTATAAATGTTGAGTTAATTCACTACCTAATGTAGTTCTTTATATAGACATGTCAACTATTACGTTTAATACTTATCGATTATATGACAAGTTAAATCATGTACTGATTTTATGACAAATCCATCAAATTTTTAGGGTATAGATACATAACCAATGCCCTACGAGATTTTTTTTAAAGAAAAAAAAGTATCCTTTTTATTTCGAAAACGTTTTCGTTAAAAGTAATATTCAAATTTAATTAACATACATTTGAAGATGTAACTATTATCATTTTTTTTAACTCAATTACGAACTTTAAACCAACTACCAATTTGAAATTACTATACGTTAAAGCCATTTTACTTTTAGTTCTATCAGCATCATGTAAACAAGGCACTACTTCTGCGGAAGAAAAGAAATTACCTAAAATTGCTATTGCTGGTTTAGGAATTGAAAGTAGTACTTTTTCGCCTGCTCTTTCTACAGAGGAAGCTTTTCATGCAAAAATAGGAGATTCGGTATATACTAGATATCCATTTTTACAAATCGATTCATTACAACGACAACGAGCCGAATGGATACCGACCTTAGTTGGAAAATCACTTCCCGGTGGTACGGTAACTAGAGAAGCCTATGAATCTTTGGTCACTAAAACCTTGAAATTATTAAAGAAAAATGGACCATATGACGGACTTTTCTTTGATATTCATGGCGCTATGAGTGTGGTTGGACTCGATGACCCAGAAGGTGATTTGATAGAACGTATACGGACTGTTATCGGAAATGATGTACTTATATCCACTTCAATGGATTTACATGGTAATGTTTCTGAAAAATTAGCTAAACATACCGATTTAATAACCTGTTATAGAATGGCGCCCCATGAAGATGCTATACAGTCTAAGAAAAGAGCGGTTACCAATCTTTTGGATCGCCTTGAAAATGGTAAAGGTAAACCTGCGTACAAAGCATGGGTGCCTGTACCAATTCTTTTACCTGGTGAAAAAACAAGTACCCGTATAGAACCTGGTAAAAGTCTTTATGCCAAAATACCGGACATAACAAAACAAGATGGTGTTATCGATGCTGCAATTTGGATAGGATATGCTTGGGCAGATGAACCACGTAATCATGCAGTTGTTATGGTCACGGGAGATGATAAGGAAAAGGTAGAAAAAGGTGCCGAGAAATTGGCACAAAGCTTTTGGGATGTTCGAAATGAGTTTGAATTCGTTGCCCCTACCACAACATTGGAAGAGAGTTTAAAATTGGCATTGGCCAGTGAAAAACATCCCTATATGATTAGTGATTTGGGTGATAACCCAACAGCGGGTGGTGCAGGCGATGTTACTTGGACCTTAAAGGAATTACTTGCAAGGCCAGAATTTAAATCAGCAACTGGACCTTCATTAATTTATGCCTCAATCCCAGGACCTGAATTTGTAAAAGAGGCTTTAGAAATTGGCGTAGGCGGAAAAATAAATGCAACGGCAGGTGCTGCAGTAGATAATCGTTTCGCCGGACCGTTAGCATTAGAAGGTACAATCACTGCAATCAAAGAAGGTGACAGGAATGCCGAAGTAGAAGTCGTTGTTAAAGTAGGAAGCATTCATATAATCGTAACTAAAAAACGAAAACCATATCATCGCCTGAGTGATTTTACTAACCTAGGTTTGAATCCTAAAGAAACGGATATCGTCGTAATAAAAATAGGGTATTTAGTCCCTGAGTTATATGAAATGCGTGGTGATTGGATTATGGCGTTGACACCAGGTGGCGTTGACCAAGACCTAAACCGCTTGGGCTACAAACGTATTAAAAGACCAATGTTTCCTTTAGATAGTACCATGGCTCAACCAGATTTGAAAGCTCGTTTGATACCTGCATCAGATACAACAGAATAACTATACGGTAATCGCCTTATTTAAATAACGCCTAAACGGCAACATTTCGGTATATACTTCAACTAATTTTTCGTTGAAATTTTCATTGAAAGTTAATTTCGTTGGGAATTCCTGTGCTACAGCAAAAGTTTTATTACGTAGTAGTTCTATGTATTTGTGATCACTAGAAAAACCCTTTGGCGAATTGGTTAATTTCACATCCTCATAAAGTCCTCCAAAATGTTTTTTGAAGGACTTTTTATTTAGAATATTATCGAGGTCTTCACCATCGTAGTCAATAGCCTCCCTGACACTTCTTAAGGTTTTTGAATCTGGTCTCCACAATCCTCCTGCAAAAACGCATCGTTCTATACCTAACTCAAAATAGAAGTCTGCTGTGTGGGGATTTTTATCAAATCCTGCTCCAAAATGATCCTTATAAACAGGTTTATTAGGATGAAACATGAGATTGTTATTGATACGGTTAATTCCCTTTTTACCGGGCGTATCATAATATTCATCATCAATAGCAGATAGTCTAGTATTCATACTATTTAACCAAACAATAAAATCATCACGGACTTCTTTGTACCATTTCCGGTTTACATCCATCCATTCTTTTGAATTGTTCTGCTGGAGTTCTTTTAAGAAGTTGATTTGGTTGTTGAAATCCATTATTTATTTGATGTTATGTAATTGATGCTCAATTTATGGCTATAATTTCTAATGATTGATTAATTCCAACTAAGGGTTCATGAGCCTAATTTAGCAAATACAAACCGAATGGAGCCCTAAATTGTCTATGTACTTTCTCGTAATTAGAAGCACCATTCATAGCATCTGTTTGCTCGGTATTTTCATTTCTTGAATTCACTAATCTGTGAATCGCTTGATCAATCACTACGTTATCAATTACTTAAATGGTTTTAATTGCAGCCTAGCAACCAACTTTTCGATACTTCTAATATTTATCTCCTAATACTTTTCGAAGGCCCTTTTCTTTCAATAATTTAACAGCAATTACCATATATACTGTTGAAATAGTAACAAAGAAAAGACGACCTGTAGCCATTGTAGTTGCAACACAACAAGTGATAATGAAGCTATACATTAGTGGATTTCTTACCAGTTTATAAATCCAATTGACCTGATAATTTGGGTAGGTCAAGATTTGATAAACCTGTCTAAGGCCAAAATGACTAATCATGAAAGAAGAATTAGGAAATGCTTTTGCCATACTTATAGTAGAAGATGCATGTCCGCAACCAACGTCAGCTACTTTAGCTAATTTCTCAATGAGAACTTACATAACTGGAAGTCAACTGGTAATTAAGTTTCCTTCGTAGGAGGGACTGAAGAATTTCTTCGTTCCACAAAATAAGCAGTTGTTATGGTCTCACCAAGAAACACCTTCACCCGTTTAAAAAGCCTTCTCTATTTTTGGCTCATCATAATATACTGATGCAATGGCATAAAAAGCTCCTTTCATAAAAATAGGACTCTTTCTGTTTCCAAAAACCATGGTTTGTTCTAGTGTCATTGAAAATTTATGTATGACGGCATGATATTGCACATAGCCGGATGCTACTTATGTCGATAACCATTCTCTCACATACCTTTCAGCGATATCGGTTTTGCGGCTAATTCGCTAAACGATAAAAGTTCTGATTCTGATTGGGTAGTGTAGAGGCTCAATTTATCTCCAATAGTAATTAATGGGCCGTTTGCAGCTACTCCCATTTCAGTTACGACTTAACCCAGTAAGTCGTGTAATTTTTCTTCATTTAATTCCGTAAGATACTTATTTAAATGGTTTATTAATGTTGACCTCATTGGTCGCCTTTTGTAATTCGAACTGGGGGAATCGGCTGCTAAACATGAGGAGAGAATAGAATGTTAGCCTTCTTCAGTACAATTTAAAATACGTTCAAAACAGTCAACTGTTACTATCCATTTACTAATAGTATTTGTGTATTGGTTTATTTAATCACAGCCTTCTCCCGGATCTGTGAGTAGGGTGAGTACGCCGCCATTAGATGTTTGCAAATCGCACACTTCTGTTGGGATACTTGTAATTGGGTTTGAGGTTAAACTTAAAAGCACCAAATTGGTAAGTTGCCCTAATTCTGAAGGAACCGTATTTAGATTATTGCTCGCCGCTGTGACGACAGTCAAGGAGTTTAAGTTGCCGAGTGTTGTTGGTAGGCTTGTTAAGTTATTACTATTTACAGCTAAGTTTCCTAATTCAACAAGTTGATCTATAGTATCGGGTATTCTAGAAAGGTTTTTATTGTTCGCAGTAATAGCAATGGGCTTGCCATTGGCATTGAAACTAACTCCTTGGTAATTATCTACACTCCACTCTAAAGTATTACCAGGGTTGGCACTATAGATACTTATAAGTACATCTTTTTGAGTAGGTATGGCACAGTTAACTTGGTTGTCTTTACTTAGATTCAAATCATTGAAATCTTCTAAGTAACAGATAGATCTTGGTATTGAAGTAAGGTTGTTATTTCTAATACTTAACTCATTCAATTTTATTAAAAAACCTATTTCAGGGGGTAGGCTAGTAATTTTATTATTTCTTAGACTTAATTTTTTCAAGTTTATTAATTTGCCAATTTCTCGGGGCACACTATTTAGTTCATTATCGCTGATAAAAAGGGATTCTAGATTGCTTAAATTGGAAATTGCTACGTCTATCGTAGTGATATTATTCGCACTAATGCTTAAAAATGTCAGATTTTCTAGTGTTGTTATTTCTATTGGAAATTCTTGAAATTGATTCTCAGCAATATTTAATAATGTCAAATTAGGTAGTTCGCCAATTTCTTTTGGTAAAACAGATAGTGAGTTACCATTTAGGTTTAGGCTTGTTAAGTTGTTCAAATCTCCAACTTCTGGAATAATTGATTCAAATTGGTTATTTGCGAGCGAAAGGATTTTTAAGCTAGTCAAACCTCTAATTTCTGCTGGTAGCATAGTTAAACTATTAGACCTTGCAACCAAATTGGTCAACTGGTTTAGATTGCCTATTTCAGCAGGCAATGAACCTATTTGATTATCAGTTAAAATCAAAATCTTCAAATTAGTTAATTCACCTATTTCAGAAGGTAAAACTTGTATAAGGTTGCTTGATAAGCTTAAAAACACTAAATTTTTTAATTCACCGATCTCATTGGGTACTTCTGTTATTTTATTATTAAAAATATTAAGTTTTTCTAACATCGTTAATTGACCAATTTCTGGTGGTAATACTGATAAATTGTCTACTGCCATTATTAATTCAACAATAGTACCTTCGGTATTTGTTGTAACCCCATCAAGAATATTTAAGTCAATTGTATTTTGTAGATCCCAGTCCAAGGTAGTACCAGGGTTGGCATCTAAAACAGCTTGTAAAATTTGACGTTGGTTTAATATTGTGGTTATAGTTACTGTATAAATTTCTTCACTACCATCTTCAGCAGTTACGGTATATTCTATGGGTTCCGTAAAATCTTGAACGGTATTAAGGTCAACCGTTGCCAGTTCAGATAGTTGTACTTCCGGTTGCAACTCTGTAACATTTGTACCTAGAGGCATTGTAGCGGTAATAGTTTTATCTTCTTCATTTATAGTAGCTACCACATTGCTGGTTATAGCATTGTTTGTAGCAAGAAAAACAAAACTGGCAATCTGTTTGGCACTAGTCTTACTACTTGCAGATACGCTATAACTTTTTGTAGAGCCATCTTCTGCGGTAACCGTGTAGGTTACTGGGTTGGTGAAGTCATGTTCGCCTTGAGGGTTAATACTTGCCTTTGCGGATATTGCGATTGTTGGTATTAAAGCTGTAAGTGGCGTATCGCTAGGTAAATTAGCAGTAATAGTTTTTGCTGTAGTATTTATGTTTGCTATTACATCTGTAGCCAATGCCCCATTATTGGCTGATAAAAAGCTGAAACTGCTCAGTTCTTTTTCAGTATTTTTTACAACTTCAACAGCTGCTGACCCATCGCCTTTGCTGCAGCTCATAGAAATTATAAAGAGTAGGGCTAAAATCTTTGTTAGAAATATGTTTTTGTATAAAATTTCAAGTGTTTTCATAACCATATTTTTGTGGATGATTTTTTAATTTAAAAAAGAATATGTAGTAGTTTCAGTATGTTTAGAAAAATATATAGAGGTACTAAATATTACTCTGGAAGGTTTTTGACCACCCAGAGCAATAGACAATTTTTAAAAAAATAGCTGTAGTTTTTCAGGAATTTAAATTCCATAGAAATTCAGGGCGCTATGCTATATCAATGACTTATTCCGTAATATTGAAATAGTTACGCACCGCATTATAATCGTTGATATCTACACCAGCATGTAACAATTTTGCAAGAATGATTTTTCGAAAGTTTGAAGGTGTGCTTGCATTTTTTCCATTCCCGCTTTGTAAGATAACGTTGCTCGGTTCTATAATAATTACTTTGGCTTCTGGAATAGTTGGTCGGGTTTGATCAATAACATCATTAAAATCATAAGCTCTTATAAAGTATCTTCCTATATCATAGTAACCCTTATAATAACCTCCTACTGCCTGGTTTCCGTTTGCTGAATACCAAATACTTCCTTCTTTTACAAAGCCTAGTATTAAATAATAATCAAATGCATCTTGAGTAATGCCAGGAACTTGTAAAGTCATTAAACCAGAAGTTGACCATGTTGGGTTCAAAAACACTGTAGTTTCAACATTTGCATTACCATTAGCACCGTCCTCTCCATTCGCCCCATCAACACCATCTGTTCCATTTGTGCCGTCTACGCCATCAGTTCCATTCGTTCCGTCTACCCCTGCAATACCTGCTGTGCCAGTTGATCCGGCATCCCCATCTTTAGAACAAGACGTTAATACTAAGGCGATAATTAGTAATCCATAGATAAAAAATTTCATTGTAGTTTTCATAATTATGTTTTTTTATATTAATTATGATACAATGATATTGTGCTTTTTAAAAAACGGCGTTTACCATTTTTTCAATCGCTAGGAGTATTTGTGAAGTGAAAATAAAAACCTTGTACTATTATTGCATGAAAATGAAAGATGTGATTTTAAATCACTAGTAATTAGCTATTTAAGTATATCGCTAGGTGAAATATTAAACTCTTTCTTAAAGGCACGACTAAACCATGAAGGATCGTTAAAACCTACTTGATAGGCAATTTCTGAAATGGTTTTATCTGTAGTTTTAATTAACTCTTTGGCCTTTTGCAAGCGAACAGAGCGAATAAAAATAGCTGTTGATTTATCAGTAATGGATTTTAGTTTGCGGTAGATTTGAGATTCACTCAAACTCATTTCTTTGGCCAATTGCGTTGGACCAAAATTAGTATCGTCTAAATGGGAATGAATACTTTCCAGCACTTGTTTTAAAAATTTGGTCTGCGGGTTTTCTACTTTCTCTTTTAACAAAAAAGAGAGTCCGTTCTTCTCTAATTTACCAATGAGTTTTTTTCGAATTAAAATCAGTTGATCTAAGCGTGTAAATAGTTCTTCTTTATTAAAAGGCTTTGCCAGATAGGCATCTGCCCCATGGGAAAGTCCGGTTAGCCTATCTTCGGTAGTTACTTTCGCCGTTAAAAGTATAATGGGAATATGATCCGTACGTTCATCAACTTTTAGCGTGGCGCAAACTTCAAAACCGTCTTTGCCAGGCATCATAACATCGGAAATAATGATATCGGGAATATTTTCATAGGCCATCTGCAAGCCTAGATTCCCATCTATGGCATGCACGGTTTGATACTTCCCCTTTAAGCAGGTTTTTAAATAATGGGCGACATCAACATTGTCTTCAATAATCAGAACCAGCGGTAATTCTGAAGAATCAGTTTCTAGCGTAGGTTCTTTTTTGAATACGGGCATAGTTGCCTTAATAGGCGGTTCTACCGTTATTTTGGCGTCTACGATTTTAACTGCCTTATTGGTTACCGGTATTTGCACGGTAAAGGTGCTCCCTTTACCTAAGGTACTATCTACACTAATAGTACCATTCATTAGTTCCACAAATTCCTTGGCTAAAGAAAGTCCGATTCCTGTACCTTCCTGTCTATTGGACGATTCGTTATCGACCTGATAAAAGCGGTCAAATAAATGTGCGATGTCATCTTCTGCGAGACCTAGACCATTGTCTTGTACTTTTATTGTCAAAAAATCGCTATCCTTTGTTTTGATTTTGTTAAGGTGTACTATTATTTTGCCGTTGGCTCCTGTAAATTTTATTGCATTAGAAAGTAAATTAGAAATAATCGATGCCATCTTATTTACATCAATATCCATTTCCAAGGCTACAATTTCCGAATACACAGTAAGGTTGATTTTCTTGGTTTCGGCCAAAGAATGAAAACTTTCACTCAAATACTTTACGAACGGAATGGCATCGGTCTGTACCAAATTTAACTCCATAGAACCGCTTTCTACCTTTGCCAAATCGAGCATTTCATTGACCAATTGCAATAGATTTTTACCATTGCGGCGAATCATTTCCAACGATTTTTCAGCTCCTTCAAAACGGTTGTTCATGACATTTGTTTTTAAGGTTTCCGCCATTCCAAGGATTACGGTCAGCGGGGTGCGGAATTCGTGGGTGATGTTCGAATACAAGCGCGTTTTTGATTCGTTCAACTGCTCTAGTTGCTCTGTTTGGTGGTTTAAAAGTTGGTTTTTATGACGTACCTCGGTGGTACGTTCAGAAACCAACTTTTCTAGATTTTCATTTTTTCTTCGTAATTCTTTTGATCGCCATTGAAGTAGTAGCGATATCAATGCAATTGCCCCAAGAATATAGAATAAATACGCCCACCAAGTGCCGTACCATGGGGGTGAAATTGAAAACGAATAATTATCCTCATTACTTACTTCGTTGAAAATATTCTTTGAACGTACCTTAAAGGTATAGTCACCACTGGGAATGTTCGTATAATCTTTTTTGGTTTCAAAAGACCATGTAGACCAGTCTTCATCAAAACCTTCTAAGATGTATTGGAACTGATTTTTTGATTCATCATAAAAACTTGGGCTGGCATATTGAAAGCGTAATTGATTATTTTTAAAGGGAAGTTGAGTGGCAACTGTGGCATTATAACCACCAAAGAGTAGCGAATCATTTTGCCATACTATTCCTGTTATTATAGCTTTTGAATTTAGGGTGCTTTTGTCAAATTTCTGCTTTAGATCATGCCTTATAATAGTCCCTTTCTTGCCTCTATACCATATAATACTATCACTCAGCTCGGCGAACATGTCATTTTTTCTCAGGTCCATTATCCTTTCTTCATCAAGCTCTTTTACTATATACGATCCATTTTTTTGCGCCAGGGCGACCAACTGCTCCAATCTATTCTCTCCATTATATTCAATTAACCATATATTTCCACTTTCATCAGTTGAATGAACTTTAACTATTTTATTTTCAAGACCTATTCTTCGAAGTAAGTCTTTATCATTAATGAATTTTTCTGTACTAGAATCGAACAGATACACTTCATTAGCAGATTCAATATAAAGCTGATCTTCAATATAATAATGCCTTCCAATGTTATCAGGAACACCATCTTCCACTTTAAAGGTCCTGACTTTTGAGTTCGTTACTTTATTGTTTACCAGTATATTATCAAATAAAATTCGAATGGCTTCGTTTTTATTTACATTTAGCCATAAATCGCCTTTTACATCTTCTATAATTGTACTTACTTGAATGTTTATTCCCTTAAAAACATGTTCTATTGCCCATTTATTGTTTTTTAGGTATATGGAGGTTAACCCTGAACCTGTACCAATATAAACTCTATTAGAATCAATTTTAGAAGCACGCAAAGATGAAACAGTAGGCTGTTCTAATAGCTCTTTGGATTTGCCCTCCTGGTTAATTTCAAAAAGCCCAGCTCTAGATCCTACTAACATTTTGTCTTTGTGAAGAAGGGTTTCAAAAACAATTCCCATGTCACCTATAGGTTCCAAAAGATTAATTCCTGAACTATTCTTATTATCTAAATAATACAATCCATCTCCGGTACCAACATAAAGTTTTTCTTGAAATCTTTGAAAACCCATTACTAAACTAGGGGTATTATTGAGCTTATTGTAAAAGGAAAATGGAGACGGATATTCAATTTTCGCTATTCCAGAATTTAAAGAGGCCCAAAGTAGGCCAGTTCTGTCTTGGAAAAGATCCAACACCATATTCGATTGAAATATTCCTTTATTAGAAAGCATTACTTTTCTTTGTCCTTTATCGTCGAGGATCAATACTCCCTTTTTAAAAGATCCAAAAGCAAAAGTATTTGAGTTTAAAGCTATTCCACAACTAATGCCATTATCAGCAAAGAAGTCTGGAACATTGGTTTCAAGTCTCTTAAAATAGGTTCCATCAAAAATATAAAGTTGGTCATCCGTTGCTATTAAATATGAATCCTTATTAAAAGGAAGAACTGCTCTTATTTTTTTATCAGCAAAAATTTCACCTTGTGTAACTAATTCAAATTGGTCTTTTTTAAAAGATGTTAACCCTTCGCCCTGTATCCTTTTAAAAATGGTATTGCGAGCTAAAAACAGAAAAGGGTCTCCAGAATTCTCCCAGGTTTTAAATTTTATTCCATCCCATTTAAAAATGTATTTATTTGAACTAAAAAATACACCATCTTTTATACTATGCACTGATCTAATTCTAGTGAAGTGACGAAATTTTTCTGGCAATTTGGATAATAAAGAAATATAGACAAGTTGACCTTTATCATTTGAATCCAAATAACCTAGTTCATCAACTCCCCCTACATATATCTCTCCTTTGTTTGTAGATGCTATTGCATTAACACTTACTAATCCTGGCATTTCTAATAAATTCCAACTTGCCCCATTATAGGTTAAAATACCATCGCCATTTGCAAAATAAATTATATCTAAACTATCTTGAACAGCTCCCCAATTCTGTATAAAAGCACCATATTCATCTGGACTGTAATTCTGAATATAGGGCAACCCGATTTCTGAAGTCTGTTGAGCCTGTGCACTATGAAAAATTAGATTAAAAACAAGCGTCAGTAGAAATAATAGCCTAAAGCGATTTTTAGGGTAAAATGAATTTAAAATTTGAGTCTCCTCCATTTTTTACTTGGTTTTTAGAGAAATTGGCCCAATTGCACTTCATAGGGAACAATAATTAACAAAAACAGGTTTAAATTTGGTTTATCGCTATCCTAACGAATTTAGTAAAGCAGCTCCACGATACTTGAAGTAACTGTACCAAAAGTGATAAACCAAGTTTTGTTAGCTAATTATTCTGTGTAGACGGTAACTAAACCACCCTGCACTTTCAGTACAGGGTGGTTTAGTTTAATTTTGAAAGTCTCAATACTCTATTTTCCAAAGGTTAAAAATTTGCCAGATTGCTTCGTCGTAACTTCTCGTAAAGTTGTGTTCTTAAAACCGCTTATCACCACCAACGATATCCCCTAAAGTTCCAAGAATACTACCTTCACCTTTATCCTTTCCTCCTCTTGGTATCGAAGCTATCACTCGACCCGCCAAACGACTGAAAGGCAACGATTGAATATAAACCGCACCAGGGCCACGTAAGGTTGCGAAAAACAAGCCTTCTCCGCCAAACACCGTATTTTTTATGCCTCCAACAAATTCAATATCATAATCAACATCTTTGGTGAAACCCACTATACAACCGGTGTCAACTTTAAGAACTTCGCCAGGTCCCAACGTCTTTTTGGCTAACGTACCTCCTGCATGTATGAAGGTCATTCCATCACCCTCTAATTTTTGCATGATAAAACCTTCTCCTCCAAAAAGTCCGCGCCCCAGTTTTTTGGAAAACTCAATACCTACCGACACCCCTTTTGCTGCACACAAAAAAGCATCTTTTTGACAAATAAACCGTCCTCCCATTTGTGATAAATCAATGGGTAGAATCTTACCTGGATAGGGAGATGCAAAACTTACCTTTTTCTTACCCTGACCAATGTTTAAAAAAGCCGTCATAAAAAGGCTCTCACCGGTCAACAATCGTTTACCCGCTGAAAATATTTTACCTAAAACACTAGTATCTTGATTACTACCATCACCAAAAATGGTGTTCATTTTAATACCGGTGTCCATCATCATAAAGCTACCCGCTTCGGCAACGACAGCCTCTTGAGGGTCTAGCTCTATTTCTACGTATTGCATTTCTTCCCCAAAAATCTCGTAGTCTATTTCGTGTGCATTCATCGAATATGGTTTTAGATTTATATCAATAAGTTGTCATTGATTATAAATTGTTACAATCGAAAAGATATTTATTTATCTTACTACTTAAATTAATCTAGAATAAGATAATCTAACTATCTAAAAAATAATACTCAAATCTAAAGAGAGAACGACTTACAACTTAGCTTAATTTATAGATACAAGATTAATATCAAAAATTAAAACCGCGCCGCCAGGTATGCCTGATCTACCAGCATTACCATACGCCAATCGAGATGGAATCAATAATACACCACTACCGCCTTCATTAAAATAGGTAATGCCTTCGGTCCACCCAGCAATTACCTGATTTAAATTAAAAGAAATACCATCTTCATTACTTTGGTCGAAAACCGAACCGTCGGCAAAATATCCTTTATAAGCAACAGTTACATTAGAACTAGCGGTAGGTTTGTCACCTGTTCCTATTTCATTAATTACATAATATAATCCGGAGGCACTTTTTTGGGCTTCTAAATTTTGATTACTAATATAATCAAGTATTTCTTTTTCGTTTGACTCCGTATACTCTGTTGATGAAGCCTCTGATTTTGAATCTTCTGATCCGCAACTAACAAAAAGCAATACTATAAAGGGAACTAAAATCTTTCTCATACGTTTATTTTAATTTATTATAATTCTATTGGGTTTATTCTACCCTATTGTACTAATAGCTTCAGTATCGTATTAGGGTTATATTTACGCCCTAAAACTAGTGTCTAACCACTATTTTTTAAATCGTACTGTCCATTCAAAAACAAACGTACTTACTATTATTCCATCTTCATTTACACCGACAGATTTCATCCAGATGGTCTGCCCATCACCTGTTGCTATGGTTTTCTCTAATACTTCTTTTATCAAATGCCCATCTTTACACGTAAATGTAACTTTACCTGTAGCCTTTTTTGAGAAATTGGCCTTGTTATTGGCAACTAACATTGATATTTTTTTACCTGTTGCCTCTATTTGGTCAATCATCATTGCCCCAGTTGACAATTCGGCAGCCATACCCTGTACTGCCCAAAACATAGAATTAAATGGATTCTGATTGATCCATCTATGCGTTACCGTTACTATTGCCTTGTTTTTATCTATAGTTATCAAACGCACTCCACACCACCACGCAGCAGGTAGTTTAAAAAAGGAAAACATATTGAATTTACTAGCGGTTAAGGCCATAGTATCTGATAATTTTGATAAAAATAGCTATTATTTACACCATTGTAAAATGTTAAATTTATATTAAAATATAGTACTATGTGTTACCTAGTACCTTTTTTTAACCATATATTTGCATAGAAAGTTAATAGGTTATCAACATAATTGGTTTTAGCCTAGTAATAAAAACATCAATCACCAATACCAAATCAATCATGACAGAAACAGTAACCAAACACGAAAGAAACCTCTCTGCTCTTATACATGCGAGCACGTTTTCTAAGTATTTTATTCCTTTCGGTAATTTTATTATTCCACTGGTATTATGGACAGCAAATAAGAAAGAATATGACTTTGTAGACCATAATGGAAAACAGGCATTGAACTTTCAAATTAGTCTCTTGCTCTACTCTATCCTTATAGGTATGGTCAGTATCCCATTTTTCTTAGGAGGTATTCTCCCTAATATTTTCGACTTTGATAATTTTGGTCTATCAAACCTTCATGATTTTAATTCTATCAATTTTCATTTTGATAGTGATAATTTCTTTGGACCATGGATGATTCCTGCAGGACTGTTAGTCTTCGCTCAATCAGCATTGTTTATTATCAATATAGTGTACACCATTTTAGCTACCATAAGAACAAATGAAGGAGAACATTTTGAATATCCACTAACTATTAAATTTATCAAATAATGAAGAGTTTAAAACTATTACTCGTCCTACTAATTACTGTATCAAGCACAATGGTGAAAGGGCAAGAAGCCCTAGATTCAGCGCTGTACAAGACGATAATGGAATTAGACAAAACCTATTTCAAGGCATATAATGAATGTGACATGAAAACACAAGCTGAATTCTACACTGAGGATATAGAGTTTTATCATGATAAGGGTGGTTTGGCAACAGACAAAGCCGAACTTTTAAAAAGTATCGAAAAAAATATATGTGGTAAGGTTACTAGAACACTTATCGAAGAAAGTGTAGAGGTACATCCAATCAAAGATTTTGGAGCGGTACAAATTGGAAGACACAAATTTTACAATAATCAAGAGCCAGATGCCGTATCAAAACCCACAAAATTTATTGTTACCTGGAAAAAAACCGATACCAATTGGCTTATAAGCAGGGTCATAAGTTTACATTGAAAGAATAGGGTATTCATCACACCCTTAAGAGTTTATTAATCAAAATCAATCAGGATGTTTATTCATCAAACAAAAAACGAACAGTTAATCTATGCAGACAACAGACACCATGGAGCAAACCCCTCCACGAAGGGGACTGCATAAAAAGCAAAAAGACATTATGAATGTAGAAAACACAAAAGCGCAAATGCGAAAAGGGGTTTTGGAGTATTGCATCCTGTCCATCTTAAACGGACACGATAAATATGCTTCTGAAATCTTAGCAACGCTAAAAGATGCCAAAATGCTGGTAGTAGAAGGGACTATATATCCACTTCTGACCCGGTTAAAGAACGCAGGGCTTCTAAACTATCGTTGGGAAGAATCCACTTCCGGACCACCACGAAAATACTATACCCTAACCGAGACCGGTAAACTTTTCCTTAAAGAATTAGATACCACTTGGGATGAATTAAGAAAAGCTACGAACCTGGTAACCAACACAAAAAACAGCTAAACATGAACAAGACAGTAAATATAAATCTAGCAAACATGCTCTTCCATATCGATGAAGAGGCATATAACAAAATGCGAAGGTATTTGGAATCGGTGAAACGTTCCTTTGCCAATACGCCAGGAAGCGATGAAATCATTGCCGATATAGAAGCCCGTATTGCCGAACTTTTCCATGAGAAATTAGAAAATGAACGGCAGGTAATCACACAAAAAGAAGTAGATGATGTAATCGCCATCATGGGACAACCAGAAGATTATATGGTTGATGAGGAAATTTTTGATGATGAGCCAAAAGTGAAAAATACTTCTACAAAAGATAGGGTCAAAAAATTATATAGAGATACTGAGAAAAAATACGTTGCAGGAGTCTCTTCTGGTCTAGCCCATTATTTCGGTATTGACCCATTGTGGATACGATTACTTTGGATCTTCTTGACCATTTTTACCTGGGGTGGTTTCATCTTTATATATGGCCTTTTATGGATTCTTATTCCTGAGGCAACAACCACTGCCCAGAAATTGGATATGCGTGGAGAAACTGTGAATATCAGTAATATCGAACGTAAGGTCAAAGAGGGTTTTGATGACGTTGCAGATCGTGTAAAAAGTGTTGATTATGAAAAGGTAGGCAACACCGTCAAAAAAGGAGGTAAAACTATCTTTGACACTTTTGGGGATATCGTAATGTTCTTTTTTAGGATCATTGGTAAATTCATAGGTATACTATTGGTTATTATAGGGGCCTCTACCTTAATCGGCCTTTTTGTAGGTCTTTTTACAGTGGGTATTTTAGATGTAATTCACGTACCTGGTATTGATTTCTATGATGTTGTGAACTCTACCAATCTACCTATTTGGATAGTATCTTTACTAGCCTTTTTTGCTATCGGCATACCATTTTTTTTCTTAATGTATTTAGGATTAAAAATACTGGTGAACAACTTAAAATCCATAGGTAACATTGCAAAGTTCTCTTTATTGGGACTTTGGTTGATAACGATTATTCTTTTGATTGTATTTGGTATTCGAGAGGCGGCATCACATGCATATACTGGGAGTATTTCCGTAAAAAATGAAATAATAGGCGTTATTCCTTCAGATACTTTAGCTATCAAATTGGTTACGACCGACGAGTTTGACTATGAAAAAGACATGCATATGGGTGATACCTTTATTTCATATGATGAAGACGGCAACAAGATTTTAGTTTCTGACGATGTTAGGTTCCGTATAAGAAAATCTCAAGACAGTCTAGTTCGTATTCAGGTACGCAAAGAAGCTGACGGGCCTTCTAATCGAGAGGCAAAAGTAATAGCAGAACAAATTAATTATGAATTTGAAGTTAAGGGTAATACCATTTCTTTGAACGATTATCTAACTACTCAAGGTCCGAAGTTTAAAGACCAAGAAGTACGGGTTAACATTTTTCTACCTGTGGGCACTGTACTAACATACGAGCAGGCAAGTAATAGAAACTGGATTACAACTATGACAACAGATAAGGATGTTGATAATCTTGAAGGGTATGTTTGGATAATGGCAGATAACGGTGAACTTCAGTGTCAAAATTGTCCGGAATTCATGGATTCAGATGACGAAGATGAAAACCGAATTAGCATCAATGGAAAAGGAATTGACATCAATATCAATGGTAATGGTGAAAAAGGTAAAATATTAATTAATGAAAACGGTATTGACATTGACGTGAATGATAACGGTGAATCCTTTAAGATGAAACTTGATGAGAATGGCGTAAAAATCAATGCCAACGATAGTATCTATTGATTACAGTTCATATACTATAATCTACAATTGGGTACTAATTAATCGTAAAACATTCATAAAACGTTCAATTTTACATCAATCTAAAAACAATCAATCATGACAACATTAGTAAGAATTATAGTAGCACTTGTTCTGGCCCTATTACTTTCCTCTTGCGGCTTTGATATTAATTTCGGAGATTTTGGCTCAGGGGAAAAAGGCAACGGAGTAGTCGTTGAAGAAACAAGGGAAATCACTGAAGAGTTTACCGTGGTATCAGCATCTGAAGGTATCGATGTCTATGTTACCCAAGGTACTGATTTTGACATTTTAGTTGAGGCAGATGAAAACATCATGGATTTAATCGGTACTGATATTAAAAGTGGAAAATTAAAAATCCATACGATAGAAAACATAGGTAGCGCTACTAAAAAGGTCTATGTAACCTTACCGACAGTAACTGGTTTACATGCTTCAAGTGGGGCTCATTTAACTGCCGAAAATATGATACAAACTGAAAAATTGGTAGTGGACGCTAGCAGTGGAGCTAGGTTAAATGCAAATGTCAATGTAACAACGGACATGGAAATAGATGCCAGCAGTGGTGCCAATATTAAACTATCCGGTACTGCTAAAGAAGTGTATGTAGATGCTAGCAGTGGTGCAAATATTAAAGCAAATGACCTTTTGACCTTAGCGTGTAATGCCGATGCTAGTAGTGGTGCCTATGTTAGTATTCATGTACAGAATAATCTAACCGCAGAAGCTTCTAGTGGTGGTAATATTTCTTATAAAGGTAAACCCTCTGTGCAGAAGAACAAATCGGTTTCTGGTAGCGTACACAAGTATTAAAAATCATCAATCAACTTCATCTGAAAACCTGCTGAATTATCAGTGGGTTTTCATTTTTTAGTTACTACCTATTCTGTATATTAGTAGCATGCAAATACAGTTAAAAAAATTCACGTTACCACTAAAGCATACCTTTAGCATCTCTAGAGAATCTCATGATTTTCAAGATACTATGATTGCTTCACTAACATTAAATGGCAAAACGGGGTTTGGGGAAGCAACTTCAAATCCGTATTACAAAATCACTATAGAAACTATGATGACCGAAATTATGGCCATCAAAAGTGAACTTGAAAACTTTAAATTTACAACACCTGAAATTTTCCATGCTTTTTTGATAAACAAAGGGTTATCTAACTTCGCAATTTGCGCTTTAGATTTAGCTGCTCATGACCTTTATGGAAAAATGTTAGGTAAGTCATTACATGAAATTTGGTCTACTAGCACCGATTATTACCCGGTTACAAACTATACAATAGGCATTGCTCCTATTGACGTAATGTTGACCAAAATGAAAGAGATGCCTTGGCCTATCTATAAAATTAAATTAGGGACTGCGGATGATGTAGCTATAGTAAGAGAACTTAGAAATCATACAGATGCGATATTTAGAATTGATGCCAATTGTGCATGGACCGCTAGAGAAACCATCTATAATGCTCCGCTGTTAAAAGAACTAGGAGTAGAATTTTTAGAGCAACCGCTAAAAGCAGATGATTGGTCTGGTATGGAAGAAGTTATGCACCATAGTGTTCTACCCGTTATTGCAGATGAAAGTTGTATCGTAGAAAGTGATGTCGAAAAATGCGCTCTTCATTATAGTGGTATCAATATTAAATTGACCAAATGTGGCGGACTCACCCCTGCCCTACGTATGATACATAAGGCTAAAGATTTAGGTATAAAAGTTATGGTTGGTTGCATGACGGAATCTACTGTTGGTATCTCTGCCATTGCGCAGTTGTTACCACAATTAGATTATGTGGATATGGATGGTGCACTGTTACTTAAAAGTGATATTGCTACAGGAGTTAAAATTGAATCAGACGGGAAAGTGATTTTTCCAGAACTTGCCGGAAGCGGTATACAGCTTTTAGATTAATGTTTACCATCGATGAATTTCCTGGAAGAGAACTAAAAATAAACGGTAAAGATTATCTATACTTTGGTGGAACTTCTTACTTAGGCTTACAAACAGACACTAAATTTCAATCGCTATTCATTGAGAATATCAAAAAATATGGTACTACCTACAGTGCATCACGAAAATCTAATATTCGTATTTCAATATTCGATGAATCTGAACTTTACCTATCAAAACTAGTAGGCTCAGAAGCTTGTATTACAATGTCATCAGGTTATTTAGCAGGACAATTGGTCTGCGATTTTTTCAATCATACCGACTATCAATTATATTATGCTCCGAATACCCACTCCGCTTTATTTAGAGGGCAACAAAAGGTCTATACCAATTGGAAGGAACTCAAAAATGATATTAAAAAAAACCAAGGAAAAAACCATATTGTTTTCTTAGACAGCATTGATTTTAATGGAAACAATTATCCCAATTTCAAACCGCTGCAAGATTTACCTTTAAAGGATATTATTCTTATTATCGATGATTCACATGGCATCGGCATAACAGGTGATAACGGTGGTGGCAGCTACAGCTTTATAAAATCTTTAAAACCAAAAGAATTGTTAGTTTCCTCTTCATTAGGTAAAGGATTTGGAATACAGGCAGGTGCAATTTTCGGTGCTAAGCACAGAATAGAGAAATTTAAAGAAACCCAATTTTATGGTGGTTCAAGTCCGGCTACGCCAGCTTCCCTAGCTACTATACTAGACGCACAATATCTAACTGCCGACAAGAGAGCCTTATTGAACCGAAACACTGCGTTATTCTTAACTAATTTATCCGATCCATCGCTGTTCTTAACTACCAAAAGTCATCCAACTTTTAGTTTTCAAAACGAGACATTGACAATGCAGCTTGAGGAAAAAGGTATCTTAGTTACAAATTTTAGATACCCTACCAAAGATGATACATTGATGAGTCGCATCGTTATTAGCGCTTCACATACAACTGAAGATATCATAACCTTATGTAACATTCTAAATTCACTTTCCTTTTAAACTTAAGACATACTTAGTAATTGTCAGTAATTATTAGAGTAATCGTAAATTTAAGTTGTTTTTATTAACAAATCTTGTATATATTTTCGTATCTTTTTAATACATATACAATTCTTTAACTAACCAAAACATTATCACTATGAAAAAAATTATAGGATTAGTTTTATTGATGCTCATCTTGATTTCCGCAGCCTCGACCAACGCTATTAACGAGAACTACATGCATTCTATTGAAGGTACTTGGGAATTGGAAAGCTTTTATAATTATGACGGACAACAAGTAATCGATACCGTGCCCACCACTGATGGTTATAGACAGGTTAAAATGTACTACAATGGAAAAATAATGTGGAGTCGTTATGTGCCTGTTGACAAAATTGGAAGATTTGGTTATGGCACGTATAGCATCACAGACAATCAACTCATAGAAACTATTGAGTATGGAGATAATGAAATGATGATGGCAATGGATACCTTAAGTATTTTCACTTTCGAACTACAACTTAGCGATGATAAATTCAGTCAAATAAGCTTAGATGAAGAAGGAAATAGAACCTTCTCTGAAAACTACAAGAGAATAGACTAACAAGGATTAAAATATAAAAGCGTCGCTTCTTTCGAAACGGCGCTTTTATATATACTACTACAGTTTCAGCTACAACTTATACTGACCTGCCACAGACTCTTCTACAGAACCTATTGTAGCCAAATATCGCTCGGCATCTAAAGCTGCCATGCAACCTGTACCAGCAGCTGTTACAGCTTGTCTGTATTCCTTATCTTGAGCATCTCCACTAGCAAAAACACCTGGTAGGTTAGTCTTTGTAGATTTTCCTTTAGTTATTAGATAGCCCGTTTCGTCCATATCTAACTGGTCTTTGAAAATATCGGTATTAGGTTTATGCCCAATGGCGATAAACAAACCTGTAATAGTAATATCTTCTTTTTTTCCGGTTTGGTTATTTACCATTCGTAAACCTTCAACGACCTGCTCTCCAAGAACCTCATCAACTTCTGTGTTATACCGTATCTCGATATTCTTAAGGCTATTCACTCTATGTTGCATTGCTTTCGAAGCTCGCATTTGGTCTTTACGCACCAACATGGTTACTTTATTGCAAATATTGGCAAGGTATGAAGCTTCTTCTGCAGCTGTGTCTCCTGCCCCAACAATAGCGACATCTTGACCTTTATAGAAAAATCCATCACAAACCGCACAGGCAGAAACACCACCTCCACGTAAACGTTGCTCACTTGGAATATTTAAATATTTAGCAGTAGCCCCTGTTGAAATTATAACAGTTTCTGCCTCTATTTGTTTTTCTCCATCGGCAGTTATTTTATGAATACCTCCTTTTTCTTTTGAAAATTCAACCGCGGTGATCATTCCTATTCTTACCTCCGTACCAAAACGTTCTGCTTGTTGTTGCAATTCCAACATCATGGTAGGTCCGTCGACACCCTCTGCATATCCTGGGAAATTATCTACTTCTGTGGTAGTGGTCAATTGCCCACCTGGCTCCATTCCTGTATACATAACAGGTTTTAAATCGGCACGGGCCGCATAAATTGCCGCAGTATAACCCGCTGGGCCAGATCCTATAATTAATGTTTTAACACGTTCTATTTTATCAGACATAATATCAATTAGTTCAGTTATCCTTCTCTTGTACAAAAGTAGCTTTTTGAGCAAAAACCTTACAATTAAATTATCAAAAGTTTTATTTCTACTTTGAGGATCAATATAACAAATTGATTGTTGATAGCTGCTCACCATCTCCTAACAAAATCTTAAAATTTAGTGAAAAAATAAATCTTTACTATAATCAAACTGTTTGTGATTTTAAGAATCTATATTTAAAACTGGATGAGAGTATTACAATGTGCCACAAGAGAAGATTTTAATAGTCACCGTATTCTGTTTGATGCAATAAATAAGATTATTGATAAAGCAAAACCACCGTATAGAATAAAAATAAACAAGGTATTAAACATACTCTAAAATAGGTCCAGCCCAATATCAAACTATTTAATAGTTCGAGACTGTAGGCGATTATATTAAAGACATTATACCAGAACGTAATTATGTAAGCCTACTTTACCACGAGCGCTTCTTATGAAATACTAAAGAATGAAAAATTTCTAACAATTCATACTTCTTTCATTATTAACCTTAACCTGGTCGAAAGATATACTTACAAGTTTATAGTAATAGAGGACATAAAAACACCAAACGGTCTCACTAAAAACACTGAACGGGACCATCTCTTAAATTGTATAGAGCCGTAGCTCCTAATTTACTTTTCCCCTATCATTTCAGCAGAAGCTACCGTTCTAAAACCTGTATGTTCCAATGCAGAATCCATACTAGAACCCATACGGGCAGAAACGCGATAACTAGCGCAGTACGAAACACTACACAAAAAAGAGCCCCCCTTAATAACTTTCTCCTGCGCTAATGGATTGTTCGGTGTAAAGGGACGGGTTGCACCTGTAGGATTAACCAACGTAGCATGTTGACCTTTTATTTCTTTATAGTATTTACCATTATACCAATCACTTGTCCATTCCCAAACATTTCCGGCCATATCGTATACCCCGTATGCATTTGGTGGATATGATTTTACAGGAGCCCTAAGTTCAAAACCATCTGCTTTCGTATTATCTACCGGAAAATCACCTTCCCACGTATTCGCTTTGTGGTTTAATGAATCTTCTTCATTACCCCAGGTATAAACTGTACCGTAAGCACCAGCCCTTGAAGCTAATTCCCATTCAGCTTCCGTTGGTAAACGTCTTTCTGACCATTCGCAATACGCTAACGCATCTTCGTAAGCGACTTGTACCACAGGATAATTTCCCTTTCCTTCTATTGAACTTTTAGGCCCGTTTGGATGCTGCCAACTAGCACCTATAGTCCAATCCCACCATTGAGAAAAATCATAAAGATTGGCAACTGGTGATTTTGATTTCTTAAAGGTCAATGATCCCGGTTGTAAAATAGAATCATGCGGTTTGGGAGTGTTAGGAGGCACTTGTTTTTTAAGTTCCTCCCAGTCAATACCGCGTTCAGCTACAGTAACGTAGCTGGTTACTTCTACAAACGTTGCAAATTCTTTATTGGTCACCTCGGTGGCATCCATAAAAAAGCCGTCTACCATTACCTCAATTGCAGGTTTTTCATGGTCCATTGCCATTTTATCTTCGGTAACGGCGCCTTGCTTAAAAGTCGCTCCAGGAATCCACACCATCCCTTTAGGTGTGTTCAATCCCTCTGGTTGTATCACCAGAAGTTTGTGATCCTCAACTTTAGAAGCAGCAATATCCTCTTCAATTGTAGCTTCTTGTTTTTTTTTATCCTCCGATTCTGACTTACAATTCGTCAGTGTTACCAAAAGAATACCTAATACTAGAATTTTAATACTATTCTTCATACGCTAAATATAACTCTTCCCATTTTTTTAGCATCATATCTATCTTAAAAGAACTTAATTTATCGGACTTATTACATACTGAAACGAAAGATTTTTCGGTTTTATTTGGTATTCTTCATGTGGTAATAATCCCCAACTATTATCTCCACCAACACCCATTTGGCTATGATCTATATTAATATTAATCAGGTCTCTTTTAGGAATATCAAACGTATGCTGTTGCCTTTTCTGCTCGCCTTCATCAAAATCTGAATTCAATTGGTGATGTGCGCTAAAACCAAACAACTGTGGAGCACTGATCTTAATACCATTCCCAGCTGAATTAGCGAAAGTTACTGTCCTAATATCGGTTCTGTTTCCATTTTCTTGTGGACGGATATATTCGAAATACAAGTCAGAAACTTTTGCATCATATAAACCGACCAAAGCAGATGTTTTACGATCTTGATAATTTTCATGTTCTCCTCTACCGTACCAAGTAACATTGTCATAGCTGTTATCAATGATAAGATTATTACCAAATCTTGGCAGAATAGGTAAACTATCTTGAATACCCATTAGCTGTGTACTCACCAACACTTCACCCTTATTGTTAATGGTGTAGGTAACATTAACTTGACCATTTACAGCAGGCAATTCATAATTAGCTATAAGCTTTAGATCCTTTCGTATTTTGAATGGATTGCCTGTCAACGTTACGGCATCTATTATTTTTTTACCCTCATTAGAGTTCACCTCTACACTAATGATATTTTGAGTTTCTGTCGCTTCTTTCCACTTTTTCAAACGCTTTGGCATATTGTAGCCATAATCATTATCTATTGGAGCGCGCCAGAAATTTACGCTAGGTCCTTTTTGTAAAATATTCCCTTGTCCATAATCTATAGATGACAACGTACCGTCAGCACTATTAAAGCCTATTTCAAAACTAGCGCCTTTCACCATAATGGTATTAGCTGCCTTGGTCACTATAATTCCATTAATATTTTCTTCAAAGACCTTTGGTGTATACTCTGTTAACTGAAACTGCTCATATGCCAACAAAAAATGCTCTGGAATAAGTGCATCTTCCTTTTTTGCAGTCATATAAATATTCAAATGATACTCTGAAGTTGTATTTGCAAGTTCAGGTAAATCTAACTGAATCTCTTTGGTCATATATGGAGCTACATCAATAGCGGCTATAGTTCCTTTAGATACTTGAACTCCGTTTTCCAATAAACCCCAAGAAAAATCATATTCAGATAAGTTGGTGAAGTCATACCTATTTTTCAACGTAATCTTACCAGACTTAGCATCGCTTGAACTGAACTTTACATATTGATATACCTTTTTCACTTCATACAAAGATGGGTGTGCAGAACGATCCGGGTTTACCAAGCCGTTCAAACAAAAATTGTTATCATTTTGTAAATCCTGTCCTCCTAAATCACCTCCAAAGGCGTAGAACTCTACACCGTTTTCATTCTTCGTTTTTAGGCCTTGGTCTACCCAATCCCAAATAAAACCACCTTGAAGCACATCATACTTTTCGATAACATCCCAATAGTCTTGTAGATTACCTACACTATTACCCATAGCATGTGCATATTCGCACTGAATCAATGGCCTTTTAGGGTCATTTTCAGCATATTCAATGGTTTTCTCAATCGTGGCATACATCGGTGCCTGTATATCTGTATTTGCGTAATTTGTCGCCCCTTCATATTGCACAGGTCGAGTAGCATCATGGGCCTTTAACCAGGCATAGGTCGCCGCAAGATTTTGACCGTTACCAGCTTCGTTCCCTAAAGACCATGTTACTATTGAAGTGTAATTCTTATCACGCTCGAACATGCGTATAGTTCTATCCAAATGCATGGCTTTCCATTCTGGGCGATACGCTGGGTGAATTTTAATTGCTGCTTCATTACCATCTAAACCTTGGTTGGTAGTTCCCATACCATGAGTTTCAATATTTGCTTCATCAACAACATAAAAGCCGTATTTATCTGCCATTCTATAGAAGAATTCATTCTTAGGGTAATGACTGCAGCGAATAGCATTCACATTATTACGTTTCATTACCTCCATATCTTTCAATGTTATTTCCTCACTTATTACGTGACCAGTTACTTCATCATGATCATGTAGGTTTACACCTTTTATAAGTACAGGTTGGCCATTGACTAAAAATTGATTGTTCTTAATCTCGATTTTTCTGAAACCAATTTTAGAACTTACGGCTTCGGTAGTATTGCCCTTTTTATCCTTAAGGATAAACAATAGTGTATATAAATTCGGTTTCTCGGCATTCCATGTTTTTACATTAGGAATCTCTTTTTCAAATTTCACCTCTGTATTACCCTTAGTCAAATCTACTTTTTGATTCATTGAAAAAACTTCTGTTGTACCATCTAACATACTAACATCTACTTGATACCCTTTTAAACTTTTACCCGTATTGGCAAACTTTAAATCTAAGCTGAATTTACCGTTGGTATACGTATTATCTAGGTCGGCAACTACTCGATAATCTTTAATCGTTGCCGTATTGGTAGCGTATAAATATACTTCACGATCAATACCGCTTAAACGCCAGAAATCTTGATCTTCCATATAGCTGGCATCCGACCAGCGTAAAACTTGAACAGCCAAAGAATTCTTACCTTCTTGAAGGTATTGGGTAATGTTAAATTCGGCCGGCGTTTTACTGCCTTCGCTATAGCCAACCATTTGACCATTCACATATACGTACATAGCACCACTCACGCCCCCAAAATGTAGATACACATCTTTAGCATCCCAATTTTCGGGCGTTTCAAAATCACGTTTATAACTTCCTACCGGGTTTTCCTCATGTGGGATAAATGGCGGGTTTTTAGGAAATGCATACACAATATTCGTGTAAATTGGAATACCATGGCCTTCTAACTCCCAATTAGAAGGTACTGGGATTTTATCCCAGTTTGATGTATCAAAATTAGTATTAAAAAAAGTAGTTGGCCGTGCAGATACCCTAGCTACATAATTAAAATCCCATTCACCGTTCAAAGATTGATAAAAATGCGAATTCTCCCAACTATCATTTTCTAAGGCTACTTTTGCGTCAGCATAGCGATAAAAAGATGCCGTAGGATCCTCACGATTAATTTGAAACACTTCTGGATTCTCCCATTCCGGATTTTCCCATTTTGGTGCTTGTGCCCTACTCATCATTCCTGTAAACATTAATACGCTTAGAATACTTATTTGAATACCATTTTTCATTTCCTCTAGTTACTTATTTAGGTTTTAAACTATTTCAATCGTCTTCTAAAACATATTTTAAGCGTAGTCTTTTCATGTAAAAGATGCGCTAGCTGTCTATTATCGCTAATATTTGAAACTTCAAAAATTTGAGTGTCAATACTAATTTCATCTTTGCAAATTACAATTAAACTTACTAATGAAAAAAGGAGAACTAAAATGTAATTGGATATTTACTTAGTTAACGATTAAGGACTTTCTAAAGCTGGCTGGTACAGTCTATAATTTAAGGGTATAAATACCAGAAGGTAATATTTTCTATGTAGATATAAAACACTGAATACCAGTTGAACATTAAGGAATACAGCAACATCATTGCCCCAGTTGTACCAAATATTTACAAATACACACTAGTCGCTTCTTCCATCTGAAAATATAGTATACAGGAGAATGGATTAGGGTGCGTACCCACTCCAAAACATTCTTCTAATAGTTCTTCTGTATCTCCACCAATAATATACTCAATGTATACTTCTTTTGTATGTTGGACTATTGGTTCACCGTAATTTAAAAATCGGTGATGGTGACAATAGAATATCCAACAATTGTTTGAACATCCCTACCAGTGAATGCTAATTATATCTCCCTAGTTCTTATTTTGTTACATGTAACATTGATCTAACGTAAAATCAACCAATAACCGCTTGACCTTTACCTAATTGTCTGCTTTTTTTGTGCCAGCACACACCTGTTCGGTACCATTGTAACGCTTCAAAAACAGGAATCGCACATCTGTCCTTACATCAAAACTACCCCGAAAAAAGTTTTATATTAACTATTTATCTTGAATATTAGTGGCTTGTGCAACGGTTACTTTTCTTGTGCTGTATTATTTAAAAAGGACGTTCGGTTTAGTACCAAACGTCCTTTTCTTTTACAAAGTAATTTTTTATTTTTAATCCATCATGTAGTTTAAAAAACATCTAATTTCTAGGTGTTTTTCTCCTAAATAACTGAAATAATGCATTCTCTGAAAAAGAAAATACTTCTGTCAGTCTTATTCAACGTGCGGATTTGTCGTTTTTGTATTAATTCGCCTTAATTATAGTCAAAATTCTATTTTTAGCTGACAAGGTTCCAGCGTCAATATTCCATCTTACATCAATCGTTTCTCCTTGAGCAATTGTAGCCATTGCTTGCAAAGCAACATCTGCCCTATTAGTTGTTGTTGTTCTAATTCTGCTAGAATTGGGAATTAGTACTCCATTTTGATACAGGCTAAAAGTAGCAATACCATCAGTCTCCTCAACTACGGTTGTTTCTCCTGCAGGATAAACTGTTCCGTTAACAGTCGCATCATCAAAGCCAGTTAAAGCACCAGAACCTGTTGCTAAATCTCCATTATAAGTGGATGCTCCAGTATTTCCTAATCCTCCTGTAGCTGTAAACATTACAAAAGTGTTTATTGTTCTAAAGTTAATAGAAGAAGTACCAGACGGAAGTGAAGCTGTACCTGGACCAAAAGAAATTGCCCCTCCGGTACTTAACATGCGTCCTTCAAGTTCTGATCCAGCTCCTGCAGACACAGCGGCTCCGTGAGAAATAAGATTTCCAAACATTATTGTATTGGCACCTAGCCCAATAGCTCCTTCTGCTACCCAGTGTATATTACTTGCTGAAGCATTATTTTGTAAAACAACTTCTACACTAGCAGCCGTATTAAATGCCCCTGGTGTTTTAAAAACAAAAATAGCATCAGAATCACCTTCTGCGTCTAAATAAATTGTTCCTGAAAGTGATAATGCTCCATTAAAATAATATACCCCTGGTGTAAAGACTACTCCAGTTGAAATAGCGATAGGTAGAGAAACCTCAGTTACTGGAAGATTATTTATTTCATTATAAACAACATTTAAATCTTCAATTCCTTGTGATGTACTTATAACATTTGAACTATTGGCAGGAGAAATACTGTACTGACTATTAAAAAACACCAAATATGACCCAGGTTCTGGTGATTTACTCATTCCGGACATTAAAACATCAGAAGTAGAGGAGGTAGATATATTTTCTGAATCATCAATAGAACTATAACTCGCCGATTCTCCTTGAAGCCCTTGTGGTCCTGTTTCTCCTTTTAATGAAGTAACAAATTCAGTTTGGTTCCCTATATTTCCTTCAGAAAGCCATGTTTCATAGGCTGATGCGCCAGTTTCTCCTATCGCACCAGTTGACCCATTAATTCCATTTTTACCATCAGAACCGTCATTTCCTGTGGCTCCATTTACGCCATCAGTTCCGGCTGCACCTTGTGAACCTGGTTCTCCGTCTGTACCATCAGTACCGGCAATACCTTGTATCCCCTGAGCACCTTGTGAGCCTGTTTCTCCTAAAGTACCAGAATCACCCTTGGCTCCAGTTGCTCCAATAGCACCGTTATTTCCGTCTATTCCGTCAATACCTTTAGTTCCAGCGGCTCCATCAACACCATTGGCTCCAGTATCTCCGTTTGCTCCATCAATACCGTTCGTTCCAGCGGCTCCATCAACACCATTGGCTCCAGTATCTCCGTTTGCTCCATCAACACCGTTCGTTCCAGCAGCTCCATCAACACCATTGGCTCCGGTATCTCCGTTTATTCCATTAACACCGTTTGTTCCATCAACACCGTTCGTTCCAGAAATTCCATCAACACCATTGGCTCCAGTATCTCCGTTTGTTCCATCAATACCGTTCGTTCCAGCGGCTCCATCAACACCATTGGCTCCAGTATCTCCGTTTGCTCCATCAACACCGTTCGTTCCATCAACACCATCAACACCATTGGCTCCGGCATCTCCATTTGTTCCATCAATACCGTTCGTTCCAGCGGCACCTTTTGCTCCAAGAGCACCGTCAATACCGTTTGGTCCAATTAAACCAATAGCTCCGTCTGCACCATTTATGCCTATCGGTCCATCAAGACCATTTATTCCAGCGTCTCCTTTTGCACCATTAACTCCGGCTGCACCTTGTGAACCTGTTTCTCCGTCTGTACCATCATTTCCAGCAACACCTTGTATCCCTTGGTCACCTTTTTCACCTCGACTAAGGCTTGCCCCATTGTTTCCGCCTGAAACCCAATTTGGTCTATCTTTAGTACCTATATTGTTCTCAATAGCATTCACTTTGGTATTAAAAATCATCAAACCCTTAGCAGGTCTGAAAATTAAGTCACGTTCTATTGTGCTCATTCTAGGCATAAGAAATCCTTTGCTAGTAGAACTGATATCTAAAATCGAGGATTCATCAGGGGTTTTGGTGCCAATTCCAGTTTGAGCACTAATACCCCCCGAAATAAGAACAATAAAAAATATGAAGTAATGATATACTTTTTGCATAATTATTATTTTTAATAAAATTTATTGTTGATTAAAATCTAATACCCACCACTAATTATTTTATTTTTAAAAAGCGAGGTAGTATTAGTCAATTCAGTTGTTACAATGTACACACCAAGGTCATAATTGAAAGGTTGGTTGTGTTTGAGTACTCCATTTAATTTTTTAAAGAAAATTAAATTCCCTGCAATATCATGAACACGTAAAGTTTTTAAAGGTTGGGAAGTTTCAATAAAAAGTCTATTTTTATTTACAAATACTATCACTTCTACTATATTGGGCAAGGTAATTAGTTGCTGTTCTATTGTAGTACCTAATGAAAAGGCCGAATAAACCGATAGGTCTACTTCTGAATTCGTACTAATAGAACCCGAATTCAAGCTACTTAATTCGCCTAGTAAAGAATACTCATCAACCATTGAAGGTATGGTGACCCACACAGAACCATTCCAACCTACAATAGTTAAATTAGATAGTGATGATGTTAAGTCTGAAATAGCACTTGAAGGTCTCCAACTAAGCGAAATACTAGTATTTATTCCCTTACTATTTATATCCCAATATTCAACCGAAGAGATAGATGAGATAGATGTATCCAAAGCATCACCGATCGAATTTGGTGCCGACCTAAAATACGCAGCATCTACATCGCCACTAGTTGATGGTATTACTTGAATTGGTGCATAAATACCTGATTGTCCTATCGGTAAAATGAACGCTTCGTTACTTTGAGTTTGAGCATATCCATCTAAAAAATGAAAATCGCTGGCTTCGCTCCATGACTCTCCATTTGAAAAAGACAGAACACCATAATTTACTTTCGTTCTGCTAGTTTTTACTGAACCTACACCAAAATTAAAATCGGCTCCCGTATGAAGGAAGCTATTTTCACCTATATATATGTCACTGTTGTTTTGAACTTGTGCCTGTAGCGTAGCTAATTTAAAAAAGATGGTTACCACTATAATAAAAGGAAAAAACAATTTTATATTTTGATTAATACTTATAAAAAAACTTTCGAATTTTGTGCTACACTTTATAATTGAAGTAACTTCAAATACATCCGTATAATTAACTAAGTAGTTTTTTTTCATGTAGTTTATCTTAGATTAAAATCTAATACCTACTAATTTTTTCTTGTTTATAAGCAGCGTAGCATTATCTAATTGAGTGGTTAAAGTATATTAACCTAACTAATAATTCAAATAAAAATTGCGCAACAGACTCTTTATCTGTTGTTTACGAAAGTTTTCAACTGTAATATCATGAATTATTAAAGTCTTTGAAGGTTAAAAAACTTCAATAAATAATTTTTTAATAGTTACAGATACTATCAATTATACTTTAGCAAACTCAGGAACCAGGAGCTATTAAGTTGTAGTCATATTAATAAAGCCAATAAGTCTACTTCTGAATTTAAGTTGCTTAATATTCCTAGTATAAAATACTCTCCACCTATTGAAGGTATAATGATACTCACAGAGCCATTCTAGCCTACACTGTTTAAATTAGATTTTGAAGATGTTATTAAAAACCTAATACAGGCTAATGAACAAGAGTTGTTCACACAAATGAACACGACACCTGTGGTATAGGTAAGAAGATCTCAATGCTTTTGATTGTTTAAACGAACGGCTTTCGTGATTTTGAAAGCCCAAGACAATTATCCTCATATTTTGGTCTTACGCCCAACGAGCGAAAATCTGTAAGTAGCATACAGGACAGCTCTCGAATAAGGAAGACAGGAGATTTATCAGCGAGAAATCATTTTTTCCTGCGCAGTTTTACCACCTGAATTCATAAGTCCTCAATGCACGGCGTTGTTTTGCTGAATCATACGAACTAAAAGATGAAAGAAAAAAAATTGGTTATAATCACTGAATGTAATACATTGATACAATAGGCATGCGAAAAATTTACATCAAGCTCGGATTATGATAGAAATTATGTAGATAGATAAAGCTAAATTTTAGTTGTTTTTAGCTCAGTTCTTTGTGTTGAAATTTTTAACCGAACCATAACGAGTTCAATTCTTTACTAGCTTAATAAAATACCAAGAGTATAAACACGAAAAAGAATCGCTAATTTTCTTCCAAAAATTTTATTATCAAAAAAATACATAAGGATTAAAGTTAATACAACTCCCCTGATTGTAACGTACATACCCTTTGTAAAGACTGCTATTTTCGGCATATACATTCGAATACAGATGCCACAAAACAGTAACGATACCCCAAAAAAGATGTTTAAAAGCATACGGGCTTATTTGTGATACTTTTTATGATCGTTCCTTTTTTTAAAGAATAAAAGGTGATGCCACTTTTTTTTACAATTGCACCTCTTGTGTTTTGATTGTAAGTACCCGTCTTAAAAAAGAGAACGTCACCCTCTTGATTTTTTAATTTTTACAGCCATCCATAATGTTGGACTCAATTCACCTTCTACTACAGTTGTTCGTTTTGTTGTATAACGACTTCATTTTTTGAGAAGCTAGTATCTTAAAAAAATAATACAATTCCATTGAAGTGCTATGCGACCATTATTCATGATAAAAATAACCAAGAGCGCTGTGAATAAAGCTAATTTGAAACGCAAATAGTGTCTTTCGATTTGTCCTAATAGCTATTATCCTTTTTAATATTGACTTAATTAGTTATTTAACTAGAGACTTTAATTTTAGTTAACGGGTTTTTGGAAAAAACTTTTTTTAATACTTTATACTAAAATAATGGGCTTTTGAGTATATGTCGGGTGTGGACTTCAAACCTGGCACAATATGTTTATATATAAAAAACAGTGGTTTTGAAAGCCTTAACCTACCTGTATTAAAAAAGCGCAAGCCATAGTGGCTTGCGCTTTTTTTAACTAAATTATTACTATACTAGTAGTCGTTCTTTAACCTTACTTGTATTATTGATTTGTTACGACGGGTTCTTCAACAGGAACCTCCATAGGAAGTTCTGGTGTCGGATTAACCTTTATTAAGGTTAAAACCCTATTGTCTACAGACAAAGTTCCCGCATCAATACTCCATCTTGCCTCTATACGTTCACCTTCAGCAATAGTAGCCATTGCTTGTAAAGTAACATCTACCGTATTAACTTTTGTTGTTCTTGTTCTGGTAGAATTAGGAATTAACTCCCCATGGTTATAAAGGCTAAACGTGGCATTACCATCAAGCTCCTTAATTACTTCAACATTCCCACCAGCTGGAACAATTTCTCCAGTATGATTAGCGTCTGTAAAGCCTGATATAGCACCAGCTTTAGTTGATACTTGTCCTTCAACCGCTCCACCTGTGTTTGCAATTGCCCCAGCTTTTGTAAGCATAACAAAAGAATGTACAGCTCCCATGCTAATTTCAGAAATGGCTTCGGGAACAGAAATTTCTCCTCCTGAAATAGCTATGGCTCCTCCGAGACTTAACATTCTTCCATCCACCGTACAACCAGCACCGACAGCCACAGCAATCTTAGATAATAGATTTCCATGAATTATGGTACCTGCTCCTAACCCAATAGCTCCAGTGGATACCCAAAAAATATTTTCCGCCGATGCTCCGTTTATTAATTCAACTGTAACCCCAGCAGTCGTATTAAACGCACCTCCTGTTTTAAAAACGTACACTCCGGCTCCATCTAACGTGACATCGGTTCCAATGCTTAAAGCTCCTCCGTAAGAATATGTACCTGGCGTAATTGTTTTGCCCCCAATATTAGTAGCAGCTCCGGTATGACTACCTTTCATGGCATCAATATCTTTAAAGAGTTTTTGTAAATCCGTAAGTGCATCTTTTGTAGTTACAGTAGCTACCTCATAAGCTGGTTCAATACTATATTCACTATTAAAAAAGACCAAATAATTTCCAGCAATAGGTGCTTTACTCATTCCGTTTATTTCAACAGCAGAAGATGAGGAAGTCGAAATACTTCCTGAATCATCAATAGAATTAGAGCTAGGCGACTCACCTTCAATTCCTTGTGGCCCAACCTCTCCTGTTTCTCCAATTTCTCCTTTTAGTGAAGCAATAAATTCAGCTTTATCTCCTACATTGACTCCATTTGCTTCACTACCCCATATTTCATAGGCTGATGCACCCGTATCTCCTGTCGTACCGATTGATCCATTACTTCCGTTTGTACCATCAGCACCGTCATTTCCTGTTGCTCCATTTGCCCCAGTTGCTCCGGTATCTCCTTTAGCACCTTCTTCACCGTCATATCCATTATTTCCATTTTTTCCATTTTCTCCATTTACTCCTGCCTCTCCTTGTGCTCCTGTTTGTCCTTGTGCACCATCTTCTCCTTGTGCTCCATTAACTCCATCTTGGCCATCAGCTCCATTAACCCCTGGTGCTCCGTCTTCTCCGTCTGCACCATCTAAACCATTTGTAAACTGATCTTGAGTACCACCAGTATTTGTTTCTAACCAAATTTCAAAAGCTGATTTCCCATCTGCTCCATCAGTACCGTCAACTCCATCTTGGCCATCAGCTCCATTAATCCCTGGTGCTCCGTCTTCTCCGTTTGCACCATCTAAACCATTAGCAAAGTCATCTGGAGTACCGCCAGTATTTGTTTCTAACCAAATTTCAAAAGCTGATTTCCCATCTGCTCCATTAGTACCGTCAACTCCATCTTGGCCATCAGCTCCATTAACACCTGGTGCTCCGTCTTCTCCGTCTGCACCATCTAAACCATTTGTAAACTGATCTTGAGTACCGCCAGTGTTTGTTTCTAACCAAATTTCAAAAGCTGATTTCCCATCTGCTCCATCTTGGCCATCAGCTCCATTAACCCCTGGTGCTCCGTCTTCTCCGTCTGCACCATCTAAACCATTTGTAAACTGATCTTGAGTACCACCAGTATTTGTTTCTAACCAAATTTCAAAAGCTGATTTCCCATCTGCTCCATCAGTACCATCAACTCCATCTTGGCCATCAGCTCCATTAATCCCTGGTGCTCCGTCTTCTCCGTTTGCACCATCTAAACCATTAGCAAAGTCATCTGGAGTACCGCCAGTATTTGTTTCTAACCAAATTTCAAAAGCTGATTTCCCATCTGCTCCTGTTGCTCCTTGTACTCCAGGTAAACCTTGTGGGCCTTGTTCTCCAGTATCACCTTTTGCACCATTGGTAAAGTCATCTGGATTTGCGTTTGGATTTGCAATTTCCCAAATTTCTAAAGCCGATAGACCATCTGCTCCGTTTGCTCCTGGTAAACCTTGTGGTCCCTGTGCTCCATCATTTAAAGCTGCAAAAAACTCATCTTCTGAGCCATAATTTCCTAATGTTAACCATATATCATATGCAGATTTCCCGTCATCTCCATGAGCTCCTTTTGGTCCTCTTGATCCTCTTGCTCCTTTTTCACCTTTATCTGAAGCCCATATTGGCTCATCTTTAGTGCCTACATTGTTTTCCACTGTATTAGCTGTAGTATTAAAAATCATCAATCCCTTAGCAGGTCTGAAAATTAAGTCACGTTCTATTGTACTCAATCTAGGCATAAGAAATCCTTTACTCGTAGATCTGATTTCTAAAATCGAAGATTCATCAGGGTTGTTAGTGCCAATTCCTGTTTGAGCACTTACACCCACCGAAATAAGTATAATTAAAAAAAATAGGGGACTTTTGAATTTTTTCATTGGTTGTCTTTTAATATAATTTGTTATTGATAAGATTTAATACCCACCACTAATTATTTTATTTTTAAAAAGCGAAGTAGTATCATACAACTCAGTGGTTACGATGTACACACCAAGATCATAATTGAAGGGTCGATTGTATGTTAAACCTCCATCTATATTTTTTAAGATTATTTGTTTCCCTGAAATATCATGAACAACCAAGGTCTTTAATGGTTGAGTAGCTTCAATATATAGTATGTGTTTATTTACATATACTATCACTTCTGCTTTATTAGACAAAGTAACCAGTAGTTGTTCTGTTCTAGTGCCTAATGAAAAAGCTGAATAAGCCGATAGGTCTAGTTCTTCGTTCGTACTAATAGAACCTGAATCCAAACTGCTTAATTCCCCTAACAATGAATACTCATCAACCATTGAAGGTATGGCGACCCACACAGAGCCATTCCAACCTACAAGAGTTAAATTGGATAGTGAAGATGATGTCAAATCTGAAATAGCACTTGAAGGTCTCCAACTAAGTGAAATACCGGTATTTACTCCATTACTAATTACATCCCAATATTCAACCGAAGAGATTGATGAGAGAGAGCTCTCCAAAGCACTACCAATTGAGTTTGGTGCCGACCTGAAATATGCAGCATCTACACCGTCACTAGTTGATGGTATTACTCGAATTGGAGCATATATACCTGCTTGTCCTATCGGTAGAATAAACGCTTCATTACTTTGCGTTTGCGCATAGCCATCTAAAAAATGAATATCGCTAGCTCCGCTCCATGTTGCTCCATTTGAAAAAGACAAAACACCATAATCTAATTTCGTTCTGCTAGTTGTGGTTGAACCTTCACCAAAAGTAAAGTCTTCCGCTCCAGTAGAAAGTAAGCTATTATCACCTATATATATATCACTGTGGTTTTGAACTTGCGCCTGAAGGGTATTCAAGTTACAAAATATAGTAACCATTAAAAGATATGGAAAAAACGATTTAATTTTTTGTTTAGTTATGCTTAATGCGGTACCATCAAATACATCTAAATACCTAGTTGAGTAATTTTTTTTCATGTTCTAACATTCATTATTACATGCAAGTCTACCGCTATTAATTAGCGTATTATTTTGTTTTCGCCAAGAGCCGCTTATTTGCTGCTGAAGTGTATACTTAGTTTAGACCAATAGATAAGAGTGATATATTGCTCGTTAAAATGTATTACACATGTATTTGAGCACTTCTAATTCCGAAATAAGTATAATTAAAAATATGAAGTAATTTTTTACTTTTTGCATTGTTGTTATATTTAAGAATAGTCTATGGTAGATTAAAATCTAATACCTACCACTAATTATTTTCTCTCTAAAAAGCCAAGTAGCATTATGCACTTCGGTTGTTACAATGTATACACCTAGGTCATAATTAAAAGGTTGATTGTATGTTAAACCTCCATCTAGCTTTTTCGAGAATATTAGTTTACCTGCAATATCATGAACAATCAAAGTCTTTAAAGGCTGGGAAGCTTCAATAAATACTCTATTTTTATTTACATATACTATCACTTCTACTTTATTAGACAAAGTAACCAGTACTTCTTCTGTTGAAGTGCCTAATGAAAATACGGAATAAGCCGATAGGTCTACTTCTTCATTCGTACTAATAGAACCCGAATTCAAGCTACTTAATTTGCCTAACAAAGAATACTCATCAATCATTGATGGTATGGCGACCCACACAGAACCATTCCAACCTACAATAGTTAAATTAGATAGTGAAGATGATGTCAAATCTGTAATAGCACTTGAAGGTCTCCAACTAAGGGAAATGTTGGTCTTTACTCCCTTACTATTTATATCCCAGTATTCAACCGAAGAGATTGATGAGATAGACCCATCCAAAGCACCACCAATAGAGTTTGGTGCCGACCTGAAATAGGCAGCATCTACACCTCCACTAGTTGACGGTATTACTTGGATTGGAGCATAAATACCCGATTGTCCTATCGGTAAAATGAACTCTTCATCGCTCTGAGTTTGACCATACCCATCTAAAAAATGAATATCGCTAGCTCCGCTCCATGAGGCTCCATTTGAAAAAGATAGAACGCCATAATCTATTTTCGTTCTGCTAGTTGTGGTTGAACCTTCACCAAAATTAAAGTTATTGGCTCCAGTATAAAATAAGCTATTATCACCTATATATATGTCACTGTGGTTTTGAACTTGTGCCTGTAGCGTACTCAGTTTAAATAAGATAGTTACCAATAAAAAATAAGTGACAACCGATTTTATTTTTTGATTAATGACCATGACAAAAGTTTCGAATTTTATACTACACGTCATTAATGAAGTAATATAAAACACGTTAGAATACTTAGCTAAATAGTTTTTTGTCATATTTTACACTATGCTATTGAGCGTAAAACTATCTATACAAATTAAAGCAATTATTTATTTTCGCCAAGATCTCTTTTAAGTATAGCTGAATGTGCAATAAGTGAAGACGAATGAAATTATTCCACAAAACCATGTATTTTGCTACTTTTTAGTTTGGAAAACTCATTAATTTGAGCGAAGAGTATACCCTCTTTACCTTTTTTTTAACATTAATTAGTAAACAACGTTTAAGTATGTCAGCCGTTACGTGACTAGAGAATTTGGATTAAAATTGAGGAACCCTGTTGAGAAATTTAAACAGATTTTGGTGAATAAGCCTTTACAAACAATTAATTTTATACACTATTATCGACAAGCTTTGGTTCGACTTTTATTACTATTAATGTTGGAGTCCACATTATAAATATTTCAACACATATTAATGGTACAACTGAAAAGAAATATTCAATTACAGTTTTGCTAAATGTTAGGTCTTTAATTTGTCCAAATAAAAAGTCTAGCTGAATAATTCCTCCTACTTCTTACAACTCTTCAAATAAAAGTATGCAATTGTTACTTCTGACCATAAATTATTGATATGCGTTACTATTTCTACTTTATATAAACCCCCAAGCTGAAAAAGTAGTAATGAGATTCAAAATAGCTTAAATGAAGAGTGAAACTATACGGGTTTCGCTAGAGCGTCTTGAATGATAGCCGAATTGCGAATAAACCTAGGATAAATATTTCGATGTTATAAATTTTCCCTGTCAGTTTGTGAAAGTTCAAAAGTTGTTTCTAATATTTATGGTGAATTGTATTGGACCAGTTAGTAGGGCTAACGTTACAACTATTAAATGGGAACTTACCCAAATCGTACTGTCAGTGTAATTTTTACTTCTATTTCCAGATGCCACAAAAAAAGCATCACTTAAAAGTGATGCTTTTTTTATGAAAAATTTATTACCTTTTAAGGATTAGTTACCCTTATTGTAATCAGCCAAGAATTTCTCTAAACCGCTATCAGTTAATGGGTGCTTCAATAATCCCGTAATTGAACTTAAGCCGCCAGTCATAACATCTGAACCAAGTTTAGCACAATCAATAATGTGCATTACGTGACGCACAGATGCTGCTAAAATTTGAGTTTCATACCCGTAGTTATCATATATTAAACGAATATCTGCAATCAAGCCTAAACCATCTGTTGAGATATCATCTAAACGGCCAATGAAAGGAGATACATACGTAGCGCCTGCTTTAGCAGCCAATAATGCTTGACCTACTGAAAATACTAATGTACAGTTTGTTTTATATCCCTTATCTGAAAAATATTTAATCGCCTTTACGCCTTCTTTGATCATTGGTACTTTTATGACGATTTGTGGGCTTATTTTAACCAACTTTTCGCCTTCTGCTACCATACCATCAAAATCGGTAGAAATAACCTCCGCACTAACATCACCTTCTACTAAATCACATATTTTCTTGTAGTGGGCCATAATGTTATCAGCTCCGGTAATTCCTTCTTTTGCCATTAGGGATGGATTGGTTGTTACCCCATCTAAAATACCCATATCTTGAGCTTCCTTAATCTCATCTAAATTTGCTGTATCTATGAAAAACTTCATTTTATTATTATTTTAAATTTATTACTTAGTTTAAAAAATCCATTACCTCTTTGTACACTTGATCTCCGGTAAATCCGAATTTTTCATCCAAAACTGAGGCAGGGGCTGAATATCCAAAATGCTCCAATCCAAATACTTTTCCGTTAGCGCCTGCTAATCCTTCCAAGTTTACCGGTAACCCAGCTGTAAGACCAAAAACTGGTTTGTTTGGTGGAATTACCTTTTCTTGGTACGCTTCAGATTGTTGTCTGAATATCCCTTCTGATGGTATAGAAGCTATATTCACGTTAAGACCTTCTTTTTCCTCCAATAATTTAGCTGCAGCAACTAGTGTAGAAACCTCAGAACCATTTGCGATTAAAATCACATCTGGATCAGTTACTTCCTGTACCAAATACCCCCCTTTTTCAGCTCCTAAAGCTTCTTGGTAACGGTTTCCGCTTTTCGCAGGAACATCCTTAATACCTTGTCTAGACAAAATAAGTCCGGTTGGGGTCTTTGTATTTTCTATCGCCATTTTCCAAGCTACGTTCGTTTCTTGAGAATCTGCAGGACGCAACGCAACAAAACTTTGCTCATGGCTGTGGTTCTTCAATTTCTCTAACAAACGTATTTGAGCTTCTTGCTCAACTGGTTGGTGTGTTGGACCATCCTCACCTACTCTAAAGGCATCGTGCGTCCAAACAAACTTCACTGGTAATTCTTGAATTGCAGTTAAACGAATTGCCGGTTTCATATAATCGGAGAATACGAAGAACGTAGCAACTACCGGTATAATACCACCGTGAAGGGCTATTCCATTTGCGAGAGCGGCCATCGTTAACTCTGCTACACCTGCTTGTAAGAATGCTCCCGAAAAATCACCTTTCTTTAAAATATGGGTCTTCTTTAAGAAACCATCCGTTTTATCACTATTCGAAAGATCTGCAGAAGACACAATCATATTCTCAACATTCTGTGCCAAATAGGCCAAAACATTAGAAGATGCTACACGTGTTGCTTGACCATCTTTTTGCTCGATTGAACTAAAGTCAAGATCTGGTAATTTGCCTTCCAAGAAACCATCTAGCTTATTAGAAAGTTCACTGTTTTCTGAACGCCAAGTGTCTATCTCTTTCTTTTTATTATGAGCGTTCTCTTTTTTCTTATTGATTATATCTTCATAATACCCTTCAACCTTTTGGTAGATATTAAAAGGATTAGCTACATCTGCACCTAGATGTTCTAAGGTCTTCGTATAGTCTGCTCCTGTATCGCCAATTGGCTTACCATGAAGTTCTGTATATCCTTCGTATGATGAACCATCTGCTGTAACGCAACCTTTACCCATTATCGTTTGACCAATAATTAAGGTAGGTTTTTCAGCTTCTGCATTAGCATCTTTTAACGCAGTTCTAATCTGCTCATGGTCGTGCCCATCTATGGTAACGACTTTCCATCCCCACGCTTCATATTTCATGGCTGTATTCTCTGAAGTAACCTCATCAGTTTTAGATGAAAGTTGTACATCATTAGAATCGTAAAACATAATGAAGTTGCTAAGACCCAAATGGCCCGCAATTCTACCTGCCCCTTGTGAAATTTCTTCTTGTACACCACCATCAGAAATAAAACCATAGATTTTATGGTTCATCCATTCTCCAAAACGTGCTTTTAAAAAATTTGCCGCAATTGCAGCGCCTACTCCCATTGTATGTCCTTGACCTAATGGTCCAGATGTATTTTCAATACCTCTAGCAACATCTACCTCTGGGTGACCAGGAGTTACAGATTTCCATTGCCTAAAGTTTGCAACATCATCCTTTTCAAAATTACCCAATAAGTAATATTGAGCATACATTAATGTAGATAAGTGTCCTGCATCCATGAAAAAACGATCACGAAACGGCCAGTGCATATCAGAAGGATCGTAGTTGAAAAATTCAGAATATAAAATGTGCATATAGTCTGCGCCTCCCATAGGTCCACCTGGATGTCCAGAATTCGCCTTTTCTACCATAGCGACAGCTAATGCCCTTATATTATCAGCTGCTAATTGATCTAGTTCCTTATTCATTTATTTTCAGATTATTTTTCAAGGTTTGTGTTTACTTTAAATCTAGTAAAATCTAGCCAAAGATACCATATCTAAGGCGCTAATTAAAATAAATTGGACAACATAATTCAATAGGATTCAAGTCTTAACCGATATTTTACGGTTACTTATGATTATTCAAATCATCGAAAGGGTTTTCGGAGATAGCCATCATAAATGAACCATTTAAGAATTAATTGGTCATAGGTTTTTACAACTCCTATTATAAAACAAATGAATGTGAATTTCTTAACCTGTCTGTTATTGAATTAACTACTTCTATTTTTAGTTTATAAGTGGTTCAAGATTACCAGCACTATTCAACTCTTCTTATTTCAATTTTTATTAGATGAAAAGGTGTATAAACCCAAATCTGTAATGAATATTCATTACTTCATAAAAACTTATAATACGCTTAAGCAACACTGATTCCGAATAAATGACCAATCCATGCTGTTATCGCCATGGCTACGGTTCCCCAAAAACTAATGCGTAAAATAGCTTTCCACATATTTGAGCCTCCGGCTTTTGCCGCAATTGCTCCTAATACAGCCAAGAATACAACAGCAAACATATATTGAACATATTCCATATACTCAAGTGGACCAAAATAAGCGACTAATACAGGCAGTAACCCTCCAAAAACAAAAGATGCTCCAGATGATAATGCTGCTACTAATGGTTTTGCTTGGGTAATTTCATTTATACCTAATTCATCTCTAGCATGGGCACCAAGGGCATCATGGGCTGTTAACTGTTTGGCAACTTGTAAAGCTAAACTAGAATCTAACCCGCGTTCTTTATAAATTTTAGCTAGTTCTACTAGTTCCTCTTCAGGCATTTCCTCCAACTCTAACCGTTCACGATCCAAATCTGCGGTTTCCAAGTCTGCCTGTGAACTAACAGAAACATATTCCCCTGCGGCCATTGATAATGCACCTGCTACCAGACCCGCAACACCTGCCAAAATAATAGGTTCTCTGGTAGAACTTGCCGCAGCAACACCTATGACCAAACTGGCAGTTGATAAAATACCATCATTCGCCCCAAGAACAGCCGCTCTTAACCAACTACTTCTGGTACCATAATGTTCTTCGTTTTGCATAATCAATAAAAATTATTAATTGTAATATATTTAATTACAACGAGGTATATTACTCCCTTGTGTACTATATATTAATTGTATATAAATATCAGTTCGAGCAGTTTTATCAATGAACAACTTAGGAAATCTGATGTACTTCGACAAAGCTCAGAAGAACTATCTAAAGCATTTTAAGGGCTAAAATGATTCCTGATACACTTTTTCTTTATTATAGTTAGAAAAACTACTCGAATTGATATCTGTTTTTGATAAAAATTCAAAATACTAAAATATTGCGCACTTAAAAATTATATTTTTTTCTCGGTTATTGCCTGTTCACCCTTACCTATAATGACCAAATCTGTTGAAGTTAAAAATAAGCCTGTTTCTACTATGCCAGGTATATTTTTAAGCATGTGCTCTAATTCGGTCAATTTAATATCGACACCCCAAATATCAACATCTATGATATCATTTTTTTCATCGGTTTTATAATCGTCGTTCCCTTTTTTTCTTTGCACCGGACGAAAGCCCATCTCTTGTAGTTCTTTTAAAATTAATTGGGTAGCGAAAGGGATTGTTTCCAATGGTAATTTAAATTGTCCTAATTGAGATACCCGTTTAGAGGAATCGGCAATTATAATATTGAAATCAGTATTGTGTGCTACAATTTTTTCACGAAGCAAGGCTCCTCCTCCGCCTTTGATTAATTGAAAATGATCATCGACTTCATCTGCACCGTCAATTGTAATATTCAATCGTTTAGCCTCTGCCAATGTAATTACGGTTATACCTAAGCTCTTTGCCAATTTTTCAGTTTCTACTGACGTAGCTACCGTTTTTATTTTCAGGCCTTTAAGAACCATTTTCCCTATGGCCTCTATCAAAAAAAACACTGTTGATCCTGTTCCCAGACCAATTGTCATTCCAGATTTAATATACTTTACTGCTTCTAATGCCGCTACTTTTTTTTCGTTTACCGAGCTCACTATTTAATAGTTCTATGGTTAATTTTCATCTTCTTAAGCTCTAAAGGTATTTATAATTAACCGATGCCTTTACCTGATAAATAAAGTAAAAGAAACAATTGGATGTAATTGATTCAGAAACAGCTAAAAAGGCACACGTAGAAATGAATTTAACCTATCTGCTCATTGATTTACAGGTACATCATTTTTAATACCTTGAATCAACAATACCGGTACTTCTGAATAGAAGGTTGATCGTTCTATCACCAAGTCACTACATATACCATTCATATAACTATTGGTAATATTCGACATGACCAATAGTTGACATTTAAATTGCTTGATAAATTGTTGTACCGAATTTGAAAATGAATCAGTCATAGCCAAACTTTGAAAAGAGTGGTTTACAGCCGCTAACTTCTTGTCAATCATTTCATGATTGAACCTTTGCAATTCGGGTAATTGACCAAGACTATTCTGAATAGTTACTATTTCTACCGAACTATGAAAAATTTTGGCCAGCATTAAAATTGGGTCTAATTCTTCACTACTATAAAAATGATTTAAATCTGAAATAAAAGCAATAGTATTGAGCTGTTTGAATTGAAAGTCCTTCGGAACCGCTAAAACGGGACAATTAGTCACGGCTTTTACTATTCTAACTGTATTTCTGCCCATAAATACCGAGTCCTTCTCTGAACTACCAATGGTACCCATTACAATATAGTCTATCTCAGAATCGATTACCACTTGCTTAACCTCATCTATCAACAAAGAATAAGAAGAAATGGTTTTATAATTATGAAGCTGATTTTTAAAGTTTTTTCTACTATTTCGTACGAGTGCTTCCAGGCCTTTTTTAGAAGATAGTGCAGGGGTAGAATTTTGTAATACGTTAGGTACGGCATCTGCCAAGAAACGAGTACTAGTGATTTCTGGCGTGTAGGTATTTAGAAAATAGAAGACACAATTTGTATTCTCAAAAAGATGAAAGGCATACGTAGTTGCGTTCCATGCTGGGACTGAAAAATCGGTAAGTACCAGTATATTCTTCATAAAAATGATTTGAATCTATAATGTATAAAAGTAAACTCAAGAGCGAACCGAGACAATGACATTTGTCAGTAAATATTATTAGTAATTTAAAAACCTTCTGATAACTCTTGAAGTTTTTGTTCTTGTACAATTCCTATCTTCTTACCTGATGTTTTAATAAGTCCTTTTTTCTTAAATTCAGATATCATGCGAATGAGGGATTCTGTCGCTGCACCCACGATATTTGCATAGTCATCCCTACTCAAGGTCAACACCAAAAAACCATTCTCATCTTCACCGTAATTTTTATTTAAATAAATAAAGGCTTCGGCTAATCGTTGCTTTATTGTTTTTTGAGACATATTTACAATCACATCATCTGCCTCCTTTAAATCATGTGCCATATGACGTAATACTTCAAGAGAAAAGTATGGATTTGTATTTAAGATATTGGAGATGATCTCTTTGGGAATGAAACAGACTTCCATATCGTTTATCGCTGTAGCACTAAGGTTTGTACAATCTTCTGCAATCACCGAACGTTGTCCCATGACTTCGCCTTTGTTCGACAATTTTACGATTTGTTCTTTTCCATTACTGCTTAATTTAGACAACTTAGAAACCCCATCTTTCACACAAAATACACCGTCAAGTTTCTGACCTTCTACAAAAAGAGAATCACCTTTTTTAAGCTTTCTTGAAATCTTAGCATCAGAAACTTTTTTCAATTCTTCTTTGCTCAATGCCCGTAGAGAATTAAACTGCCGTACAATACAATTATCACATCTACTATCCATGTTTATCATCTTTATACCTGATACTCCAAAATTACTTAGGCTATATTTAATAGGAACTGACAATTGTCATGTTTTAAAAAGTCTTTCAAACCCACCTTTGCCATAGGTATAAGTAAGTAAATATGCATAATACTAAATGTTATCATTGCGGTGATTCATGTGATAAGTCAACTATTGAATTTGATGATAAAACCTTTTGTTGTGTTGGGTGCATGACCGTTTATGAAATACTATCTACCAATGACCTTACTCAATTCTACGAATTACAGTCGGCTGCTGGCACAACACCAAAATCGATTGAGGGAAAGTATGATTTTCTAGATAATAGTGATATCATAGAAAAATTGACTGAATTCAATGACGATACTATTCAAATTATCAATTTATACATACCGCATATACATTGTAGTTCGTGTATCTGGATTTTAGAAAATTTAAATAAACTTAACGCGCATATTACAAACTCCCAAGTAGATTTTCCGAAAAAAACCATTCGAATAACCTATCATTCTAATCAAATCAGCTTAAAGGAGTTGGTGCTTTTATTAGCTAGAATTGGGTATGAACCCTACATTTCTCTAGATGATTTTGAAAATAAAAAAAAGGACTCTGATAGGAGCCTTATATACAAACTAGGCGTTGCTGGCTTCGCTTTTGGTAATGTCATGTTTCTTTCATTTCCCGAATATTTTGATTTAGCTTCAAGTGCCGCCTCAGGTGGAGAATATTGGCTCAACGAATACCAACAAATCTTCCGTTGGCTAATGTTCATTTTTTCTTTACCTGTCGTTTTTTATGCAGGGTGGGATTATTTTGTATCTGCATATAAAGGCCTGCGAGCAAAACTTTTGAATATTGACGTACCTATTGCACTAGGCATTTTGGTTCTATTTCTCCGAAGTACTATTGAAATTGCCTTTCAACTGGGAAGTGGTTTTTTTGACTCGCTTACAGGATTGGTGTTTTTTCTTTTGCTAGGTAAATTTTTCCAGCAGAGAACGTATAGCTTTCTTTCATTTGAACGGGATTACAAATCTTATTTCCCAATAGCCATTACACGAATAAATGCAGATGGTAAAGAAGAAGCAGTACCTGTACAGAATGTTATTAAGGGTGATAGAATCTTGATTCGTAATGAAGAAATGATACCTGTTGACGGTAGTTTGGTATGCGGCAAAGCTCGAATAGATTATAGTTTTGTGTCCGGCGAATCTGAGCCGGTAATTAAAGAAACTGGAGACTTAATTTTTGCTGGAGGAAAACAATTAAAAGGCGTCATAGAAATGATTGCCTTAAAATCTGTTTCGCAGAGTTACCTCACCCAATTATGGGGCAATGCTGTCTTTAAAACGGATAAGGTTACTTCATTTCAAAACCTTACAGATAGTATTGGCAAACGCTTTACTATTTCAGTTCTCAGCATCGCTTTTATAGCAACCACATTCTGGTTGTTTTATGACGCATCGAAAGCATTGAATGTTTTTACTGCTGTTTTGATAATTGCGTGTCCATGTGCAATTGCACTTGCCTCACCATTTACCTTGGGTAATATGTTACGCATTTTTGGTAAGAAAAAGTTTTACCTAAAGAATACCCAAACCATTGAACGGTTGGCAAAAATTGATACCGCTATTTTTGATAAAACAGGTACAATAACTACCGCACAACAAAGTACTGCATTTTATGAAGGAATGCCTTTAACTGCTGAGGAAGAATCAATTTTAAAGAACACCATTAGGGCATCTAACCATCCTTTAAGCAGAACGTTATATGATTTATTAAAAGAGCAAAATATTATAACCCTCGATGAATATGAGGAACATGTTGGTAAAGGTCTAGAAAGTGTAAAAAATAAAATTAGCATGAAAATAGGTTCTGCAGATTTTGTAGGTAACATAAAAACAGACGACCTACTAGACACTTCTATATATATTAGTTCTAACAACTCGTATAAAGGCAGGTATGTATTTCACAATCAATATAGAGATGGGCTAGCTTCTGTTTTTAAAAGCATGGCAGAGACCTTAAACTTGGCAATTTTATCCGGAGATAATGAAGGTGAAAAAGAGCGGTTAGAAAATTTGTTGCCAAAATTGACACCGCTTTATTTTAATCAGAAACCAGAAAACAAATTAGAGTTTATAAAATCACTACAACAGCAAGGCAAAAAGGTATTAATGGTTGGTGATGGCCTAAATGATGCCGGCGCTCTCGCTCAAAGTGATGTGGGCATTGCAATTTCAGAAAACATCAATGTCTTCTCACCTGCTTGCGATGCAATTCTCGATGCGTCTAAATTCAAGCAGTTATATACTTATATTATTGCTTCTAAAAAGGCAATACGAATTATTAAAATGAGTTTTATATTATCCTTACTTTATAATTGTATCGGACTTTTCTTTGCCATTACCGGGCAATTAGAACCTGTTATTGCTGCTATTCTAATGCCTTTAAGTTCTATAAGCATCGTTATCTTCACTACAATCACAACCAATCTTATCGGTAGAAAATTGACCTAGCCATATTGATGCCTACAATTATTTAGGTATCAAATTTTTAATGGTTTTATTTAAAAAAAATAACCCAAGTCCTAGCCAATAATATAGTTCTTTTTCTGTTTTCCTATAACGAATTTTAAGACTAACTCTTCTAATAACAAACCTCAACCAACACACTATCAATTATTTAAACATAAACTATCATAATTGAGTTTAGTCGTGTTTTTAATTTATTAACGGAAAATCGAAAAGTATGACAATTGTCATTTTTTAGAGTTTTCAACCCTCTTAAATTTACTACTTAATTCAGGTAAGCATGAGTGTAATCTATATGTTATTAATTATCAGCCTAATTGTGGCTTTAATCTTTTTTGTAGCATTTATTTTTTCGGTCAGAAAAGGTCAGTATGATGATTCTTACACACCTTCCGTACGTATGCTTTTTGAAGATGAACTGGTAAAGGACGAACCAAAAAAGTTCATCAAACCTCAAAAAAATCCAACTAAATAATTACCACTTATGGCAGTACAGCAGTTTTATTATGACAACAAAATTGTAAAAAATTTCCTCTATGCTACTATGCTATGGGGAATTGTGGGTATGTCGGTAGGTCTTCTACTGGCATTCATGTTCCTTTTTCCAAATGTAACCGACGGTATTTCATGGCTTAGTTTTGGGCGTTTACGTCCTTTACATACCAATGCGGTTATTTTTGCATTCGTAGGAAATGCTATTTTTGCTGGAGTTTACTATTCTAGCCAACGATTACTAAAAGCCCGAATGTTCAGCGACTTTCTGAGCAAGTTCAACTTTTGGGGCTGGCAAGCAATTATTGTGGCCGCTGCTATCACATTGCCTTTGGGCTATAGTTCGTCAAAAGAATATGCAGAACTAGAATGGCCTATTGATATTGCGATTGCCATAGTTTGGGTAGCCTTCGGTGTTAACCTAATTGGTACTGTTATAAAAAGAAGACAGCGGCACATGTATGTTGCAATATGGTTCTACTTGGCCACATTTGTTACGGTTGCGGTGCTGCATATTTTTAATAGTTTAGCACTTCCTGTGAGTCTCTTTAAGAGCTATTCGGTATATGCTGGTGTACAAGATGCCTTGGTACAATGGTGGTATGGACATAATGCGGTAGCCTTTTTCTTAACAACACCTTTTTTAGGTCTTATGTACTATTTTGTACCTAAAGCAGCGAATAGACCTATATATTCCTATAAATTATCGATTGTTCACTTTTGGTCCTTGATTTTTATTTACATCTGGGCCGGACCTCACCATTTACTATACTCTACCCTACCCGATTGGGCCCAAAACTTAGGTGTCGCCTTTTCCATTATGTTATTAGCACCTTCTTGGGGTGGTATGATAAATGGACTATTAACATTGAGAGGTGCTTGGGATAAGGTACGTACAGATCCGGTCTTAAAATTTATGGTGGTCGCAATTACCGGTTATGGTATGGCCACATTTGAAGGCCCTCTACTATCTCTTAAAAACGTAAATGCTATTGCCCATTTTAGTGATTGGATTATCGCACACGTTCATGTTGGTGCACTAGCTTGGAATGGATTCTTGACCTTTGGTATGATATACTGGTTGGTTCCAAGAATGACAAAGACCAAACTTTTTTCAAAGGGTCTTGCCAATTTTCACTTTTGGATAGGTACCCTAGGTATAATTCTTTATACCCTACCCATGTATGTAGCTGGTTTTACCCAAGCTTTAATGTGGAAAGATTTTAATCCTGATGGAACTTTAGTCTATGGTAACTTCTTAGAGACTGTTACTGAAATCATGCCTATGTACTGGATGCGCGCCATTGGAGGCAGCCTCTATATCGTTGGTGCCTGTGTTATGATTTATAATGTTGTAGCGACAATTAGAAAAGGAAGTGCTATAGAAGATGAATTGGCCGAGGCAGCAGCATTAAGTCATGTGTCCAAAAACAGAACATCGGGCGAGACTTTCCATACCTGGTTAGAACGTAAGCCTATTCAACTAACTATTTTAGCTACAATTGCTATTCTAATCGGTGGAATTATTCAAATTGTACCCACGATTTTGGTGAAATCGAACATTCCAACTATTAGTAGTGTTACTCCATATACTCCTCTCGAATTAGAGGGTCGTGATCTCTACATACGTGAAGGTTGTGTAGGCTGTCACTCGCAAATGGTTCGTCCATTTCGTAGTGAAGTTGAGCGATATGGTGAATATGCAAAAGCAGGTGAATTTGTTTATGACCATCCATTTTTATGGGGAAGTAAAAGAACAGGACCTGATTTATTACGTATCGGTGGGAAATATTCAGACAACTGGCACTTGAACCATATGTACGATCCACAAAGTACATCTTCGGGATCGATTATGCCTGCATACCAATGGTTGGTTAGAGATAAACTTGATCGTAGTAATACAGAATCAAAATTGGAAACCATGGTTACATTAGGCGTGCCTTACACCCAAGAGGATATTGATAACGCCCAAGAAAACATGGACGCACAGGGTGCCAAAATAGAGAAAAACCTATATGCAGATCCAGATTTCGCTAAGAGTTACGAAGCTGATAAAAAAGATGCTCAAGATAACGGTGAAGAATTTATACAGATGAAAGACCGAGAAATTGTAGCGCTCATTGCCTACCTACAACGCTTAGGTACCGACATAAAAATAAAAAACGCACAACCAACCATTTCTGATAAATAATTAAGTCATGCTGAAATTTGTAAAAGGTTACATGGAAAGTATAGAGGGCGTTGCTACGTACCCTATGATATCATTACTCATATTCTTTGTTTTCTTCACCATTCTGTTTCTTTGGGTAATGACCGCATCTAAAGACCATATAAAAGAAATGAGTGAGATGCCATTAGAAAACGATAACCAACAAAACGATCAATAATGAAAAATAATACAGCTTGGTGGTTCAGAATTATGGTGGCCTTCTTTGTGGTCATCATAATTATGGAATTAAATATTGACAGTGGTAATAAACCAGCTTTCATCGCATATCCTATGCTAATGTTTGCATTTATGACGCTTATTCTATTATTATTAATAGCAATAGCCTTCATTATACAAGCAATTGAAAACGTACTCTTCTATACTCTTGATGACGAGGCCAAAGTACGCTATTTGGCAACAAAGAATGAGAAGTGGGAATGGACATGGGGCCAAAATTTTTATAAAAAACTAGTAGGCACGAAACCTATTGAAGAAGAAGGCGAAATCATTCTTGATCACAATTATGATGGTATACGAGAATTGAATAATAAACTTCCACCATGGTGGGTATATATGTTTTATGCCTCAATCATTTTTGCGGTTGTTTATATGGTACGATTTCATGTAATTGGAGACTATGACCAAGAAACAGAGTACCTAAACGAAGTCACTTTGGCAAAAGCTGAGATTGAAGCTTACAAGAAAACCGCTAAAGGCCTGGTTGATGCAAATAGCGTTGTGCTTTTGACCGAAGCATCAGACATCAGTGCCGGAAAAACTATTTTTGAAGCCAGTTGTGTTGCCTGCCATATGCCTGATGGTGGCGGTGGTATAGGTCCTAACCTTACCGATAAACACTGGATTCTTGGTGGTGGCATTAAGAACGTTTTCAATACGATATCAGAAGGTGGCCGAGATGGCAAAGGTATGATTGCTTGGAAACAGAACTTGAAACCAGAAGAGATGGCGCAAGTGGCAAGTTATGTCCTCAATTTTCAAGGTACGACCTCGGCAAATCCTAAAGCAGCAGAAGGCGAAATTTGGATAGACTCAAACGCCTCAACAGATGTATCCGATATCAATACAGTTGACACAGAAGTTATGGCAGATAGTCTACAAAATTAAAAATCTGATGATTGAGAACTGAATGCCTCATTAACTCTTAAAAGTTTAAAAAGATAAAATGTCACAGGATCAAGAAAGCTTTAGGGATACGATAGGCACAATTAACGAAGAAGGTAATCGTGCATGGGTTTTTCCAAAAAAACCAAGTGGTAAATTTTGGAAATACCGCACCTATGTTAGCTATTTATTATTGTCATTTTTATTCTTATCACCTTTCATAAAAATAAATGGCAACCAATTTCTCTTGTTCAATGTTATAGACCGCAGGTTTAATATTTTTGGATTTCCATTTTGGCCCCAAGATTTTCATTTGGTCGTGATTTCTATGATTATAGGGGTGATTTTCATAGCGCTCTTTACAGTAGCTTTTGGACGTATTTTCTGTGGGTGGATATGCCCTCAAACCATTTTTATGGAAATGGTTTTTCGTAGAATAGAGTTCTGGATAGATGGTGATCGTGGAGCACAAATAAAATTGAATCGACAACCTTGGAATGCTGAAAAGATAAGGAAACGGATTACCAAATGGTTTGCGTTTTTAATTATCTCCTTTCTAATTGCCAATGTGTTCCTAGCCTATATGATAGGAAGCGATAGATTATTACAATATGTTGGCGATGGACCTCTGCAACATACAAGCACTCTAATTTCCCTACTGATTTTTACAGCAGTATTCTATTTTGTATTTGCTTGGTTCAGAGAACAAGTGTGTATTATAGCATGCCCCTATGGTAGAATGCAAAGTGTACTTTTAGATGAGAAATCTATTGTTGTAGCCTATGATCATGTACGTGGTGAGGGGGAAGAAGGTCGAAAAAAATTTAGAAAAAATGAAGATCGTGAAGCATTAGGTCATGGTGATTGTATTGATTGTTTTCAATGTGTAAATGTTTGTCCTACAGGGATAGATATTCGTAACGGAACACAGCTAGAGTGTGTAAACTGTACCGCCTGTATTGATGAGTGCGATACTATTATGGAAAAGGTAAACCTGCCAAAGGGCTTGATTCGATATGCCAGCGAAGATGAAATCACAAAGAAAGCTAAGTTTAAATTTACCCCAAGGTTAAAAGGATATACAGCTGTTTTAGTTATACTAACAGGATTATTGATTGGTATGCTCTTTTTACGTAATGATGTTGAAGCAACTATTCTTAGATTACCTGGTCAACTTTATGAACATAAAGAAGGCAATATAATCAGTAATGTATACACCTATAAATTGGTAAATAAAACAACCAAAGATGTATCAGATGTAAATTTCAAACTGTTGTCTCACAAGGGGACGGTAAAACTGGTTCGCCATAAAGACTTTATTGTAGCTGCTCAAGACTTGGCAGAAGGCACGCTCTTTATTGAAATAAACAATGCAGCTATTAAGACGGACAAAGAAAAAATACAGATTGGAGTTTATAGTAGCGATGTACTCATTGAAACTACGTCAACAACATTTTTAGCTCCTAGGAGTTATCGGTAATCATATAAAAATAAATTATGAAAATAAATTGGGGAACAGCTATTGTAATAGCATTTATAGGGTTTATAAGTTTCATTCTATTTTTTGTTATACGTATGAGTACAAATCATCGTGCGCATCATGATTTGGTTACCGAAGATTATTATAGGGCTGAATTAGCTTTTCAAGACGAAATAGATGACCAGAACAATGCTACCAAGAATTCGGTCAATTTAACGGTCTTAAAACAAGAAGCAGGGCTTCTTGTTCAATTTCCTTCCAACCTAAACTATTCAAAGGTAAAGGGAACAGTATCCCTTTATAGACCATCGAACAAAAAGCTAGACTTTGACATTGACTTGAAATTGACCAGCGCACAAATACTTATACCTGATAACCGTCTGTTAGATGGTCGTTGGGATGTTAAAGTTTCATGGAAATATGAAAATGAATCCTACTTATTTAAGGATAAAATAACCTATTAAAATGATTTTTGCCGCACTTATACTTGGTTTTATGGGAAGTCTACACTGCATTGGCATGTGTGGTCCTATTGCCTTTATGTTACCGGTAGATCGCTCTAACAACTTCAGAAAATTATCTCAAATTGGTATTTATCATTTTGGCCGATTATTGTCATACACCATATTAGGGTTCGTTTTTGGTCTATTGGGCAAGGGACTCTATGTTTTTGGATTACAACAAAAATTATCAATACTCATAGGCGTATTAATGATTATTACCATTTTACTACCTGTTCGAAAACTCAATCAATACAATTTATCAAAACCCATTTACAAGATTATATCAAACATTAAAAGTAGGTTAGGAAAAGCATTGAAACGTAAAACTGCAGACACGTTTCTTACTATCGGGTTTTTAAATGGTTTTCTACCTTGCGGGCTTGTCTATATGGCACTTTTTGGAGCAGTAGCAATGGGAAATCCGCTTCAAGGTGGTGGTTATATGTTATTATTCGGATTAGGAACTATTCCCCTAATGACAACAGCAATTTATTTTGGAGGTTTATTAAAGGGAACTAGACGATTGAAAGTTCAGAAAATGATTCCAGTCTTTGTGGTACTTATTGGTTTAATATTTATTATTCGAGGATTAGGCCTTGGCATTCCTTATTTATCTCCTAAACCTGTTATTGAATTGGTATCAAGCGACATCGAATGTCATCCTTGAACTAATAAATACCTGCTATGTTTCTTGATTTATTTTAAATAAATGTCTTTTCGGGTACTTCGGCAACCTCAGTAGAACTATTGAGCACCTATATGGTATTAAAGAGGTAGTCGATACCTACCCTTCCACTTCGCTAGTATTTAAACTTCATTGCATATCGAGACAACACTCACACCTCGCACAACATGCGTAGTTAGAAACAATTCTCTCAAGATGCACAACGGGTCAGTAATTATTAAAACAAATAAACCCAAGGCATCACCTTAGGTTTATCTGTCAAATATCATTTCTCGCAGTGTTGTTAAATCTTAAAAGTAATCACCGGTATTCTAGCGTGGTTTACGACATCTTCCCCAATACTACCATTAAACAAATGAGAAAGACCTTTACGACCATGTGTAGGTATGGCAATGGCGTCTGCTAGTATAGCTTTTCCATAATTTAGAATTCCCTGTTCTACACTATAATCATTATAAATTTCTACCTGCTGCCCTGCATTGGCTTTCGTCAAAAATTTATTGATTTTCTGATACGCATCCCTATTGCTCAAAAATTCGTCATTCGGAGTGTTGATAAAGACAATCTCCATTTTAGCATCGAACAATTTTGAAAATTCCTTAGCTTTTTGAAAAGCTGGTAGATTATCGTCATTAAAATCACATGCAAAAACAAATCGATTAATACTAAATTCAGTTACCTCACCCTTGATTACCAATACAGGTATAGATGCATTACGAACTACCTTTTCTGCATTTGACCCAATGAAGAATTCTTCAAGACCACTGGTTCCGTTTGAACCCATCACAATTAAATCTGCACCATGCTCTTCTGCAATCGCATCGAGTTCACTAAACACCTTGAAATGTTTAATGATTGGAGTAACAGTAATTCCTTCTAAAAAAGATTGGTTTAAGAATTCCTTTAGGTTCTTTTCTGCTAGTTTGACAAGAAACACAGTTTGTTCTGCATAGAAGCCATCTGGTGAACTGAGCAAAGCTTGGTTTAGCTCTAACATATGAACTACAAGTAATTCTACCTTGTATTTTTTAGCTAAATCTGCAGCAGCTTTAAGGGCATACTTAGATTGGTCTGAAAAATCTGTAAGTACTATTATTTTTTTCATGATACTATTATTTAGAAATTAATAAATAGAGAACTCTAACGTACCTACGCATTATACAGTCATTGAAAAAAGCTTAGTATCAGGCGATTTTTTCTGCAATGGCAAATCAAAAGCCATACACACATTGCGCACAAATGGTCTACCCTTTTCTGTAATTTGTAAATTGCCTTCGGTAATTTCAACTAATCCATCCAGCTCCATCTCCTCTAGTCTTTTCAGTATACTTTCCATTTGCGGAATATGTAACAAAAAGGCGTTCCAAGAAGTATGGAATCTACACATTAAATTTAAGATATGTCTTCTAATTATTTGATCTTCATCTGTTAATATATGTCCTCTATATACAGGTATAATATCATTTTTAACCAAATCTTGGTACTCCTCAACGTTTTTTACATTCTGAGAAAAACCATACCAACTATCACTTATGCTAGAGGCACCCAAACCAATCATTAAATGGGTTTTGGAACTTGTGTAGCCCATAAAATTACGGTGTAATTTTCCACTATCCATAGCTTTAAAAAGACTATCTGTCTTTAAGGCAAAGTGATCCATACCTATTTCCTTATATCCCGAGATTAATAACATCTCTTTACCTGTTTCATATTGAGCTCTTTTCTCATCTGGCGATGGCAAGTCCGCATCTTTATATCCTCGTTGTCCATTACCCGCCAACCATGGTACATGTGCATAACTATAGAAAGCAAGCCGATCAGGTTTTAGTTCTTTAGTTTTAGCAATCGTATGTTCTACATGACTTAATTTTTGATGTGGCAGTCCGAAAATGATATCATGCCCTACTGAAGTATACCCTATTTCCCTTGCCCATTCTGTTACATTTTTAACATTTTCAAAAGACTGTATTCTATTAATTGCTTTCTGCACAGTATCATTATAATCTTGTACACCAAAACTTACGCGTCTAAAACCTACATCATACAAAGCTTGTAGATGTTCTCTTGTGGTATTGTTCGGGTGGCCTTCAAAGCTAAATTCTGCATCCTTTCCTTTGACTGCAAACTTTAGTATTCCATCGATAAGGAATTTTAAATTTTCAGGAGTAAAAAATGTAGGAGTACCTCCGCCTAAATGCAATTCTTTAATGATTGGTTTTTCTGAAAAAAGGGTACTATATAATTTCCATTCCCTTAGCACAGATTTAATATAGGGTAACTCTAAATCATGGCGTTTCGTAATACGCTTATGACAGCCACAAAAAGTACACATACGTTCACAAAAAGGTAAATGGATATAAAGACTTATACCAGAAATGGAATTACTAACATGAAAACTTTTTTTTACGGAGTCCCCCCACTTCGCTCCAGAGAAGGTATTTACATCCCAAAAAGGTACTGTAGGATAACTAGTATACCGAGGACCCGGCACATTATATTTTTGAACAAGAGAACACATAACAATAGGTTTATTTACAAAGCTACCGTCATCCTTCAGAAAAAAATATGATTAATATCAGGTTATTGTATTCCTAATGAATTTATATTTTCTAATATACTACTAAGAAGAATTGATATTCTATGCAGCTAATGTTACCCTCTAAAATATGGTATTCCTAAATATTCGTTTCATAATCTTAAGGTATGTTAATAGCAGGTACCAAGTTATAAAGTGTTCTTTTTTTAAAATACCGACGATGCCATAAAGATGTAGTATTAGAGGCAAATCCTAATAAATTAAGTAATTTTAACGGGGTAAAGAAACGATGCACAACGTGCGATTTAAATATAGTATCGAACTAATTTTTTATACAGGTTTGATGTATATTTCTTATGTAGTTGGTAGGTATCGATGTGGCGGTTGCAGTATATACATTAACCGTTTTATTTGGCTTAAATTTCCAAATTTCAACACTATTTATTGCCATTACCATAGCACTATCGCACTCAATACATTGTATTTCAGACGAATACAAATTAATTCGGATAATTATATTTTAATATTTAACAGGATAATAGCCCAAGAAACAAATTAATAAAATTATGATTCAAGACTTAAAAGCGGAGTACGGTAAAATTTTTGAAGAGGAACTTATTAATGAAATCGTACAAGTAGGAACTTTTAAAGAGGTCCCTGAAGGGTATAAACTAATGGAAATTGGCGATTTTATTAGAGGAATGCCTTTATTGATTTCTGGAGTTATTAAAATTCTTCGTGACGATGAAGATGGTGACGAACTTTTATTATACTATCTAGAAAAAGGCAATACATGTTCTATGACCATGGCTTGTTGTATGGGCGATGCAAAAAGCGAAATAAGGGCTATAGCTGAAACCGATGCCAAACTTATTATGGTTCCTATTCAAAAAATGGAAGAATGGACTACCAAATATAAATCGTGGAGAAATTTCGTGTTCAACAGTTACCACGTACGATTGAACGAACTATTAAGTACATTGGATAGTATCGCTTTCCAAAAAATGGATGAACGGTTAATAGGCTACCTAAAAGAAAAGGCAAGAGTGAACCAAGATGATATCATCCATAACACCCACCAAGAAATAGCTTATGATCTTCATAGCTCAAGGGTAGTTATTTCAAGATTATTAAAGAAATTAGAACAAATGGAAAAAATAAAACTGCATCGTAATTACCTTAAAATTTTAGACTTATAATACTTCTGTAACTATTGTTACTGCGTAGGTTTCAGGTCTACTCTACATTTGTTGCATAACATATATTTTTATGGAAATGTTGCACATTTTTGGATATTTCAGCGCTTTGATTATAGGTATCTCCTTAGGTCTAATTGGTGGCGGAGGTTCAATTTTGGCCGTACCAGTGTTGGCCTATCTCTTTTCAATAAACGAAAAAGCGGCAACCGCATATTCTTTGTTCATTGTTGGTGCAGGTGCTTTGGTGGGTGGGTGGCAACAACATCTTAAAGGCTTCGTAGATTGGCGAACAGCAATCGTATTTGGCATTCCCGCAATTATAGGCGTTACCGTCGTTAGGCATTATGTTGTACCAGCAATACCAGACGTTTTATTTCAATTAGAACAATTTCAATTTACCCGCAGAATGGTGATGTTCGGTTTATTTTCGGTGTTAATGCTACCTGCTGCCTACTCTATGCTCAAAAAAGAAAAGAAGGGTATCACCGCCGGGGAAATTGCTTATAACTATCCGCTTATTCTATTAGAAGGGTTAGTAGTCGGTGGCATAACCGGAATAATAGGTGCCGGAGGCGGATTCTTAATCATTCCAGCATTGGTGATTTTAGCTAATGTGGAAATGAAAATTGCCGTTGGTACATCATTAATCATTATTGCCTTAAAATCATTAATAGGTTTCTTTTTGGGAGATGCCATGACCATGGAAATCGATTGGAACTTTTTAGCCCTTTTTACAGGTCTTTCGTTCATTGGTATTTTTATAGGTAGTTACCTTAGTAATTTTATAAGTGGTCATAAACTAAAAAAAGGATTCGGCTATTTTATTTTGATAATGGCTGCTTTCATATTCTATATGGAATTTTTTTCATAAATCAGTTCTTATGTAACCCAGGTAACTGTAAAGCTTAATTACAAAAATTAAATTTATTACATATTCAAAATATAAAACATCATGCAAGTAGAACAAATATATACAGGTTGTCTGGCGCAAGGCGCCTATTATATTGAAAGTAAAGGAGAAGTGGCTATCATTGACCCTTTACGTGAGGTGCTACCTTATATTAATAAAGCGAAAGATGATAATGCAAAAATTAAGTATATTTTTGAGACCCATTTTCATGCTGATTTCGTAAGCGGTCATGTCACTTTAGCCAAAGAAACCGGGGCCGATATTATTTACGGACCCAAAGCCAATCCTTCTTTCAAAGCTATTATAGCAAAAGATAATCAAGAATTTAAGTTAGGGGATTTAACCATTATTGCGTTACACACTCCTGGTCATACGATGGAAAGTACAACGTATTTACTAAAAGATGCAGATGGTAAGGATTATGCTATTTTTAGTGGTGACACCTTATTCTTGGGCGACGTAGGAAGACCCGATCTAGCTCAGAAAATAGGCGTGTTGACCGAGCGAGACCTTGCAGGTTTTTTATATGATAGTTTACGCAATAAAATTATGCCTTTGGCAGATGATGTAATCGTTTATCCGGCACATGGAGCAGGATCCGCCTGTGGAAAGAATATGATGAAAGAAACGGTAGACACCTTAGGCAACCAAAAGAAAATGAACTATGCCCTAAGGGCAGATATGACCAAGGATGAATTTATTGAGGAAGTTATTGAAGGTTTATTGCCTCCCCCACAATACTTTCCTTTGAACGTGAAAATGAATAAAGAAGGTTACGAAGATATTAAAACCGTTTTGGCACGTGGTACAAGGGCACTTTCCCCAATGGCTTTTGAAGCCGTAGCAAATGAAACTGGAGCCATTGTTTTAGATGTACGCCATCAAGATGATTTTGCCAAAGGCCATATACCACGTTCTATATTTATTGGTCTTGATGGTAGTTTTGCTCCTTGGGTAGGATCCTTGATTGCAGATGTAAAACAACCTATTGTATTGGTGACTCCAGTTGGATTGGAAGAAGAAGCGATTACCCGACTTTCGAGAGTTGGTTTTGATGGTACTTTGGGTTACTTAGAAGGTGGTTTTGATGCCTGGAAAAAGGCGGCAATGGAATATGATACCGTAAGTCAAGTTGACGCCGAAGAGCTTAAAAAAGTCATCGAGGCCTTAAAATCACCTGTATTTGATGTACGTAAGGAATCTGAATACCTTTCTCAGCATGTTTTAGAAGCAAATACTACACCTTTGGATTTTCTAAATGACCATCTATCAGAATTTCCAGATAACACGTCTTTCTACGTGCACTGTGCCGGAGGCTATAGAAGTATGATTGCTGCTTCTATTTTAAAAAGTCGCGGCATCCATAACCTAATAGATGTCAAAGGCGGATTTAAGTCAATTCAAGAAACGAATATTCCAATATCTGAATTCGTTTGTCCGACGACACTTTAAATTTTTTGAACTTTTTGGATGGTATAACACTAATGCGATAAGTGATCTTAAATTTTTAATGATTTCACTTTATTAAACTACAAAAAAAGGTGTGCTTTCATATGAAATCACACCTTTTTTAACACCTATTTAAGGTTCAATGTAACTTGTGTTACAGTGGCAAGAGCAGGACTATGGTACCTTTATTTTAAATAATTAATACATGGAAACAATCGATAATTCTACGGTAAATAGTATGCCAAGAATCGAAGATGTAGCTCCAGATTTTGAAGCAATAATAACAAAAGGAAAAATAAAATTATCAGATTTTGCTAAAGACAAGTGGATTGTAATATTTTCTCATCCGGCAGATTTCACTCCCGTATGTACGACTGAAATGAGTGGATTTGCTGAACGTAAGTCAGAATTTGAAGCTCTGAATACAGAATTATTGGGGCTTAGTATTGACAGTGTTCACACACACTTAGGCTAGGTTCAAAATGTCAGACAACATACAGTTGTATATTTTGATTTTCCAATAATAGCCGATTTGGATATGAAGGTATCAAAGAAAAACGGAATGCTTCAGCCCAATGAAAGTGAAACTGCAGCTGTGCGCGCAGTATTCTTTATTGACCCTAAGAAAAAAATACGGCTAATTATGTACTACCCATTAAATGTAGGTCGTAATATGAATGAGATTTTAAGGGCCCTAGAAGCCTTACAAACATTAGATAAACATAAGGTTTCCACGCCTTTGGATTGGAAGAAAGCGGATAAAGTTATTGTTTCCCCTCCTAAAACCTTAGATGAGCTAAATACTCGTTTAGCTGATGATACTATGGAGAAAGTTGATTGGTATCTGAAAAAAAAATGTATTTATTAAACTGTTTTAACTACTTAATTGTTTTTAGGAAATGGTCCCTTAAAAAGACCGTTTCTTTTTATAATATAATATTAATCGTAAACTAAATTATCATGTCATTCTTAAACTCAATATTCAGAAAAAAAAAGGAAGCAACAGGGCAAATAAGTATACTCAACAAAAATGAGTACGCAGCTGCTATTACCACAAACAATATAAGGCCTATTGATGTTAGAACCGCTTCCGAATTTAATAACGGTCATATAAAAAATGCCATTAACATTGATGTTTTCAATCCTAACAATTTCAAAAATTACTTTGTGAAATTAGACAAGGAAAAGGCGGTATATGTGTATTGCAGATCAGGAGCTAGAAGCAAGAAAGCAGCACGTAAATTATTAAAAATGGGCTTTACACACGTGTATGATTTAAAGGGAGGTTATCTGAGCTGGAATTGAACAATCCAATAATATACAGCAATTAACATAGATAGTAGGAAAGCTGTAATACGTGTTCAGAACTTGAAATTCGAAGTAGATATACAAAGAATTTTCGACAAAGTTTTAGTACTTCCCAATATTAAAAAGGAAACGATAAATAGTTAGACATCTATCGTTTCCTTTCAACCTGAGTTCGATTAATAATATTTGATTATTATGCAACAAAAAAGATAGATTTTCAGTAAATTAAAGTGTTGAAATTCAATTCATTAATCTAAAAATCTATCTATGGTAATCTACTCTAAAGTTAC